>NZ_JACVPF010000001.1 GCF_018882055.1 Polynucleobacter sp. es-MAR-4 | reverse complement strand
CTGGCCATGAGTTCAATGGAGCAAAGCGTTGATTGCCTGTCCCAGCTCCACCGCGACCATCGGCAATGCGATAGCTACCCGCAGAGTGCCAGGCCATACGAATCATCAGGCCGCCGTAGTGACCCCAGTCTGCTGGCCACCAGGCTTGACTGTTGAGCAGCAACTCTTTCATGTCTTTCTTGAGTGCGCCTATATCGAGCTTTTTTAATTCATCTCGATAGTTAAATGACGGACCCATTGGGTTTGTCTTTGTATCTTGTTGATGAAGAATGTCTAGGTTCAGTGACTTTGGCCACCATGCCATTGGTGTGTTGCTGGATTCGGTATTGGCCCCGTGAGCAACTGGGCACATTCCTTGTGATGTCATTTAGATCTCCTAATAGGTAAATCATTTTTGGTTAAGTAACCTGACCAAATTAGGTTAACTGAAAAAACGATTTTGGTCAGTGCGGCTGAGCACGTTTTCTATTCGCCCGCCATAAATGCGATAAGAATATTCATAGAGAACCCCTTTTGGCGGATTCTGACTGCAAAATTGCTAGCAAGTCCTTTTCATATTGATGGTTGAGGAAGTACAAGCCTTCTGCAATCGTGGCCAATCTATTTTGGATTTTCATTTTTAACTCCCTTCATTGTGTGTTGCGATGGATTCATCTTGTTCTTAATGAAGTGATCTGTCTAATGAATTAATATGAAGTTGTTAATCTAATAAATAGATAACTAGATAGGGTCGTTCTTGCTGTGTGTACGCCTAAATCGGGTTGCTTGGGCTTGCGGGTAAATCAGAATGGATTGAAGCCCCATCAAAAGATAGTATTTGCCATCATTACGTGAATTCAATTTAGAACATATCCAGCGCTGACCCCGAGATAACAAGATGAGCAAGTCCCAATTAATTTCTGTGAGCTATATCAGCAAGGCGACGCAGGATATGGGCGTTTTGGCATTGATGCGCCTTACGGATCAAGCTGCACAACTTAATCAAAGGCTGGGCCTAACAGGGGTGCTCTTTTATGAGAACCAACATTTTGGTCAAATATTAGAGGGGCCTCGTGCAGAGGTCACGAAGATGTGGGAAAAAATTCAGCGAGATCCTCGCCATCAGCAGGTGCGCCTGTTGAAGATGGAAGAGATTGCGCAGAGAAGCTTTACTGCCTGGTCAATGCGCTTCTTCTTGGCAAAAGAAATTATTGCGAAGATGCCAAACCTTACCGGTGTATTAGATGGTCTGCCCGAGCATGATGATGAGTTATTAAGGCTAATGCGCACAGCAGCAAGCTAGGCCCACCATTGCTAGAAAGTAGCTTGCTTCAAGAGCAACTAAACTGTAGTTATGAAGCAGCTCCTACATTTTTTTCTTATTGCGTCCTTCGGCATCGCCTTCGCGCAAGAGGCTTCCAATACTTATGATCTAAAGGTTGCTGTCACGAGATCCGGAGATCGCTTCCAGGTGAATGCAAGCTATGAGGTACCGATTACCGTATGCGAAGCCTTTACATTTATTACGGACTACGAGGGCATTAAAAATTTACCTGGAGTTGTAGATTCGAAGGTGCTATCTAGGTCGGGAAATAAGGTGAAGGTTGCCCGCTTACTTGAAGAAAGAATTCTATTCATCCCATTTGAGATGCGGTCTGAATTAGAGTACGTTGAGGTGCCTAACAAAGCGCTGCTTTTTGAGCAGTTAAGTGGTGATACAAAATACTACAAGGGAAGTTGGCGACTGTCCCCGGAGAAAGATGCCACCCTCTTTAAATATGATGCCCAGGTTGAGCCAAATTCGATGGTGCCATCAGCAATAATTGATTTCTTCATCAAAAATATTGTGCGTCGACAGTTTGAATCAATGGCTGAACTGGCATCCCAAAGAAAGTCTTCCCAAAAGACGGCATGCAAGTTGTAATATGCAAACTTAGTTTAAAGAAATGCGAACATGACCAATCTCAATCAATTACCCACTGATTTACCTATTCCTCAAGATGATGGAGCTGCCGCTCACTTGGTGGGTATGCGCTTGCCCGCAATCTCATTGGGTACGACTAATGCTGGCCAATTTAATCTTGGCGAGAGTAAAGGCCGCTTGGTAATTTACTGTTATCCAATGACAGGGCAACCCAACGTTGCTTTGCCAGAAGGTTGGGATCAAATACCTGGAGCTAGGGGATGTACGCCACAAAGTTGCTCCTTTAGAGATCACTATCAAGAGTTACGCGATTTAGGTGCAGAGGTGGTTGGCTTGAGTGTGCAATCTACCGAATACCAAAAAGAGATGGCTGATCGTTTGCATTTGCCATTTCCGGTATTAAGTGATGCCGATTATCAATTTCAGAAAGCCTTGCAGTTGCCCACGTTTGTTGCTGCTGGAATGACTTTATTAAAGCGCATTACTTTGATTGTGAATGATGGTGTGATCGAGGCTGTGCACTATCCAATCTTTCCAAGTGACAGTGATCCGGCTTGGGTTATCAACTATTTAAAAAATATCCCTGCTTAATTTTATTTGGGCAAATTGTATTTAGCCCACGTGAATAAGACGTTGCCGACGTTTTGTCCGCCAGGCACGTAGGCAGTCTGAATGCTGAGATCTTTATAGCTGATTGAGGCAATAGGAAGGACGCCGGGGAAGGGGATGTAGTTCATGATGTCTTGCCGCGACATGATGAAAGCCGTCGCTCCAATGCCATACTTCCAGTCAGGGCTGTTGCCAATATTCCACATGGGTATCCATCCATATCCCACCATGTACTGATAAATGCCATGTGAATCTTTGAAGGTCATTCCATATATGCCTTCCCAATTACCACTCTCATTCATTAGACCCCTACCGAATCCAATTCCCATTGGATATTCGGTGTATTCATTGATTTTTTCCTGAGAATACGCGTAAGGCATGTGATAGGTGTAGAGGGGGACATAAAGCTCATTTCCACCTTTGTCCCAAACGGACTCGAGATGCGTTGTCGTGGTTTGGAACCAATCAGAGATACTTTCGGCGCAGGAGGCTGCGAATGGCATGCAAAGAACTAACAGAACAATGAATCTACGGCACATAACTAATAATTTCGGAAACAGGTGAAGCAAAACACCACTTAAGTGAGGCTTAATGCTGAAATTCATAACAAACCACTTGAACTGACAGAATTATATGTTGCCATGCAGCAATATTTCCTTGCTAAGCCCAAATTAAGCCATTAATATGGTGCAGTGCAACAAATAACCCTTTAAAGGAAATAACATGTTCAAAAATCAATTTGCAGAAAATCAAGCTAAATCCGTAGAAAGCGCCCGCGCTTTAGGTCAAACCGCCCTTGAGAATGCTCAAGAATTGGCAGAAATCAATTACCAGGCAGCGCAGCAGGCCGTAGCAAACGCGCAAGCCAAGGCTGCCGAGTTATTGAAGGGCAAAGATGCCAAGGCTGCTTTAGATCTCTTGCAAAGCCCAGAAGTACAAGAGGCTGTTGCTGAGGTAGCTGCTTATCAGAAAAAGGTGGCTGCAGTACTGCGTCGTGGTAACCAAGAATTGGTTGAGGCTGTAGAGGCGGCCATTGATCAATCACAGGATGATTTGAAGAGCTTTGTGGCTACAGCAACCTCAAAGGCGCCAGCTGGCACAGAAGCATATGTAAGTGCATTTACATCCGCATTTAATACGGCCATGCAAAACTTCGACCAAGTTCGATCCACCACTCAAGATGCCTTTGCAAACTTCGAAAAAAGTGTGGAAACAGCAATGAAGACTGCACAAGGTCAGTTTGGTCAGGCCCCTAAAGCAGCAAAAAGCCGCGCCAAGTAATTGGTAGATAATAGCCATTCAGAAAGCCCCGTGTATGCGGGGTTTTTTTGATGGTGTCACTTCAAATAAATTTGAGAAAATGCCAAGACAGTTTTTAAAAATGCTTTAAGAGGCATGCTTTTAATTCTTGAGGAAATCGTATGAATCGCATTATGTTGTTGGGAAAAATTCACAGAGCAACCGTTACAGAGGCGGATTTGCATTATGAAGGTTCTTGTGGAATCGATGAGGACTTGCTCGATGCTGCCGACATGCGTGAATTTGAAAAGATCGAGCTTTACAACATTAATAATGGCGAACGTTTTTCAACATACATCATCAAGGCAAAACGTGGCTCGGGGATTATTTCTTTGAATGGAGCTGCTGCACGTAAAGCTCATGTTGGCGATCATCTGATTATTTGTACATACGGGCAAGTCAGCAATGATGAAGTTGCAAAGCACGTTCCTAAAATTGTGTTGTTGGGCGAAGGCAATACCATTAAAGAAATTAAGAAGGTCAATTAATTTCTCAATAGACGCGGGGCTAGGTGTAAGTCAGTATTACAAAAATAATTACACAAGTTATACTGTTTACAAGCAGGAGAGTGAGGCCATAGGCCTCCACCGAAGGCGCAAACTCCCATGAACGCTCAGGTACCCACTAGGAAGGTACTGCTTATCCTAAACAGCCGTCTGGAGAGTCACCATGTTGATGGTGCACCGAAGGAGCAAGCGCTAAGCTAGGTCTTAGCGTGAATCTCTCAGGTATCAAGGACAGGGGGAGCGGCAAGCGGGTGACGCATTCAATTGCGCACGCGCATGTTAGGAGTCCTGAATGAATATCGCCCCAAGCTAGCTCAGTAAGAACGCACAACTAACCTCCATCTCCGGAGCCATTAAAAATCTTACTGAATTAGGTAAACAATATGAGCAATATCTATACAAAAGAAGCCCCGTACCATCCAGGCTATGAAGATGCATCCTTTCAACAAGAGACGCCCAAAGGTGTGTCGGAGTTAAGTGAGCTGAGAAGAGTGAATTCGCGTTACCTGAAGTTTGCAGACGCTATTGTAGATTTCTGTAAAGCAAGTCACGTGCCAAGTAAAAAAGCGACCACTGGATAATAAAATCAGAGGGTGAGCATTGAAAATTAAAAACCACCTTCGGGTGGTTTTTTGCATTCAATTCTTGATAAGATCATTTATCCAATTTAATTCTGAATACATCATGAGACTAGCACGCATCATTTCGATATTGTTTGTAACTTTATTTGTGCTTGGCGCCTGCTCCAAAGAAGAGCAGTCCAATGTGATTAAGGTTGCTATATCTCCTACGATACCCCCGATGCTTTTTGAAAAAGATGGCAAATATACGGGTATAGATTTGGAGATATTTGAAGGCTACTGTAAGTCACGGGGCTGTACATTCAAAATGACCGCCTATGATTGGCTTGGTATGTTGGGCGCGGTAACTAGTGGACAGGCTGATGTCGCATTCTCCGGGATCTCAATTACCGATAAGCGTAAAGAGGTGATGGATTTTTCTAATCCTTATTTCACCAGCACTTGGCAGTTGATCGGTTTAAACAAGCGCCATATCAAAATTACTGATTTGTCACAGCTAAAAAAATACACCATTGCCTATCCTACCGGTAGCGTGTTTGATGATTATGTAAAAACAGTCTTGCAGCCAAAGGGCTATTACTCAGTAAACCAGGTCAAGCTGTATCCATCACCTACAGAGGCCCTGATTGCCTTGCAAAATGGCAATGTGGACTTAGTATTTGTGGATAACGTTATGCTCGTCAATTACCAAAAATCCTTAAATCTCCCAGTCAGTAGCAGCTATCAAGTGGTTGGGTTTGACAATCTAGGGTTTGCCTTCAAAAAAGGCTCAAAATTGCGGGATGACTTTAATTTATATCTTGCCGAGTTGGGCCCAGAAAAGCTAAAGGCAATCATTAATCGCTGGACGCAATAATTTAGAGTAGTTTTCGTATATTGGGTTAAAGTGCTTCTTAAGCCGATTATTTCAATTATTCATAAGGAAAAATATGTCCCATCATGACAAGTTAATTGCTGCTTTTGAAGCCTACCAATCAGAGAATGAAAAGTTCCACGGTAAAGGAATCAAAGCTTCTGCTGCCAGAGCTCGTAAAGCATTGCAAGAGATTGCTGGTTCTTGCAAAGAGCGCCGCAAAGAAATCACTGCTGAAAAAGAAGCGCTTGAAGGTAAGCCAAAAGGCGAGGGCATGTCACAAGACGCTGCACGTCACGCACACATCAGAAAATAAATTCTTTCTGAAAAGTCAAAAGTCACCTACGGGTGACTTTTTTCTTAGAGGTCTACGTTTTCTAGGGCGGGCCCCTCCAGGTGGCGAGTGTCAGCCCATTGCCCCACCGACCATCCATCCCCTTGTCTATGGGAAATCCAATTTAAAGAGGCATTTGGTACCGAAGCTATTCTTTCGGCGCTGAGCGCTTGTTTACTCGCAATGCGATACATCATATCGAGCGTGCCGCCATGACTCACGATCAAAATAGTTTTACCAGCATGGCGCTCTTGAATTTTATCTAGCGCATTTTGCACTCGCAAAGCAAATTGTTGAATACTTTCGCCACCTTCAAGGTCATGCTCTAAGTCACGAGCAATATGGGCTTGCCAAACATCGGGTTGTATTGATGGCGCCTCGGTGATTGAAAGCCCTTGAAGTGCGCCAAAATGCCGCTCTCGCAGAGCCCCATCAACTTTAGCCTCGACCCCAAATATTTCAACAAGTGCATTTGCTGTATCGGCCGCTCTTTTAAGGTCGCTGGTATACAAGACATCAAATGAGAGGTTGATATCTTTTAGTGCTTGTGCCATTTGACGAGCTTGTAGAGCGCCTTTGGCATTTAGAGGAATATCGGTATGCCCCTGCAGGCGTCTTTCAGCATTCCAGGCGGTCTCGCCATGGCGTATAAGACAGAGTTTGGTTATAGACATATTGCAATATTAAGCGGAGTTATTTTTCATTGTCCAAGCGCGAGGATTATGTTCGAAACCAAGATGCTCGTAATAGGTGTTCGCTTTCGGGGCAGCAAGTAGCACAATCATGCAGCTAGGGCCCAGTCGCTTTTTAGTTTCTTCAATGAGTTGCTTGCCTATTCCTTGCCGCTGGTATTGTTCATCTACAGCAAGGTCAGCTAAATAAGCCACATAGGCAAAGTCTGTCAGGCTGCGACTGATTCCAACTAGTTTCTCATCATCCCATGCGGAAATAGTGAGGTTTGCATTGGCAAGCATTGCTGTAAAAGCCTCAATACTATTAATTGGGCGTCTTTCCCCAAGGGTGGAGCGGGTATATAGGTCGATCGCCTGCTCTGGGCTAATAGTGGCATGCTCGATATAAGTGATCATTTTTCTTGGCCGATAGAATGGGTAAGCAAGTCCCCATTGCCAAGAGTTCCGGACTCCAGCGCCTCCGCCCTAAGGCCACCCCTACTCTCAAATGCATTCATGAAGTCAGGTCTTTTGAGTAGATTGGCTGGTCGCTGGCAGGGCTCGCATAATTCAGTGCCCTTAAAAGTAAGACTCCCCAAATAGAAAGTCTTGCCAACAAGCGCATTGAGCTCTTCTGCGGAAATCCCGATGATGATCAGATTTCTTCGAGTATCGCCCGGATCAAAAACTGCTTGTTGCTTGGCAAGGAGTTGTTGATTGGCATGATCAATGCCGGATAGTGCAATCAGAGAAATATGTCGGATTTTAGGCTTGGTTTTAGAGAACGCACCTATGCCTAGTGCATAGCGATCACCAGCAATTCCCTCGCCAGCAATGATGCGGGCTTGTGCCAGCTGCATCATTGGTTCGCCTGCACGAGCTGAAACATAAATAGAGTGAATTTGAGCAGATGCTTTCATGATGAGAGCATATTACATAAGAAAAAGCCCCGGTAATTTCGGGGCTTAGCACTTAGGCTGCGACAGGCTCAGCGACAGGCGCTGGGATTGAAGGGCGCTTATTAAGAGCCCTTTGAATCTTTGCTTTCTCTTTAGGCTTGGTGCTTGAGTCAAGTAATTTGCTTAATTGAGCAGTATTCAGTGGGCCCAGTTTAGCTTTACCAGTTTTGCTAACCATGGGGTCATTTTTTCTATTTCTTTGATTTTGGCCAACAGCCATATTTTTTCCTAGAGTCTTGGAATGATGAACCTCTGAGCTTGCTCAGCAGACTCCCCTAAGTAGGGCGCGGAATAGTGATCACAAATCAGAATAACAGTTAAGCAGTCCAGGCGCTATGATTAGATGATGATGAATATTCCAAATCTTATTTTCGCCGCCATCATGGGCGGACTTATGTCATTGAGTATTACGCTGGCGACAACTTTAGTTCGAGTGGGCTTAGCGCAGAACTTCTTCTGGGTATGGCTGGAGGTTTGGTTGGTTGCCTATCCAGTTGCGATGATTTGTATTTTGATCTATCGCCCATTTGCTAGCAATCTGACCGCAAGACTGGTGAAGAGGTTTGTACTATGAGCGGGCTAATGCATTTACTAAGCAAGGGGATTCGTATGACACATCTCAAATATGTTTTGTTGCTTGGGATTATTGGATTGAGTGCTTGCGCAGCGGTTTACACCGATGCATCAGATGCGAATCATGTCACCTTTCTAAATAGTGATGGCGAATCTATCGCATCACTAACAACAAGGGCCAATGCCTATTGCGCGCAATATGGCAAAACTGCTGCTTTTAGAAAAAGCGATACTCAGTTAGTTGCAGTGTTCGATTGCAATTGGCCGCAATCAAGCCAACGCTAGATTTATCCAGCGAGGTCTGATTGGTAGATGAGGCCTGCATGCTCTCTGAGCGCATGGAATTGAATGGATTCCCAGCGCTGTTGAGCGACATCTAATTCGGATTTGTGGCTGGCCAAAAATACTGAAGCACCCACAACATCCTCTGCCATGCGATGAATATTTTCTTGTATAAATTTCTTAAGAGCTACAGGATCTTCAGAGCTGACCCAGCGAGCTAAGTTATAGCGCGCAGGCAGCAGACGTACTTCAGCGCCGTACTCTGTTTGTAGGCGATGACTCACCACTTCAAACTGCAATTGTCCAAATGCGCCAAGCAACATAGTTCCGCCAGTCATAGGGCGAAATACTTGAATAGCACCCTCTTCGCCAAGCTGCATTAAGCCTGTGCGCAATTGTTTAGAGCGCAGTGGATCTGCGGACTCAACCATGCGGAAAATTTCAGGCGCAAAAAACGGCAAGCCTGTGAATTGCAACTGCTCACCTTCGGTGAGCGTGTCGCCCAAGCGAAGTAGTCCGTGGTTTGGCAATCCAATAATGTCACCGGGAAAAGCTTCATCTAAGATGTCGCGGCGTTGTGACAAGAAAGACAGCGCATTATTGGTACGCACTTCTTTGCCGTTACGGCAAATCTTGAGCTTCATGCCGCGCTGGAAATGCCCTGAGCAAATTCTCAAGAAAGCAACACGATCTCGATGCGCTGGATCCATGTTGGCTTGAATCTTAAACACCACTGCGGAGAATTTATTTTCTGCTGGGCTGACTTCGCGCTGCAAGGCCTTGCGTGAACCTGGTGATGGTGCGAGCTCCACTAAAGTATTTAGAATCTCGCGCACACCAAAATTATTAATGGCTGAGCCAAAGAATACTGGTGATTGACGCCCAGCCAAAAAGGCTTCACGGTCAAACGCAGGCATCGCATTTTTAATGAGATCAACTTCTGCAAGTGCATTTTCGAGATCAGTGCCAAGGCGCTCTTTCAGCGCAGGGTCATTGACGTCAACAATGGCATGCGAATCTTCGGTCACACGATCTTCGCCCGCTTTGAACATGCGCATTTGTGAGTTGGCGATATCAATCACGCCGGCAAATGATTTGCCCATGCCCACTGGCCAAGTAAAAGGAACTACTTCAATACCTAGCGCAGTTTCAATTTCATCCATGAGCTCCATGGGGGGCTTTACCTCACGATCCATTTTATTAATGAAGGTCACGATTGGCGTATTGCGCGCGCGACAGACTTCAAGCAAGCGCAGGGTTTGTGACTCGACACCATTGGCGGCATCAATCACCATGAGGGCAGAATCAACCGCAGTTAAAACGCGATAGGTATCTTCGGAGAAGTCTTGGTGACCAGGGGTATCGAGAAGATTAATGATGCAGTCACGATATTCCATTTGCATCACCGAGCTCGCAACTGAAATGCCGCGTTGCTTCTCAATCTCCATCCAGTCAGAGGTTGCATGTCGACTGGCCTTGCGTGCTTTTACGCTACCTGCAATCTGAATGGCTCCTGCGTATAACAAGAGTTTTTCGGTAAGGGTGGTCTTGCCAGCGTCTGGGTGAGAGATGATGGCAAAGCTGCGGCGTCTTAAAACTTCTGCGCCAGGAGTGCTGGATGTGATGGTATCGATGGTAATTCTGCGTTTAATCTAACTGACAGAATTATAAGCGCGCTGAGCTTCTTAGAATTGCTCTTCTGGCCTCACAAAGCGCCATTTTCCAGGAGGTAGGGCGCCTAGAGAAATTCTACCCATACGCACGCGCTTGAGGCCTAAAACTCTCAGGCCAACCATTTCACACATGCGACGAATTTGACGTTTGCGACCCTCTCGCAAAACAAAGCGAAGTTGATCTTCGTTCTGCCAGCTAACTTGAGCAGGCTTCAAAACAACACCATCTAATTCCAGGCCATGCTTTAGGCGATCTAGATCTTCAAAAGAGAGGGCGCCTTCAACCCGAACCAAATACTCTTTTTCTATCGGACTGTTTTCACCAATGAGGAGTTTGGCAATACGGCCATCTTGAGTCAGCACTAGCATGCCAGTGGAGTCGATATCGAGTCGACCGGCAGGCGCCAGGCCGCGAGTATTAAATCGCGGGTTGCGGCCCTTATCAAGCGGGCTAGCAAAGTAATTGTCCGGAGTAATTAGTGAGGCAGCAGGTTGGTACTCTTGCTCATCATCATAGTGAGAGATAAAGCCGACTGGCTTATTGAGAATGACGGTAATCCGGGATGCCTGCTGAGCTTTGGCCCCGGACTGTAACTCAATCTTTTGATGACGAAAAGCACGCGAGCCCAGCTCATTGACCACTTCACCATCAACAGTAACCAAGCCCTGCTCGATGTAAGAGTCGGCCTCGCGACGAGAGCAAAGGCCTAGCTCAGAGAGCAGCTTGGAGACGCGTATTTTTTCTTCCATGACTGCATTATCGGGCAATTGCCCGGCTGAGACTAGGTTCTGACAATATGAACGCTGCAGGGGGCTTCCTCAACAATTTTTGTCATTGAAGTTCGCCAAGGCGTTACTTTATTTGGTAGCTTGTGGGACGCCCCAATCAGGATGAGCGCCGCATCATTGTCTTTTGCGAAATCCACTATTCGGGTGGCCGGATCAAGTGCCTCTAGTACGTGATACGAAATCCGTTCTGGCGGCAATTTTAGGGGTTTAGCCCACTCCATGAGCTGCACAAGATGGCCGCGCACAATGCCGCTAGCAGTTTCACTTTCCTGGTTGCCTTCAAAAGTTGGGGTGCTCGCAATAGTGCTCAGACATACGAGGCGACTTTCAGGGTAGGCCTGCAATAAATTTTTGGCAGTTGTTTGCATACGTTCACGCAAGTCCTCATCAGATTGGCGAGTATCAATCGCTGCAATCATTAATGGTGCATCGTAGTTTCCGATGCTGGGACGAGGACTTGGGGATGGCTCATAACCTGCCGCACGGAACATGCGTTTCAGGTTTTCCCAGAAACTAAGTGGGTCTACTCGATCCGCACGCTCAGTGAGGGTGACGCTCTCATGGTCGCGCAAGACCTGACGAAGACGTGCAGCGCTTTGATAGCGGTCGGCTGCTCGTGGCTCCAGACAACGTAAAACAATTTCTTGAAGCCAGCGGGGGATCTCTTTGCGGATAGCGCGCGGAGGAAATGCCTGTGCCCACATTCTTTTTCGCAAACCACTCATCGACTGTGGATTCCCAAAGGGAAGTTCGCCCGTTAGTAGCTCATACATAATGACGCCGATAGAGAAAATATCGCTGCGGTAGTCAGAGCGAATTCCAGTGACTTGCTCTGGCGAAATATAGGGAGCCGAACCAATTCCCTTGCGCATTTCTTCTGCAAGTAAGTCTGGAAAGCGAGCGTGATGCGATAAACCAAAATCAATTAAGGTGAGCTTGCCTTTATCGTCAATCAGAATATTTTCGGGCTTGATGTCTAAATGAATCGCATCTTGTGCATGAAGCGACTGCACTGCCTGTGCCAAGTCAGCTCCAATTTTTACTACCTCATCAATTGAAAAAACTTTACCTTCTTTGATGAAGTCCTCAAGCGGTCATCCTTCAACGCGCTCCATTGCAATATAGGGGCGTGTCGCCATATTGCCAGAGCCGAGATATTTTGGAACATAGGGGCTCTTCAGTGAGCGCAGAATGGTTAACTCAGTTTCAAAGCCAATGAGACTTTCAACGGGCTGGTCACGACCGACTCTCGGAATCTTGAGAAGAATGGGAACATCAATACCTTCTTTAGTTGCGGAGTACAGGCTGGCCATGCCGCCACGATGAACTTCAGCCCCCAATACAAATCCATCAACTACTTTGCCTTCTTGGAAAATCTCATCAACTGCTTCAATATCAGTATTAATCGACATAAATAAATTATTTGCCCGTGATTAGGCGGTTAGCAAGATCCTCTGGCAACCCCGCACGACGAACTTTCTCTGCTGCTGTAAATTGATCGTAAGGGGTCCGATGAAAAGTAAGCACTTCTAATGCGGGCTCAAAAACAGCAAAGCAAGCTTCGGGATTGCCATCGCGCGGCTGGCCAAGTGAGCCCACTACGCCAACCCATTGGCGATGATGCATTACCGGAACTTCGTCGCCGGGATGGGGCGCAAAACGAATGAGCTTACCAACAGCACTTTGATAGAAGAGCGCTTGTTCGTGAGCGTGGCCAACAAAGGTATATGGCTTTCCTGAACTTTGTACGCAACGCCATGCGCTCATACTGTCGGTGATGTAATTCCAGTCCGCGGGATTATGAGCCGATGCGTGAACAAAGCACATTGCATCCTCTTGAATCATTAGGGGTAAATCTTTGAGAAACTGAATCTGAGAAGAGTTGAGCTGGCTTTTGGTCCATTCAATTGCAGCATTAGCGCTTGCATTCATTTGATGGCGATGGTCTTCAAAAACCGCTTGATCATGATTTCCTAAAACAGCAATTGCTTTTTTATTGGCAACCATCTCTCCAATGCGATCAATTACAGCGCCAGGGTCTGCGTTGTAACCAACGAGGTCCCCTAAAAAAACCATGCGGGTAACGCCCAACTCTTTGGCTTGCTCCATGCAAGCATCAAAAGCTTCTAAATTACTATGTAGATCGGCAAATAGCCCAATGCGTTCAGTCATCCTTTAATGATAGGACAAAAGCGCAGCCAGAAGAAGGGCTAATAGGGGTTCGCCTCATTAAATGGACGATTTTTAAAGCGTTTATGAACCCAATAGTATTCAGCGGGCCTGAGTCTTATTTCTTGTTCAAAAATTTGGTTGAGACGTGCGGTATCTGCTTCAGGGTTCTCAGTCGGAAAATTCTCAAGCGGCTTACTAATAGCGCAAACATAGCCAGCCTCATTTTTTTTGAGCGTTGTGACCATCATGCAGACCTGAGCTCCTGTAATTTTGGCAAGGCGGGAAACGGCGGTGATCGTATTGGTTTGAATATTAAAAAAAGGAACGAAGGTTGAATCTTTGAGCCCTAAATCAATATCAGGTGCAATGATGATAAAGCTCCCTTTGCGGATTTCTCGAATGAGCTCAAGGGTGTTTCCTTGGCGGTCAATCGAGTTCCCGCCAAAGCGATTGCGCCACTCAATAATTTTTCTATTAAAGAAGGGGTTTTTCATTCTTTGGAAAAAGCCTGAGGTACGGGGCCAGCCTTTGTCGTGAGCAAGCGCACTCAAAATAATGCTGCCTTCAATACCAATAAAATGCATGTTCACTAAGATGCGAGGTTGCCTATCGCTGAGGTCGACCTCTGAGCGAACTTCAATCATATCGGCAAGTTGTTTTTTGCTGCCGAGCCAAATAATACTTTTTTCTGCCAAGCTGCGACCGAGTAGCCTCCAGTGTTCTTCTCTAAGTGCATTAATTTCTTCTGGGCTCAGCTCAGGAAAGCATAGTTCCAAATTTTTCTGAACTACGCGATTGCGCGAGCTAGGAATATGAGCTGCTAAGTAGCCCAAGCTATAGCCAATAGAGACTAGCGTCTTATAGGGAAGCGATACTAGAAATCTGAGGAGCGCTACTCCAGAGTAGTTTGAAAAGTTTTTAAACAAAACTCAATTTATTCAGCGTCGTAGCGAGATAAGGATTTAGCGTAGCGCACATTCATTTCTTCGTCGGAGCTAATCGACATGCCTAAATCATTTACCAAGCCAGTCTCCAGGCGGTAAGCCCAACCATGAATCGTTAGGTCTTGCCCTCTTGCCCATGCATCTTGAACAATGGTGGTTTCGCAAACATTGACAACTTGTTCAATCACATTGAGCTCGCATAATCGGTCTTGACGCCTTGCTGTTGGAATAGCTTCACCAAGGTAGCGCTCATGCTTTTGGTGCACATCTTTGACGTGACGTAACCAATTGTCAGCTAGACCTACACGTCTATCCGTCATCGCAGTGTGGACGCCAGAGCAGCCGTAATGACCAACAACCAAAATGTGTTTGACCTTTAAAAGATCAATTGCAAATTGAATTACGGATAAACAGTTCAGATCAGTGTGCACGACGACGTTGGCAACGTTGCGATGAACAAATAATTCGCCCGGTAGAAGATTAACGATTTCATTGGCTGGGACACGGCTATCGGAGCAGCCAATCCAAAGATATTCTGGTGCCTGTTGAGAAACTAGGCGCTTAAAGAAATCTGCATCTTGGGCGATCATGGCTTCCGCCCATTCGCGATTATTGGCAAATAACTGGTCTAAGGCGCTGGAGTTCTTCATAATCATGATTTGAGTTTAAAGTACTTTAATGATGCCCATTTGGTTAAACCAAACCCCCACCGGCATTGTTCTTAATTTACATTGCCAGCCAGGCGCTAAGCTGACCAAGATAGCTGGTCTGCATGACGGCTGCCTGAAGATATCCTTGCAGGCCCCTGCGCTTGAAAACAGGGCAAATGAGATGCTGCTATCTTGGTTATCTAAGCAGTTAAGGGTTCCGCAAAAACAAATTCAACTTCTATCCGGTCAAAATAGTCGCATTAAGCGGGTAGAAATCTGGGGTTCAATCACCCCAGAGCAAATTATTGAGGTGTTAAGCCCCTAGGGCTTACCAAAATATTGCCCACGCAATTCCTAAAATCAGAACCCATTTTCCGATGTAGTAAACGCTGCGATGTTTAGCTTTGAGCTTTTTTGCCTGCGCTCTTAAGTGGTAGAAATACTTAAAGAGGATGTTCACAAGTCCAACCCTCTCCCCTTCAACGTTTTGGGAAGAGGCGGCGCTCATGACGTAGCGTCCAAACCAGCGATTGAGTAATTGCACCAATTTGGTGTAAACGGGGCGCTCCACATCGCAAAATAAAACAATGCGCTGTTGATCGGTTTCATTTGCCGCATAGTGAATATAGGTTTCATCAAACATCACCGGCTCACCATCTTTCCAGAAATAGCGCTCCCCATCAACGTCAATAAAGCATTTAGGATCGTTTGGGGTGACAAGGCCGATGTGATAGCGCAGCGAGCCCGCATAAGGGTCCCGGTGGCGTACCAGCGTAGCTCCTGGGGGTAGCGAGGCAAACATCGCCGCCTTAATTGACGGGATTGATTTCAGAAGCGCAACAGTTTTAGGGCAATTGAGTTGTGCCGATGGCATTTCCTTGCCATACCAGTAGAGGTGAAAGCGCTTCCAGCCAGTTCGAAAAAAGGAGTTAAAGCCAATATCGTTATATCCAGTGGCTGCGGCAATGGCGCCGTCTGCATTCAAAGCAAGGGCTTCGTCACGGATGATTTGCCAATTTTCTTGAAGCGGCTTCATTTCAGGAAAGTCCGCAACGGGAATAAATGCCCCAGCTTTGGTTTTGGAGAATAAATAGAGCAGGCTGTTAATTGGTGCCAAAAGCACCTGATAGTCCGTCAGGGAGCGCACTACGCCAAATCGCACCTTGCCCCTGAAATAGACATAAATCGCTGAAATGACAAAGATCAAAAAGACGATATGACGAAGTTCCATGGGGTTTACCGATTAGCGTTAATACTGATATTTTAATTTGTATGAGGCTGCATTTCACCCCTATTTTTATAATGAATATGCTCAAATGTTGATTGGTGTCAAAACAGACCGCAATGAATGCACCCAATTAGGGCTGCAAAGATGATTTATTAAGGAAAACCACATGAATGGATTCGCAAAATGGCTTTTAAGCCTTGTATTGATTGGCTTAGCGGGTTTAGCGGCCTATACCTGGATTATGCTCAATTGGAGCTATGGTAGCGGTGAGCGTGCCGGCTACGTTCAAAAGTTTTCCAATCGCGGCTATATCTGTAAAACCTGGGAAGGCGAATTAGCGATGGTTTCTATGCCTGGCACCATGTCAGAAAAATTTCTCTTTACCGTGCGTGAAGATGCTGTAGCGCAAAAAATCAATGCCAATTTGGGAAAAAAGGTCGCACTTAAATACGATCAACATATTGGGTTACCTACAAGCTGTTTTGGCGATACCGAGTATTTTGTATCAGATGTGACAGTTATAGAAGAGTAAAAAAGCGGTAATAAAAAAATTTGCTGTGACGCAGCTTTATTTTTGTAATTTTTTGTGGTTAAAATCATGTAAGCGCAATGTGCGCTGATATCAATATCTATAAGGAGCTTCACTTGAACAAAGCAGAACTAATCGCAGCGATTGCTGACGACGCTGAGATCTCAAAAGCCAAAGCTGAATTTGCATTGAATTCTGCTATTGAGCAAATCATTAAAGCTGTTACTAAAGGCGACTCAGTACAACTGATCGGTTTCGGTACTTTTGCTTCTGGTAAGCGCGCTGCACGTATGGGCCGTAACCCAAAAACTGGCGAGCCACTCAAAATTGCTGCTGCTAAAACTGTTAAGTTTTCTGCTGGTAAAGCATTTAAAGATTCAGTTAACAAGCGTAAGAAGTAATTCTTGCTTTGTTGATGAAAAAGCCCGGCTTGCCGGGCTTTTTTGTCTCCAGAGATAGCGCAATAGTCTGCGCATACATTCAATCTGATTGCTTAGCTTTGCACCAGACGTCGATGGCGATGAATACTCATCAAAATGCCAGCCCCGAAGCCGAGCGTGACTAGAGCAGTACCTCCGTAGCTAATGAAAGGCAATGGGACGCCCACAACTGGTAATAGGCCACTTACCATGCCGATGTTGACAAATGCGTAGGTGAAAAAGATCAGGGTGACTGATGCGCCTAGCAATCGCGTAAATAGATTTGGTGCACTCGCGGAGATAGCGAGACCACGCTTAATCAAAGCAAAGAACAGTGCGAGCAAAACTAAGTTGCCCAGCAAGCCAAACTCTTCGGAGAAGACGGCAAATATAAAGTCGGTATGTTTTTCTGGAATAAATTCAAGATGCGCTTGCGTCCCTTGAAACCAACCTTTACCAAAAAATCCACCTGAGCCGATCGCGATCATGGATTGAATAGTATGAAAACCTTTTCCAAGGGGATCGCTACTTGGATCGAGCAAAGTACAAACCCGATGCTTTTGATAATTATGTACAAATGGCCATACAACATCATGCGCACAAATCGTATTGCCGAAAATAATGATGAGCAGAATCCCAAATGCGCCAATGCCTACGAATGGCAGAATCCATTTCCAAGGTAGCCCCGCCAAAATAATCACATACATGCCCGCGGCAAACACCAAGAGTGCGGTGCCCAAATCCGGTTGGCGCGCAATCAGGAGGACCGGAATTGCGAGAATGATTGCTGCAACTCCATAGTCCCAAGACTTTTGAATGCCCTCACGCTTTTGAAAGTACCAGGCCAACATGAGTGGCATTGCAATTTTCATCAACTCGGAAGGTTGAATCACAAAGCCAATATTAAGCCACCGCCTCGCACCTTTTTTAATGAGTCCAAATACGGCAACTGCGATTAGTAGCGCAACTCCAATCCCATAAATCCACACTGCGGCCATCTCTAGCCATTTTGGCGGGATGCGAGAAACGATCCACATGACGGCAAATGAAAGCGCTAAGTTACGCAGCTCATCTTCAAAACGAACAGGTGTATTTTGGCTTGCAGATAAAAATATAATAAATCCAATTCCCGCTAAGCCAAGTAAAATAAGGCCTAGCTGGCGATCAAGCCCGCTAAAAATACTCAGGAATAATTTTTTTGCTTTACCTATGGCGCTCTTTTCCATTCAGGAATCTCCCTTGGCCATTTACCCTCAAGATAAAAATCAAGTGCTTTACGTGCAATTGGTGCTGCGTGCTGCGCACCAAAACCGGCGTTCTCTACAACCATTGCAATCACAATCGTTGGTTTTTCTGCAGGAGCAAAAGCAATATATAAAGCATGGTCACGCAAAAATTCTGCAGTAGAGCCATGCTTATATTCTTTCGAATTCAAACTAAATACTTGTGCCGTTCCAGTCTTACCACCAACTTGATAGCCTGTGCCCTTAAATACAGAAGCAGATGTACCAGAATTGTTCACTTCAACCATGGCCTTCTTGATCACCTCAATATTCTCAGGAACAAGATCAATGCGATAGCTTTCTTTGGGTGTGGTGAGTGTGCGACTTCTTGTGAAAGGATCTTCGATCGCTTTTACTAAGTGCGGCTTCATGACGATGCCGTTATTAGCTAGATTTGCCATGGCATGCGCTAGCTGCAAAATCGTGAATGCGTTATAGCCTTGGCCAATTCCAAGGGAAATAGTTTCACCTTCATACCATTTTTGTTGCTCTGGTTTTTTAAAGGTATTTTTCTTCCATTCTGTGGATGGCAGTACGCCTTTAGATTCGCCCTGTAAATCGATGCCGGTAATTTGCCCAAAACCAAATGGCTTCATGAAGTCATGCATCATGTTGACGCCCATATCACGCGCTAACAGGTAGTAGTAGGTATCGCAAGACTCAACGATAGACTTTTGCATATCGACAATGCCATGCCCACCTTTTTTATCATCTCGGAAGGTGTGGTTTCCAAAATCAAAATAACCTGGATCTGAGATCGTTTGTGATGGCGTGCGCTTTTTAGTTTCTAAAGCTGCGAGCGCCATAAATGGTTTGTATGTAGATCCCGGAGGGTAGATTCCTTTGAGGGGGCGGTTGTAGAGCGGCTTCTGCGGGGAATCATTTAACTCTTTCCAAGTTACTGAATCAATGCCCTCAACAAAATCATTTGGATTGAAGTTGGGCTTAGATACAAATGCCAGAATATCGCCAGTTTCTGGCTCAATCGCTACAAATGCTCCACGGAAATTTCCATAGAGTTGTTCCACTAAATATTGCAATTTAATATCTACTGACAACACTACATTTTTTCCAGGCACTGATGGTGAGCTAGAAAGTGTGCGCACTGGTTTGCCGCCCGCAGTAATTTCTACTTGGTCATATCCTGGCACTCCACGAAGAACCGTTTCATAACTTTGTTCTAAGCCAATCTTTCCAACGTACTGTATGCCGGGTAAAAAAGATGTTTGTAGCGCATCTGGATCATCTGCCTTAGAGCTTTCAATTTCCGCCAGCATTTTCTCTTTATCTCGCTGAGAAACCCGTCCGATATAGCCAATTAAATGGGAGGCCAATTCGTTGTAGGGGTACTCTCGGAAGCTGCGGGCGCGGATCTCAACCCCCGGAAATCGATATCGATTAGCCATAAAACGGGCTGTTTCAGCTTCGGTGAGCATAGATCGGAGCGGAAAAGTCCCCATTTTTCGCGAATCTTCCAGGGAGCGCTTGAAATTTCGACGGTCCCGTGGCGAAATCAACACAATCTGAGAGAGCTCATCAATTAGCTCATCAACGTTACCTTTAACCTCCTCGGCATTCACGTCTAGGGTTAATGCGGAATAGTTCCTGCCAATCACGATGCCATTGCGATCTATCAGTAGGCCGCGATTAGCCGGAGCGGGTACCAGGGCAATGCGATTGTTCTCTGCCAGTAGGGCGTATTTCCCATGACTCACGAGTTGCAGCCACACTAATCTTGTAATTAATAATAAGAAGCAAAAGGTAACAAACAAGGTCGCAATATGAATGCGCTCTTGAAACGAGTCGAGGTTTGGTTTTTTAAATGAAACCATGCAGCGCTTTAAAGAGGGCGATTGTGATCAACGTCAATGGGTCGACGTTGGGGCGACAGCAAGATCCGGGTTGCTACTGGCCATAGCAATGCTTCAATAATTGCTTGAATGGCACCAGTGAGGGCCCACCAATACACTTCGCCACTCAATAGCCAATGAGCTAGCACTGGAAACAATGAGACCAATAAGAAGATTGGCAAAAGATGAAGTGCTTGCGTTAATACTGATAGGGCAATGATTCGGCGATGCCAAGAGATCGCAAGGTAGGCCACTAATGAATAGCTAAATGCGTGAATCCCTAATAGATCAGAGTTGTGAACATCCATTAATACGCCAAGAATGAATGCAGTGATCACGCCCACATATCGATGCTGATGGATGTTCCAGAACACGATGCAAATAATGAGCCAGTCCGGAACCCAGCCGTAATTACCAACTGGCAGTAGGTTCAGCAGTAGTGCGCAAAACAAGCTGAAATAGATAAAAACCGGATTTACCGGACGCAGAATGTAGCCGCTTTGAAAATCGATCATTGCATACCCCGCGCACGAGTTTGGCGGCGCCCCGGTGTATTTGTTAGTGGCGCACCAGGTTTGCTTATTCCAGTAGACGCTTTGGCGTCCCACTGTGGGTCATAAAGTAACGCCAAGGCCTGGCGATAGCGGTTGACGGGTGCTACTGGCACGCAAAATACATTGGAAGAGTTTTTATCGGCATTGCGCTCTATTCGACTAATCACTGCTACTGCAAATCCAGGCGGATAAATACCGTCGATACCTGACGTAATGAGTACATCACCCACTTCTAAATCGCTGGCTACTGGAAGGTAGCGCAACTCGAGTGGATTGCCGCGCCCTGCGCCAAATACTGCAGCCCTCAAACCATTTCGCGCTACCTGCACTGGAACGGCAAAGTCACGATCTTCTAGCAAAGAAACTTCAGCGGAGTTGTCATAGAGTCGCACTACCTGGCCAAGGATTCCAGAGTCGTTGGCGATAGGGTTGCCTAGCTTGAGGCCATCGCTGCTTCCGCGGTTCACCACAATTCGTTGAGAGATGGGATTCGGCGGGTTAAATAAAATTTCCACAGGCAGTGTTTTAAAAGACACTTGTTTTTGTAAATCCATCAACTGCCGGAGATTTTGATTTTCTACAAGAAGAAATTCTGATTGGTTGGCAAGCAAAGAGAGCTCTGCTTGACGTACTTTCATTTCTTGATTTTCTTTATCGAGAGTTCCACGGCTAGTGAAATATTCTGAAGTCGCTTCATACGCATTGCGCGGCATCATCATCACGTATTCAAGTGGACGCAATATCCAGTTGACGTTATTGCGAATCGGATCAAGTGCTTTAAAGCGAAAATCGATCAACATCAAGGCGATGCTGATCGATAGACAGACAATCAGTTTGACTAAAGCCGGAACGCCTTGTCTGAAAAGAGGAGGAGCGCTATGTTGCAATTCCCTAATCGACGCTTAGGTCAATTACTCTTGTGAGAACACGCCGCCCAACTTATCCATGCGCTCTAAGGCAATGCCACAACCACGAGCGACGCAAGTGAGGGGATCTTCTGCAACATGAATAGGAAGGCCAGTTTCTTCGAGCAGCAAGCGATCTAGGTCACGCAGTAGTGCACCACCACCGGTGAGCATCATGCCGCGTTCGGCAATGTCAGATGCAAGCTCGGGAGGAATTTGCTCTAGGGCTGCTTTAACTGCTGTCACGATTTGATTCAATGGATCAGTTAAAGCTTCCAAAATTTCATTACTAGTAACAGTGAAGCTGCGTGGAATACCTTCAGAAAGATTGCGACCTTTCACTTCCATCTCGCGTACTTCAGCACCAGGGAATGCAGAGCCAATTGTTTTCTTAATCAACTCAGCAGTTTGTTCGCCGATTAACATACCGTAGTTACGACGGATGTAGTTTGTGATGGCCTCATCAAACTTATCGCCACCAACGCGGACAGAGCCTTTGTAAACCATGCCGCCCAATGACATCACGCCAACTTCAGTTGTGCCGCCGCCAATATCAACAACCATCGAGCCCGCCGCTTCAGATACTGGTAGGCCTGCACCAATTGCAGCAGCCATTGGCTCTTCAATTAAAAATACTTGTGATGCGCCCGCGCCCAAAGCTGACTCGCGAATTGCGCGACGCTCAACTTGTGTGGAGCCGCAAGGAACGCAAATAATGATGCGTGGGCTTGGCTTCAGCAGCTTGCTCTCGTGCACCATTTTGATAAATTGCTTGAGCATTTGCTCGGTAATTGTGAAATCGGCAATAACACCGTCTTTCATTGGGCGAATCGCCTCAATATTTCCAGGAACGCGTCCCAACATCGCTTTTGCTTCTTTTCCGACTGCCAAAATGGTTTTTTTGCCATTTGGGCCGCCTTCGGTGCGAATTGCCACAACGGACGGTTCATCAAGCACAATACCCCGTTCACGCATGTAAATTAAGGTATTGGCTGTACCCAGGTCGATGGCCAGGTCATTAGAAAAGTAGCTGCGGAAAAAACCAAACATGATGTAGTGGGAAAATAAGTAAGTGTTAAAAAATATATATATGAATGATACTCTAGCGCCCCATGAAACTTGATGATGTCCAGCGCATTGCGCACCTTTCCAGTCTTGACTTAAGTCAGGCAGAAGCCGAGGCAGTATTGCCTCAATTACAGGCAGTTTTTGCCTTGGTTGAGGAGATGCAGGCGGTTGATACAAGTGGTCTTGCACCATTGGCTCACCCCATCCTCTTTTTGCGTGATTTAGCGCAACCTTTGCGTACGGACGTGGTTACTGAAACTGACCAGCGAGCTGAAAATATGCAATCTGCCCCTGCTGTGCAGGAAGGCTACTTCTTAGTCCCGCGGGTGATCGAATGAGTTGGCACCAAACCCCAATTGCCTTAATGGCAAAAGCATTGGCTGCTAAAGAGGTCTCTAGCACTGAGCTGACCAAGTACTTTCTGGAGCGTATTGAGGCTGGAAAACGCTGGAATGCATACCTTGATGTAAGTGCTCACTTAAGTTTAGAGCAAGCATCTAAAGCGGATAAAATTCTTGCTTCTGGTAAGGCTGGAAAATTAACAGGCATTCCAGTTGCCCATAAAGATGTCTTCGTAACGCGTGGCTGGAAATCAACAGCTGCATCCAAAATGCTTGAGGGTTACCTCAGTCCATTTGATGCCACGGTAGTTTCGAATCTCGGGATTCCGGATGAACTTAATCCCAATGGTGCCGGCATGGTTTGTCTTGGAAAGACCAATATGGATGAGTTTGCAATGGGCTCCTCTAATGAGAATTCAGCCTATGGCCCAGTCCTAAACCCCTGGAATTCAGAATATGTTGCTGGCGGATCTTCTGGAGGCTCTGCAGCGGCAGTAGCTGCAGGATTGGCTCCGATTGCAACAGGTACAGATACTGGTGGATCTATACGGCAGCCTGCCGCCTTTTGTGGGCTCACCGGAATTAAGCCGAGTTACGGGCGTGTCTCGCGCTACGGCATGATTGCTTATGCCTCATCCTTAGATCAGGCTGGCCCTATGGGCAAGAATGCGGAAGATTGCGCGCTATTACTCTCGGCAATGTCTTCTCATGATCCACGTGACTCCACCTCTCTAGCGGACTCTGGCGAGGACTACGGGCGTTATCTCACGCAGAATTGGAAAGAAGGTGGCTCCAATGCAGCTAAACCATTAGAGGGATTGCGGGTTGGTTTGCCAAAAGAATTTTTTGCGGAAGGACTTGCGCCAGAAGTGGCTAACGCAGTCAATGCTGCAGCCAAAGCACTGCAAGATTTAGGCGCAGAGTTAATAGAGGTTAGTCTGCCAAAAACCAAGTTGTCCATTCCGGTCTATTACGTGTTGGCTCCTGCTGAGGCCTCAAGTAATTTGAGTCGCTTTGATGGTGTGCGTTACGGACACCGAGCAAATGAATATCGTGATTTATCTGACATGTATAAGAAATCACGTACCGAAGGATTTGGTGCAGAAGTAAAACGTCGCATCATGGTTGGCACCTATGTCCTTTGTCATGGCTATTACGATGCCTATTACCTGCAAGCTCAAAAAATCCGTCGCATTATTGCTGCAGACTTTCAGGCGGCATTTGAAAAGTGTGATGTGATCTTGGGGCCGGTTGCCCCTGATGTTGCTTGGCGTCTAGGTGAAAAATCAAAAGATCCAGTACAGATGTACTTGGAAGATATTTATACGCTCTCAACGAACTTAGCAGGACTGCCAGCCATGAGCGCCCCATGTGGATTCAGTTCAAATAATTTACCAATTGGCATGCAATTAATTGGCAATTATTTTTCAGAGGCGCGCTTACTTCAGGTGGCGCATCAATATCAGCAAAGTACTGATTGGCATTTGCGTCAAGCAAGCGAGGTGGCATGATGCAATGGGAAATCGTTATAGGTCTAGAGACCCACGCACAGCTTCAAACGCAATCTAAAATTTTTAGTGGAGCAAGTACGCGTTTTGGAGCAGGGCCAAACACACAGGCCTGCGCAGTCGACTTGGCTTTGCCTGGTGTTTTGCCAGTCTTAAATCGTCAAGCAGTTGAGCATGCCATTCGTTTTGGTTTAGCTGTGGGCGCAAAGATTTCTCCAGCGAGTATTTTTGCGCGCAAGAATTATTTCTATCCTGACTTGCCAAAGGGATATCAGATTAGCCAGATGGATCTCCCGGTGGTTGTTGGCGGCCATTTGGAAATACTGGTTGGCGATCAAGTCAAAGTGGTTGAGCTCACGCGCGCCCATATGGAAGAGGACGCTGGTAAGTCAGTTCATGAAGAAGGTTTCTTGGGCCCACACGGTGAAGCATCAAGCGGCATCGATCTGAATCGTGCTGGCACACCATTGCTAGAAATTGTTACAGAGCCGGTGATGCGAAGTGCTGCTGAAGCAGTGGCTTATGCAAAAGCGCTGCACACATTAGTAGTTTGGTTGGGTGTGTGTGACGGCAATATGCAAGAAGGATCTTTCCGTTGCGATGCTAACGTATCTGTTCGACCTGTAGGTCAAAAAGAATTTGGCACCCGTTGCGAGATTAAGAACTTAAACTCCTTCCGCTTTTTGGAAGAGGCAATTCAATATGAAGTACGCCGACAAATTGAGTTGATTGAAGATGGCGGTGCAGTCGTTCAAGAAACGCGCTTGTACGATCCCGATCGTCAAGAAACGCGCAGTATGCGTAGCAAAGAAGATGCAAATGACTACCGCTATTTCCCGGACCCCGATTTATTACCAGTAGTCATTGATGATGCATGGATTGCTGATGTGCGTACCAAGATGCCTGCGCTCCCAGCGCAGCTTTGCGAGCAATGGCAAAGCGAGTTCGGCTTAAGCGCCTACGATGCGCAATTGCTCACACAAGATCGCGATACCGCCAAAGTATTTGAAGAGCTTTTGGCTATTGTTGGAAAACCGTTGGCAAAAGCTGCAGCCAATCTCATTGCGGGTGAGCTTGCTTCATCACTCAATCGTGCTGGCATTGCTACTGCAGATGCACCATTAAAAGCAAAGCATTTGGCACCATTATTAACTCGTGTAGCAGATGGAACTATCTCTAACAAGATCGCAAAAGATATCTTTGCAATTCTGTGGGAAGAGGCTATCGAAGGCAAAGCCATTAGCACTGTTGATCAAGTGATTGACGCAAAAGGCTTAAAACAGATTAGCGATAGTGGTGAGCTTGAAGCTATGATTGATAAGGTGTTGGCGGCCAACGAGAAGTCTGTTGAAGAGTTCCGCTCTGGCAAGGAAAAAGCATTTAATGCTTTGGTGGGCCAGATCATGAAAGCTTCAAAAGGCAAGGCCAATCCAGGTCAGGTGAACGAGCTGCTGCGTAAAAAACTGAGCTAAAAGTTAAATTAGAAAATAAGCAAGAAAGACATAGATGAGCGCAATCGATCCTAAGCAGGCCGAACAAGAAGAATTGGTGGCGGAGTGGTTGCGTGCCACCCCGGGTTTCTTTGAGCGCTATGCCAATCTATTAAATGAAATTCGTTTGAAGCATCCACATGAGGATCGCGCTATTTCATTGCAAGAGCGTCAGATGACTTTGTTGCGCACTCAGAACCAAGAATTGAATCGCCGTCTTAGTGAGATGCTGCACTTTGGTAGTCGAAATGACAAGACTCAACAGAGTTTGGTGGCTTGGTTATTGCGCTTGATGCGTGCAAATACAAAAGCGGATGTGGAGTCTGCGGTGACTGCGGGCTTGGCAGAAGTATTTGAAGTTGAGTCGGCACAACTACTGTCGCCTAATGCGGCATTTGGTCCGTGGATTGATACGCCGTTATGCGGTTCCGCTAAGGAGCTAGCAGCGGCGAGCGTAGATTTGTTGGCGACCCAAGTCAGCATTGATCCTGAGTGGCAAAGCATGGTGGCTATCGGCTTGCCACTAGGTAAAAGTATTGGCGTGGCGCAATCACCGGCCGTGCTTTTGCTGGCAAGTAAAGACGAATCTCGCTTTACTGCGGATATGGGCGCATTCTATTTACGTCAGATAGCAGAACTAACTGCTGCAGCTTTGGATCGTATCCAGGCTTATGAGCCAAGCACCAGCTGATCTTCATCCTTTGGTGCAAGAGTATTTGCACGAGCTGCATGTATTAAGGCAGCTATCACCTCATACGCTTAAAGCCTACCGCATGGATCTGGGCGAGTTGCAATTATTAGCAACAGATGATTCCATTGAATTATTAAAAGTCACAAATGCGCATGTGCGTCGCTGGGCTGGCCGTTTGCATTCCAAAGGAAAATCATCTCGTACGATTGCTAGAGCGCTCTCTGCGTGGCGAGGTTGGTACGACTGGTTGACTGTGAAGGATGCCCGTCGTGATGCGCAAGCGGGAAGGGTGACTGCAAACCTAGTCGCTAATCCAGTCGATGATGTGAAAGCGCCTAAACGTTTGAAGTCCCTACCGAAAGCACTTTCGGTTGAGCAGGCGCTTGCCCTGGTCAATCAAGCCGTAAAAGAAGCTGAAGAAAAAAAAGATCTAGAGACTGTGCGTGACGCTGCAATTATCGATTTGCTATATTCCTCCGGCCTACGTTTATCAGAGCTTCTGGGTATTGATGTGATGCAAAGCAAAGATCGTCAACATGAGTCGGCAGGTTGGTTGGACTGGGACGCCGCAGAAGTGACTGTGTTGGGTAAGGGTGGCAAGCGCCGCTCAGTCCCGATTGGTGGGCCTGCAATGCAATCCCTCAAAGTCTGGCGCTCGGTTCGCGAACAGCTGGAGCAGGCAGATGTGTCGATCGCTTTATTTATTTCCGCTGCGGGCGCGCGTTTATCTCCTCGTACAGTTCAAGCTCGTTTACGCACCTTAGCGATGCGCGCCGGGCTTCCAACCCATGTGCACCCTCACATGATGCGTCATAGCTTCGCCAGTCATGTCCTGCAATCATCCCAAGATTTGCGAGCGGTGCAGGAGATGCTGGGGCATGCCAGCATTGCGAGCACCCAGATTTATACCTCTTTAGATTTCCAACACCTAGCGCAGGCATACGATAAAGCCCATCCTCGCGCAAAGGCTGGCAAAGCTTGAGGAACTCGGTAAGATAGAAGGTTTCCCATTTGGGGAATGTATTTATAGATTTTGATAGGATCAATGATGGCGTTAATTCCGGTAACAATTCTTACGGGCTTTCTAGGTAGCGGCAAAACCACTTTGCTAAAACATATCTTGACGGAAGATCATGGCAAAAAAATTGCCGTCATTGAAAACGAGTTCGGCGAAGAGAATATTGATAACGACATCTTGGTTCAGGATAACCAAGAGAATATTGTGCAAATGAGCAATGGCTGTATTTGCTGCACCATTCGCGGTGACTTGGTTGAGGCGCTCAATTCACTTTGGGAACAGCGTAAAGATAAAAAGATTAGCTTTGATCGTGTATTCATTGAGACTACAGGCGTTGCTAATCCAGGCCCGGTGGCGCAAACCTTCTTTATGGATGATGATGTTGCGGATCATTACGTATTAGATGCGGTAGTGACCCTGGTCGATGCCAAGCATGGCCCACAACAGTTGACCGAACATGAAGAGGCTCAGCGCCAAGTGGGCTTTGCCGATCAAATCTTTATCACCAAGACCGATTTGGTGACACCTGCTGAAGTGGATGCCCTGCGTAATCGTTTGATGCACATGAATCCCCGCGCGCCGATTCAGGGAATTTCTAAGGGAGTGGTGCCTTTGGATGCCGTTTTGGATCTCAAGGGCTTTAATTTGAATGCGAAGCTCGATATAGACCCCCACTTCTTGGAGCAAGATGATCATGACCACGCTACTTGTGGCCACGATCACAGCCACGACCACCATGATCACAGCACTTGCGGTCATGATCACAGTCATGACCACCATGGCCATGCAGGCCATACAGACCGCATCCAATCCTTCGTTTTTCGTAGTGATAAACCCTTTGATCATAAAAAATTAGAAGACTTCCTGGGAGGCATTTTGGAGGTCTTTGGGGAGAAGATGCTGCGCTACAAAGGCGTCCTTTATGTGAAGGGTAGCAACCGAAAAGTCGTGTTCCAGGGCGTCCATCAGATGATGGGGAGTGATTTGGCCGGTTTATGGGGTGCCGAACCAAAGCAGACTAGGATGGTTTTTATTGGCATTGATTTGCCTAAGGACACCCTGCTGGCTGGGCTTGAGGGCTGCTTGGCCTAGGAAATATAAAGTACAATCCGGCGCCACGGTCAATATTGATAAATATTGGCAAAAGGGCAGTAAAACTTTGGCAGAATGAAGCAATAATGGTTTAGATCCATGGAAAGAATGAAATGACGGTAAAAACACCAACGAAATCTACGGCTACGGCAAAAGCACCTAGTAAGGCTGCAAGTGCGAAGGCTGCTAAGGGTGCCCCTTTAACAGAAGTTGAGTTGCTCAAGATGTCCGAAAAGGACTATATGAATGCAGCACAGCTGGATTTTTTCCGTCAAAAGCTTCTGGCCTTAAAAAACGACATTTTGAAAAACGCCTCTGAAACTACAGAGCATTTGCGTGAAAATATTTTGGTTCCCGATCCTGCTGACCGCGCAACGATTGAAGAGGAGCATGCTCTTGAGTTGCGTACGCGCGATCGTGAGCGCAAGCTCTTGAAAAAAGTAGAGCAGGCGCTAGCCCGCATTGAGTCTGGCGATTATGGTTGGTGTGAAGAGACTGGGGAGCCGATTGGTTTGAACCGTTTAATTGCCCGCCCAACAGCCAATCTTTCTCTTGAGGCGCAAGAGCGTCGTGAACTTCGTCAAAAGTTGTTTGGCGATTAATTACTAGACTGAATATAAAAGTAGCAATGACCAAGCAATCTCCATCTATTAGCGAAATCTCTCCTTTACTGAAGGCGGAGATTTTGGCCGAGGCCTTGCCTTATATTCGTGCGTATCACGGTAAGACTATCGTGATTAAGTACGGCGGAAACGCGATGGTCGAAGAGCGTCTCAAAGAAAGCTTTGCTCGCGATGTCATCCTGCTGAAGCTAGTTGGCATGAATCCAGTAGTAGTCCACGGAGGCGGCCCACAAATTGATGAGGCCCTCAAAAAGATTGGTAAGACTGGTACCTTTATTCAAGGTATGCGTGTGACCGATGAAGAAACTATGGAAGTGGTGGAGTGGGTTCTTGGCGGCGAAGTACAGCAAGACATCGTGATGTTGATTAATCACTTTGGCGGTCAGGCTGTTGGCTTGACTGGTAAAGATGGTGGCTTGATTCGTGCAAAGAAAATGTTGGTTGCTGATGAAAAGAAAGCTGGCGGAACGATTGATTTAGGTTTTGTTGGTGAAATCGAAGCCATTAACCCAGCAGTTGTAAAAGCATTGCAAGATGATGCCTTTATCCCAGTGATCTCCCCAATTGGATTTAGCGAAGAAGGCCAGGCATACAACATCAATGCTGACCTAGTGGCCGGCAAGATGGCGGAAATTTTGCATGCAGAGAAATTGGTCATGATGACCAATATTCCTGGAGTGATGGATAAAAATGGCACGCTCTTAACAGACTTAACGGCCCGTGAAATCGATGGCCTATTTGCTGATGGCACGATTTCTGGCGGAATGTTGCCAAAGATTTCTTCAGCCTTGGATGCAGCAAAGAGTGGCGTGAATTCTGTTCACATCATTGATGGTCGAATTGAGCACTCACTGTTGCTCGAGATTTTGACTGAACAAGCTTTTGGAACGATGATTCGCTCGCGCTAAGAGTTGGATAAGAGATATAGATATGCGTGATTCTTTAGACCCTAGTGCATCAGAGATTGAGGTAACAGTTGCCGAAGAGGGTAAGACACGTAAGCGTCCACGCCCTGGTGAGCGCCGCCTCCAAATCCTGCAAGTATTGGCTGAGATGTTGCAAAACCCTAAGGGTGAGCGCGTAACTACAGCAGCATTAGCCGCAAAAATTCAAGTTTCAGAAGCTGCCCTCTATCGACATTTCGCTAGTAAGGCGCAAATGTTTGAAGGCTTGATTTCATTCATCGAGCAAACAGTTTTTGGGCTGATTAATCAGATTAATCAAAAAGAAGAATCGGGCCTTGCGCAAGCTCGCGGTATTTTGCAGATGCTTTTATTCTTTGCAGAAAAGAACCCTGGCATGACCCGCGTTCTTTTAGGCGATGCTTTATTGCAAGAGGACGACCGTTTACAAGAACGAATTACTCAGGTTCTTGATCGTGTGGAGGCGTCTCTAAAGCAGTCTTTGCGCATTGCTCAAACCCAAGGCGGAGCTTGGGCGAATGTAAGTCAAGATGAGGTTAGCGTTCGAGCGGGTATGTTGATGAGTTGCGTCCTAGGGCGCTGGCATCGATTTGCTCGAAGTGGCTTTAAGAAGCTACCAACTGAAGCATCAGATATCAGCCTTCGCATTCTTCTATCCGAATGAGCGAGCTACACCTCTCTAGAAACACGATCCATTTTGCCGAGCCCTTGCCTTTGCAGAGTGGCGCCATCCTATCGGGCTACGATTTAGTTATTGAAACTTACGGCAAACTCAATGCCGATAAAAGTAATGCTGTGCTGGTTTGTCATGCACTAAATGCATCACACCATGTTGCCGGACCCAACCCAGATGATGCAGGCGATATAGGTTGGTGGGACAACATGATTGGGCCGGGCAAGCCGGTTGATACCGACCACTTCTTTGTGATTGGGGTGAATAACTTAGGCTCCTGCTTTGGCTCTACTGGGCCAATGAGTATTAATCCTGCCACCAGCAAGCCTTATGGCGCAGACTTCCCTGTAATCACGGTTGAGGATTGGGTAAACACCCAGGCACGCTTGGCTGATAAGTTGGGCATTCGACGTTTTGCTGCGGTGATGGGTGGAAGCTTGGGTGGTATGCAGGCATTAGCCTGGGCAATTCAGTTTCCAAAACGCCTTGCGCATTGCTTGGTCATTGCATCTACACCGAAACTCAGCGCACAAAATATTGCATTTAATGAAGTGGCACGTAATGCCATTTTGTCTGACCCAGATTTTCATGGTGGCAACTACTATGAGCATGGCGTCGTACCAAAGCGCGGCCTAAAACTAGCGCGCATGGTCGGCCACATCACTTATTTGTCGGATGATGATATGGCGGAAAAGTTTGGGCGCGAGCTGCAAAGACCGCAAGGCGAATCTCAAGACTACCGCTTTAGCTTTGATGTTGAATTCGAGGTTGAAAGTTATTTGCGTCACCAAGGTGATAAGTTTTCTACCTACTTTGATGCCAACACCTATTTGCTGATTACCAGAGCGCTAGATTATTTTGACCCTTCTCGTCGCTATGAAGGCAGTCTGAACCGCGCCCTAGCTGAAGTGCAAGCCAAGTTTTTAGTCGTGAGCTTCTCTACTGATTGGCGCTTCCCGCCAAATCGCAGTCGCGAGATTGTCGAATCTTTGCTCAGCAATAAGAGTGAAGTGAGTTATGCCGAGATTGATGCGCCCCATGGCCATGATGCCTTCTTGTTGGATGACCCGCGTTATCACAATCTGATTCGTGCTTATTTCGAACAAATGCTAGAGGCTAAATCATGAAACGCGCAGACTTTGCCGCAATAGCAAACTGGATTGCGCCGAATAGTGAAGTGCTTGATCTCGGTTGTGGTGATGGCAGCTTCCTAGAGTATTTGCAAAAGAAAAAACCCGTCCATGCTTACGGAGTTGAGATTGATGATGCGCGTGTACTTTCTTGCGTGCAAAAGGGCTTGAACGTCATTCAACAAAATCTTGAGGGGGGCTTAGCGCTCTTTGAGAACAACAGCTTTGATACGGTAGTGCTCTCACAGACATTGCAAACGATTCATGAAACCGAAAAGATCCTGCGTGAAGTGGTTCGGGTTGGCAAGGAGTCGATTGTTTCTTTCCCAAACTTTGGCCATTGGTCTCATCGCCTAGCGGTTGGCTTTGGTCGCATGCCCGTTTCTAAGAGCTTGCCATACCAGTGGTACAACACGCCTAATGTACGTGTTCTCACGGTGGCTGATTTTGAAAAGCTGGCTTCGAGCTTAGGATTGCAAATTTTGGATCAATGCATCTTGCATGAGGGTCGTCAGGTTACTTTGATGCCCAATCTTTTTGGAAGCCTAGCGCTGTTCCGCGTTCGACGTGCTTAGTACGATTGAGTCCTGGCTGAAAGATTTTCGGGTTTATCTCGAATGGCCTTGCCTCCGAATGCTCTTCTTGGGCTTCTCTGCAGGTTTACCTCTACTACTAATTTTAGGAACGCTGAGTTTTTGGCTAAGAGAAGCTGGCATTGATCGCAGCACAATTGGCTATCTCACTTGGGTTGGCTTAATCTACGCTTTTAAATGGGTGTGGGCTCCATTAGTGGATCGTCTATCCATTCCCTTTTTATCAATACTATTTGGTAGAAGGCGTAGTTGGCTACTCTTTGCCCAGTTGCTGATTGTTCTTGGTCTGGTGGGCATGGCCAGTATTGACCCCAAAGTTCAGCTTACACCGATTGTGTGGTGTGCGCTCTTGGTTGCTTTTGGTTCTGCAACGCAAGACATTGCTTTAGATGCTTTTCGAATTGAATCTGCCGATAGCGATCATCAGGCAGCTTTAGCCGCTACCTATCAAACGGGCTATCGATTGGCTTTAATTTGGTCGGGTGCTGGGGTGCTTTGGTTGGCTGCTCGCGCTGAGTCAGGTTCTGCTGGCTATGATCCTGCAGCATGGCAATTTGCCTATCTCTGTATGGCTCTCTCGATTGGTGTGGGTGTGATCACCACCTTGTTTAGTAAGGAGCCTGTTCGTATTGAGCTTGCTAAAGCCCGTAATGCAAAAGCATGGCTGCACCAAACTTTAATAGAGCCGTTTGCAGATTTTATTCAGCGCTATGGTTGGCACGCGATTTTAATTTTGTCCTTAATTGCCATCTATCGAATTAGTGATGTGGTGATGGGCATTATGGCTAACCCGTTTTATGTAGACATGGGATACACCAAAGATGAGGTGGCGGCGGTTAGCAAGGTCTTTGGCGTGGTGATGACATTAGTCGGCGCTTTCCTTGGTGGTGTACTCACTTTGCGATTTGGGGTGATGCGCATTTTGTTTTTGGGGGCGATCTTATCCGCCGTCAGTAATTTGTTATTTGCTTGGCTTGCCACTCAGGGCCATGATTTGCATGGCTTGATTTGGGTAATCTCTGCTGATAATTTGAGCTCCGGGATTGCTACGGCAGCCTTCATTGCATTCTTATCTGCACTGACAAACATTCAGTACTCCGCAACTCAGTACGCATTGTTCAGTTCGATGATGCTCTTATTGCCAAAGTGGCTGGCTGGATTCTCGGGCGTCTTTGTAAATAATTTTGGCTACTCCAGCTTTTTTATTAGCACCGCAATTATTGGTGCGCCAGTCTTAATTCTGATTTGGCTCACCATTCATTTCAAAGTAGTTGAGTTTAAAAAGCACGACTCACAGGTCGCTAAATAGACCAGTCGTAGTCTACAGTGAGGGGTGCGTGATCTGAAAATCGCTCATCTTTATAGACGGCAGTATTTTTAGCGCTTGCTGCAATTCCCGGGGTGGTGATGTGATAGTCGATGCGCCAGCCTACGTTCTTTGCATATGCTTGACCCCGATTGCTCCACCAGGTGTAACAGGCATCAGTTGCTTCAGGCTCTAGCTTTCTATAAACATCCACGTAGCCGACTTTGCCAAACAAGTTTGTTAGCCAAGCACGTTCTTCCGGTAAAAAGCCCGAGTTCTTCAGGTTGCCTTTCCAGTTCTTGAGGTCAATCTCATTATGGGCAATATTCACATCCCCGCACAGCACAATCTCGCGCCCTGACTTTTTGAGTTCAACTAGGTGTGGCAAGAAGGAGTCTAGATAACGATATTTAGCCTCCTGTCTTTCTGGCGAGCTAGAGCCTGAGGGCATATATACCGAGATTACTGAGAGCTTCTTGAATCGGGCCTCTACATAGCGCCCCTCCGCATCAAATTCCTCATTCCCATAGCCATAGAGCACCTCGTCAGGCTTATGTGGGGTGTAGATGCCGCAGCCGCTATAGCCTTTTTTCTCAGCATGATGAAAAAAGCCGTGTAGCCCATCCGGATTCAGAATCGCATCTTCTAAGTCATCCTGTTGAGCCTTGAGCTCCTGCATGCAGACAAAGTCTGCCCTTTGCTTTACAACCCAAGGCATAAAGCCTTTTTTGACTGCAGAACGGATACCGTTGAGGTTGGCAGAAATGATGCGTAACATATAGGCCTATGAGCTCAAAAAATTCTAATCAAGATAACTTTATTCAATTTGCCCTGGAGGCAAATGTTTTGTCGTTTGGGGAGTTTAAAACTAAAGCGGGTCGCCTTTCTCCCTATTTCTTTAATGCGGGTGGATTTAATGATGGGGCTCGCTTAAGTGCATTGGGTCGCTACTATGCCAAGGCTTTGCAAGAGTCTGGTCTGCAATACGACATGCTGTATGGGCCAGCCTATAAAGGCATCACTCTGGCTGCTGCGACTGCAATTGCTTTGGCTGATGCTGGCCGCAATGTCCCCTATGCCTACAACCGCAAAGAAGCCAAAGATCATGGCGAAGGAGGCACATTAGTGGGTGCTCCAGTTAAAGGCAAGGTAGTCATTATTGATGATGTGATTTCAGCTGGAACGTCTGTACGCGAGTCCGTAAAACTCATTCGTGATGCAGGTGCAGAGCCAGCGGCGGTATTGATTGCTTTGGATCGTATGGAAAAGTCAGGGACTGCTACAGAGATTGGTGATAAGTCAGCAGTTCAAGCGGTAGAACAGGAATTTGGATTGCCGGTAATAGCAATTGCAAACTTGGCAGACCTGATGGCCTTCTTAACCACCTCCAGCAATACCGAGTTAACAAACTATCTACCAGCAGTAAAAGCCTATCGCGAGAAATACGGTATTTAATCTAAAGAGCGGTAGCGGTAGTTTCTGCAGTTCTGCTATTTAGATTGTTGTTTCACCTTCGAACACGGTGATGGCTGGCCCAGTCATGATGACAGGCTGAGCAACTTCATTGATCATACCGCCCCAAGCAATTTGTAAATCGCCACCGCGGGTATGCACTTTGACGGGAGAGTCGAGTAAGCCGCGACGAATACCAGAGACCACTGCAGCGCACGCACCAGTGCCGCAGGCGAGAGTCTCACCAGCGCCACGCTCATAGACTCGCAACTTGATTTCATTGCGGTTCATAATTTGCATGTAGCCAGCATTTACTCTTTTCGGAAATGCTGCATCCTTTTCAATTGATGGGCCCTCTTCGAGTACGGGTGCACTATCAACATCACCTACTACTTGTACTGCGTGGGGATTGCCCATCGACAAGACGCCTATCCAGCTGTCGTGTGTAGCGGGCGTAGCAATAGGCAGCGCATAGAGCATTTCATGAAACTCTTGCTTGCTTGCTAAGCTGCCCGCATTAAATGGGATTTTGCTATGTTCAAAAATGGGCGCACCCATATCCACTTCCACCTGACCATCATCATGAGATCTCAAGGTAAGCACGGTATGCGCTACTTCTACGCGTAAGGGATTCTTGTTGGAAAGGCCTTGGTCAAGCACAAAGCGAACAAAGCAACGTGAACCGTTGCCGCATTGTTCAACTTCGCCGCCATCCGCATTAAAGATGCGATAACGAAAATCAGCATCTGAGCGTGTAGCTTTTTCAACGAGCAGAATTTGATCTGCACCAATCCCAAATTGGCGATGGGCTAGTTTTTGCCATTGCTCTCGAGTGATGTTGCTCAGATCTTGATCAATACCATTGAGCACAATGAAATCATTGCCAGCACCATGCATTTTGGTGAAGCGTAATGTGCGTGCGGACTTGTTTAAATTCGTGCTCAAAAGATTTCCAATTAGTTATAAAGACTAGGCTCGCCAGCTGGCCGATGCTTAAAGCGTTTATGTACCCAATAGTACTCTGCAGGCCTTTCGCGAACAAGGTCTTCGATATATTTATTCAGACGTGCGGTATCGGCTTCAACGTCATCGGTTGGAAAATTGGGTAGTGGTGCGCTGATATTGCAGGTATAACCCATGCGATCAGGATTTAATGTGGTGGTCATGAGGCAAACTTCTGCGCCACTGAGCCTAGCTAGGCGTGAGACTGAAGTGATCGTATTAGTTTGGATTCCAAAGAAGGGAACAAAAACAGAGTCACGGGGATCGAGATCAATATCAGGTGCAATAAAAATAAAGTTACCTGTTTGAATTTCACGAATCAAATCACGTAAGCGACTTTGACGCTCAATCGATTTACCACCGAAACGGTTTCTCCATTCAATCATCTTTTGATTAAAGAATGGGTTCTTCATGTTTTGGTAGAGGCCGGCACCACGAGGCCAATCATGCTGACTAGCCAAAACGGAAAGTGCCATAAAGCCGCCCTCAAGACCTACAAAGTGAGGATTGATTAAGAGGCGTGGCTTACGATCACCCAGCGTAATCGCAGAGTTAATGGTGACGATGTCGGTAATTTGTTTTCCGCTGCCAAGCCAAATTCGGCTTCTCTCAATGACACTGCGTCCAAATAATTTCCAATGCGCTAGTGCAAGCGAATTAATTTCACCTTCGCTCAGATTTGGGAAGCACAAACGCAAGTTCGTTTTCACAACCTTGGCGCGTTCGTTAGGAATATGGGCGGCTAGCCAGCCCAGCCCATAGCCAATATAGATGGTGAGGGCGTAAGGTAGAAAGGCAAAAAGACGCAGTAAGTTCAGCGCCAGAAAATTAAAAACGTTTTGTAACCAGGTCATGTTAAATAAATTATAAATTTATTAACTAATTGCTTGGTGGTAATTCTGCTCCGCTGGGGTGTTTGTAGCGGTTATAGGCCCAGATGAATTGATTGGGCGCTACTAGAATCGCATTCTCAATTGCAGCGTTGAGTTCGGCAGCAGCAAGCATGGAGTCTTCAGAGAGCGGCGCCAATCTCTTGGCCTGCATTAGCCAACCTTTGCCAAGACCTTTGCGTTTGGCGGTAAACATGACCACTGGTGTGTTGTTGCGATTGGCCAAGCGAGCCGGAAGTGGGGTTGTATAAGCAGGGCGCCCGAAGAAGGGTACCCAAACACCTTCGCCACCGCTAGGTACTTGATCCGGAAGAATGCCGATAGCTTCGCCGCGAGTGAGTGCTCGCGTCATTTGGCGCACGCCATTGAGGTTGGTTGGCACGAAATGCATATTCGGATATGCGCGACCCTCTTCCACCACTTCATTTAGCCAGTCTTGGCGTGAAGGGCGGTAAAGGATTGTGGCCGGGAAGTGCTGAGCTAAGACTCGGGGAATAATTTCAAAACCACCGAGGTGTGGTGTGAGCATGACTAAGCCATGCCCTTCGTTAATAGCTGTCTCGACGATGCCCCAATCCCTCACCTCGACTAGCTTGAGAGCTTTGGCTGGATTACGCCAGATCCATAGGCTGTCTGAGAAGAGTTGCCCTGATGCAGCTGCCGCACGCCAGATTTGCAGCGGTAGGTGATGGCTTTTAACGACCGCCTCATATTGGGGGCGAAAAAGCGATCGATATTGCTTCGAGCCTATATAGGCCAATATCCCTAAAGCTGCCCCAATTACCTGAACTAGGAATAAGGGCAAAACTGCAATTGCAGCGAGGGTTAGCTTGAGAAGGAGTTTGCGCACCCTCTAATGATATTCAATGCCAGCGCTAGGGCCAAATTTCCTGTGTCGCTTGATGAATAAGGCGTTTTTCGGATAGAATTCATGCATCGCTGAGTTAAGGCAACTTGCAGGGCGATTCATAAATTCTGCTAAAGCGTCGCCGTTGAAGTTCCTGGCACGTCGAGTTGTCCCATAGATCGTGTTAATTTTTAAAGGAATATGCAATGGCAAATGATTACTTCTTCACCTCAGAATCAGTTTCTGAAGGCCACCCCGATAAAGTAGCAGACCAAATCTCTGATGCCATTTTGGATTCAATCCTGGCTCAGGACCCAACTGCGCGCGTTGCGGCGGAAACATTGTGCAATACCGGCTTGGTGGTTCTGGCTGGTGAGATCACAACTAACGCCAATGTGGATTACATTCAGGTGGCTCGCAATACTTTGCGTGAAATTGGTTACGACAACACTGACTACGGTATTGATTACAAAGGTTGTGCCGTGTTGGTTGCTTATGACAAGCAAAGTCCTGACATCGCTCAGGGCGTAGATAAGGCGCATGATGACGGCTTAGATCAAGGTGCTGGTGACCAAGGTTTGATGTTTGGTTACGCCTGTGATGAAACTGCAGAACTCATGCCTTTGCCAATTCACTTGTCACACCGTTTGGTGGAGCGTCAGTCTCAATTGCGTCGTGATGGCCGTTTGAATTGGTTGCGTCCTGATGCGAAGTCACAAGTGACCTTGCGCTATGTGGATGGCAAGCCTGACTCAATCGATACAGTAGTTCTCTCTACGCAACATGATGAAGAAATTTCTCTCGAGAAATTGCGTGAAGCTGTAATCGAAGAAATTATCAAACCAGTATTGCCGAAGCACTTGATTAAAGGCGCGATTAACTTCTTGGTAAACCCAACAGGTCGATTTGTTATCGGCGGCCCGCAAGGCGATTGTGGTCTGACAGGTCGCAAGATCATTGTGGATACCTATGGCGGTGCGGCTCCTCACGGTGGTGGTGCGTTCTCTGGTAAGGATCCTTCCAAGGTTGACCGTTCTGCTGCCTATGCTGGTCGTTATGTAGCGAAGAACGTAGTTGCTGCTGGTTTAGCAAGCAAGTGCTTGATTCAGATTTCTTACGCGATTGGTGTTGCTAAACCAACTTCAGTGATGGTGAGCACCTTTGGTACCGGCAAGATCTCTGATGAGAAGATTGCGCAACTGGTATCTGAGCACTTTGACTTGCGTCCAAAAGGCATCGTCAAGATGTTGAATCTCTTGCGTCCGATTTATCGCAAGACTGCTGCCTATGGTCACTTTGGTCGTGAAGAGCCAGAATTTACTTGGGAACAGTGCGATAAGGCGCCTGCATTGCGTGCAGCTGCTGGCTTGTAATCTGCCTTCTAGGTAGTAAATTTGCAGTTTGTTTTGTATTGAGGCGAAATATGACGAAATTGATTACAATTTCGTCATACCTTCAAGGAGCGTTGCAAGGAATGCTGAGAACCAGCGTTTCCCCAGGCTTGAAGGGAGTGGACTCCTAGGTAACCCCAGAGTTTGCTAATTGCAACTGCGCTCGCTAACCCATGATTCAATGGCTAGCGAGTTTCTACTCCAGCATTGGATCGTATTTAGCTGGAGCATTCATGAGTACCGTTTCCGATTTAAACAACTTTGTAGCAACCCGTTGCGCTATTGCCGATATTTCTTTGGCTGACTTTGGTCGTAAAGAAATCGCCATTGCTGAAACTGAAATGCCAGGACTGATCGCGATTCGTGATGAGTTCGCATCACAGCAACCATTGCGTGGCGCACGTATTACTGGCTCATTGCACATGACCATTCAAACTGCAGTATTGATTGAGACTTTAGAGGCTCTCGGCGCTGAAGTGCAGTGGGCATCTTGCAATATTTTCTCTACACAAGATCACGCTGCTGCAGCAATTGCTGCTAACGGCACGCCAGTGTTTGCCATTAAGGGTGAAACCCTTGAGCAGTATTGGGATTACACCCACCGTATTTTTGAGTGGGCTGATGGTGGTTTCACCAACATGATTTTGGATGACGGCGGCGATGCTACTTTGTTATTGCACCTCGGTGCACGCGCTGAGAAAGATCAAGCTTGCTTGAATCACCCAACTAGCGAAGAAGAAACTATTTTGTTCGCAGCCATTAAAAAGAAATTGGCGCAAGATCCAACTTGGTACTCCACACGCCTAGAAAAAGTAAAAGGCGTAACTGAAGAAACTACTACCGGTGTACATCGCCTCTATCAGATGTTCGCAAAAGGTGACTTAAAGTTCCCAGCAATTAATGTGAACGACTCTGTTACTAAGAGCAAGTTCGATAACCTCTATGGTTGCCGTGAATCTTTAGTTGATGCGATCAAGCGAGCTACTGACGTCATGGTTGCTGGTAAGGTTGCAGTTGTTTGCGGTTACGGCGATGTGGGTAAAGGTTCAGCTCAAGCTCTACGTGCTTTGTCTGCTCAAGTTTGGGTTACTGAAGTAGATCCAATCTGCGCATTGCAAGCGGCCATGGAAGGCTACCGTGTTGTCACAATGGATTACGCCGCAGATAAGGCAGACATCTTTGTTTCTGCAACAGGTAACTACCATGTGATTACGCATGACCATATGGTGAAGATGAAGAATCAAGCCATTGTTTGTAACATTGGCCACTTCGATAACGAGATTGATGTTGCTGGTATCGAAAAATACAAGTGGGAAGAAATCAAGCCACAAGTAGATCACGTGATTTTCCCGGCAGCTAATGGCAATCCTGAGAAGCGCATCATCATCTTGGCTAAGGGCCGCTTAGTTAACTTGGGTTGCGGTACAGGACACCCATCTTATGTCATGAGCTCTTCATTTGCGAACCAAGTGATTGCACAGATCGAATTGTGGAATGCAGTTGGCACAGATAAATACCCAGTCGGTGTTTACACCTTGCCTAAGCATTTAGATGAGAAGGTTGCTCGTTTGCAGCTCAAGACATTGAATGCACAGTTAACTGTATTGTCAGATCAGCAAGCTTCTTACATTGGCGTAACGAAGGAAGGCCCATACAAGGCTGACCACTACCGTTATTAATTTGTACCCTTGCTGGATATTGTTCAATAGAGAAATAGAGATACAGGCCCAAGACCATGGAATTAAGCATTGAATTCTTCCCTCCAAAAACACCTGAAGGTGAGAGCAAGCTGCATCTCGTGCGCGAGCGTTTTAGTGAAACGCTCAAGCCCGCTTTTTATTCTGTGACCTTTGGTGCTGGTGGCTCTACTCAATCTGGCACATTAAAGGTGGTGAGCGACATTCATGCTGCAGGTGCAGCGGTTGCTCCCCACTTATCTTGTGTTGGTAGCTCACGTGAAAGCGTGCGCGAAATGTTGAAGCAATACCAAGCTTTAGGTGTTAAACGTATCGTAGCTTTACGTGGCGACTTACCATCTGGCATGGGTCAGTACGGTGAGTTCCATCACGCCAATGAATTGGTTGAGTTTATTCGTGCTGAAACTGGTGACTGGTTCCACATTGATGTAGCCGCTTATCCAGAAACTCATCCTCAGGCTAAGTCGCCAGCGACTGATGTGGATTTCTTTGTACAGAAGATGAAGGCTGGAGCCAATTCAGCAGTAACTCAGTATTTCTATAACAGCGATGCGTACTTCCGTTTTGTTGACGAGGCCTATGACTTGGGTGTTACTCAGCCAGTGATTGCTGGAATCATGCCAATCACTAACAGTACTCAGCTACTGCGTTTCTCTGATGCTTGTGGCGCCGAGATTCCGCGTTGGATTCGTTTGCGTTTGCAGTCCTATGGTGATGACACTGCTTCGATTCGTGCGTTTGGTGAAGAGGTGGTTACCGACCTTTGCGATCAGCTTTTAACTGCTGGTGCTCCAGGATTGCACTTCTATTCACTGAATCAGGCGGATGCTGTTCTAGCGATTGCAGACAATCTAAGTCTGAATAAGTAAGCCTGACTCAGTCAGCATGGCATCCAAAGGCTCATCATGTGTTTGGGCCTGCCATTGAGCATCATCTAATTTTTGCCAATCAAAGCCAATGCCTACACAGAGTAGGCTTGGTTTGGCTTTACGTAATTGGGCTAAGGTGCGGTCAAAGTAGCCACCCCCATACCCAAGCCGCCAATAGCGCGTTTTATCGCCCACCATCGATTCTGACCAGCCTACGCAGGGAATCAAGATGCAGTCTGGGGTGACTTGTGGTCTACGGGGATTATTGGGATCTGGCTCTGGTACACCGTGGCGACTTGGAATCAGTAGGTCACCTTCTTGCCAGGCATAAAAATCTAAATGTTTATCAGGGCGCGCAAAGGGAAGAGCTAGCGTTTTGCCTGTATGACTCTTCGCCCACGCCAATAGACTGGGGCGAGGATCAAGCTCATCTTGGATGGGGCAATACAGGGCGATAGATTGAACTTGAGAATCGTGGTCGGCTAGAAAGCTGACTAGGCTGGCCAAAATAGCTTCTTGTACCATGGGATAGCTTGCGCTAGCCGCAAACTGTTTTCTTTGGGCCAGTAAGTCCTGCCGTAGCGATTTTGGAGAATTGCCGTGCATATCGACCATTATCAGGCGAAAATTAAGAGATATAGTAAATCAACAAGGTAATACGGTGAAAAAGAGGTTTGATTTTTTTGGTGGTTGGCAAAGGGCATTGGGCGGAATGTTATTTTTGGCCCTAGCAGTTTCTGCGCCCAGCATTTCTGCGGAGAAGGCCAAGAAAACTGTTCCCGCTAAAGAAAGCAGAATTTCGGCCTTTGAGATTAATGAGGGTGATCGTACCTTTATTGAATTGCGTGAGGCTGCTAAACGAAATGATGTGGCTCGCGCGCAAACCCTAGCTGCCAGCCTCTCAAACTACCCATATGAGGACTACGTAGCCTACTTCCGCATCAAGCCCCAGTTATTTGATAGCGCAGGAGGCGCTCGCTCTGATAGCAATGCAGACCCACAAGTGATGGCATTTCTAAATCAATATCAAGGTACCGCTTTGGCTGATCGGATGCGCAATGATTGGTTGCTCGTTTTAGGTAAGCGTAAAGACTGGTCTCGCTTTGACGCCGAATATTCCAAGTTTGTTTTAGATGACGACACTCAGGTGAAGTGTTATTCACTGCAATCAAAGCTAGCCCAAGGTGAGAATCCAACAAAAGTTGCGATTGATGCGCGCGCAATATTGTTGGACCCACGCTATTTCGGTCAAGCTTGTCAGGAATTGGTGCCTATCTTGGTTGGTGCTGGAGGTATGACCCCTAGCGAAGCAAAAGCCATTGGTCGCGCTGCTAGCGAGATGGGCTTTGACACTATGTCTCGTCGCTTGGGTGGCGAAGATCCTATTGCCGATATTGTGAAAGCCGCCAAAGCCGATCCTGCAAAAGCGTTTAAAGATTTTTCACAAAATGCATCTCGCTATAGCAAAGAGAACCAGGCGGTAGCTTGGGGCGTGATTGGCCAATTTCTTGCCAAGAAATTAGATCCCAATGCAGATGATGCATATCGTCTACAACAAGAGCTGGGCTATAACGAACTACTCTCGACTGAAGGTCAGGAATGGAAGGTTCGTGCGGGCTTACGTGCCAAGGATTGGACGCTGGTAAAAAATGCAATTGAAGGCATGAATCCTGCGGTGCGTAGCAAAGATCCCGCTTGGACTTATTGGTATGCGCGTGCATTGAAAGTGGAGGGTCAAAATGAAAAAGCTCGCGAGAATCTTGAACTCGTTGCCGACCAGTACAACTTTTATGGACAGCTTGCACGAGAAGATCTAGGTAAATCAAATCATGCGCCTGCCCGCACCAAAGTTAGCGATGCAGAAATTGAGGCCATGTCCCAACGTAAAGGCTTTATCCGAGGTGAGCGCTTCTATGCCATGAATTTACGTTTTGAAGGCAACCGCGATTGGAATTGGGAGTTGCGCAATATGAGTGATAAGCAGTTGCTCGCAGCCGCTGAATATGCCAAGCGTATTGGCTTATATGACCGCGTGGTAAATACTGCAGATCGCACCAAGCAAGAGCACGACTTTAGCTTGCGTTACCCAACTCCATATCGTGATGAGCTATCACCCATTGCCAAGCAAATTGATTTGAACTTGGCTTGGGCTTATGGACTCATTCGTCAAGAGTCACGCTTCATCATGAATGCCTCTTCATCGGTTGGCGCTTCAGGCTTGATGCAGGTGATGCCCAATACTGCGAAGTATGTGGCCAAGAAAATTGGTATGACCTCCTATACCAATGACAAACTTGCCGATACCAATACCAACCTCACTTTGGGCAGCAATTACTTGAATATGGTCTTGGTAGATTTGGATGGCTCTTGGGTGTTGGCATCCGCAGCTTATAACGCCGGCCCATCACGATCTAAAACTTGGCGGGAAAAGCTCACCAGCCCAACAGAAGGGGCGATCTTTGCTGAAACTATCCCATTCAATGAAACACGAACTTATGTGAAAAACGTTTTGGCCAATGCAACGTATTATTCATCGGTGATGCATGGACAGACGCAGTCTTTAAAACAACGTTTAGGAGTAATTACTCCTAAAGCAGCAAACGCATCTGAGCTTCCTTAGTATTTCAACTACATTGGAGTTTTATGAAATATGACATTCTGCTAATTGGCGGTAACGGTTTTGTAGGCAGAGTCTTGGCTGCCCAATTGCAAGCAGAGGGCTATTCCGTTTTGTTGCCCACTAGACACTTAGCATCCGCACGTGAATTGCGCATGCTACCGAAGGTCCATTTAGAAGATGCCGACGTTCATGAGTTTAATGATTTGCAAGCACTTTGCTCACGAATTAAGCCTAATGGCGCAGTTATTAATTTGGTGGGCGTATTGCATGACAAGCCTGCACAGCCATACGGAAAAGTATTCGAAGCTGCACATGTAGAGCTCCCTAAAAATATCATTACTGCAATGCAGTTGCATGGTCTCAAGCGTTACTTGCACATGAGTGCATTGGGCGCGGATTCGAATGGTCCATCGATGTATCAGCGCAGTAAAGGTGATGGCGAAGCTGCAGTAAAAGCCAGCAAGCTCGATTGGACTATTTTTAGGCCTTCAGTGATTTTTGGTGCTCAAGATCAATTTATTAATTTGTTTTCCAAGTTAACGAAGTTATTTCCAGCGATGCCTTTGGCAAATTCTGGTGCACAGTTTCAGCCGGTGAGTGTTGATGATGTGGCTAGTGCATTTACCAAGTCTTTGAAAATGCCATCGACTATTCATCAATCTTATGATTTGGTGGGGCCTACCGTTTACACCATGAAAGAGATTGTGGAATTTGCTGCGCGCAAGGTCAATACAAAATGCGCGATCATTTCTGTGCCTGCTTTTGTTGGTTATCTTCAGGCTTTGGCTTTTGAATACCTGCCGGTTCCAACTCTGATGTCGCGCGACAATATTGCTTCAATGCAGGTACCAAATATCTTGCCGCTGAATGGTGTGGATGCCTTGACTAAAGTATTTGGCATTAGCCGTCGTACCTTAGAAGGCATGAAATAAACCCATGAAGATCTATGCAGTTGGTGGTGCTATTCGGGATACCCTCATGGGTTTGCCGGTACACGACATTGACTATGTAGTAGTTGGCTCAAGCGTAGAAGAAATGATTGCTCAGGGCTTTCGTCCGGTGGGCAAAGATTTTCCAGTCTTCTTGCACCCAGATACCCAAGCTGAATATGCCTTAGCTCGCACAGAGCGTAAAACAGGCAAGGGCTACAAAGGCTTTATGTTTTATGCAGACCCAACTGTCACCTTGGAGCAAGACTTAGAGCGTCGTGATTTGACGATTAATGCAATGGCGCAAGAGGTCGGTGCTGATGGTAAATGGGTGGGCCCTATTTTGGATCCCTACAACGGTCAGCAAGACTTGGCGGCTAGAGTATTTCGTCACGTGTCCGATGCGTTTGCTGAAGACCCTTTGCGTTTATTGCGTGTCGCTCGTTTTGCAGCGCGCTTTCCGGAGTTTACGGTTGCGCCAGAAACCATGGCTGCTTTGCAGGCTATCGTTCAGTCGAATGAATTGTCGGCACTCTCAGCTGAGAGAGTTTGGCAGGAGTTGGCTAGAGGCTTTACAGCCATCAAGCCCATGCGAATGTTCCAAGTTCTACTGGATACTGATGCAGCCAAGGTATTACTGCCGGTAATGCTGACATCCTGTTTGGCTAAAGAAGAATTCCGCGAACAGCTCATCGCACATTTACATGCAGTAGATAACCGTCTCGAAGATCGTTGCGCCGTTACTCTCATGTCTTTACCTGCTAGTGAAATTCGCTCATGGGCGGAGTGCGTCAAGATGCCAAATGAGGTGCGTGATTTCAGTGAAATATTTAGTGAGCTCAATATACTCATTGAGAAATCAGTCAATGATGCGGGTGTTAGCTATCAGCCTGCAGATATATTGACCTGGTTTAATCGTGCAGACGTTTGGCGTAAGCCTGAGCGTGGAAATGCTTTGTTGAATTTAGCAAAGCGTATTGGCTTGAATGTCAACGCTTTAATTTCAGCAATGCAAAATGCCCAATCGCTCAACACGGCCGAAATTATTGAAGGTGTTCCTGAAGACCAGAGAGCTAATGGTGAAAGAATTCGTAGTGCAGTAGATGCTGCGCGACTCTTGACTATTACTAAAGCAGTAAGTATTTAAAAGCTTACAGCCGATTTCTGCCTCGAAGGCCAGGTAGGTCTTCTAAGACGTGGTCTGGCAATACCTCAGACAGTTTCTTTGAGAATGCAAAGACTTTGAATAGCTCGCCCATCTCCGCTTCAGATAATAGTTTTTGCAGCGAGTTCGAAATAGGTAAGAAGGTTTCTGGGTTGCTAGGATCGCCAATCTCTAATGCAATATCGCCAATACCGGCATCTAGCAAATAAGACGCTTGATTGCTGAGATAGACATCATCAACTTCTTCCTTGAGTGCGCTGCGTGCAATCTGTGACCATTCCACGTGCGTTGTTAAATCGCATAGTCCCGGAAGGTGAAATGGATCTTGAATAGCGTGATGACGATGATGCGCCATGAGAGTGCCTTCTAGTCGTTGTGCATGGTAATACTCACTCTCCGGAAATCCGTAATCAAACGTGAGGAAAAGTCCGGTATCGAGATGCTTAGCTACTTGGCGCATCCAAGCATTTGCGGGCGCATGTAATTCAGTAACGTAGCCTTCAGAAAAGTTTCCGGTGAGCAAAGTCTCTGGAAGCAGTGACTGCTCAACGGGTTGTCCTGTCGACCAAGCAAGCTTGCCATCAATTACAGCGATGCCTTGTTGATACCAAAAGCCATTTTGAAAAATGATGGCGTCACAGGGGATGGCATCAATTACCTCGTTGGCCAGAATGATGCCCTTGAAGTTGCTAGGTAAAGAACTTAACCAATTGGATTGAGTAGATAGGGCTAGTTTCTCGGCAAGTTGCTTAAGGCGCGCTTCTTGTCTTTGGGTTAGGTCTGGCGAGATCTCAATGATGTCGTAGCGATCCAGGGAAAACTCAAGATCGTTCAGTCGGGTGAGAATGGATTCAGCCAATTTACCGGTGCCTGCGCCAAACTCCAGAATTTGGGTGGGGAGCCCTTGGGTTTGAAGGCCCTCCAGAATCGGTAAAAGGGTTTCTACGATGGCAGCGCCAAATAGGGGGGATAGCTCTGGGGCTGTCGTGAAATCACCGCCAGCACCCAATTTGTGGGCTCCAGCGCTGTAATAACCCATGCCTGGCTCATATAAAGCCATTTCCATATACCTTGAAAAGGGTATCCAGCCGCCATTAGAGGCGATTTCGGCCATTATTTTTTGGCTAAGAAGCTCTGTATGAGCCGTTTCTAGGCTGGTCAAGGTAATATCCATAGCTCGCTAGTCTAAGAGAATTTAAGTGAACTTGAGTTCAAACCTACAACCTCAGCAAAATAAAGCAGTTTTAGTGACCGGCGCTGCCAAGCGTCTTGGCCGAGAAATTGCCTTGGAATTTGCTCGTCAGGGCTGGGATATCGCGATTCATTATGGCCAGTCTGCCTCAGATGCCCAGGCTGCCGTTTCAGAAGTCCAAGGCTTGGGGCGTAAGGCTGTGGCATTTAAGGCTGACCTCGCTAGCGAAGCAGAAATCCATTCTCTGTTTTCCGCTGTTGTTGCTGAGTTTCAAAACCTCGAGTGTCTCGTGAATAGCGCTTCAATCTTTGAATATGATCGCGCTAATTCAGACACCCCACTCAGCGGTAAAAGTTTGCAAGACCACATGCAAGTCAATTTAGCAGCCCCTATTTTGCTATCTCAGTTGATGTTTGAATTTCAAAAGAGTCAGACAAAGAAAGCGGGGGAGAATAATTTATCAATCCCCTCGGTGATTCAACTGCTCGATCAAAAATTAATTAATCTCAATCCAGATTATTTGTCTTACACATTATCTAAAGCGGCACTGCTTACTTCAGTTGAGGTGCTGGCAGTAGATTTTGCTCCGCACTTGCGGGTGATTGGCTTGGCCCCTGGCATTACGCTGACTTCGGGCGATCAAACTGAATCAGGTTTTACTAAGGCGCATCAGATGACTCCATTAGGTAAGTCATCAACACCAAGTGATATTGCAAAAGCAGCCGTATTTTTAGCGAGCTCGAATGCGATCACTGGAACGACCTTATATGTGGATGGCGGACAACATCTGTTGCCATCATCACGCGATGTGATGTTTAAAACAAATTAAAAGTTAAAAAATTTATGCACGCTATTCTTTCTCATCCTGCTTTAGTTGATTGCCGCCGTTTATTTCTGCGTGACTATGAAATCTATATCAATATCGGTGTGCACGATTTTGAAAAGAAGGCTGAGCAGCGCGTCATTCTCAATGTAGATCTCTATATTCCTTTGAATATGAACACCCCTTCTAAAGACTTGTTGGAAGAGGTTGTAGATTACGACTTCATGCGTGAAACCATTAAGGCGCGGTCTTCCCAGGGCCATATCCATTTACAGGAAACTTTCTGCGATGACATCGTGACCGCAATGCTCTTGCATCCCAAGGTCATTGCTGCTCGAGTCAGCACGGCAAAGCCAGACGTTTATCCAGATTGCCACTCTGTTGGGGTTGAAGTATTTCGGATGAAGTAAGTTTAAAGAAAAGCCAGAAAAATTTAGTCGCTATGAGTGATATCCGTAAAGTCGTCTTCGAAGAAAACAAGCTTGAGAAAAAGCTCTGCCGTTTAGTTGGCCAGGCTATTGGTGACTTTGGCATGATCGAAGATGGTGACAAAGTGATGGTCTGTCTGTCAGGCGGCAAAGATAGCTATGCCATGCTCGATATTCTTTTGAAATTGCGCGAGCGCGCCCCAATTGATTTTGAAATTGTTGCTGTTAATTTGGATCAGAAGCAGCCAGGATTTCCGGCAGAAATTTTGCCTAACTATTTAAAAGCTTTGGGTGTTCAGTACCATATTGAAAATCAAGATACCTACAGCATCGTGAAGCGTGTAGTTCCGGAAGGTAAGACAACTTGTGGTCTTTGCTCTCGATTGCGTCGTGGGATTTTATATCGTGTTGCAGATGAGTTGGGTGCGACCAAAATTGCTTTAGGCCATCATCGCGATGACATCTTAGAAACATTGATGTTGAATATGTTCTTTGCGGGCAAGCTCAAAGGTATGCCACCAAAGTTGCGATCTGATGATGGCAAGCATATTGTTATTCGTCCTCTCGCTTACGTTCCTGAAAAGTTGCTTGAACGTTATGCGGTAGATATAAACTTCCCCATTATTCCGTGCAATCTCTGTGGCAGTCAGCCAAACTTGCAGCGCGGTGCTATGAAAGAGATGCTGCGCGATTGGGAGAAAAAGCACCCAGGGCGCGTCGAGAATCTATTCCGCTCAATGCACCATATCGTGCCATCCCATTTAATGGATGGAGAGGCTTTTGATTTCAAGAATCTCGAGATTTCTACAGAGCTATCGGGCATTGCCGCAAGATCGGCTGGCGACAAAGCGATTGATGAGACAGAAATTGATGAAATAGCCTGTGGAACGTTGATTCAGGGGTCTTATAATCCCTCTTTATGAACATCGTTATTTTGGCTGCTGGGCAGGGAAAGCGGATGAAGTCCGCATTACCCAAGGTTCTTCAAACCTTGGCCGGGAAACCCCTTCTTCAGCACGTGCTCAACACAGCCTTAGATCTGCAGGGTAAAAGCACTAAAACTGGCCCCATTGTTGTTGTTGGTCACGGCGCGGCCGATGTTAAAGAGTTTCTTCAAATTACCACCGAGCAGGATTCTCGCTTTGGCAAGGTTGGCACTGCATTGCAGGCCGAGCAAAAAGGAACGGGCCACGCTTTATTACAAGCGCTGCCTAAGCTGGATGTAAATGAACCTACTTTGGTTCTCTATGGCGATGTGCCTCTTACAAGTAAAAAGACGCTTTCTAAATTAGCTAAATTGGCTGATGGTGTACGTGGTCAAGATTCTGCTTTGGCGCTCCTGACTCAAAATCTCAGCAATCCAACAGGCTATGGCCGCATCGTGCGAGATATCGATGGTTCGGTAATGGCGATTGTCGAAGAAAAAGATGCATTGCCTGAGCAAAAGCGTATTCAAGAAATCAATACCGGCATCATGGTTCTGCCAACCAATTCACTTAAGAAATGGTTGAAGTCTTTGCGAGCCAGCAATGCCCAGGGCGAATACTATTTAACTGATGTTATCGCGATGGCGGTTAAAGACAGCGTGCCTATTCGCACTGCACAAGCCGATGCTGAGTATGAGATCGTTGGTGTCAATAGTCGAGATCAGTTGGCTGCGTTAGAGCGAGTACATCAACTCAATCAAGCGAATGCATTAATGGACGCCGGTGTTTCCTTGGCTGACCCAGCGCGCATCGATATCCGCGGAACGCTAGAGTGCGGTACCGATGTCTTTATTGATGTAGGTTGTGTATTTGAAGGTTGCGTAACTCTAGCTGCTGGCACAAAAGTGGGCCCGTACTGCATTATTCGCAATAGCGTGATTGGTAAGAATGTCACTATTCACCCATACAGCCATATTGACGGTGCAAAAGTTGGCGCAAGTTCGCTGATCGGGCCTTATGCTCGCTTACGCCCGGGTGCTGACTTGGCGAATGATGTGCACATTGGTAATTTTGTAGAAGTGAAGAACAGTAAGATTGCCGCCAGTAGCAAAGCTAATCACTTAGCTTATGTGGGTGATTCGATTGTTGGATCAAGAGTGAATATCGGTGCAGGTACGATTACCTGCAACTACGATGGTGTCAATAAACATCAAACGATTATTGAGGATGATGTCTTCATTGGTTCGGATACTCAGTTGGTTGCCCCAGTGCGTGTTGGCCGTGGCGCTACATTGGGTGCTGGCACGACCCTGACTAAAGATGCGCCACCGAATCAACTTACCGTGTCGCGCGCTAAGCAAATCTCTTTACAGTGGCAACGCCCGGTAAAGAAGGTGGTGACCAAGAAAGTTGCCACTAAAAAATCTGTGAAAGCTAAAAAATAATGTGCGGAATCGTTGGCGCAGCATCGCGCAAGAATATTGTTGAAGTATTGATCGAAGGCCTACGTCGCCTTGAATATCGCGGTTACGACTCATGTGGTTTTGCTGTAATTAATGGCGATGATGCCAAGCATCCAATTGAACGTGCCCGTACGACTGCTCGCGTTTCTGAGTTAGCAGAGCAGGGCAAGGATTTTCATGGCACTTTAGGTATTGCACATACCCGATGGGCAACACACGGCAAGCCCGATACACAAAATGCACATCCCCATATTTCTGGTGGACTAATCGCTGTAGTGCATAACGGCATTATTGAGAACTACGAATCACTGCGTACAGAGTTGAAGTCTGCGGGCTATGTATTTACATCTGAAACTGATACTGAGGTAATTGCGCATTTAGTTCATCAAGCCTATGTGTCTAGCAAGCAAGTTGATTTAGTGGCTTCTGTTCAATCGGTATTGCCGCGCTTACATGGCGCCTATGCGATCGGTGTGATTGCGCAAGATCGTCCAGATGTTTTAGTCGGTGCGCGCGTTGGCTCTCCATTGGTTGTTGCCCTTGGTAAAAATGAAAACTTCCTTGCGTCTGATGCACTAGCTTTAGCTGGCCGTGCACATTCGATGATGTATCTCGAAGAAGGTGATGTCGCCATTCTGAAGGCTGACGGTATTGAGATCCTTGATCAAGCTGGAAAATCTGTGCAGAGAGAGCATAAGGCTATGCCTGCACAAGCTGACTCAGTAGATCTAGGCCCTTATCAGCACTACATGCAAAAAGAGATTTTTGAGCAGCCAGGAGCGATCGGCGATACGCTAGCTAACATTGTCAGTTTTGGTCCGGAGCTCTTTAACGCTGATCCTGAGCAGTGGAAGAAGTTTGATCAAATTTTGATATTAGCTTGCGGCACTAGTTACTACTCTGCTTGTGTTGCTAAATATTGGTTAGAGGATTTGGCTGGTATTCCGACTCAAGTTGAGATTGCGAGCGAGTATCGCTATCGCACTACCGTTCCTAATCCGAATACATTAATTGTGGTGGTGTCCCAGTCTGGTGAGACTGCAGATACTTTGGCAGCCTTGCGTCATGCGCAGTCCTTGGGTCATCAATACACCCTGGCGATTTGCAACGTAGCTAGTAGCGCCATGGTTCGCGAAACGAATTGGAATTTCTTGACCAAGGCTGGCACTGAAATTGGCGTGGCTTCTACTAAAGCCTTCACCACTCAATTAGTTGCCCTCTATCTGCTGGCTGTTTCATTGGCTAAGCGCGCAGGCAAGGTCAGCCCCGAGCAAGAAAAAGAGCTTTTGCGTGACTTGCGCCATTTGCCAAAAGCGTTGCATGCAGTCTTAGCGCTTGAGCCGCAGATCATGGCTTGGAGTGCTGCATTTGCTAAATGTGAAAATGCTTTGTTTTTGGGCCGCGGCATGCATTACCCAATTGCCCTTGAAGGTGCGCTCAAGTTAAAAGAGATTTCATATATTCATGCTGAAGCTTATCCAGCAGGCGAGTTGAAGCATGGACCTCTTGCACTCGTTACCGAGAAGATGCCAGTTGTTACTGTAGCGCCTAATGATGACTTGCTGGAAAAGCTCAAATCCAATATGCAGGAAGTCAAAGCCCGTGGCGGTAAGTTGTACGTCTTTGCAGACCAAGATACCGAAATTACCAGTAGCGAAGGCATCAACGTGATTCGCTTGCCTGAGCACTATGGAAATCTTTCCCCAATCTTGCATGTAGTTCCACTGCAACTACTGGCGTATCACACCGCTTGCGCCCTGGGTACTGATGTAGACAAGCCGCGTAATCTCGCAAAGAGCGTTACCGTCGAGTAATTTCTCTGGGGTGGATTCACCTCAAAATTCCAAGTAACTTCATTAACCCAGGCGTAATCCAATCAACTGGGTTTATTCCCTTGATTCTGTAGGGTCTTGCAATTAGTACGAACTAGTACTAAACTAGTACGCATACAGACTAAATTGAGGTAATGAAATGAATCACCTATCCCTCGTTAAGGAATTAGTTCAGGCCTATCAGGCCTTTGAGGCTCACTCTGGAGCGCATATTAAAGAGATGGGCTTAACCACAACCCAGTTTGACATTGTGGCGACCTTAGGTAATCAGCCCCCAATGACTTGTAAGGAATTGGGTGAGAAGACACTAGTTTCTAAAGGCACTATGACGGGTGTTTTAGAAAGGCTCGAGGCGAAAGGCTTAATTGAAAAGTTTCTGAACGTTGAAGACGGCCGTAGTTACAAGATTGGCCTCTCAAAGTCTGGCGACAAATTATTTAAGAAGGTATTTCCGGAGCATGTGGAATACCTCGGCAAGGCGTTTAGCAAGCTCACCAAAAAAGAATTAGAACAAGCGGTAATGGTTTTAAAAGAAGTAAAAGCAATTTTTAATTAAACAATTTTTCAGTAAACATTACAAAGGAACATTACATGAACACATATCAAAGCATGCTTAACCTCGTTGGTCGATTGCTTATCGTTGCACTATTTTTACCGGCAGGTTTGGGAAAGATTGCTGGATTTGAGGGAACATTAGGCTACTTCGCTTCTTTGGGTATTACAGCTCCAGTATTCGCATTGGTAGCAACAATTGTGATTGAAGTTTTGGGAAGCATTGCATTGATCGTAGGTTTTCAGACACGTATCGTTGCAGTGATCATGGCGATCTTTACTTTAATCGCTGCTGCTACTGGGCATGCATTTTGGGCTGCTCCAGCAGATGCAGTATTTATCGCTCAATTGCTATTCTTTAAGAACATTGCGGTAATGGGTGGTTTATTGGTGTTGGCTTCTACTGGTGCTGGTAGATTCAGTATTGATGGTCGTAAAGCAGCGAAGTAATTTCATTCATTAAAGGAAAAGATCATGACTAAAGTAGCCGTTGTATTTCATAGTGGATATGGCCACACAGTTAAACAAGCTGAAGCCCTATCTAAGGGAGCAAATGGCACGCTAATAGCCATTGATTCCGAAGGCAATATTACTGATGCGCAGTGGGAAATTCTCAATACTGCTAATGCCATCGTATTTGGTTCGCCAACCTATATGGGCACAGTAAGCTGGCAGTTTAAGAAGTTCGCTGATGCCAGTTCTAAGCAATGGTTTTCACAGCAATGGAAAGACAAAGTATTCGGTGGTTTCACAAACTCTGCCACGATGAATGGTGATAAGCACTCCACCTTGCATTACTTCTTCACTCTGGCAATGCAGCATTCAGGTATCTGGGTTGGCACTGGTTTAATGCCTTCGAACTCCAAAGCCGCGAAGCGTGATGATGTGAACTATGTTGGCTCTTCTGCTGGTGCGATGATGCAGACTCCTTCAGACGCAAGTACTGATGAGGTAAATGTGGGCGATTTAGAAACAGCACGTCTCTATGGTGAGCGTATTGCCAAGATTGCCGCTGAACTTAAAGCTAAGTAAGCTTTTTATCTGAAAGAAATTGGGGGAATCATGAAAAAACTCATTGGTTTGCAAGGTAATGATCGAGGACACTGGGTGGGCGATGGATTTCCTGTGCGCACCCTATTCTTCTATCAAGACCTGGGAAAGCAAATGAGTCCATTCTTGATGTTGGACTATGCGGGTCCAGCAGAGTTTCCCCCAACAACTGAGCGTAAAGGCGTGGGCTCGCACCCTCATCGTGGATTTGAAACAGTCACCATTGTTTACGAAGGTGAGGTAGCTCATAAAGATTCAACAGGTCAGGGCGGTACTATTGGTCCTGGAGATGTTCAGTGGATGACCGCCGGCTCTGGCATCTTGCATGAAGAGTTTCATTCTGAAGACTTCGCCAAAAATGGTGGCAATCTAAATATGGTGCAGTTGTGGGTGAATTTGCCAGCAAAACTCAAAATGACTAAGCCTGGCTATCAAGCCATTCTGGATAAACAGATTCCTGCGATTGATTTGAAGAATGGCGCAGGACAAGCGCGCATCATTGCTGGAGAGTTTGATGGCCATACAGGGCCAGCCAATACCTTTACCCCTCTCAATGTGATTGATTTGAAGTTGAAGAAGGGTTCAACAACTATTCCTGTGCCTGAGGGTTGGAATACTTCCCTAGTTGTGCTGAAGGGTGCCGTCGAGGCTGGTGAGGGCGTGGTGGCCAAGGATGCCCAGATGCTGATGTTTGGCAATCAGGGTCGGGATATTCAAGTTAATGTGCTGGAGGATTCCATTGCATTGCTACTGAGCGGCGAGCCGATTAATGAGTCTATCGTGGGCTACGGCCCATTCGTCATGAATACCAAAGAAGAAATTGCTCGGGCAATGCAGGATTTCAATAGCGGAAATTTTGGAAAAATTGCTCATTAAGAATGTGGCTGCAGCCTAAAAAATCCGTTTGACTTCTACGCTTAGCTGTGAACAAAATTCATTAGTTAAATCAAGGCTTTACACAGACTGGATTGAAAAAGTATGTTCAAATATCAGCTGTAGAAAAGGAAATTTGTCACAGTACATGTTTGGTTCAAAAGAATTCTTTATTTTGCGTTGGCTTCCGTTGTTATCCGCGGGGTTTCTCTCTGCGTGTGCTGTTGGTCCTGACTTCAAGCAGCCTGATGCTCCAAATACATCTCGATATACCGAAACCGCACTTTCACAGAAATTGGCTACTGCACCGGGGGTGCCCGGTGGAACTGATCAAGAGTTTGTTGAGGGTGCCGATATTGAGGCTCAGTGGTGGGAATTATTTAAATCTCCCGAGCTGGATTTATTGATCAAAAAAGCTTTGCAACAGAACCCGAACTTAGGTGCAGCTGACGCTGCCTTGCGTTCCAGTCAAGAAAATGTCAGCGCACAAATTGGTGGTCAATACTTCCCAGCAGTTGGGCTAGGTGGTAACGCTACACGCCAGTTACAGCCGTCAGCTATTTATGGATTGCCTTATGGCTCCGATACCTACAATCTCTATAACGCTTCCGTAAACGTCACCTATAAGCTTGATGTTTTTGGTGGTGCGCGTCGTGCCGTTGAGGGGGCGAGAGCACAAGCAGAAATTGCCCAGTTTCAGTTAGAAGGCGCATACCTGTCTTTAACGGCCAATATTGTGACTAGTGCTGTACGTGAAGCTGCACTCCGTGCACAAATGCAAGCCACTGAAGAAATTCTAAAAGCGCAAACCAATTTGGCTGAAGTAACAGAGAAGCAATTAGTAATTGGCACAGTATCTCGAGTTGATGTGACATCGCAAAGAACTTTGGTATCTAACTCTCAAGTCGATTTATTTACATACGAACGCAATCTGTCCTTTGCGCGTAATCAGTTAGCGGTATTGGTGGGCGAGTTGCCTAGTAATGCCAACATCACTAAATTCGATTTAAAGTCTTTGCATTTGCCAGAAAAGTTACCGTTGTCCATCCCATCCAGTCTGGTGCGACAACGCCCAGACGTTCGTGCTGCAGAAGCGCAGCTTAAGGCTACTAATGCTTTGGTAGGCGTAGCCACTGCAAATTTATTGCCACAATTTAATATCACTGGCGCCGTCGGTTCTGCGGCGCTCACTAGTAGCGCACTGTTTGGGCCTAACGCAGCATTATGGTCAGTTGCTGGTGGCGTCTTCCAGCCGCTCTTTCAGGGTGGGCAATTATTGGCACAACGTCGTGGCGCTATTGCTAATTATGAACAAGCAGTTTTCCAATATCAAGCAACTGTGCTCAAGGCGTTCCAAGAGGTGGCTGATTCTTTGCGTGCACTAGAGACTGGTGCCCAGGCATTGAAGTCTGCATCGGATGCAGAGCGATACGCTTATGAAACGCTGGAGTTGGTTCAGCAGCAATATAAGTTAGGTACTGCAAGTTACTTGGCTGTTCTCTACTACCAAAATCAATATCAAATTGCTAAAGTCAAATCGGTTTCTGCTCAGGCTACCCGGTTCTCTGATACAGCAGCATTATTTGCAGCACTAGGCGGCGGCTGGTGGAATCGTACCGGCCCAGCCTTTCAACCAAAAGCCATAGCGAACAAAGATCAAAATGAAACTTCTGGAAACAATTAAAACCAAAGTGACTGCAGCGGCACTTGCCTTGTGGGCTTGGATGCGTGCGAAGGCAGTGGAATGGAAGCTTCGCGAGAGACTTATCGCTCTTTGGGAAAAGGCGAAAGGTGTATGGGTACGCTTACGCGAACGCTTTCTGCGGAGTAAGGCTAATGCCAAACTGCAATCAATGACGCCTTTGGGTCGACGCATGACCATTATGTTGTGCGGCGTATTTTTGTTATTGGGTTTGATTTTTGGGTTTAATCAACTCAAGACATTCATGATTAAGCATTTCATTGCTGGTATGGGTTTGCCGCCAGCAACGGTCTCGACGATGGTGGTGGAAGCAACAGCATGGCAACCCAAGCTATCTAGCGTTGGTAATATCCGCGCATTTAGGGGTGTAGAGCTCAGCACTGAAATTGGTGGTTTAGTACAAACCGTGCCTATTAAATCCGGCATGGATGTCAAGGAAGGTGATTTGCTGATTAAATTAAATGACGCCTCAGATGTTGCACAACTCAATTCATTAAAAGCGTTGGCAGATTTGGCTAAAGTAATTAATGAGCGCGATAGACAGCAATTAGAAATTCAGGCGATTAGTAAGAACGTATTCGACACCAGCAAAGCAGATGCAAAGTCAAAGCAGGCTCAGGTAGAGCAGCAAACGGCTTTAGTCGCGAAGAAGAATTTGAAAGCCCCTTTTAGTGGCCGTGTCGGCATCGTGATGATTAACCCTGGTCAATACGTTAATCCAGGCGATAAGTTACTCACTCTCCAAACCTTGGATCCAATTTTTGTGGATTTCAATCTCCCGCAGAGTAATGCTGAACAGATTCAGGTTGGCCAAGAAATTGTGGTGACGACTGATGCATTCAAAGGTACAAGCTTTACTGGCAAGGTTACTGCCGTGAGTCCTAAAGTGGATACAAATACTCGCAATATTCAGATCGAGGCTCAGTTGGCCAATCCAGATAAAAAGATTTTGCCGGGCATGTTTGCTAACGTGAATATTAAGTTGGGTGAAGAAGTGAAGTTGCTGACCTTGCCTCAAACTGCGGTGACTTATAACCCGTATGGCTCCACAGTCTTTATTGCTAAACCAACTGGTAAAAAGGATAAGCAGGGCAAACCTGCGCTTGAGGCTCAACAGGTTTTTGTAACTACAGGCCTAACGCGTGGCGATCAAGTGGCAATCCTCAAGGGGGTTGAGGAGGGTGCGACAGTGGTCACTAGTGGTCAGCTCAAGCTCAAGAACGGTACTCCATTGATTGTGAACAATAAGGTGCTGCCGTCTAATTCACCAAACCCGCAGCCACAGGAATAAGTCCTAGATGAATTGGACTGACATATTTATTCGTAGGCCAGTGCTCTCGCTGGTAGTGAGCGCACTTGTCTTGGTATTTGGTTTGAAGGCAGTTGGATCTTTGCCAGTAAATCAGTATCCGCAAACCCAAAATGCGATTGTGACGATTACGACGGCCTACTATGGTGCCGATCCTGAAACGATTGCAGGATTTATTACGCAGCCATTAGAGACGGCAATTGCTCAGTCTCAAGGTATTGATTATTTGTCATCGATGAGTGTGAGTGGTCTTTCGACGATTACCGCCACTCTGAAGCTCAACTACGACTCCAATGCAGCATTAACGCAAATCCAAACTCAGATTAGTTCGGTCAAGAATCAACTGCCACCACAAGCTCAGCAGCCTATATTGACTGTACAAATCGGTCAATCCACTGCGGCGATGTATATGGGCTTTTATAGCGATGACATTCCGAATAATGCGATTACCGATTACCTATTGAGGGTGGTTAAACCGAAGCTGGATGCCGTGGATGGCGTCCAAAATGCTGAAATCACTGGTGGTAGAAAGTTTGCTCTGCGGGCTTGGCTAGATCGCGAGAAGATGGCTGGCCTTGGTGTGGGTGCTGATGATGTCTATAGCGCAATGGCTGCCAATAACTATCTATCAGCGGTGGGTAGCACTAAGGGCGACATGGTTGCTGTCGATTTAGTGGCTGGTACAGATCTACACACGCTCGATGAGTTCCGCAAATTGGTTGTCAAAAAAGATGGCATCAATATTGTCTATTTAGATCAAGTGGCGACCGTGAGCATGGGGTCCGAGGACTACAACACGAATGTCGCATTTAGCGGTAAGCGCTCAGTCTTTATTGCCATCAAGGTCGCGCCTCAGGCGAACTTGCTTGATGTGGCAGAGCGTGTTCGTGCCGCAGTGCCAGATATACAGAAGCAGTTGCCAACTGGTATGTCGGGCAAAGTGGTGTACGACTCGACTAAGTTCATTACTACTTCGATTGATGAAGTGGTAGCCACCCTATTGGAAGCGCTGTTAATTGTGACGGTGGTGATTTACCTTTTCTTGGGAAGTGCGCGTGCAGTTGCAGTTCCTGTGATTGCGATGCCACTCTCTTTAATTGGCACGTTCTTCTTAATGCAGGTATTGGGCTACTCCATTAACTTACTAACACTACTAGCCCTAGTGCTTGCAATTGGCCTGGTAGTGGATGATGCGATTATTGTGGTTGAGAACGTTGACCGCCACATGAAGGAAGGCAAGTCTCCGCTGGAGGCCTCCTTAATTGCTGCACGCGAATTGGGTGGTCCAATTTTGGCAATGACGATTGTGTTGATCGCGGTCTATATTCCAATTGGCTTCCAGGGCGGTTTAACGGGCGCGCTCTTTACCGAATTTGCCTTTACTTTGGCTAGTGCCGTAGCGGTATCGGGATTGATTGCGTTAACGCTTTCTCCGATGATGTGCTCACGCATCTTTACTGAAGAGCAAGAAGCTTCATCGTTTGTGCAAAAGATCGATCGGATTTTTGATAAGGTACACCACAGTTATCAAACCACCTTGCGCGAGCTCTTGAGTACTTGGCAAGTCATTATTGTGATGGGTGTGATTTTGTTGGGTGGAGTCGCTTACCTTTACGCCACTGCCCGTGCTGAATTAGCGCCAACAGAAGACCAGGGTATTGTGTTGATGCAGGCTTCGGGCCCACCCAACAGTACAGTGAATCAGATGCAGACTTACGCTGATCAGATTTATCAAATATCTGCAGCAGAACCTGAGTATGAGCAGATGTTCCAGATCACCAGTCCAACCAGTAGCTTTGGTGGTGTATTACTCAAGGATTGGGATCAACGCAGTCGTAATGCCACGAAGTTCCAAGAAGATATGCAAAGTAAGTGGAATACGATCGCAGGCGCTCGCGTAGCAGCCTTCCAGTTCCCAGCTTTGCCTGGTGCACAGGGTTTACCGGTTCAAGTGGTAATCAACACTACCGAGTCTTACGAGCAGCTTAACGAAGTATCTCAGGCCGTTTTAGATAAGGCCCGTCGTAGTGGCAATTTCTTCTTCGTGGATTCAGATTTGAAGATTGATAAGCCGCAAGACGTTTTGGAAATCGATCGTGAAAAAGTGGCTGCATTGGGCATGACTCAGCAGCAGGTGGGTAGCGCACTCTCCGCTGCCTTGGGCGGTGGTTATGTTAATTATTTCTCTGTAGCTGGCCGTTCCTATCGCGTTATTCCGCAAGTAAAGCAGGTAGATCGTTTAAATCCAGATCAAATCTTGGATTACTACATCCGCACTCCAAGTGGACAAATGATTCAGGCGCGCACCATAGCGACAATTAAGCAAAAAGTAGTCCCTCAGTCCATTAATCACTTTCAGCAGTTGAACTCCGCAACGATCTCTGGTGTGAGTACGCCGTTTATTTCTCAAGCGGATTTACTAGAGTTCATGCGTCAAACCTTAAAAGAGGTGGCGCCGAATGGTTACACCATGGATTACGCTGGGCCATCCCGTCAGTTCATGGCAGAGTCTGGTGGATTTTTGGTGACGATGTTCTTTGCGATCTTAATTGTGTTCCTGGTCCTGGCTGCACAGTTTGAGAGTTTTCGAGATCCGATCGTCATCTTGGTTTCAGTACCGCTTGCTTTATTTGGCGCACTCATATTTATCAATCTCGGATTTACAACTTTGAATGTGTATACCCAGGTTGGTCTTGTTACGTTGATGGGTCTGATTAGTAAGCACGGTATTTTGATTGTGGAGTTTGCTAATGAATTGCAAGAGGCTGGACGCAGTAAGCTTGATGCCATCGTAGAGGCTAGTAGCGTACGTTTACGTCCGATCTTGATGACCACTGCAGCGATGGTCTTGGGCGTAGTGCCTCTAGTGATCGCCTCTGGAGCCGGTGCTGCTGGCCGTCAATCGATGGGTATCGTGATCTTTACTGGATTGTCGATCGGCACTCTGTTTACGCTCTTCGTGGTGCCTGCGATGTACTTATTTATTGGTGCCGATCACCACCAGAAGAAATTTAAGCAGCAGTAATAGATTCTGTAATCTACTAATTAAAAAGGGTGAATCAAGTTCACCCTTTTTAATTGAGTCCTTATCTTACTTCACTATATTGAGCTCTTTTTCAGCAACTATGCTGTATTTGGTTTCAGTTTCTATACGATGCATCCATGCATCAATATTGCTGAGCTGTGATCGTGCCCCAGTTTTTTCTGGAAAGGTTTGATTTAGCAGGATCCAGCGGCTTACGCACAATGCTAATGGAATATCTCCAATAGTAAATTTTTCACCTGAGCAGTAGGAATGATTTTCTAAATACTGGTCAAGCAAAGCTAATAGTGAGTCTGCTTCTTGATAAGACTTCTGAATTAGCTCATAGTTACGATCTGCTTCAGGGGTACGAGTAAGTCCAAGTAATGCAACTCGTAGCGGCGGCCACATGGTCCCCAGTTGCCAGTCCATCCACTTCTCTGACTGATACTGGGTAGCAATTGCATTCGTGAATCGGTTTGATCCATCGTACTGACGGATCAGATATCGCAAAATAGTATTGGACTCCCAGAGTACAAGATCACCGTCTTGAAGAGTTGGAACTAGGCCATTGGGATTGAGCGCTAAGAATTCAGGAGTACGATTTTTTCCAAAATGAAGGCCCGCATCAATGCGCTCAAAATCCCTGCCTTCCTCTAAGCCTAACTCCGCCAAGCACCACAATACCTTCTGGACATTGATTGAAGTTTTTCTTCCCCACAAACGCATCATGAGAACTCCTGTTTGGTTGTATTTAAAGGGGTGTATCTAGACCCATAAATTTGCTGTGAGCAAATATCAGTGGATGGCTTTCTGGGGTGTGCTTTAGATTGAGGACCTTGGCAACAATGATGTTGTGATCGCCCCCGGTATGAACCGAAACTGTCTCGCATTCAAAGTAGGCGCAGCATCCTTCAATCTGAGTGAGGCCGCTTGCTGCAATTTTGTGCGGAATGTTAACGAATTGATTTTCTTTGACGGTAGCAAAGTGCATTGCCATAGCTTCTTGCGAACGCTCGAGTATATGAATTAACTGTTTATGACCCACTTCAAAATTGGGCATTAGGCGTGAATGTTTCTTGAGACTCCATAAAATGAGTGGCGGCTCCAACGAAACTGTATTGAAAGAGCTGATGGTGATGCCATGAGCGCTTTGGTCTGCATCTAGGCAGGTGATGACTGTGACCCCAGTAGCAAAGGAAGAAAAGCCTTTGCGGAGCTCTTGGGAGGTAAATGGGGTCATCTTGCTTTGCTTATCGAATGGTTCAATTATTTTGCTGTCGCTGGAGTGGGGGCATCGTTTGGAATGGTTGTACCTGGAATTGGGACTAGGATTTCATTCTCTTCAGCTTTAACGCATTTAAAGCGATATTCCTTGCCAGCCTTGGAAAGGAAGCTTGCGCCTTGGTAGAAATCATTCTTACAAGTTGTATTAGCGAAATCCATGACATCTTGTGGTGCTGCGCTGGAGCTAATTAGGCGCATGTTGCCCATAGACATATTGATTTGGCTCGATGAGCAGCCGGCCAACACTAAGCCAGAAATCGTAGTTAATAGTAGAATTTTTTTCATGGAAACCTCCATAATCAGCAATGCTCGTTAGGATAAACCTATTACGCACTTGCTGCGGGGAATGCAGCGTATTTAAAAGGAAGAGACATGTTTAACGCTATTTTGGTAAATAAAGACGATCAAGCTTATAGGGCTGAGCTTGCTCAGGTTGATGAAGCTAGTTTGCCTGAGGGGGACGTCAGGGTTAAGGTGCTCTATTCCACACTGAATTACAAAGATGGTTTGGCGATCACTGGCAAAGGCCCAGTAGTGCGAAGCTTTCCTATGGTTCCCGGAATTGATTTTGCAGGGGAGGTCTTGGAGAGCGCTAGCCCAGAATTTAAAGCTGGCGACATGGTATTGCTCAATGGCTGGGGTGTTGGCGAAGGTCATTGGGGTGGGTTGGCTCAACAAGCGCGCGTGAAGTCAGAGTGGCTCATCCCCTTACCGAAGGGGTTTACTGCTAAGCAGGCCCTAGCTATTGGTACTGCTGGCTACACAGCAATGTTGTGTGTGATGGCGTTGCAAAAGCATGGCTTGAAGCCGAGTGATGGCGAGGTATTGGTCACTGGTGCAGCGGGTGGAGTAGGTAGCTTCGCAATTACTCTGTTGAGTAAATTAGGATTTACGGTTGTTGCCAGTACTGGACGCATGTCCGAGGCTGATTACTTGAAGAAATTAGGCGCAAGTGAAGTGATTGATCGTGCTGCTCTGTCTGCTCCTGGCAAGCCTTTGGCAAAAGAGCGTTGGGCAGCAGTAGTCGATAGCGTTGGTAGTCATACATTAGCTAATGCCTGTGCACAAACGAAGAGCGATGGTGCGGTTGCCGCTTGTGGTCTTGCTCAAGGAATGGATTTTCCATCGACTGTTGCGCCATTCATTTTGCGTGGCGTGACTTTGTATGGCATTAATAGTGTGACAGTGCCAAAGGCAAAACGTATTGCTGCTTATGAGCAATTAACTAAATTAGTTGATCTCAAAACTTTAGAGGAGATCTCTCACGAAATTAGCTTGGAAGATTCCATTAAATATGCAGCAGAACTGATGGCGGGCAATGTGCGCGGTCGTTTAATTGTGGATGTTAATAAATAAGCAATTGCTAATTGGCAATGCTTACTGTGGTGCTTGAGGTTTGCGCGTTTCTAGTTTTTCCCAAACTTCAAGTTTTTCAGGATTCGATAGTTCAGACCAGTCAGCAATTTCAGTAAGTGTGCGATAGCAGCCACGGCAAAAACCATTTTCAGGGTTGATGTCGCACCAGTTGATGCAGGGTGATGGAACTGTTATCAAAGCAAACCTAGAATAGAAATAGATGAATACCAAAAACCAATCCAGCGATCTTAGTTCTATTCATTATCCCTTAGCCGATGCTTTGCCGGAAGTGGGCAGCTCCATGGAGGTTGCGCCTGGTGTTCGTTGGTTGCGGATGCGTCTCCCGTTTGCTTTAGACCACATCAATTTATGGCTGCTGCGTGATCAGTTTGAAGGTGTTCAAGGTTGGACGATTGTGGATTGTGGCATTGCCAACGAAGAGACGAAAGCAGCATGGGATCAGATATTTGCTACTCAGCTAGAAGGCTTGCCAGTGCTGAGGGTGATCGTGACTCATATGCATCCAGATCACGTAGGGCTCTCCCAATGGCTATGCGAAAAATGGAATGCACCGCTCTGGATTTCTATGACGGATTATTTAACTGCGCAATGGTTGAGTCATAAAGAGGGTGGGGCTGCGGTTGGTGCTCGTGCTGGTGGCGGTGGTTCGGCAGACCACTTTCAAAAGCATGGACTCATTGCCCCCGAGGATTTAGAAAAAATTCGCGCGCGATCAAACTACTATAGCAATATGGTTCCAGGTGTGCCACGGCAATATCGTCGCATCATCGATGGTGAAATGATTTTGATTGGTGGGCATGAATGGCAAGTGATTATGGGGTTTGGTCACGCTCCGGAGCATGCTTCACTATTTTGCAAAGATCTTGATGTATTGATATCTGGTGATATGTTGTTACCGCGTATCTCTACGAATGTGAGCGTCTATGATGCGGATCCGGATGCAGACCCTTTGGGTTTGTATCTCAGCTCTTTAGATCGATATCTCCCGCTTCCCGATGACACTCTAGTGCTGCCATCACATGGCAAGCCCTTTAAAGGAATGAAGCCTCGAATTGATCAGTTGAAATTACACCACGATGAGCGTTTGGCAGAAACGCTTGGTGCATGTAAAAAACCGGCAACTGCTCGTGAGATAGTACCGGTTTTATTTAAGCGTGAATTAGATATTCACCAAATGACATTTGCCATGGGTGAGGCTATTGCTCATCTGAATTACCTACTTCGTCGAGGTAAGTTGAGTCGCCAGCTTTGCGACGACGGCGTGTTGCGGTTTTGCGTGGTTTAGACGCCTTTGTTCCAGATTCTTCAGATGATCCAGTTGCGGCAGCGGCAGTTGCTGAAACGGCATCTCCAAAGGATTTGAGTGCCATCATGGTGGCATGCTGCACCTCTAGGCCTTGAATCGTCGACTTCAAGATATTGAGGTTAAGGTTCAGCCAGTTTTCAACGCTTTTGAGGTCCTTGATGCGCTTTTCTAGCTCATCGGTATCTAGGCCTGGAAATGCGGAGCCGAACCCCCCTGCGGCCTTAGAGGCATCTGTAGTGAAGGGAAATTGCCCTGGCGTCGATCCGCCTGCCCCTTGGCCCCACATAGTTTTCATCATTTCAAGGCTTTGATTGAATTCAGGGATAGTGCCAAACATAGGGTGTGCTCCGGGTCAGATAAAAGTGGCTTATTGCCAATACAATAAGAGATTCTAGAGATTAATCCCGGTTAAGCAATGCAATCTAATGGTTTATCCCAGCCTTACACCCGCGGTCAGGCACTTCCTGAGCTTCTGAAGCAGCGCATTCTGATTTTGGATGGCGCGATGGGCACCATGATTCAGCAATACAAGCTCAATGAGGCCGATTACCGCGGATTACCAGCTAACAAGCGCTTCGAGACTCATCCTGGCGATATCAAGGGCAATAACGAACTCTTGGTGCTTACTCAGCCTCAAATCATCAGCAAGATCCATGAGCAGTATTTGGACGCTGGTGCAGACATTATTGAGACCAATACTTTTGGCGCCACCTCGGTCGCACAAGAGGATTACAAGATGGCCGGCTTGGCACGTGAGATGAATGTCATATCCGCTCAACTGGCACGTGCTGCATGTGAAAAATACTCTACGCCAGATAAGCCACGTTTTGCAGCGGGCGCAATTGGACCCACTCCAAAGACGGCCAGCATTTCTCCGGATGTAAATGATCCGGGTGCGCGCAATGTGACATTTGATGCATTACGAGCTTCCTATCGTGAACAGATTGAGGGCCTCTTTGAAGGCGGCGTTGACTTATTTTTAGTAGAAACTATTTTTGACACGCTCAATGCTAAAGCTGCATTGTTTGCGCTGGATGAATTCTTTGAAGAAACTGGTGAGCGTTTACCGGTGATGATTTCAGGAACAGTGACCGATGCTTCTGGTCGTATCTTATCTGGACAAACAGTCGAAGCGTTTTGGAATAGCTTGCGTCACATTAAGCCGCTAACTTTTGGTTTGAACTGTGCTTTAGGTGCAGCGCTGATGCGACCTTATATTGCTGAGCTTGCTCGCATTTGCGATGCCGCTGTTTCTTGCTATCCCAATGCAGGTTTGCCTAATCCAATGAGTGACACTGGCTTTGATGAAACTCCAGAAATTACTTCTAGTCTTGTTGATGGTTTTGCAAAAGATGGCTTAGTCAATCTCGTAGGTGGTTGCTGTGGAACGACGCCAGACCACATTCGTGCGATTGCTAACGCGGTTGCTAAGCGCAAGCCACGTGCCTTCTACCGTGAGAGTGCGGAGGTTTCAGCATGAGCAAGACTGAAAAATTAATACCAGCGATGAAGCTCTCAGGCTTAGAGCCTTTTAATGTCACGCCTGAAGTCGGTTTTGTAAACATTGGTGAGCGTACTAACGTTACAGGCTCCAAAGCATTTGCGCGCATGATTTTGAATAATCAATTTGATGAAGCCTTGGTAGTTGCAAGACAGCAAGTTGAGAATGGCGCTCAAGTAATTGACATCAATATGGATGAAGCGATGTTGGATTCTGAAGCGGCGATGACGCGCTTCTTGAATTTGATTGCTTCAGAACCAGACATTGCTCGTGTGCCGATCATGATTGACTCCTCCAAGTGGAGTGTGATCGAGGCAGGCCTGAAATGTATTCAAGGTAAGCCGATTGTTAACTCAATCTCCCTTAAAGAGGGCGAGGAGCCTTTCAGAAAACAAGCACGTTTGATTCGCCGTTACGGCGCAGCATCTGTGGTGATGGCATTTGATGAGGTGGGTCAAGCGGATACCTTTAAGCGTAAGACTGAAATTTGCCAGCGCTGCTATCAAATTCTTGTGAATGAGATTGGCTTCCCAGCAGAAGATATTATTTTTGACCCCAATATCTTTGCCATTGCGACTGGTATTGAAGAGCATGACAACTACGCAGTAGATTTCATCAATGCGACTCGCTGGATTAAAGAAAATCTACCGGGCGCGAAAGTGAGTGGCGGTGTCTCCAACGTCAGCTTCTCTTTCCGCGGTAACGATCGCGTACGTGAAGCTATTCATACTGTGTTCCTGTATCACGCTATTCAGGCGGGCATGGACATGGGCATTGTCAATGCCGGCCAGCTTGGCGTTTATGCAGATCTAGATCCTGAGTTGCGTGAGCGTGTTGAAGATGTGGTGCTCAACCGCTTCAAAGAAAAAGATGGTAAGACTCCAACCGAGCGCTTGCTGGATATTGCTGACCAATTTAAGGGTGGTGGCGCCAAGCAGGTAGAGAACCTGGCGTGGCGTGAGGCCCCTGTGCGTGAGCGCTTAACCCACGCTTTGGTGCATGGCATCACTACTTTTATTGAAGAAGATACAGAAGAGCTACGTGCCCAAATTATGGGTGCAGGCGGCCGTCCAATTGAGGTTATTGAAGGCCCTTTAATGGATGGCATGAACGTTGTTGGTGACTTGTTTGGCGCCGGCAAGATGTTTTTGCCTCAAGTAGTTAAAAGTGCGCGGGTGATGAAACAAGCAGTAGCGATTCTGATTCCCTATATTGAAGAAGAAAAGCGTCTACATATTGCTTCTGGTGGCGAAGCGAAAGCCAAAGGCAAGATTGTGATGGCGACCGTCAAAGGTGACGTGCACGATATTGGGAAAAATATTGTGACAGTGGTGTTGCAATGTAATAACTTTGAAGTTGCCAATATGGGCGTAATGGTGCCTTGCGCAGAAATTCTGAAGCGTGCCAAAGAAGAAAAGGCAGATATTGTTGGCCTTTCTGGTTTGATCACCCCATCTCTAGAAGAGATGACTTATGTTGCTCAAGAGATGCAACGTGATGATTATTTCCGTGAGCGTCAAATTCCATTGATGATTGGTGGTGCTACTACCTCTCGTGTGCATACTGCAGTGAAGATTGCGCCCCATTACGATGGTCCAGTAGTTTATGTACCTGATGCCTCCCGCTCTGTATCGGTAGCATCGAGCTTGCTATCGGATGAAAGTGCTAAGAAATTTATTCAAGACCTGCGCGATGACTATGTACGTATTCGTGAGCAGCATGCCAATAAAAAAGCATCTCCAACTATCTCGCTAGAAGCGGCACGCAAGAATCGAGAGCTGATTGATTGGGCTAGCTATGTGCCTGAGAAGCCTAAATTTATTGGGCGTCGCGTCTTTAAGAATTTTGCTTTAAGTGATATTGCTAAATACATTGACTGGACACCTTTTTTCCAGACTTGGGATTTGGCTGGCAAATTCCCGGCAATCTTAGATGACGAAGTTGTTGGCGTAGAGGCTTGTAAAGTCTTTGAAGACGGCCAGGCACTATTGGATAAATTAATCAAAGGTCAGTGGTTGCAGGCTGATGCGGTAGTCGCTTTCTATCCAGCAAACACGATAGGCGATGACATCGTCTTGTATAGCGACGAGTCACGCGAGCATCCATTATTTGTTTGGCATAACTTGCGTCAGCAGTCTGAACGCCCTGTAGTTGACGGTGTTCGCCGACCTAATCGTTGCTTGGCAGATTATGTGGCGCCAAAAGATTCTAATGTGGCTGATTACCTCGGTTGCTTTGCTGTGACGACTGGCCATGGTGTTGAGAAAAAAGTAGCTGAGTTTCATGCAAAGCATGATGACTACAGTGCAATCATGTTGCAATCCTTGGCGGATCGCTTGGCTGAAGCATTTGCAGAGTTAATGCACCACCGTGTTCGTACTGATCTGTGGGGTTATGCGACCGATGAGATGTTGACGAATGATCAAATGATCAACGAGGAGTACCGCGGCATCCGTCCGGCGCCAGGCTATCCAGCTTGTCCTGCGCATGAAGTCAAAAAAGATTTACTGCGCGTGATTGGTTCGGAAGATATTGGTATGACCTTGACTGAATCGATGGCCATGAACCCAGCTTCTAGTGTTAGCGGTTTTTACTTGGCACACCCAGATGCGCGTTATTTCAATGTGGGCAAGTTATCAACAGACCAGATTGAAGATCTTGCTAAACGTCGTAATGAGTCTGTTGAAGATATCCGTCGTCAGCTGGCAAGCTCTATAGACTAAGTTGGATTTGGGTGGGGAGGAGCGGGATCAGGTACTTAAACGCCCCACATCACCGGCTCATCCTTCGCTTTAGCCTGCTTCATGAGCTCTAAGAAAGGGTAGGCACGCTGTCCTAGCCTGTCGGCCAGCTTCGGTTTTTCAGTATTTTCTGCATCTGCCGTATTACTTTTAGCCCGCTCTTCAAGGTCTTTCAGAATGGCGGTTTCTAAGGCGATGATGAGGGCTGGCAGTTGCTCAACCGTCAAAATGCCTCTGGACTCTAATGGGCGGCCCAAAATTTCAAAGATTCGCTGGGTCAGATCAGCCAGCATGATGACGTCTGGACCTGCTTTGGAGCGAAATTGATAGATCATTTCGATAGCTTACCACCTGATAAACTCACTTATCTATGTTGTTAACTAATAAAAATCGTTTAATTCAAATGCTGAGCGCAGCCCTGCAGGGTTTGGCTCAGGAGCGTGGTTTGGGTGATGCCCCTGCGCCTCGTTTGGAGCGCCCTAAAGCGGTAGACCATGGCGATGTCGCTTGCAATATTGCTCTTCAGCTATCCAAAGCTTGGAAGCTGAATCCGAGGGAGTTGGCGCAAGCATTGGTTGAGCGTCTGGAGCAGCAGCCCGGCTATAGTGACCTCATCGCGTCTTGCGAGATCGCGGGCCCTGGATTTATTAACTTTCGCTTGAGCAATGCCGCTAAAACTGCAGTGGTGCAAGAGGTCCTCACGGCAGGATCCCAGTTCGGTCAGCTAGCACCAGAAGCGGCCCCAGTGTCCAGCGCCATGATTGAGTTTGTATCCGCCAATCCCACTGGACCACTACACGTTGGTCATGGCCGTCAGGCTGCACTCGGCGATGCCTTGGCAAACCTATTGGCAACGCAAGGCATTAAAGTGCACCGCGAGTTTTATTACAACGATGCTGGGGTTCAGATTGCGAACTTGGCGCTCTCAGTTCAGGCTCGATTAAATGGACTTAAGCCAGGCGATGCGGCTTGGCCAGAAAGCGCTTATAACGGTGAATACATTGCGGAGATTGCAGCTGCCTTTAAAGCTTCGCCTGGATATAAAGACGAGCTTGAAGCTATTCGTCAGTTTGCGGTTGCGTATTTGCGCAATGAACAAGATATCGATTTAAAAACATTTGGCGTGAAGTTTGATTGCTACTACCTAGAATCTTCTTTGTATACCGATGGTAGTGTTGCAAAAATTGTCGAAGAGCTGCAGGGCATTGGCAAGACCTACGAGTCTGAGGGCGCACTTTGGCTGAAGACGACAGATGATGGCGATGATAAAGATCGCGTCATGCGAAAGTCCGATGGTAGCTTTACCTACTTTGTGCCGGATGTCGCCTATCACACCAGTAAATGGAATCGCGGCTTTGAAAAGGTGATTAACGTGCAAGGCAGTGATCACCATGGCACGATCGCCCGTGTGCGCTCAGGCCTACAGGGCGTGGCTCAGAAGCGTGGTTGGGATATTCCAAAAACGTATCCAGAGTACGTATTGCATAAGATGGTGACGGTGATGCGCCATGGTGAAGAAGTCAAAATTTCTAAACGTGCAGGCTCCTATGTGACTGTGCGTGATTTAGTTGAGTGGTCTGGTGGTGTGACGCCAGAGATGACCTCTGATGAGCGTGAGTTAGCGCTTCAGCGTGGGCGAGATGCTGTACGTTTCTTCCTCATTTCCCGTAAAGCTGATACCGAATTTGTATTCGATGTGGATTTAGCCTTGCAACAGAATGATGAAAACCCTGTGTTCTATGTGCAATATGCTCATGCGCGTATTTGCTCAATCTTGACTCAATGGGGTGGACAAGCTTCTGATCTGAAGGGTGCAGACCTCTCCCTATTGCAAAGTAAAGCCTCAGATCATTTATTACGACGCTTAGCTGAATATCCAGAAATGCTTACTGATGCAGCAGCAGACTTGGCGCCACATGCTTTAGCTTTCTACTTACGTGATTTAGCGGGAGACTTCCATACTTTCTATAACGCGGACCGCGTTTTGGTGGATGACCCTGCACTTAAATTGGCTCGTCTCGCCTTACTTTCGGCGACTCGTCAAGTGCTTGAAAATGGATTAAAAGTATTAGGTGTATCAGCACCCGCTAAGATGTAAGCTGTAGTTCTTGCTAGCGCTTAAGAAGTAAAAAGAAGGATGGGGACACGATGAAAAAAAACAATCAACACGCCGGCTTTACTCCAAAGACAGAGGCTTTGAGTCCAGAGTATGGCGGCACTATTCTTGGTTTTATCTTAGGGCTTGGAGTTGGTCTGGGTGTTGCGTTTGTTATTGCCTTTTATCTCTCAAAAAATACACCCCAAGAGCGCCCTGGAGTTAGAGCCCCCAATCTTCCTTTAACTATTAAATCGGGATCAGCCCCAGCTGAAGGGGAGGCTGCTGCCCCAGCGGAGGCGCTAGACCTGAATAAGCCTTTGCAAGGCAAGTCTGCAGCACCTGCCGCTAATGCGCCAGATCCCATTGCTGATTTGGCCAATGGCAAAAAGCCAGCTGATGCAGCCTCGACTCCCGTTGCAAAATCGGACGCTATTTATTTCTTACAAGTAGGTGCGTTTAATAAGCGCGCGGATGCAGATGCGCAAAAAGCCAGTTTAGCTATTCAAGGTATTCAGTCTCAATTAAGTGAGATCACTAGTGAAGGCAACACGCTATGGCGAGTACGCGTTGGCCCCTATAACAGTGTTGAAGATAGCAATCCTGTGCGCGATAAGTTAAATGGCATGGGCATTAAACCAAGCGTTATTAAATCAAGCAAATCATGATTACATTATCTAAGTCTAAGAGAACTTTTTTATCTGCAGCTATTCTTGGATTAACTTTTTCCTTTTCAGGTTTTGTTACTGCCCAAAGCGCTAAGATCGAAGAGGGATTCGATTACCGTATTCTGCCTACTCCTCAGCCGGTTGAATCTAAGGGTAAGGTCGAGGTCATCGAATTCTTTTGGTATGGTTGCCCACATTGTTATGACTTTGAGCCAGAGTTAAATGCTTGGCTTAAGCGCCAACCAAAAGATGTGACCTTCCGCAAGGTGCCTGTTGCCTTCCGTGATGACTTTATGCCACACAGCCAATTGTTCTATGCTTTAGAGGCTATGGGCAAAGGTGAGGCGATGAATGACAAAGTGATGTACGCCATGCATAAAGAAAATAAGCGTCTCATGACAGAAAATGAGATTGCGGATTGGGTCGCCTCTCAGGGCATTGATCGCAATACTTTCTTGGCTACATACCGTTCATTTGCAGTCGTATCTAAAGCCCGTGCAGCAAGACAGATGGCTGATGCTTATCGCATTGATGGCGTACCAACTATTGTGATGCAGGGTCGCTACGTGACCTCTCCATCGATTGCTGGAACCAAAGCTAAAGCGATTGCAGTGATGGATTACTTGGAGCAAAAAATCCGCAAGGATAAGTACAAGTAATTCAGAGCCTTAGATTTTGACGAAGCGTCGTACGATCCAGAAGTACAGCGGGTAAGGAAGGATTCTGAGGAGCTTTAAGAATCCTGAAAACCTCTTAGGGAAGTGAATATCAAATTCTCCAGCTTGAAGTCCTGAGAGAATTTCTTTTGCGGCCTCATCAGCAGTAATGAGTGCTGGCATTTCAAAATCATTCTGTGCAGTCGCTTCGGTTGCTACAAACCCTGGTGAAATCATGTGCACACTCAGGCCCTGCGGCAGTAAGTCGTAGTACAGGGTTTCGCAGAAGTTAATAATTCCTGCTTTGCTCGGCCCATAGGCTAGGGCTTTCGGTAATCCACTATACCCAGCTACGCTACCAACGATGGCAATATGACCGGCATGCTTTTTGAGCATATTGGGTAAAACAATGCTCACTGCCCGCATAGGGCCAAGGAGGTTGGCATCAATTGTTTTCTGCGCAACTTCAAACTCAAAATTATCAGCGCGTAAGGGGGTGTATACGCCCGAAACAAACAGCAGCAGATCCAAGCCGCCCCAGGCCTCTAAGATTCCCTGGTAGGCAGAAATGAGTTGTTCTTGATGAGTGACATCTAGCGGCAAGACTAAGGCCTGCCCCGGTTCTGCGGATTGTGCGATGGAATTGAGTTTCTCAGCACGACGACTAGAAAGAGCAACTCTTGCGCCCGCCTTGATAAAGGCTTGTGTACAGGCCTCACCAATTCCGCTGGAAGCGCCAATGATCCAAATACGTTGATTTACAAATGAATCAAATCCTTTTTGTTTCATGGGCGCAGGGCATCGCTTGAGTGAATGGCATCTTGGTGTTTGAGGGTGTATTGCACGACATCGATATTCTTTTCAGAGAATCCAGCGGCGCAATACATGAGATAGAAATTCCACAGTCGGATAAAAGCCTCGTCAAAACCAAGGCGATAGATTTCTTCAATCTTGTGATTAAAGCTGTCACGCCATAGGCATAAGGTTTTGGCATAGTCAGCACCGAATGCAAACTCTGACTCAACCTCTAAACCCGCATTAGCTGCAGCAGCCTTAAATTTAGAGGGCGATGGCAACATACCGCCTGGGAAAACGTATTGCTGAATAAAGTCGGTGCTATGACGATAGCGATCAAATAAGTCTTCTGCAATGACGATAGTTTGGATGCAGGCTTTGCCACCTGCCTTGAGACGCTTTGCAACGGTTTGGAAATATTCACCCCAATGGTTTTCACCAACCGCTTCAAACATTTCAATGGAGGCAATGCCATCAAATTGTTCTTCACAGTCCCGATAGTCTTGAAGGCGTACCTCGAATTTCTGTTGATTGCCCGCTTCTGCATTGACCTTTTGAAGTCTAGTGTCCGCAAAAGCTTTTTGCTCTGTCGACAAAGTAAGGCCGGTCACTTGATTGCCATTACGTAAGGCTTCTTCCATAAAGCCACCCCAACCACAGCCAATCTCTAGAAGTTGGTCGCCAGGTTTAGCATGAATAGAGTCCAATATGCGGTTGATTTTTGCACGCTGTGCATCCACTAAGGATTGCTTATCTCCCTCAGAGAACCAAGCGCTTGAATAGCTCATCGACGGATCTAGCCATAGGGTATAGAACGCATTGCCTAGGTCATAGTGCGCATGAATATTTTTGCGGCTTCCAGATTTGGAGTTATCCCTAAACCAATGTCTCAGGCGATACGCTATGGAGCCCAACCAACTGCCATAGATTGCCTTTTCTAAAATGGTGCGGTTCCGAATAGCTAGCTCTAGAACAGACTTGAGGTCTGGCGTATTCCACTCGCCTCGAATATAGCTCTCGGCAAAGCCAATATCGCCATGGGATAGTACTTGTTTAAATACAGACCAATCTAGCACTTGAATTTCTGCATGCAGTTGGTCTGAATTGTCTCCAAACTCCCTTACCTCCTTGTTTGGTAATGTAAGAATCAAATGTCCGCTACGCAATTGCGAGAGCAGACCTAATAAAGTTTGTGTGCTCGCGCGATATTGTTGCTGCTTAGACTCCCGCTTCTCGGGGCGGGAGAATGTAAGTCGAGACAGTAGGGATTGACCGGGGCGATTCATCGAGTAATTTCAAGTTCTGGTGGTTTAGGTTTTGAATAAAAGGGTACTCCTTTTAGCCACAATTTCAATGCCTGCCAGTGAATCCGGCCGATGACACCCAGGCTCATTAGCGGGTACCTCAAGAAGGCAAGATAGAGGGTGCTTTTACTTAGTGCCTGAGAAAGGCCGCTGATACTGGTATTGATCAATGGGGCGCCATCTTCATGCAACTCAATTCGGCAAACGATATTCCGCTTTGAATGGCTATCCTGGGGAAATAAAAAGCGGAAGTGGTATTCCCCGCGAACGTCACAGAAAGGCGATACATGGAACACCTTCTTGCTGACTAGCGTCTCACCAGATTTCAGCGCTTCTCCAGAGTCGTGATGGAGTAGGTAGCAGTGTCTTTCGCCAAAGGTGTTATTCACCTCTGCTAGCACTGCTTGAACCTGACCATCAGCTCGGGTACAGATCCAAAAGCTAACAGGATTAAAGACATAGCCGAGTACGCGCGGGAAGGTTTGTAGCCAAATCTCGCCATCAAGATACTGGATCTTGTTTTCTTCAAGAATCGACTCTATCCAGGAAAGGCTATCCCCTTTGCCTAACCCATGGTCTTGATCGAAAAATGAAAAAAGTCCGAAGCGATTGTCTCTAAGACCATGTTTGCTGAGTAACGAAGGATTATTCCTGCGCATGCGCATTGGAATAGATAGAGTAAATACACCGTAGCCAAAGGCATTTTTAGCGGGACGAAAGCGCCGATGTCTTACCGATCCAAAGTTAATCGTTGGCACATTCATTTACTGTACATCTTTAACGGAGCTGGATTTAACGCGATGAGAGATGCTCTCCATTAGATCCATTGCCACTAATTCACCAGAGCGAAGACCATCTTCATGAAAACCAAACCCAGTCCATGCGCCGCAATACCAAATTGACGAAATACCCTGAATCAGAGGGAGTTCTTTTTGTGCCTGTACCGCACGCATGTCAAAAACTGGATGTGAGTAATGAATTTCTTCATGCACTAATCTTGGGCTTGGATCAGTCAGTGGATTTAAGCTCACAATAATCTGCGTGCTTTTGAATGCCTCAGGCAGAGGCTGCAGACGGTTAATTAAATAATTGACGCTGACGTGTTGTTGTGCGGTTGGTGTTGCACCAGATTTTGCAGTGTAGTTCCAGGCCGCCCAGCAGCGCTCGGTAGCTGGCAAGAAGTTGATATCAGTATGCAAAATTGCACGATTCTTTTGATAAGGAATCGAGGCCAAAATGTTGCGGGCATCTTGACCAATGCCATGAACTAACTCTAAAGTTTGATCGCTATGGCATGCCATAACTACTTCATCAAACAGGTATGACCTAGAAGCGGTAATCACCTCAACCGGAGAATTTTCGCTTTGACTCGCATTCACACGAGAAACAGATTCACGTACAAATTGGACGCGGTGCCTCTCCAAAGCTGCCACAAGGAGCTTGACATACTCTCTTGATCCGCCTTTAACAGTAAGCCATTGCGGACGATTTTGGATTTGCAAAAGGCCGTGGTTGTGGCAGAAGCGCACCATAGTCTGAATTGGAAACTCTAGCATCTGCTCAACAGAGCATGACCAAATAGCGCCAATCATGGGTAAAAAATAATTTTCTCTAAAGCTAGTGCTAAATCGATTTCGATCTAAGAAATCTTTAATGCGTTCATCTGGCTCTGAGTATTCCAGCTTCGAAGTGATTTGTTCTTCTGCGAGTCGCGTAGCAAGACGGTTAAAGCGCAAGATGTCAAAAGCCATTCTCCAAAATGAAAACGAGAGCAAATTAGATCGTTGCCCAAAAAACGAATTGAGATCGTTACCGGCCCATTCAATTTTTTTCCTGCGCCCAGTTTTTTCGCTAGCATCAATCGATACTGAGAAGGACATTTCTGATGGCGCAATCGGAACCTGAATTTCTTCAAATAGACGAACTAAGCGAGGATAAGTTTTCCGATTGAATACTAAAAATCCAGTATCAACACCATGGGTCATCTTGCCTTGACAGGTTTTTAGTGTGAGATCGACTGTATTACTGTGACCACCTATATGATTACCACCCTCGAATACGGTGATATCTAAATCCGGGTGTTGTCTTAATGCATAGGCGCATCCCAAGCCAGATATACCGGCGCCAATGATGGCAACTTTTTTCTTTCCCACTAAATTTTCTCTCCAAGAAGTTTTTCTATCTCGCCAGTAATGCTGCTGCTTGTTGGTTTGGTCATGCTGCCATATGAGTCCACAACATTGCCGTTGCGATCAATAAGGTATTTATAAAAATTCCATTTAGGAGTTGTACCAGTTTTGGCAATGAGCATCTTAAATAAAGGATTGGGATTACTGCCACTGACTGAGCTCTTAGCAAACATGGGGAACTTCACGTCATAGGTATTTTTACAGAAGTCGGCAATATCTTTATTACTGCCTGGCTCTTGCTGCCCAAAATCATTTGATGGAAATCCCAATACAACTAAGCCACGATCTTTATATTTGGCATACAGTTTCTCAAGGCCTTCATATTGACTGGTAAAGCCACAAAAACTGGCCGTATTAACAACCAAAACAACCTTCCCCTGGTACTGGCAAAGGTTTTGCGGTGCTTCATCCTGCAATCTTGGAAATGTGTGGGACAGCAGGGGGCTGCAGCTGGTCGATGCTGGCGGGGCTGCTTTTGCGAATTGCATTGCCGGTAGCAACAAAAGTAGTGCCAGTAAGTAGCGCGGCATAGTGCGAATCATCTTGAACCTTTTGGTGGGGCTGGGATGTCCAAGTCTAAGACATTCTGGCAAATATCGTTGAGCCGAGCTCAATGCCATTAAGATGGCGATATGAGTTCTCTACCTTTACCTACTTTTGAGTCCAAAGTCTGCGCCCCAGCAGAGTTAGAGGCTCGTATTGCTGCTCTTCCAAGACCGCTAGTATTTACCAATGGTGTTTTCGATATCCTGCATCGCGGACATGCCAGCTATTTGGCTCAAGCGCGCGCCTTAGGTGCTAGCTTGGTGGTGGGGGTCAACTCAGATGCCTCAGTAAAGATGCTAGGTAAGGGTGATGACAGGCCTATCAATACCGAGGCTGACCGCCAAGCTTTATTGGCGGCACTAGAGAGTGTGGATTTGGCGGTGCTATTTACAGAGCAGACCCCGGTGAATCTGATTGCCAAAATTCATCCGGATATCTATGTCAAGGGTGGAGATTATGAAATCGATACTCTTGAAGAAACCCGTTTAGTGAAGACATGGGGTGGTAAAGCGGTTGCAATTCCATTTTTATATGAGCGCTCTACAACGACTCTGTTGGGTAAGATCCGAACTAGCTAAAGATTTTGTAAGAGCCAAGCCCAAAGCCCACGTAGTACCAAACCTTCAATCGTCTCAACAGGAAGTGCTGCCAGTTCTGGAAACTGCTTAATTTCATTTGCCAAAATTTTGGCATTACCACCATCAAGCCAAATTCGCTCTACAGGATGATTCATAGTTTTAGCTAAATAAGCTGCGCGAAGTATCGCTCCTAATTGCGCCGCATCACAACCACCGGTAATTGCTTCATCCGTTGCTGTGCCAAAGCTTGCTTGGGCTTCAGGATTGCTGGCTCGAACGGCTAGTGGGAGTTGGGCTGTATTTTGTTGAAGGCTTTCTTGCATTAAACCAAGACCTGGCAGGATCCAGCCGCCATAATGAAGGCCATTGCCACCTAGTAAGTCAATGGTGGTGGCTGTCCCGGCATTAATTACCAATGTGTTGGTATTTGATAGTGCTCTTGCGCCAATCAGCGCAGCCCATCGATCTGCACCCAGCTTGCTTGGATCTTGATAGAGTGTTCGTAGACCATCGTAAGAGCTGCTGCCTGTGAATTGCTTCCACTCAAGGTCTTGCCATTGCGGAAAGAGGCTACGTAGATTTTCAATAGCGGCATCACCTGCTACACAGCAAAATGCAATTGCATCTGGCTTTGGCAATGTTTTAGAAATGTAGTCAGATAGCTCGGCGCGTAGCTCGGGAGATTGAAAAGATTTAGTGCTAATCGATCCAGAATAAGCCCATAGTTTTTTGTTGCGGTCCGAAATGTTTTGTGTAGATTCGACAGCGGCCCACTTCAGTCGAGTGTTACCAAGATCAAATACTAAATATAGACTCATGATTGAACTCGCAAAGAAACATCGCCTGCATGAATGGCAACCGATTTGTCGTGCTGTTTGAGAATAAGTGCACCAGCGTCATCAACTCCGGAAGAAATTCCCATGAGGGATTCTTTGCCAGCGCCCGATATGCAAACAGACTGACCATTGAAGGCATCCCACTGCGTCCAGGAATTTTTAAAATAGCTAAAGCTATGTTGTTCAAATTGAGTCAAATGTTTTTCAAATGACTCGATCAGTTTTAACCAAATGAACTCAGTATCAGGAACCGGCGCTTCGTGAGACATCAGTTGATCTAAGGCAGAAACTCCGAAAGGGGATTTCCCTTCCAAGCTCTTCTCAATCAGCGCTCCATTGCGTAAATTCAGGCCTAAGCCGATGACCATCCAGGTTGGTGACTGTGGATTGTTTTGTCCGCCTTCAATCAAAATGCCGCCAAGCTTGGCATTATTCAGCAGTAAATCGTTGGGCCACTTCAGTCGCAGACCTTGTTGATGCAGAGCCTCCTCAGTAGTTCCTAAAGCCATGGCAATGCCGGCAATCACTGCGAGGCCAATCACTAGACTAAGGCCGCTGAGTTCATTCGGGCGCTTTTGGAAAGGGTGGGCAAATGAAAAACACAAAGTGTCTTCAGGGTTAGAGAGCCATACTCTTCCAGCTCTACCCTTGCCTGAGGTCTGCTCATAGGCAAAGCGAGCAACGGGATCAATTAATTCTCCGGCACGCCAACGAGCCAATAAATCATCATTGGTTGATTTGGTGGTGGCTACCCGCTCTAGGATGCAATTCGAACTCATTTTCCTATTGTAGAAAGATCTGGCCAGGCTGACCTAGAATGGTGGAATGCATCACGAAGATCAGAGACCTCGCAAGTTTGTTTGGCCCCTCCAAGCTATGCCTTTAGCCAGAGCCATTAGTTTGAGCTATGCGCTTTTAATTGTCTATGTCAGCCTAAACCCCTTTGATTTTCACTTTGATAATGGCATTGCGGCATGGGCATGGTTAGCTGCTCCTTTGCCCCGCTTTATTACGCTCTTCGATGTCTCAGTCAATATCTTGGCCTATATCCCCCTGGGATTCTTGCTGGTCTTTGCCTGTTACCCACGTTGGCGTAATTTCGTCGCCCTAGGTATCGCCTTGAGTTTTAGTGCGGCACTGGCTTTTAGTGTGGAGTCCTTGCAAACTTGGCTGCCAACTCGCATTCCAAGTCAAATGGATTGGTGGGCTAATGTATTGGGTGGCTTGATGGGTGGCTTATTAGCAATTCCCTTGGGCCCCCAGTGGCTTTCTGGAAGTGCGGTACGCCGTCGTTTTGACCAGTGGTTTGGTTTGAACTGGGCTGCTTGCGCCTTGTTTCTGCTCTTCCCCTGGGCTCAAATCTACCCTCAGAGTTCTTGGTTGGGCACGGGGGTATGGGGACATGCAATTTTTGCCTCAGTCGACTGGGGGACTATGGTGGTGAATCATGTAGTCCAGGAATGTGTCATTACGGCGGTATGTTGGCTTGGTACGGGGCTTTTATTGTCCCTGGGTATGCGCGCAAAAGCGCCCCAGTGGAAAATCTTAAATAGCCTGCTTTGCTTTACTGTTTTGGTAAAAATTGCCTTTACTGCCTTGCAATTCGGGGCGGCATTTAGTTTACTTTGGCTCACAGCAGGAGCTATTTGGGGGATGGTGGTGGGAAGCCTGCTACTTAGATGGGCCCTACGACTTTCTGTGGGCAATAAGGCCTGGCTTGCAATTGCTTGCTTGGTAAGTGCCACTCTGGCGATCAATTTCTTGCCGGACAACCCCTACTTCAATTTGACATTGCGGCACTGGTACCAAGGTCGACTATTACACTTTAATGAATTAATGCAATGGGTTTCAGTAGTATGGTTGCCATTAGCTTTATTTTGGGTGCTCAGAAATAGGGCCACCTTTAATTCGAAAACTTAATTGAGATTGCATATGAGCTTTAAGCACCATGTTTTTTTCTGTCTAAATCAGCGTAAGAATGGCGAAGATTGTTGTGATCGTCATAACGCATTTGCATTATTTGAGTATGCAAAAAATCGCGTGAAAGAGTTAGGTCTATCTGGCCCAGGAAAAATCCGTATTAATAAAGCGGGATGTTTAGATCGCTGTGCTGACGGTCCAGTAATGGTGGTTTATCCAGAAGGTATTTGGTATACCTTTGTAGATGCTGAGGACGTTGAGGAAATTATCCAGTCACACTTGGTGCAAGGTCGCCCAGTAGAGCGCCTACAGTTAGTTTAAAAAAATTTCAGAAGGTTTCCCCCAATGAATAGCCGTACAAAAATAATTCATATTGATGGCGTAGTAGGTCAAATCGAAATGTCGATTGATCTTCCTGATGAATTAAAAAATAACCCTGATTTCTTAGTTAGAGGTTTAGCTCTGGTTGCCCACCCCCATCCACTCATGGGCGGAACAATGGATAACAAAGTTGCACAAACCATGGCACGCGCGTTTAATCAATTGGGTTACGTCAGCGTCCGTCCGAATTTTCGCGGAGTGGGTGCTACAGCTGGTGTTCATGATGACGGTGTTGGCGAAATGGAAGACTTGCTACACGTCACTGATTGGATGCGCACGCCTTCAAGCTGGAATCAATTTGAAGCGACTTCACAACAAGCATGGATACAAACTGCAAATACTTTACCTTTAGTCGTTTCTGGTTTTTCATTTGGAAGTTTTGTTGGCACCCATTTAGTGCAACGCTTGTCAGAGCTGGGACGCCCAGCTGAGCGACTTGTCATGGTGGGTAGCGCAGCAGGTAAGTGGGTTCTGGCACCAGTACCCGCTGATACGATTTTGATTCACGGCGAAGTGGATGAAACTATTCCTTTAATCGATGTTTTGGATTGGGCGCGCCCTCAAGAATTAACTGTTCAAGTAGTGCCTGGGGCCGATCATTTTTTCCATCGACGTTTACATTGCATCAGAAATATCATTACAAGCGCCTGGTTAGGCATGCCCGATCACCGCAATCAATAAAGAAAAAGAAAATAGAGAAAGATAAAAATGACTGAAGATAGAAATGACTGAAGATAGAAAATCCCTCATTGAATATCCATCAGAGTTTCCGATTAAGGTAATGGGCAAGACTAACCCAGAGTATTTGCCTGCGATCTTGCATATTGCTCGTCAATTTGATCCTACGCTTGATGAGAGCAAGGTTGAGCAGCGACCTTCTAAGGATGGAAATTATCTCGGTATTACTTTGCCAATTACTGCTACTAGTCGTGAGCAGTTAGATGAGTTGTATCGCACTTTATCCACGCATCCTTTGGTGAGTGTTGTCCTCTAAATTATTTCCATGAGTTTTTTGGTAAAACATTTAGGGATAGCTGACTACGAGTCAACATATCAAGCGATGCGGGATTTTACGCAGCAGCGAGATAGCAATACTTCAGATGAAATTTGGATTCTGGAGCATCCGCCAGTATTTACTTTAGGTTTGGCGGGAGATGTGAGCAACCTCCATTCCCCTAGCAATCAAATTCCACTAGTGCAGGTGGATCGCGGTGGTGAGATTACTTATCATGGGCCTGGACAAATAGTGGTGTATCTGCTGCTGGATCTGAGGCGTTTGGGAATTTTTGTAAAAGAGCTTGTCTCCCGAATTGAGCAGGCTTTAATTGATACCTTAGCGGATTTTGGTGTTCAGGCAGAAAGACATGCTGGTGCACCCGGCATTTATATTGCCCAGGACAGTGGGGCTTCGTTGGAGTATCGGGGTGCCAAGATTGCTGCTTTAGGCCTCAAAGTCTCTAAGGGGTGCTCTTATCATGGGCTAGCCCTGAATGTATCGACTGATTTGGCCGCTTTTGCCCGTATTCACCCATGTGGCTATGAGGGCTTAAAGACGGTGGATATGCAAACGCTTGGTATCAAGGACAATATAGACATTATTAGCCAGACCCTATTAGGGCATTTGCAAAAGCAACTGATTCCATCATGACCACCAATAAGCCGGATCTCGATACCGCAGCTACTAGTAATAGTCGCCAGGACCTTAATTACGATGCTTCGCGCAAGCAGAAGTCGAGCGAAAAAACTGCGCGTATTCCGATCAAGATTGTTCCCTTAGAGCAGGTACTCAAAAAGCCAGATTGGATTCGAGTCAAAGCTGCTTCTGGAAATTCCCGCTTTAATGAGATCAAAAAAATATTGCGTGAGAATGAGTTGGTTACGGTGTGCGAAGAAGCAAGCTGCCCCAATATTGGTGAATGTTTTGGTAAGGGCACAGCCACCTTCATGATCATGGGTGATAAATGTACGCGTCGTTGCCCATTCTGTGATGTGGGACATGGCAGACCAGATCCCTTGGATACTAAAGAGCCTGGTAATTTAGCGCGCACGATTGCCGCCCTGAAATTAAATTATGTGGTGATTACTAGCGTGGATCGTGATGATTTGCGTGATGGTGGAGCCATGCATTATGTCGATTGCATTTCTCAATCACGCGACCTTTCTCCAAATACACGTATTGAAGTTTTAGTTCCCGATTTTCGAGGCCGTTTAGATAAGGCTTTAGATATCTTTTCTGAGCATGCGCCACAAGGCCTGCCTGATGTCATGAATCACAACTTAGAAACAGTTCCGCGCTTATATAAAGAGGCGCGACCCGGGGCTGACTACGCACATTCTTTAAAGTTGCTGAAAGATTTTAAAGAGCGCTTTCCGCATATTCCAACCAAGAGCGGTTTAATGGTTGGCTTGGGGGAAACTGACGAAGAAATTTTAGAAGTCATGCGCGATATGCGTGAACACAATATTGATATGTTGACTATTGGTCAGTATCTAGCTCCTTCCGGACATCACCTGCCAGTTCGTCGCTATGTGCACCCCGACGTCTTTAAGCATTTTGAAGAAGAGGCATATGCAATGGGCTTCTCACATGCTGCCGTAGGTGCGATGGTGCGCTCTAGCTACCATGCAGACCAACAAGCTCATGGGGCTGGTGTTGTCTAAATCTATGCTCCAAAATTTTGGAGTAGTTTTTGCATTTGCATTTGCATTTTTACTTTCTGCTTGTAGTCCCAAGTTAGATTGGCGGACTGTGCAGGCCCAGCAAGAGGGTTATAGCGCTTTATTTCCGGGCAAGCCAGAAAAGATTGAGCGGAAACTCTCATATCAAAATCAAGAAATTCCACAAACTTTAGAAGCGGTAAAGATTGAAGATGATATTTATTCGGTGAGCACGATTCATCTGGCTAAAGATCAAGTTGCTCTAGCACCTAAATTATTGGAGCAACTGCAAAACAATCTTTTTAATCGCGCAAAGGTCAATGCAGAAAGCGCAGTTAGCTCTGATGCCTCTTATCAGGCAGCAAATCGCCAGCGCCTCTCCGCTAAGGATTATTTTTTAGAATTCAAATCCACTGGTGCAGTAGAGCAGTCAATGCGCGTCCGTTGGATCACTAGGGTGACGCCAGATAATGGGGTATGGATTTATCAGGTTTCAGTTTTGCATGCTGCCCCAGCAAGAGTGGATGCAAAACAATTTTTCTCTGAAGAGGCCTACTCAAATTTCTTTGATGAGTTTCATCCGGAATAGTTTCCAGATGAGACTGAAATTCTGGTTAAGACTTTTCTAAAGCAGCTACTTTAGCTTCGAGGGCTTCTAGTTTTTCTCTGGTCTTGGCAAGCACTTTAGATTGCAGATCGAACTCTTCGCGAGTAACTAAGTCCATTTTTTGAAAACCTTGATTCATCATCGCGCGCACATTCTTCTCAATCTCTTGTGCGGGTGAGTTGCGAATAGCATCCCCAACCTTGTTTTGCATATCGCTAGCAATCCGCTGAATTTGTTCTAGGATTTCGCCTGGTTTTTGCATAATGCCGCCCGCCGTTCTGTTGAGAGTTGCTTAAAAGATACAGAACCTATTTTATGTTGTTGGGCTAAAAACAGGCAAAACCAGCCAAAAATGCTGCAATTGCAGCAAAATGACCCAAATTGGTGCAAATATACGCACTAAAGGTGGGCATAAGCCTTATTTAGGGGAATTGCACCAAATTGAAAGGGCTGCCGAGATTCATGATCACTCCATGCAATAAAGCATTTATCCCTTTTTCATTACACACAGCAAGGAGCAACACATGAAAACTATTCAAAAGACAGCCATCGCTCTCGCAGCATCTGGCTTATTAAGCGGTCTAGCTACTCAATCGGCAATTGCTGCTGATGCTCCAGAAGTAAGCCCGGTAACAGCCAACGTTACTGTAACGAACGACTACCGTTATCGTGGTATCACTCAGTCAAACTATCAGCCAGCGATTCAAGGTGGCTTTGATTACGCTCATGAAAGTGGCCTCTATATCGGAAACTGGAATAGCTCGATTAACTGGGTTGGCAATGCAAATGCCAATACTGTGAATGCGCCAATTGAGATGGATTTCTATGGCGGCTTTAAGAAAGAATTGATTGCCCCAGGTTTTGCATCTGACTTCGGTGTGTTGCAGTACTACTATCCGTCAAAAGGTTCATATTCAGCAACTGTTAATGCAAATACAACAGAGTTGTATGCGGCACAGAACTTTACTTTTGGCCCATTAACCGGATTTGTGAAAGTGAACTATGCCTTAACAACTATTTTTGGTACGCCGAATAGTGCTGGATCCGTTTATCCTGATTTGACCGTGAACTATGACACTGGATTTTGGGGTATCTCTGCAAATGGTCACGTGGGTTATCAGTATGTCGCCGGTCAACCAAACACATCTGGTCCTTTAGGGCAGCCATATAACAATATTAGCTATACCGATTGGAAGCTTGGGCTAACTAAAGATTTCGGTGGTGGCTTAGCTCTCTCAGCGTCATATGTTGCTACTAATGCAAATCCTAATTACTGGAATACATTTACTGGAACAGGTAATGCTGCCAATAGTTCTGCCGGTCGTGGTGGTGCTGTAGTTGCCCTTACAAAAACTTTCTAATTCTTTCCTCTGAACGGAGAAACGTATGAAATTAATTACCGCAATCATCAAGCCCTTTAAGCTTGACGAAGTGCGCGAAGCTCTCTCAGAAGTGGGAGTTTCGGGTATTACCGTCACTGAAGTTAAAGGCTTTGGCCGTCAAAAAGGTCACACCGAGTTGTATCGCGGTGCTGAGTATGTTGTCGACTTTTTACCTAAAGTAAAAATTGAAGCTGCTGTTGAAGATGGCATCTTGGAGCGAGCGATTGAAGCAATTGAAAAATCTGCTCGTACTGGAAAAATTGGTGATGGCAAGATTTTTGTCTCCCCAGTTGAACACGTCATTCGCATTCGTACCGGTGAAACCGGCGCGTCAGCACTTTAAAGAGAGGTTCAAAATGTTAACTTGGATGAAACGACTCCTAGCTGGAAGCGCAATGGCCTTGGCTATTGGCGCAACTAGTGTGATGGTAGCTTCACCAGCTTTTGCTGATGAAGCTAAGCCAGTTGCCGCTGCCGCAGCTGCTGCAGTTGCCGCCGCTCCTGCATTGGTTCCTAACAAGGCTGATACAGCTTGGTTGCTAGTGTGTACTGCATTGGTGATCTTGATGACTTTGCCTGGTTTGGCTTTGTTCTACGGTGGTTTAACACGTAGCAAGAACATTCTTTCTGTACTCGTACAGTGTATGTTTATCTTTTCATTGGTAACTGTCTTGTGGTCGCTGTATGGCTACAGCTTTGCATTTAGCGAAGGCGGAGCATTTATTGGTGGATTAGATCGCTTGTTCTTGCAAGGCATTACTCCAGATTCAGTTGCAGCTACCTTTAGTAAGGGTGTTGTGATTCCTGAATTTGTATTTATGGCTTTCCAAGCTGCGTTTGCAACAATTACTTGCTGTTTAATCGTTGGTGCGTTTGCTGAGCGTGCAAAGTTCTCTGCAATCATTTTGTTTGTGATTCTTTGGTTTACTTTCAGCTACCTGCCAATCGCTCACATGGTTTGGTTTTGGCCTGGTCCTGATGACATTAAAGACGCTGCATCACTCGAAGCAATTACAGCGCGTGCTGGCTGGTTGTGGCAGAAGGGTGTTCTCGACTTCGCTGGCGGTACCGTTGTTCACATCAACGCTGCGATTGCAGGTTTGGTAGGTTCTTTTGTAATCGGTAAGCGCTTAGGTTACGGCAAAGAAGCAATGAAGCCACATAACTTAGTGTTCGTCATGATTGGTGCTTCACTCTTGTGGTTCGGTTGGTTCGGCTTTAATGCTGGTTCTGCTCTCGAAGCAAACGGCAGTGCAGTCTTGGCATTCGTAAACACATTGTTGGCAACAGCTGCTGCAGTATTGGGTTGGTCATTTGCTGAGTGGATTACTAAAGGCAAGCCTTCCATGTTGGGAGCTGCATCTGGTTGCGTAGCTGGTTTGGTTGCAATTACTCCAGCTGCTGGCTTTGTTGGTCCAATGGGTGCTCTCGTTATTGGTGCTCTTGCTGGCGTAGTTTGTTTATGGGGTGTTTCTGGTCTCAAGAAGATGTTGGGTTCAGATGACAGCCTGGACGTATTCGGTGTGCATGGCGTTGGCGGCATCTTGGGCGCTTTGTTAACTGGTGTGTTCGCAGACCCAGCTTTAGGTGGAACAGGTATCTGGGATTACGTAGCGAATGCCGCGTCTTCTGAGTACTCAATTCCTAGCCAGTTGTGGATTCAGAGCCAAGGCGTGATTGTTACTCTGATTTGGTCTGGCGTAGTTTCATATATCGCCTTCAAATTGGTAGATATCGTGATTGGTTTACGTGTCAAGGAAGATGCTGAGCGTGAAGGCTTGGATATCACTTCCCACGGTGAGTCTGCTTACGAGTCTTAATTAGTGCTTTTACCCCTCACTGGGCGGCTTTAGTTGGCTGCCCGGTTTTTAAGCGCGGGATCCTCGGATTCCGCGTCTTTCTTTTAAAAATCTTACAATGGTGAAATGGTTCCACATCTCATCACTGCCCTTAGCGGTCCTCTTCTCGATCTCGAGTCGAAGGTATTAGAAGCAACCCCAACAATCGAGCGCTGGTTTAGGCTTGAATGGCAGGAGCACACTCCGCCCTTCTACTGTTCGGTGGACTTGCGTAATGCAGGCTTTAAGCTGGCACCGGTCGATACCAATCTTTTCCCGGGTGGCTTTAATAACCTCTCACCCCAGATGTTGCCTTTAGCTGTTCAGGCGGCCATGGCGGCAATTGAGAAGATTTGTCCTGAAGCAAAAAATTTATTGTTAATACCTGAGCGACACACTCGTAATACTTTCTATCTACAGAATATTGCACGCCTGTCTTCAATCTTGCGTCAAGCCGGCTTGAATGTTCGTCTAGGTACTTTGTCGGATGAAATTAAAAAACCAACTTGGATTGATTTGCCCGATGGTAATCGCCTCTTGATGGAGCCTTTATCTCGCTTAGGCTTGAAGAAGCAGCGTTTAGGTTTAAAGGATTTTGATCCATGCTCTATTTTGCTGAACAATGATTTGTCAGCTGGCATCCCTCCGATCTTGGAAAACCTCCACGAGCAGTATCTCTTGCCAGGCCTGCATGCTGGTTGGCACGTCCGTCGCAAGTCAAATCACTTTGCAGCCTACGATGAAGTCGCTAAGAAATTTGCGAAGGTGGTTGATATTGATCCTTGGATGATTAATCCCTACTTTGCTAGTTGCTCCGACGTGAACTTCCATGAGCGTAAGGGTGAAGAAGAGCTGCAGGCGGCTGTAGAAAAAGTGCTTAAGAAGACTGCTAAGAAATATCGTGAGTACGGAATTAAAGAAAAGCCTTATGTCGTTGTTAAGGCGGATGCCGGTACGTATGGCATGGGCGTCATGGTAGTCAACGATCCTGCGCAGCTCAAAGGTTTAAATCGCAAAGATCGTAACAAGATGAGCGTAGTGAAAGAAGGTCTTGAGGTCAGCGACGTATTGATTCAAGAGGGTGTATACACCTTTGAGAAAGTAAATGAGGCGGTCGCTGAGCCAGTGGTGTACATGATTGACCGCTATGTGATTGGCGGCTTCTATCGCGTACATACCGATCGTGGCCCTGATGAGAATCTCAATGCGCCAGGCATGCATTTTGTGCCCTTAGCATTTGAGCAAAACTCCATGCCAGACCTGGGCGCCAAGCCTGGTAGCGCGCCGCCAAATCGTTTTTATCTATATGGCGTTGTTGCACGTCTAGCATTGTTGGCAGCCTCTTTAGAGTTGGAGCGTTCCGACCCTAATGCTGAAGCCGCTTAACTTTATTTGAATGCTCAGACATAAAATGAATCTCCTTTTCATTGCTGATCCTTTAGAGTCGTTTAAGGTTAGTAAAGACTCCACCTTGGCAATGATGCGAGTTGCGCAAGAGGCAGGACATCAACTGTGGTTTTGCGAAAGTCGCAATATTCTTTGGAGAGATGACTTTATAGTTGCTGATTGTCGGCCTCTCGAGATCAAGCCAAGTAGTACATCATGGTTTGAATTAGGTGTCATTGAAGGGCGCCCATTAAATACTTTTGACGCAGTCATGATGCGCACGGATCCACCATTCGATATTGAGTATCTGAATACCACTTGGTTGTTATCCGCTGCAGTTCGTCAGGGCGCAAAAGTATTTAACAATCCAACAGCTATCCGGGACCATTCCGAAAAAATATCCATTACTGAATTTCCGGAACTCATTCCGCCAACTTTAGTGACGCGTGAACTCAGTGCGATTGAGGTGTTTCATCAAGAGCATCAAGACATTGTGATTAAGCCTCTCGATGGTATGGGTGGTATGGGTGTATTCCGCGTGGGTCCAGATGGCTTAAACCTCGCCAGTATCGTAGAAACGCTTGGCGAGAATGGCGCGCGAACTTTGATGGTGCAGCGATTCTTGCCTGAGATAGCTCAGGGCGATAAACGTGTATTACTGATCGGTGGTGAAGTGGTGCCATTTGCATTGGCTCGTATTCCGCAGGGTAGCGAAATCCGCGGTAATTTAGCGGCTGGAGGCAAAGGCGTAGCTATGCCACTGACAGCTGCCGAGGAGAAGGTTGCAGAGCGCCTTGCCCCAATTTTGAATGCCCGAGGCTTGTTCTTGGTAGGATTAGATTTAATTGGTGCTTATGTCACAGAAATTAATGTGACCAGCCCAACATGTTTTGTAGAAATTACTGAGCAAAGTGAATTTGATGTTCCGAAGTTTTGGTTAACAGCGCTTGAAAAGGCATTGGCATAAACATGGTTGGAATCGTAATAGTTGCTCACACCCCAGTAGCAAACGCGATGCTTGGTTTTGCAGAGCATGCATTTGGTGTGGTGCCAGAGAGGGTGAGGGCTGTCGACATTCCGCCCTATGAAGATACAAAAGCTAGTTTTGATCGGGTTTTAAAGGCGGCCTACGGTGTCAATACTGGTCAAGGTGTTCTCATCTTGACCGATGTGATGGGCGCCACCCCTGCTAATGTGGCATCCAAACTTGAAGCTCTAGGACCATTGTCTGGACTGAATGCCCCTGTGATTGTCTTGGCAGGACTCAATTTACCCATGCTGATGCGTTGCATCTCTCATCGTGGCGAGGGTTTAGAAGAGTTAGCTCAAAAGGCGCTTCAAGGCGGTCAAAATGGCATTCTGCGCTTAGGTTCTAAAACCCCACAAGCCACTACGGAGAAATAGGACTCTCTATGCCTGTTGCTGAAATTGAAATTATTAATAAGTTGGGATTGCATGCGCGCGCTTCTGCAAAGTTATCTCAACTTGCCGCAGAATTTCCTTGCGAGATCTTCTTATCTCGAAATGGCCGTCAAATCAATGCCAAAAGCATTATGGGTGTCATGATGCTGGCTGCCGGTATTGGCAGCACAGTCACTTTAGAGACTGTTGGCGAAAAAGAGGACGAGGCAATGCATGCCCTCACTGCATTAATCAATGATCGATTTGGTGAAGGCGAATAAGGATGACTTTTGCTTTGCACGGTATTGCGGTATCTAAAGGCATTGCTATCGGCAAAGCCGTACTGATTTCACGTGCAGCATTAGAGGTTAGTCATTACTTAATTGAGGCTGGTAAAGAGGAGTCCGAGGCTCAAAAGTTATTAGATGCTTTTGAGCAGGTACGCTTAGAGTTGGCGCAGTTACGTCAAGGCTTACCTAAAGACGCGCCACAAGAAATGGCGGCGTTCTTAGATGTGCATGGCATGATTTTGGCGGATCCAGCCCTAGCCCAGAAGCCACTCAAACTAATTCGTACACAGCGTTTAAATGCTGCTTGGGCATTAACTACCGAGCTCAATGATCTCTTGGAACAATTTGCAGAGATTGAAGATGCATATTTAAAAGAGCGCGCGAATGATATTCGTCAGGTGGCGGAGCGAGTGTTGAAGGCGCTAAATGCACAGCAAAAAGATGCCTTAGGCGATTCTGATTTATTGTCACCAAGTGATGTTGGGGTGGATGCCATTATCGTGGCGCACGATATTGCACCGCATGACATGCTGCGCTTTAAAGAGCATGCCTTTACCGGATTCGTGACCGACTTGGGTGGAAAGACTTCACACACAGCGATTGTTGCGCGCAGCATGGAGATCCCAGCGGTAGTTGGTGTGCGCCATGCTAGCGAGATGATTCGTCATGGTGACTGGCTGGTCATTGATGGCGAGCATGGTGTGGTTGTTGTTGCTCCCGACGAACAGTTACTTTCTGAATACCGCCTATTGCAAGAGAAGGCTATTCAGGAGACTCGCAAGCTGCAGGAGCTAAAGCACTCGCGCACTACCACTGCCGATCATGTTGCTATTGAATTGCTGGCTAATATTGAATTGCCAGAAGATGCCACTCAGGCAGTCGATTTGGGTGCAATTGGTGTTGGCCTGTTCCGCTCAGAATTTTTATTCATGGATCGCAAGCAAGCGCTTCCAGATGAAGAGCAGCAGTATCAAGAATATCGTCGCGTAGTAGATCTGATGCATGGATTGCCAGTCAATATTCGTACGATTGACGTTGGCGCCGATAAAGCGCTGGGTTCAGGTTCAGATTTATCCGAGACGGGTACTTCACCTTTGGGTTTGCGAGCTATTCGCTGGTCATTGACTGAGCCTGAGATCTTCTTAACGCAGTTGCGGGCGATCTTAAGAGCCTCAGCTCATGGTCAGGCGCGGATTATGATTCCCATGCTAGCTCATGTCAAAGAGATTGATGAAACCTTACGCTTGATTGAAAAAGCGAAGCAGCAATTGCATCAACGTGGTCAGGCATTTAATCCCAATATCCAAGTGGGTGCCATGATTGAGATTCCGGCAGCCGCTTTGGTATTGCCTTTGTTTATTAATCGCTTTGATTTCTTATCCATTGGTACCAATGATTTGATTCAGTACACCTTGGCTATTGACCGGGCAGATCATGCAGTTGCACACCTCTATGATCCCTATCATCCAGCGATTCTGAATTTGTTATTCAACATCATTGATCAGGCTAAGCGAGCCAATATTCCTGTGGCAGTATGCGGAGAAATGGCGGGCGATCCCTCAATGACGAAATTGCTGCTCGGTTTGGGATTGACTGACTTTTCAATGCACTTTAGCCAGCTGTTATTGGTAAAGCGCGAGATCTTGAAGGCGGATGTGGGTTTGCTCAAGTCCCGTATTGGCGCAGTGCTCAAAGCTATCGAGCCTGAAGAGCAGGCCGCTGCACTTGAAAAGTTGCTCTCTTAAGTCTTTATTGGGTTTCGGTAATCAGGCTTAGTGAGATTTGCCGCAAACCAAGCACTCGGGATTTCTGGAGATGCGTATCTCATCAATTTGAGTATTGAGCGCATTCCAAAGCAGCATTCTCCCAACTAAAGGCTGACCAAAGCCAATTAATACCTGTAAGGCCTGAGCTGCTTGCATTGCTCCAATAATGCCTACTAAAGGCGAGAAGATGCCCATACTGGCACAACTCACTTCTTCGAGTTGCTCAGCAGGTGAAAAGAGGCAGGCGTAGCAGGGTGAGGCTTGATTGCGAAAATCAAAGACACTTAATTGACCATCAAATTTGAGGGCCGATCCAGAAACAAGTGGAGTCTGATGATTAAAACAGGCTGCATTAATGAGTTGACGGGTAGAAAAGTTATCAGTGCAATCTAACACGAGATCTACTGTTGGCAAGAGTTCGTTCAGTAAGTGGTCTGATGCCTTTTCTACGATTGCGCTAATCTCGAGCGCAGGATTAAGACTTTGTAAAAATTGTTTCCCTGAATCCACTTTATTTTTGCCAATGGAGTGTTGGGTATGCATGATTTGCCGCTGCAAATTGGTAAGCTCAACCTTGTCATGATCGACTAGTGTGATTCTTCCCACGCCAGCTGCGGCTAAATAAGGGGCGGCAGCACTACCTAATCCACCGGCGCCAATAATGAGGATGTGCGAGCCAAATAATTTTTCTTGGCCAGCAACATCAATTTCTTCTAGCAGTAAATGCCGCGAGTAGCGGAGTAGCTGCTCATCATTCATCTGTATGACCAATGCTAGAGCTTATTCTAGCTTTGAGGCCGAGCGCTTTACAGGCTCACCATTGATAAATGCGACCGCTTGAGAAAGCATAAAGTCATCCGCGCCACCGAGTTCAATTGGCTTCTTAGACTTATCCTTTTCCTTCTCTTCAGGAGTCTTCTTGGCATTTTTCTCTTCAATGCGCTGCAACTCTTCTAAGCGACGTTTCTCGCGATCGGCAACGAGCTTTTCTTCTGAAGATTGCTTGTTACGCAAATGCTTCTCACTGTCGATCTCGCGAGTGATGAGTACATCGTCAGGATCACCATCTTTATTTTGATCAACTGCAATATCCGGTTTGATGCCATAAGCCTGAATCGATTTTCCGCTCGGTGTGTAGTAATAAGCCGTAGTAATTTTCAATGCAGAATCATTGGTAAGCGGGCGAACTGTTTGCACCGAGCCTTTGCCGAAAGTCGTTTTACCAATAATGGTTGCGCGCTTGTAATCCTGTAATGCGCCAGCCACAATTTCAGATGCGGAAGCGGAGTAGGCGTTTACTAAAACTACCATCGGCAATTTTTTATACATTGCCGGCACGCTGGCTAAGGGATCGCCAGGCTCGCTGAGGCGATACATTGCAGGTGTTGCATTAAATACCTGCTTAGAGTCCGCTGTCTGACCTTTGGTTGAAACGATCACAGCGTCTGCTGGCAGGAAAGCAGCGGCAACACCGACTGCACCTTGAAGCAAGCCCCCGCCATTGTTCCTGAGGTCAAGAATGATGCCCTTCATTTTAGGATCTTGATTCGCGAGTTCAGTTAATTTCTTGGCAAGATCGGGAACAGTGCGTTCTTGAAAGCTTGTGACTCGGACCCAGGCAATGTTGTTATCCAAAATTTTGGCTTTAACAGATTGCACTTTAATTTCAGCGCGAGTAATTGTTACTGGAAAGCTACGCTCCTCGCTTTTACGAAAGACCGTCAAGGTAATTTTTGTACCTGGTGTGCCACGCATCGTACGCACTGCTTTATCGAGTGACATGCCACGAACAGGTTTGTCATCTAAGCGGGTAATGAGGTCGCCAGCTTGCAGTCCAGCGCGTGCAGCAGGACTATCTTCAATGGGATTGAGTACTTTGACAACGCCATCCTCTGAGGTGATCTCAATGCCGAGGCCAGCAAATTTTCCGCTGGTTTGTTCCTGCATTTCAGAGAAATCTTTTTTATCGAGATAGGTGGAGTGCGGATCAAGACTGCTCACCATCCCTTTGACAGCGTCTGTTAGTAACTGCTTATCTTCAATTGGCTCAACGTATTCACGTTTGATTTGAGCAAAGACATTGGATAGTGTGCGCAGTTCATCTAAAGGTAGCGTGGCACCCTGTTGGGCAGTAGCTGAGAACTGGATGGTGGCTGCAACCCCGGCGATAAGGCCAACAGAAATTAGGGCAAAGTTTTTAAAAAATACGCGCATGCCTCTGTTTTACCTTAATCCAAATAAAAATGTTGAATAGGTTTGAGGTTGTCATCAAGCTCATACACAAGCGGGATGCCATTAGGGACGTTAATTTCCATAATGTCTTCGTCAGAAACCTGGTCGAGATACTTAATCAAAGATCGAATGCTATTGCCATGTGCAACGAGCAATACACGTTTGCCCGCTTTGAGGGCGGGAGCAATAGATTCATTCCAAAGAGGTAGTACACGCTCTACGTTGTCTTTTAGGCACTCGCCTAAGGGGATGTCGGAGGCGCTGAGTTTTTCGTAACGACGATCATTCTGAGGGTTACGCTCATCACCTCGTTCTAAGAGTGGTGGACGCACATCGTAGGATCGACGCCAAATATGAACTTGGGCATCACCATACTGTTCGGCGGTTTCAGCCTTATTTAGACCTGTGAGAGCGCCATAATGACGCTCATTTAGTCTCCAGCTGTGGACTACAGGTAGCCACATGAGGTCCATTGTGTCTTGAACGTGCCAAAGGGTGCGGATAGCCCTTCTCAGGACTGAGGTGTAGGCCACGTCAAACTCATAGCCTGCCTTGCGAAGATTTTCGCCTGCAGCAAGGGCTTGTTCAGTGCCTTTGGGGGTTAAGTCAACGTCCGCCCAGCCAGTGAAGCGGTTTTCAAGGTTCCAGGCGGATTCGCCATGACGAATAAGGACAAGTTGTTTCATAGAGCCATTCTATAATCCGGTGATGAACTTTCTCACGCAAATTGATAATTTAGCGCTTATTGCCCTCCTGTTTGTTTCGGGCGCAGCGCTCTTCCTCCCCACATTATCTACGCTTATTAGCGGAAAAGGCTTATCGCCTTCAGAGGCAACGATTTGGATTAATCGTCGTAAAGCAGCCGTTTTGGACCTGCGTCCTGAGTCTGACTTCAAAGCAGGCCATCTTCCTGGATCAAAGCATGTCCTGGCAGATCGAATTTCTGCTGGAGTGGACAAGCTCAAACTAGACCGTAAAAACCCAGTTATTTTGGTATGTCACTCAGGCATGAGTGCCCGCAAGGTCGTTCCAGAGCTGAAAAAATTGGGATTCGCTGAAGTTGCCGTCCTAGATGGTGGCGTTCAAGGTTGGCAGGCTGCAGCTCTGCCATTGGTCAAATAATTCAGCGAGTTAGGTATGCCACCAGTCACGATGTATAGCACCCAAGTTTGCCCTTACTGCGTTATGGCAGAGAAGCTGTTGCAGAAAAAAGGCGTTGCAAATCTAGAGAAGATTTTGATTGATCGCGACCCTGCACAACGGGAAATCATGATGACTCGTACGGGTCGTCGTACTGTCCCGCAAATTTACATCGGTGAAACCCATGTTGGTGGTTATGACGATCTAGTTGCTCTAGACCGTGCCGGCCAACTTGATCCACTTTTAGCTTAAAAAAATTTACTCAGAAAGTTTTCAATGACTGAACAAGCCACTTCCAATCCAGATACAGCTGATAACTCAAAGGAGCCTGGTTTCCGTATTCAGCGGATCTATCTCAAAGATTTATCTTTAGAGCAGCCACATGCACCGCAAATTTTATTGGTCTCGGCTGAGCCTCAAGTAGAAGTTGAGGTGGATGTTGCTGTTACGCGTTTGAGCGATGAAATATTTGAGGTTGCCTTAATTGCGACAGTAACGGCTAAAGTCGACAACAAAGTACTTTTTTTGGTTGAAGCTAAGCAAGCTGGTATTTTTGAATTTAGTAATATTCCGCCCGAGCAAATTGATCCAATGTTGGGCATCGCTTGCCCAACAATTTTGTATCCTTACTTGCGCTCAAATATTGCCGACACCATCAGTCGTGCCGGTTTCCAGCCAATTCATCTGAATGAAATTAATTTCCACGGCATGTATGAGCATCGCATCATGCAGGCTCAGCAAGCTGCTACCGAGGAAGGCAAGGGAAAGCTTCCTAACTAAATCTACGCGAAAGATCCACAGATCATGAAAGTGACGCTGCTTGGAGCTGGTTCATGGGGTACGGCTATGGCTGCGCAAGCGGCGCGCCACCTTCAGTCGGGCGATGTTTGTCTTTGGTCGCGAAATGCTGAGCAGCTGGAGGGCATTCAGCAGTCAGGCGAGAACGCAGATTATTTACCCGGCATTGTTTTGCCATCGGGCTTGCAATTAGAAAGTAGTTTTGAGCGCGCCATTGAGCGTCTCTCCGAAAATGATCTTTTGGTTATTGCTACTCCGATGTCAGGTCTATCGGAAACAATAGCGCAGGTATTGCGCCTTGCTAAGCACCCACTCAATATTGTTTGGTTATGTAAAGGCCTAGAGCCCAGTACAACCTTATTACCCCATCAGGTGGTGGATCGCGAAAACCAGTTGCATAGTCATGGCCTGCATCATTCTTATGGCGCTCTATCGGGGCCCAGTTTTGCTCAAGAGGTTGGCAATGGAATGCCTTGTGCATTGACCATCGCCAGTAAATCGAATAGCTTATGTGACATCGTTCAGGGCGCTTTTCATCACGGCAATATGCGCGTCTATGCCAGCGATGATTTAGTTGGCGTGGAATTGGGTGGTGCGATTAAAAACGTACTAGCAATTGCAGCCGGCATTGGCGATGGCTTAGATCTGGGCTTAAATGCACGTGCCGCAGTATTAACTCGCGGCCTTGCGGAAATGATGCGTCTGGTAAAGGCTGCTGGCGGCAGACCAGAAACTTGTATGGGATTAACCGGAGTAGGTGATTTGATCTTGACTGCCACCGGCGATCTCTCTCGTAATCGTCGTGTTGGATTGGCGCTTGCTGCAGGAAAACCGTTGCCAGAAATTTTGGGTAGCTTGGGGCATGTTGCTGAGGGCGTGTTGTGCGCCTCTGCCGTTGGCAATCTTGCTACACGTCTAGGTGTTGAGATGCCAATAACTGCGATGATGGGGGAGGTCTTATCCGGAAAACTCTCACCACAAGAGGCGGTTAAAAAGCTGATGGGACGTGATCCCAAGGTCGAAGTCTAAGCTTCTTAACTTCCTCCAAGTAATTCGTTTTGGCGCCAAGCCTCATAAACCACAATCGCTACCGTATTTGAGAGATTCAAACTGCGACTGCTATCTTGCATCGCTAAGCGCATTTGATTGGGTTTGGGAATTGAGTTTCTCACTTCCTCAGTAATGCCTTTAGTTTCAGATCCAAAAATGAAATAGTCATTTGGTAAATAGCTGCCATCATGAAACTTTCCCGATCCTTTTGTAGTCAGAGCAAACATTCGCTCAGGCTTGGGTTGTTCATTTGCGAGAAATTGCGACCAGTTTTGATGAACTTTTACTTTAGCAAACTCGTGGTAATCCAGACCCGCCCTTCGAAGTTTGGCATCCTCCATCGGAAAGCCAAGTGGCTCGATGAGGTGCAACATTGCTCCCGTGTTAGCACATAGGCGAATGATGTTGCCTGTATTGGGTGGAATTTCTGGTTCGAATAAAACAATATTAAACATGCTCTGATCTTTGTGATGGACGAAGTGTTCTCAGTAGAACCCAATTAATAACTCGAGATACACCATTGTCCTTCAATACCCGAGCAATTTCATTTAAGGTTGCTCCGCTAGTCATGACATCATCAAACACAATGACTGAGGTGGATTTCAGTCTCTCCTGGTGCAGGGGGTTGATATAAAACATATCTTGAATGGCGATCTGACGATTGATGCGGCTCCCTTTTGCCTGATTCTGAGTATGGTGATGACGCTTCAAGATGTATGGGTTTTTATGAATACGTTCATCACAATCAATCCGTCTGGCTATTTCCCAGCTTTGATTAAAGCCTCTTGCGTATAGTTTTTCTTGGCTCAGTGGCACTGGCAGCAGATAGTCTGCTTGATTTGCCATTAAGCCCCTGGCAAGCAGTTCATTCCATGCAGATGCTAAGCCATGCGCACATGTAAGTCGACGTTGGTATTTCAATTGATGTAATGCGGGCTGCAGCTTGCCGTCGTATCGATGAAGGCAGTGTGTTTCGTCAAAGTAAGGTTGGTTAATGTCACACTCACGGCAATTCTTTTCTTGCAGCTCGCTTGCTTGAAGGGTAAGGCCGCATTGCTTACAGCATTCGTAATGTAATAGCTGTTCTGATTCTAGTAACTTAGAGCAATCGACGCAGAGAGTGCGCACTTGATGTACCCCGCAAACAATACAGGCGCTAGGCAATAGTCGAGAGGAAATTTGTTCGAAAATATTCTCTATTATTCGCATGGGTCGCTGAGTATACTGAGCCAATGACCCAATCAATCAGATGGCTTCAGGATGAAATTGCAGACCGTATGTTGCAGAAATTAGACGTCGTGAAGTTAGAGGCAAAAGATGTCTTGTTGATTCCAGATTTTCCTGGAGCGCACGCCTCTTTTCTGACAAAACGTTTTCCGGGAATTCGCTTTCACAGCGCACCAGAATCCGAACTAACGGGCTTTGATTTATTCAAATTAAGATTGACTCGTTTTTGGGGATCCAGAATGAAGTCTGCATCCTACATTTCTCTCGATGATTACAGGAAAGTAGGTCGAATTAATCTCCCTAATAATTCTGTCGATATGGTCGTGAGCACTCTATTTATTCAAGACTTGACTGACCCTAAGCATTTTTTGCAGGAGTGCTGGCGAGTGCTCAAAGAGGGCGGTTTACTTACCTTCAGTTATTTGGGCCCTGATACCGGTAAAGAGCTTCGCTCCGAATCCTCATCCCGTGAGCTGCCACTGCAGAAACTGGCAAGTCCTTGGGATATGCACGATATGGGGGATGCGCTCCTGGGTGAGCGTTTTTCAGATCCGGTAATGGATATGGAGTTTTTGAGTCTGGATTACGACTCTGATGCGCTCTTAATATCTGATGCTAGAGCCCTCAATTTGCTTGTTTCTGATGATCAGAATGACGTCCAGTTCACTCAATTGCCAAGAAAATTGACCTTAGAGGTGGTTTACGGGCATGCCTGGGCTTTAGGTAAGCACCTTGCCAAGGCTCAGGATCACGTTGCCTATATTGATCTAAATCAAATCGGACGCAAGACTAGGAGTGATTCTGCTTAAGTGTAAGCGCTTACTATCTTTTAAACCATTACCAAGATTGAGACTGACCTGGTTAACCCGGTTTGTTGTTGAACTTAATTGACCCTATAATCAGCGCTAGATGTATTGGCTTGACACCGCTTTTTTGGGCTTTCTGGAGCTTTATCGCTGCAGAAGTTCACGACAATAAACAGAGAATAAGATGAATTTATTTGGAAAAGTCACTAGGGCTTCGCTCTATCTAGTAGCAGCCTTCGGCACAGCATTTGCTCATGCAGCAGAAAACATGCCAGGCGGCCCAGCTGTGAATCAGTTGAACTTCACTGCTCCTGCGACAAAAATCATGCAAGAAATCCATTGGTTGCATTGGATGATGTTGATTATTTGTGCACTCATTTTCGTGGGTGTTTTTGGGGTGATGTTCTATTCCATCCTCAAGCATCGCAAATCCTTGGGTGCTAAATCTGCCTCTTTTCATGAGAGCACGACTGTTGAAATTATTTGGACAGTGATTCCACTGTTGATCGTGATTGGTATGGCGTTGCCTGCAACAAAAACTGTTGTGGCAATGAAGGACACCACGAATTCAGATATCACCATCAAGACCACTGGTTATCAGTGGAAATGGGGTTACGACTACATTAAGGGTGAGGGTGAAGGTATTAGCTTCTTGTCCACGATGTCTACTTCACGTGAAGCCATCAATAACCTGGCACCTAAATCCAATACGTATTTGATGGAAGTAGATAACGAGATGGTTGTGCCAGTTGGTAAAAAGATTCGTATGATTACCACTGCGAACGACGTCATCCACTCATGGACGATTCCAGCATTTGGCGTTAAACAAGATGCGATTCCTGGCTTCGTTCGTGACACTTGGTTCCGTGCCGAGACTATTGGTAAGTTCCGTGGCCAATGTTCAGAGTTGTGTGGTGCTGAGCATGCCTTTATGCCTATCGTGGTGAATGTGGTTTCACAAGACGACTACACCAAGTGGGTAGCAGAGAAGAAGAAAGAAATGGGCGCGGCTTCCGATGATCCTACTAAGGTTTACACCTTGGATGAGCAAAAAGAGCGTGGTGCCAAAGTCTATGCAGCTAACTGTGCAGCTTGTCATCAGCCTAACGGTAAAGGTGCAGGTACATTCCCGGCGCTTGAAGGCAGCAAAGTGGTGTTGGGACCAAAAGCAGCTCAATACAACATCCTTATCAATGGTAAGGGTGCAATGCCGAAGTGGGCTGGTATGATTTCTGATGGCGATATTGCTGCAGTGATGACCTATACCCGCAATGCTTGGGGCAATAAAACGGGTGAGGTTATTCAGACCCAAGATATTGTTTCTGCACGCGCTGGCAAGTAATTTATTTATTAATACAGATCAAACTAAACCGGAGTAATCCATGAGCACAGTCTCTACCACCCACGATCACGCACACGATCACGCACATGATGATCACACGCCACATGGTTGGCGTCGTTGGTTGTTTGCAACCAACCATAAAGACATTGGCACGATGTATCTGATCTTCTCATTCGTCAGCTTATTAGCTGGTGGTGTGATGGCTTTGGGTATTCGTTTGGAATTGTTCCAACCGGGTTTGCAATTCTTGCGTCCTGAGTTCTTCAATCAGTTGACCACTATGCACGGCTTGGTGATGGTATTCGGTGCGATCATGCCGGCATTCGTTGGATTTGCGAACTGGATGATTCCGGTGCAAATTGGCGCATCCGATATGGCCTTTGCTCGAATGAATAACTTTAGCTTCTGGATTCTTCCGGTAGCAGCTTGCTTGTTGTTTGGTTCATTTTTAGCGCCTGGCGGCGCACCTGCTGGTGGTTGGACTTTATACGCTCCATTGACATCGCAAATGGGCCCAGGTTTGGACATGGGTATTTTTGCACTCCATTTATTGGGTGCTTCTTCCATCATGGGTTCGATTAACATCATCGTGACCATCTTGAACATGCGCGCTCCTGGCTTGACCTTGATGAAGATGCCAATGTTCTGCTGGACTTGGTTGATCACAGCTTATTTATTGATTGCTGTAATGCCTGTATTGGCTGGTGCAATCACGATGGTTCTTACAGATCGTCATTTCGGTACTTCTTTCTTCTCCGCCGTTGGCGGTGGTGACCCAATTATGTTCCAGCACATTTTCTGGTTCTTTGGTCACCCAGAGGTGTACATCATGATTCTTCCGGCATTCGGAATTGTGAGTGAGATCATCCCTGCTTTCTCCAGAAAAACTTTGTTTGGTTACAGCTCAATGGTTTATGCAACTGCATCTATTGCGATCTTGTCATTCATTGTTTGGGCTCATCACATGTTTGCAACAGGTATGCCTGTAACTGGTCAACTATTCTTCATGTACGCCACAATGTTGATTGCTGTTCCAACCGGCGTGAAGATTTTTAACTGGGTTGCAACTATGTGGAAGGGTTCGATGACATTCGAAACCCCAATGTTGTGGGCGGTTGGCTTCATCTTCGTATTCACAATGGGTGGCTTTACAGGTTTGATCTTGGCGATGGCTCCAATTGATATTGGTGTGCAAGATACCTATTACGTTGTTGCTCACTTCCACTATGTGTTGGTAGCAGGTTCATTGTTCGCAATGTTTGCTGGCTTCTATTACTGGTGTCCAAAGTGGACTGGCTATATGGCTAATGAAACTCGCGGCAAGATCCACTTCTGGACTTCCATGATTTTCTTCAACATTACTTTCTTCCCAATGCATTTCTTGGGTTTAGCGGGTATGCCACGTCGCTATGCTGACTATCCAACTCAGTTTGCTGATTTCAATATGGTCGCCTCCATTGGCGCACTTGGTTTTGGTTTGTCCCAAGTATATTTCCTGCTCTTCGTTGTGTTGCCAGCTTATAACGGCAAAGGCGAAAAAGCATCTATGAAGCCATGGGATGGAGCCAAAGGTTTGGAGTGGACAATTCCATCGCCTGCGCCACACCATACATTTGAGACGCCTCCTGATGCTAAAGAGCTGCATGCCGCAGGAATCTAAGTTAACGGCAGTTCAAAAATCCCAATCTGCTAGCAATCGCAGATTGGGTTTTATCCTTTTGAGCGTTGCCGCTGTGTTCTTTATTGGCATTCTCCTGAAGCGGAGCATGTTGGGTTAAGCCCATCGATCTTTTATGACTGCTACGGCTTCTATTAACCGCCAAATCCTGCTGAAGCTATTGATCGCCTCGGTGATGATGTTTGGTTTTGGTTATGCATTAGTGCCGATGTATAAGGCCTTATGCGAAGTAACTGGTATTAATGTGGTCACTAGCAAGAACGACTATGGCATCCGCGCCTACAGTGCAAACAAGGTCGGCAATACTCAGGTGGACTATTCCCGCAAGGTGACCATCGAGTTTGATTCCAATAGTCGTGGACCTTTTACTTTTCGCCCAGTAAAAAACTTCCTAGAAGTGCACCCAGGTGAAATGACGGAGATTGTTTACGAAGTAACCAATAATTTGAATCGTACTGTCGAGGCCCAGGCTATACCAAGTTATGCGCCGAAGAGTGCCATGGAGTTCTTTACTAAATTAGAATGTTTTTGTTTTCAGCAGCAAACCTTGGCGGCCCATGAAATGAAGAAGATGCCGGTAATGTTTGTGATTGATGCGGGACTACCCGCTGATGTAAAAACTATTACCTTGTCATACACCTTCTTTGAGTTAGGTGTTGGCCAGCAACCTGCAGGCTCAACAACTCCTAAATCGAAAACGACGTCATGAGTAAGAAAAGTACTTTTATGCAATCCATGATCGCTGTATTGTGGGCTTTTTTGGGTGTGCGTAAGAAATCAGGATTGCAGGAAGATGTAGCTTCATTAAGTTTTGTCCATATTGTTATTGCGGGAGTTTTAGGTGCCTTGATTTTTATGGGCGTACTCCTTTTGATAGTTAAAGCAGTTGTGTCCCATTGATTATTTTTTGATTGAATAGAGAGAATAAGATGTCATCCAATTCAACCCCTTACTATTTTGTTCCTGGACTATCCAGTCATCCAGCATCTGCAGCTTTAGGCTTGCTGGCTTTTGGCGCTGGTATGTCTGGCTGGGTAAACCATGCAGCCTGGGGTGGCCCAGTGACTGCGGTTGGCGTACTCTGGGTTTTATTTGTTCTCTACAACTGGTTTGGCGACACGATTGCCGAGTCTAACTCCGGTAAAAACGGCATTAACGTAGATATCTCTTATCGCTGGTCGATGGCTTGGTTCATCTTCTCTGAGATCATGTTCTTCGGCGCATTCTTCGCAGCACTGTTCTATGCGCGAAATATCGCGATGCCTTGGATGGGCGATGTGGAGAGTAAGTTACTTTGGCCTGACTTCACAGCAGTTTGGCCTAATGATGGTCCTGCAGGCTTGGTAGAGAAATTTACGACCATGGGCCCATGGCCAATTCCTACCATCAACACATTGTTGCTTTTGTCTTCTGGTGTAACCGTTACTTATGCGCATCATGCGATTCGTGAGGGCCATATGAAGCAAGCCATCAATGGTTTGGCTGCTACTGTTGCTTTGGGAGTTGTGTTCTTGGGCTTCCAGATTTATGAGTATTACCATGCTTACCACGCCTTGAATTTGAAGTTAACTTCAGGCATTTATGGTTCAACATTCTTCATGCTGACTGGCTTCCACGGTTTCCACGTATTCCTGGGCGGCTTGATGTTGGCAATTGTGTTGCGCCGTATGATTCGCGGTGACTTCACTGCTGAAAATCATTTTGCATTTGAAGGTGCTGCTTGGTACTGGCACTTCGTTGACGTAGTCTGGCTTGGCCTCTACATCGCCGTTTATTGGATGTAAGAGTACAAAAAAATCGGGGCGTTAAGCCCCGATTTGTTTTGGATGCTTACTTTTATATTGTTTAGTTTGTACCTACCCGAACACCGGTAGCTTCAATGTAGCCAAAGTAGTGGGCAATTAAAATTCCCAAGAAGAGTACGATTGATAGTCCAATACGCAACATGAGTGACTGAACCATTCTTGAGCTGCCACCCCTATCTTTCATCATGAAGTAGAGAGCAGAGCCTAAGCTTCCTACAATCATTAGCAGTGCAACTGGAATAATCCATTTCATCTCAAAATACCCCTGTAAATATGTTTTCTAGCTTAATTACTAGTCGTATAGTCGCTACTTTATCAGCCCTGTTGGTGATTTTAGTGGGCTGTGGCGCTGGCATTTGGCAGTTGAATCGGGCAGAGCAAAAAATTCGCTTAGGTGACAATCTGGCCTCTAGGCTGCAAATGCCCTTACTCAATGCCAATGCCGATAGCTTGAGCTTAGAACAGGCTTCAGAGCGTCGCATTCTTGCCCGTGGCCGCTTTATTCCATCCGAGGCTATTTGGCTGGATAACCGCCCGCGTCCCATTCCGGATGGTGGGGCTGGCAGTGCGGGGCAATCTGGCTTTTATGTGATGATGCCGTTGAAATTAGATGGTCATGGTGCCGTTGTTTGGGTCAATCGAGGCTGGGCTCCTCGGAATAACGAGAATCGTACTGAGTTGCCTCCTGTCAGCACTGCAGATGAAGCGGTGACTATTGAGGGGGTTGCTTTCCCTCACCCTGGAAGGGTTTATGAATTGGGAAAAAAAGGCGATACGAAAGTGATTCCTAGAATTGAGCAAAATTTTGATTTATCGCTTGAGGCCGAAAGTCATGGGTGGAATCAGTTGCCATTTATTGTTCGTGAATCGGATTCAGCAAAAAAAGATGGTTTAGTCAGAAATTGGCCCTCTCCAACAAATGGAGTCGATCGCCATTATGCTTATGCATTTCAGTGGTTTGCTTTGGCATTGGCTGGATTTTTATTTTGGCTTATCAATGGGCTCATGAAATATCGGCGAGAGCTTGCTGTGAATGGAGATAGAGTGTGAGTGATAAAGAGTTATTGATCCCAGCTTCGCAAATGGATTCCTCGGCGATTGATGCGCAGACTCGCCGTGGCCGTCTACAGATGCTATTTTTATTGCTTGCTTGCGCGGCGCCAGTTATTGCCTCTTATTTCGCTTATTACGTCTTGAAACCTGAGGGCGGAAAAACGAATTTCGGCACCTTAGTTCAGCCTGTGCAGGATGTAAACCCCGCTTGGTTTGATATTCCTTTTAATGGCAAATGGACTTTGCTAGTGGCTAGGCCAGCCGGCGAATGCACCATTAAAAATGAATCTTGTCTTGAGGCCTTATTTTTAATGCGTCAGTTGCGTATTGCGGTCGGTCGCGAGAGTAGTCGCGTTCAGCTAGCTTGGGTGAACACAGATGGTAAGCCAGTAGACCCTGCAGTCTTGTTGGCCTACGACCAAAAGACTGCAGGCTTTCAGATTTTGACTTTGCCAGCAGATCCTAAGTTGAGATCCGAGTTTGATGCTTGGCTTAATCGTGATGGTGCAGGTCAGAAGATTCAGTTGATTGATCCAAGTCCGGCGAAGATGATGGTCTTCCCAGTGACGAATTCTCCAAAAGAATTTGGCAGCATTAAGAAAGATCTCGAGAAACTGCTGCGCCTCAATCGTAAGGGTGAGCAATTGCAATGAGTAGTTTGCTACTGCTCGCGGAGTTAGCTGCAATCGCAATTATTTTTGCGGGCTTGCCTTTGGTTTATCTTTGGACGAGACCGGGCTATAACTTTTTTCGAAAACTCAATTGGGTTTTGGTCTTTATGACCTTTGACTTGATTGTTTTTGGGGCTTTTACTCGCCTTACGGATTCCGGCTTGGGTTGTCCTGATTGGCCTGGTTGCTATGGAACATCCAATCCATGGCATGCGATTGGCGAGATACAGCTTGCTGAAGCCAATATGCCTACAGGTCCTGTAACCGTTATCAAGGCTTGGATAGAGATGATTCATCGCTATTTGGCAATGACAGTCGGAGCCTTAATTTTGATTCAGGTGGTAGTGGCTTGGAGTAAGTTGCGAAGCTTAGGTATGAAACCTTTGCTCGGCAGTCTCGGATTGCTGGTTTTGGTGTGCATTCAGGGCGCGTTTGGTGCTTGGACGGTAACGCTCAAATTGCAACCGATCATTGTCACCATTCACTTAATGTTGGCTTTGGTTTTGCTGGCTTGTTTAGTGACTTATGCGCAGCAAGAGTGGGGCGAGAAATCTTCTTCAGTGCTTCGCCTTCAGCCCAAGCCACTTTCTGCAAAGTTGCTCTTACTTGCCGCAGTGGCCTTATTCATCCAAGTCTTTCTGGGTGCTTGGGTGAGTACGAATTACGCAGTACTAGCCTGCCCTGATTTTCCGACCTGCATGGGCGCTCTTTGGCCGGAAACAGACTGGCAAGAGGGCTTTACTCTTTGGCGTGCTCTCGGCCTGAATGCTCAAGGCGAATCTATCGCCCCTGTTGCTTTGCAAACAATTCATTGGGCGCATCGTGTGTTTGCTGTAATTGCCATTGCAGCTTTAGGGCTTTTAGGAATTAGCGCGCTCCAGTTAAGCAATTCCTCAATGTTAAAAATGTGTCGTATCGCTAAATTGTTGTTAGGTTTGTTATTGCTTCAGGCGATAACTGGTATTTCTAATGTGGTTTTTCAGTGGCCCTTGCTTGCAGCTCTGTTGCATACCGCCGGCTCTGCTGCATTGGTATTTTGTTTAGTTCGCCTGACCGAATGGGCTTCCTGGAATGCCCCGATTCATATTAAGATGGTTAAATCATTATGAGTAGCCCCACCTCTTCCGCCCCTGTGGCGATGCCACGTTGGCGTCAATACTGGGTGCTCACCAAGCCCCGCGTCACTCAGTTAGCCGTGTTCTGTGCGGTGATTGGCATGTTCTTAGCTACCCCTGGCATGGTTCCCTATCCAGTTCTGATTGGTGGGATTGTTGGTATATGGTTATTGGCAGGCGCTGCTTTTGCCATGAACTGTTTGATTGAGCAAGCTGTTGATGCGAAGATGAAGCGCACATCTTGGAGGCCATCTGCAACAGGTGAAGTCACACCATTCCACATTACTATTTTTTCGATTGTTCTCGGTAGTTTGGGAATGGTTATCTTATGGAACTTCTGTAATCCATTAACCATGTGGCTCACCGTCGCAACCTTTGTTGGTTATGCGGTGATTTATACCTGGTTGCTTAAACCTGCGACACCACAGAACATTGTGATTGGTGGACTCTCTGGTGCGATGCCACCCGCTCTTGGTTGGGCGGCAGTCACGAATAGTTTATCGGCAGAAGCTTGGCTCTTAGTGCTGATTATTTTTGTTTGGACGCCACCACACTTCTGGGCGCTTGCACTATATCGTCGCGATGACTATGTGCAAAGTGGCTTGCCGATGCTGCCTGTCACACATGGTGAGCGATTTACGCTGCTCAATATTTTGCTGTACACCTTGATTTTGATAGCTGCGACTTTGCTACCTTATATCTATGGCATGAGCGGCATAGTGTATTTAGTTTCCGCAATCATTTTAGGTCTGATGTTCTTGGCTTATGTGATTGCTTTATTTGTTTCTTATAGCGACGAGTTGGCTAAGAAAACATTCCGTTTTTCGATTACCTATTTATCTCTGCTGTTTGCAGCGTTATTAATCGATCACTATTTCATTTGAAATGAGTATGAATTTATCAAAATTTTCTTTTTATGCTTTGCGCATCTTAGCGTTATCGCTCATTGGTTTCGCTTTGATGGCTTGTAGCCCGAAGCAGAGCTTCAAGAATGTCGATATCACTGGAAGTAAGGCATTTGGCACTGACTTTAGCTTGCTTGATCCCGATGGCAAAGTAAGAACCTTGGCTGACTTTAAAGGCAAAGCAGTTGTGATGTTCTTTGGTTATACGCAGTGCCCAGATATTTGTCCTACAACGCTCACAGAAATGCAGCAAGTCATGACTATCTTGGGCCCTCAGGCACACAAGGTTCAGGTGCTGTTTGTCACAGTGGATCCCGAACGAGATAGTGCAAATATTTTGAAGCAGTATGTTCCTGCATTTGATTCGCGCTTCTTGGGCTTGCGTCCAGCGGATGAGGCGGCTTTAGAAAAAGTCACCAAGGACTTTAAGATTTATTACAAGAAGGTGCCTGGCACGAGCCCTGGTTCATACACAATGGATCACACGGCGGGAAGTTATGCTTTTGATCCAGAGGGGCATTTACGCCTTTACATCAAGCATGCGCAAGGTGCTGAGACCTTGGCGCAAGACTTGAAAGAACTGCTGAAGTAAAAGCTGAGAAGAGAAGGCTGCTTTATGCAGCTTCAGTTTGTAAGAGGCTGCGCATCTTCTTGAGAGCAGCAGTCTCAATCTGACGAACACGCTCTGCTGAGATGCCGTATTCACTAGCTAGATCATGCAATGTTTTTGTGCCATTGCCATCGGCATCCATTGCTAACCAGCGTGATTGCACAATGTTGCGACTACGTTCATCCAATGCCATGAGCGCTTGATCAAGTTGTGGACCATGCAGTGCATCAGTTGCAGCAGCAGCCATCATCTCGGTAGGCTCTTGACTATTGTCTGCTAGCCATTGAATTGGTGCGTAGGCTGAGTCATCATCAGTGTCGTCACCTTCTAAGGCAACATCACCACCAGCAAGACGCATTTCCATTTCTTTAACGTCTGAGCCTTTGACATCTAGTGCTTTTGCTAATGCTTCAACCTCATTAGGTGTCAGAGCGGCTAGAGTGGGTTTATTGCTACGTAAATTAAAGAACAATTTACGTTGAGCTTTGGTTGTTGCAACTTTCACTAAACGCCAGTTCTTAAGAATGTACTCATGAATCTCCGCTTTAATCCAATGGATTGCGTAAGAGACTAAGCGTGCACCTTGGTTAGGATCGTAGCGTTTTACAGCCTTCATCAAGCCGATATTGCCTTCTTGAATGAGGTCGGCATGCGGAATGCCATAGCCTAAGTATTGACGTGCAACAGACACTACCAGGCGCAGGTGTGAGAGAACCAAAGTTTTCGCAGCATCCACATTTTCAGTGCGACGAAATTCTTGCGCGAGGTGAAGCTCTTCAGCGGCGCTGAGCATAGGCACGCGATTAACGTACGAGATATAAGAATCGAGTGTGCCAACCCCGAGGGAAGGCAGCATCGGAAAGGCAAGCGAAGCCGCAGCAGTCTGCGCTGCTGGCAATGTTTGCCCTGCTTGCAATTGCGGTTTGTATGCTTTCTTTTGAACCATTTTCTTTTTATATATTTTAGGTATTAATTGAGTTCTATTTTAGCACTCTTGTCAAGAGAGTGCTAATGGTTTTTTACTTCTATAAGTCTATGATTTAATTGAATAATTCAGAAGAATATTGGGCGGCTGTAAAGGGGGCTAAATCATCAATTCCCTCGCCTTTGCCTAAGGCTAAAACCGCAGGTTTCGGCCCATCACTGAGGGTGTGGGCGAGTGCGCAGATGACCCCGCCTTTAGCAGTGCCATCCAGCTTTGTCACGATTAGGGCGGAGAGCCCTAAAGCGGCATGAAAGGCCTTTACTTGGCTTAAGCCGTTTTGACCAGTATTGCCATCAAGAACGAGCAAAGTCTGGTGAGGCGCCCCAGGAAGGGCCTTGCCGATGACTCTTTTGACCTTCTTTAGTTCCTCCATGAGATGGTCTTGAGTGGCGAGTCTGCCTGCTGTATCAATAATCAGAATATCGCTCTTGCGAGAAATCGCTGCATGGATGGCGTCGTGTGCCACCGCTGCTGCATCACCACTTTCTTGCATGATGACGTCGACTTGATTACGGCCACCCCATTCCAGGAGTTGGTTGCGCGCTGCTGCACGAAATGTATCGCCAGCTGCCAGCAAGACGGATTTGCCTTGCGATTGGAAGAGTTTGCAGAGCTTGCCGATGGTGGTTGTTTTGCCTGCACCATTGACGCCAATCACTAACCATATCTCTGGGATGGTTTTTTGCTCATGTACATACAGCGGGTTGGGGCTTGGCTCTAAAGGCATTAAGAGGTTTGCGACCTCTTGAATAAGTAGTTGCTTCAAGTCTTCTGGACTATTAGCTTTCTCTGATTTAGCGGCTTTGCGAAGTTTGCTAATCAATTGTTCAGTCGTAGGGAGGCCCACGTCGCTCAGAATGAGAGATTCTTCAAGGGTATCAAACCAGGCTTCATCAGTCTGGTTTGATTTGAATAGGGATCCGAGGGTTTTACGTAGGCCGAACATAATCGATACAATTTAATCCTTGCATCTTATCAATTAAATTCTTGGGATAGGTGATCTTACAGATGCGCTCCACTTTATTGCGTTTTTCTTTCTCTTTGATGCTCTGCTGCTCCAGTGCCTGGGCGGCCACGGAAGCAGGTCAAGCAAATACCCACGAATTTCAACTTTCTAACGGCCTTAAGTTGATTGTGCGTGAGGATCATCGTGCGCCGACGGTTGCGCACATGGTTTGGTACCGCGCTGGCTCTATGGATGAGGTGAATGGTAAGACTGGTGTAGCCCATGTACTCGAGCACATGATGTTTAAGGGCACAGACAAGGTCAAGTCAGGAGAGTTCTCTCGTTTGGTTGCTGCAGTAGGCGGACGAGAAAATGCTTTCACCTCCCGTGATTACACGGCCTATTTTCAGCAGGTAGAAAAGTCCAAGCTAAATGAGGTGATGAAGCTAGAGGCAGACCGCATGTCTAACCTCAACTTTGATGATGCGGAATTTTTGAAAGAAATTCAGGTGGTGATGGAAGAGCGTCGTCTACGCACTGAAGATAACCCAAGTAGCCTACTGAATGAATCACTCATGGCTACTGCTTATATGAGTTCACCTTATCGTCATCCAGTAGTTGGGTGGATGAATGACCTAGTCAATATGAAGGCTGCTGATGCGCGTGAGTGGTATCGCAGTTGGTACAAGCCCAATAACGCTACAGTCGTTATTGCTGGTGATGTTGATCCTCAGGTTATTTTGCAAGCAGTAGAAAAATATTATGGGGTCGCTTCTGCAAGAGATTTGCCTGAGCGTAAACCACAGATCGAGCCACCACAAAAAGGTATTAAGCGGGTGCAGGTCAAAGCGCCGGCAGATAGCGCACAACTTGCAATGGCTTGGAAGGTTCCCAAATTGCAAGTAGGAAAGTTGGATGATGATGAGCCGTATGCGTTGGAGTTGTTGGCCGCAGTCCTCGATGGTTATGACAATGCCCGCTTGAATCGCACTCTGGTGAAGCAAGAGCGGGTAGTTAATGATGTGGGTGTGGGTTACGACATGATCTCCAGAGGGCCGGAACTCTTTTTAATTAGCACCAGCATGGCTAAGGGCAGAACAGTAGAGCAGGCTGAGAGCAGTATTCGGAAGGCTTTAAAAGAAATAGTCGATAAAGGTATTTTAGAGTCCGAGCTCAAACGTATCAAGGTACGCATTCTGTCCGATCAAATCTATAAGCGCGACTCGATCTTTGGCCAAGCAATGGAGATTGGTAGTACTGAGATGGCAGGATTTTCTTGGCGAGATATTGATGTGATGTTAGAGAGGATGCAGGCTATCACTCCGACACAAGTTCAAGCTGTTGCAAAAAAATATTTGGTTGATAAGGCGCTCACTATTGCAGTGCTAGATCCACAAGCGCGTCAGTCTAACGATAGTAAGCAAGGAGAAAATCGTGCTGCTCAATAACTTCTTAAAGCAAGCATGTCTTGCAATGGCATTGATAGTTGGAATGCTGTCGTCAGCTCATGCAATATTGCCGATTGAAAAGATCGACTCCTCTAAGGGCGCACAAGCCTATTTGGTTCAAACCAAAGCACTACCGATGGTCGATATTGAAATCAGTATTGATGCGGGAGATCGCTATGACCCAGCAGCAAAGAGCGGCTTAGCCACTGTGGTTGGGCAGTTAATGAACTATGGCGTCAAGTCTGAAAAAGGTTTACTGACTGAGGCGCAGATTGCTGATGAGATTGCTGATTTAGGTGCCAACCTTGGGGTCTCTGTCAGCGGAGAGCGCGCAATCATGCGCATTCGCACCTTAAGTCGCAAAGATTTACGTGACCGCGCCGTTCAATTAGCATCGGCCATGTTGAGTGCTCCTACATATGATGCCAAAATCTTGGCACGTGAGAAGCAAAGGATGACAACTGCATTGCTCGAGGCAGAGACGAAGCCAGAGTCAGTCCTCGATCGCCGTTTTAGAAAATCGGTTTATGGAAATTACCCATTAGCCAATTCACCAACAGTGCAAAGTATTGACAATATCAGCGCAACTGACTTGCAGCAGTTTCATAAGCAGTTCTACCGCGGCGATCGTATGATCGTCAGCATCGTGGGTGATGTGAGTAAAGCAGAGGCCGCTGAAATTGTTCAAGGTTTATTGCAAAGAGTGCCTCAGTCTGGTCCTGCTATTGCCAAGTTGCCAGAGTTTGAGCGTTCACCAGTGGAGCCTTTAAGTCAACGCGAAGTCACCATTCTATTTGATTCGCAACAAGCGCATATCGCCATGGGAATGACTGCGGTAACCCGTAGCAACTCCGATTATTTTCCATTGCTAGTCGGAAACTATGTCTTGGGTGGCGGAGGTTTTGTATCGCGCCTCATGTCAGAGGTTCGGGAAAAGCGTGGCCTTGCCTACAGCGTGTTTAGTTACTTTGCTCCCGGTAAGGATGTGGGGATATTTCAGGCAGGCCTTCAGACTAAGAATGATCAGGCTGTCTTAGCTCTAGATGTGATGAGTTCGACTATTGGACAATTTATTGCAAACGGCCCTACTCAATCTGAGCTCGATGCGGCCAAAGCTAATCTCATAAATGGCTACCCCTTAAGAATTGATAACAATCGCAAGTTGCTAGATAACGTTTCCTCAATCGCTTGGAATAATTTGCCGCTTGATACGATGGAGGTTTGGACTAAGCAGGTAGAGGCGGTGAGCTTAGAGCAAGTCAAGGCAGCATTCCAAAAATACTTAGCTATGGATCGAATGAAGATTGTGGTCTTGGGAGCTAAAAATAAATAAGTCAGTCAAGTCCGCTGCGCCAGGCAAGCGTTCCGAGCTCCCTCAGAAAATCCGCATTATTGGTGGAGTGTGGCGCAGTCGTTTACTGACTGTGCTGGATCTATCTGGTCTACGTCCCACCACAGATCGCGTTCGGGAAACCTTATTTAATTGGCTTGGACAGGATCTGGTGGGCTTGCGTTGCTTGGATTTATTTGCTGGTACTGGTGCTTTAGGTTTTGAGGCGGCTTCACGACAGGCTAATTCAGTAATCCTGCTAGAAAAAGACAAAAAAGCCCATGCAAAACTTCTAAATAATTTTGCTTTGCTACAGTCATCTCCTGCTCCTGGAGTGGTGGAGATTTTGCACCGAGACAGTTTGGAGTTCCTAAAGCAACAGGCTGATCGCTCTAGTAATCTGATCTTTATAGATCCACCCTTTCAGGAAGAGGGCTTATTGAACCAGGCCTTGATAGAGGCCGCTCGCGTTTGTGATGACAGCGCCGGCGGGGGGATTTACGTAGAGTTTCCCGCTAGCCGCTCTCGTGAGCAGATCGAGGCTATAGTGCCGGACTGGCATTGTGGAAAATACTTAGAGGCTGGGCAGGTAAAAGCCTGTCTATTTCGCTCTAAGAGGGGCTAAACTCTTGCCTGTAGCTGAAAAAGCCTTAGGAGCGTTATGACTGTAGCTGTATACCCCGGAACATTTGATCCCTTTACTCGTGGTCACGAGGATTTGGTACGTCGTGCTTCAAGTATTTTTGGCGAGCTTATTGTTGGTGTTGCCGATAGTCGTAGCAAGCGCCCCTTCTTTACTTTGGATGAGCGTATAGCGATCGCTAAAGAAGTCCTTGGCCACTATTCCAATGTGAAGATCGTTGGTTTTACTGGTTTGCTAAAAGATTTTGCCCGTGAACACAATGCGCGTGTGATTGTGCGTGGTTTGCGCGCAGTGTCTGATTTCGAATATGAATTTCAGATGGCTGGTATGAATCGCTATTTATTGCCTGATGTTGAAACGCTATTCCTTACGCCATCCGATCAATATCAGTTTATCTCTGGTACCTTTGTGCGTGAGATTGCTTCAATGGGTGGAGATGTGAGTAAGTTCGTATTTCCATCAGTAGAAAAGTGGTTGGTCAAAAAGATCGAAGCCAATAAGAGCAAAGAGTAAGGCTGGTAGGCAAACAAGATGGCTTTAATGATTACGGACGAGTGCATCAACTGCGATGTATGTGAGCCTGAATGTCCGAATGATGCAATCTACATGGGTCTCGAGATCTATGAGATTGATCCCAATAAATGCACTGAGTGCGTGGGGCACTACGATGCGCCACAGTGTCAGCAGGTTTGCCCGGTTGACTGCATTCCACTCAACCCCGCATTCTCAGAAAATCAAACGCAACTCATGGCGAAGTATCAAGCCTTAACTGCTGCCAAAAAAGCTCTAGCTACAAAGTAGCGCGCTAATTCGTTTTTGAATGCAACTCCAGCATCGCTGCCTGAGTGTCATCTTTCATAAATAATCCGAGAATCTTCAAGCCATCTTCAATGCTGGCATCAATCTGTTTTTGCTCTGCCTGCAAGGGTCTTCTCAAAACATAGTCAGCGACATCCATTGCTCGGGCGCCATCTGCAGCAAGGTCGCGAGGGTGGCCAATACCTAGACGCAAGCGCCAGTACTCGGCTGTTCCTAAGTGCGCTTGAATGTCTTTTAAGCCATTGTGCCCACCAGTGCCGCCGCCGAGTTTGATGCGTGCTGTGCCTGGCTTTAGGTCAAGCTCATCCTGCACCACCAGTACATCTTTGGGTGTAATTTTGTGAAAGCGGCATAGCGCTCCCACAGCCTGACCGCTGAGATTCATGAACGTGCTGGGCTTAAGCAAGAAAAGATCCTCGCCTTCCCATTTAGCCTTCGCCACTTTTCCATGAAAACGTTTTTCAGTTTCAAAGCGGGTACTCAATTGTTTTGCAAGGGCGTCAACAAACCAGAAGCCAGCATTGTGCCGATCTTCTATGTGTTCTTCGCCGGGATTGCCAAGGCCAACAATTAATTTAGTCATGATGTGTGGTTAAGGATAAAAGTATTTCCGCAAAAAAGAAAACCCGCTTGTAAGCGGGCTTCCTCTGTCGCAAAGATAAGGCTTAAATAATTAAGCTTTGTCCTTTGGGGCTTCAGCAGCAGGAGCCGCAGCAGCTGCAGGAGCAGCTTCAGTATCGGCAGATTTCACTGCTGGGATACGTGCGTTAGCTAATACTGGGTTTTCTTGCTCAACATGCAATACCAAGGTAACACCTTTTGGCAATGCGATGTCTTTAGCATGGATACCGTGACCAACTTCAATCTTGTTCAAATCCACTTCAATGAACTCTGGCAAGTCTGCTGGCAAGCAAGACACTTCCAATTCAGTTGAGATGTGGCTAATTACAGCGCCTTGCAATTTCACTGCAGCTGATGTGTCAGCGTTGATGAAGTGCAATGGAACGCGCATGTGAACTTTTTCAGTCGCAGAAACGCGCTGGAAGTCGATGTGCAGAACCAAAGGCTTAAATGGATGCATCTGGTAATCGCGCAACAACACTTTTTGTGCTTTGCCGCCGATTTCGAGATCAAGGATGGATGAGTGGAATGCTTCCTTACGGAGAGCATGGAACAGTGCGTTGTGATCCAACTCAATTACAGTTGCGGCGTCTTTACCGCCGTAGATGATGCCCGGAGTTTTACCGGAGTTGCGCAGACGGCGGCTCGCACCCGTTCCCTGTACGCTTCTTTCAAAGGCTACTACTTTCATATCGAATTCCTAAATTAAGGTTAATTTCCGTTCGCGACCAAACAGAAAAGCCTTTGATTATATCGTGGGAATGACGGTTTTTGCCTAGAAAAGGCTCAAAACTGCCAAAAACAGGGGTGGAAACGCTGTTTTTGGCTTATTCAGCGAACATCGACATCACTGAATCACCCTTGCTAATACGAGATAGGGTCTCAGCAAGGATGGGGGCAACGCTTAATTGACGAATTTTTGCCACTTTCATTGCTTCTGGAGTCAATGGAATGGTGTCGGTAACGACTAATTCATCTAATTCGGAGGCGGCAATACGGGCTACAGCACCGCCAGAAAGGACGGCATGAGTACAGTATGCGGTAACGCCCTTGGCACCACGCTCTTTTAGCGCCTCAGCGGCTTTACAGAGCGTTCCGCCGGTATCAATGATGTCGTCCATGATGACGCAATGGCGGCCTTCTACTTCGCCGATAAGGTGCATTACTTCTGATACGTTTGCCTTAGGGCGGCGTTTATCAATAATCGCCAAATCTGTGCCCAATTGCTTAGCCATTGCACGGGCGCGAACCACACCGCCGATATCTGGAGAAACGATGATGAGATCTTTTTTAGTTTTTTGAGCTTCTAAATCCGCCAATAGAACTGGAGAGGCATAAATGTTGTCTACTGGGATATCGAAGAAGCCTTGAATTTGGTCGGCATGGAGATCCATGGTTAAAACACGCTCAACGCCAGCAACCGACTGGAGCATGTTTGCAACGATTCTGGCGGAGATGGCAACCCGAGCTGAGCGTGGGCGGCGGTCTTGTCTGGCGTAACCGAAGTAAGGGATCACTGCGGTTATGCGACTTGCTGATGCTCGTTTTAGGGCATCAATCATGATCATCAGCTCCATCAAACTATCGTTCGTTGGAGCGCAAGTGGATTGGATAACAACAACGTTCTTACCACGAACGTTTTCTTGAATTTCTACCTGAATTTCACCATCTGAGAATCGACCAACAAATGCTTTTCCCATCGGGAGATTGAGCTCTTTGGCTACCGCATGGGCTAAAACCGGATTTGCATTGCCTGTGAAAAGAGTCAGTAAATCAGCGTTCATTGGGGCGGACATAGGTGATTTTGAGATTTTGGTAGGGGTCGAATGGATGTCTTTTGGTCGTATCTACAGTAGTTGGCAGGGGAAGAAGGATTCGAACCTTCGCATGCTGGAATCAAAATCCAGTGCCTTAACCAGCTTGGCGATTCCCCTACAGGTCAATCTGAAGAAATCAAATTGTAAGCGGGATTTTTATTTAGCCCCCGAACAATTCGACCTATCCATCCTTTTGGAAGATTTTGCAGAAGAATTTCCAGATTCGCAGTGTCCGTCTTAGGGTCTAAGGCGGCAAAAACGCTACTTCCAGAGCCGGACATGCAGGGCGCCGAGTTTGGCACTGCCTTGCAAATCCAATCTAATGCTTGCTTCACTTCAGGACATTTCTGCACCGCTACTGCCTGACAATCATTTGACTGATATGACCTTGGCGATGCAAGAAAGCGATCTATTGTAATCGGAGCGTGATCTCGGGTCAATTGAGGGTCTTGAAAAATTTGAGCAGTGGCAATCCCCTGGTTTGGGAAGATCACCACAAAGTCTTGGGTTTCCAGGGAAATTGCCTGTAATTTCTCTCCAACTCCCTCAACAAAGGCATTTTGGCCAAAAATGAAAAATGGCACGTCGGCACCGAGTTTTAGGCCAAGCTGGCAGAGTGTGGTGATATCGAGACGCAGATCCCAAAGCGTATTCAGGCCGACGAGAGTGGATGCCGCATCAGAGGACCCGCCGCCTAGGCCAGCGCCCATAGGAATTGTTTTCTTCAGGTCAATTTCAACACCCTGAGTAGTCCTGCAGAAATCTTTTAAGAGGCGGGCGGCACGAACCGCTAAATCTTGTTCAGGGGCGACGCCCAGAATCGGGTTGATGCGACGAATCTCATTTTCCGGAATAGGCTTTAAGTTGAGTACATCACACCAGTCAATCAACTGAAAAACAGATTGCAGTAGGTGGTAGCCATCATCACGGCGCCCAACGATGTGTAGAAAGAGATTGAGCTTTGCTGGGCAGCGGAGTTCTATCGCATTACGCATCATTCACGCTTCACTCATTCGGAGTATCAAATACAAGACGGATGTCAATTGACCCGATATTAGAGCTACGTGTCATTGTGAGTTTCTCCAATTGCTGCGTATTGCTCCAGTTGTAATTTAAGGTCCAACCATCTTGCGTGATTTTGCTCACCTGTCCCTTTTCATTTCGTTCAACACTCGCATTACTACCGGGACGCGTTTGTCCGCGCAACCAGTCAGATAAACCACGAGCGGGTAGCGGAAGACCTAATGCATTCTGAATGAGGGTGTCGGCATCAATAGCTGTAGTTAATTGACCATCGCGCTCAAGAATTGCTTCACCAGGTTTAATCGTAATCTTGGCAATTGATCCACCAACAGGATTACGAATTTCTAATACATCAGTCAGCGCATCTTGAGTCAAGGTAAATCCACCTGAGCCGCCCTGGTTTCTGCTTTCGGTAAGCCCAGTGACCTTGACTGCGAAACGCCCATCCCATGAGCCTTTGAGGGCGGTATCTGCCACTGACCAATCTGGTTTCAAGCGCTTCAAGGTTTCTTTAAGGGTGGGGTTGTTGGCATCCAATTGTTGACCCTTGCGCCACATATCTTCTGCCTCAATCGGGCGATTCATTACCCATAAGACTTCGCCAATATGCGCAGCAATGTCTGCTTCAGGCTTCATGCTAAATGCTTGTTGCAGCTGTTCAAGGGCTAGTGCATTTTTTCCCATGCGAAAGTTCACCCAACCAAGACTGTCCAAAATAAAACCGTCTTTAGGTGAGAGTTGATGCGCTTTGCTAATGAGCTTAAATGCATCTGGTAATTTCTGATTGCGATCAGCTAGTGAGTAACCAAGCGCATTAAGACTGTTGACATCATTCGGATTCTTGCGCAAGATTTCGCGCAGTGTTTGTTCCATTACATCAATGTGCCCAGATTTTTCGGCAGACATTGCGTAGGTATAAAGTAGCCCCGGATCTTTTGGCTCTGGTTTTATTGCTGAAACGATTTCGTAGAAAGCCCTTGAAGCATCTGATTCATTTGTTGCTTTGGCCAGTAGCGCCTGAATTTGCAACAAGGTAATTTCTCGTTGTGCTGGTGTTTGTTGATTCAATAGAGAAATGGCAGGCTTAACAGCATCTGACCAGCGTTGATTCAGAATTAAAAGAGTAACCAGCACTTCTTTGGGTTTAGTCTGCTTTGGTCCTGCCAAGCTATCCCAAGTTTGAGCTGCCTGCAATGCCTGATTAGGCGCGCCTGCTGTAATAGCAATTTCCATTGCCCTTTGTGCCAAGCGAGGATCATCCAGCTGGCGAGCAAGCTCCAAATAGGTGTTATAGGCTAAGCCCGCTTCACCTCGTTGTAAGGCGATTTCAGAGGCTAAGACCTCGAATACGGCTTGACCGCTATCAAGGCTACTATTTTTGGCAAAGGTATGACTGGAGGAGAGGCCTAGGCCAAGTCCAGCCGCGAGCAACAAGACACTTAAGGAAGGCTTGAATGAAAATTTGGTCATGAGCACATTCTAATCCGCGAATCTACAATCCATTTATGCCAGAGCTTCCAGAAGTCGAAGTTACCCGATTGGGTATCCGGCCCCATTTAGAGGGGCGAAGGGTGAGTGCGGTCAAAATTATTGATGGTCGATTGCGTTGGCCTGTGCCGAGCAATTTAAATACGCTGCTTTCTGGCCAGAAAGTTTTGGGAATAGAGCGCCGAGGTAAGTATCTCTTAATGGAGTTTGACGCTGGCCATCTATTGCTGCATCTCGGTATGACAGGCACATTGCGGGTGCTTCCAGGTAGTGATCCACTGAAAGTGCATGATCGAGTGACCTTTGAGTTTGGCAAGCTCAGTTTGCGATTGCATGATCCTCGAAAGTTTGGCGCTGTCTTATGGCACCCAAAATCTAAGGGACCAATTGAGAGTAATGCGCTTTTGCAAAAACTCGGGGTTGAACCTTTTTCATCGGAGTTTGAGGGCGAGCTTGGCGCAGATGTCTTATATCAATGCTCACGTAAACGTAGCGTTGCAGTTAAACAGTTTTTGCTGGCAGGGCAGGCGGTAGTAGGTGTTGGCAATATTTATTGCTCGGAAAGTTTGTTTGAGGCAGGTATTCACCCAGCAAGGGCTGCTGGGAAACTGACGCGTCCGCAGTGTTCCCGACTTGCTACTGCAGTGAGATTGATTTTGAAAAAAGCGATTGCTGCGGGCGGCAGTTCCTTGAAAGATTTTGTGAATAGTGAGGGTGACCCTGGACACTTCATGGTGCAAACCAAAGTTTATGATCGCAAAGATCAGCCTTGTAAGGTGTGCAAGACACCGATTAAGCAAATAGTACAGGGTCAACGATCTACCTATTTTTGTCCCCAATGTCAGAAGCGTTGATGAAGAACTTCGCTACCAAGCTAATTGCTTGGCATGGCAAGGACGGGCGTCAAGGTTTGCCTTGGCAAAGTATTCGAGATCCTTATGCAGTATGGGTTTCGGAAATCATGTTGCAACAAACTCAAGTAGCTACTGTTCTAGAGCGTTATCCCCGCTTCATGAAACGTTTTCCGACGGTTCAGAAGTTGGCTGATGCACCGTTGGACGATGTCTTGGCAGAATGGGCGGGACTTGGTTATTACACACGTGCTCGCAATCTTCATGCTTGTGCCAAGCAAGTCATGGCCGAGTTTGGAGGAAAGTTTCCGGCTGATCCAGTGTTGCTTGAACAACTCAAGGGCATTGGTAGGTCTACTGCTGGTGCCATTGCTGCTTTTGCATTTCATGAGCGTGCACCAATTTTGGACGCGAACGTCAAGCGCATTTTGGCAAGGCTATTTGGTATAGAGGGCGCCATCCAAGAAAAAGTAGTGAATGATGAACTGTGGTCACTAGCCAAAATACTCCTTCCTAAAAAAGCCACGGAGATGCCGGTGTACACCCAGGCTTTAATGGATTTTGGGGCAACTTGGTGCACCTCCCGAAAACCTGTGTGTATAGGTGGTGAAAAGAAATGCCCATTTGCAAAAGAATGCCAGGCCAATCTCAGTAATCAGGTTTTGTTATTGCCTCGTAAGGTAATCAAAGCAAAATCTCCTGAATTTAATTGCGACATGCTATTGCTCAGGCATGGTGATTCAGTGTTACTACAAAGGCGCCCAGATAAGGCCATATGGGGTGGACTATGGTCTTTACCGGAATCTGTGTGGAGACTCAAAGAAAAAAACTCCAAACCTTCAGCCAATAATTTAATGAATTTAACTACGAAAGAATTATTGCAACTAGTACTGCCAGATGAAAAGGTCTCTAGCGCTTTAAAGAGTTTTAAATCCATTGAGCGGGGAGTAGAGATTAAGCATGTCTTTACACATCGCCGTTTATGGATGCAGATTTGGTTTGTGACCTCAAGTGATGCCATGAAATTTTCAGGCGATAACTTAAAGTGGGTTCCTTTGCGTCAGCTCGGAAAATACGGTCTACCTCAACCAATCAAATTGCTACTGCAGGGATTGAGTCTAGCTCGCGGTGACGACTTAAGAAGTTAATCTGGAGTGCTGCCAAATCTTTTTGTGGCAGAAAATGCGCAATGATGCGACTCACAAGATAAACCGAACGATGTTGACCGCCTGTGCAGCCGATGGCAACAGTAAGGTAACTACGACCATCTGCTATGTAGTGTGGCAACCATTTTTCAATAAATTGAACAATGTCATTTTCCATGCTGACAACTTCAGGAATTTTTTCCAAGAACTCGCGAACAGGCTGGTCTTTGCCAGACAGAGTACGTAGCGCCTTGTCGTAGTGAGGGTTTGGTAGACAGCGAACATCAAATACAAGATCAGCTTCACTTGGCAAACCTTTTTTAAATCCAAAAGATTCAAAAATCACGGTAAGCCCTTGAGGCTTATCTTTCAGAAGGTCCTGTATCCAGGAGCGCAGCGCATGGGCAGGCAGATTGCTGGTATCAATACTGTGGGCTTGAGTGCGCAGGGGTTCTAAGAGATTACGCTCTTTATCAATTGCTTCAATCAGGGTGGCTGCTTGAGTCTGTTGCGTTTTTCCGGAGAGCGGATGACGTCGACGGGTTTCAGAGAAACGCTGGATCAACGTATTGGTATCAGCGTTTAAGAAAACAACTCGTACTTGATGGTTACGCCGTAGGTTTTCTAGGATCTGGGGTAGCTCTGCAATTGATTGACCGCGACGGGCATCAATAGCTACAGCAATGCGTTCACTCTTTTCACTCTCTAGTGTAGTGATGAGGTTTTCTAAGAGGGTGACCGGAAGGTTATCTACGCAGTCATAGCCTGCATCCTCAAAAGCTCTCAACGCAACGGATTTACCTGAGCCGGAGATGCCGGTAATCAGATTAATTTGCATATTAAATGAGCCGACCTTGTGACTTACTGGATTCCGCCTCTGCATTCATTTGCAAACGCTGGCGCTCCATAAATTCTTTCAGGGTATCAATGCCACGCAATTGCAAAATGGTGTTGCGGACCGCTGCCTCTACGAGAACTGCTAAGTTACGTCCTGCAGCCACCTGAATTTTTACAGTTCTAATTGGAATACCTAAAACATCAATATGCTGAGCTTCCAACGGGAGGCGCTCAAACTCTCCATCATTTCGACGAACCAACTGTACGATCAAGCGTAATTTCAATTTACGACGCACGGCCGTTTCACCAAAAATAGTGCGGATATCTAATAAGCCTAGTCCACGAACCTCTAGAAGATTGCGCAGAATGACGGGGCAGCGACCCTCGATGTAGTCTGGCCCAAGACGAGCAAAGTCTACTGCGTCATCAGCCACTAAACCGTGACCACGAGAAATCAGTTCTAAACCGAGCTCGCTTTTGCCTAAGCCAGATTCACCCATGATGAGGACTCCTAAGCCCAGGATGTCCATAAATACACCATGCATTGTGATCTGGGGAGCGCCAATCTTGGTGAGATAGGTGCGCAGGTGGTCAATCACTTCAGCAGCTGATATGGCTGTCGTAAAGAGGGGGGTGGAAGATCTTTGGCAGAAGAGCTGTAGGTCGGCATCGGCTACCTTGCCGTCCGCCACAATGACGCAAGGTGGTGTCTTGGAGATTAGGCTGGAAATCTGCTCTTGTCTTTGCTTGGGTTCGAGCTCGGCATGATAGTCAACTTCTTGCTCGCCAAAAATCTGAATACGGCTTGGGTGAATCAGGTTTAAGTGACCCACTAAGTCCGAGCTAGCCGCAGCCGCTTTAACAGCTTCTGCGGGAAATCTACGATCTGCCCCTTCTAGGCCGCCAATCCATGAGAGCTTTAAGTCGGAGACATTGTCATCAAAGATCTGTTGAGCGGTAACCCCCTCAAGGAGTAAGGGTTGAGTTGTCAAGCCGAGCCCCATGTTTGTAGTAGCTGGCACACCTTCTCTGGGCTGTCTTCCGAGGCAAGAGACTTACGAGCATCTTGGTCAGAAAGGAGTTGTGCAATCGAGGACAGAATTTCTAGATGTTGCTGAGTTGCTTTCTCTGGAACAAGTAAAAAAATCAAGATAGAGACAGCCTCACCATCGGGCGCGGCAAATTCAATCGGTTCTTTTAATTTGACGAATGCGGCAATCGGATGCTTGAGTCCCTTTACCCGACCATGTGGGATCGCAACTCCAGCACCTAGGGCGGTTGAGCCTAAGTCTTCGCGAGCATTTAAAAAGCCAACAATTGCCTCGGCTTCCAACCCTGCTTGCTTGGCAAATAGCTGCCCTACGGCCGCGAATGCCTCAGCCCGATTTTTAGAGGGGCTATTTAAGGCAATGCGGTCTAAAGCGAAAAGATCGGTCAGGGCATTCATATCAATTGATTATAGGTGTCCTGATGCTGAACATCACTCAAAATGCTTTTCGTGGTGGTGATCCTGGATCTTTTCTTTGTGCTTGACTACTTGACGCTCCAGTTTATCGACCACCGCATCCATAGCATGGTAAAGATCGGCGTTATGGGCCTCAGCAAAAAGATCCTTGCCTTTGAGGTGAATGGTGATCTCGGCTGCTTGACGAAGATTTTTTTCTTTAGCGTTATCGACAATCAAAAATGCAGAGGCATCTAAGACGTGGTCAAAGTGTTTGCGAATTTTGGCTAACCCAGCTTCAAGATGGGAACGCATAGCTGGAGTAACTTCAACATGACGGCTATTAATTTTTAGATTCATCAGCAGCTCCTATTCATAGCAAAACAAAACGCATGCGCAAATAATTACCCGGGGTGCGCAGCAGGCCCCTGTAATGTTGTACTTGTTTATACGGAAATGAACTTCATGAGCCTCCAGCGTATCAGCGATTTTGCTGAAAACCAAGGGGGCAGATCATTTTTATTTAATAAATATTCAAAAAACTCTGAATAGTTACATGCGGAAGTTTTCGCCTAGATAGACTCGTCTGACAGCATCATTCTCAATGATTTGGTCTGGCTTGCCTTCTGCCAGTACGCTACCCTCACTAATGATGTAGGCGTGGTCACAAATGCCTAAAGTTTCTCGAACGTTATGGTCGGTGATAAGAACACCAATCTGACGGTCTCTTAAGAAGCGCACAATCCGCTGAATTTCTCCAACTGCAATCGGGTCAACGCCAGCGAATGGCTCATCCAACAAGATAAATTTAGGTTGGGAGGCCAAGGCTCTAGCGATCTCAACTCGGCGACGTTCTCCGCCCGATAAAGAAAGTGCGGGGTTATCGCGCAGGTGACTAATTTGGAGTTCACCCAAGAGCTCATCTAAGCGATGCGCTATCTCAGCTTTGCTTAATGGTTTCCCGCCCTGAACTTGCAGCTCTAATACGGCCTGAATATTTTCAGCCACATTCAGTTTTCTGAAAACAGAAGCCTCTTGTGGGAGGTAGGACAAGCCCATGCGAGCTCGTTCATGAATCGGTAGATGGGTGATGTCCGTACCGTCGAGGACAATGCTGCCGCCGTCCAAAGGAACCAAGCCAACAATCATGTAGAAAGAGGTGGTTTTACCGGCCCCATTCGGCCCCAAGAGCCCAACTACTTCACCACACTTGACTTCAACAGATACATCTCGCACAACAGTGCGAGAGCCATAACGCTTTTGTAGGTGCTGAGCGCTGAGAGTTGCCGGCTTTTCAATGCCGCTGGTATCCGTGATCATTTTTCTAGTGTAGCTTTTCTTCTTGGTGAAAGGATGGCTTTAGCCAGGGGCAGGTCTTCTGCTTTGGCATTTGGAGGTGGCGTGACTTGGTAGCGTTGCAACACATCGTCATAATCAATTTTCCAACCGCGCAACTGATCTAGCATTTGCATATTGTGAAGACGTTTCAATTTGGCGTCTCCAGTGAGTGTCAGGAGCTCAGTTTTTGCATTGTAGGTAACCGTTTGTCCGTGACCTTGCATAAATTCATTGGCAGGACCTTCGCGTCTTTGTCTAAAGCTAGCAGTAGATTCAGGACTGCCTTGGACATCAACATATTCATAGCCTTCAGGATCAACTTTAATATTGCCCTTCTCGCCAGTAATCAAAATACTGCCTTTGGTTAAGAGCACTTGACCATCAAGCTCATATACCTGTTGTACGTCATTCACGGAAACTTTTTCTGCTTCCAAAACAATCGGTTTATCTTGATCTGCTTTTTCGGCGTAGGCAATAGTAATAAAGCAAGTTGTTAGGATTGCAACTTGCTTTATAAGATTGTGGAACAAGCTCATGGCTGTGCTCCAGGTTGAATGCGTTCGATACGACCTCTTACTTGTCCAGATAAAGCCATACTTTGTTCGATGTTATTGAATACGCCGCCATCAGTTGAGCGCATGACAGATACCCCTTGCTCAAGCGTAATGGGTTTGTCGGTCTCAATAATGTCATCATTAATGAGCACTTTGAAATAAGAAGAGCGCGCAAGCATGCGTGGTCTTGCTGGTTCAGTAGCGGTAGCGGCTTGAGGTGGCCGAAAAATTTCGGCGTTATTGAAGAGATCTAGTATGGTGATGTCTCCATCTAGATGACCCGTATCTGCTTTAACAGTAATGGGTGCCTTTTCAGGTGGAAATAAGCGTATGCGAGGTGTCTCAATATCAATTGAAGCATCGTCGTCGTAGTGAATTACTTTTTTGCCAAGTACTCGATATTTTGTGTTGCCAGATTCGTTGAGGGCGGAAAGTGCGCCATTGGTAATGGTGTAATCAGGCTCATGCAAGCGGATGCGCTCAGTGGCAGATTTTTCTACGGGACTGTTTTTCTTAACCAGCCAAAAAGTAACGAGAGTGAGTGCGCCCATCAAAATTAAGGGCATAAGGCGCAATGAAGTCCGCCAGATACCCAGTTTAATTTGTTGGACATTGAGCTCCATTAAGAAAGACCTTACGCACGCGCCTGAGCAAGCAATTCTTCATAGCAGTTTTGCGCTTTTAGGATTAGGTCGCAGACTTCGCGAACTGCGCCACTGCCGCCGGATCGATTTGTAACAAAGTGCGCCGTTTCTTTTACGGCATCATGCCCCTGAGCAGGGCATACTTTTAAGCCTGCGGACTTCATCATTTGAAAATCAGGCCAGTCATCGCCCATAACGGCGCAATCAGCTGGCTTGAGTCCAAGGGATTGCAGAATCTTTTCTAAAGCAGCAGCTTTATTTTCAACCCCCATATGGACATGCTTAATACCAAGCTCATCGCAGCGGGCTAAAACCATTTTGGAGCTACGCCCAGTAATGATGGCTGTGGAGACGCCAATTTTTTCTAAGAGCTTGATTCCCAATCCATCTTGGATATCAAAAGCCTTTAAAGATTCTTTACCGTTTTCACCAATAAATACTTGACCATTTGTTAGGACACCATCGACATCAAGAACAAGTAGCTTGACTGCCCCAGCCCGATCCCAGGCCTGCGGATACTGGCTCAGAGGGTTAGTGTTGTGAGTGCTAAAGGCGGTTGGCATGTGAGTGATTGAATGAATTATTAAAAAGTAAGTGGCTTAAATAACCTTGGCGGCAAATAAGTCATGAAGGTTGAGTGCCCCTAGCAATGTGCCCCTTGGATCAGTTACCACTAAATGGTTGATACGATGTTTTTCCATCATCTCAATAGCTTCTTCTGCCAACAACTCAGGAGGAATTGTGCGTGGCGCTGAAGTAATTGCTTTTTCTAAAGTGAGGCCATCCAAATTGGTGCTCTTCTCCAGTAGGCGACGTAAATCACCATCAGTAAAGATGCCGGCAACTTTATTGGCATTGTCCAAGGTAACCACCATGCCCATGCGTTTGTCTGTCATCTCCAGTAAGGCATCTTGTAAAGAGGCGGTAATCGCAATCTTAGGAGTCTCATCAAAGTTACGCATGACTTCACTGACATGCATCAGCTGCTTGCGACCCAAGCGACCGCCTGGGTGTGAGCGCTGAAAGTCTTCCGCCTGAAAGCCACGAGCATCCAAAAGAGCAACTGCTAGGGCATCACCCATAGCCAGTGCTGCAGTCGTACTGGTGGTTGGTGCTAGATTAAGTGGGCAAGCCTCTTTCTCGACGCTAGTATCTAAGTGAGCATCTGCCAATTTTGCTAACGAAGAGTTTGGTGCTCCAGTAAGAGCGATGAGTTTGGCGCCAGTGCGCTTGACGATTGGTACGATGGTGAGTAGCTCATCAGTCTCACCAGAATTAGAGAGTGCAACAAAGACATCGTCACGCGTCACCATGCCTAAGTCACCATGACTGGCTTCAGCAGGGTGTACAAAAAAGGCAGGGGAGCCTGTAGAGGCAAAGGTAGCTGCAATCTTGCGTGCAATATGACCTGACTTACCGATACCAGAAACAACGATTCGGCCTTTGCAGGAGTGCAGTAGATCTACCGCCAATACAAGGGCATCAGCGTTTTCGCCTTCAAGGCGATCACGCATTGTGTGCAGTGCAGCAGCCTCAATTGTGAGGGTGTCGCGCGCAAGCTTTAGGGTTCGGTCACGAGTCTTAGCTATCATGGGGTGAGTATATGCCGTCAGTCCTTCAGTTAACTCTCATCTTGCTGGCCTCCGGAGTGGCCGGGGTAGTTATTTTCCGCTATTTTGGGCTACCCCCTATTTTGGGCTATCTGGCCATTGGCGTCCTCATTGGGCCGCATGCCCTTGGTTTGGCCAATGATTCCGCCACAGTGAAGTATTTGGCTGAGTTTGGTGTGGTTTTCTTGATGTTCTCGATTGGCCTGGAATTCAACCTCCACAAGCTCCGAGCCATGAGAACCATCGTATTTGGCTTAGGTGGCAGCCAGGTTATTTTGACCATCCTGCTTGCTGTTCCTGCCAGCATGATGATGAACTGGATTTATCCCATTTCCTGGCAGGCTGCCATTGCTCTAGGGGGCGCCTTGGCCATGTCCTCGACCGCCATTGTTACCAAACTGATTGCAGATCGCTCGGAAATTGAAACCGAGCATGGGCGCAACATCATCGGTATTTTGCTATTCCAGGATTTGGCAGTGGTTTTCCTGCTCATTTTGATTCCCTCCTTGGGCAAAAATCCTGGAGACTTATTTTTAGCATTGACGGCAGCCTCCATCAAGATTTTGGTGGCCTTGGTCCTTATTTTCGTTATTGGTCAAACCTTAATGAGTCGCTGGTTCAGCTTGGTTGCCAAGTTGCGCTCCCAAGAATTATTCATGCTCAATTTGTTGCTCATTGTTTTAGGTATGGCTGGACTGACCGAACACTTTGGTTTATCGCTGGCGCTCGGTGCTTTCTTGGCCGGCATGTTGATTGCCGAGACCCCTTATCGCCATCAGGTAGAGGAAGACGTTAAGCCTTTTAGAGATGTGCTCTTAGGCCTTTTCTTCATTACCATTGGCATGCTACTGGATTTCGATGTGATCTATCAGCAGTGGATGCTGGTCTTACTCCTATTGATTGGCCCACTGGTTTTCAAGTTTGGCTTGATCGCTTTGCTGTCACGCGCTTTTGGTTCAAGTCCTGGAATCTCAATACGGACAGGGTTATGTTTGGCTCAGGCCGGTGAATTTGGTTTCGTTCTCTTAAACCAAATTGATGGCTTGGATTTAATTGATCCCGCTTTAAGTCAAGCGGTATTGGCGGCGATGTTGCTCTCGATGTTTGGTGCACCTTTCTTAATTCAATATAGCGATCGCATCGCGATGCGCTTCTCGAGTAATGAGTGGTTATTGCAATCGCTAGCACTGACACGTGTTGCCGCAAAAAGTGTCCGCACAGAAAACCATGTCGTCATTTGTGGGTTTGGTCGCTCAGGTCAAAGCTTAGCTCGCATGCTCGATCAAGAAAAGATTCCCTATATTGCTTTAGACATGGATCCAGATCGCGTGAAAGAGGCCGCAGCGGCAGGTGACAACGTGGTCTATGGCGATGCTAGTCGGGAAAATTATTTAGTCGCTGCTGGTTTATCGAGAGCAAAGGCAGTGGTGATTACTTATGCAGATACTCCAGCAACATTAAAAGTATTGCATCAAGTCGAGCACCTTCGTCCTGGCATGACGGTATTGGTGCGTACAAAAGACGATGCGGATTTGGCAAAGCTACAAGCTGCTGGCGCAACTGAGGTTGTACCTGAGTTAATTGAAGGCAGCCTCATGATGGCTTCACATGTCTTGTTAATGATGGGTGTGCCTATGCGCAAGGTAGTGCGTCGCATTACAAGCGCGCGTGAAGCCCGCTACAGCCTATTGCGTGGCTACTTCCGCGGGGTCGCAGATGAAGTGGATTCCAAGGAATCATGGCGTTTGCACTCAGTCACATTGCTGCCTGAGTCGGCCAGTATTGGCCAGACTCTTGAAGAATTGCATCTTGAGAATGAAGGTGTGAGCGTACAAGCTGTGAGACGCAAAGTCGGCGGCTCTGACTATGTCAAATTAGAGCTCACCCCAGAATTGCGTTTACAAGCGAATGACATCCTCGTGCTCTCGGGCAATTCAGAGGCGACTGATTTAGCCGAATCTAAATTGCTAGGATGATGTAATTCAACAGGTTTAGTTTGAATTACTTTTTCTTTTTGGCGGGAGCTGGTTTGCGCACCAGAAGCGGCGCTAAGTAGTGGCCGGTAAAACTAGCCTCATTCTTAGCAACTTCTTCTGGCGTACCAGTAGCAATAATTTGCCCACCCCCAGCTCCACCTTTAGGGCCCAAGTCAATAATCCAATCGGCGGTCTTGATCACATCTAAGTTATGTTCAATGATGACGATCGTATTGCCTTGCTTCTTCAAAGTCTGAAGAACGGTCAGTAGCAATTGAATGTCATGGAAATGTAAGCCGGTAGTCGGCTCATCTAGTATGTAGAGCGTTCTACCAGTATCGCGTTTAGAAAGCTCTAGGGAGAGTTTGACGCGTTGTGCCTCACCACCAGATAAGGTCGTGGCGCTTTGACCTAGCTTCACGTAACCCAAGCCAACATCAAGCAATGTTTTGAGTTTGCGTTTAACAATGGGAACTGCTTCAAAGAATTCATGGGCTTGTTCGATAGTCATCGATAGCACTTCATGAATATTTTTGCCTTTGTAGCGAATGTCTAAAGTCTCACGGTTGTAACGTTTGCCGTGACAGACGTCGCAAGGTACATAGACATCAGGTAGGAAATGCATTTCTACTTTAATAACGCCATCACCTTCGCAGGCGTCACAACGGCCACCTTTGACGTTGAAAGAAAAACGCCCAGCTTCATAGCCACGCTCACGCGCCGCGGGAACACCGCAAAAGAGTTCTCTGATTGGCGTAAATAATCCGGTGTAAGTAGCGGGGTTAGAGCGCGGCGTTCTACCAATTGGAGATTGGTCTACGCTAATGACCTTATCGAAGTTCTCAAGACCTTTGATGGCATCGTGTGCTGCTGGTTCTGCATTCGAGCCGTAGATATGCTGCGCAACTGCATGGTGCAGAGTGTCGTTAATCAGCGTTGATTTGCCAGAGCCAGATACGCCAGTGACACAGGTTAATAGGCCTACTGGAATCTTGGCGTGAACAGATTGCAAGTTGTTTCCACGTGCACCAACGATTTCTAAAAACCTGTCATTGACTGGGATGCGTTTTTCAGGGACTGCGATCCACTCACGACCAGATAAGTAAGCGCCTGTTAAAGATTTTGGGTTGGCTTCCACTTCTGCAGGAGTGCCTTCGGCCACGACTTCGCCACCATGCACACCAGCGCCAGGGCCAATATCAATGACATAGTCAGAAGCGCGAATCATGTCTTCATCATGTTCAACCACTAAAACGCTATTACCTAGATCGCGCAAATGTTTGAGCGTGCCAATGAGTCTATCGTTATCGCGTTGATGTAGGCCGATGGAGGGCTCATCTAAAACATACATGACGCCAGTTAAGCCAGAGCCAATCTGTGATGCCAGGCGGATACGTTGCGCTTCGCCACCGGAGAGGGTGTCCGCACTGCGCTCTAGTGATAAGTAATCCAAGCCCACATCATTGAGGAAGCGTAGACGTGAACCAATCTCTTTCACAATCTTGTCAGCGATTTCTCGTTTGGCACCTTTGAGTTCTAAGGATTCAAAATATTCTTTAGCTTCTTTTAATGGCAGTGCGCTGATTTCATAAATAGCGCGAGATTGTTTGCCATCACCCACTTTGACAAAGCGTGCCTCTTTGCGTAAACGACTACCGTTGCATGATGGACAGGTTTGTACATTTTGATAACGTGATAACTCTTCTCGAACTGTCGCTGAATCAGTCTCACGATAGCGACGCTCAAAGTTGGCAACAATGCCTTCAAAAGCATGCTCACGAATACTGTTCTTGCCGCGCTCGTTGATGTACTCAAATGGTATGGTGACATCACCTGACCCAAGCAGGATCAAATCCTGCTGTTTCTTGTTGAGAGTTTCAAAAGGCTTCTCAACATCAAAGCCGCCATGCTTTGCAAGGGTCTGCAAGAGTTTGAAGTAAAACTGATTACGACGATCCCAGCCCTTGATAGCACCGGATGCTAGCGATAAATCTGGGTGCGCAACAATACGTTTTGGATCGAAGAAGGATTGATGACCTAGACCATCACAGGATGGGCATGCACCCATCGGATTATTAAAAGAGAAGAGGCGTGGCTCAAGCTCTTGTAACGAGTACGAGCAAATTGGACAGGCAAACTTGCTGGAGAAAATCATTTCCTTGCCAGTATCCATATTGACGATCATGGCTTTGCCGTCAGCAAGGCGCAGGGCAGTCTCAAAAGATTCTGCCAAACGCTGTTGAATATCAGGGCGCACTTTAATGCGATCTACAACAACTTCAATGGAGTGCTTATCGTTCTTCTTCAAAGCTGGCAATTGATCCACTTCAAAGATCTCTGCTTTTGCGGTGTTGGTTGTGCCACCGCCAGAGCGAACACGAAAACGCACAAACCCCTGCGCTTGAAGATCCTGGAATAAATCGACGAACTCACCTTTGCGCTCACTCACTACTGGGGCCAAAATCATGAGCTTGGTATCTTCAGGCATGGCCAAAACGGTATCGACCATTTGTGAAACACTTTGCGCCTCTAAAGGCAGATCGTGGTCTGGGCAATGTGGGGTTCCAGCACGAGCAAACAATAAACGCAGGTAATCATGAATTTCTGTAACCGTACCTACGGTTGAGCGCGGATTGTGGCTAGTGGCTTTTTGCTCAATCGAGATCGCAGGAGAGAGGCCCTCAATCGTGTCGACATCGGGTTTTTCCATCAACTGTAGGAATTGGCGGGCATAAGCAGAAAGGGACTCTACGTAGCGACGTTGGCCTTCGGCGTACAAAGTGTCAAAAGCCAGCGAGCTTTTGCCAGAGCCGGACAGGCCGGTCAAAACGACCAATTTCTCTCTAGGTATATCTAGATTGATGTTTTTGAGGTTGTGCGTGCGCGCACCGCGGATCTTAATTTCGTTATTCATGATTTTTTAGCGTAACTTGTTAATATAGCCCTTTCCCATGAATCCTTCTGAACTTCGCTCCACTCTGGCCTTAGCAGGCATCTTTGGCCTCCGTATGCTGGGCCTATTTCTGCTTTTGCCGGTTTTCAGTATTCATGCGCGCGGCTTGCCTGGTGGCGAGCATGCCCTGTGGGTTGGCTTAACCCTCGGGATCTTCAACATTGTTCAGGCCTGCTTCTACATACCATTGGGCCGCCTTTCTGACCGAATTGGCCGAAAACCAGTCGTTTTATGGGGACTTTCTTTATTTGTAGCGGGCGCCTTAATTTGCGCAGCTCAAGACGATCTTCTCTGGATTGCTATTGGGCGTGGGGTAATGGGCGCCGGCGCTGTCTCAGCGGCAATCTCGGCTTGGGTTGCTGATTTAACGCGTGAGCAGGTCCGCACTCGGGCAATGGCATTAGTAGGGGGAAGTATTGCGCTTTCATTTGCCCTGTCCCTCGTCATTGCAGCGCCAATCTACCGCTTGATTAGCTTAAGTGGAATTTTTATGGTCTTGGCTGTGCTGGGTGTTGGTGCGATGTTTGTTGCTTATTACGTTTTGCCAAGCACCAAGCCTGAATTCAAGCTGCAACAAGCAAGCCTGAAAGATGTTTTTCTGCGGCCTGAATTAATGAGCCTTAATGCAGGCGTGTTTGTATTGCATGCAACACAAGTGGCAATGTTCTTAGTGGTACCTCGTTTATTAGTACAGGCAGGCTTACCCTTGGCATCCCATTGGCAGGTTTATCTACCGGTTGTTTTGCTATCTTTTTTCTTAATGGCGCCGATTCTGATTTTTGGCGAAAAGAAACAGCAGTTAAGAACCGTCCTATTAGTGGCAATTGTTTTGCTTTTGATTGCCGAAGTATTGTTTACGAATACCGCTTCGATTACATCTATCGCTATTGCCTTGTTAATTTACTTTGTTGGCTTTAACTTACTTGAAGCATTACAACCCTCATTAGTCTCTCGCTTTGCTAAGGAGTCTAAAGGAACTGCATTAGGGGTTTACAACACCACGCAGTCAATTGGCCTCTTTACAGGCGCTGTAATTGGGGGTTACCTGATGGATAGCCATGGTGATTTATCGGTCTTTGTGATGGGCGCAGCACTGCTTTTATGCTGGCTTATAATTGCTTGGTCGATGGGTTCAATGCCAACAAGAGCATCTGAATCAAAGGATGTAGCGGCAAGTACATAACCGTAGCTTCATTGGTTTAATTTAAGCGAGTAGTTTATTTTTAGTAGTAATAACAGCAGTAATTTTCTTCGGGAGACAACATGGCTTCGGTAAATAAGGTCATCATCGTAGGTAACGTAGGACGCGATCCAGAAACACGTTACATGCCAAGCGGCGACGCCGTTACAAACATTTCAGTAGCGACATCAGATCGTTACAAAGATAAGCAGTCGGGCGAAATGAAAGAGACCACAGAATGGCACCGCGTTGCGTTCTTTGGAAAGCTTGCAGAGATCGCTGGCCAATATCTCAAAAAAGGTTCACAGGTTTATGTTGAGGGCCGTTTGCGCACTCGTAAATGGACTGATGCAAGCGGTCAGGAAAAGTATTCCACTGAGATCGTTGCAGAAACAATGCAAATGCTTGGCGGCAAGCCAGTAGGCGGCAGTGGTGATGGTGGTGAAAGCTATAGTCGCTCAAAGCCGGCTGAGCAGTCTGCGCCAGCCTCTTCAAATGCCGCATCTCTAGGCGCAATGGATGACGATATTCCGTTTTAAATATTGCATTAATTAGTTTGCCTAATGTAAAAAGCCCTTCTGGAAGGGCTTTTTATTTATCTGAAGATTTTGCTACTGCCTTGCGTGCCGTGTGTTGTCTGGCCAAGGCGCATTGTGATCAGTACGAAATGGGTTGATGTCTAGACCACCGCGTCGGGTGTAGCGAGCGTAGACGGAAAGCTTCTCGGGTTTGCACTGGCGCTTGATGTCAGTGAAGATGGTTTCAACGCAGTGCTCATGAAACTCACCTTTTTGTCTGAATCCAATTAGATAGCGCAATAAACCTTCTTCCAAAATGGGACGACCCTGATAGCGAATTTGTACGCTCGCCCAATCTGGTTGACCCGTCACCGGGCAATTTGATTTGAGTAAATGCGAAACCAGGCATTGCTCGATTGGTCCAAAAGATTCATTCACCTCTAGCAAAGTAGGGTCAGCGGATAGGCTTGGATCGATCTCAATATCAAGGCGGTCCATAAGAACGCCACTCATCTCCTGCATTCCTTTTTTAGCAATCGCTTCAGTTGGATTAATTCGAGTAGCGATTTTGCTGCCAGCGACTGCCGATAAGTCCGTAATTAGTCTCTCGCGGACCTCCGCTTCATCTTCAAAGCGTGCGCTATTGAGGCTGTTCAGATACAGCTTGAATGATTTGGATTCAATCATGTTTGGCGAGTCGGCCGGAATCTGAAATTCTGCAAGAGCTATCTGGGGCTTGCCTTTTTTGTTGAGCCAGCCAAGCTCAAAGGCATTCCAAATATCAACACCTACAAAAGGCAGAGCTTGATTAGGTTTGATGTCGAGCTTGAGGCGATTCTCGGAGCGCGGAATAGGAAAGAGCAAACTCGGATCATATTGATCGGGATATTTCGTTGCTTGGCCAAGTGGAAGAATGGACATTAGTTTTTAGGTTTGTTGGATACGCCAGATACAACATGACCAGTCGGAGCAACAGATGCAGCAGATTGGCAGTGCCCTGTTTGATCATCAAAGAAAAAGTCTGGTTCAAACTCGCGCAGGAATTCGCTTTTGGAGAGTCCGCCGAGGAACATGGCTTCATCCACATCAATACCCCAAGCCATGAGCGTCCGAATTGCGCGTTCATGTGCTGGAGCAGAGCGAGCAGTAACCAAGGCAGTGCGAATACGCATCCCTTTCTCACTGGTAGATCGTTGCAAGCGATGTAGCGCTTCTAACAAAGGCTTGAATGGACCTGGTGGCAGAGGGATCGCAGCCTTCTTACTTTCATGATCTACAAACGCTACTAAACCTTCGCTTTGAAATACTTGCTCTGCTTCATCAGAAAACAGAACGGCATCTCCGTCAAAGGCAATACGAATTTCATTAGGATGGGACTCTGCAGTTTTGCTCGACTCTGGGTAAACGCGCGCCGCAGGAAAGCCTGCATCAATCGTAGCTCGTACATCATCTTCATTTGCCGAGAGAAACAAGTTGGCATGTAGCGAGCGAAGGTAGTGATAGGGTGGGCGTCCTCTAGTAAATACGCCACGCTCTAAATGCAGGCCATGGTGCTCAGCTGAGCGAAACACACGTAAGCCACTAACAGGATCATTGCGAGAAAGAATGACTACCTCAACACGCTGCTCACCTTCTTCATTAAAAGCGAGCAACTTCTTTACCAATGGAAAAGCAACTCCAGTTTGAGCAGCTTTGGATAAACGCTCTAATTGCAATTTCATGTAAGCACTGTCATCCGTTGATTCGAAAATGCGATTCTCTTCTTCGAAATCAAATAGTGCGCGCGATGAAATCGCAACGACGAGTTTCCCGGTGAGTGTGTATGACATTACGAGTTACATCTCATTTGAGGAATAAGCGATAAGCGGGGTTATCGGTTTCATTCCAGTGTGGGTAGCCGAGTGAAGCCAAGAAAGTTTGAAATTTCTTCTGCTCATTTTTGGGAACCTGAAGACCTACCAAGATTCGGCCATAGTCTGCGCCGTGATTTCGGTAATGGAAAAGACTGATATTCCAATTAGGTGCCATGCTGGTGAGGAACTTCATGAGTGCACCTGGGCGCTCCGGAAATTCAAAGCGATAGAGTAATTCATCTTGCGCAAGAGTAGATCGACCGCCCACCATGTGGCGCAGGTGAGATTTTGCTAACTCATCATGCGTCAGATCGATCGTTGCAAATTTTGCTTTGCGAAAATGCTTTGCAATAGCGGTGCTATCAGCGGCTTTTTGAGTGCCAATTCCAACAAAAATATGCGCTTCGCTTTGGTCGGCAATACGGTAGTTAAATTCAGTGACATTACGGTTACCAAGCAATTCGCAGAAGCGTCTGAATGAGCCACGCTCTTCAGGGATGGTGACTGCAAAAACGGCTTCGCGGAATTCACCAACATCAGCGCGTTCTGCAACAAAGCGTAGGCGACTGAAATTCATATTCGCGCCACAAGCGATCGCTACTAATGTTTTCTTTTTCAGGCGATGTTTCTCAACATACTTCTTCATGCCGGCAATAGCTAAAGCCCCAGCTGGCTCCAGAATGCTGCGGGTATCCGTGAAGACATCATTAATAGCAGCACAGATCTCATCAGTATCGACAGTGATGATGTCATCTACTACACGTTTACAAATACGAAAAGTTTCTTTGCCAACGAGCTTGACTGCCGTGCCATCCGAAAAAAGACCAACATCTTTCATTTCGATGCGTTTATTGGCTTCGAGCGACCTTCTCATTGCATCTGAATCAACCGACTGAACTCCGATCACTTTGGTCTTGGGGCTAACTGCTTTAACGTATTCGCCAATGCCAGCAATAAGACCACCACCACCGATGGCAACAAAAATGGCATCAATCGGTTCTTGGTACTGCTGAAAAATTTCTTGGGCAATTGTTCCCTGTCCAGCAATGACGTCTGGGTCATCGAAAGGGTGGACAAAGGTTAAACCCCGTTTTTTCTCTAAGAGTTCAGAGTATTTGAAGGCATCACTATAAGATTCACCATGCAAGATCACCTCGACCCAGGATCCACCACGGGCCTTCACGGCATCAATTTTGACGCTAGGGGTGGTGAGGGGCATCACGATGACCGCTTTGCACTTCATTTTGGCTGCTGCTAGGGCTACGCCTTGGGCATGATTGCCGGCTGAGGCTGCTATAACCCCCCGTTTTAGGGCTTCCGCGGGTAGATGGGCCATTTTGTTATAGGCGCCACGCAATTTGAAGGAGAAAACCGGCTGGTTATCCTCCCTTTTGAGCAAAACTTGGTTGCCTAAGCGCTTTGTGAGTTCGGGGGCTACTTGGAGCTCTGTTTCCCTGGCCACATCGTAGACTCGGGCCGATAAAATTTTCTTTAAATAGTTCGTTGCCATGCGATGAGCGTACCATGAATGGGCTCTAAGCCCTTAGATTTGCAAGGGTTTATCACCTTAGACCAACATCTTTCTTGGTTTCCTGCCAATATCAAGATCCCTCAATTAAAATGCATATTTATCAAATATGACGCTATGAACGCTCCATTAGCTTTGAACCAGTTGCTGGATGCCGAAGCGGGCTCACCCCGCCTCCGCGAAATCCCCTACAACTACACCTCCTTTTCCGATCGTGAAATCGTTATTCGCTTGCTGGGCGAGGAGTCATGGCGAGTTCTGAATGATTTGCGTGGGGTTCGCCGCACCGGCCGTTCAGCTCGCATGTTGTTCGAAGTCTTGGGTGATATTTGGGTGGTTCAACGCAATCCCTTTTTGCAAGATGACCTATTGGATAACGCCAACCGCCGTCAATTGTTGATTGACGCTCTATGGCATCGCCTTGGTGAAGTAAAGAAAAGATCTAGTGGGGAATCTGCTGAGCAAGTTCAGGTTTTATTAAAAGCTGCGCATCGCGCGGTTGAAAATTTTGAGCAAGGCTTTAAAGAAGTTGCGGAAATTCGTAAACGCGCTCGTAAAGAGCTGGGCCGTATTACTGCTTCTGACAATATTTGTTTTGATGGTGTTTCACGTGCAGCGCATGTGACTGATGCAACGGACTGGCGTGTTGAGTTTCCGTTGGTAGTTTTGAAGCCGGATTACGAATCTGAAATTCCCGGCTTAGTGAAAGCTTGCGTTGAATTAGGTTTAACTATTATTCCTCGTGGAGGTGGCACTGGTTACACCGGTGGTGCTATTCCTCTTTACGCTATGTCGGCAGTGATTAACACTGAGAAACTTGAGCAAATCGATACAGTCAAGCTCAAGCGTTTACCAGGCGTAGATCATGAAGTGTCTACGATTTTTACTGGTGCTGGCGTAGTAACCCGTAGAGTCTCAGACGCTGCGGAGCGGGCTGGGCTTGTGTTTGCGGTTGATCCGACTTCAGCGGATGCGAGCTGTATTGGTGGCAATATTGCTATGAACGCAGGTGGTAAAAAGGCGGTCTTATGGGGTACTGCACTTGATAACTTAGCTAGCTGGCGTATGGTGGATCCAGAGGGTAACTGGCTGGATGTCGAGCGCCTTGAACACAATCTGGGAAAAATTCACGTTGCAGAAAAAGTACGCTTTCAACTGACTTGGTCTGATGGCTCAAGTGAGCCAGGCGAACGTATTCTCAAAACAGAAATTTTGGAAGTTGAAGGTAAGCGCTTCCGTAAAGAAGGTTTAGGTAAGGATGTGACTGATAAGTTTTTATCAGGCTTACCTGGCGTTCAAAAAGAAGGTTGCGACGGATTAATTACGAGCGCCACTTGGATTTTGCATCGCATGCCTAAATTCATGCGTACTGTTTGCTTGGAGTTTTTTGGTCAGGCGCAAGAAGCAATTCCAAGCATTGTAGAAATCAAAGCTTATCTCGATGGCTTAAGCAAAAACGGCGGTCCAATCCTCGCCGGTTTAGAGCATTTGGACGATCGTTATTTAAGAGCGGTGGGTTACTCCACCAAGTCCAAGCGCAATGCTTTGCCCAAGATGGTATTGATTGGTGATATCGCTGGTGATGATGAAGAGGCCGTAGCTGCAGCGACTAGCGAAGTCGTGCGCATGGCTAACAACCGAGTGGGCGAAGGCTTTGTGGCGGTTAGTGCTGAAGCGCGCAAGAAGTTTTGGTTAGATCGTGCGCGCACTGCTGCGATTGCTCGTCATACCAACGCTTTTAAGATCAATGAAGACGTAGTTATTCCTTTGCCACGTATGGGTGAGTACACCAATGGTATTGAGCGGATCAATATCGAACTCTCCCTCAAAAACAAACTACAAGTTTTGGATGGTCTCGAAGCTTTCTTGAAAAAGAGTGCATTGCCACTAGGCAAGGCAACCGAAGATTATGAAATCCCTAGCGCTGAAATCTTGGGTGATCGCGTACAGCAAGCCCTTGAGCTCATTGCCAAGGTGCGGGCAAATTGGTCTGTGTGGCTCAAGGAGATGGATACCTATTTCCCAGGCTTGCAGAATTACAGTTTGCGCGCCTCATGGAAGACGGAAGTTCGCGCTGAACTGAGAATCATTTTTGGTGGTTTGGCGTTTGAGCCCATCCTTAATGAGCTAGAAGCTATTCATAAAAATATTTTGCGCAAGCGCGTGTTCGTAGCGCTGCATATGCATGCTGGTGACGGTAATGTGCATACCAATATTCCGGTGAATTCGGATGACTATGAGATGTTGCAGGATGCACATCGCGCTGTCGATCGGATTATGAAATTAGCCCGCTCATTGGATGGTGTGATTTCTGGTGAGCATGGCATTGGCATTACAAAGCTGGAGTACTTGACTGAGGAAGAGCTTAAGGATTTCCGTGCCTATAAGAAGCGCGTGGATCCTGAAGGTCGCTTCAATAAAGGCAAGTTAATGCCGCACGCTGATCTCAGTATTGCCTACACTCCGAGTTTTGGTTTGATGGGTCATGAGTCCATCATCATGCAGCAGAGTGATATTGGCGCGATTGCTGATAGCGTGAAAGATTGTTTACGCTGCGGTAAGTGCAAGCCAGTGTGTTCTACGCATGTGCCGCGCGCTAATTTGTTGTACAGCCCACGCGATAAAATTTTGGCAACTTCTTTATTGATCGAAGCTTTCTTATATGAAGAGCAAACGCGTCGTGGCGTCTCGATTCGCCATTGGGAAATGTTTGATGACGTTGCAGCGCATTGCACTGTTTGCCATAAGTGTTTAACGCCATGCCCAGTCAAAATTGACTTTGGCGATGTGACCATGAATATGCGTAACTTGTTACGCAAAATGGGTCAGCAGCGCTTTAATCCTGGGACAGCGGCATCCATGCTCTTCCTGAATGCTACCGATCCAGACACAATTAAGTTGGCTCGTAAGACCATGATTGGTTGGGGTTACAAGCTCCAGCGTTTGGGTAACGATGTTTTCCGCAAATTGGCTCGCAAGCAAACTGCGCATCCTCCTGCGACGGTCACAAAGCCCAATATAAAAGAGCAGGTAATTTTCTTTGTAAATAAGAAGATGCCTGGCAACTTACCTAAGAAAACGGCTCGCGCGCTCCTGGATATTGAGGATGCGAACTACGTTCCTATTATTCGTGATCCAAAAACCACTTCTGCAGATACAGAGGCCGTGTTTTATTTTCCGGGTTGTGGTTCTGAGCGTTTGTTCTCACAGGTTGGTTTAGCTACACAGGCAATGTTGTGGAATGTCGGCGTGCAGACTGTGTTGCCTCCGGGCTACCTCTGTTGCGGTTACCCACAGCGCGGTAATGGCGACTTTGATAAAGCAGAGAAGATGATTACGGACAATCGTGTTCTTTTCCATCGCGTTGCTAATACCCTGAACTACTTGGATATCAAGACTGTCGTAGTCTCATGCGGTACTTGCTATGACCAATTGGCGGGCTATCAGTTTGAACAAATCTTCCCAGGTTGCCGCATTATTGATATTCATGAGTATTTGCTTGAGAAGGGTGTCAAACTTTCAAATGTGACTGGCGTGAAGTACATGTATCACGATCCATGCCATTCACCCATGAAATTACAAGACCCAATGAAGACGGTAAATGAACTCATTCAATTAGAGGATGGCAAAGCCATTCAGAAGAATGATCGTTGCTGTGGTGAGTCCGGAACTCTTGCGGTGACACGCCCTGATATTTCAACCCAAGTGCGCTTCCGTAAGCAGATTGAGATGGAGAAAGCTGCAAATGAATTGCGCAAAGATGATTTCACTGGTGATGTCAAAGTACTAACTAGCTGCCCATCTTGCCTACAGGGCTTGACCCGTTTTGATGCTGATAGTGATACAACTGCTGATTACATCGTGGTTGAGATGGCGCAAAAATTATTGGGCCCCGACTGGATGCAGGATTACGTTGCCAAGGCAAACCAAGGTGGTATCGAGAGGGTATTGGTTTAATGATTCCAACTAATGTTGTAGTGCATCAGCAGTCGAAGGTGTTGGAACTCACCTATGAGGGTGGCAATACATACCGTCTTCCGTTTGAATTTTTAAGAGTCGTGTCTCCTTCTGCTGAGGTGCAAGGTCATGGCCCCGGGCAGGAGACTTTGCAAACGGGCAAGCGTGATGTACTCATCGCGAATATTGAACCAGTAGGCCACTACGCGCTGAAGCCTTCATTTTCGGACGGGCATGATTCTGGACTGTACTCTTGGGACTACCTGCAATTTTTATGCGAGAACCATGAATCACTTTGGAAAGAGCACTTGGACAAATTGGCTGCCGCTGGTTTAGACCGCGATACTCCAATGAGTGTTGCTGGTGGCAAGTCTTGCGGTAGTCATTGAGCATTTAATTAGATAGAGCAAAGAATATGAGTAAGACTCACTTTGGGTACCAAAGCGTTGATGAAGCTGAAAAAGCAGGTAAGGTCGCAGAGGTTTTTCATTCTGTAGCGAGTAAATACGATGTCATGAATGACTTGATGTCATTTGGCCTTCATCGCTTATGGAAGAAGGTTACGATTGCTCGTGCGCAAGTTCGTCCTGGACAAAAAGTATTAGATATCGCTGGCGGTACGGGCGACTTAGCAGCCGCCTTTGCACGTGCTGCAGCTTGGGGTCATAACCCAGAGGCTCAAGTGTGGTTAAGTGACATCAATGCTTCTATGTTGGGCGTTGGTCGCGATCGTCTGTTGGATAAAGGTTTGGCTTTACCTTGTGTTCAGTTTGATGCAGAAAAAATTCCTTTCCCAACTGCTCACTTTGATGTGGTGACGGTGGCCTTTGGTCTGCGCAATATGACTCATAAGGATGTTGCTTTAAAAGAGATGTTGCGGGTCATTAAACCGGGCGGCCGAGTGTTGGTGCTGGAGTTCTCTAAGCCGGATGCTTTTTTGCAGCCGGTTTACGACACCTATTCGTTCAAGGTATTGCCTTGGTTGGGTGAAAAGATTGCCCAAGATTCTGACAGCTATCGTTATTTGGCTGAATCAATTCGGATGCACCCGGATGCACAAACCCTCAAGGAAATGATGCTGGGGGTCGGTTTTGATGAGGTGGATACCCACAGAATGACTGGGGGTATCGTTGCCTTGCATATTGGTATTAAATACTAGTGAATTTGTAGTTTTTAGCGGTCCAGAATTAAAGTAGTTTTAAGGGAGACAAAAAGATGAATAAGCATTTTTTCAAAGCAGTCTTATTAAGCGTTAGCTTAATATTTGCCACTGTTGGCCATGCTGATGCTGCACGTTTGGGTGGCGGTAGAAGTATTGGTAAGGCACCAAGTGCACCAATGCAAAAACAAGCTGCTCCTGTACAAAAGCCAGCTCAACAAGCTCAACCAGCGACACCAGCTTCAGCTCCTCAGGCTCCAGCGCCGAGTCGTTTTGGCGGCATGGGTGGAATCCTGGGCGGTCTTGCCGCAGGTCTCGGTATTGGTTACCTCTTGTCTCACTTTGGTTTAGGTGAGGCAGCATCTTCATTAATTACTGGTTTATTGATCGCCGTTTTAGCTGGCTTTGTCATCATGTTTGTGATGAGAAGAATGATGCCTGCTTTATCTGGTGCCAACAAAGGTCCGCAGGTCACTTCACAAGGGATGCAGCGTGCCAATATGGATCAAGCCCCGAGACAGGAGCCTGCATTTACACCGGCTGCAAATGCATTTGGTGGTGTAGCAGCTGAGCCTGCACCGTTTCAATCAACATTGCCGCCGGGTTTTGATGAATATGCATTCTTGGACAACGCCAAGCAATATTTTTCAACTTTGCAAAAGGCATGGGACCAGGGTGACTTAGCAGCTTTGCGTGAGTACACAACGCCAGAGATGTTTGCGACGATTGAGCAGGATCTATCAGGTCGAGCTGATAGCGCTAATCAAACTGATGTTGTTACGCTGAACGCCCAGTTATTGGGAATCGAAACAGCTGACAATACTTATTACTGTAGCGTTCAGTTCACAGGCATGATTCGTGAGCAAGCGGGTGCTCAGGCAAATAACTTCTCTGAAATTTGGAACTTAAGTAAGCCTGTAAGTGGTCCTGGAGGCTGGGTACTGGCGGGTATCTCTCAGTTAGTTTAAGCTTGAGGTACTTTCCACTGAAAGCCCGCACTTGTGCGGGTTTTTTACACTTATGACCACCGCATCTCCCGCTACTCACCATATTGCAGCCTCTGCTGCTTGCCGAGGAATCAATCATGTCCTGAAGGCTGAGCCATGGGCTATGGCAGAGTTAGCCCGTCATGCTGGTAAAGTGATTTTGCTGAGTCTACCAATTGCTAAGCTCTGTTTTGAATTGACGCCCGAAGGCTCTTTAGTCTCTTTAACAAATATTGATGAGCCCTCTCTAGAATTGGAAGTCTCTCCTGAGGCGCTTAGTGCTTTAGCTGGTGGACCTGGCAATTTACGAGAGCAGGCAATGAAGTCAGTCAAAATTACTGGCGATGCAGACTTAGCACAATTATTGGGCCGTTTAGCAAGTCAAATTCGGTGGGAGTATGAGGAGGACCTAGCGCGTTTTATTGGGGATGCTCCAGCTAACTTTGCTGTGCGCCAAGGTAAGAAATTCGTTTCTGCTGGGAAGTCTGCTGCAACTGATCTACTTGAAAATGTAGTGGAATACGTTAGCGAAGAAAGAAAAGTGCTTTTAAATAAACGAGATTTTATGATTCGTAAAAATGAGTTGAGCGCATTGCGTGATTCGGTAGATCGTATAGAAAAGCGCATCCAACTTTTAGAGCGAAAAGGTTAATTCATTGTGCGTCGTTTAGCCCGCCTTACTTTTATTTTCTTCACTGCGTGGCGCTATGGCATGTTGCCATTGCTGCGCGATATTTTGAAGCCTGGCATTCGTCGTGGCCTGTTAACCATTCTTTGCTGGATTTCTCCAGGACAGTCACTGCCCAGAGGTGAGCGTATTCGTCTGACTTTAGAGGCGCTGGGGCCCATCTTCGTCAAGTTTGGGCAAGTACTATCTACTCGACGTGATTTATTGCCAGAAGATATTGCTAATGAACTGGCAAAGTTGCAGGATCAAGTACCGCCATTTTCGAATGATGAATCTTGTCGCCTGATTGAACAGGCGCTGGGTCAATCCATCGAAGAAGTATTTATTAGTTTTGATGCAACCCCCGTGGCTAGTGCCTCTGTGGCTCAAGTGCACTTTGGTTTATTGCGCGGTACCGAGAAGCATCCGGAGTGGGAAGGCCGTGCGGTGGCGGTTAAAGTTCTGCGCCCTGGCATTCTGCCAATCATTGATGGTGATCTTGCTTTGCTCTATGACTTAGCAAAAATTATTGAGCGACTCTCAGAGGATGGTCGTCGCTTAAAGCCCCGCGAGAACGTTGCAGAGTTTGACACCTATTTGCATGATGAATTAGATCTCATGCGTGAGGCAGCTAATGCAAGTCAGTTACGTCGCTATTTTGTTGATTCTAAAAAGTTAATGATTCCAGAGATGTATTGGGATTTATGTCACACCAATGTCATCGTGATGGAAAAGATGGATGGCATCTCGATTGGAAAAACAGCCGAGTTGCGCGCCGCAGGTGTTGACTTTAAAAAGCTTGCTGCTGATGGCGTTGAAATATTTTTCACGCAAGTATTTGAGCATGGTTTCTTTCATGCGGACATGCATCCTGGCAACATTATGATCAGTCTCGAGCCAGAAACATTCGGCCGATTTATTTCTTTGGATTTCGGTATTGTTGGTGCTTTAAGTCAATCCGATAAAAGTTATCTGGCATTAAATTTCCTGGCTTTCTTTAATCGCGATTACCGTCGTGTTGCTGAATTGCATATTGAGTCCGGTTGGGTTCCGGCAAATACGCGCGTTGAAGAGCTTGAGGGGGCAGTTCGTTCTGTTTGTGAGCCTTACTTTGATCGCCCTCTAAAAGAAATCTCCTTGGGGATCGTCTTGATGCGCTTGTTCCAAACTTCCCGCCGCTTCAAAGTAGAGATTCAGCCACAACTTACCTTGCTTCAGAAGACCTTATTGAACGTTGAAGGCCTTGCACGTCAGCTTGATCCAGACCTAGATCTCTGGAAAACCGCCAAGCCAATTTTAGAAAAATGGGTGAGCCAGCAGCTGGGTTGGAGAGCTTTAGTCGATGGCATTAAGGCCGAAGCGCCCAGTTGGGCGCAAATTTTGCCGACCTTGCCCCGCCTCATTGCGGAGAGTTTGGCGCAGGCGCGCGCCCCTCGCAAGGAGTCAAATGCTGAATTAGAGGTCTTAAAAGGGCTTTTATTGCAGGAAAGACGCACTCACCGCCTTTTGGTGGGTGCTTTGCTGTTCGCAGGCGGCTTTTTGGCTGGGATTTTGATAATAGGCCTTGGTCTTTACTAGTCTGTCGCCGGCCGTCGCTTAAACCGCTAAAATGCCAGGTTAGGCAAAGCGTAAGCATAGGCAAATGAAAAAATACTTTATCGCAGGCATTTTGGTGTGGGCACCGATGTCAATCACTATTTGGGTGATTGCATGGGGCTTGGGCCTGCTTGACGGAGTTTTTGGTTCTGTGATGCACGCGATTATTGCGGTATTCCCGAGTCAGTTTGCCGCTGATCTGCAGCATTTCCGTGAGCTGCCAGGCGTGGGTATTTTGATTGTCGTTTCAGTCATCATGATGACTGGGCTGATTGCAATTAGCTTTGCAGGTCAGTGGTGGATCAAGATGTGGAATAAACAGATGAATCGCATTCCGATTGTGCGATCAATCTATTCCAGTGTTCAGCAAGTTTCTTCCACCTTATTTTCTGGTAGCGGCCAGGCTTTTAGCAAAGCGTTATTAATTCGTTATCCCCATGCAGATTCTTGGGCAATTGCATTTCAGACTGGCATGCCAGCAAAAGAAGTTGCCGCGAAGTTGGGCGAAGACTATGTCAACGTGTTTCTACCAACCACGCCAAATCCGACTTCTGGATTCTTTATGATCGTCCCACGTGCACACACAATTGAGCTGCAGATGAGTGTCGAAGAGGCGCTCAAACATATTGTTTCAATGGGATCTGTTCCCCCCACTAGTTCAACTGGTTTGACCACTATTGGGTCAAACCATCATCTTTGATTTATAGGAAATTGTTATGTCGATGCGAAGCCATACCTGCGGTCAGGTAACTGAATCACTCATTGGTCAAGAAATTACTCTCTCAGGTTGGGTGAATCGTCGCCGTGACCACGGTGGTGTGATTTTTATTGACTTACGTGATCACCAAGGTTTTGTTCAGGTGGTTTGCGATCCAGATCGTCCAGAGATGTTTGCTTTGGCTGAGCAAGTTCGCAATGAGTTTTGTATTCAGATTAAAGGCTTGGTACGTGCGCGTCCAGCTGGTACTGAGAACAATGATTTAGTGAGTGGAAAGATTGAAGTACTTTGCCATAGCTTAGTCATTCTCAATGCGTCCATTACTCCTCCATTCCAATTGGAAGATGAAAACTTATCTGAGACCACTCGCTTAACCCATCGCGTACTTGATTTGCGTCGCCCGCAAATGCAAAAGAATTTGCGTTTGCGTTACAACGTTGCCATGGAATGCCGTCGCTACTTAGATGCCGCTGGTTTCATTGATATTGAAACACCGATGTTGACGAAGAGCACTCCTGAAGGTGCGCGCGACTATCTGGTACCTTCACGTGTTCATGATGGGCAGTTCTTTGCATTGCCGCAGTCTCCTCAGCTCTTTAAGCAGTTATTGATGGTGGCTGGTTTTGATCGCTACTACCAAATTACGAAGTGTTTCCGTGATGAAGATTTGCGCGCTGATCGTCAGCCTGAATTTACTCAGATCGACTGTGAAACAGCCTTCTTAGACGAATTAGAAATCCGTGAGCTATTTGAAAACATGATCCGTCATATTTTCAAAACCACGATGAATGTTGAGTTGCCAAATCCATTCCCAACAATGCCTTACTCAGAAGGTATGGCTCGCTTCGGTTCAGATAAGCCAGATCTGCGTGTGAATTTTGAGTTCACAGAATTGACTGACTTGATGAAAGATGTAGATTTCAAGGTGTTCTCTGGTGCAGCAAATCAAGAGGGTGGGCGCGTAGTTGGCTTGTGCGTACCTGGCGGTGCTGAAATTAGCCGTAGTGAAATTGATGACTACACACAATTTGTAGCAATCTATGGCGCTAAAGGTTTGGCATGGATCAAGGTGAACTCTGTTGCTGAAGGTCGCAATGGTTTGCAGTCACCAATCGTGAAGAACTTGCATGATGCTGCGATTGAAGGCATCTTGAAGCGTACCGGCGCTAAAGATGGCGACATTATTTTCTTCGGTGCTGATAAAGAAAAAGTAGTCAATGACGCTATCGGTGGCTTGCGTTTGAAGATTGGTCACTCCGCTTGGGGTAAAGAGCATGGCCTGTCTACTGAAGGTTGGAAGCCATTGTGGGTAGTTGATTTCCCAATGTTTGAATACGATGAAGACAATGCCCGCTGGGTTGCATGTCACCATCCATTCACCAGCCCTAAAGATGAGCACATGCAATACCTCGAATCAAATCCTGGTAAGTGCTTGGCTAAAGCCTATGACATGGTTTTGAATGGCAGTGAGATTGGCGGCGGATCAGTCCGTATTCACCAAGAAGTGGTTCAGAGTCAGGTATTCCGTGCATTGAAGATCGGTGCCGAAGAAGCGCAGGCCAAGTTTGGATTCTTGTTGGATGCCTTGCAATATGGTGCGCCTCCGCATGGTGGTATTGCATTTGGTTTGGATCGCATCGTCACGATGATGACCGGTGCTGAGTCTATTCGTGATGTGATCGCCTTCCCTAAAACGCAACGTGCACAGTGCTTATTGACACAGGCTCCTAGCCCAGTGGATGAGCGTCAGCTAAAAGAATTGCATATTCGTTTGCGCCAAGCTGCTCCGGCTGCTTAAGCAAGAAAGTCTTAAAGTATCTTGAAAATCCCCATTTCGGTTTTAGTAGTTATTTACAAATCGAATGGGGAGGTCTTGCTCATAGAGCGAGCTGACAAGGCCAATTTCTGGCAATCTGTGACTGGTAGTGTCGATTCCCTCGATGAGGATCTCCGGTTTGCTGCTGCGCGCGAAGTACTTGAAGAGACGGGAATTCATGTTGATGCTCTTCCGCTAGGTTCCTTACAAGATATGCATCATCAGATCGAGTACGAGATCTATCCACAGTGGCGTCACCGCTACGCTTCTGGGGTTACTAGAAATACTGAGCATTGGTTTTCATTGTTAGTGCCAGAAGATACTCAAGTGCATCTGGCGCCTAGAGAGCATGTAGCCTATCAATGGCTACCTTTTGCAGATGCCGCTAGCAAATGTTTTTCCCGGAGCAATGGCGATGCAATATTGAAGCTGTTCTCTGCGCGCTAGGCCAGAACTGACTAAGATAGAGTGATGAGACATTCATCAGGGCATCACCATTCAGCAGGAAATTCAAAGCCATCATCGGGAAACGACTGGAAAGTCATTCGTGATTTACTTCCCTATTTATTGGAATACAAATTTAGAGTTGCAATTGCGCTGACTTGTTTAGTGGCGGCTAAGGTTACCAACCTTGGCATCCCAATTCTGATGAAGCAATTGATTGATGCTCTCAATATCAAAGCAGATTCTCCTCAAGCCTTACTCGTTGTGCCAGTTGGATTAATTTTGGCTTACGGCCTATTGAGAATCTCCGCCTCCTTATTTACTGAGTTACGCGAATCTCTCTTTGCGCGCGTCACTCAAAATGCAGTACGGAAGGTAGCCCTTCAAGTCTTTGAGCACTTACATTCCTTGGCGCTCAGCTTCCATTTGGCTCGTCAGACCGGTGGAGTCAGTCGGGATATTGAGCGTGGCACGCGTGGCATTCAGTCGCTAATCTCCTATTCGCTTTACAGCATTCTGCCGACCTTAATTGAGTTCTGCTTAGTGCTGGGCTACTTTGCGTATGCCTACGATATTTGGTTTGCTGCTATTACGCTGGTTGCATTAGTCCTCTATATCGGCTTTACAGTTGTCGTGACTGAATGGCGAACGCATTTCCGTCGCACGATGAACGACATGGACTCCAAAGCCAATCAAAAGGCGATTGATTCCCTCCTAAATTTTGAGACCGTAAAGTATTTTGGTAACGAGGCTTTTGAAGCGAGTCGATATGATCAGAATTTAGTGCGCTATCAAGCTGCAGCTGTCAAATCTCAAAAATCTTTAGCAGTGTTGAATTTTGGACAGCAGACCATCATTGCGGTCGGCTTGGTTCTCATACTTTGGCGTGCGACCTTAGGCGTGATCGATGGCTCTATGACCTTGGGTGATTTGGTCTTGGTTAATACCTTAATGATTCAGCTATACATTCCATTGAATTTCTTAGGGGTGATCTACCGAGAGATCAAGCAGGCTTTGACTGATATGGATCGTATGTTCTCACTTCTCAATACAGAGAAAGAGATTGCAGATGCGCCCAATGCGAAGTCTCTAGTTATTGGCAATCAAGGTTGTGGACCTGATGTTCGTTTTGAGAATGTCTCCTTTCATTACGATGCCAAGCGTGAAATTCTCAAAAATGTAAGTTTTAATATTCCAGCGGGAACCATTACCGCCGTTGTAGGCCAAAGTGGAGCGGGTAAGAGTACGCTAGCTCGTTTACTGTTTCGTTTTTATGATGTTCAATCTGGAAATATTTTGATTGATGATCAAAATATTGTGGATGTCACTCAATCGAGCTTGCGTAAGGCGATTGGTATCGTTCCGCAAGATACCGTTTTATTTAATGACACGATTGGTTACAACATTGCTTATGGCAATCCCAATGCTTCAATTGAAGAAGTGCATGAGGCTGCAAGAGCTGCGCAGATCGATCGTTTTATTCAGCATCTTCCAGATGGCTATAACACTCAAGTGGGTGAGCGTGGCCTGAAGTTGTCGGGTGGTGAGAAACAGCGTGTTGCGATTGCGCGCACCCTTTTAAAGAAGCCAGCGATGCTCATTTTTGATGAGGCGACTTCAGCCCTGGATTCCAAAACAGAGCGAGCGTTTCAGGAGGAGTTGCTTGGCTTGGCTAAGAATCGCACGACTTTAATCATCGCTCATAGGCTTTCTACGATTGTTCATGCTGATCAAATATTGGTTATGGATCATGGTCAGATTGTGGAGCGTGGAACGCATGCTGAGCTTTTAGCTGCCAATGGTCGATATGCCGAGATGTGGCAAATGCAGGAGCGGATAGCTCTTGATTAGAATATCTGCATGAGCCAGCAAGAAACTATTCTCAAAAATGCCTTTGCAGCTGCTTTAGCAGTTGCTGACCCCAAGAAAATCGTTCCAGAATATCTTGCCAAGATCTTTCCTTCAGGCTCAGAGCCCACAGGAAGGTGTCTAGTGGTTGGTGCGGGCAAGGCAAGTGCATCTATGGCAACGGCCCTCGAGTCTCATGCGAAGAATCATTGGCCTAATGCAACTCTTGAGGGTGTCGTGTTGACTAGATACGGGCACCACTCGCCAACTAGCCATATCCAAATTATTGAAGCGGGTCACCCGGTGCCCGATCAGGCGGGTATGGATGGCGCTCAAGAAATCTACCGCTTAGTGAGTGAATTGAATCAAGGCGATATTCTGATTGCCTTGATCTCTGGCGGCGGGTCTAGCTTACTGACTTTGCCTCAGGCTGGCATCAGTATCGAAGATATGCGCAAGACTACTGAAGCACTATTACGTTCTGGCGCGCCCATCGAAGAGATGAATGTTGTTCGCAAACACTTGTCAGCGATTCAGGGTGGAAATTTGGCTAGACTGGCGATTGCACGAGGTGCTCGAGTCGAGGCTTTGCTGATTTCTGATGTCACGGGAGATGCACCTTCGGATATCGCTAGCGGTCCTTGTGCACCAGATTGCTCAAGCTATCAAGATGCTCTCAATATTCTGGATCAACATCACTTGGGCTCTGACTCTATTCCACTATCTGTTTTATCTCACTTGCAGCGCGGTGTTACTGGTGAAGTTCCGGAAACTTTAAAAGAAGCCGATCTAAAAAATACTGCAGTAAGTAACCATGTGATTGCCACTGCTTATAAGAGTCTTGAGGCGGCCGCTGCTTATGTCTACGCACAAGGATACGAGCCCGTCATTTTGGGTGACACTATTACTGGTGAGGCGCAGGATGTGGGCATAGAGCAAGCTGCCTTGGCACGCCAGTATTTGCTCGCTAAGGGTAGCAAGTCCATCGCACTCATCTCGGGTGGCGAATGTACTGTAACTATTCCAAATGGAGTCAAAGGTCGTGGTGGCCGCTGTAGCGAATACCTGCTTTCACTTTTTGCAGCTTCTGCAGATATCCCTAATATTTCTGCTCTAGCTGCGGACACCGATGGTATCGATGGCAGCGAGAAGAATGCCGGTGCGTGGTTTACCCCTGAGATTCGCCAAGCCGCCATTACGCAAGACTTGATCCCTTCGCAGTATCTAGATCTGCATGATTGCTATGGTTTTTTTGCGCAATTAGATGCTTTGGTGGAAACTGGCCCTACACTGACGAATGTGAATGATTTCCGCATCATCTTGCTAGATAAATAATTATGACTAATACCTCAACCCAAATTCAACTGATTCAGCCTGATGATTGGCATTTGCATATTCGTGATGGTGACGTCATGAAAGATGTATTGGCAGATACTGCGCGCCAGTTTGCTCGTGCCATCATCATGCCGAACTTGAAGCCACCAGTGACTACGGTTGATTTGGCAAATGCGTACCGTGGACGTATTGAGGTCAACCTTCAATCTTTGGGTGTGACTAGCTTTACTCCACTGATGACTTTATATCTCACCGATAACACTTCAGCTGATGAGGTTCGCAAGGCAAAGGCTGCTGGTATTGTTGGATTTAAGCTTTACCCTGCTGGAGCCACAACCAATAGCGATGCGGGTGTGAGCGATATCAAGCGTTGCTATGCCGCGCTTGAAGCAATGCAGGCTGTCGGTATGCCTTTGTTAGTGCACGGTGAAGTAACAAGTGCTGAGATTGATATCTTTGATCGTGAGGCAGTTTTCATTGATCAAGTGCTCGAGCCTTTGCGCAAAGATTTTCCGGAGCTCAAGATTGTGTTTGAACACATCACCACCAAGCAGGCTGCGCACTATGTACGTGATGCACAAACTGCTGGAAAAAATAGCCTAGCTGCCACAATCACTCCACAACATCTATTGATGAATCGCAATGCAATTTTTACTGGTGGTATTCGTCCACATAATTATTGCTTGCCAGTATTGAAGCGTGAAGAACACCGTGTTGCATTGGTAGAGGCGGCAACGAGTGGCAGCCCTAGATTTTTCTTGGGCACTGATAGTGCGCCACATGCCAAGGGTGCCAAAGAGGCTGCTTGTGGTTGCGCCGGTTGTTACAGCGCTTTCAATGCCTTGGGTTTATATGCTGAGGCATTTGAGGGTGTTGGCAAGCTAGATAAGCTTGAGGGCTTTGCTAGTTTTTATGGCCCTGACTTTTATTCATTACCGCGTAATACCAATAAAATTACTCTGGTGAAGCAGGCGCAAAGCATTCCTGCAGAACTTCCATTGGGTGATGCCACGATTGTGCCGCTACGTGCTGGTGAGACTATCGCCTGGACTTTGGCTTAAGCCAATCTATATTCCCATATTGCGTTTTTAAGATAATTTTCTGCGACTGCGTTAGACTGCAGTCGCAGAGTCAATTGGGCAATCGCCGCCTCTTTATTGAGGGGGAGGAAAGTCCGGACTCCATAGGGAAGGGTGATGGCTAACGGCCATCCACGGTGACGTGAGGAATAGGGCCACAGAGACGAGCGTATTTAGTTACGGTGAAACGCGGTAACCTCCACCTGGAGCAATCCCAAGTAAGCAGGCGATGAGGCGTCCCGCTGAGTCTGCGGGTAGGGAGCTTGAGCCGTCAGGTAACTGCCGGCCTAGAGGAATGATTGCCCCTAGATGCAAATCTAGGCGACAGAATCCGGCTTATCGATTGACTCTGCACTTTTCAAATACTTATTCGTCATTCACAACATCAATTGAATAGGTAATCTCGGCTGTTTTAGCGAGCATCGTCGTAGCGGAGCAGTACTTTTCGTGCGATAGCTTCACTGCACGCTCAACTTTGGCTAAATCGAGGTTTTTGCCTTTGACCGTGAAATGCAGATTAATTTTCGTAAAGACCTTGGGCTCAGTCTCCGCCCGCTCGGCTGTGAGCCGAACATCACAGGCGCTGATCTCCTGGCGTGCCTTCTGTAGGATCAAAACCACATCAAAGGCAGAGCAGCCGCCAGTCCCTGCCAAAAGTAGCTCCATAGGCCTTGGGGCGCTATTTTTACCGCCAGCTTCAGGTGGACCATCCATTGTGACTTGGTGGCCGCTACCGGTTTCTGCTGAAAAGGCCATGCCGCCATTACCCAACCAAGTTACTCGACATTCCATGCTAGAGACCCCTAAATTCGAAAATTAATCAATATTATCAATAGTTTACCAATAATGACGTACTTTAGTTACTAGCCAAATTTTGCAAAAAAGCATCAAAAACTTGATTTTGGTCAATTTTCTTGCGTCGCACCATATATCTTGTGTAGAATAACCATATTGGTAGTCAGTCTTATACAAGACTGCGACTTACCTCCCAGTGTCTCCTCCACTTAAACATAGGTGGATTCCAACCCAGGACTCGTTCCTGGGTTTTTTTTAGGTTACAATTCAAGGCTTTACTGAATTACCGAACCAGTCAGCGGTAATTGTTGTACCAAGTGAATTACAGAATCTGCGAGCTTGCAAACATAAGCAGGGCCAAGGTGGACGTAGTTTGATTGGAGTAATTTTTTTTGACTATAACAATTTGAGAAATCATGAAAACTTTTTCTGCAAAATCCCATGAGGTAGTGCATGAATGGTTCGTGATTGACGCTACGGACAAAGTCCTCGGTCGTGTCGCCAGTGAAGTGGCACTCCGTCTACGCGGCAAGCACAAGCCTGAATACACCCCACACGTTGATACCGGCGACTTCATTGTTGTCATCAACTCTTCTAAGCTGCGTGTTACAGGCACAAAAGGCTTGAACAAAATTTATTACCGTCACAGCGGATACCCAGGTGGTATTAGCTCGACTAACTTCGACAAGATGCAAGATCGTTTCCCAGGTCGCGCTTTGGAGAAGGCTGTGAAGGGTATGTTGCCAAAAGGCCCACTAGGTTATGCCATGATTAAGAAATTAAAAGTCTATGGCGACGCCAGTCATCCGCATGCGGCTCAACAGCCAAAAGCGTTAGAGATTTAAGGAAACCAAATGGCTATTAATTACGGAAATTGGAATTACGGTACAGGTCGTCGCAAGAGCTCTGTAGCACGTGTATTCATTAAATCTGGCAAAGGTGAGATTACTGTTAACGGTAAACCTATCGATGCTTACTTTGCTCGCGAAACATCACGCATGATCGCTCGTCAGCCTTTGGCTCTCACAGCCCACCTAACAACCTTTGATATCAAAGTAAACGTTAGTGGCGGCGGTGAAACTGGCCAAGCTGGTGCAGTTCGTCACGGTGTTACTCGTGCATTGATCGACTACGACAACGCATTGAAGCCAACCCTGTCTAAAGCAGGTTTGGTAACTCGCGATGCCCGTGAAGTTGAGCGTAAAAAAGTTGGTCTGCACGGCGCGCGTCGTCGTAAGCAGTTCAGCAAGCGCTAATTCTTTCAGTCGCTTAAGTTTTATCGAAAGGGTCGCGCAAGCGGCCCTTTTTGTTTCTACAATCTAGGTATTAAAGAAATAAAATTCATCTATTGGTATTTTGGAGAATGGCATGATTAAAGTTGGCATCGTAGGTGGCACTGGATATACCGGAGTGGAATTGCTGCGCTTATTGGCGCAACACCCTGAGGTAAAGATTCAGGCAATCACTTCTCGTACAGAAGCTGGCATGCCAGTGGCTGAGATGTTTCCATCTTTACGTGGCCGCATTGATCTGAAATTCACAACACCAGATGAAGCCAAGTTAACTGAATGCGATGTAGTGTTCTTTGCAACACCACATGGCGTAGCAATGGCACAAGCCAAAGAGTTGCTGGCTAATAACGTAAAGATTTTGGATCTGGCTGCTGATTTCCGTTTGAAGGACATCAAGGAATTTGCCAAGTGGTACGGCATGGAGCATGGCTGCCCAGAAATTTTGGCAGAGGCAGTTTATGGTTTGGCAGAAATTAATCGCGAAGAAATTAAAAAAGCACGTGTAGTGGGTTTAGCTGGTTGCTACCCTACGTCTGTCCAATTAGGTCTTGCTCCATTGCTTTCACCAAAGTCTACTGGTGGTAAACAGCTGATTGATGGCACACATATTATTTCTGACTCTAAGTCAGGTACATCTGGCGCTGGCCGTAAAGCTGAGATCGGCACCCTATTGTCTGAAGCGGGAGATAACTTCAAAGCCTATGGCGTTAAAGGACATCGTCATCTTCCAGAAATCGTCCAGGGCTTGAAGGCTATCGCTGGTCACGACCAGATTGGTCTGACATTTGTACCCCATTTGACGCCAATGATTAGAGGTATTCATTCAACCTTGTATGTTCGCTTGACTGAGGCTGGCATGAAGGTAGATTTCCAAAAGCTGTATGAGGATTTCTATAAAGGCGAGCCTTTTGTAGATGTGATGCCGGCTGGCAGTCATCCAGAAACACGTTCTGTGCGGGGCAGTAATGGCTTAAGAATCGCCATTCATCGCCCTGGAGATGGTGATACTTTGGTTATTTTGGTGGTGGAAGATAACCTGGTGAAGGGTGCCTCAGGCCAGGGCGTTCAGTGTATGAACCTCATGTTTGGCCTGCCTGAGACCACTGGATTAACGCAGATTGCTGTTTCACCATAATCAGGCGCGCTGGAAAGACCCTTCAGCACACTTGGAATTAAAAGCCTAAAATAAGTTATTGCCTTTTGAATTAGGAGTAAATCATGACCCAACTAGCTACGCAAGAAACTGCACAACCCGCACAAGATTTAGCCGAACCACCAACCCCATTGGTGTTTACGGATAGCGCTGCTGCAAAAGTGGCTGACTTGATTGCCGAAGAAGGTAATCCTGAATTGAAACTGCGCGTGTTTGTTCAAGGTGGTGGTTGCTCAGGATTTCAGTATGGCTTCACATTTGATGATGCTGTGAATGAAGATGACACACTCTTTGAAAAGAATGGCGTCACCCTATTGGTAGATTCAATGAGCTTCCAATATCTAGTTGGCGCTGAGATTGATTACAAAGAAGATATCAATGGTTCACAGTTCGTAATCAAAAATCCAAATGCGCAAACCACTTGTGGTTGCGGATCTTCTTTCTCTGCTTAAAGAGAGAAAGCAATTTAATTACGCAGGATAGCAAGCGCCTAGAATTCTAGGACCCTTCGCTCCCGTAACGGCTGGCAAATTTGCTGGCCGTTTTTCTTTGTGGGCCCAAGCAAGCCATGCGAACGCGAGGCCTTCTACAAGTTGCGGATCAATGCCAAGCGCATCGCTGGTCACAATCTCCAGTGAGTTTTTGAATAAGTCTTCAGCTCTCGCTTTAAATAAATCCAATAAGGCATCGTTGCGCGCACCACCGCCACAGATAATCAGAGTCTGGGTTTTCGGGGCATAAACCTCTAAAGCTTGCAGGGCTGCGTCCACAGTTAATTGCAATAGTGTGGCTTGTACATCTTCAGCATTGATGTTGTCCGAGCCAACTTGCTTTTGCAACCACTCTAGATGAAAGTCATCACGCCCCGTGCTTTTTGGCGGCGCCTTTGAAAAAAATGGATCAGCCATCATTTTGCTAAGCAGTGCTCGATTCGCTATTCCTTGTAATGCCCAGGTACCGTTCTCATCAAAGACGTGTCCTTGCTGATCCGCAATCCAAGCATCCATCAACATATTGCCGGGACCGCAATCAAATCCTTTTACTTCACCATCTTTGGGTAATAGGGTTAGGTTGGCAATACCGCCAAGGTTGAGTACGGCGATATTTTTATCTGTAGCAAACTGTTGCGCATGAAATGCTGGCACTAGAGGCGCACCATGACCGCCTGCTGCTAAATCACGACTTCTAAAGTCTGCAATGACATCAATTCCAGTGAGCTCTGCCAAAAGGGCTGGATTGAGAGTTTGATGGGTATAGGCAAGGTGATGAGCAAGATCGGCTTGGTGACGAATGGTCTGACCATGTGCGCCAATTGCACTGATATCTGCAGTAGATAGCTTGGCCTGAGTAAGCAATTGTTTGACTACATCCGCATAGGCTACTGACAGGGCATTAGCGGCCTGGTTTTCTCGGTGGATCTCATTTGGCCCAGGGGTCTGGAGATCTAGTAGGGCTTTGCGTAACTCCGGACTAAAGGGGGCGCTTACGGAGTCCAGAAGGCATGCATCCCCAGAGGCTTCAATCTTTGTCAGCACGGCATCTATCCCATCTAGGCTGGTGCCAGACATCAGGCCAATATAGAGGGATTGGGACTTATTCATGCGGTATCAGGACTTTATTCTCAGGAATGCGACAATTATGCTTTAGCAATTTAAATACTAATTTAACCGAATCAGTTACCCAATTTCGCATGACGGCTAAACCAGAACAAAAATACCCACTGACCCCCGAAGTTTTTGCAGCCCTTGAAGTAACCAAAAGGGGTTGTGATGAGTTATTGGTCGAGGCGGATTGGATTCAAAAGCTAGCTAAGAGCCAGGCGACAGGTACGCCTTTGCGTATTAAGTTGGGTTTAGACCCAACTGCGCCTGATATTCATTTGGGCCATACGGTTGTTTTGAATAAATTGCGTCAGCTACAAGATTTAGGCCACACTGTGATTTTCTTGATTGGTGACTTCACCAGTATGATTGGCGACCCCTCTGGGCGTAATGCAACTCGCCCACCCCTGACCGCCGAAGAAATTGCTGTCAATGCTCAGACCTACTACCGTCAAGCGAGCATGGTGCTGGACCCTACTAAAACGGAAGTTCGTTACAACAGCGAGTGGTGCGATCCCCTTGGTGCACGCGGCATGATCCAGTTGGCAGCGCGATATACCGTTGCACAAATGTTGGAGCGCGATGACTTTACAAAACGTTACCGCAGTGGTGTACCTATCTCTGTGCATGAGTTTTTATATCCATTGATGCAGGGTTATGACTCTGTTGCTCTGAAGAGTGACTTAGAGCTCGGTGGTACGGATCAGAAATTTAATCTTTTAGTTGGGCGCGAGCTCCAACGTGAGTACGGCCAAGAGCCGCAATGTATTTTGACTATGCCTCTCCTTGTTGGCTTGGATGGCGTAGACAAGATGAGTAAATCCAAAGGTAATTACATTGGTATTAGTGAGCCTGCTGGCGAGATGTTCGGCAAGCTCTTGAGTATCTCCGATGAATTGATGTGGGATTACTTTACATTGCTGTCATTCCGCCCTATGGCTGAAATTGATTTAATGAAGCAAGAAGTAGCTGCTGGTAGAAATCCTAAAGATTGCAAAGTGCTGCTCGCACAAGAAATCGTTGCACGCTTTCATTCGCAGGCGGCTGCAGAAAAAGCTTTGGAAGACTTTAATCATCGTGCAAAAGGTGGAATCCCGGATGACATTCCGGAAGTAAGCCTCTCTGGTGCTCCAATGGGAATCGCTAGCCTTTTGAAGGCTGCGGGCCTTGCCCCATCAACATCAGAAGCTATGCGTAACATTGAGCAAAACGGCGTGAAGATTGATGGCTCAACAGTTGCTGATAAGCAATTAAAAGTCGAGGCTGGCACTTACGTGGTGCAGGTAGGCAAACGTAAGTTCGCTAAGGTAACTCTGGGCTAAGTCTTAGGGCTCTATTGCGGAGTTGCTTGGTGGCGTCAGGCCAAAGTGCTCATAAGCCTGACGTGTTGCTACTCTTCCCCTAGAAGTTCTTTGTAGGTAGCCTTGTTGAATCAAGTAGGGCTCTAAGACATCCTCAATGGTGTCACGCTCTTCACCAATCGCTGCAGCCAAGTTGTCAATACCTACCGGGCCACCATCAAACTTATGCAAGATGGCTTCGAGTAATTTACGGTCCATCACATCAAAGCCACTCGGGTCGACATCGAGCATCTTCAATGCTGCATCGGCCATGGCTTTAGTAATAGTGCCAGTACCTTTGACTTCAGCATAGTCGCGTACGCGACGTAATAGGCGATTAGCGATACGTGGAGTGCCTCTAGCACGCTTCGCAATCTCAATTGATCCCTCTGGGTCAATATCGGCTTTGAGTAGGCTGGCAGAGCGCGTAATGATTTTGGTGAGCTCTTCAGTGGTGTAGAACTCTAGTCTTGCCACAATGCCAAAGCGGTCACGTAGAGGATTGGTGAGCATGCCAGCACGAGTGGTCGCGCCAATCAAAGTGAATGGCTTGAGATCAATCTTGACACTACGTGCTGCAGGACCTTCGCCAATCATGATGTCTAAGCTGTAGTCCTCAAGTGCCGGGTACAGAATCTCTTCAACTACTGGAGAGAGTCGATGAATCTCATCAATAAAGAGTACATCGTTTGCTTCTAAATTAGTCAGTAAAGCGGCGAGGTCACCAGGTCTATCCAGAACGGGGCCGCTAGTTTGGCGCAAGTTCACACCAAGCTCTCTAGCGATGATGTGAGCTAAGGTAGTTTTTCCAAGACCAGGAGGGCCAAACAAGAGAACGTGATCTAGAGCTTCTTGACGAGCTCGAGTTGCAGTAATAAAGATTTCTAATTGAGCGCGTGCCTTAGTTTGGCCAACATACTCGTCTAACTGTTTTGGGCGCAAGGCTCTTTCGAAAACAGCTTCTGAGTTACCGGCTGCACCGCTAACGATGCGGTCATTACCTTCCGGTAAGTCTTCGGGAATTGAGCTGAGATCTTCGGTGTGGATTGCCATACTGCAAGTGTAGTGGTGTTTGGGGACTAGTTATGAAGACTTTGAGAGGTATTTCAAGCCCATACGAATACCATCAGAAACGGAGGTGTCAGGCGGTATTTGTTTGAGGGCAAGATGCGCTTCTTTTTCTGAATAACCCAGCGCCAAGAGAGCCTGCAAGACTTCACTGCTTGCTTCAATTGCCTGTGGTTTGCCGCCCACAATTCCTAAATCTGGAGCCAACTTGCCTTTGAGCTCAAGGCAAAGACGTTCAGCAGTCTTTTTGCCAATGCCGGGAACTTGAGTTAGACGTCCTGCTTCTTGCATAGCAATAGCTTGAGCCAATTCGTTAACGCTCATTCCAGAAAGTACGGCAAGGGCAGTACGTGAACCGACGCCGCTAATCTTGATCAGCTGTCTAAAAGCTTCACGCTCTGTTTCAGTGGCAAAACCAAAAAGTTGCTGGGCATCTTCACGAACTTGGAAGTGTGTGAGAAGCGTAATTTTTTGATTGGTTTCTGGTAATTGATACAGGGTGCTCATTGGCACATCGATCTCATAGCCGACACCTTGGCAATCGACCAGGAGGCGGGGTGGATGAACTGAAACGAGAATACCTTGTATGCGACCAATCATGTAAAGATCTTAACCTGTTTGTATTGTTATTTCTTGCCACTCTTTTTGGGTGCAGGAGCAGTGGTAATTGCTTTCGGAATCTGGGCATGATGTGCAGCACAAATCGCCACCCCTAAAGCATCGGCTGCGTCCGTTCCCGGGGCACGGCTTAGGCGCAGCAAGCGTTTCACCATTTCTTGAACTTGAGGCTTAGTCGCTCTACCAGTCCCCACGATGGACTGCTTCACCCTGAGTGCGCTGAACTCTGCAACAGGGAGCTTGTCCGAAACTAGGGCTGCAATCACCGCGCCTCGTGCCTGACCCAGCATTAGGGTAGAGCGAGGATTGACGTTCAGAAATACTTCTTCGATAGCTGCTTGTTCTGGATGATAGGTCCCCAGTACTTCTTTAATGCCGGCGTACAAGATTCCCAATCTCACAGGAAGGCCTTGGTCTGGATCTCCACTTTCAATCGTCCCAGAGGCTACGTAGCTCAGTTTTTGGCCATCAACATCAATAACCCCAAAACCAGTTGTTCGTAGACCCGGGTCGATTCCTATCCAGCGCATAAGTGATTAGTGGCGGAAGTGACGTGTGCCAGTAAAGATCATGGCAATGCCATGCTCATCAGCTGCGGCGATGATTTCATCATCACGCATGCTGCCACCAGGCTGGATGGCACAGCTTGCACCACCATTCACAACGACATCCAAACCATCGCGGAATGGGAAGAAGGCGTCACTTGCAACTGCAGAACCTTTGAGACTTAAGCCTGCGTTTTCAGCTTTAATGCTTGCCATACGCGCAGAATCTACGCGGCTCATTTGGCCAGCGCCAATACCAAGGGTCATACCATTAGCGCAATACACAATCGCATTGGACTTCACAAACTTGGCAACGCGCCATGCAAACATCATGTCGTGCATTTCGCTTGTAGTTGGGAGGCGTTTGCTCACAACGCGCATTTCGCTCTCAAGGACGTTCTTCGCATCTGGGGACTGAACTAGTAAGCCACCACCAACACGCTTGAAGTCAAAAGTATTAAATGCGGTGCCCAGAGGAATTTCTAAGAGACGTACATTTTGCTTGGCGGCAAAGATGGTCTTTGCTTCAGCACTAAAGCTTGGAGCAATCAATACTTCCACAAACTGTTTAGAAATTGCTTCAGCTGCGGCACCATCACATGGCACATTGAGGGCAATGATTCCGCCAAAGGCTGAACTTGGATCTGTTTTGAATGCTTTTTGATACGCCTCGAGGGCGTTGGCAGCAACAGCTACGCCGCAAGGGTTTGCATGCTTGATGATGACGCATGCTGCAGCACCGCCAGCATTACCAGTGAAGCTTTTGACACACTCCCAAGCAGAGTCAGCGTCAGCGATATTGTTGTAGGAGAGCTCTTTGCCTTGTAATTGTTTGTAGTTAGCAAGTGCGCCATCGACAGGGTAGATATCTTTGTAGAAAGCCGCTGATTGGTGTGGGTTCTCGCCATAACGCATCTCTTGTACTTTTTCAAAGGCAAGGTGCAGGGTTTCTGGGTAAGCAGAACGCTTTTTGTGATCGAGGTCATCACCTAATGCAGATAGGTAATTTGCAATCGCCCCGTCGTATTGGGCGGTATGGGCAAATACTTTTTTAGCTAGACTCAAATTGGTCTTATATGAAACTACGTTCTTATTGGCTTTCATTTCTTCGAGTACAGGTGCGTAATCTTCTGGCGAAATGAGTACGGTCACATCTTGATGGTTCTTGGCAGCGGCACGCAACATTGCTGGACCGCCAATATCAATGTTCTCAACCGCATCTTCAAATGAACAATCTGCTTTAGCAACTGTTTCATTAAATGGGTAGAGGTTAATCACGAGCATATCGATCGTATCGATACCATGTTCTTTCAAAGCAGCCATATGCTCAGGGAAATCTCTGCGAGCTAATAAACCGCCATGGACCATTGGGTGCAATGTCTTTACACGACCGTCCAGCATCTCTGGAAACTTGGTAAGTGAAGATACTTCCACTACGGGTAAATTATTTTCAGCTAAGAGTTTTGCTGTACCGCCAGTAGAGATCAGCTTGACACCTTGCTCATGAAGGGATTTGGCGAACGGCACAATGCCATTTTTATCGGAAACAGAGAGTAGGGCTGTACGGATCATATTTTTCAGAAGGATTAATTAATAAAGAATTTGCAAACAGGGTCGGACTTATTTCAGAAGCTGGTGTTCGACCAATTTCTTGTGTAGCGTATTGCGGTTAATGCCAAGGTACTGCGCAGCTAAAGACTGATTCTGCTTCGCGTGCTGCATGACTAGTTCGAGCATCGGCTTCTCTACTACTGCAAGAACCATTTGGTACAAATTAGATGGAGGTGTTCCTTTGAGATCATCCAAATAACCTTGGAGTTGGGTCTCAATACATTCAGTGATGGGGTGTTTGGTGGTCATGGATAAATTAAATAACTAAAGAACTAAATTTAGGCTGCTTCTAAAAATAACAAACGATCTGAATGGGATTTCATTTCATTGAAAAAATCATTCACCATCTGTAATTGGGTTTTGCAATCATCGGCGGTATTCATTCTTTGGCGAAAGGCATGAGAATCACGTAAGCCCTTGCAATACCAGCCGATATGTTTGCGCGCTGTACGTAAGCCGATATATTCACCATAGAACTCATAGTGATCGATGAGGTGCGCGTTCATGATTTCTTGAATCTCATTAATCTGTGGTGTGGGTAACTTGCCACCTGTTTCCAGAAAATGATTAATTTCACGAAAAATCCAAGGACGCCCTTGAGCGGCGCGGCCAATCATGATGGCATCGGCACCAGTTTCTTTTAAAACAAATTCTGCTTTTTCTGGAGTGGTGATATCACCATTAGCAACTACCGGAATGGCGACGCTATTCTTCACTGCAGTAATGGTTTCGTACTCAGCCTCCCCTTGATAAAGATCGGCTCTCGTACGGCCGTGAACGGTCAACATAGAGATGCCAGATTTTTCGGCGAGACGTGCAATGTCTATTGCATTTTTATGTTCGCGATCCCATCCTGTTCGAATCTTTAAGGTCACGGGAACTGCATTGGGACCAACACCTACAGCTTGCACTACAGCTTCCAAAATTTGCTGAACTAAAGGTTCATCCCTTAATAACGCAGACCCAGCCGCAACATTGCATACTTTTTTGGCTGGGCAACCCATATTGATATCAATAATTTGAGCGCCATGATCAACATTGAGCTTGGCTGCTGCCGCCATCATCTTTGGATCAGCGCCAGCGATTTGGACCGCGATAGGCTTAAATTCGCCTTGGTGATTAGCGCGACGCTGGGTTTTTTCGCTCTTCCAAAGCAATGCATTTGAGGCAATCATTTCAGATACGGCATAGCCAGCACCAAGCTTTTTGCAAAGCTGACGAAATGGCCGATCTGTTACTCCAGCCATTGGGGCAACAAATAACCTATTTGCGAGGAGGTGTGGGCCAATCTTCATGTGTTTCAGGCTGGATTCTGGAGAGCTTCTAGTGCTTGGGAAAGGGTGTCACTTTAGCACAAGTCAGCTTAAATCTGCCTAAAAAATAGGCAGATTCTGTGATTTAGATCAAATGGAGAATGCTTGTATTTTGAGGGCTGTTTCAGCCCCTTAGCGCCTACCAAACATCATCTGGCGAGCTAAGGCTGTTTTGACTGGTGGGAGCCATTGGAGGGCCGATAAAGCCAATCCACGACCGATCACAATGGGAAATAGGTTGGAAGTGAAGATTCTGGCCATGAAGTCGGTTAAGCCTATGGTGGCTGACCGATCCGCCTTGCGGCTTTGGGCATAGTCATTCAACATTACCTCAATAGCCGTGGCGGTTTTTTGATCTTCGGATTTAGAGAAGAGGATGCTGAGTTTTTCGGCCAAGAGATAAGCATCCCTTAATCCCAGGTTAAGACCTTGCCCTGCAACGGGATGCAAGGTTTGGGCGGCATTACCAATCCAAACTTCATTGCCCTGAGTAATTTCTTTACGGTAATTCAGTCCCAACTCATAGAGGCGGCGATCTTGGATTTTGATAAATTGTCCAATCCGCGAACCAAACTCAGCTTGCAGGCTTTTCAGAAATTCAGCATCACTTAAAGAGAGGCGCGCTTGTGAAGAGCTTGGAGTCCCGCACCAAACCAGATTCAAAATATTCGGGCCGTAGTGACTTGGCAATACTGCCAAAGGCCCTTCAGAGGTAAAGCGTTCCCAAGCTTGATAAGGCGCCGCATTTTCAACTTCAACCAAGCCAACTAAAGCTGATTGCTCGTAGTCTCGACCGGACTCCACCCAATCCTGGGTTTTAAATAAACCACCTTCAGCATGCACTACACATTTGGCTTGAATATTTGAAGTAATAGTATCTGTATTAATGTGCTGCCAAACAAAATTGGGGCTCTTTGCTTGAATCATTCTTAATGCCTGGCGCAGTGTGAGATGAATATCGCGATAGCGAATGATATGACCTAAGGCATCTTCCCCAAGCTCTTCGCGAGTCATTAGGGCGCGACCAAAGCGACCTGCCTGTGATACATGCACTCGATGAATGTCTGCGCATTCAGTAGGCCACGCGTCGATGGTATCAAGTAATAATTTGCTGCCGTGCGATAAAGCTATCCCCCTGCTATCAGCAGAAGCTAAATCAGCATCATTTATAGGGTTGCGATCAAGCAAGGCAATCTTAGCTTCTGGAGATTTTTGTAAGCACCATGCTGCGCAGGCTAAACCAACTGGTCCACCGCCCTGAATCAAAATGTCGAAGTTCTTTACTGGCATGCTTGGTAATCTAATTATTCTTCATTAGCGCTTCGATTTCATCGGCTTTGACTGGTACACCGCGAGAAATCAATTCACATCCAGAGTCGTTGACAGCGGCATCATCTTCGATACGAATGCCGATATTCCAAAAGCGTTCATCTACATCGTCTGCTGGACGAACGTATAAACCTGGCTCAATAGTAAGAACCATGCCAGGCTTGAGAAGGCGCCATGGTTTTTCTGAAGAGTCGGTTGCTGTGCCGAGTGGCTCGCGATAGGAGCCGACATCGTGAACATCCATACCCAACCAGTGTGAGGTACGGTGCATATAGAAGCGACGATAGGCGCCAGTCTCAATTGCATTATCTAAAGAACCTAGTTCTGCAAGCTTGAGAAGCTTCTCATCAAGCAGGCCTTGAGTGAGCACCTTTAAGGCTGCCTCATGCGGCTGCATAAATGTATTGCCAGGTTTGGTTGCGGCAATCGCTGCTTCTTGTGATGCCAGGGTAATATCATACAGCGCACGTTGTGGCCCTGTGAACTTGCCGTTCACTGGAAATGTACGGGTGATATCAGAGGCGTAGCCATCAAGTTCGCAACCAGCATCAATCAGGCATAACTCACCACTGCGAAGTTCGGTATCACCAGCGCGGTAATGCAGGATGCAGGAGTTGGCACCACTAGCAACAATGCTGTTGTATGCAACGCTTTGTGCACCGCTATATCGGAACTCATGAAGGAGTTCGGCTTCGAGATGATATTCACGCATACCAGGTTTGCAGGCTTGCATTGCACGAATATGGGCGCGCGCAGAAATTTGGGCGGCACGACGCATGATGTCAATTTCATGTGTATCTTTAAAGAGCCGCATTTCATGAATCAAACTCTCTACATCATGAAACTCTGACGGTGGGTCTACACCAGCGCGCGCTTGAGATCTCACTTGTTTCATCCAATGACGCAAGCGACGATCTGTTTCTGCACTTTCCGAGAGGCGAATATAGACTGCATCTTGATCGGCTAGCAACTCACCCAGTTTTTTATCTAACTCATGATTGCTATGCGCATACTCCACGCCCAAGATTGAAGGTGCTGCATCTGGCCCTAAACGAATGCCATCCCAAATCTCTCGCTCCGCGTCTTTAGGTCTGCAGAAAATATGGGACTCAAGTTGAGGCTTTGAACTTGATCCAGCAATTTTGAGTACCAATGTTGCACCCGGTTCTTCAAAGCCGGTGAGGTAGAAAAAATCACTGTCGTGACGATAGGGAAATTCGCTATCTCGATTGCGGGAAGTCTCGGGTGCCGTGGTAATGATGGCGATGCCCCCACCAGTTTTGGCGCAGATCAGTTTTGCTAATTCAATCCGACGTTGTTGGTAAATATTGGACTTATTCATGCGCTGCATTGAGCTCTTGTAATCGTTGGGGCGTACCTACATCGTGCCACGGACCGGTATATTTTTCACCGGAGACTCTATTTTTGACCATTGCCTCTCTAAGGAGTGGGGCTAACTTTTCGGGCGTACCCAGCTCTAGATCCTTGAAGAGGTCTCGATGGTAGATCCCGATGCCGGAAAAAGTCAGTTTTTCGGCATCGGCTAGGGGTTCAGAAGCTACTTGGGAGCCCTTGAGATAAAAGTCCCCCTCAGGGTGCTGAACTGGATTGGGAACCATCAAAAGATGTGCCAAAGGTAGATTTGGCATGCTTCGTAAACTAGAAACTTGCTCCAAAAGCTGCTCAATCGGCAGATTTGGGCTAAAAACATCCCCGTTGATGACAAGGAAATAATCGCTAGGGTTGAGCAAAGGCAGCGCCTTGCGAATCCCACCTGCCGTTTCTAGGGCGCTAGTTTCTGGGGAGTAGGTGATGTTGAGGTCGAATTGGCTACCGTCACCTAAAGCCTTCTCAATCTTTTGGCCAAGCCAGGCATGGTTAATGACAACGTCTTTAATGCCTGCTGCACTCAGTGCTTCCAAATGCCATGCAAGCAGAGATTTTTTCTTAATCGTGAGGAGTGGCTTAGGCAATTCATCTGTCAGTGGACGCATGCGCTCACCTCGACCGGCGGCCAGTAAAAAGCACGGAATGAGATTGCGCTTATTCATGACAGTTTGCTGTTATTCCTTAGTAGGGCGTGTCGACTCTAATAAGCGTGCCAAGGGCTTTAATTCGATATAACGATTGGCAGTTGCAATCGCATATTCAAGAACCAATGGAATATCTTTGAGATAGCCATCTTTGCCATCGCGATGAAACAGCCTTGCAAAAATACCTAAGACTTTCAGATGGCGTTGTAAACCCATCCACTCAAAGTCACGATAGAACTGACCAAAATCATCTGGCATTGGTAACCCTGCTTCACGGCCCGCCTCCCAAAATTTAATTACCCAATCAATTACGCGCTCTTCAGGCCATGCAATGTAAGCATCGCGCCAGAGTGAAGCTGCATCGTAAGTGATGGGGCCATAAACCGCGTCTTGAAAATCGATCACTCCAGGATTATTCTTTTCAGTCACCATCAGATTGCGTGAATGGTAGTCACGATGGACGTAGACTTTTTCTTGTGCAAGATTGTTTTGAATAATGAGCTCAAATGCTTGCTCGATTTGAGAGTTTTGAAGTTCAGTTAATTCGATATGCAAATGTTTCTTGAGATACCACTCGGGAAATAAATTTAACTCACGTTGTAAGAGTGCTTCATCGTAGTTTGGTAGGACATCCGGTTTGCTTGCTAACTGCATTTTTACCAAAGCGTGTGTTGCATCCTTGTAGAGATGATCGGCGCTCTCAGAATTGAGTTCTGCAAGGTAAGTTTTAGTCCCAAGATCATTGAGCAAAAGAAAGCCTTCGGCTATGTTCTTTTCTAATATTTTTGGAACGTTAAGGCCGGCATTTTCGAGTAGTAAATCAACCTGAATAAAGGTATCCAAGGGCTCATGTTGGGGCGGAGCGTCCATTACGATCAAAGTCGGAAAATCCGGCTTTTTGGACGCAATTCGGAAATACCGTCGAAAGCTGGCATCTGCCGAGGCAGGGGTTAAAGTGGCGAGATCTAATTGCCAGCTAGGTTCAAGGCCTTTTAGCCAGCTACGGAGGGTGTCTAAGCGAGAGTCAGTCATGGTCGATTCGTATAATAAGGCGGGTCTGGATCTATGAGTCATTATCGCCGTCGCGCCGGCCTTTGCGCCCCTCTTTTTTTAGCTGTTACCCTGCGCGTAATGATGGGGGTTGGATTGTCGCAATTTGCCCTTCCAAGTACCGCTCAAGCGCCCGCACCTTTACCTCCTTCCGCGCAGTCTTTAGGTAGCTCCGCTAACTCCGTTTTAATTCCCGATCGTGGCGATGTCACTGTCTTAAGGTTGGATGATCAATTGCGGGCCGGTAAGCCTATCGATGACGGCAGCGCCTTGACGTTTACCTCAAGCGATTCAATTGATGGAATTGTCGATCGCGAAATGCGTTTAAAAGGGCGCGCACAAATTCGTCGTAATGGCGCGGTTATGAAGGCGGATGAAATTAAATACGACCCAGATTCTGATGTAGCAAATTTATCTGGCAATACGGAATTTTCAAAAGGTAATGCATCCTTTAAAGGACCTAAAGCTCGTTTTCGAGTTGATGCGCGTGATGGTGAGATGGAGTCGCCGAATTACGAATTACGTGATAACCGAGCTAGTGGCAATGCAAAAAAATTAACAATTGAAACTTCAGATGTATTTGTATTTGATAAAGCGACCTATACAACCTGTACTCCGGAAAATTTAGATTGGTATTTCACGGCCAGTACTCTGGAGATTGATAACGAACAAAAAGAAATGGTTGGCACACATGGCGTCATGCGATTCTTTGATGTACCCATTGCTTACATTCCTTACTTCACTGCACCAACCTCGAATCAAAGACGTTCTGGAATATTGGCGCCTGTAGCGGGTTACAACTCTAATAATGGTATTGATGTAACGCAGCCTTACTACGTGAATATCGCCCCGAATCGTGACTTGCTGTTATTGCCTCGGGTAATGGGTCAGCGTGGCGTTCAGTTAGGCGCCAAGTATCAATTCTTGGATAAACAGTATGTGGGAAGTTTGGGTGGCGACTACCTTCCTTATGACCGGAAAACTGGCACAGATCGTTGGCGTTATGACTGGCAGCAAAGACAGAACTTTAGTGGCGACTTATTGGGGGTAGGGGGCATTCCTATTGCTGGCGCATGGACTGGCTACGCCAACATTGCTCGAGTTTCGGATAACCTATATCCAACAGATTTTTCCCAAAGTCTCGCTGGCGCTGTGACTAGTCAGTTTCGTCAAGAGGTGGGCACCACTAAGAACTTGACTGGAAGCTTAAGTAATTGGACTGTTGCTGCGAGAGCAATGACCTTTCAGACTTTGCAGCCCGATCCAACCGTAACAGTGCAGTCCCCATACAATATTTTGCCGAACATCACGGCAACTTATAACAATCGTTTAACTCCAGCAGTGGCTGACGTAAGCGGTAAATACATCACCCTGCCTTCTGGCCCTGTAACAACGTTTTCAACGGATTTCACCCGTTTTGCTTACAACATTGGTGGGAACTTAGCGGCTACTGCCCCAGGCGCATACAGTCAGGCGGATCGAACGGTAATTAAAGGAGCCATGGCGCTGCCACAAATTACGCCTGGCTATTACATTACCCCTAAGGTGAGCTTTCAGTCGAACACCTATAACGCAACTCCATATAACCCTGTGGGCGCGCCGGCTGCTCAGGGTTTTACGATCCCAACGTTGAGCTTGGATTCTGGTTTGTCATTTGAAAGAGATGCCACTGAACTAAAAGGCTTCTTTGGGCGCGATATGCTTCTCACAATGGAACCGAGGGCGTTTTATGTTTATACCCCTTACGAAAGTCAAGCCCAAACCCCATTGTTTGATACGGCGGATGCTGGCTTTGGTGTAACTCAAATTTTTAGTGAAAATACATTTATTGGTAATGACCGTATTGCGGATAACAACAAGCTCACGGGTGGTTTAACTAGTCGCATGATTGAGGCCAATACAGGCGCAGAGCGAGCCAACGTGACCCTTGCACAACGCCAAGCTTTCACGGGGCAGAGGGTTGGTTTGAATGGCAATATTGCGAACCCCACAACGTATTCTGATACCTTGGGCTCAGCTTCTGTGCGCCTATTGGGTAACTTTAGTGCGGATATGTTTGGGCAGTACAACACCCAGTTAAATAAATTTGTTCAGACGACCGTAGGTGGAAGCTGGCGCCCAACTCCAGGCAGGAATTTAAATTTTGGCTATAGAAATGTATGGTCGCCCCCCACTCAACCATCATTGCAAAACAATACGCCGGGTACGCTGGCTCAAACCACCACGGATCAGTACAACATTTCTGGCCAGTGGCCGCTTACCAGAGAGGTTTCAGCATTAGGGCGATGGGGTTATGATGCGCTAACGACTAAAACGCTAAATACCTTGGTGGGTTTGGAGTGGATGCGAGACTGCTGGACTTTGCGCGGTGCCTACTCACAAATGCTGAATACCTCACAAATAACCACAACTCAGGTTTTATTCCAAATAGAATTTAGGGGCTTTGGTAGCGCTGGTAGCAATCCAGTTGATATCATGAAGCTCAATGTTCCCGGATATATGCCTACTACCAAGCCTATACCACCTTCAATATATGAGAACTATCAATGATGCGTAGGAATCGAATCAACCAAGCTCTTGCAACCATGATTCTGGTTGGAGTTGCCTTACTATCTCAATTCGCGTTAGCGCAAGATAGTTCAAAGACTTCGGCTGATAGCAAAATTCGCAATATTGATGGTGTTGCAGCTGTAGTCAATACGGGTTACGTGACACGTAAGGAGATTGACGATCGAATCGCAGCTCTTCAAAAACAGGGCTCTAAGCTTCCTGATTCTGCGAATTTGCGTAAGACAGTCCTGGAGCGTCTCATTATCGAAAAGATTCAGTTGCAAAATGCTACGCAAGAGGGTGTTGTAGTTACCAATAAAGAGCTCGACAAAATTATTGGTGATGTTGCTGCCAAAAATAAATTAACACTTGCGGAATTGAAGGTAAAAATTGCAGCCACTGGAAGTACTTACGAGCGCTATCGCGAAATGCTGCTTGAAGAAGTGATTATCAGCCGTTACCGTGAACGTGAAGTAGAGGGCAAGATCAAAATTTCTGACGCTGAGGTAGATAATTTCATTGCTGATCGCAATCGTATGGCTGCTGGTGGTGGAAGGCAAACACGCTCGACTCCAGCAGCAAAAGGTGAGCCAGAAGAAATCGATGTTGCACAAATTTTTATTCCTGCTGATGCAAATGCCGGTGCAGGTGCTCAGGCTGAGGCAAAGAAAAAGGCAGAATCATTATTACGTGAAGCGCGTGGCGATGTTGATTTCTTGCAGCTGGGTGCAATGGCCGCAAAAGACAATCCAAAAATTAAGTTTCAAGAATTGGGTTACCGTCCCCCAGACCGTTTGCCGCAACTTTTTTATGAGGCTGTGAGGAATACAGGTAGCGGACAGTTAGCTAACGCAGTCGTTAAGAGTCCTGCTGGCTATCACGTTCTGAAGGTTCTAGATCGTCGCGCATTGGTTTCTGGTGCGCCTGAACCTCAACAAGCTGCATCTCAAGAGAATGCGTCGACTCCACAAAATATTATGGTTACGCAAACTTTATCTCGTCATATCTTGCTGCGTAATCGTGCAGGTTTGACGGATCAAGACGCTGAAAGACGCCTAGCAGGTTATCGTGATCAGGTTCGTGCAAAGACCGCCGATTTTGGCGACTTAGCTAAAAAGCACTCCGAGGATGGCTCTGCGGCAAATGGCGGCAATCTAGGTTGGATGGGTCCTGGCGATTTAGTTCCTGAATTTGATCAAGCAATGAATCGCTTGCAAATTGGTGAAGTTAGTAACCCAGTCAAGACTGAATTTGGCTGGCATTTGATACAAGTTCTCGAGCGTCGTGAAGCGCAACTAACCCTTGAGAAGCAGCGTCAATTTGCTCGTGCAGCAATTCGTGAGCGTAAATTTGAGCAGGCCTATCAAGATTGGTTACGCGAATTACGCGACACCGCTACGGTGAAGATCATTAACGCCGATGATCCAGCAGCCAGCCCCCGTTAACCTAGTTATTAGCTCTGGAGAGCCTGCAGGGGTTGGTCCAGAGATCTCGATTGCAGCTGCGCTAGCTTTTTTGCAAGAGCAGCCCGCAAGTACGATTACGTTGCTTGGGGATCCAAGCTTACTTTCAGTAGTCGATATTTCTAAAGAGTTATCCACTCGCCTGCACGTGGAGCCTATTCCACTTGCTGCTCCAGTAATTGCTGGCTGTCTTAACCCCGCCAATGCGCAGTATGTTCTCAATATTCTAGATGTTGCAGTTAAGGGGTGTTTACAGGGTCGATTTGATGCCATGATTACTGCACCAATACAAAAGAGTGTGATTAACGAGGGGGATCCTTCAAGTGAAATCATATTTACTGGACATACGGAATATCTAGCTAAACTTTGCAAGCAAGAACATGTTGTCATGATGTTGTGTGCCGTATTACCTGCTGGATTTCTGGGTTTGCAGAAAAGTCACGACCTTCGAGTAGCCTTGGTTACAACGCATCTACCTTTGAGTGCAGTTCCTGAGGCACTCAACTATCGGCATATTCTGGAAACTATTCAGATTGTTGATCAGGACCTGCGAACAAAATTCGGCATTACCAAGCCAGTGATTCGGGTGGCAGGACTCAACCCACATGCAGGTGAATCCGGTTATCTCGGGCGCGAGGAGATTGATGTCATTGCGCCAGCTATCGAAGCTGCGAGAGACTTGGGGATTCAGGTTAGCGGACCTTATCCGGGTGACACGATGTTTGATGCCAAAGTCCTAGATAGTGTGGATGCATTTATTGCGATGTATCACGATCAAGGTCTAGCACCATTTAAGTTCGTCAGTTTTGGCGGTGGCGTGAATATCACTTTAGGGTTGCCAATTATTCGTACCTCGGTAGACCATGGCACTGCACTAGACATTGCTGGGAAAGGCCTTGCAGATTCAGGCAGCATGTTAGAGGCCCTACGCCTAGCCTATCAATTAGCTGTTAATGTAAAGAACACAAAGAATCCAAAAACATGACGCATCGCGCCCGTAAACGATTTGGCCAAAACTTTTTGCAGGACTCCGGAGTAATTTATTCCATCATTGCAGCTATTAATCCCAGTGAAAATATGCACGTGATTGAAATTGGTCCTGGCCTTGGCGCGTTAACAAGACCCTTATTAAATAATCTCGATCATTTAGACCTTTTGGAAATTGATCGAGATTTGGTGGCTTATTGGAATCAAGAGAATCTCAAGGGGCTTAATGTCATTGAGGGGGATGCACTTAAGTTTGATTTCTTGGAATGGGCTAATGCGCGTCCAGCCAACAGCGGTCTATGTAAGGTGGTTGGTAACCTGCCTTACAACATCTCCTCCCCATTACTCTTTCATCTTGTTTCTGCTGCCCATGCAATTGATGAACAGGTATTCATGCTTCAAGCTGAAGTTGTCGAGCGCATGGTATCTAAGGCTGGTGGCTCAGAATTCAGCAGGCTTTCTGTCATGTTGCAAGCGCGCTATGACATGGAACAAGTTTTAGAAGTCCCGCCTGAGGCATTTGACCCGCAACCTAAAGTCAATTCAGCTGTAGTGCGCATGATTCCGCGAAGGGATTTTGATTTAAGCAATGCGCAGTGGCACGCTTTAGAAAAAGTAGTGGCGGCTGCATTTTCCCAAAGAAGAAAAATGCTGCGTACAAACTTATCCGCCTTTGCTGATCGATTATCGTTATCTGAGTCTGAATTAAAAGCGCGTGCCCAGGATATTCCGGTAGAGCGCTATATTGAGTGGGCCAAGGTTTTAGCCCACTAAACTTGTAGTTTTACTGGTAAGCCGTAGGATCAATCACCCGCATTTCAGCTTCAATCCACTTTTCTACCTCTTGATGAAGTTGCCCGCCAGTTTTTCCAGCGGAGGTGATTGCAGGTCCAATCGAGAAGATCACTGTTCCAGGTTGCTTTAGAAAACTGTTTTTAGGCCAGCAACGACCTGCATTGTGGGCAATTGGAATCACTAGCGCCTCGGTAGCACTTGCTAGCCTTGCGCCACCCTTGCTATAGGGTTTGTGGGAGCCGGTAGGTGTTCTGGTTCCTTCTGGAAATAACAATATCCACTTACCTTCACTTAGGCGTTTTTTGCCTTGACCAACAACGGATAGAGCGGCTGTTTCTTTGCTATTGCGATTGATGTGAATCATCTTGAGTAAAGCCAAGGCCCATCCAAAGAAAGGAATCCAAAGCAATTCTCTTTTGAAAACAAAGCAGACCTGCTTAGGAAGCTTAGCGATATAGAAAATAGTTTCGTAAGCAGATTGATGTTTACTCAAAACGACAACAGGTTTATCCAAAACCGCCATCATATTTTCCATGCCGCGAATCTCATAACGAATACCGCAGAGGGGTTGCAAGATCCAGATCACGACCTTATTCCAAAGTCCGATAAAGCGATAGCGATTCTCAGGGCTGAGGAATGGAAAAACGAGGATGCAAAGCACCGACCAGATTGGGGTAAAAATCAGCAAAAAGAGGGTAAATAGGGCTGAGCGAATAAAAGTCATATTTGCATTAAACCTTATCTTCTAAGAGTGCATTTGCAAATGCCATCAAATCTGCATGAATCTGCGTTCCTTCTGGTAGGCCGCCCTTATCCAAAGTCTTACTGCCTTTGCCGGTCAATACCAAATGTGGGCTAGCACCAAGAGCAACCCCTGCTTGCAGGTCGCGTAAGGAGTCACCCACAATTGGCACCCCCAATAGTGGTGTAGCACTCTGATTCTTTTTGTAGCGCAGGGCAATTTCTTTCATCATTCCTGGCAGAGGCTTACGGCAATCACATGCATTGGCATCGGTATGTGGACAAAAGAAAATGCTATCGATATGACCGCCCAAAGGTTTAAGCAGTCTATCCATCTTGCTATGCATGGCATGGAGATCATTGATATTGAAATATCCCCGCGCTAAACCAGACTGGTTAGTCGCTACAGCAATTTGGTAGCCGGCTTGATTGAGTAGTGCGATTGCCTCAAGGCTTCCTGGCAAAGGAATCCACTCATCACTCGATTTCACATAATCATCACGATCTTCGTTAATCACACCATCGCGATCAAGAATGATGAGTTTAGAAGAGCTGGTGCTCATGCTAATTTGCCGAGGTCGGCAATGAGATTCATTTTCTGGTGAAGTTGTTGCAGGAGAGCGAGGCGGTTATCGCGTAACTCTGGATTGGGATCCATCACCATGACATCGGCAAAGAATTGATCAATTGGGGCACTTAAGGCTACCAGCGCTTTTAATAAGTCTACAAACTGACGTTTTTCATAAGCTGCTGTCAGTGTTGGAGTCAGTTTCTCAAGTGCCTGATGCAGATTGATTTCAGCAGGAACTTGTAAGAGCTTGCTTGAACAGGTCGCTGGAATAGCTGTTGCATTTTTTTTCAAGATATTGCTGATGCGCTTATTGGCAGAAGCTAACTGAGCTGCTTCTGCCAAGGCATTAAATTCACGTAAGGCAGTTAAGCGATCAATTAAATCATTGAGCTGTGCAGGTGACTGACTTAATACGGCATCAATCTCTTCTGTAGTAAACGGCTTACCTGCAACGGCTTGGTCGCGTAAGTAAGCGCGGAGACGATCAATGATGAAGGCATAAACATCTTCAGGCTTAGCTTTTTCTTGAACGTCTTTTTGCGGAAACTGTTTGCGAGCCAGTTCAATTAAGTCAGGCAGGCTGAGGCCAAGATTCTTTTCTAGCAAAAGCCGACAAATTCCTAAGGCATGACGACGTAAGGCATAGGGGTCTTTGTCTCCGGTGGGAGCAAGACCAACACCCCAAATTCCAACAAGAGTTTCTAGCTTGTCCGCAATCGCTAGGATGGTGCCAGTTTGACTCTGTGGCAAAGCATCACCAGCAAAGCGAGGCATGTAATGTTCGCTACAAGCAGATGCTACTTCTACATTTTCGCCATCATGCGTTGCATAGTAGCGACCCATAATGCCCTGAAGCTCTGGGAACTCACCAACCATATCAGTTAGCAAATCGGTTTTAGCAATTTCAGCGGCACGACTAGCTAGTGTCTCGTCAGCGGATAAGGCTTTGGCAATGCCTACTGCGATTCCTTGAACACGCTTAGTGCGATCCAATTGATTGCCGAGCTGATTGTGGTAGACCACTTTTCCAAGATCGGCCACACGGGAAGCTAGCGGACGCTTTTGATCTTGCTGAAAGAAGAAGCGTGCATCAGAAAGACGTGGGCGCACTACTCGCTCGTTACCAGAAATGATGGCTTCTGGCTTATCGGTCTCGATATTGGAAACAATGAGGAAGCGATTACGTAACTTACCCTGCTTATCAGTCAAGGCAAAGTATTTTTGATTAGTCTGCATGGTCAGAATCAAACATTCTTGTGGAACTTCCAAGAATTCCTGATCAAAGTGACATTCATAAATTGCTGGCCACTCAACCAAAGCCGTTACTTCATCTAATAAGCTATCTGGCATCAACACTAAATCATTGCCGGCAGCTTTTAATAATGCGGATTCGATAACTTCACGACGCTTGTTAAAGTTTGGCAATACTTTAGCCTTGCTGGTGAGGTCAGATTCATATTGATCTGCAGAGCTGATTGCGATGACGCCTGGGGCCATAAAGCGGTGCCCCTCTGTTTGATTGGCTGCATCTATACCCAGTGCGCTGATATTTAAAGCTTGTTTGCCATGCAGAGCAATGATGCGGTGTGCAGGTCGAGCAAACTCAACATCCGCTAATTCGCCATTTTTTTGAAGCACTTGATAGTGCATCATTTTGGCGATGGGTAATTTGCCGAGTGTTTGCTCAAGCGCTTGTTGAGCAGTCTGTTCTAGTGCCGCTCCCTTGGCAACGACATTGAGATATAAAGCCTCATTCTTTCCTTCGCCTGCTTTTTCTAAAGTAGAGAGGTCAATGTCAGCGCAACCCAAGGAAGCTAATTTTTTTTGTAGTGGTGCAGTAGGTTTGCCATCTGCATCAAAAGCAATGCTTGTCGGCAGTAATTTTTCACGTATCGGATAGTCCGGCGCTTGACTCAAGACATGGGTCACCTGAACAGCAAGGCGGCGCGGTGTAGCGTAGCCAGTCGCAACGGAATTTTCACTCAAGAGGCCAGCTGACTTCAGTGCGGAATAAATGCCATCACTGAAGGCGTCACCTAAACGGCGCAATGATTTTGGTGGAAGCTCTTCGGTAAATACTTCAATCAGAAGATTATCTGATTGAGAGAGGGAATTCGGTGTACTCATAATTAGATCGAGCTGATTAAGCTTTGGGTTGACGTTGGCACATCGGGAAGCCCAACTTCTCACGAGACTCGAAATAAGCCTGCGCTACTGCGCGCGAGAGATTTCGGATGCGTCCGATATAGGCCGCACGCTCAGTCACTGAGATTGCGCCACGGGCATCCAGTAAGTTGAAGGTATGTCCAGCCTTAAGTACCATTTCATAAGCGGGTAATGCTAGTGGAACTTCCATCAAACGCTTAGCTTCACTTTCATAGTTGGTGAAGTTTGCAAATAATAGGTCGGTGTTGGAGTGTTCAAAGTTGTAGCAAGACTGCTCCACTTCGTTCTGGTGGTACACATCACCATAAGAGATGCCATCCGCCCAAACAAGGTCGTATACGTTTGAGCAATTTTGGATGTACATCGCCAAGCGCTCGATACCGTAAGTGATTTCGCCTAAAACAGGTTTACAGTCAATACCGCCAACTTGTTGGAAATAGGTGAACTGTGTGACTTCCATGCCGTTAAGCCAAACTTCCCAACCTAAACCCCATGCGCCTAAGGTTGGGTTTTCCCAGTCGTCTTCAACAAAGCGTACATCGTTCTTTTGAAGATCAAGACCTAAAGCGGCAAGTGAGCCCAGGTAGAGTTCAAGAATATTTTCTGGTGCAGGCTTCAGTACTACCTGATATTGGTAGTAGTGCTGCAAACGGTTCGGATTTTCTCCGTATCGACCATCTTTTGGTCTCCGTGAGGGCTGGACGTAAGCGGCTTTCCATGGCTCAGGGCCAATGGCCCTCAAGAAAGTGGCTGTATGAGATGTACCGGCACCGACCTCAAGGTCAATAGGTTGCAATAGGGCACAACCTTGTTGGTCCCAGTAATCTTGGAGTTTGAGAATGATTTGCTGAAAAGTAAGCATGATTTACCTGGCTAAGCCTTTGATTTTACATGGCTAAGCTAGTGAACTATGAAATAGTGATTAGATTCGTTTTTGGCGAATGATGCCTAAGATAAGCAGTAGGCAAGAAAGGCTCAAAATAGGGGCATTTCCCCAAATCACATAAGGAGTTGTGCCTGAGTAGGCTTGAATCTTGAGGCTAAGTACACCTTGGGTAAATTCGTCTAATTGGGACAGTATTTTGCCGTCAGGACCAAGCGCTGCGGTAATGCCCGTATTTGTGGCGCGTAGTGCTGGTAGTCCGGTCTCTAAGGAGCGTAACTGCGACAGCCTTAATTGCTGTGCTGGCGCTTGAGAATTCCCAAACCAGGCCAAGTTAGTCATATTGATCAACAGGTTGATGGGCTGTTTGCTATGGTGGAGGCGGGAAGCTAATTCCCCACCAAAGACATCTTCGTAGCAAATGGTGATGGCTGCATGAAGCGCATCTTTACCAGAGCGAATAATGCTGAAAGGGGCTTGATCTAATGCGCCACGCGCAAAGTCACTCATGGGCACATTGAAGGCATTCACAAACCAATGAAAGCCGGGTGGAATAAATTCCCCAAAAGGCACCAAGTGAGACTTGTCATATTGATAGCTCGGCATACCGGGAGAAATTCCAAGTGCACGATTGGTGTATTTGATTTCAGTGGAGTCACGCGATTCCCCAATGACGCCTAGCAAGACATTACTTGAGGTATTAGCAGAAAACTGTTGCAGTGATTCCAATAAGCCAATTGGTAGATTACCCTGGGGCCAGGGATAAGCAGTTTCTGGAGTAATGATGAGGTCAGCAGATTTACTCTCTATAGCATTGGTATAAAAGCTAAATTGCTCTTCAATGGCCTTGGGATCAAACTTGAGGCTCTGCTCAAAATTACCCTGAATTAAACGGACACTTAGCGGTTCACCAATGGGTTTTGTGAAGGTCCAGAAACTCGCGAGTTGCGCAAGTGCGACGGCGAAAATAATGCAGGCGGAGCTAAAGACAATATTTTTCCTTAGCTGCGTAATCTCCCAAGAAATCCACACCACTAAAAATGTGCAGGCTAGGCCGCCGAAGAATGGCGCTGCTGGCGCGAAGGGACCATTGAATTGTGCTTCCGCAAATCCCATCCAAGGAAAGCCAGTCAATACTACGCTGCGCAGGTATTCAATGAGTACCCAAGATGCTGCTAGCACTAGGCCCGTTAGATATCTACGCCTAGGTAAACAGAGGGTGAGAGAGGCGCTAGAGAAAAATAAGGCCATGCCTCCAGCCAATAAAAAAACAGCCAAGCAAGAAATCACAGCATGCATCCCGCCTACATCATGCAAGCTAATGTAGATCCACCAGAGTCCCAGAACAAAGTAGCCTAGGCCAAACGACATCCCGAAAAAAAATTGATTTTTAATAGAAGGGTTTGATTGTTGACTCAATCGCCACCAAATCAAACTGAGGATCGGGATTTGTATCCAGCCACCATACGGCAGCTCTGCAGCAGTAGCCAGTAAGACCCCTAAAAAAAATAGCAGCAATACGTTGACGCTATTGCTTAGTCTTGCTGATTGCCGATCAATCAAAGTAATTCTCAGGAAGGTTTCTTTGGGAGTTGGCGTGCGAGCAGGATATGAATCTGTCTTGGGTCAGCGCGTTGAATCTCAAACTCAACACCATCGATCTCAATGAGCTCACCCATCTTAGGCACTCGACCAAGATGCTGAATGACTAAGCCGGCCACTGTTTCAATATCTTCATCATGAAATTGAGTACCTAGCGTCTCATTAAATTGCTCAAGCTCAGTGATACCTTTAACTCGGATATCGCCATTATCCAAAGAGATTAGGTTATCGGCCTCTTCATCAATATCATGCTCGTCTTCAATATCACCAACAATTTGTTCCAGTACGTCTTCAATCGTAATTACACCGGCAACGCCACTGTACTCATCCACAACAATTGCCAAGTGATTCCGATTGTCTTTGAAGTCACGCAGTAAAACGCTTAAACGTTTTGATTCTGGAATAAATACAGCTGGGCGAAGCCAGTCTCGAACCTGAAAATCTTTTTCAGTGGAGTGGCGCAATAAATCTTTTGCTAGCAAGGTGCCAATGACGTTGTCGCGGCTACCTTCAAATACGGGAAAGCGTGAATGAGCTGCAGTAATCACACTCTTGATAATTTCAGATAGCGGTTGGTTGATGTCAATCCAATCAATCTGAGCCCTGGGAATCAAAATATCGCGAGCGCACAATTGCCCTACCTGAAACACGCCCTCGATCATGGAGAGGGCATCTGCATCTATTAAGCCCTCAGTTTGAGCTTCTCTGAGGGTGTCAATGAGTTCTTGACGACGTTCTGCTGGGCTGGTTGGCTGTGGCGTTAAAAAATCAGCCAAGCGTTCTAAAAGGGATTTATTGGGGTCAGGCATATAGCAAGAATATCGCAGAAATCAGTAAATTCAGTAAAGGAAGGCTTAAAGATGCTTTAAATAGGTGAGTAGGGATTGGTAAATCCTAAAGATTTCAGGAGGATGATTTCCTTACCTTCCATCTTCTTCGCTTCTTTATCGTTTTCATGGTCAAGACCTTGGGCATGTAGGCAGCCATGAATAATCAGATGCGCTAAGTGAGCTTTAATGGCTTTGCCTTGCTCGGACGACTCTTTTTGAATGACAGGAAGACAAAAAATAATATCGGCAGCCAAAGTCTTTTTGTTGAGCTCATAGGGAAAGGTCAGTACATTGGTCGCATAGTCTTTATTGCGAAATGCAAAATTCAATTTTTTGCCTTCAGCTTTATTGACAAAGCGTAAGGTGACAAGCCCATTCAATTGAACTGCTGATTTCACCCATTTTTTAATTGCCGTTAGAGATGTTATTGCCAGAACTTTGTCTTCAATGCTTGCGTTAGCAAATTGAATATCAATCTCGAGTTTAGAGGGTGATGATTGCTTAGTTGTCATCTTAATGGGCATGGGTGAGGGTGGACTCATCAATGAGATCACCTCGAAGCGTGTAGTTCAGTACTTCGGTAATGCGGATGTCTACCATTTGGCCGATGAGCGATTCGGTGTCTTCATTTGGGGCATTAAAGTGAATCACTCGATTATTGGTGGCGCGACCTTGCAAGTTGACACCATCCTTTGCGAGTCCTTCAACAAGCACTCGCTCAATATTGCCCATCATATTTTTGCTAATCTGATTTGCTTGTGATTCCACTAGAGCAAGCAGTGTTTGTAGGCGCTTGAGTTTGACCTCATAAGGAGTGTCATCACTCAAGTTGGCTGCGGGGGTGCCAGGGCGCGCACTGAAGATAAAGCAAAAGCTGTTATCAAAATTGAGTTCTTCAACCATCTTGAGCAGTTTTGCAAAGTCCTCATCGGTCTCTCCAGGAAAGCCAACAATAAAATCACTGGACAGTGTCAGATCTGGCCGTACAGCACGCATTTTGCGGATAATGCTTTTATATTCCAGGGCCGTATAGCCACGTTTCATGGCGGATAAAACAGAGTCGGACGCATGCTGCACGGGCAGGTGGAGATGACTTACCAGCTTAGGAACTTTTGCGTAGACATCAATCAAGCGCTGAGTAAATTCTTTTGGGTGGCTAGTGGTAAAACGAATTCTCTCTACGCCAGGAATTTCGGCAATGTACTCAATTAGTAGAGCAAAGTCTGCAAGCTCCTCACTGCCACCCATCTTGCCAAGATAGGCATTGACGTTTTGACCTAGTAAAACAATTTCTTTGACGCCTTGAGTTGCAAGGCCAGCCACTTCAGTCAATACATCATCAAAGGGGCGCGATACTTCTTCGCCTCGAGTGTAGGGAACCACGCAGTAGCTGCAATATTTTGAACAGCCCTCCATGATGGAGACGTAAGCTGAGCCACGCGTTTGGCGAGAAGCGGGAAGGTGATCAAACTTTTCTATTTCGGGAAAAGAAATGTCTACCTGAGATCTGCCGGTTTCGCGGCGCTGCACAATCAAATCCGATAAGCGGTGTAAGGTTTGCGGACCAAAGACTACGTCAACATATGGTGCCCTGCTAATAATTTGCTGACCTTCTTGGCTAGCAACGCAACCGCCCACACCAATTAATAAATTGGGCTTGGTTTTCTTGAGCTCACGTAGGCGCCCTAAGTCTGAAAATACTTTGTCTTCCGCTTTTTCTCGAATCGAGCAGGTGTTTAGTAGAACAACATCTGCATCTTCTGGTGTATCGGTCATGACCATGCCTTCATCGGCATGTAGGAGGTCAGCCATCTTGCCCGAGTCATACTCGTTCATTTGGCAGCCAAAGGTTTTGATATAGAGCTTTTTCATATGCCGTTCTCAGGTTTATAGCTGGGGGCGAAGCTCAGATTTTACGGGATAAGACGTTTAGAGCAGACGTAGGGCCAGAATCGCAATAATGGTCGGTGGAATAGCAGCTACAAACAACAAGCCTGCCGAAACTGCGGCATTTGGGAAGTAACTACGCAAAATAGCTAATCCGGCAGGGTTTGGCGCATTTGCAATCACGGTTAAGCCGCCGCCTGCCACTGCGCCACCCACTAAAGCCAGCTTGAACTCGGGGGAAGTTCCCTGCACCAGGGATCCCAGATACGTGAGCGCAGCATTGTCGGTAATCGCTGTTAACGCCAAGCTGCCATAGAACACAGCGGTAGGGCTCATGGTTTCGAGGATCGGTTGCAGCCACCATCCTTGCAGTGCGCCCAGAAAAACTAACCCGCCTAAGAAGAATCCCACTAGTAATGCTTCACGCAAAATCAACGGACTCTGGTGTTTTGGATAAGCGGTAGTGAAGCCAATAAAAAAGAGTAGCAACCACATAAAGATGACTGGATCGTGTGCAAAACCCACAATGCCCAATAAGAAGAGTAGATGAATTGCTGTAATCGTCAGTGGAATGCGAACCTGATCCGATTTGCTCGTTGGCTCAATGAGTTGCTTATGAAAGAGTAATGTTGCAATCGTCGCATTAACAAAAATAGCAATCGTTGCTTCATGTCCAAAATTAGCAAACATGAATGCGCTATCCCAGCCCCATGTTGAGGCTACCATCAGCACTGGTGGTGCAGCAAAATTAGTTAGCGTGCCACCAATTGAAATATTGACGAACAGCACACCTAGGGTGCCATACAAAAGTGGGGCGGAGCATTTATGGCGATAGACCAGGTCTCGCAATAAGAATGCTGCCAGTGTCATTGCTGCAGGCTCAGTAATGAGTGAGCCTAGTAAGGGGGTGATGCTCAGTGTTAAGAAATACAGGGTTGGAGCTTGCTTAGTGCGCAAGACCAATTGAATTACCTTGCCAAGCTTATAGAGTAGCTGAGTTGCAAAATGGAGAATAGGCTTGCTACCGGCAACAACCATGATGGCAAAAACAAATAGTGGCTCCGTAAAGTTCCGCTCATTAGCGTACTGTTTTGCCGTAGCCAAATCATTTGCAAGCCACATGAAAATAATTAGAATTGCAGCCCAAAATCCAAAGACAATTTCCACTTCGCCTAGTAGGTGCCATAAACCCGCGTGCCTTGGGGATTTTTTGGCGAGAAGTTCAAAATATGAAGTGCAAAAAGTATGCAACACCGCGATGGCAAAAATAATGCTCGCACCAAGTTCTGTAGGGGTAAAGTTCATGGGTAGATATTATCAGGGTAGTGTTAAAAAGCCGTTCTTAATATGAAGCAAATAAAAGTGCTGGCAATTTAGGAGATTTTGATGAAATTGAAATTAGGCTATCAAGAGTTAATTGCAAATGCGATGGCTCAAATTGAGACTGTTCCATTAGAACAAGCCCAAAAACTCCTAGGTGATGAAAATACTGTTTTTGTGGATATACGAGACGTGAGGGAGTTGGAGCGTGAGGGCATGATTCCAAATGCCATTCATGCGCCTCGGGGGATGCTGGAGTTTTGGGTCGATCCAGACAGTCCTTATTACAAGCCGGTTTTTGGCGAGGGTAAGCGTTTGGTGCTCTATTGCGCATCTGCATGGCGTTCTGCCCTGGCGACTGAAACTCTACAAAAGATGGGGGTTCCCGGTATTTGTCACCTAGAAGGGGGTTTTAGCGCCTGGAAAAAGGCCGCACTACCAGTGGTGGAAAAACATTCAAAGCCACATCTTGGTTAAATTTCTGCCCTGATAGATCTTGAAATCGCTTAAATAGCCCCCAATTACAGGGGGTTATATTCATTGATTAAGAGGGTATTTGCATGACTGTAGCCAGTAAAGAAACCTTAGGTTTTCAGGCCGAGGTAAAACAACTTTTACAACTGATGATCCATTCCTTGTATTCCAACAAGGAAATTTTTCTTCGTGAATTGATTTCAAATGCTTCTGATGCTTCAGACAAACTCCGCTTTGAGGGTATCGAGCATCCTGATTGGTATGGTGATGATCCTGAACTGAAGATTAAGGTCAGTTTCGATAAGGCTGCCAGAACTGTGACCATTTCTGATAATGGAATTGGCATGAGTCGTGACGAAGTAATTTCCAATCTGGGAACTATCGCCCGCTCTGGTACGAAAGAATTTTTCTCTAAGTTATCGGGTGATCAACAAAAAGATGCTGCCTTGATTGGCCAGTTTGGTGTGGGCTTCTATTCCGCATTTATTGTGGCCGACCGTATCACTGTAGAGACACGTCGAGCAGGTCTACCAGCAGCTGACGGCGTGCGCTGGGAGTCTGATGGCTCGGGTGAGTTTACGGTTGAAAGTATCGATCGTCCACAACGTGGCACATCGATCACGATGCATCTTCGTGAAGGTGAGGATGATTTCCTCTCCACTCATAAACTCAAGTCAATTATTCGTAAGTATTCCGATCACATCTCCTTGCCCATTCAAATGAATAAAGAGGAATGGGATGCGGATAAAAAAGAGCAAGTCATTAAGGACGAGCTTGAGAGCATTAATCAATCTAGCGCTTTATGGGCACGATCTAAGTCTGAAATCACTGAAGAGCAGTACGACGAGTTTTATAAACACTTGTCACATGACTATGAGAATCCTTTGTGCTATTCCCTCAATCGGGTTGAGGGGCGTAGTGAGTTTACGCAGCTACTGTATGTACCTGCACGTGCACCATTTGATTTGTGGGACCGCAATAAGCGGGGTGGTATTAAGTTGTACGTGAAGCGGGTATTCATCATGGATGATGCCGAACAATTGATGCCCATGTACTTGCGCTTTGTCACCGGCGTGATTGACTCAACGGATCTACCTCTAAACGTCTCCCGTGAGATCCTGCAAGAATCGCGCGACGTCAAAATCATCCGCGAGAGTTCTACCAAGCGTGTGCTGAGTATGTTGGAGGAGCTCGCCAATAGCGATGATGAGGCTAAGAAAGAAAAATATCGCACCTTCTGGACCCACTTTGGGCAGGTACTTAAAGAGGGTATTGGCGAGGATCAGGCAAATCAAGAGCGCATCTTAAAGCTCTTGCGTTTTGCAAGTACGCATACCGATTCCGCTGATCAAGCTGTTTCTTTGGCTGAATATATTTCCCGCATGAAAGAGGGTCAGGATAAGATTTATTACGTCACTGGCGATACTTTTAATGCGGCTAAAAATAGTCCGCATTTAGAGATCTTCCGCAAGAAAGGTGTTGAAGTTCTATTACTCTCCGATCGTGTTGACGAGTGGATGCTTTCTTTCTTCACTGAATTCGATGGCAAACAGATGACCTCAGTGGCTAAAGGCGGTCTTGATCTTGGCAATCTTAGTGATGAAAAAGAAAAGAAAGAGCATGAAGAAACTGAGAAGAATTTCAAAGATTTGCTTGATCGCATGAAGTTGGCATTAGAAGAGAAAGTGAAAGATGTGCGCGTCACCTTCCGCTTGACTGACTCTCCGGCATGTTTGGTTTCTGATGAAAATGAACTCTCTGGAAATCTATTGCGCATGCTCAAGGCCGCGGGTCAGCAAGCGCCTGATACCAAGCCTATTCTGGAAATTAATCCCGAGCATCCATTGCTCTTAAAGTTGAAGGCTGATGACCAGCATTTTGATGAGTGGACTCAGGTCTTATTTGATCAAGCCCTTTTGGCCGAGGGTGGTCAGCTAAATGACCCAGCTGCTTATGTAAAGCGCATTAATCATCTCTTGCTTTCTTAATCTTCAGGAGTTAAAAAAGAAAAACCCGACTTGCATTACGCAGGTCGGGTTTTTTATTTTGCTGCAACTAGAACTAAATCTAGTATGTAAAGCTACCTAGAAATTACTGCGGAGCTTTAGCTGGTTGATTATTTTTGCCAGCGTTGTAACCAGAGTTGTACTCAGAAGCCTGATCTTTTTTATATGCATCGTATACATAACCAGAGGCTGCACCAACTGCTGCACCACCTACTGCTCCCCAGATTGGGTTGCCGTGGAAAATGGCAGTGCCAACTGCACCAGCAGCAGCGCCGATACCAGCACCAGATAAAGTGCGTTGTTCTGTATTGCTCATGTTAGAGCAGCCTGCGATTGCTAGGGTTGCAGCAGTAATAGCGATAATTTTTTTCATATCAACTGTTCCTTATGTCTTTAGATTGATTGGCTAAGTAGCTTGGATTATTTTCTGGCGCAAGGAAAGCGTGCTGCCAAGAAGCCCAAGAAAACACCTGCCGCTGGTTTGTCAGCAACTTGTTGATTGGTTTGGCCAAATTTCACAAATTCACCAATAACTTCATCACGCGAAGGGGCTGGTTGTTTTACGCAGATGTACGGCTTAGCGCGCTGTGGGTGACGTGTAGCTAAATAAGTGTCGTAAATAGCGGTTGTATAGCCTACGCAAAAGCTACGAGATTCTGGGCTTGAGGGAAATTTACAGACATTCACGAGCTCTTGTGTGCTCAGTACTTGAACTTTTTCTTGAGCTTGTACTAAGCCAGAAAATGCGGCTAAAGCGGCCAATAGAACTAAAACTTTTTTCATGGGTTCTCCCTGGGGTGTATGTAAATTTGATAATAAACCATATTGAAGGCCTTAAATTGCACTAAATGAGTGCATTAGTGCATGAATTCAGTCCTTATATTCCCCATAATGATGCAAAAAACATGGGGGGTTATTTCAGTGGAAACTTTGAAATCAGGCAGTGATGTCTTATTTATTTTGTTGGGCGCCATCATGGTTCTCGCGATGCATGCAGGGTTTGCATTCCTTGAGCTAGGTACCGTTCGTAAAAAGAACCAAGTCAACGCTTTGGTCAAAATTTTGGTCGACTTTGCGGTATCTACCATTGCTTATTTCTTTATTGGCTACAGCATTGCTTATGGAGTTGATTTTTTCTCCGGCGCAGAACTATTAGCGGAGAAGAATGGCTATGAATTGGTTAAATTCTTTTTCCTACTTACTTTTGCTGCTGCTATCCCTGCAATTATTTCTGGTGGTATTGCTGAGCGCGCAAAGTTCAATCCCCAATTAATTGCTACCTTTATTTTGGTTGGCTTTGTTTACCCCTTCTTTGAAGGTATTGCCTGGAATCAGCATTACGGCATCCAGGCGTGGATTAAGTCGTTCACTGGTGAAGAGTTCCATGACTTTGCGGGTTCGATTGTGGTGCACGCGGTTGGTGGTTGGATTGCACTCCCAGCAGTCATCCTCCTGGGCGCGCGTCGCGGTCGTTACACCAAAGATGGCAACGTTGCAGCACATCCGCCATCAAGCATTCCATTCTTAGCATTAGGTGCCTGGATTTTGGCGGTAGGTTGGTTTGGATTTAACGTCATGAGCGCGCAGACCATTGATAAGGTCAGCGGCTTGGTTGCCATGAATTCTTTGATGGCGATGGTTGGTGGTACTTTGGCTGCATGGGTGATTGGTCGTAACGATCCAGGCTTTACCTATAACGGCCCTCTGGCTGGCTTGGTAGCAGTTTGTGCTGGCTCAGACTTAATGCATCCGATGGGCGCTTTGGTGGTTGGCTTAATTGCCGGTGCTCTGTTTGTATATATGTTTACCTTGGTGCAAAACCGTTGGAAGATTGACGATGTTTTAGGTGTCTGGCCTCTACACGGTTTGTGCGGTTTATGGGGTGGATTGGCTGCGGGAATCTTTGGTGCAAAAGCCCTTGGTGGTCTTGGCGGCGTTACTTTCTTAAGTCAGTTGATTGGTAGTAGCCTAGGCGTCGTTATTGCACTTGTCAGTGGTTTCGTGGTCTATGGGTTGCTCAAGGCTGTTTTAGGCATACGGATGTCACAAGAGGAAGAATATGAAGGCGCGGATTTGAGTATTCACCGTATTTCTTCAACCCCTGATCGTGAGCCTAACTGGTAGGCTTTCTTAAATATAGCCATTACCTATAATGAGTCATGGCTATATTTGAACTAGATGGAAATGCTCCCCGCTTAGATGGGGGAGCTTGGGTTGCCGAGAGTGCAGAAGTGATCGGCAGGGTCGAGCTACATAAGAATGCGAGCGTGTGGCCCAAAGTAGTTATCCGTGGCGATAACGATCTCATTCAAATTGGCGAGGGCAGCAATGTGCAAGATGCTTCAATTTTGCATACTGACCCTGGCTACCCCCTCATCATTGGTAAGAATGTCACTGTTGGTCACCAGGTAATGCTGCATGGTTGTCATGTTGGTGATGGCAGCTTGATTGGTATTGGTGCCGTGATTTTGAATGGCGCCAAAATCGGCAAGAACTGTTTGGTAGGTGCTGGTGCATTAGTTACCGAGGGAAAAGAATTTCCGGATGGCTCAATGATCTTGGGTTCACCCGCCAAGGCAGTCAAGACATTAACCCCAGAGCAGATTGCTGGCATCGAAGATATTGCCGGACGTTATGTCAAAAATGCCCAGCGCTACCAGCAGACTTTGAAGAAAATTACTTGACCTAAAAAAGCGCGCCTAAATTGTTCTACGTCTTCAATGTAGTCTTTCCAGTATTTGCTCTAATCCTGATTGGCTATATTTGTGGACGAACAGGCAAATTAGGCGAAAGCGCATCTATAGAATTAAATCGCTTTGTGGTGTGGCTTGCATTACCTGCCCAGTTATTTAATTTCGCATCCAGTAGTAGTTGGCAAACGCTCTGGCAGCCGGGCTTTATCACTGCTTTTTTTCTGAGTTGCTTAATAGTATTTATTCTCGTATTGGTAATAAGTTGGATGCGCAATCGAGATTTAGCAGCCGCCAGTTTTTCAGGGTTGAGTGCGTCTTACTCCAATACAGGCTATATGGGCATTCCACTCTGTGTTTTAGCTCTTGGCCAAGATGGTTTAGCGCCAGCAATTATTTCTACTTTTATTGTGTTTGTGATGTTTGCCTTAGCCACCATCCTTATTGAGATTGGCATACAGTCCCACAAAAAATCCCATGAAATTGTTTGGAATGTTCTCAAGTCGCTTTGCACCAATCCATTATTAATTGCCCCGGTAGTCGGTTTGTTGTGGTCCTCTACAGACTTGGTTTTATACGATCCATTAGCGCAAGTGATTTCTTTCTTGGCTGCGGCAGCTACGCCTTGTGCGCTAGTTTCTATTGGCCTATTTTTAATGCAGAAGGGGCAGTCAGCACCCCAGCAGGCATGGGGTATTAGTTTTGCCAAGCTGGTTATTCAGCCGCTAGTTGCCTGGTTGATCGCCGGTCCACTCCTAGATTTGCCAGCTCTTTGGGTAGGTGCTGTCGTGATTCTGGCGGCCCTCCCAACTGGAACAGGGCCATTTATGTTGGCGCAGTATTACAACGCGGATAGCAGAATAATTTCGCGAGTAGTGCTCTTAAGTACGATCGGATCTTTGCTAACACTGTCTTTATTTCTGTGGTGGAGTAAGGGGGTTTGATCCCTCGGCATCCATTTGATTCTCCCAAGACGCGTCAATAAATGCTGGTAGCGTCATACATTGATGAAATATTTTCATCAATGTTGGATAGGCCTTCATATCCATCTTTACACTGAGTGCATTAAAGATTTGCGGTACTAGGCAAATATCAATCAAGCCTGGTTGATCCCCATAGGCAAAGAAGCCTACTCTCGTATCTGTGCTTAATTGCTTCTCTAGACTCTCTAAGCCCAGAGCCATCCAATGTTGACTCCAGAAGTCTTTTGTCTCTGCGCTCACGCCTAAGGTTTTCATGAGATAGCGCAATACTCTTAAATTATTTAGCGGGTGAATTTCAATCGCGATATCCATTGCTACTGCACGTACCCAGGCGCGATCAATTGGAGAATGCGGTAGTAGTGGCGGATTTTCTTGAATCTCCTCGAGATACTCAATGATGGCAAGAGATTGATGGATGTGATGTTCACCATGACTCAAGACGGGTACCAGTCGGTTTGGATTTTTGTTGGCGTATTCACCAGCAGTTTGGGCGCCTCCACTTTTAACTATATTGACCGGAATGACTTCGCAATCCATGCCTTTTAAGTTCAGGGCAATGCGCACCCGAAAAGCTGCTGAGCTACGCCAAAAACTATAAAGCTGAGTTTTCATGAAAGATTCCTTGATCGCATTACCCTCAGTATATTGAGGACTTCATTGATTGGCTGATGTCGGTGATTTAGACTAGAGCCTATGGATCAAATCAATTTCTGGATTGGCATTATTGCTACGGTCGCTTTTGCGGTGACGGGAGTTCTAGCTATCGCCGATCGAGGTGTCGATCTTTTTGGCGTAATGGTATTGGGCGTCATTACCGCTATTGGAGGCGGAACTCTGCGAGACATCATTTTGGATGTCCCTGCATTTTGGTCGATTGCACAAATATATATTTGGGTTGCTTTGGGTGCGTGCATCGTCACCTTTGTGGCTGAATCTTTTTTTACTCAACCGCAGATTTATCGCTGGATGCTCTATATCGATGGTCTTGGCGCAGCCTTGTTTGGTATTCAGGGCGCCGATAAGGTTTGGAATTTAGGGTTTGGTTTGCCGGTTGCACCAGTACTCTTGGGGGTAGTCACTGCTATTGGCGGTGGCTTATTGCGTGACATCTTAGCCGGTAGAAAAACCTTGCTCATGTCGCACGAGCTTTATGCAATTCCCGTGACACTTGGCTGCTTTTTCTATGTCTTGATTTTGAACTTCGCTCCCGAGTACACCCTTGAGGGATCGGTAATTTGTATGCTCGCCATTTTTGGATTACGCGCAGCTGCCATTTACTGGGACCTGCGCGTACCCAAATTATTTATTACTAAAACGCGCTAACAGCCCCATCGCTTCGAGGATCCCAGCCACCATGCAGTGTGCCGGATGGATCTCGAATAATGCAGCCGGCATGGCCAACAGTTTCATCAAAGGCATCGAGCATTTCAATTTCATGTCCCAGTGCATATAACTCTTTTGCCACCCATGGACTAAAGCGTGACTCTAATTTCAAGCTATCACTGGTTTGGCCCCAGGTTCTGCCAAGCAACCATCGAGGACGGCTAATTGCATCTTGTGGATCGAGACCATACGTCGCTGTACGAGTGAAGACTGCACATTGTGTTTGAGGTTGACCATCCCCACCCATGGTGCCATAGACCATTGACCGCCCATCCTTAAATAAAGCCATCGCCGGGTTCAGCGTATGAAATGGTTTGCGATAGGGCTCAAGGTGATTCAGTGTTTTCGGGTCAAGCGAGAAGCTGCATCCGCGGTTCTGCCAGTTCACGCCAGACTTGGGCAGCACAATACCAGCGCCAAACTCGTGATAAATACTTTGAATAAAGGAAACACAATTTCCGTTGCCATCAATCACGCCCATCCAAATCGTATCTGCGGGACCTTTACCTTGACCCCAGGGTAATGCTTTTTCAGGATCGATATTTTTAGCCAACTTCTTTAAGAAGGTAGGCGATAAAAATGACTGTGCATGCTTAGTCATATACGCAGGGTCAGTCACGTATTTATCCCTGACCATGAAGGCCTGCTTCGTAGCTTCTACACAGTGATGGACGTATTCAGCACTATCGACTTTGAAGCGCTTGAGATTGAGTTGATCCAAGATGCCGATGATCATTAAAGACACCACGCCTTGAGTTGGTGGGGTCATGTTGTACACATTGCCCATGCTGTGTTTGAGTTCAAGCGGGTCAATGAGTTTCGCTTGATGGCGATGAAGGTCAGATACCCTGAGAGGGCTACCGATATCTGTAAGTTCTTTAGCGAGAAGGTCGGCTAAATCACCACGGTAATAATCCTCCGTTCCTTTGCGAGAGATTTGGCGCAAGGTTTTTGCAAGAAGCTCTTGCTTAAAGATGCTGCCCACTTCAGGAGCTTTGTCATTAACTAGAAATGTTTCTGCAAATCCGGGAATATCAATCAGTTCAGAACGCTTCTTGGCGGTGAGGCTAGACTGACTAAAAGTTACTGGCACCCCAGCTTCAGCGTAGTGAATCGCATCTGACAATAAGCGGGAGAGAGGGAGTCTTCCACCCAAACCTTGCTTTGAAATTTGTTGTGCCGCGCCCCAACCAGAGATGGTGCCGGCAACCGTATTGGCTGCAACGGCGCCCCTGAAGGGAATAGTGGAAGTAATGCCACGCTCGGCGTACCACTGCTTCGTTGCAAGACCAGCAGCCGCACCGCAGGCATCAATTCCGCCCATGGCTTTACCAGGGGAGTGGATTACCCAAAACGAGTCACCGCCTATGGAGTTCATGTGAGGGTAAACAACTGCAATCGTAGCTGCGGCAGCGATCATGGCCTCTAAGGCGTTGCCGCCTTCACGCAGTACAGCTAAAGCTGATTCAGAAGCTAGTGAATGTGGCGCTACCGCCATCCCCCGAATACCCCATTTTTGTTGCATGGTTATTAGTTCCAAATAATGAATGTTTGTTATTGCTCGATGTTTCTATTAGACGCTAGGCCAATAAATGTTGCTTTATCACCTCTAGTTTGTGGTTTTCTCGGGAAAACCCCGATTCGATTTGATGGGGAATTACCCTAACTAGTGGATTTCTTTGATTTTTTTCAAAGCATAATCGACCCGTTGTTTTTTATTTCAATAAAAATAGTTAGGAGCTACTGATGTCAACATCAACTAAAGCAGCCCCAATGACCGCTGAAGAACGCAAAGTTATTTTTGCTTCATCTTTAGGTACGGTTTTTGAGTGGTATGACTTTTATCTTTACGGTTCATTGGCTGCCGTTATCGCCAAGCAATTCTTCTCAGGCTTAGATGCAGGCTCTGCCTTCATTTTCGCTTTGCTAGCGTTTGCTGCCGGTTTTATCGTTCGCCCATTTGGCGCTCTGGTATTCGGTCGCTTAGGCGATTTGATTGGTCGTAAATACACCTTCTTGGTGACGATCCTCATCATGGGTGGTGCTACGTTTATCGTTGGTATCCTGCCTAACTACGCCACTATCGGTGTTGCTGCTCCTGTGATCTTGATCGCATTGCGTATGCTTCAAGGTTTGGCTTTGGGTGGTGAGTACGGTGGTGCTGCAACTTATGTTGCTGAGCACGCTCCTCACGGTCGTCGTGGTGCATACACAGCCTGGATTCAGACAACAGCTACTCTTGGCTTGTTCTTGTCCTTGTTAGTGATTTTGTTCACACGCGAACTCACTGGTCCAGACTTTGACGTTTGGGGCTGGCGCGTTCCATTCATCCTTTCTATCGCTTTGTTAGCTATTTCTGTTTGGATCCGTTTGTCAATGAACGAATCCCCAGCTTTCAAGAAGATGAAAGATGAAGGCAAATTGTCTAAAGCTCCTTTGACAGAGTCATTCGGTCAATGGAAGAACTTGAAGATTGTTATCTTGGCATTGTTTGGTCTGGTTGCAGGTCAAGCGGTGGTTTGGTACACAGGTCAGTTCTACGCTTTGTTCTACCTCACACAAGTGTTGAAGGTAGATGCTAAGACTGCAAACTTATTGATTGCTGCTTCATTGGTAATCGGTACACCATTCTTTGTGATCTTCGGTAGCTTGTCAGACAAGATTGGCCGTAAGGTCATCATCATGGGTGGCTTGTTATTGGCTGTTATTACATACATTCCAAATACACCAGTTTCCGTATTTAATGCTTTGACACACTTTGCTAACCCAGCGTTAGAAAAAGCGATGGCAAATGCACCAGCTACGATTACTGCTGATTTGAACGAATGTACATTCCAGTTCAACCCAACAGGTACAGCTAAGTTCACAAGTTCTTGCGATATCGCAAAACAAGTGATGGCTTCTAACTCTGCTAGTTACAGCACTATTGCTGGTCCTGCAGGTGGTACGGCTGTTGTGAAGATTGGTGATACAGAAATCACTGGTTACTCTGCAAAAGGCTTGGCACCTGCTGATGCAAAAGCTAAAGATGCTGAGTTCAAAAAGCAAATTCGTGAAGCGTTGAATGCTGCTGGCTACCCAGCTAAAGCAAATCCAGCTGACATTAACTATGTTGCTGTATTGCTCTTGTTGGTGTACTTGGTGATTTTGGTAACCATGGTTTATGGTCCAATCGCGGCGATGTTAGTTGAGATGTTCCCAACTCGCATTCGTTACACATCTATGTCCTTGCCATACCATATTGGTAACGGTTGGTTCGGTGGCTTGCTGCCAACGATCTCCTTCGCCTTGGTAGCGCAAAACGGTAACATTTACTACGGTCTCTGGTACCCAATCATCATCGCTGCGATGACATTGGTAATCGGTACACTGTTTGTTAAAGAAACCAAAGACGTGGATATCTACGCAAAAGACTAAGCTTTACTAGTCTGTTTCAAAAAACTAAACCCGACCACTATGTGGTCGGGTTTTTTATTGCTTAAGTTGATCCCTGAGTTAGTCCCAAAGATTTTTTTGATTACCACGATTAAAGAGGGCTTGATTCTGATCGGCGATGGATGTCAGCCTTTGGCCTGGCAATACTTTGATTGCGGTTCCTGCTGTGAGAAGGCCAACTTGATTTACGCGGAGATACCACCCACTAAAGCCTGATTGCAACATGGCTTTGGCTGCACCTTTGTATTGCATTTTGGCATTGAACTTAAAGCAGGGTTCACGAAGTTTGACAACGGTAAATTGAAGATCACCAATTTGCATTTGATCCCCAATAAATATCTCGGTTTCCAGCAAGCCTTCAATGGTGAAGTTTTCCCCGAAAGCACCCAGTGGAAGATCAACAGATCTTTTAGTTTCGCGAGAAAGCAGCTCACTCCAAAAAGCATAGTGCTCCATTGGGTAGACATAAATCGCTTTCTCTATTCCCCCATGCACTGATGGGTCTGCCTGCTCATCACCTACAACACCAAGTCTTGTAATTTCAACGGAGGTGGGGGAGGTGAGATTGCTGATAGATTGCTTGTTGATGGCTGAGGCTACTTTTGAGTAATTTGGGTGATGAGATCCAAAGAGTGGCATTACTTTGCCGGAGGAGATTGAGAGAAGTCGCATAGGCTCAGATGGCTGATAAGATGAAATGATTGAACTCGGAAAGTAAATGATGCATCTTTATAGATTACTGGTGGTGGCAATCCTTTGCGTACTTACCAGCCCGACTGCATTTGCCAAGTGGGATGAGGAGCGGGACGTCACCACCAATGGTAAGGATGAGCTGGTTTATTACTACAAGACCAATGAACAGGGGCAGAAGCTCGTGTTGGATAAGTATGTCAAGCGCCTAATCTTTATTCAGCCTGACCGTCTGTATAAACGTACCATTCGCCTGATTAAGGTGGATGGACAGCCTATTGAGGTGATGAGCGACCCCTTTTCTCGCTTTCCAGAGCAAACAGCCATCATCTTTGAAAACAAGGACGAGGTTCTGAAAAAGCTCTTTTTGGCTAAGAAAATTGAGGTTTTTGTCCGTTACAACCGAGATGAGGCGGTGAGCATCTTTCAGATTAAGTAATTCCAGTCCTTTTGGTTTAGACAGAAGGCGTCCGATCATTTACAATTACGAGTTCGGCGAATTAGCTCAGCTGGTTAGAGCGACGGAATCATAATCCGCAGGTCCGGGGTTCAAATCCCTGATTCGCCACCATATCAAGAGGCCATTGCCCACCGGCAGTGGCCTTTTTCTTAAGTAATCTCGCTTGGGTTCAATCGATGGCTAAATTTTGGAATTTCGTCTTTTTCCAAGCTGGTTGGTTTGCCTGCGTTATTGGAGCAGCCAATCAACAGGTCTTTTGGCCGGTGATTGCTACTTTGCTCTACCTTGCAATTCATGTTTGGTTTGCGCCACGACCAATTTTGGAGCTAAGGCTGCTCCTGAAGGCAGCTCTATTTGGGGCTGTGGTCGATACGCTTATTGCTAATTGGGGCTTTTTAAGTTTTGAGAACTCCTGGCCTAGCCCCCATCTCTCACCGATATGGATGTGGACTCTTTGGGCCTTAGTTGCCAGCACCATTAATAGTTCTTTAGCCTGGTTGCGGAGTAGACCCCTCTTGGGCGCTGTTTTAGGCGCGATTACTGGTCCGATGTCCTATGAGGCGGGAGTCAGGATGGGCGCGGGGGCGTGGGGTACAAATGGTCAAATTGGCGGGTTGATCCTGCTTGGGCTAGCCTGGGGCATCGCTATTCCCCTCTTTTTCTACTGGGATCGCACCTCAATCAAGGATGACCTAGTAAAAAATCCGTAAATTCCTTTAAAAAGCCGCTTGCAAATACTACTGTTTTTATATACAGTAACTTCTGAGTTGTTGAAAAGCACAAAAACTTCGGGAAATAGCCCAATACATAGCGAAAAGGAATTAAAAAATGGCCTTGGATGATAAGAAAAAATCAGCCTCATCAGAATTTGACGGCATGAGCGGAGACAAGCAAAAGGCACTTACTGCAGCCTTGGCGCAAATTGAGAAGCAATTTGGTAAGGGCTCAATCATGAGATTGGGCGATGCAGAGATTCATCAAGATATTCAGGTGGTTTCTAGTGGTTCATTGGGCTTAGACATTGCTCTTGGAGTCGGTGGTTTAGCGCGTGGACGTGTGATCGAGATCTACGGCCCAGAATCTTCAGGTAAGACAACATTAACTTTGCATGCAATTGCAGAGATGCAAAAGATTGGCGGAACTTGTGCCTTTATTGATGCTGAGCATGCGTTGGATGTTCAGTACGCCTCACGCTTAGGTGTGGACGTAAATAATTTGTTGATCTCTCAGCCAGACACTGGTGAGCAAGCTTTGGAAATTGCCGACGCTTTAGTGCGCTCGGGCTCCATTGATTTAATCGTTATTGACTCAGTAGCAGCTTTGGTTCCAAGAGCAGAGATTGAGGGTGATATGGGCGATTCATTGCCAGGCCTCCAAGCTCGTTTGATGAGTCAAGCCTTGCGTAAGTTGACTGGCGCGATTAAGCGTACTAATACAACAGTGATTTTTATTAACCAGATTCGTATGAAGATTGGCGTGATGTTCGGTTCGCCTGAAACAACTACTGGTGGTAATGCATTGAAGTTCTACGCCTCTATGCGTTTAGATATCCGTCGTATCGGTAGCATCAAGAAGGGCGATGAGGTTGTCGGTAATGAGACCCGTGTGAAGGTGGTAAAGAACAAGGTATCTCCACCATTCCGCGAAGCGATCTTTGACATCATGTACGGTGCTGGAATTTCCCGAGAAGGTGAAATTATCGATATGGGTGTTGAAGCCGATATCGTTGAAAAATCAGGCTCTTGGTACGCTTACAACGGCGATCGCATTGGCCAAGGAAAAGACAATGTGCGCGAGTTCTTAAAAGAAAACCCAGCTATCGCTCAAGATATTGAATCTAAGATTCGCGCTAAATTAGGCGTGAAGGCTGGCACAGCAGTAGTTAGTGATGTTTTGAGCGAAGAAGAGGAAGCGTAATTCTTCGATGTCAGAATTAGGTAGCGCCGCTAAGAAAAGCAAAAAACAAAGCCCGAGTCTCAAAGCTCGGGCTTTGCGCCTTTTATCCATGCGGGAGTACAGCCGAAAGGGGTTGGCAGCAAAGCTTGAAGAGTCTGCAGCAAGGATGCTGAAACTCAAGTCCCCGGATGGGGATTCTGAGGAGATTATTCCGGTCATTCCTCTGGCTATCCAGATTGAAGCTGTTTTGGATGATTTTGAGGCTCGCGGTTGGCTTTCTGACCAACGCTTTGCGGAGGCTTTGGTTCGGCGCCGCAGTGAGCGGTTTGGAACACGAAAAATACAGGATGAGCTTGCTCAGGCTGGGGTAGACAGCTCAAAGACGGCAGACTTACTTAAGAACCTCAAAGAAACTGAATATCAACGCGCTCATGAGCTGTGGATGCGCAAGTTTGGTGCGCTAGCAACTGAGCAAAAGGAGCGCGCGCGTCAGTACAGGTTTTTGGCCTCCAAGGGCTTCAGCTCAGATGTTGTATCTAAGGTAGTGGCTGGGCGTCCTGACTAGGGCAATTACGGAGCCAAAAGGTGATGTTGCCGCATTGCAGCATGATAGACTTATGGAGTCGGCTAAACCGCTCCCATTTATTCAGATGAACGCCTATGAGTTGTCCATTGATTAGATAGGTGATTAAGGTGAAACCGGTTTTACTAATCCTCATCGCTTGCTAAAAAAGATACCGTTTCGGGAGTAATAATGAAAATTCACGAGTACCAAGGCAAAGAATTACTACGCCAATTTAATGTGCCTGTTCCAAATGGCATCCCTGCATTTAGTGTTGATGAGGCAATTAAAGCCGCTGAAAAATTAGGTGGACCAGTATGGGTTGTGAAGGCACAAATTCATGCAGGCGGTCGCGGTAAAGGTGGCGGCGTTAAATTAGCTCGAAGCATGGATGAAGTGAAAAAGTACGCTTCTGAAATCTTGGGTATGCAGTTAAAAACCCACCAAACTGGCCCAGAAGGTCAAAAAGTCAATCGCCTCTTAATTGAAGATGGCGCTGATATCAAAAAAGAGAACTACTTCAGTATCGTTACCGATCGTGGCACGCAAAAGAATGTAATCATGGCGTCCAGCGAAGGCGGTATGGATATCGAGGAAGTAGCGGAGTCCCACCCAGAAAAAATTATTAAGGTGTTTGTTGATCCATTAATTGGTTTGACAGATGCTGATTGCCAAATCATTGCAAAAGGCATTGGAGTTCCAGATGCTTCCATTCCAATGGCAAGCGATGTTTTCAAGAATTTGTATAAGACCTATTGGGAAACTGATGCGTCTTTGGTTGAGATCAACCCATTGATCCTCGAAGGCAATGGCAAGATCAAGGCGCTTGATGCTAAATTCAATTTCGATCCAAATGCTTTATACCGTCATCCAGAAATCGTGGCTTACCGCGATATCGATGAAGAAGATGCTGCTGAGATCGAAGCTTCTAAATTTGACTTGGCTTACATTTCACTCGACGGCAATATTGGTTGCTTGGTGAATGGTGCTGGCTTGGCAATGGCGACGATGGACACTATTAAGTTGTTTGGCGGCGAGCCAGCAAACTTCTTAGACGTTGGTGGTGGCGCGACTGCAGAGAAAGTAACGGAAGCATTCAAGATCATGCTCAAGAACAAGAGCGTTGAAGCGATTTTGGTTAATATTTTCGGCGGCATCATGCGTTGCGACGTGATCGCTGATGGCGTAGTTACTGCATGTAAAGCGGTGAACTTGACTGTACCTTTGGTTGTGCGCATGAAGGGTACCAATGAGGAGTTGGGCAAGAAGATTCTTGCGGACTCTGGCTTGCCAATCATTAGCGCCGATTCAATGGCAGAAGCCGCTACTAAGGTAGTTGCCGCTGTTGCGAAAAACAAATAATCAAGGAACTTCAATATGTCTATTTTGGTAAATAAAAATACTAAAGTAATTACTCAAGGTATTACTGGTAAGACTGGCCAATTCCACACTGAGAAGTGCCAGGAATACGCAAACGGTAAGAACTGTTTTGTGGCTGGTGTAAATCCTAAAAAAGCAGGCGAATCCATTTTCAACATTCCAATTTATGGAACTGTTAAAGAAGCTGCGCAACAAACTGGTGCCACTACTTCTGTAATTTATGTTCCGCCTCCTGGCGCAGCCGCTGCAATTTGGGAAGCTGTTGAGGCTGATCTCGATTTTGTTATCTGTATCACTGAAGGCATTCCAGTCAAGGATATGTTGGAAGTGCGTAACAAGATGCATGCAAAAGAAGCTGCTGGTGGCAAGAAGACTTTATTGCTTGGCCCAAATTGCCCTGGAATTATTACTCCAGACGAAATCAAAATCGGCATCATGCCTGGCCATATTCATAAAAAGGGTCGTATCGGTGTAGTTAGCCGTTCCGGTACCCTGACTTATGAGGCGGTTGGTCAGTTGACATCAATTGGTCTGGGTCAGTCCACAGCGGTTGGTATTGGTGGCGATCCAATTAATGGCTTGAAGCACATTGATGTGATGCGTATGTTTAACGAAGATCCTGAGACTGATGCAGTCATCATGATTGGTGAAATTGGTGGACCTGACGAAGCTGAAGCAGCTCGCTGGTGCAAAGACAATATGAAGAAGCCAGTTGTTGGCTTTATTGCAGGCGTAACAGCGCCTCCTGGAAAGCGTATGGGCCATGCTGGCGCATTGATTTCTGGTGGTGCCGATACAGCAGATGCCAAGCTTGCCGTTATGGAAGAGTGTGGCTTTAAAGTTACAAGAAACCCATCTGAAATGGCTGCTTTACTCAAAGCCATGTTGTAATCAAAAAAGCATGCCGATTCGTCGGCATGCTTTTTGTAGCACCCAGTAGTTAAAACTAAAACATATAAAAGTACGGAGACATCATGGATTTATCAGCTTTTTCTGACGCAACGTTTTGGGCGGCATTGCTCTCAATCATCGTAGCCAATATTTTGTTATCAGGCGATAACGCGGTTGTCATTGCTTTGGCATCCCGCAACTTGCCTCCTGCCCAACAAAAGAAGGCTATTTTTTGGGGTAGCGCTGCAGCCATTATTTTGCGTGTCGTTCTCACGATTACCGCAGTTGCCTTATTAACCCTACCGTACCTAAAAATTGTTGGCGGTTTGTTATTGCTCTATATCGGTATTCAGCTTTTGTCTGATAGCGGTGGTGAGGAGCATATGGAAGCCAAGACAAGTATCTGGGCAGCTATTCGTACTATTCTGATTGCTGACCTAGTAATGAGTTTGGATAACGTTTTGGCAGTTGCAGCAGCAGCCCAAAAAGGCCCAGAAGAAACTCGCTTACTTTTGTTGATTATTGGTTTGGGCATGTCTATCCCATTGATCATTTTTGGTAGCGCTATGTTGCTAAAAGTAATGGAGCGTTTCCCAATCATCATCACCCTAGGCGCAGGTCTATTGGGCTTGTTGGCTGGCGGAATGTTGGTAGATGACCCAGCAATCAAAGACAGCATTCAGGCTGCTATGGGCGATGCTAAATTGGCCTTTGAAATTATTGGTGTAGCGATAGTTATTTTGGTTGGTACTTACTTTAAGAAAAGAAATGCAGCTAAAGCAGCACATTAATTTTCTTTCGCGTTAATCAGAAAAGCCAGCCCATAAAGCTGGCTTTTCTTACATTTGGACGCCTTGAGTCTCTTGGGTATAGACTGGATGATGAGGCATTAAACCTCAGGAGCCAATATATATGTCTACACATGACCAGCAGCAAGAATCCGGTTTTACCTTAATAGAAGTGATGGTGGTTGTCGCCATCATTGGTATTTTGGTTGCCGTTGCCGTTCCGCAATATCAAGATTACATTGCCCGCAGTCGGATCGTAGAGGGCATGAATCTCTCATCAAGTGCAAAGCTTGCAGTGACGGAGGCTTTTGCTAGCAGAGGCACTGTGCCAATGGATGAAGCTACTCAGGGCTCGTTTACCTTTGTGCCAACACGCAGCGTGAAGTTAATTGAGATCACCCCATCTGGTGCGATTGCCATCGACTTTCAGAATAACGTCGCCCCAGAAAACAAAAACACATTACATCTCATTCCAACAAATGATCCAGATGCCAATATTCCTAAGGCAATTGATTTATCTAAGCCAGAGGGATCAACGTGGGCTGGTGGGTGGTCTTGCCGTTCCGCTGAAACTAATCTGCTGCCCCAGCTACTACCTTCTGAGTGCCGCATCACGAAGTAAACTAGTGATCGGTGCTTCATAAGAAATTAAGCCACCCCTGGGGTGGCTTAATCTTTAAAACGAGTAGCTAATGAATTAAGCTTTCCATTCCCCGCTTTTTCCGCCACTCTTTTCTAGTAGGCGAACATCACCCATCACCATGCCGCGGTCTACTGCCTTTGCCATATCGTAGATTGTGAGGAGGGCGACTTGCACTGCGGTAAGGGCTTCCATTTCCACACCAGTAGGCCCGGTAGTCTCAGCTCTAACTTGGCAGCTAATACTGCTAGTGCCTTTATTCAATGCAAACTCTAAGCTGACGTGCGTCAGAGCTAGCGGGTGACAAAGAGGGATCAAATCCGACGTCTTTTTGGAAGCCTGAATGCCAGCAATGCGGGCAATGCCTAAAACATCCCCCTTTTTATGGGTACCTGCCTCGATCATTACGAAGGTTTCTGGCAGCATGGTGATCTTGCCTGTAGCAATCGCAATCCGATGGGTATTGGGCTTGTCTCCAACGTTCACCATATGGGCTTGCCCGCTGGCATCAAAATGAGTTAGTTTGTTCATGGGATAAGTTTTACCATATAGGGATGCAAGTCATAAAGACAGGACAAAAATCATCGCTATTTAAGCGAATTTTGGCTGGCCAGCTCATTCTAGCCTTGGCTTGGCCAAGTACTGGCTTCGTTTATGCGGCTGGACCCATACCATCACCGGTGACGGGGGATGTATCGGTGCAAGGTGATTCGGCAGCTTTGCAAAACTTGGGCCGAGCGGTTCAGTCACCCGATGCGCGCTCTTCAAATTTGCCGTCACGCAATACGCCTCAAACTCAACCAAGCTTTGTTCTCCCGGATATGGGTGATCCTGGCGGTGATAGCTTAAGTCGTATGGATGAGAAAAAGTATGGCGAGATGATCATGCGCCAGATTCGTCCGGATCCAGATTACTCGAACGACCTACCAATTTATGATTTTTTAAATCAAATGGAGCGACGCTTATTGCAAGCTGCAAAACGTTTGCAATTAGGTGGTGCCGGCGAGCAGGGGGGGAGCGCTTATAACTTTGAGGTGTTCGCTGTTAAAGATAGCAGCATTAATGCGTTTGCATTGCCTGGTGGGTTTATTGGTTTTCATACGGGGCTGCTAGTTAGTGCCGAGACTGACTCTGAGGTTGCCTCAGTTATGGGTCATGAGACTGGTCACGTTTTACAGCGCCATCTAGCGCGTCAAATGGACAAGCAGGCTACGAATACCATGATTGCCCTCGCTGGTATGTTATTAGGAGCCTTAGCTGCTTCACGTAATCCAGGCGCTGCTGCTGGATTGATGCAGGGTGGTCAAGCGGTGGCAGTGAATAACCAGCTCTCGTATTCAAGAGATGCTGAGCGCGAGGCTGATCGCATTGGTTTTCAGATTTTGGCTGCAAGCGGGTATGACGTAAATGGTGCACCAGGATTTTTCCAGCGCTTACAAAAGGCTACGGGCATCATGGATAGCGGTGTTCCATCCTACGTTCGTACTCACCCCTTAACCACTGATCGTATTGCTGATATGCAAGATCGTGCTCGTAATATTTCCAACAGAAATGTGCCAACAGCAGTGGAGTTTTATTTCATTAAGGCGCGTGCTCGCATGGAGCAGTCTGGAAATTCTAGTCAGATGTATGACTTAAGGAATACCTTTGATGCTTTAAGCAAGCAGACAGCCCCAGGAAAGCAGATGGAAGGCTTCTATGGACTTGCGCTGGTTGCTCAAAAGCAGGGAAAGTTTGATCAGGCCGCAGGCTATTTGCAACAAGCGCGCAATCTTGCCAACAGCGCTAGTGCGCCAGGCTCACCCATATTGCGACAAAGCTTGTCCTTAGACATTACCTCCTCCGAGTTGGCATTAGCTAAAGGTAAGGGTGAGGAGGCGCTACAAATTGCTCAGGCAACTTTAAAGGCTTATCCACAGTCTTACGCTGCCGGCGCCGCAATGATGAATGCTTATCTCAAGCTAGGTCGTACTAATGACGCCATTACCTGGCTAAAGGCGCGTACGAGATTGCAGCCCAATGAAGTGGTATGGTGGGCATTATTATCGAATGCCTATGACCAAGCTAAAAATGTGCCGATGCGCCATTACGCCCTTGGAGAAAAGTATGCGCTTGAGGGTGCATGGCCTTCAGCAATTGAGCAGCTAAAAATTGCGAGATCTTCTGGCGGCGCCGACTTTTATCAGGCTTCCAGTATTGATGCGCGCCTTCGTGAAATGCAAAAACAGTATCAAGAAGAATTAAAGGAGCAGGGTAAAAATATGCCCAGCTAATTAATTGGTGGGCGTTTTGATGAAGTGAAAGCGCTCACTGAGTTCCGCTGAGTGGGTAGGTTCGATTGGTAGATCCCTGCCTTCCCATTGCCAAGAGCCTCTAAAGCTACAGGCATCCTCCATCACTTTCGACTGATCTGAGAATAGATCTAAATCATGGTCATGTAGCAGTGCAAGTGACAGAGATTCTGTTTGGGTAAATACCGTTCCATCATTTTGCTCAGAGAGCGATTGTGGAATGATTCCGGTGACATAGATGTTGCCTTTTTCATCGCTCAGGGCGCCATGTGGTTTTATTGCTGTACCGCACTGCGTTAATAGTTGGGAGCCGTTTTCACTGGGAATGATTCTGGCTATCCATGGAGTAGCATCTAGAGTGATGAAAACTCTTTGAGGGCCGTTCTGGAAAAAATACCTACCTAAGGAATCGCAGGCGTAATTTCTGGAGATAAATTCATTGAGGGCTGCGTGCTGAATAAGGCTCCCCGCCAATTGATTAGCTTGCGCGAATTCATCTCGCATACGCCATTGACCACGACGATCAAGAGCCAGCCAGCCAAAGCAGTGTGGAACATTTGGCCACTTAATGAGAGATCGTAGAACTTGCTCATCCATGAGATGGCAACCTTTGTACTATCACTAATTAATGCAGTCCGTGTGGAGTTGATGGTGCATCAAACGTATCTTCAGTGGAGTGACTTGCATGTAGGTGTGCGATACGCCAGCCTTGACTATCTTGTAACAAGACCAGGGTGATGTTGAGAAAAAACTCAGCCTCAATTTGATCATCGCGCAAATGTACTGCTTCGGTGGTGTCGTATACCGCGGCACCCAATACGGAGTGACTAATGCAGGCAATCGGCTCCAAAAATAAAGCTTGCTTAGCCAAGAGGCGCTCTAGACCTGCCCGAATTTCAGCATGACCACTCAGGCGTTGACCTTCTGGCAGCACGCAAGTGATTGAGTCGTCATCTAGCCAAATTGCCAAAGCACCTTTGACATCACGATGTTTTAAGGCATCACGCCAAGCATCCACCACATCATCGGCATTATGAAAAAGTCTGGCTAGTTTTGGCATGGCTTACTTTCTGGTAACTGATGTTGATGTGATATTAGTGAAGGTTCTGAATAGCTTCAAATACATTCTCTGGCGAGATGTCTTTTAAGCACTTGAGGTGACCTAATGGACACTCTCTCTTATGGCAAGGGCTACATGGTAAGTTAAGCCAAATCACTTTTGCTTTATCGGATAGCGGTGGCGTATGGTGCGGATCGCTTGAGCCAAAGATAGCCACTTGTGGAACTTTTAATGCTGCGCCGATATGCATTAAGCCAGAGTCGTTGCTGATTAGCGCTTTACTCATGCCAATGAGTGCAATAGCCTCATCGAGTGATGTGTTGCCGCACCAATTATGTATTTTCTGATCATTATTGGCTTTGGCTCTAATATCCTCACCCAATTCACGATCCCCTTTACTACCTAAAAGAATTACATGGGCATCTGATTTGTTCGCGATTAATTCTTGTGCAAGATTGGCGAAGTGGTCGGCAGGCCAACGCTTTGTCACTCCATACTCTGCACCCGGACAAAATACGTAGATTATTTTTTCCTTAATGGCCGCCGCTACTAGCTTCGCGTCAATAGCTTTTTGGCTTGCAAGTGAGATATTGAGTTTTGGGTCTGCAGACTGATTGATATCAAGATTTTGTGAGTGATCCAATACATTGGAAAGTGCAAGGTAATGGTTGGCCATGGGCGGACGATTAGTCTTGCTCGGATTGGCCAAAGAAAAATTGATTAGTCCAAAGCGCATCTCTCCGCGATAACCAATGCGTAGCGGAATGTTGGCAAGCCAAGGAATCAGCGCAGACTTCAGGCTATTGGGCAGTACAAAGCAAGCATCGTATTGATTTAGCTCCAATTGCTTTGCGAGTTGCTTGCGTAAGCCCCATTGCAATTGCTTGTGCTCTAGTCGCGCTTCAATGACTTGGCGAACTTCTGTGCACGCGCGATAGATGGGTGCAACCCAAGGACTTGCTAAAACATCAATCTGAGACTGCGGGTAGATGACTTTGAGATTCGCCAGCAGGAGCTGGGACATTACTGCATCGCCAATCCAGTTAGGGGCGATGATCAGAATACGATTCATGTGAGGTATCCCGACACAGCACCCCGCTCTGGGGTGCTGATGGGTTTAGTGCCCGTGGGGCTCTGTACCTGGAATGAGTTTGTACTCAGTGCCGCAATAAGGGCACTTCGCTTCACCCGTTTTAGCAACATCCAAAAAAACACGTGGATGTGAATTCCAGTTAGGGGTTTTATTGGTTGGGCAATGCAAAGGCAAATCTGTATTGCCATTCACCATTACAACTTGAGCTTCACTCATTCTCTGATTTCCTATTACTTAACGTAAGTTAACCAAGACTTGTATTTATCACTTCTGCCGTAGACCGCATCAAAGTAGGTCTTCTGAATTTTCTCGGTAATGGGGCCACGCTTACCGTCACCAATAGTGCGATCATCCAACTCGCGAATTGGTGTTACTTCGGCGGCAGTACCAGTAAAGAAAGCTTCATCAGCTGAATACACTTCATCGCGAGTAATGCGTTTCTCACGCAATTCGTAGCCCAAATCTTTTGCGATTTGCATGATGGAGTTACGAGTGATGCCATCTAAGCAAGAGGCTAGATCTGGAGTGTAAATAATGCCGTTATTAACGATAAAGATGTTCTCACCGGAACCCTCAGACACATAGCCTTCTGTATCAAGCAGTAGGGCTTCGTCATATCCATTAGCAGTGACTTCTTGGTTCGCCAAAATGGAGTTGATGTAGTAGCCGGAGGCTTTGGCGCGAACCAAGGAGGAGTTCACGAAGTGGCGGGTAAATGAGGAGGTTTTAACGCGGATGCCCTTGTTAATACCGTCTTCACCCAAATAAGCACCCCATTCCCAGGCAGCGATCGCGGTATGGATGCTATTGCCTTTTGGAGAGATTCCAAGCTTTTGGGAGCCAATAAAGATAATTGGGCGGATGTAGCAAGATTCCAGCTTATTGCTATTAACGACATCAATAATGCCGCTGGTAATCTGATCAGGGGTCCATGGCATGGTCATCTGGAAGATCTTGGTTCCATTGAAAAGGCGCTTAACGTGCTCTGGAAGGCGGAAAATGGCGGTACCTTGGGGGGTTTTATAGGCACGAATACCCTCAAAAACACCCATTCCGTAGTGGAGACTGTGGGTTAGCACATGAATATTGGCCTCACGCCAGGGAATGAGCTTCCCATCGGACCAAATAAAGCCATCGCGGTCGGACATCGACATTTTCTCTACCTTTTAAATATGTAATAAATTGGGTGATTCAATTCGTTAAAACAGGGTGCCAAGCCACTAGGGAGCCCCAGGGTCTGGAAATACGTCTCAGCCTTTATTGTAGAGCAGGGAGCGTGGTGAGGCAGCCCAATTCCTTTGGGGTAGAAAGCCCGGACGATTTAGAATGGAGCATTCCCCGTAAACCACTAAATTTGCCTATTCTCATGCCGGAAACCCTCTTTAAAGTAAAACGCCTTAGTGAACTAGCCGCAGCAGGTCTGCTTAAGGGAAAACGGGTTTTAATCCGTGCCGACCTCAATGTTCCTCAGGATGATGTAGGTAATATCACCGAAGACACCCGAATTAGAGCTTCTATGCCGGCAGTGCAAATGTGTTTGGATGCGGGTGCTGCAGTCATGGTGACCTCCCACTTAGGTCGCCCAACCGAAGGCGAATTCAAACCTGAAGATAGTTTGGCGCCAGTAGCCGATCGAATTGCTACGCTCCTAAATCGCAAAGTCCCTTTAATTAGTGATTGGGTAGACGGTGGATTTGAGGTCAATCCAGGCGAATTGGTTTTACTGGAGAACTGTCGCCTGAATGTGGGTGAGAAAAAGAATAACGACGAGTTGGCCAAGAAGATTGCCGCTTTGTGTGATGTCTATGTCAATGATGCATTTGGTACTGCGCATCGCGCTGAGGCAACGACTAATGGCGTGGCTAAATTTGCCCCAATCGCTTGTGCTGGTCCTTTGATGGCTGCAGAGTTAGATGCCTTGAGTCGTGCGTTAGCAAGTCCTAAGCGCCCACTGGTAGCGATTGTGGCGGGCTCTAAAGTATCTTCAAAGCTCACTATCCTTAAGGCTTTGGCTGACAAGGTGGATGAATTAATTGTGGGTGGCGGCATTGCAAATACGTTTATGTTGGCCAAAGGCTTACCCATTGGCAAGTCATTAGCAGAGCCAGACTTGGTTGATGAGGCGCGAGAAATCATGGAGATTATGGAAAAGCGCGGTGCGCATGTTCCTATTCCTGAAGATGTCGTGGTTGCCAATGAACTCTCTCCACTAGCGCGTGCGAATCGTGTACCCGCAGATCAAGTTGCAGAAGATGACATGATTTTGGATATTGGTCCTAAGACTGCTGCGCGTCTATCGATTATGTTGGCACATGCCGGCACCATTGTTTGGAATGGCCCATTAGGTGTATTTGAGATTGATCAGTTTGGTGGCGGCACTAAAATGTTGGCAGCAGCGATTGCACATTCGCCAGCGTTCTCGATTGCAGGTGGCGGCGATACCTTAGCTGCAATTGCAAAGTACGGTATTGAAAATCAAGTGGATTACATCTCTACTGGTGGCGGTGCCTTTTTGGAATTCTTAGAAGGCAAAACCTTGCCAGCCTTTGCAGTACTAGCTGAAAGAGCGAAAGACTAAATATGTTGAGAGCAACAAAGATCATTGCCACATTGGGGCCTGCATCAGAAAAGCCTGAAGTTTTGCGCGAAATGATTCGTGCAGGTGTGGATGTTGTGAGGATGAACTTTTCTCATGGCACTGTTGCTGACCATAAAGCACGTCATGATTTAGTGCGCAGTATTTCTGCTGAAGTTGGTAAAGAGGTTGGCATCATGGCCGATCTTCAGGGCCCAAAAATCCGCGTGGGTAAATTTGTTGATAGCAAAATTCTTCTAAAAGAAGGTGCGCAATTTATTCTGGATGTTGCGTGTGAGCTTGGCAATCAAGAGCGCGTGGGATTGGATTACAAGGAGCTGCCACAAGATGTTAAGCCGGGCGATCGTCTTTTATTGAACGATGGTTTGGTTGTGCTGCGCGTCGAGGGCGTAAAGGGTGGTGAGATCTTTACCCTGGTAGAGCAAGGTGGCCCACTCTCGAATAACAAAGGTATTAATCGTGCTGGTGGTGGTTTAACTGCTCCAGCGCTGACAGAAAAAGATATTGCTGATTTGGATGCAGCTATTGCGATGGGCGTGGATTTCCTCGCGATTAGCTTTCCAAAAGATGGCGCAGATATGGCCTATGCTCGCAAGCTGGCGGATGCTGCTAGTGCAAAGCATGGTGTTGGCAAAGTGCGCACGATTGCAAAAGTGGAGCGTGCTGAGGCTATTGAGCCTGATGCGCTTAATAGCATTATTGCGGAGAGCGACGGCATTATGGTCGCACGCGGAGATTTAGCCATTGAGGTTGGCAATGCTGCTGTCCCGGCTTTGCAAAAGCGCATGATCAAGCTAGCGCTTGAAGCTGATAAATTTACAATCACGGCAACGCAAATGATGGAGTCCATGATTAATGCTCCAGTGCCTACTCGCGCTGAAGTGAGTGATGTAGCTAATGCAGTATTGGATGGTACGGATGCAGTCATGCTGTCTGCTGAATCTGCTGCAGGTATGTACCCGGTACAAACGATCAAGGCGATGGCAGAGATTTGTGTTGAAGCAGAAAAGTCAGATCGCGTAAAACTAGATACCGATTTCTTGGATCAAACCTTCTCACGCATTGATCAAACGATTGCTTTGGGCGCGCTATTTACAGCACATCATCTTAATGCCAATGCGATTGCTGCTCTGACAGACTCAGGATCAACTGCAGTTTGGATGAGCCGCCACAATATTCATTTACCCATCTTTGCCTTAACTTCAAAGATTGCAACTCAGCGCGCCTTGAGCACCTATCGCAATGTATTCCCTATTGGCTTGGATTACACCAAGCAACGTGATACTGCCTTACAAGAAGTAGAGGATTGCCTCAAGAAGTTAGGGGCGGTGAAGAAGGGTGATGTAGTAGTGTTGACTTCAGGTGAGCCTATGGGTGAGCCTGGCGGCACCAATTCACTCAAGATTATTCAGGTGAAGTAATTCACTTTCTAATATATTGATTCACATTATTTATTACTAACATTTTTAATTAAGAGACCATCATGGCTTTAGTATCTTTACGACAACTCTTGGATCACGCTGCTGAAAATGGCTATGGCTTGCCGGCGTTTAACGTTAACAATTTAGAGCAAGTAACAGCGATCATGGAGGCGGCTAATGAAGCAGATTCTCCAGTCATCATGCAAGCATCTGCTGGTGCTCGTAAATATGCGGGTGAATCATTCTTACGTCATTTGATTTCTGCTGCAGTTGAGGCTTACCCACATATTCCAGTTGTGATGCATCAAGATCATGGTCAAAGCCCAGCAGTCTGTATGGCTGCGATTAAGAGTGGCTTTACTAGTGTGATGATGGATGGCTCTTTAGAGGCTGATGGTAAGACGGTTGCCAGTTATGAATACAACGTCGATGTATCTAGAGAAGTGGTGAAGTTCTCCCACTCTATTGGAGTTACCGTTGAAGCTGAGTTAGGTGTTCTCGGTTCGTTAGAGACTATGCAGGGCGATAAAGAAGATGGTCATGGTGCCGATGGCAAGATGACGCGCGAACAATTGTTGACAGACGTTGAGCAGGCTGCTGATTTTGTGAAGGCTACACAGTGTGATGCATTAGCCATTGCGATTGGTACTAGTCATGGTGCCTATAAATTTACTAAGAAGCCTACTGGCGACATCTTGGCAATCGAGCGCATTAAAGAAATTCACACTCGTATTCCGAATACGCATTTAGTAATGCATGGTTCTTCTAGCGTTCCACAAGAATTACTTGCAGAGATTCGTGAGTTTGGTGGCGATATGAAAGAAACTTACGGTGTGCCTGTTGAGGAAATTCAAGAAGGCATTAAAAATGGTGTTCGCAAAATTAATATTGATACCGATATTCGCTTGGCAATGACTGGCGCTATCCGCCGTTACATGTTCGAGAACCCAAGTAAGTTTGATCCACGCGATTATTTAAAGCCTGCACGTGAAGCTGCCAAGAAAGTATGTATTGCCCGCTTCAATGCATTTGGTAGTTCAGGCCAAGCGTCCAAAATTAAGCCAATTCCCCTGGAAAAAATGGCTGAGTTGTACAAGAGTGGCAAATTAGCCCAGATCATTAAGTGAGATAAATATGCGAGCTTTGTATGCCACTTCTATCAAGTCATTGCCTTTACTCTCAAAAGGAAAAGTGCGTGATGTATACGCACTGGGTGATGACAAGCTACTCATGATCACCACCGATCGCTTATCTGCTTTTGATGTTGTCATGGGTCAGCCTATTCCTGAGAAGGGCGTTGTGCTCAATCAAATGGCTAACTTTTGGTTCGAGAAGCTGGCTAAGGTGATACCAAATCATTTGACTGGTGTTGATCCTGAAAGCGTTGTACCTGCTGACGAAGTTGATCAAGTTAAAGGTCGTGCAGTCGTGGCTAAACGATTGAAGCCAATCTTGGTCGAGGCAGTAGTGCGCGGTTACCTCGCTGGAAGCGGCTGGAAAGACTATAAGGAAACTGGTAAGGTTTGTGGTATTGCGTTGCCCGAGGGCTTGGAAAATGCCCAGAAGTTGCCAGAGCCAATTTTTACCCCCGCTGCTAAAGCTGAGGTAGGTGAGCATGATGAAAATATCTCCTTTGAAAAAGTAATCGAGATGATTGGTGAGAAGTTGGCTAATCAGATTCGTGAAGTCAGCATTCGTTTGTACAAAGAAGCTTCTGAATTTGCTGCGACTCGTGGAATCATCATTGCTGATACCAAGTTTGAATTTGGTTTAGATGATGCTGGTCAGTTGGTCTTGATGGATGAAATCCTTACTGCTGATTCTTCCCGATTTTGGCCTGCTGAAACCTACTATGTAGGCGCAAATCCCCCTTCATATGACAAGCAATTTGTCCGCGATTGGCTTGAAACAGCCATGGTTGACGGTAAGCTATGGCCAAAAACAGCCCCAGCACCTGAATTACCGGCGGATGTAATTGATAAAACAGCAGAAAAGTATCGCGAAGCCCTTGCTCGCTTAACTAAGGCGTAATTTTCTTGAGGGCCTAAAAAGGCTGGGATAATGAGGCCTTAGATAAATTAACGATGTAAATCAGGGCATTTGGAGAGGTAAATGAGCAAAAAGCCAGTAGTCGGAATTGTCATGGGATCCAATTCGGATTGGGACACCATGCAGCACGCAGCTCAAATGCTAGAGCAATTTGGTATTGCTCATGAAGCTAAAGTGGTTTCAGCTCATCGCATGCCAGACGATATGTTTGTGTATGCAGAAAATGCTTCCAAAAATGGACTTAAGGCGATTATTGCTGGTGCAGGTGGTGCTGCGCATTTGCCAGGCATGCTGGCATCAAAAACCATTGTTCCAATCTACGGCGTTCCAGTTGCCAGCAAATATTTGCGTGGTGAAGATTCTTTGTATTCCATCGTGCAAATGCCTAAGGGCATTCCAGTGGCGACGTTTGCTATTGGTGAAGCGGGAGCTGCAAATGCAGCTTTGCATGTGATTGCTAATTTAGCAGTCAATGATGCTGCTTTAGCAAAACAGTTAGAAGAGTTTCGTGCAAAGCAGTCCGATACTGCGCGCTCCATGAATTTGCCAGGATATTAAGAAGATGGCGGATCATTTAGAGCCCATTTTGCCGGGCTCGTATTTAGGAATTTTGGGTGGCGGTCAATTGGGGCGTATGTTTACGCAGGCCGCTCAAGCGATGGGCTACAAGGTCTGCGTTCTAGATCCTGGATCAGATAGTCCTGCCGGCTCTATTGCAGAAAAATTCATTCAAGCTGATTACACCAACTCTGCTGCATTGAAAGAGATGGCGACATTGTGCAAATCTGTAAGCACCGAATTTGAAAATGTTCCTGCTCAAGCTTTAGATGAGCTCGAGTCTTTAGGCGTATTCGTTGCGCCTCGCAGTAGTTGCGTTTCTTTGGCTCAAAATCGCGTTGCTGAGAAAAAGTTCTTAGCTACCTGGAAAGCAGAAACCAATATTGGCCCTGCTCCCTATTGTGTAGTTGAACGTGATGCAGATATTGAGCATGTTCCTGGCGATTTATTTCCGGGCATTCTGAAAACCGCTCGTATGGGTTACGACGGCAAAGGTCAAATAACGGTTTATGACTCTGCCAATCTAGTTGCTGCTTGGGCTGAATTGGGTAAAGTGCCTTGCGTTCTTGAAAAGCGCATGGATTTAGATTTTGAGGTGTCTGCTTTGGTGGTACGTGGATATGATGATGCGGTAGTGGCATATCCTGTTTCTCAAAATATCCATCGCGACGGTATTTTGCATACCTCGACTGTGCCGGCGCCATCACTGAAGCCTGCTCAAGAGAAAAAAATTATTGAAGCAGCTAAAGCGCTCATTCGTAAGATTGATTACGTGGGTGTACTGTGTGTGGAGTTCTTCGTACTCAAGAGTGGCGACATCGTTGCAAATGAAATCGCTCCGCGTCCACATAATTCAGGCCATTACACTATGGATGCCTCTGTCAGCAGTCAGTTTGAGCAGCAGGTTCGAAGCATGGCTCGTCTACCCCTGGGTGATACCCGCTTGCTAGCACCCGTTTCTATGCTTAATCTCTTGGGTGATCTTTGGTACGAGGGTAGTGAAGATAAAACAAGAGAGCCAGCTTGGGATAAGGTGCTTTCACATCCGGATGCGAAGTTACATCTGTATGGAAAATCCGATCCACGCATGGGTCGCAAGATGGGTCATATCAACTGTTTGGGTGAGTCGCTGAATCAAGCGCGCCAAAATTGCGCAGCCGTCGCTGTTGAATTAGGGATCGAGCCCTAGAAATGTCCAGCGAGAGTAGTGCACTGCAAACATCTGCAGTAATTAACGAAGCAGTTCAAACTTTGCGAGATGGTGGCTTAGTTGCCTTCCCAACTGAGACGGTTTATGGCTTGGGTGCTGATGCGAAGAACCCTGAGGCAATCAAACAAATTTTCACTGCCAAGGGAAGGCCATCCAATCACCCGCTCATTGTTCACTTGGCAGCCCCTGATAAATTTGATCAAGCACAAGTCGATTGGGTTCCGGTACTAGCGCCCTGGGTAAGGGATTTATCGGAAGATGCATTAAAACTGATCAATGCTTTTTGGCCTGGCCCACTAACCTTAGTCTTTAAAAAAGATAAAAGTGTTTTAAATGAACTAACTGGTGGCCAAGATACTGTAGCGATTCGGGCGCCTGCCCACCCAATCGCACAAGAATTGTTGCGTAAATTTAAAGGCGGAGTAGTTGCTCCTTCGGCTAACCGCTTCGGAAAAGTGTCTCCTACGAGCGCTGCTGATGTCCGAAGTGAATTTGAGGGCATGCTGGATCTCATGATTTTGGATGGTGGCGATTGCGAAGTCGGTATTGAATCAACCATCATTGATTTATCCTCAGGCGATCATCCAGTCTTATTGCGCCCAGGCCTCATTACTCCCGGAGAGATTTTTTCCAAGACTGGTATCAAGGTCTATTTGCCTGGTGAAGCTAATGCAACTAAGCAAGATGATGGCCTGCCAAGGGTCTCTGGCAGTCTGCGTGCCCATTACGCCCCGACAACCCCCTTAAGAATGTATGCCCCAGGCAGAGTCTTGGATGCACTCAGTGAGTTTCCGGATATCAAGTCTAGGGTCGCAGTTGCGGTATGGGATTCAGATTCCTCATTAAGTGAAGATGGGCATCCATCAGTACATTTTGAGGAAGTAATCGTGCCTAGCGATAGCGCTTCATTTGCAAGTCGGCTGTATCGCTCATTACGAGACTTGGATCAGCAGGGCTGGGATTTAATTCTTTTTCCAGAGCCGCCAGCAGGGGAAGAGTGGGATGGTGTGAGAGATCGGCTTCAGCGCGCGTGTTTTGGTTCCGGACCATCGTCCAGTAGCCACGCCAATAATTGATCGTGCGACTCTAAGCCTCGCCATGCATTGGGGTGGTTTATGAATGAGGTCACCGCATACATCTTTCCGGACTTACTCATTACATAGCCTGATATCGCTCTGACGTCGGCAAGTGAACCTGTTTTGATGCGTGCCTCAGGCTTTTTCTTCAAATGCAGAAATTTTCGTAGATGTGCCATGAGTCTATTACGCATCGTGCCATCGGTTCCTGCTATCGGGAGGCTGTTGTAGAACACTTCTGCTACGGGAAGATTGCGCGCTGTTAAGAGAAGTTGATTCATTTGCTCCGCAGAGATAGCCTCATTGCGAGATAGCCCAGACCCATTTTCAATTACTAAGTCCGTAAAATTCAAGCCGTTTTGCTTTAACCAACTCTGAATTACTAAATCACCATTAGCAGTTGTTGCGGGTTTACCCATTTTCTCTAATGCCAAAGTCAAAAGAACTTGGCGTGCCATTACATTGTTAGAGTATTTATTGATGTCTACAACATCATCAGCAAGCTTGATGCCTTCAAACTGCAATAAAAGTCGAGCTGCCAGTGGTACAGTACCGTCTTTGCCAATTGGGGGTTGAGTCCACGCCCCACCTGCTAGCTCCCATGCAGCTGCAAAACCTTGCGTTAAAAAAGTATTGGCATCTAAAGCGACAATATTAAAGTTCACGCCTTTGCAGGCACTCGGAAATGCGCCAGAGAACTGGGCTGTTAGAGCTTGATCGGTATTGCTGATACCCTCTGGATCTAAATTAAAACGAATATTACTTTTCCAGTTATCGCAGGAACGATCAACCAGCTGCATTTGATTGACTACCTTCAGTTGCGATAGTGCTGGCGTGTAACTCAGATCAATAAAGTCCGCAGTACGTGATTTACTTAACTGAAAGGAAAGGGTTCTAAAGGCATAGAGCAATGGATCTGGCGGAACGTTATAAGCGCGCAAAGATTCACCATCGATCGTGTTGTGCTCCATGACGCTGGGCGCATAGGCACTCCGATCAAAAAAGAGGTTGCCATCAATTTTCTGAATGCCAAGATTTTGTAATTCCTTCATCATCTTGGCAAGTTCTTCGGGAACTAGTTTAGGGTCGCCAGTACCCTGTAAATACAAATTACCCTTCAATACTCCCTGTCGAATAATGCCGTCGGTATAAATATTGGTGCGCCAACGATATTGCGGCCCCAAAATATCCAAACCGCTCAAGGTAGTTAATAGCTTCATCGTGGAGGCAGGATTCATTGCCTGCTTGGAGCGCCAATCTACTTCTTTTTTTGCTGTGACTTTCCCTGGTCGACCTTGCTCAATCTCCACCACTGAAATGCTGATTGCCTCTTTGGGGATCTGATTTTTTTCAAGACTAGCAGCTACAGTCTTAGGGATGTATTGAGGTGCAGCCTCTTGGGAGGCTGGCTCTACAGCATACGACTGCAGGCTAATCACCAGAATAGCTAGGCTAGCCAATAGGATGGTTGGCAGGGCAAGGGCAGAGGACAAGGGGTTCTGAGTACGCATTCCCCATAGGATAAACCTTGGCGACCATCAACATAAAGTAGCCCTAAATTACTGTTGATAACTTTTCTTATAAGTTCGAATGATTTGGTTTTGCTTCTCAAGAAGAGCAATAAATTGCTCAATACGTTCAGAAATCGGACCATTAAGCTCAAGGACTTGGCAGTCATGGATGAATTGGGTGGCCTGCAACAGTTGCGCCCCACCTTTGACTTTATGAACCAGGCCCTGAAACTGCGCTTCATCAATGGGGGTTTGCATCCCACCCGAACCTAATTGACTTAGAGTATCTAGGTGGACTTTTTCAATTTCGTCCAAGATCACCATGATTTGGAGTGGATCGTCTTTAATGAGATTGGAGAAGGCGTCAAATGAATAGACCTCATTAGCGCAGACAGAATCTTGACTGCTTTCAAAATAGCGCATTAGTTCATTCTCAAGAGCGCCCAAACTTAGCGGCTTGATGAGTACACCATTCATACCAGATGATAAAAATTGATGACGTGAGTCTAGGGCATAAATATCAGCCGTGACGCCAATAATGACCAAGTCACGATTACCTAGAGATCGAATTTGTTTAGCTAATTCAGAGCCTTGCATGCCAGGCATAGATTGATCTGTCAGCATGAGATCAAAGTGATGGTCTTTCAGCAACGCTAGCGCAATGGCGGCATTTTCACAAACGCAAGTATTGATTCCGAGTGCTTCTAATTGCAGAGACAAAATTTGACGGCTCGCTGGGTGATCTTCAACCACCAGAGCACGGATGCCACATTTCTTTCGCCCTACTGTTTTGGAAATTAAGTTTCTGGATACTGTTGCAAGTGAATCAAAACTGGCGGTCTGGGGAGCTGCAATGCTAGTCCTGGGAAAGGCCACTGAAAAATGAACATTACTTCCAAATCCAGGAGCGCTTTCAAAATAGAGGTGGCTGTTCATCGAGCTCACTAGATGACTGGTGATGGTGAGCCCAAGGCCCGTACCTCTTTCTTGCTCGGATTGGTAAGACTCATGCGTCAATGGCACCTGCTCAAAGGCTTCTAGAGCCACTTTGATTTGCTCTTCGCCCATACCAATTCCAGTATCAATTACCCTGAACTCGATTAATTGACCAGCATGATCATCTGCGAGTACGGTAATTGAAAAATACACCTCACCCTTGTTGGTGAACTTAATTGCATTGCTGAGTAAATTTTGCAGAACTTGTCGTAGACGCAAGGAATCAATCATCAGTACTTCGGCAATTCTGGGATCAATCGAGGTGTGGAGTAGTAGATTCTGCTTCTGAGCCACCGTAGAAAATGCCGCATGAATATCCATCAGCAATTGATGTGGATTGCAGGGTTCTAAATTGAGCGTGAGTTTGCCAGCCTCAATCTTGGAGATGTCCAATACTTGATTTAGCATCCCCAAAAGAGACTCAGCTGAGGCTTGGGCACTCTTTAGTAAAGACTTATCTTTCTTGGGGAACTGCGAGCTGCCCAGCAGCAGCTCTTGGACTCCGAGAATGGCATTCATAGGCGTACGAATTTCGTGACTCATCGTTGCCAAAAATGCAGATTTGGCAGCATTTGCTTTTTCAGCCGCCTCCTTAGAGTGCAGCAATTCAAGAGCAACTTGCTTCTGATGAAAATATTTTCTTTGGAGTTGATAGAACATCACTCCACCAATAATGAGTGCAAAAATAGTGCTTAGCCACAGTAGTGCGTTTGACTTTGGATTGGGCTCATCGCCTAAAGAAAAAAGCTGACGTGATGCAATGGGATCCAAGTCATTTAGGAAGTGATTTAGTACATCATGTAAGGGAGCATCTTGATCAGAGATTAACCAGCGATAGGCAAATGGCTCTCGACTGTATAGACCATCAATTTTTAGATCTGAATTTTGAGTTTCCTGTATCAATCGACGCGCTAAGCGAATAGGCATGACTAGTGCCTCGATATCACTTTTGATAAGCGATTGAATTAAGTCATCGGGGGACTGCGTCTCATTGCTCTTGTTAGGGTCATCAACGGCGATGGGCGTATTCTCGAGCCCACGATCGAAGTAAGCAATTTTTGGGTTGGGCGAGTCCAGTCTAGTGGAGGCTTTGGTGACAACTGCATCATGACCCCAGAAGATGGCTTCTGATAGGGAGCCAAACTGCAATACGTGGCTGTTAATACTTGGGGGGTCGATGATGAAATCTACCTCGCCTTTACTGAGTTGTCTTAAACCTTCGTGATCGGATTTTCTCCATACTGCTACATATTGCTGTCGCGTGCATTCTTCAATTTTTGACAGTAGTGCTTTAAAGGGCCCCGTATCCCCTTGAGTGTTTTTTGGCGTGAGATAGGGCGCATATTTTTCGTGAATACTAAATCGTACAACTGGATGGGCATCGATCCATGATTGCTCTGCAGTGCTAAAAGGTCCGGCATACGTGAGTCCCACATAAGCAGAGCAGAGTGCGAGTGCTTTTTTCAAAATGAATCGATGCATACCGTTTTAGCTTTCGATGATGTTGTTCATACGGCAGAACAAGATCAAATCAGCAATATTGTTAATGCCTAGTTTGTCAAAGACTCTTGTCTTGTAGGTTGCTACAGTCTTATTGCTAATATGCAGTAAGTCCGATATCTGTTGGTTGGTATTGCCTTTACCTAGATATTTCATGACCTGCAGCTCTCGATCAGATATCAATGCCAACTTATCGTTATCGCTCAAGGAAGTATTTCCGTTCTTCCCGTGCGTGAAGAAGGTATATCCCTGCGAAATAGCAACGCATGCAGCCAAAATGACATCGGCACCGGCAGTCTTATTGACAAATCCATGGGCACCCAAAGATCGAACTCTGCCGCCGTACACTGCTTCATCTAGGCTAGATAGAACCAGTATGCGAACTTCTGGATGCATCAACCCAATTCGGCGGATCACATCAAAGCCATCCGTCTTGGGCATGTCTAAATCTAAGATCACCATATTGGGATTAACTTCTTTGATTGAGCGAAGGCACTCTTCTCCATGTTGCGCTTGCCCTGCTATCTCAAAAAGCAATTGATCTTGCAGCATACTTTTCAATGCCATCAACATAGCTGGATGGTCATCTACCAACATCACGCGTTTTCTCATTACTTGTCTCCGTTTGGGTTTTTATGAGGGTGCAGCGAAAAAATGGCTTTTGCGATGCGGCTATCACTTGTGTGTAGCATTTGATGTCGGCTTACCGGCGGCATCATCAGCCCGCCATAACAGTGGTGTGATCCAATTGCCATGGCATTTTCCAAATCTTTCACCAGGGTGATGTTGCTGGCATAGATTTGCGCGTGGAATTTTTGATCGAGAGAAATCATTGCATTTGGCAAGCCATCCACTCTAAATTGCCCCATCTCAATATGAATGCCCTCGGGCTCCATCTCCTTGATCCAGTGGATTTGCGAACCAGCTACAGAAAAATCCAGAAGATGGATTAAGACGCCAAGACGGCGCATGCGCAATAGCCCCTCTACGCAGGAATCCATGGAGTCAGAATCATTGACTTGATGCACACCTAAACTTACGAGACCAACAGGAAGCCGTGAGTTCAGAATGAGGTCACTTAATGCGTCTATGAAGTTGTTGGATGCTAGGTGTTTCGCCGGTAGAGGCAAGATGCTTGGTATGAAACGGCCGCTACGGTACCAATACGTAATCGTATCCAAACCCTCCATAAACAATCTGAGGAACTGCGTGTCGGTGGCGGTCAGTAATGGCCTAAATAAAGAGCTCGTCAGCTTAGTTCCTTGACTGTTAAAGATGGGTTCGTTACTAATCTCTTGTCGCTGGGACCAGGATTGGTGTTCTTCGAGCGCTTCACCACCAAGACCTAGCCAGGGCTGGCCGCAGGCGTCGCGCACTTCTTGGAAGGGTTTGTTCTTCCAAGCCTTTACAAGCGTGTACAGCCGGGATTTCGGGCTCATCAGCATTCTCCAATCGTTGAATAGCCAGTCTAGGCAGGACAGATTGGAGCAGTAAGGGCTTAAGGCTTATTTATATGTAGGAATCTACCTACTTGCCTGCCTTCATTATAGAAAGTGCGCGATGCCCAGTTGAAATTTAAGGTGAATCTGCCCTTGAAATCCCTGGTTTCAGACCTATATAATCAGCACTCCCTACACGCGAGTGCTAAAACAGGCTTATTCAGCTGAAAAGCTTGTTGCCTTCGTGTTAAGAGATTGCAACATATTGATTTATATTGGTTTTTTAATTAGTTAACACTTACTAACATAGGAGAAGGAATGAATCTGCGTCCTTTACATGATCGCGTAATCATTAAACGTTTAGATCAAGAATCAAAAACTGCCTCTGGAATCATCATTCCGGATGCTGCTGCTGAAAAGCCAGACCAAGGCGAAGTATTGGCAGTTGGCCCAGGCAAACGTGATGACAGTGGCAAGTTGAATGCACCAGACGTCAAAGTTGGCGATCGCGTGTTATTCGGCAAATATGCAGGTCAAACAGTTAAGGTCGGCAGCGACGAGCTTCTCGTAATGCGCGAAGAAGACATCATGGCTGTTGTACAGAAGTAATCGGTACCTAAGAAAGGAACTCAATCATGGCAGCAAAAGACGTCGTATTTGGAGATAACGCCCGTACCAAGATGGTAGAAGGCGTAAACATTCTTGCGAACGCAGTAAAAACAACTTTGGGACCAAAAGGTCGCAACGTCGTTATCGAGCGTTCATTTGGCGGCCCAACCATCACTAAAGATGGTGTATCCGTAGCAAAAGAAATCGAACTCAAAGACAAACTCCAGAACATGGGTGCTCAGATGGTGAAGGAAGTTGCTTCCAAAACTAATGACATCGCTGGTGACGGTACAACTACCGCTACTGTATTGGCTCAGTCTATCGTTCGCGAAGGCATGAAATACGTAGTTTCAGGTCACAACCCAATGGACTTGAAGCGCGGTATTGATAAAGCGGTTGCAGCTGCAATCGAAGAGCTCAAGAAAATCAGCAAGCCTTGCACAACTACTAAAGAAATCGCTCAAGTTGGTTCAATCTCAGCTAACAGCGACCACAGCATTGGTCAGCGTATTGCTGAAGCAATGGAAAAAGTAGGTAAAGAGGGTGTCATTACTGTTGAAGATGGTAAGTCTTTGGAAGATGAGCTTGAAGTTGTGGAGGGTATGCAGTTTGATCGTGGTTACCTCTCTCCATACTTCATCAACCAGCCTGAAAAGCAAGTTGCCGTATTGGAAACCCCATACGTTCTCTTGTTTGACAAGAAAGTTAGCAACATTCGTGATTTGCTCCCAGTACTCGAGCAAGTAGCGAAGTCTGGTCGCCCATTGTTGATCATTGCAGAAGATGTTGAAGGCGAAGCCTTGGCAACTTTGGTTGTGAACAACATCCGCGGCATCATCAAGACTTGTGCTGTTAAGGCTCCAGGCTTTGGTGATCGTCGTAAAGCGATGTTGGAAGATATCGCGATTTTGACTGGCGGTACAGTGATCGCTGAAGAAATCGGCCTCACACTTGAGAAAACAACTCTTGAGCATTTAGGTCAAGCGAAGCGCATCGAAGTTGGCAAAGAAAACACCATCATTATTGACGGTGCTGGCGATGCTAAAGCAATCGAAGCGCGCGTGAAGAACATCCGTGTTCAGATCGAAGAGGCGACTAGCGACTACGACAAAGAGAAATTGCAAGAGCGCGTTGCCAAATTGGCAGGCGGTGTTGCAGTGATTCGTGTTGGTGCTGCTACTGAAGTTGAAATGAAAGAAAAGAAAGACCGCGTTGACGATGCATTGCATGCAACTCGTGCAGCAGTTGAAGAAGGTATTGTTCCTGGCGGTGGCGTAGCATTGTTACGTGCGATGCAGGGTATCAAGGGCTTGAAAGGCGATAACGCTGACCAAGACGCAGGTATCAACATCGTATTGCGCGCAATGGAAGAGCCAATCCGTATCATCGTTTCAAACGCAGGTGATGAAGCTAGCGTAGTTGTTAACGCAGTATTAGCCAGCAAGGGCAATAACGGTTACAACGCAGCAACTGGTGAATACGGTGATCTCGTAGCTCAAGGCGTTATCGATCCAACCAAGGTAACAAAAACTGCATTGGTTAATGCCGCTTCTGTTGCAGCCTTGTTGTTGACAACCGATTGCGCAATCTGCGAAGCACCAAAGGATGATTCCGCTGGCGGTGGCATGCCTGATATGGGCGGCATGGGTGGTATGGGTGGAATGGGCGGCATGATGTAATAGCCGTAATTCCATCGGCTACTAAGCTGTAGAAACTAAAACGCCTGGTTCAAAAGACTGGGCGTTTTTTTTGGTACAGTTGACGCATATATTATTTTGTATGGCCAACTTTTTAGTTTAATTATCTCGCTGTAATATTCAAATATGAATCCACAAATAGGTTTTCTTTTACACAAATCAATTGAATCCCTTGAGAATTCTAATTTAGTATCAGCGGAATTATATTTAAAGCAAGCCCTCAAGTTAGAAGCTAAAAATCCTCATGTTTTGGGGCTCTTGGGAATTGTTTCTGCGAAGAAAGGGCTCTATCCAGAGGCTTTGAAATATACAAATGATTCTCTAAAGGCTCTGCCCAAGAATCCAATAACCTTGAGCAATCTAGGTAATATTTATCTTGAGCTGAAGGAGTTTGAAAAAGCTCTTGATGCTTATGATAAATCTATAAAGATAGAGCCAAAATATGCCGAGGCTTGGTCTAACAAAGGTAATGTTCTACAGGAGCTCAAGCGTTTTGAAGAGGCAATTACTCATTACGATCAGGCGATAACTTTAACGCCTAACTCAGCCGAGGCTTGGTCCAATAAGGGAAATGCTCTTCAAGAGGTAAAGCGTTTTGAAGAGGCTCTTACTCATTATGACCAGGCACTACAGTTAAGGCCTAACTATGCTGAGGCTTGGTCTAATAAAGGCAATGCTCTTCAAGAGGTAAAGCGTTTTGAAGAGGCAATTGCCCATTATGATCAGGCCCTTGGCCTAAAGCCTGAATATGTAAAAGCATATGCCAGCAAAGGCAATACTCTTCAGAAAATGAAGCGTTTTGAAGAGGCAATTGCTTATTATGATCATGCCCTTAGTCTTGATTCTGCCTTTGCAGAGGCCTATTCATGTAAAGGCTATGCTTTGCATGACCTAAAGCAGTTTGATGAGGCAATAACACAGCATGATAAAGCCCTAGCCCTGAATTCTGACAGGGCTGAGAGTTGGCTGAATAAGGGTCTGACCTTAAATGCACTTGCTCGTTATGATGAAGCTATTACTTGCTGTCAAAAGGCCCTCAGCTTGGTGCCCGACCTAGACTGGGTGGATGGATACTTGATTCATCTGAGAATGAAAATAGCCAGCTGGTCAGGATTTGCAGGCATATTAGAAAATATTTTTATAAAAATATTGGCAAATAAGAAAGCGATTAGACCTTTTGATTTGCTATCTTTGAATGATGATCCTGTATTGAATAGGCAAGCCGCTAATATTTTTGCCAAAAATCAATTTTTATCAAACTTGGATCTTGAGCCGATTCCTAAGCATGGAAAAAACGAGAAAATTCGGATTGCATATTTTTCGCCAGATTTTCGTAATCACCCCGTTTCTTTTTTAACTGCCGAACTTTTTGAAATACATGATCGATCTCGGTTTGAGGTAGTCGCTTTTGCATTACAAAAAGCTCCTGTTGGTGATGAGATGAATTTACGTCTCAAGCAAGGATTTGATAAATTCATTGAGGTTGATAATCTGTCGGATCAAGAAATTGCTGGGCTAGCTCGTGATCTGGGTATTGATATTGCAATTGATTTAGCTGGCTTCACGCAGAACTCAAGAGTGGGAATTTTCTCCTATAGGGCCGCGCCTATTCAAGTTAACTGGCTGGGTTATCCGGGAACAATTGGGGCTGACTTTATAGACTATATCGTGGCTGATAGAGCAATTATTCCTGAATCTCATCGGGATTTTTATGCTGAAAAAATAGTACATCTTCCTGATACATACATGGTTGATGATTCCATGAGACTGCCTTCTTCTAGGGTATTTACAAGAGAGGAGTGTGGTTTGCCAGAAGATGCATTTATTTTCTGTTGCTTTAATAATGACTTCAAATTTAATCCACACGTCCTAGATGTTTGGTCAAGAATTTTGCTGACAGTAGAAAATAGTGTTTTATGGATCTCGAAAAATAACAAAGATTTTCAAGAAAATATCAAAGCCGAATTCGAAAAATGTCACATTGCGTCATCCAGAATTATTTTTGCCCAAAGAGTGGATTCAATGGCTGACTATTTAGCAAGATATAGATTGGCAGATCTATTTTTGGATACATACCCCTATGGTGCTCATACTACAGCGGTTGATTCTCTGAAGGCAGGAGTACCACTCCTCACCCTAATGGGCCAGTCTTTCCCTAGTCGGGTTGCTGCCAGCTTGTTAAATGCAATTGGTTTGCCTGAGCTCATCACTACAAATGAGGAAGAATATGCAGCTTTGGCAATAGAGCTGGCTACAAAGCCTGAGAAATTGGCGGATATCAAACTTAAATTGGCCAGCAATCTGTTGACGGCCCCTTTATTTGATACCCCCCTCTTTACTAAAAATCTTGAAGCAGTGTATTTGAGAATGTATGAGCGATATCAGTTAGATTTGCCGCCAGACCATATCTCTATTGGGGCATAAGTCTGGCATACAGCAAGATTTCATTAAGTTTTTCTGCTGCCAAGCCCTACTGAGTAAGGCTGGCACCAGTTAACTTACAGACTTCACCATATCTTCAACAACTTTTTTCGCATCACCGAAGACATATCAATATTTTACGAGTGTAATAAGAATCAACAACTTACAGCAATAAAAAAATTATCTTTCAATTCCTTGGGACTAAATATTAACGTATTTAATGCTGTGACTTGGACAGAATTTGGACAAGCATAATCCATATCAGACCTGTATAGAAATTTAGTTAATTAATGCGAGTTCTTTATATATGCCTTGGGCAGGTGGGCTAGATGGAGGGTGGGATGGACCATTTAACGCATGCTAGGGGGGTAGGTTTAGGCATCTCATATAGAGCACTGGTAAAAATAAGACGCATACACACGTTGCAGCATTTTCTTAATTTTTCAGATTGTCTTTATCAAAGCTTAAGGTTTTCAAAAAGCTTGCCACCTGAGAAACCTCTTCTGGTGTTAAGTACCCAACTCGACTAGTGCTGTCTGCATAACCGAGTCTCTTTGCAAGCTCATAACGATCAAATCTATTGAGCTTATCCACGGATACTAGAGACAAAGGGTCGTAGTGGGCAACTATTGCCTCATTTAAAGTATTAACAGAGCCTGAGTGTCCATATGGCGCAGTCTTTTCAACGTTATACAAAGGCGCTGTTCTGAACTTGTAAAGGTCCTTAGTGTTAAAGGTGGTGTTATATCTTCCGTAATCAACACCAAAACCATTTTTACCAAACCCCAATTGCGGAAATGGCACGGTATAAAAACTAAAGTCTGAAAAATGTGGGCCAGAATGACAGGTAACACAAGCGCCTTTCCCATAAAAAATACGAGCCCCTTTTAATTCAGCCTCTGAAAAGCCCTCAGAACCACGCATAACCCTCTCTAGCTTAGTTTCCTTTAGTCTAAATTCACTTCTAATGAAGGAAGCTATTGCCCTTGCATAGTCGACATACTCTAAATTTTGAGGTTTTTTATTTAATCTATTTGCTAGGTCCTGACTTGCCTTGGATTCAACGGACCTTAAATTATTAGCAATTGCTTGATATACCGCCTTGGATTTTTCTACAGACTCAACCTTATGCTTTCTAACAAAGTCATCCTCGTCTAGCATTTCTCGCACTTCGACAACCGGTAAGTGAACGGCAGTAATAAGCGCATCATTTGAAGGTATTTTAGAGCCAAACTGAGTAAGCTTCTTTGACGAGGAAAAATCTACCCGACCATCCCAAAAGAAAACATCAAACCCCTTTGCACCCCTACCCCAGAAAGCCAGAGTATTCCTTGGTAGTTGTTTTGCGCCATTCATCAACCTCTCTGGACCCACTTTTGTAGCTCCGTCGCCACCACCAATTGCTGCAGCATTAGGAATTCCATCTGCTGAGCCAAATTTATCTTGATGACAAGTTCTGCACGAAATATTGCCGTTTAGACTTAGTCCTTTATTACTTTCAAAGAACACCTTACCGAGATCGAACAGTGATTCATCGGGGTTCCGATATAAATCCGCGGCCGGAACAAAACCTGCAGCTTTAATTTGTTCTTTGACTATTTTTTCTTCAGCAGTTACAGCAACAGCAAGATTACTGCAATGAATTATGAAAAAACTTAAAAGTAAGGTTTTAGTATTTAAATTCATGTGTTCTCACAAAAGTTCTTACATCCTCCGACTTTTCTTCAATCGCCTCTAATCCGTACATTGACAATCTACCTTCGGAAACTCCTAAATCAATCATTTTCTTTCGCAGCCTATCGTAATCATCACAAGTTAATAGGCCAAGTTCAGCAGCCTTGAGCTGCTTTATAGATTGCTCTGATTTTTCGTTGACTACCTTATTTTTTGCTATTAAATGGTCTCTCATGACATTGTCACAAGCAAATACCAGTTCTTTATATCTTTCCTTGTAGATACCGGAGGCTGCATAAGGTACCGCAATATATTTGAGTGCCAATGAAATACAGGCAATTGATGCTAGAACGTTTAACGCGATTAAATATTTGTCAAATTTCATTAACAACCCATCCTTTTCCTAGTCTCGACATCAGGAACGCCAGTAACTTTCAAGTTATTAGCTTTTTGATACTCAATTACTGCCCTGATATATGTTGCATTAAATGAGGCGTCCATGTCATCAATTTGATAGCCCATATCTCGCAACTTACTGATACATTTCTCACTACTCAGCCCAGCACGTAGCTCTTTAGCTCTTTGCTCTTGCTCAATGGCTATAGCGGGAGTTGCGGGCAGGACAAATGATCTTGGGGTACTCTGCTCATTTCTTTCAGGATCAGACTCATCCGAAACTGCATATCTTGGGTTATCAAAAAGAAATATCTGATACAAAGAGTAAGCCGATACCCCAATGAATGCCGTTGTTAAAAAGGTTACTAATTTTCTAACTTTACTTTGCATGACTAGTAAAAGGGCTAATGTTGTCGCTGTATCTATGAATTTTTGATGAGGAAAAGAACCCGCCACACTCAGACTTTCTCAAGCAGGGCTCACACTCATCAACAAACTCATTTTTCCAGTCACTTATAGACTTCACATAATTTGGCAAAACATCCGGATTAACCAAACATAACTGATGGTTATATACCGAAGCTCTAATGCCGTAAGCATTAAGAACTTTCACTGCTCTACTTAATATATCTTTATATTCCAATGGGTCAATCCACAAGCTATCCAGATTTGCCCTAGTAAACCCCATCATTTCAAGACCCATTAGTGCAACATGATCAACGAACAATAAGTTACGAGCAATAAATTCGCAGGTCTCAACTAAGCGTCCTATAGTCTGCTTATGAATAACTATCCGAATTTCAACCTTTTGCCCATATTTTTTTAAGTTCAATATGCCTTTAATGGTTTCATCAAATGCCCCATCAGCCTGCACAACATAGTTGTGCCTCACTGGATCATCCGAATAAATCGGAATACCCAATAAGCAGTCTGGGTGATTGATATCTGCATATGCTTTGGCAAATTTTGGATCGCTAAATCTTCTGCCGTTAGTCAATACATCAATTGCGGTATTTGGAAGGCTTGATTTGGCCTTTTTAATCAAGCTTATGAAGTCATCACCATACAAAGTAGGCTCACCACCAGAAAAACCAATATTTCCTGTTTCCTTTGGTATTAAATCTAATAGCTTCATCGCCTCATTCATCAGCCATGAATCATCAACATCCTTTGGTGGCTGCGAACACATAAGGCAATAATGATTGCATCGCTCGGTCAGTAAGATGGTGTTATGAGGGGAATTGCGTCGAAACACTACGTTGGTGTGACCAGATGACTCCACGCTAATAATGTCACCCTCTTCTAGATAGCCCATCTCAAGCGGTAAATTTAAATATCCATCAATTGACGAAAAATTATTCAATCGCCCGCCGAAATCCAAATAACAGCCATAACCAGAATCGGGGGTTTGTCCATCCATCAAATAGGCATATGAGCCTTTAGCTTCATCAGAGCAATTTGTCCGAGTAACCGTCAGAAGGGAATGGTTACCCAGTTTTATCTTTGCACTTAATGCATTTCCATGAAGCTTAAGCATGAGGTTGCCCCCATTTCATAAAAAGCTCTTTCACAAACTGATCTGATTCCATGCGGTTAATCAGATACATAAATATGGTCATATTTCGATTGCAGAACTGAGATTCAGGCTTTCTAGCGACAAAATCCTTGTGAACGCCATGGTGAAATACTGGGTCAGCACCGCAATAATCCTCAAACGCACACTCATTACACATGGGTACGCTATATGCAAATGACTCTTCGATTGGTCCTAGCAAAGCCTCATTTAGAAAAATTTCTTCATAACTATTGGTTAAGACATTCCCCAACCTAAATGAGTGATCGCCCATCTCAGCAAGCATTCTGCTTTCATCGGATGGATAAACTACTCCGTCGTAGTTATAAATTATGGCGCTTATTCCAATGCCAGCAGGACTCATTAAATCCACATAACCAGGATCTTGACTGGTAAACATTTTGGCAAGAATGGTGGCAGTATAGTATTCCTTGAACTCCACACCTTTTTTATTGAGTTCAATAATATATTCAAGCCCTTGTTCATAGAACTTATTCCATTCCTCAACACCATACGCTTTAAATGATTTGGTTTTTAATGCAAAACCATAGGGCGACAGAGGCCTAAGGAAGATCCCTTCCATGTCTTGATCAAGATATTCATCAATAATTTCTTTAACTCGATTCAAGCTAGATCTTGTTGTTGTCATTAAAGCTGAAACTGCATCAACGCCTAAATATTCTCTGACCATTTTGATGCCTGAAATAGCCTTCTCGTAGCTATTCTTTCCAGGCCTAGGGCGATTATTATTATGCAGATCTTCTGGGCCATCCAAAGAAGTAGAGATTTGAATAGACTTCTCTTTGCAATACTTCAATATGTTTTTATCAATCAAGGCGAGATTCGTAGCTATCACATAACTAACGTTCTTATCATTTTTCCTTCGATTGGCTTCCTCAACAACATATTGAATGATTGGGAAATTCAATAGCGGCTCACCACCTTGAAACTCAATCTTTATAGCCCTAGCTGGCGAACGAAGTGCGAAATCAATAGCCTTATCAGCTATTTCTTCTGTCATATCAAATTTCAGCTTGTCATCTGATTGCCTTGAGACCTGACAATATGGGCAACTATGTTCACACCTCAGCGTAACAACGAACATATGCAATGCAGTGAATTCAGATAAATTTGAGTATTTTGTTCGTAGTTTGATTTCTAAGAGCTCTTTAGCCATCTCGCTCTTTTCGTCAATCAAAAAATGTTTCGCTCTCAGATTTATATAAGCATCTGATTGCTCTTCTAGTGCATGATTAACGAAAGCCTTTAACTCACCTTCATTAATAACAAGATATTCACCAGCTAAGTTAGTTAAAACTCGCCTCTGATCATCCAGTCTTTCGAACCTAAATGGCAACAGCGAATATTCATTTTTCTTTTTCTTGAAAAACTCAACACTCTGAAACTTACTCATCCCCAGTAAGCCCTGTCTTTGAAAAGGCATGAGACAAAATTAGATTTCTAACCCCTTCAGTTTCTCGCTTGATGATTTCGCGCAAGTCTTGATCAAGCACTTCCTTTTTGAAATCATCCAAATATTCTAGGACTTTTTCATCTGAGGTTTTGGCTGGAAATGAAAAAAGGCACTCCAACTGAGCACCTTCTTTTTTTATTACTACTGAATAGTTTGCAATGTTTCTATATGAAGCTTTTTTTAAGGCCTCAATGGAATACACATTTTTATCAAACAGCAACCTTGATTCCATTAACGACTTTCATTTATCTTCCAGATCTATGCGAGCTGTGTGAGGCGTGAGAAGCATGCGAAGAGTGATATGCGAGTACTTGTCCAGCATCAATCTTCTTCATCATTAGGAGGTGGGCCTCTCCATTTTTTACATACTCTACGGATTGGATTGGACTACCACTCATCAAGCTTGAACTTGTTGTGTTTACTGGGCGGCTTGCCAAATCTTGACTACCCACTGTCGGCGCTGTAGCACTTGCATTATTGCCAGCCAAAGCTGCAATAGCCGCACTTACAGGAACTAGGAATTTTTTAGACATAAGTGACCCCGATTAAAAAAGTAACTTCATTATGGATTTTAGAACATAAAGACTAATCTGGGGTGAGCAAAGTTTAAAATTTATTTCTAAGGGTAGTCCCTGATAAGCCAGCAAAGCCGTCTACTGATTTCAAAATACTTATTTGCCTTCAATCTAGAGCCGCCATCGATCCGAATATCTAGTAACAAAGAATTTTCTTAATGATTAAAGTAGGCCAAAGAAGTATGCTGAAAGTGAAAGCGAATAGATGCCCCAGGATGTTGGCACTTTGAAATGAGAATGAACCATCATCACGTAACTCATGTAATTTATCGTGAACAACCTCGGAAATATCTTTTTCTTTATGCTCGTAAGATATATAAGATGCTGCTGTAACAATAACTCCTATTGCTAAATAAAAGTAGATGTAAATCATTTAAAAAGCTTTCTCTATTTTTGAGCATTGGAATATGTCGTCGGATGGCATTTCTGGATACTTCATTTGTAAGGTGTACCTATTAATTTCGATTGATTTATAGCTTAATGAGTGAGACTCGCCAAAAATTGTTTCGTCATTAATTTTGGTGATCTTAAATATGGTGGCACTTTTATCAGGGTTAAATGGTTGAGTTTTATACTCCTTGCCTTTTTCGCGATAATATTTCTCGTTCCATCTCTCAAGATAGTCAGCAGATGCCTTTTGAAGAACATTCTTATCAATTATTGTTTTTTGCTTTAAGTCTATCTTTAGTGTTCCCCATTCCTTTCCACTAGGAAGGTTGCATGCCAGAGAAGTGGTTTGCGCATATGTAGGCAGAGGTAAGATAAGTAACAGTGAAAGCAAGGAGGTAGGTATCAATTTCATATGGGTCACATTGTTTGATCAGGTAATTAGAACTGCCTTGTTCGTGCAGGTGTTTGATTTGGTATTTGTGGATCTGACCCACTTAGTTGTCCAAAGATTTCTCGTAGTCTAGCGTCTGAATTCTTTTCTAAAGCATCTAATCTTTGTATTTCTCTTGTACCGTATTGCTTCCTGTTTTCTAGACGTTGCTGCAGGATAAGCATTTGGACATTTGCAGCATTTGACCCACTAGATAGCCCTCGATTTAAGCCATCTGTAAAACCCCCAGCAAATGCGCCTGCATTCTGCGCTTGGACATTACTTGTAATTAACATCGTCACCAGTAGGCTTGAATATAAAAAGTTTTTTTTCATTGAGTTACCTTATTTTGGCGCTCTATCAAATAGGGTCGTAACAGCAATATTTACATTTTCAACAGTATTATTGTTCTTGCTATCTATTGATAGTTTTGCTTTGTAAACCTGCTGTGGTGGATTTGTTGATGAGTAGGCAATTAAAAGAAAAACTTGCTCATAGTTAGCCGCTATTCCCAACTCATTCGCATAATCAAATAAAACGAAATATGTTGGCACTTCTTGACGTGGATTAACTGATTTCACCCCCATTTTATTGAGTTCAGTTGTTATGTGGTTCTGTATAGCTACGGTTTCAATTTTCCCCGCTTTATCTTTATCTAATGGGTAAATGGCCACAGTTGAGCCTTGCAGGCTGGCTGGCAGAGTACTTAATACTTTTGAGTGCGCCCAGTCGATGCTTGAGTTTGCACAACCCTGTAGTCCAACAATTAATGCACTGCAAGCAAGTATTATTTTTATGTTTGAGAAGCTCATTGAACTAATCTGCCTTTCTTAGCTTCAAGTGATAGTCGGTCGGTATGGTGTGGTTTGGAATTCGATTGATAATTAGCTTCGGCTTATAGGTTCCATCAGTTATTTTTGCCTTTACTTCTGCATTCAGTAATGCCCTGCGAGCTGAAAATTGCACAGAGAGCGGGTAGTCATTTATATCTTCTGGGTCATCTTCTATCAAACTGTGATTATTTCTATTCATTCATACCCTTAAATTGATTTGTATTTCCATTCCAAAAGTCTCTCAGCATAGTTATCAATGAATCGAGCAAAGTTATGCTTGCCGCCATTGACCTCAAGTTCCTCAACCATGTGGTCTTCCAGCACAATATCCAGCAAATCAATATATTTAGTCGTTTCCTCTTCTGAGTGATTTGGGAGATCGAGCCTCAATTGGGCGACTATTGAGTCAAATTTATGTTTATCCAGGATATCCATTTATCTTCCATAAGGCCTTATTGGCTGGATGGGGGCGGGCCCTATAGTTGTTGCTGAACCTTGCGGCATCCCATATTGATTGTTGTAGTAGGTGGTGCCCCCCGACTGTGTGGCAGTCCCTTGCGGCATCCCATATTGATTACTGTAGTAAGTTGTATTTCCTGACTGGGTAGCCGTTCCCTGGGGCATTCCATATTGGTTCGAGTAGTAAGTAGTGTTGCCTGTCCGTGTTGCGGATCCCTGAGGCATGCCATATTGATCAGAGTAATAGGTTGTTTGAGCGAGAGATATGCTTGAGATAAAAACAGTCATAAGGAATATATTTTTCACCTTAAATGTCCCCAATGTAAGTTAAGTCTTGTTTACTAATACCCAGCGCTTTTCGTCTTGCTAATGTCTTTACTTCGACCCCCCCTAATCAGTATCTTGATCTAGCCATCTACTGAATGACCCGCTGGGTGTAAATCTGCAAATAATTTTTTCTGGCTTGCAAGTACCGTCTGTAATTTTTGCCTGAGTAACAGCATTTAGTATGGCTCTAGTGGCTTTAAATCGTGCTGAGAGGGTGGGTACATCTTCAATGTGCTCTGAGTCATCTTCAGTTGAGTAAGAACTATTCATATGCGCTTCCTACGGGTAGTTATATTGGGGTTAGATAATTTGATTTATGTGCTTCAGGTTGCGAAGATCTAATTGTTTTTGTAGTTTGATGAGTGCCTTGGCCTCTATTTGCCGAACTCGTTCACGAGTGACACCAATAACATCTCCTACTTCTTTGAGTGTTAAGCCATCGGATGGGGACTTGGGTTTGATCTGGTGTTCCATATGCCAGGCAGATTCCTAAGTGCTTATAAAAAATAGTCTTATAACCAGCATACGCTATCTTCATTTCACTATATGAGATAGATGAATAAACTTACCAATAGGTCTCACATCGCTAGCCGTAGAGAGGTGTAGTAAGGATTGCGGAGTTTTTAACCCATAAATTGGCTAAATAGAGCTTTGCAGCTACGGTATTTCAGTGCATCAGTTGGGCTGAATATCTGTTCTGGAGTCTTGCCACTGTTTTCTACTAGACCAAAACATTCTCGCAATCTTTTACCCAAAATGGGGTGATCCCAGTATTCCTTTGCTTGCTTTTCGTCTTCTATTGCATAACGTACTGACATGGGGCTAGTGCCAAGGCCTTTTGGTTGTGGATAAATAAACCACATCCAGTGAGTTTGCTTGCGGCAATTACGTAGTTCATTAAGAACTTGATCATATATTGGGTTTTGAGCTTCAAGGAAGTGATCGAGCATAAAACTCCTTTAAGGATGTGATGGATGGCTTTATTCCCTGGGCAGGGTGTTAAGTGGCGGGGGTTATTCGTTGTTTTGGCGCTTAAATGCCTCCTCTAGAATTTTTTCGCATAAATTTCTAGTGCTCTCCAGATATTCTTTGGCTGCAGGGTTGTACTTAAACAAGCGTTTGGCGTATTTGCCCTTTCCAGTCGAATAGTTAACGTCAGCTGAATCGAGGGCGACTATAAATGCCCTTTGCAATTTTTTGTATTCAGATCTTATGGTGTGCAGGGGATCAGCTGAATCTAAGGCGATAAATGCAGGCGAGAGCCTATCAAAAATTGAGCTATCTAAATTCTTGATGATGCGACATGCATCTTGATCTGTTTCAAAATACGATTTCTCTCCCTTTATGTACCATTGATTTTGGTAATACCTTATTTTTGTCAGCGCCTCATAAATATGGTGTTCTGCTAATAGGATTTGCCCTTGGAATGACTCCCCACTTATTTCACATTCCCTTAGTTTGCGGGTGAAGTCCAGTCTTTTACCGCGATAGGTCTTAGCGAAAGCTGCCGAGTCAAATGCGCCACTACGTGGGTAGTTAAAGACTGATTGGTTTTGTAGCCTCGCGGCCACTCTTGCTGCAATAGTATTGTCTTTATTGATCATTTTTTGTTCCTATAAATTTCCAATAACGTTGATTTCGACTGGCATTAGTCCAGCTGCGCTTATGTTCAAACCCATGCTTTCGCAGTAACTGAGCCACTTCTTGCAGTGCAGGGCGGCTTCGGTATTTACCAGTGAGCAAAGCTAGTTTGATGACTTCTATAGTTGTGTAAGATCTTTGTAGCTGCGCTGGCGTGAGCGATTGAATCCACAGCACTAACTTTTCTTCAAGTGTGTATGTGGGTAGGGTGCTGGCTGAGCCCTTCTTTAAGTCAGATGCAGCCTCTTCTTTTAGGCGTTGAATCTGGAGATACAAAGGGATGTTTGTGAGTGGTGGCAGCATAGGGTTAGAGCGCATGCAAAGTCCCCTTAGACGAAGGATCGGTGACGTGTGGGTAAGGGCACGCACCGTCCGTAAGGACGTAAGAGAAAATTACCCGGCGCAAACCCTTATATTTATTGGCCCCGGCGCCAGGTTTTGAGATGCTTAATTTACCTGGGGGTAAAAACCCGGCGCAAACGTATATCCAGCTTGGTTTTACGCCTGGTTTTTGAGTCTTCCGCAATGTTGCACTTGGCAGTTTTCTTACCTGGGGGATGTGATGTAGCGTCATTTAAACCCCCTCCGAAACAATCAGAACTCCTGCAGTATTTTTGGGCAAACCCAACTCTTTACGTTGCTCATCTGAAGGTATTTCTAGTTTGACCATGTCTTTGTCAATCAACTCTTGAATGGCAGAGATAACTGCTTTTTCACTGGCCTTAAATACACCTTTGGTACCTGCAAATCCCTTGATCTTGTTGATAGTTAGGCCTGAATGACTTTTCAGGTATTCAATGAGTCGTTTTTCAAGAGCGTTATCTCCTGGCTTTGATAGGGTGGGTTTAGCTAACTCAACAGGCTCGAGCACTGATACCGAGTGATGCTCCACAGTGCGTTTTAAAAACCAACCAACTCTTCCCATTGCACAATAGTTAGTCTTAATAATTTCCAGTGAAACGTAGTTTTGTCTTGCCTCTACTTCGATCCCAAGAGATTTAGCGTCTGCATCACCCATGGTGCGAACTAAAGCAACCCAACGAGCGTTATCAACAATTGCAGTAGAGCCTGAGACATCCCCTTGATTGGAATTGTGATCAGCCTTCATTGAAGCTTTATTGGTATGGGTTAAAACAACTAAACCTGCGCCAGTCTCTGAAGCAATGTGCTGCATCTCTCTTGTAAAGACAGTTGCTTGAGCGGAGTCATTCCAATCTACGCTGGCAATCATCCGGGCATGATCAATGATGACAAGACACCTATCAACACCAGTTTGCTGTTTAAGCTCATTTACCGCATTGATCAGCACGATGGATTTTCCAGTCGGTTCGGCATTTCTTCCGACCATCTTCACCATATGCACATCTTGACCAACCAGACTAAATACCCTAGTGTTTCTGAGCGCCTGCTCCTGCTTTTCCTTGGGAAGGTTTTCGATAGCAGCGCAAAATCGAGCATTAATCTCAGCTTCACTATCTTCACAGGCGAGCATGAGTACACACGTTTCTTTGCATACCCTGTCTGCGAATGATCCACCAATTGATGCTTGTGTCGCTAGAGATATGATGAGGTTAGTCTTTCCAACCCCACCCCAGCCTGCTAGTGCGCTGTATGTACCAAGGGGAATAACATCAATCCCAGCAATAAATGGTCTTTTAGGTGATGAGGCAACAAGCTTAATGAGCCCTGAATTTAAATTGAGCTCAAACTCTTTCTTGGTGGTGTGTGCAGCGTCAATTGGTTCCACTATGTAGGGGGTCGATTTTTCTTCAGCGTAGCGTCTAGCAATATCTAATACTTGCCATTCTTCTAAAGGAGGATTTAGCTTTTTGTGATTAAAGGCCAGACACGCTTCTTCAATTTCGTCTTGAGATAATCCCTGCGCTCTTAAGTGTCCGGCATGCTTTAGGATCCCAATATTACGTCCTTCACCATCATTGATTAGTTCTGGCTCTTGATATGACTCTCTTTGAAGATGCGCCAGTAGATCGCCATTAATGTCTGCAGATTTGGTTGATCTAAACCACTCTTGCTCCAGAGCTTCGATATTAGATGGTAGGGTAGTTATTTGGCCGCCTTTGCTCTTCCCGGTGACAGTTAAGAACCGACCGCTCGAATACATTTCACGACCATTTTTATTGCCACCTTTAAGTGGCCTTGTATGTAAGCCGAACCATCTAATTCCAGTGCCAGAGGGTGAGATTTCCCAATATGGCTGACACAGCGCCTTTAAATCACTCTTTGCTTGTTCGCTTATTACCAGTTTGCTGTCTTTAATGGTTATGCACTCATCGATGTCTCCACCAATCAGGTACAAAGGCTCGCCATCATCGGTATAACCGTAAATACCTGGGTTGGTCGGAAGATCGATGGCAATTCCGGCGAGTTGGAACTTATTTGAGTCGTAGCTTTGGTATGCGGTCTCTAGATCAACATGATGGTTAACATCGTGAGCATTAATTACTGTGCCCTTGATATTGGCGGGTAATTTTCCATACCTACCATTTGGTTTTGCACCACTTTTTTTCCAACAAATCCAGTTTGACCGCTTTTTTAAGAGCTCCGGAATTTTGCTTGGGGTTGGTGTTAATACATTTATTTGTTGGTTCACTTGAATCTCCAAAACTTTCTAGTTTTAAAAGTTGGAGGTCAAGCTATAAAAGACAAGCCCCCCAACGCTGTTGGAGACCAATCTTTTTTAAGCTACCGTTTGGACTAAGGCAAACGACTACCGCTGGCTAGTTTATGCTCTGCATTTTGGGACAGCCGCCCCGTTCGATGGTCAATGCAATTTTCATTGTACCCCTAGATTCAACCATAAATTAATAGACATTGCTCAACTTTCTTATGCTATGAAAATATACACACCTTTGATTGAATTAATTACCCAAGCTTTTGTGCGAGAAGTTCGGGGTTTGGATGATAGTAGCGCTTAAGCATTGCAAGGCTCTTATGGCCAGACACGGCTGATAGTTCAATGAGGTTTGGGAGCTTTTCAGCAAGTCGTGTTATGGCCATGTGTCTCAGGTCGTGGAAATGAAAATCACTAAGTTCCGCTTTTATCCTGGCTCTCTCTATTGCTGCTGACAAAGCTGTACGATTTACTGGAAAAACTTCTCCATGTAGATTTCTTGGCAGGGTTTTCAGTATTTCAACTGCAGCCGTGCTGAGTGGCACTGTGCGTGACTCACCATTTTTAGTGAGTGGAATAAAGGCTATGCGTTTTTCGAGATCGATCTCCTCCCAACGTAGCCCCAGTATTTCGCCTCGTCTCATGGCGCTCTCCAAGGCAAATTTTGTCAAGGGCAGTATCCAGTGGTTCGCATTCTTTACCCTGGGAGTAAGTGCTGTATACAGTCGACTAAGCTCCTCTTCATTGAGAATTCGATTTCGCCCCTGAGGCATTGGGGGCTTTTTAACCATCGGAATTGGATTGATGATGCTAATACCCCATTCCCGCTTTGCATGGTTGATGATGGCAGAAAAGTAAGCGAGTTCATGAATCAGTGTGGCTGGAGCGATAACCTTTGCCCTCTCATCACGATACTCCGCTACTTTTAAAGGGGTGAGGGCAGTCATGCGTAGTTGAGCTATGGGACGTTTTGCTAGCGCTTTAAGCCGGTAGGAATGTTCCTTATAGCCACGACCCTTGCTTACGACCTCCTGAATATAGCGCTGTATAACTTCGCTAAACGTCGTTCTGTCGGCGAATACCGAATTGGTGTAGCTGCCCTTATCTATATCGGATTCAATTTGCCTTGCCCACCGTTCAGCATCTTGCTTAGCTAAAAAAGATTTGGTGATTGGTGCATAGCCTTTTCTGATAATTCGGGCTTGCCATTTGCCTTGACGATTGCGTATTGATGCCATGTTTCCTCTCCAGTTGGACAGGAATTGGACAGAATCGTTTTTATGCTGATTTGTAGGTGTGAAAATGGAGTGGAAAGTAAGTTATTGCTAACCCGCTTTTAACCACCCCATCTGATTCTTATTACATTTAGGTTTGGACTAAATGCATCTCGCTGTTTAATTAACTTACAGACTTCACCATATCTTCAACAACTTTTTTCGCATCACCGAAGACCATCATGGTTTTATCCATATAGAAGAGTTCGTTATCAAGGCCGGCATAACCAGCCGCCATTGAACGCTTGTTCACAATAATGGTTTTAGCTTTAAAGGCTTCTAAAATTGGCATTCCAAAGATTGGGCTACCTGGCGTACGAGCGGCTGGGTTAACAACGTCGTTTGCGCCAAGTACTAACACCACATCAGCCTGACCAAAATCGCTGTTGATGTCTTCCATCTCAAACACTTGATCATAAGGAACTTCAGCCTCAGCTAGGAGTACGTTCATGTGACCAGGCATACGACCTGCCACTGGGTGAATCGCATACTTCACGGTCACGCCATGATGAGTTAACTTCTCTGTCAATTCTTTAAGAGCATGCTGAGCACGAGCAACCGCTAAACCGTAACCAGGAACAATCACCACGGTGTCAGCATTCTCCATGAGAAAAGCTGCATCTTCTGGAGAGCCAGTTTTGTAGTTCTTTGGACCACCATCATCAGCGCCGCCAGCAGAAGCTTCAGCGCCAAAGCCGCCAAGCAATACTGCCAAGATGGAGCGGTTCATTGCCTTACACATGATGTAAGACAAGATCGCACCAGAGGAGCCTACGCAAGCACCAGCAATAATGAGTACTGGGTTATTCAATGTGAAACCAATACCTGCTGCTGCCCAGCCGGAGTAGCTATTGAGCATAGACACAACAACTGGCATATCAGCACCGCCGATTGGGATGATCAAAGTCACGCCCAATACCAAAGCAATCGCACACATTACTAGGAATGCTTCGTGGCTGCCGGTCATGAAGTACATCACGCCACCAGAAACCATGCCAACAGCAAGAATCAGATTGAGTAAATGTTGACCAGCAAAAGTTACTGGCTTGCCACTAACCTTGCCGGATAGTTTTCCGAAGGCGATGACAGAGGCGGTAAAGGTAATTGCGCCGATAAATGCGCCGATAAAGAGTTCAATCTTTTGCGCGCCGGTATGGTCATGAGCTGGGTTGTATACCGCTGCAATCGCAATCAACACGGCTGATAAACCAACAAAGGAGTGCATAAGCGCTACGAGCTCTGGCATCTTGGTCATCTGGACGCGCTTAGCGGCAAGCGTTCCAATGATGGCGCCACCAACAATCGCACCAATAATCAATGAGAAGACTGGCTTAAAGTCGGGGATCATAAAGGTGGTGATCACGGCAAGTAGCATGCCGATCATGCCGAAGGTATTGCCTTGGCGTGATGTTGTTGGTGATGACAGTCCACGCAAAGCGAGGATGAACAATACCGATGAAATGAGATAGGAAATCGCTGTTATGTTTGACATTATTGTGGTCTCTATAAGATCTTGTTCTAGTTTTACTTAGTTCCTGCCGCATCAGCTTTAGGGGCTTTTTTCTTGAACATTTCAAGCATGCGACGGGTGACCATAAAGCCACCAAAAATATTGATGGATGCCAAGAAGACCGCCACTGCACCAATGATGCTGGTGAGGGTGATCTCATCGCCACCAATCACTTCAGTTTGAAGTAAGGCACCAACAATAATGATTCCAGAGATGGCATTAGTAACTGCCATGAGTGGCGTATGCAGTGCAGGAGTGACATTCCAGACCACGTGGTAACCAACAAATATAGCCAGCACAAACACGGTGATGTTTTGGACTGTGAGGATGCTTTGAAAAGCAGCGAGATCCATGATATTTCCTTTGAAAATTCTGTATTAGTTTTTGCGGACAGCTTGGCCGTCACGACACATGAGGCAGGCAGTGACGATGTCGTCATCGGTTGGGATGACTAACTTCGCTTCTGGATCAACAATGAGTTTCATGAAGTCGAGTAGGTTGCGTGCGTACAAAGCAGAGGCATCTGCAGCCACCATGCTCGCAAGATTCGTGTAACCAATGATCTTCACACCATTTTTTTCAACAATCTTATCTGCCTCTGTCAAAGGACAGTTACCTGAACCGTTATCACCACGACCAGCTGCTAAGTCGATCACGATAGAGCCCGGTTTCATATTGGCAACGGTATCGCTATGCAGTAAGACTGGTGGCTTGCGACCTGGAATCAAAGCAGTAGTAATCACGATGTCAGCCTGCTGGGCACGTTCGGCAACCAGGGCTGCTTGACGCTTCATCCAGGCTTCTGGCATTGGGCGGGCATAGCCACCAACACCTTGAGCGATTTCACGTTCTTCATCAGTCTCATAGGGAACATCAACAAACTTCGCGCCGAGAGATTCGATTTGCTCTTTAGCGGCAGGGCGTACATCAGATGCTTCGATGACAGCGCCTAAGCGCTTCGCTGTTGCGATGGCTTGAAGACCGGCAACACCAGCACCCAAGATCAGCACGCGTGCAGCTTTAACTGTTCCTGCTGCAGTCATGAGCATTGGCATAAAGCGCTGATATTCATTAGCGGCAACCATTACCGCTTTGTATCCTGCGATATTGGCTTGTGAAGATAAGACGTCCATACTTTGAGCGCGTGTAGTACGAGGGGCAGCCTCTAGCGAGAATGCAGTCACGCCTTGTGCGGCCATAGCGGCAATGTTGTCGTTATCAAATGGATCGAGCATGCCAATCAGCACGCTGCCAGATTTAATTTGTTTGAGCTCAGCAGCTTCAGGTGCGCGCACCTTGAGAACGATTTCTGCTCCAAAGGCATCGGCTGCACTTCCAATGCTTGCGCCAACTGCTTCATACGCAGAGTCTGGTTGACTGGCTGTAACGCCTGCATCCTTTTGAACAACTACTGTATGGCCTTGGCTAATCAGTTTCTTTACAGTTTCTGGTGTGGCGGCAACACGAGTTTCCCCGGTTCTCATTTCCAGCGGTACGCCTATGCGCATGGCATGTCTCCAAATGCTAATGTTTCAAAAAATCTATTTTAGGTATATATACGCGAATACACATATATATGGATACCCTTATGTTTTATCCACCTCAGTTCAGCTCTCGAGGCTAACTTGAGTTAAGGCTTCTACAATGGGGTTTTCAGCTTATATTGAATTCTCGCATTTTTTGATGATCCCGCTCAATTCTTCCTCAATACCCGCTTCAAAGCCATCCAAAGTCGTCGTTGGGATGTCTGGAGGGGTTGATTCGTCCGTTGCAGCCTGGATGCTGAAGCAGCAAGGCTATGAGGTAATTGGCCTTTTCATGAAAAACTGGGAAGACGATGACAGTGATGAATACTGTTCCGCACGCCAGGATTGGCTTGATGTTGTTTCGGTAGCCGATCTCATTGGGATAGATGTTGAGGCAGTGAACTTTGCCGAGGAATATCGTGAGCGCGTATTTGCGGAGTTTTTACGTGAATATGCCGCTGGTAGGACACCCAATCCAGATGTATTGTGCAATGCGGAAATTAAGTTCAAAGCCTTTTTAGATCATGCTATGAGCTTGGGTGCAGATGCCATTGCGACGGGGCACTATGCGCGGGTGCGTCATGAGGGTGGTCAGACACAATTATTAAAGGCGCTTGATGCAAGCAAAGATCAAAGTTATTTCTTACATCGTTTAACCCAAAGTCAGTTAGCAAATGTTCTTTTCCCTCTGGGGGAGATCCCAAAGACGGAAGTGCGGAAGATCGCTGAGCAAATTGGTTTACACAATGCGCGTAAAAAAGATTCGACAGGGATTTGCTTTATCGGCGAGCGTCCCTTCCGTGAGTTCTTAAATCGATACTTGCCCCGCACGCCTGGACCCATCAAAACCCCTGAAGGTAAAACGGTGGGAGAGCATATGGGTCTTGCCTTCTTTACCTTGGGGCAGCGTAAAGGCATTGGCCTAGGCGGTAGTCAAGATGGCAATGGCGATGCTTGGTATGTTGCACGCAAAGATGTTCTTAACAACACCCTTTATGTTGCTCAAGGCCATGAGCATCCATGGCTACTGGCTAATCAGCTATCTGCGATTGACGCTAGTTGGGTTGCTGGCGCAGCTCCTACGCCAGGACAATATTCAGCAAAAACCCGATATCGCCAAGCAGACTCTGCGTGCTCGCTTGCAGCAGGATTGGAAGGGCCCCTCAGTTTTGAATTGGCTTTTCCGGAGGCCCAGTGGGCAGTGACCCCAGGTCAGTCTGCCGTTTTGTACGACGGTGAAATTTGCCTAGGCGGCGGAATTATTTCCGCCTAAATAAACCTTTCCCAATATTTCACGAGCAACTCACGATTTAGGCGGCTGGAGGCGTTGTTTCTGCAAAGGAAGGTCTTTGCATCAACCTTTGATATAGAGCGTCTAGATTCGGATATTGGGCTTGCCAAGCGATATTTGGGAAGCGGAACAGCATGTAACCCAAGGCACACCCTACCGCAATGTCAGCCAAAGTCATCTGATTGCCATGACACCAGGCGTTTTCGCCTAATTCACGGGACATTTGAGCTAAAGCGGCATCTATTTTGCCCATTTGGCGCTCTAGCCAGACTGAACTCTGTTGCTCAGGCGTATGAAATGTATGTTCTAAACGAGCCAAAATGCCAGCATCCTTAATGCCATCAGCCAAAGCCTCCCAGGTCTTGACGGCGGCACGTTCGCGGCTGCCTGCTGGAATAAGCTTGCCTACTGGGCTGAGGGTATCGGCATATTCCGCAATCACGCGGGAGTCATAGATAGCGTCGCCATCATCCAGAAGCAAGCAGGGAATCTTGCCCAAAGGATTGTTATGGGCAATTTTGGTATCTGCAGCCCAGACATTCTCAAGTTCAAGGTCGACATCAACCTTTTTTTCCAAGAAAACGATGCGTACCTTGCGTACGTAGGGGCTAGTGAGGGATCCGATAAGTTTCATACGGCTCAGTATAGCGATCCCAGTCAAATTGGGTTGCACCCAAGAACGATTAAAATCAGGGTTTATTGACATATTCAATGTAAAGGCAATATTCGTGAGTCAGCCGATTTCTACTCTTAATGCACTTTCCCCTCTAGATGGCCGTTATGCTGGAAAGCTAGATGCCTTACGCCCTTGGTTATCCGAAGCTGCATTTATGCGCCAGCGGGTGTTTGTGGAGATTCACTGGCTTTTGGCTTTGGCTTCTGCAGGCCTGCCAGATGTACCTAAAATCAGTGCAGCCGATGAGGCCTTTTTATTGTCTTTGCCAGAAAACTTTTCTGATGCTGATGCGCAACGCATTAAGGATATCGAGGCAGTTACTAATCATGATGTGAAAGCGGTTGAGTATTTCTTAAAAGAAAAAGTAGCTGGTCGCCCAGATCTATTGAAAGCCAGTGAATTTATTCACTTCGCTTGCACCTCTGAAGACATTAACAATACTTCGCATGGTTTGATGTTGCGTGGTGCTCGTGATGAAGTGCTATTGCCGCAACTCAGAAAAGTACTTTCTGTATTAACGGATTTAGCGATTGAGAATGCCAAAGTGCCTTTGTTGTCACGCACGCATGGTCAGCCCGCCTCCCCAAGTACGTTGGGTAAAGAGTTGGCCAATATTGCTAAACGTTTAGAGCGTGCGATTGCTACGATTGCCGCAGTTCCGCTCCTGGGGAAAATGAACGGTGCAGTGGGTAACTACAATGCGCATTTATCCGCTTACCCGAATTTTGATTGGGAAAATTTTTCCAAGAACGTGGTTGAAAAGCGTTTGGGTCTCACATTTAATCCGTATACGATTCAGATTGAGCCACACGATGGTATGGCTGAGTTGTTTGATGCAATTGCTCGCGCCAACACAATTTTGCTCGATATGGACCGTGACTTCTGGGCCTATATTTCTATTGGTTACTTTAAGCAACGTACTAAAGCGGGTGAGATTGGTTCTTCAACCATGCCGCATAAAGTAAACCCAATCGACTTTGAAAATTCTGAGGGTAACTTGGGCGTAGCAAATGCCTTGTTACGTCATCTAGCTGAGAAGTTGCCGATTTCTCGTTGGCAGCGTGATCTGACTGATTCAACAGTATTGCGTAACCTAGGCCCAGCTTTTGGTCACAGCGTTTTAGCTTATGACAGCGCCTTGCGTGGTTTAGGTAAGTTAGAGGTGAACCATGCAGCGATTGCAGCAGACTTAGACGAGTGCTGGGAAGTATTGGCTGAGCCAGTGCAAACCGTAATGCGTCGCTATGGTATTGAGAATCCGTATGAGCAACTCAAAGAGCTTACGCGTGGCAAAGGTATCAACCAGGCTGATTTACAAGCCTTTATCCGTGGTTTGAAGATCCCAGATGATGCAAAAGCTTTATTGCTCGAGATGACCCCATCTTCTTATTTAGGTAAGGCAGTCGAATTGACTGAACGTCTGAAAAAGTGAGTTTGACTCCTGCTTCAGAATACGGGGCGCGTCCTCGGGTTTGGTTTGCTGCGTATCAATTGCTTTGGCATCTCTTATTGCCATTAGCTTTCATCCGTCTTGCATGGCGATCACGCCATGCCTTTTCTTACTTGCATCACATCCCCGAGCGTCTTGGCTTTGGCTATAGCAAGCCTGTCGCTAAGGGTGGGGTATGGATTCATGCGGTATCCGTAGGTGAAACCCGAGCAGCGCAACCCCTGATTGAGGCTTATCTTGCCAAAGGCGAACCTATTTTGCTTACGCACATGACGCTTAACGGTCGTCGCACTGGTAAGCAGTTATTCGGCAAGGAGATTGCAGTAGGACGTATTCGTCAGGTGTATTTGCCTTATGACTTATGCTGGTCGGTTGAGCACTTCTTGAATACCTTTGCACCCAAGCTTGGCCTTTTCATGGAGACTGAAGCTTGGCCAACTGTAGTGTTCCGATGTGCCGATAAAGGTTTGCCACTGTTCTTGGTCAATGCGCGTCTTTCCGAAAGAAGTGCGCGTCGCGTAAATCAATTTGGTAAAGCAGGAAGATCTTTGTTTCAAGCATTCAAAGGCATCTTGGCTCAAACAGAATTTGATGCCGCACGCTATCGCAGCCTTGGCGTTAAGAATGTGGAGATTGTTGGTAACCTGAAGTTTGATGTACCGCTTGATCCAAATCTAGTTCAACAAGGCCAATCTTGGAAGCAGGAGCTGCATTCAGATCAGCGTCTGATGGTCTGTGCTGCCAGTACTCGTGATGGTGAGGAGGCAATCATTCTGCAGGCATGGAAGGATTTGCTCCTCAGCAATGCCTTTGATGTTGCTCCATTACTTTGCTTGGTCCCCCGTCACCCTGAGCGTTTTTTGGAAGTGGCAAATTACATTCAGGACGCTGGGTTGAAATTTCGCCGCCGTACAGAATGGATTGAAACGCCGAAGGGCGATGTAAATGTAGAGGTGATTCTTGGTGATTCCATGGGCGAGATGCCAATGTATTACAGCGCCTCTGATTTGGTAGTGATGGGTGGTAGTCTCTTGCCGTTTGGCGGTCAGAATTTAATTGAAGCTTGTGCTGCTGGATGTCCGGTATTGCTGGGTGAGCATACTTATAACTTTCAGCAAGCTGCATTAGATGCTATTGAGATAGGCGCAGCAAAGCGGATTAAGGGTGAGCTCATCTTGAGTGAGCCGATTGCCTTGATGGAAGCTTTAAAAGCATTGCTATTAAATACTGCTGAGTTGGCAAAGATGTCGAGTGCTGCAAAGGCCTACTCGATTGAGCATCAAGGCGCGACTAAGAAAATACTAGCCGCCCTTGAGCATCAGAATTTCACGCTAAGTTAACGACTCAGGTAAAACTTAGACCTGCGCCCCAAAGTTCGGATCATCATTACGGGCAGCATCGTCAGGCTTACGTTCACCCTTTACCAAATCTTCACGAGTTACGCCAAGCCACATGGCCAATGCTGCTGCCACGAATACTGAAGAGTAGATGCCGAACAAGATACCAATGGTGAGCGCCAGGGCAAAGTAGAAGAGGGTAGGGCCACCAAAAATCAACATTGCCAAGACCATCATTTCTGTACTACCGTGAGTAATCACAGTACGGCTGATCGTGCTGGTAATGGCGTTATCAATAATCTCGCGAGTATTCATCTTGCGGTATTTGCGGAAGTTTTCGCGAATACGGTCAAAGATCACCACAGACTCGTTTACCGAGTAACCCAATACAGCCAATACGGCAGCCAAGACGGAGAGCGAGAATTCCCATTGGAAGAACGCGAAGAAGCCAAGAATAATGACGATGTCATGCAAGTTCGCGATGATGCCGGCGACGGCAAATTTCCACTCAAAACGGAAAGAGAGGTAAATCACAATGCCGATGATCACAAATAAGAGCGCCATCAATCCATCGATTGCCAGCTCACGCCCAACCTGTGGACCGACGAACTCGACTCGTTGTAATTTCACTCCAGAAGTTGCTGGTTCAAGCGCCTTCATCACTGCTGCACTTTGATCTGCGGAGGAAATCATTTTTCCTTCAGCATCTTTTTGTAGTGGCAGGCGAATCATCACATCACGTGAGCTACCAAAGTTCTGAATCTGGGTATCAGAGTAACCTAACTTTTCTACATTCGTTCTAATGGAGTCCAAGGGGGCGGTCTGAGGATAAGTCACCTCCATCACCGTACCGCCAGTGAACTCAATCGACAGATGAAGGCCGTTATGCCAAAGGAAGAAAACAGCAGCTAAGAAGGTAATGAGAGAAACCGCATTGAGCGCCAATGCATGGCGCATAAAGGGAATATCTTTTTTAATCCGGAAAAATTCCATGGCTTATTTCTCCTGTGGACGCCAAACTTGGCCGATAGCGAGTTTCTGAACTTTTTTACCTCTGCCGTACCAGAGATTAACCAGGCCACGTGAGAAAAATACTGCTGAAAACATAGAAGTCAAAATACCAAGGCAATGCACTACCGCGAAGCCTTTGATTGGGCCAGAGCCAAATGCGAGTAATGCAAGACCAGCAATTAAGGTAGTGACGTTTGAATCCAGGATGGTTGCCCAAGCTTTATCAAAGCCCACAGCAATGGCTGTTTGCGGGGCAGCGCCATTGCGCAACTCTTCACGAATACGTTCGTTAATCAAGACGTTGGAGTCAATCGCCATACCGAGTGCCAAGGCCATCGCAGCGATACCTGGCAAGGTCAGGGTAGCCTGCAACATCGACAATACAGAAATCAAGAGCAGTAAGTTCACTGCCAGAGCTACTACTGAGAAGGTGCCAAACAGCAAGTAGTAAGCAATCATGAAGATGGAAATAGCACCAAAGCCAATGATGAGGGATTTGAAGCCTTTCTCAATATTTTCTGCGCCTAGGCTTGGCCCAATCGTACGCTCTTCAATGATTTCCATTGGTGCTGCTAGTGAACCTGCACGCAACAAGAGGGCTAAGTCATTTGCGCTCTCGGTAGTTGGTTGGCCAGTAATTTGAAACTTAGAGCCAAACTCACCTTGAATTGTGGCGATGGTGAGAACCTCGCCCTTACCTTTTTCAAACAAGATCATGCCCATCGGTTTGCCGATGTTTTCACGGGTTACTTCTTGCATCACGCGACCACCGGCAGCATCCAGGGAGATGTTGACAGCAGGACGTTGGTTCTGATCGAAGCCGGCGCTTGCATCGGTAATGCGATCGCCACTGAAGATGACGGATTTTTTAAATACACCTTGACGGTTTTCGCCAAAGCGGAAAACATCCATGCCTGGGGGAGGGGTCTCACCAATGGCGATGGTAGAAACAATGGGGTCTGCCAATCTCGATTCGAGTGTTGCGGTACGCCCGATAATGTCCTTAGCGCGCGCAGTGTCTTGAACGCCCGGTAATTGCACCACGATACGCTCAGCGCCTTGTTGCTGGATTACTGGCTCTTTAACAGCCAATTCATTCACGCGCTTATTGAGTGTGACGATATTTTGTTTTACGGCGTTATCTTGAATTTCTTTTAAGGCGGTAGGTTTAAATTCGCCAACGAGTTTTGGAGATAAGCCAGTAGGCTTGATTTGCCAGGTGAGATCAGGCTGGCTAGTCATCAAGACAGAGCGCGCCTTTTCAGCATCTTCAGTGCTGCCGAAAGTCAAAGTGATGGAGTCTTGGCCGCGCTCGATACCTTGCTGACGAATTGATTTGTCACGTAACTGGCTGCGAATATCAGTTGCTAAAGAAGTCACCTTCTTTTGAACTGCGCCCTTCATATCCACTTGCAGCAGAAAGTAAACGCCGCCACGCAAGTCAAGACCAAGCGGCATTGGTAAAGCATTCAGTGCATTCAACCAGCTCGGAGTATTAGAGAGCAGATTTAACGCAACCGTGAAATTGGGTTCGTTCTGATCGATGTTCAATTTTTGTTGCAGCAAATCGCGGGCACGCAATTGAATGTCGGTATTGTTAAAACGAATTTTGATTGAACCTACGTTGCCTGCGGATTCAAAGAAGATGCCGGTATTGCTAATGTTGTCATCAGTCAGAATCTTTTCAACTCGAGACTGTGTCGCCAAATCAACCTTGATGGTTGGCTTGGCGGACGAGACTTGAACCGCTGGAGCCTCTCCGTAGAAATTGGGTAATGAATATAGTCCCCCAATTAATAAAGCAAATAGGATGACTATGTATTTCCAGAGAGGGTAGCGATTCATATTGAGGTACTTTTAAACAAACGTATTAAGCAGACTTCAGTGAGCCTTTTGGCAATACTGTTGTGATTGCACCTTTTTGCATTTGCACTTCAGTGCCAGCAGAAATTTCAACAGTCACTACTTGATCTTTCAATGCAGTCACTTTGCCGATGATGCCGCCAACTGTCACTACTTCATCGCCGACGGAGAGAGACTCAAGCATTGCTTTAGTTTCTTTTTGACGCTTCATTTGTGGGCGAATCATGATGAAGTACAGCACTGCAAACATCAAAATCAAAGGAAGGAAGCTCATCAAGCCACCAGAATCTGCGCCCGCAGCTGGAGCCTGGGCAAAAGCGTTACTAATCCACATACAAAACCTCCATTAATTACCAATTGGAAACTGCTTCAGTTTTAGGCTGTTAAAGCGAAGCCGTAAACCCGCAATTCTAAACTGTATGGGGCTTTGAGGGCTGATTTACTGCCCTAGGGGTATTAATCCTGCCCAGGCTCTACGCCCCGTTGGCGATTCCGATGAAATTCCTCTCGATAGGCGCTAAAACGGTCTTTAGCCAGGGATTCTCTGACCTCTTCCATGAGTTGAAGGTAATAGGAGAGATTGTGGATGGTATTGAGCTGTGATCCGAGGATCTCATTCGCCTTTTGGAGGTGGTTTAAGTAAGATCTGGTGAAGTTTTTGCAGGTATAGCAGGCGCAAGTAGGGTCGACGGGGCGATCATCGTCCTTGTATCCTGAATTACGGAGCTTAAGGTCGCCAAAACGGGTGAATAACCAGCCATTCCGGGCATTGCGGGTAGGCATGACACAGTCAAACATATCAATGCCCAGGCTGATACCAAGCATGAGGTCTTCGGGTGTCCCAACTCCCATCAGGTAATGGGGCATATGCTCTGGCAGCTTGGGTGCTGTGAAATTGAGAATGCGCTCAAACTCAGGCTTTGGCTCGCCCACAGAAAGGCCGCCAATGGCAATGCCATCAAAACCCTGTTGACTGACAGCATCCAAAGAGAATTCACGTAGGTTTTCAAACATCCCGCCTTGAACAATGCCAAAGAGGCCATTACCAGTTTCGAGCTCGCGAAAGCGTTTTAATGAACGGTCTCCCCAGCGCAGTGACATTTCGAGTGAAGCGCGTGCAGTTTTTTCTGAAGTTGCCTGACCCTTAACTTCATAAGGGGTACATTCATCAAACTGCATGGCGATATCACTATTGAGAACTGCCTGAATTTCCATCGAAACTTCTGGAGACATAAATAATTTATCGCCATTAATTGGAGATGCAAAGGTCACACCCTCTTCGGAGATTTTTCGCAGAGCCCCCAAGCTAAAGACTTGAAAGCCGCCTGAGTCGGTCAGGATCGGCTTATCCCAACCCATAAAGCGATGCAAGCCACCATGTTTTTTAATGACATCTAAACCTGGTCGCAACCAAAGATGAAAGGTGTTGCCCAAAATAATTTGTGCTTTGGCCTCATTTAAATCCCGTGGAGTCATTGCTTTCACGGTGCCATAAGTTCCTACTGGCATAAAGATTGGTGTCTGTACGCTACCGTGAGGAAGGTCAAGCTGGCCAAGGCGTGCAGGGCTCGCTGAGTCACGCGCGAGGATATTGAAGTGAACGGGTTTAGTCATGAGCTTGTCTAGTTAAGAACATCGCATCGCCGTAGCTAAAAAAGCGATATTCATTTTGAATGGCATGTTGATAGGCGTTGCGAATATTGTCTACGCCGGCAAAGGCGCTCACCAACATTAATAAGGTTGATTTTGGCAGATGAAAGTTTGTGAGCAAGCAATCGACAGTTTTGAATGTGTAGCCAGGTGTAATAAATAAATTGGTTTCGCCGCTGGCTTGTTGGCTTTGAGCTTGACTCTCTAGGGCACGCAGACTGGTTGTCCCGACAGCAATGACTCTGCCGCCTGCTTTGTGAGTAGCCTCTATTGCCTCAATAGTTTCTACTGGAACAGAAAACCACTCGTAATGCATTTTATGTTTGGTGAGATCCTCTTCGCGAACCGGCGTAAAGGTACCTGCGCCTACGTGAAGGGTGACACTAGCTTGTTTGGCGCCGAGTTCGTTAAGTCGTTTGAGAATCGCTTCATCAAAGTGCAAGCCTGCAGTAGGGGCTGCAACAGCGCCGGGGTTCTTGGCAACGACCGTTTGATAGCGATTGGCATCCTCCTGATCTGGCTGATGTTCAATGTACGGTGGTAGCGGTAGTTCACCGAAGCGCTCAAGCAAATCAAACACATTTTCTGGAAAGCGCACTTCATAGAATCGGCCGTCATAGCCAATCATTTCCACGGGAAAGGTTTCGCCTGCTTTGTTATGCACATGAATAATGCTGCCAGTCTTGGGAACCTTGGAGGCTCTAATTTGTACCCAGGCTTGCTTATCCCCACTGATACGTTCAATGAGGAGCTCTACATTGCCACCCGTCTCTTTTTTGCCGTGGAGGCGGGCAGGGATGACTTTGGTGTCGTTAAAGACGAGTAAATCCCCAGGCTTAATAAGGTTAAGGATGTCAGGAAACTGCCGATCGATCAATTGGGCGGCATCATCCCCATTCGCCCTCAGCTCTAGGAGGCGACTATCCGTTCTATTGGCCAGGGGATGCTGGGCAATTAGTTCGGGTGGGAGGTCGTAATTAAAGTCGGAAAGTTGCATAGCATTACCATCAGGTATTGGATTTTAACGATGACGACTAAGCGACCGCCAACTGCACTCGAAAAAATGGGTTTAAACAGCCCTATGGCACTTGCTTTGCACTTGCCATCCCGTTACGAGGATGAGACTGAACTCTTCACCATCGAGGAAGCCCTAGGCTTGGGAAGGTTTCACTCTATTCAAACTCAAGGCATCGTCATACGCAATCAAGTCATGTTTCGCCCCAGAAGGCAGCTCTTGGTCACGATTGAGGATGACACCGCTTCATTGCAACTCCGTTTCCTGAATTTCTACCCCAGCCAGCAAAAGCAAATGGCAGTGGGTGCTCATGTGCGGGTGCGGGGGGAGGTTCGAGAGGGTTATCAAGGGGCTGAGATGGTTCATCCCACTGTTCGCGCTGTCCCACCTGACTCCCCATTGCCAGCGAGCTTAACGCCGGTGTATCCGGCCAGCGCTGGTGTCTCACAAGCAATTATTCGCAAGGCAGTTTTACAAGCTTTACGTGATGCAAGTCTGAAAGAAAGTTTGGCAGAGTTTCTGCCGCCCAAATTGATGGCAGCAATATTGCCAACCAATGATTGGCCGCCGCTGCAAGATGCGATTGCCTATTTGCACCAGCCGCCGGCTGACGCCAACACTCAATCACTACTAGAGCGCACTCATCCAGCGTGGCGTCGTGTGCAGTTCGAAGAATTGCTTGCGCAGCAGATTTCTCTCAAGCGGGCTCATGCCATTCGGAGGGAAAGACGTGCCCCTAGTTTTGCGAAGACAGCGCAAAAAACCACCAGTATTGAAGACGGTTTACTGAAAGTCCTGCCGTTCGAGCTAACTGGTGCTCAAGCCCGCGTTTGGTCTGAGATTGGATTTGATTTATCCAACACCTTTCCAATGAATCGTTTACTACAAGGTGATGTAGGTAGTGGAAAAACGGTGATTGCCGCATTAGCTGCTGCGCGTGCGATGGATCACGGCTATCAGGCCGCCATCATGGCGCCTACAGAAATCTTGGCGGAGCAGCACTATCTCAAAATGCAGGAGTGGTTTGGGCCTTTAGGAGTCAAGATTGCATGGCTCTCGGGTAGCTTGAAGGCTAAGGAAAAAAGACTTGCCCAGGAAATGATTGAGAGCGGTGATGCACAGCTCATCATAGGTACGCATGCGCTGATTCAGGATAAGGTAAGTTTTGCCAAGCTAGGTTTAGCGGTAATCGACGAACAACATCGATTTGGTGTGAGACAGCGTTTAGAGATTCAGCAACGCGTTGGTTCTGAATTATTTTATTGCCACCAATTGATGATGTCAGCCACTCCAATTCCACGTACCTTGGCGATGACCTATTACGCCGATTTAGATGTATCTGTTATTGATGAATTGCCTCCGGGAAGAAAGCCCATCACTACCAAGGTAGTCAAAGCTTCGCGTAGGGACGAGGTGATAAGCGGCCTACATGATTGGTTAGCAAAAGGACTGCAAGCTTATTGGGTCTGTCCTTTAATTGAAGAGTCAGAAGTATTGCAATTACAAACGGCCGTTGAGAGTTTTGAACAACTCACTCAAGCATTGCCAACTTTCAAAGTGGGATTAGTGCATGGCCGCTTAAAGAGTGAAGAGAAGGCTGCAGTGATGGCTGCATTCAAGGCCAATGAGATTCAGCTGTTGGTAGCAACTACGGTGATTGAAGTTGGTGTGGATGTGCCTAATGCGGCGCTGATGGTGATCGAGCATGCCGAACGTTTCGGTTATGCGCAAATTCATCAGTTGCGTGGACGCGTTGGACGTGGCTCAGCAGATTCAGTTTGTATCTTGATGTATGCCGAGCCCTTGTCTATGGCCGCCAAGGAGCGACTGCAAACTTTACGAGAAACTTCAGATGGCTTTGTAATTGCTGAGAGAGACCTGTCATTGCGCGGTCCTGGAGAGTTATTGGGAGCTAAACAATCTGGCGATGCCATGTTGCGATTTGTGGATCTACAGCGAGATGCCTGGTTGATTGAGCTAGCGCAGACCGCAGCAGGGCGCTTGCTAGCTGAGCATGGCGACCTAGTGGAAAGACATCTTGAGCGCTGGCTGGGATCTCGTACAGAATTTCTAAAAGCTTGATAATTACCTCATGCTCATGATTGCCAATAAAGAAAGACCATTTATCTGATGCGTGATCGTATTGTTGCTTACAGCTATCTGATCCGTCTGGATAAGCCTATTGGAACGCTGCTGCTATTGTGGCCAACTTTGTGGGCACTTTGGCTGGCGAGTGGCGGCCTTCCTGAGTGGCATCTGTTTGTTATTTTTACTCTGGGTACATTTTTGATGCGTAGTGCAGGGTGCGCTATCAATGACTATGCAGATCAAGATTTTGATCGCTATGTCTTAAGGACCAAAGATCGTCCCATTACCAGCGGCAAGATTTCTGGCAAAGAGGCGTTGATGGTGGCTGGAACTCTTGCTCTATTAGCTTTCCTGTTGATACAGCCTTTAAATGCACTCACTAAAGAGCTTTCTTTTTTTGCGCTGGCGGTTGCGATTGTTTATCCATTTACCAAGCGTTTCTTTGCAATTCCACAAGCGGTTCTTGGTATTGCGTTTGGCTTTGGGATTCCGATGTCCTATGCAGCAGTATTGGACTTTATTCCGCTGGAGGCATGGGTTTTATTTGTCGGCAATATCTTCTGGGCTATTGCGTATGACACGGCTTATGCCATGGTTGACCGTGATGATGATTTACGCTTAGGTTTACGTACCTCCGCGATTACCTTTGGTCGCTTTGATGTGCTCGCAATTGCGCTGAGTTATGGTGTGCTATTCCTGAGTCAAGTTTGGGTTGCTCAGCTAGCAAATCTTAATAATTACTTTTGGGCGGGCTGGTGCCTGGCTTTAGCTTGCGCTGTATATCATCTGAAATTAGTATCTACTCGCAAGCGCGATGACTGCTTCAGGGCATTTCGTCATAACAACTGGCTGGGCGGATTCCTATTCTTGGGAATCCTATTGGGACTGGCTCGCTTTTAGCTCTTGCCTAGTTCATCACCCATGGCTTTGCCACGTTGACTTGCAGCATCAATCGCTTTTTCTAGCGCGCCATGCCAATCGAGTTGCTTAAGCATATCGAGAGCAGCAGCGGTTGTGCCGCCCTTTGAGGTAACTCGCTCGCGCAACACGCCTGCATGCTCATCGGAGTTATGGGCCAGTTGTGTGGCGCCTTCTAAAGTCGCATAAGCTAATTTACGAGCGGTAGCCGCATCAAGCCCAAGTTTCTCGCCGCTCGATTGCATGGCTTCTAAGAAAGCAAAAACATAGGCGGGGCCACTTCCAGATACAGCGGTAACAGCATCCATCAGTTTTTCTTCATTAACCCATACTGCTTGTCCAACTGCATTGCAAATGGTTTCCGCTAGAGTGCGGTCGGAAGCGTTGATAGCAGCATCTGCAAATAAACCAGTAATGCCTTTGCCGATCAGGGCGGGGGTATTGGGCATCGCACGTACGCAGCGCTCGTGGTCAAGCCAACGACTCATGTCTTTGAGGCGGATACCTGCAGCAATGCTCAGAATCAGGGGGCCTGGAGCCGTTGCATGTTTAAGTTTGGCATTAAGGGATTTGGCAACTACATTGAAGTCCTGGGGCTTGATAGCCATAACTACAACATTGTTCTTGGAAAAATCAAAAGCAATTTGATCTAAAGCGCTGATGATCTGTACGCCAAAATCTTGATGTAATTGCAGGCCGGTACTGGCGTTAGCTTCGACTACAGAAAGTTGATTAGCTTCAAAACCATTGGCTAGCAATCCACTAATTAATGCGCGACCCATGTTGCCACCACCAATAAAGGTGATGTGGGCATTTTTGTTTGTTTGTTGTGTGCTCATGCTTTTATCTTATCGCGCTTCCCAAAAATAGCACTTCCAATACGTACTATGGTACTGCCCTCAGCTATAGCTGCCTCCATATCATCTGACATTCCCATGGAGAGGGTATCAAAGAAATCATAGCCAATATCATTGCTGTGCTTTGCTTTAATCCCGATAAAACACTCCCGAACAGCCGCAAAGGCTTGGCGCTGTTGAATTGCATCATCGCTAGGTGCGGGAATAGCCATGAGTCCACGAAGTACAAGCTTTGGAAGCTTGGCAACAGCATCGCAAAGGGCTTCCACTTCCTGAAGTGCTATACCGCTTTTGGACTCTTCTTCACTCACATTGATTTGAACGCATATCTGCAAGTCGCCCAAGTCTGGAAACTCTCCGCGCTGACTAGATAGACGTTCAGCAATTTTGAGTCTATCGATACTATGAACCCAATCAAAGTGTTCTGCGACATCGCGTGTCTTATTGCTTTGAAGAGGGCCAATGAAATGCCACTCTAACCATGGACGCAATTTAGCTAGTTGTTGAATTTTCTCAACACCCTCTTGGACGTAATTCTCGCCAAAAGCAGTTTGCCCCGCGTGCATGGCTTCCTCAACAGCGATTGCCGGAAAAGTTTTGCTAACGGCAAGCAGTTGAATATCTTCAGGCTCACGTTTTGCTGCTAGCGCAGCTAACTCCAGTCTTTGCTTTACCAACATTAAGTTGGCGGTAACTTGGCTCATTGTTTTATGAGACTCTTCTGGGCAATCAGTTGATCCACGATCTCAATCCAATGCACAACTGGATTTTCTTCTTGCTGAAGATGGGTGATGCAACCAATGTTTCCAGAAACAATCACTTCAGCGCCGGACTCTTCACATGCAGCATTGAGATGGGTGAGTTTATTGTGGCGCAACTGCTCTGATAGCTCTGGCTGAGTAACGGAGTAAGTTCCTGCTGAGCCACAGCAAAGATGGCTATCAGCACAAAGGCGTACACCAATGCCAATACTAGACAAAAGACTTTCAACCTTACCCCGAATTTGCTGGCCATGTTGCAGGGTGCATGGCGGGTGATACACCACGCCAGGCTTAGGATCTGCTCCTACAAGAGAAACAAGCTCACCCTCAAGTGCTGGCAAGATTTCTGAAATATCTTTAGTGAGATCGGAGATCTTTTTTGCTTTACTTGCATATTGAGGGTCATTTGCAAATAGATGTCCATAGTCTTTGACCATCACGCCGCAACCAGAGGCTGTCATCACAATGGCTTCTACACCTTGCTCGACTTGTGGCCACCAAGCGTCGATATTCTGTTTGGCGTTATCTAAGCCCCCAGCTTGATCGTTTAGGTGATAACGCAATGCGCCACAGCAAGTGGCATTAGGCGCGCTAATCAATTCAATCTTGAGTGCATCTAAAACGCGTGCGGTTGCTGAGTTGATGTTTGGCAACATGCCTGGCTGTACGCAACCCTCGAGCAAGAGCATCTTACGAGAGTGACTTACTTGTGGCCTGGCATAGGGGTCAGTGTTACTTGATAGTGCTTTATTTTTTGCTTCTGGAATTTTTCGCTGGATACCAGCTGGCATGAGTGGGCGAACTAAGCGACCAATTGCCATTGCAGAGTTAAATAACTTGGGACTGGTTAAGCCCTCTTTCAGGGCCCAGCGAGTGAGTCGCTGACCAATAGGGCGTTCAGGCGTATTTTCTTCTGCCCACTTTCGACCAATATCTACTAAGTTGCCATATTGCACGCCGCTTGGGCAAGTGCTTTCGCAATTGCGGCAAGTTAGGCAGCGATCTAAATGCATGCGCGTTTTTTCAGTCGGGACTTGGCCTTCTGCAATCTGCTTAATTAGGTAGATGCGACCACGCGGACCATCGAGTTCATCACCTAGAATTTGATAGGTGGGGCAAGTAGCAGTGCAGAAGCCACAGTGCACGCACTTTCCAAGAATTCTGGCGGCCTCTATACCTTCAGGAGTATTGGCGAATTGGGGGGCGAGTTGAGTTTGCATAGGAAGACTAAAAGTACTTAAGGTAGGCGTGAAGTAGCAAATACGCCTGCTGGATCAAAGGCGGCTCTTAGGCGTGCTTGTACTGCCTCTAAAGCAGTTGAGTGCGCTTGCTCGCTTAGAAGGGTAAAACGTTGCTTGCTTGGATCAACATTGTTTCCTTGCTTGAAGCGAGTGGCATGTCCACCATTAGCATTGGCTAAAGCTTTGATGGATGCAAAAGTGGCATCATCGCCCGGCGCTTTAATCCAGCGCTGCTGACCATGCCATTCCAAGGCAATATCGCCCACGGCATTCTCAATTGCTAGTGGGCCACATGCGGCTGGTAGGGCTAAGCGATAGAGTGTGTCAGCACTATCTAGGTCTGTGAAAACAGCTAAGCGCTGTTCACGTAAGTCACTCCAAAACACCTGCGCAACTGCTGGGTCTATTTCAGTGGCATCGATTGCGGCATTCATTAGTGGAATCGCAGCTTTAACAGCGGCAGCTGCACCAGCCAAGCGAATCGTAAGTTCGCCATCACCACCTTTGGGATTTCCTATCCAGCAACTAGCTGAGAGTGGTAAGGGCTGTCCTGCCCATTTATTTAAGAGGCGCAAAGTTTTTTCTTGGCTGAGCTGGCAGCGCAAGGTGGCTGTCGCCGCTGGCTTTGGTAGTACTTTTACAGAAGCTTCTAGTAACAGTGACAAGGTTCCCATGGATCCAGGTAGCAAACGTGAAACGTCATACCCAGCAACGTTCTTCATGACCTTGCCGCCAAAAGACAGGTCCTGACCTTTGCCATCCAAGATGCGTGCACCCAGAACAAAATCACGTAAGTTGCCAACGCTAATGCGGCCAGGTCCCGCTAAGCCTGCGGCGATGGCGCCACCAAAAGTAGCGTTATCACCAAAATGGGGTGGCTCAAAAGCCAGCACTTGATTCTTCTCGGTCAGAGCCGCTTCAATTTCCTTTAATGGTGTGCCGGTACGGGCTGTAATTACCAGCTCCTCAGGTTGGTACTCCAAGATGCCAGAGTAAAGCCGAGTATCCAGCTTGGCATAGGAGTTGGCATTGCCATACCAAGACTTCGTGCCACCACCTTCAATGGATAAGGGTGTTTTGTTTTTAGCTGCTGCCAGAATCTGTTCGCGAAATAAATCAATGTGCATATTATTAGCCGTAGACATTAGAAGCGCTCCAACTCAGGATGCGGTAAGTTGCCACCACTAATGCGCATGCGACCATATTCAGCGCAACGATTTAATGTTGGGATAGCCTTGTCGGGATTTAATAATCGCTCAGGATCAAATGCTGCTTTAACGCCCCAGAAGGATTCGCGTTCACCTTCACCGAATTGAACGCACATGGAGTTAATCTTTTCAATACCAACACCATGTTCACCAGTAATCGTGCCATCTAACTCAACGCAGGCTTCCAAAATTTCAGTGCCGAACTCTTCGGCGCGATGCCACTCTTCTTGATCGGCACCATTAAACAAAATAAGTGGATGCATATTGCCATCGCCCGCATGAAATACGTTTAAGCAAGCAAGGCCATATTTCTTTTCCATACCCTGAATGCGTCTTAGGAGGGTGCCAATATTTCTGCGTGGGATTGTTCCGTCCATACAGTAGTAATCGGGTGCCAAGCGTCCTGCTGCAGGGAAGGCGTTCTTCCGACCGCTCCAGAACTTGAGGCGCTCAGCTTCATTCTGAGAAATCTGAATACCGCTGGCGCCAGCCTGTTCCAACACTTTAGTCATGCGCTCAATCTCTTCGGCAACCTCTTCCGGCGTACCGTCGGACTCACACAGGAGAATGGTCTCGGCTTCAAGGTCATATCCCGCATGAACGAATTCTTCGACTGCGCGAGTGGTGGCTTTATCCATCATTTCTAAGCCAGCAGGAATAATGCCGGCTGCAATGATGGCAGCAACTGCATCAGCACCTTTTTCAATGTCATCGAAACTGGCCATGATGACGCGCGCTAATTTTGGTTTGGCAATCAGCTTCACCGTAACCTCAGTGACAACCGCAAGCATGCCTTCGCTACCCATCACAATTGCTAGTAAATCGAGTCCTGGAGAATCTGGCGCGAGGCTGCCAAATTCCACAATCTCGCCGTTCATCAAAATGCCGCGAACTTTTAATACGTTATGTAGCGTGAGGCCATACTTAAGGCAGTGCACACCGCCAGAGTTCTCATTCACATTGCCGCCAATCGAGCAGGCAATCTGTGATGATGGATCTGGTGCGTAATAGAGTCCAAGATGGGCGACTGCTTCGGAGATGGCCAAATTACGTACCCCCGGTTGAACCACCGCAGTTCTGGTGAATGGGTCAATGCTGATGATCTTTTTGAGCTTGGCTAGTGAGAGCACTAAACCCTGGGAAATAGGCATTGCGCCGCCAGATAAGCCTGTGCCAGATCCGCGTGGAACGATGGGCACTTGCATCTCAAAGCAAACCTTCAGAATCTCGGCAACCTGCTCCTCAGTCTCTGGAAGGGCAACTGCCAGTGGCATGCGCCGATAGGCTGCTAAGCCGTCACATTCGTAGGGAATCGTGTCCTCAGCCTCCCACAGCAATGCATGCTCCGGGAGTATGGGGCGCAGGGCCGATACCAATTTGGACTGAAGGGCGGCAATTGCCGCAAGCTCGGGGGGTGGGGTCACCATATTCATAGGAATCATTTTAGCCATTTACCTATAATTAGTTTTATGGGAAATCGACTTTCAAAAATAGCCACCAGAACTGGTGATGCGGGCATGACCGGGCTTGGTGATGGAAGCCGAGTAGAAAAAGATCATTTGCGCATTTGCGCTATGGGCGATGTGGATGAATTGAACTCCGAAATCGGTGTTTTGATGACTGAATCGATCCCAGAGAGTCTTGCTGAGGAGTTAAAAACTTTATTTTTGCAAGTGCAGCATGATTTATTTGATTTGGGTGGTGAACTTTGTATTCCTAATTACACCTTGCTCAAACCAGAGCATGTCGCCCAACTTGATGTCTGGCTTGAAAAATACAATGCGACTTTGCCGCCTCTCACTGAATTTATTCTCCCGGGTGGAACGCGTGCTGCTGCTCAGGCCCACGTATGCAGAACAGTTTGCAGGCGTGCCGAGCGCTCGATCGTGCGTTTGGGTTGGGAAGAGCCTTTGTACGACGCTCCGCGTCAATACGTCAATCGCTTATCCGATCTCTTGTTTGTATTAGCACGCGTACTCAATCGTGCAGCCGGTGGTCAAGACGTTCTTTGGAAGCACGAAAAAAAAGAGACTAAATAAATTAGTCTCTTTTGTATTCAATAAAGCAACCTCGCTTTATTTCACAACTTCTTATTTCTTTGCTTTTCTGCGGTTCTTTACAGCCAAAGCTAAGCGTTGCAATACATTAACTGAGTCTTCCCAGTTAATGCAGGCATCAGTAATGCTTTTGCCATACTCCAGTTTGCTCGGATCATCTTTTCCAGGTGAGAACTTCTGAGCGCCATCATTCAAGTGGCTCTCGATCATCACACCAAAAATTTGATTTGAGCCAGATTCAATTTGCTCGGCAATATTTTCCGCCACCACAATTTGACGCTCATGTTTTTTGCTGGAGTTTGCATGTGATAAGTCAACCATCAAGCTGGCTGGAAGCTTTGCTGCTTCTAGCTCCGAGCAGGCTGCCTGTACATATTGAGCTTCATAGTTAGGCTCTTTGCCGCCACGCAAAATAACGTGACAGTCTTTGTTGCCTTTAGTTTCCACGATAGAAACTTGACCATTCTTATGTACTGATAAGAAATGGTGTGGGCGGCTGGCTGCTTGAATAGCATCGGTAGCAATTTTGATATTGCCATCAGTGCCGTTCTTAAATCCGATTGGTGCGGAGAGGCCTGAAGCGAGTTCGCGATGAACTTGACTTTCTGTTGTTCGTGCTCCAATAGCGCCCCAAGAAATGAGGTCGGCAATATATTGCGGAGAGATAACGTCCAAGAATTCGCTACCCGCAGGCATGCCGAGACGGTTGATTTCCATCAACACTTGACGAGCAATGCGTAGACCCTCTTCAATGCGATAGCTCTCGTCTAAGTATGGGTCGTTAATTAAACCCTTCCAACCCACAGTTGTGCGTGGTTTTTCAAAATAGACGCGCATCACAATTTCGAGTTCACCAGAAAAACGATCGCGCTCTGCGAGCAGTCGTTGGCAGTACTCTACTGCTGCACGGGGATCGTGAATCGAGCAAGGTCCGATGATGACGAGTAGGCGATCATCTTTTCCATGAATGATGTCGCGAATCTTTTTACGAGTTTTGCTGATCAGGGCTTCGGTTGGAGTTCCTGAGATCGGAAAGAAGCGAATCAAATGCTCTGGTGGTGGCAGAACAGTAATGTTATGAATGCGTTGATCATCCGTATCTGACGTTTTATCAACGGCAGCGTACCAGTTTGCGGGATTGGTGTTTTGTTGGCTCATACGGCTATTTTAAGCCGTATTAAGCGGTTCCCCCGACAGTCAGGCTGTCAATACGTAAAGTTGGCTGTCCAACACCCACTGGAACGCTCTGTCCTTCTTTGCCACAAACCCCAATGCCACCGTCTAATTTCAGGTCATTTCCGATCATGGAAACCTGTTTTAAGGACTCAGGACCGCTGCCAATGATGGTCGCGCCTTTGACGGGGTATTGAATTTTGCCGTTTTCCACCCAATAGGCTTCGGAAGCTGAAAAGACAAATTTACCGCTTGTAATGTCGACTTGACCACCCCCAAAGTTCACCGCATAAAGACCGCGCTTAATGCTGGCGACGATCTCTTGGGGATCATCCTTGCCGGCTAGCATGTAAGTATTCGTCATGCGGGGCATGGGTAGTGAGGCAAAGCTTTCGCGTCGACCATTTCCGGTAAGAGGCATATTCATTAGTCGGGCATTCAGGCTGTCCTGAATATATCCCTTCAAAATACCATCTTCAATCAGGGTGGTGCACTGGGTAGGCGTGCCCTCATCATCAATATTGAGCGAGCCCCGACGACCGGAAAGTGTTCCGTCATCGACCACGGTGACGCCTTTAGCGGCAACGCGCTGCCCGATACAACCTGCAAAAGCAGATGAGCCCTTGCGATTAAAGTCGCCTTCAAGGCCATGACCTACCGCTTCATGTAATAACACTCCTGGCCATCCAGGCCCCATAACTACTGTCATTGGGCCGGCAGGAGCAGGGCGAGAGTCTAAGTTAATCAGTGCGCCATCCACAGCCTCATCAACATATTGATTGATGAGTTCTGTATTGAAGTAATGGTAATCATGACGAGCACCACCACCCGAGGATCCAGATTCGCGACGGCCATTTTGTTCGGCGATCACATGCACTGATACTCGTACTAGAGGGCGCACGTCGGCCGCTAATAAGCCATCAGCTCGAACTACAAGCACCACATCAAACTCACCAGCCAAGCTAGCCATCACTTGAATGATGCGGGGATCACGGGCTTTTGCGCGACGCTCAATGCCTTCAAGTAAGGCAATCTTTTCTTGTGGTGACAGTGAATCTAAGGGATTTAAATCTGAGTAGAGTTCATTGGATACGGGTGTAAATATTTTGCTCGCAACAGCACGTGTACCGCCTTGAGGCCCAATCACACGGGTAGATTTAGCCGCCTTGTTGAGAGCTTCTAAATTAATTTCGTCAGAGTAAGCAAAGGCGGTTTTATCACCATAAATTGCGCGCACTCCAACACCTTGATCAATGCTAAAGCTACCGGATTTCACAATGCCTTCCTCCAGGCTCCAACTCTCACTACGGGTGTGCTGGAAGTAAAGATCGGCATCGTCTAGCTGGTGCGTAAACATATTGCCAAAGGTGTGATGTAAATCTTGCTCAGAAAGACCGGTTGGCTCAAGCAGAATAGATTTGGCCAGCTTAAGAAGGTCGGCCTGCTTTTTAGGCTTCGTCCAATCACTCGGAAATAATGCTTCTGGTGCTCTCATCTTAATTTTGCTGAACTTTCTGTATTAAAGCCTGCGGTGTTTTAGTGCGGGTAGCTTAGAGCGTACCTCTTTTAATTTATCTTTGCTGAGTGTGCCTTGAATAAAGCCTTCGCCTTCAGAAAGATTGCTCAATATCTCACCCCAAGGATCAATTAGCATGCTCTGACCCCAGGTGCGACGTTGATTTAGATGAAGTCCACCTTGGGCCGAAGCCAAGACATAGCATTGGTTTTCAATAGCGCGAGCGCGTAGCAGGATTTCCCAATGGTCCTTACCTGTGGTGTAAGTAAATGCAGCTGGAATAATGTGGCAATCCACTTGCCCGAGAGCGCGATATAACTCTGGAAAACGTAAGTCATAACAAATGCTTAAGCCAAAGGCCCAATCGATACCATTGGTGTTGATGGTGAACTGACCCGGTTGACTGCCAGCCGCAATAGTTTCAGATTCTTCGTAACGTTCCGTTTCGGTTTGAAAGCCAAATAAATGCATTTTGTCGTAGCGAGCGATTTGCTGACCCAATGGATCAAACACCAGAGAGGTATTGAGCACCTTATTGGACTCTTTTGCTTCTAAAGGAATACTGCCAGCAACCAGATAAATACAATTTTCTTCTGCCATTGCAGCTATCCGTTCTTGAATCGGGCCGGATCCAGGTGCCTCTCGTACATTTACCTTGTCGGTATCTTTCAATCCCATTAAACAAAAATATTCCGGCAGAACTGCAATTTGAGCGCCACAATTCGCAGCAGCTTTAATCAAGCGTGCAGCAGTCTCAAGATTTTCATTGAGGTTAGGGGTCGATACCATCTGTATCGATGCCATATTAAATTCAGAATTATTGCTGGGCATATCTATTTATTTAGCCTGGACTTTGGGTGGCATTGTTTTGGTTTGTAGGTGGGTTTGCAGGAGCAGAATTGGGTGAGTCTGGTTTAGTTTGTTCTTTTAATAGATTTTTAGTGCGAATCGTCTCTAAGGTTTTTGCATCAAGTGGTTGACCCTTCTGATCGAGGGGTATCACTTCAGGATTTTCCCAAGACCCCTGAATTAAATAATCACTTTGCATGCTGCGGTTTATTTGATTGGTAATAAGGTATTGGCCTACGACGGCCCCTAGGCCGATGATGGGATTAATCATAAATGCAGCCAGCGAGCCAGCTGTGGCATCAATTGTTGGGAAAATAGTAATGCGTAAATCTTGAGTTTCTTTGGGCACATTAATTTGCCCTGTCATCGCCACACGGGCTTGATCGAGAATCATAGTGAACTGTTTTGTTTGCGCGATGCCTTGAGTAATTTCAAAATTACTAGTAATGGAATTAAATGGGGTGCCTTTAGTGGCTAGATTTCCTAGACTGCCTTTTAAGTCCAGAGTTGCAAATCTAAACAAACTTTGCAGACTCAAAACATCAAGTAATTTTGCTCCATCACTGTTGACTTCAAGCAAACGACCTTTGGCAAGATCAAGGCTGACGTCACCGGTAAGAGAGCCGAAGTCAGGAGCAAAGAGCGGCCCAGACCATGAGAGAGAGGCGTTTAGTTTTCCCTCTCCCCCCTCTACAGATTTGGCATTACTCCAGTGCGCAATAATCTGGCCTGCATCTTTGATATTCATATCTACTGAGACGGCGCTTTGCTCGGCAGCATTTGGAGTGCGCGCATTCCATTGCCCTTTAATTGTCGAGTTACCTTGAGGATTGTTAATCTGAATAGACTCGACCTTCATCAGGTCCTGACTAGTTCTGGATTTAATCTTCGCTGCACCGAGTTTTGCCCTTGTCCAGCTTAAATCATCAATCGCCAAATCTAGACTGGGAATAGCATTTGGACTGACTGGGACTTTTAGAGAGGATATTTTTTGAGGACCATCATCTTTGGCAGGAGCGTCTGGCGATGGACGTTGGTCTGGCACCTTTAGGCGCGAAAGTCTTCCAGCAATCAGCCCGCTCGGGTGATCGCTGCTGGTAGGGTGCCATTGAACTTGACCAGCAATTTGGGGTGCATTTAAACGTAGTTGCCAGATCATGTTCTTTTTCTGGGACTGCAAGCTTACTTCGGTCCAATCTCGATCTAGGGCAATTAATTTATTAACTTGAGCGGAGATCTGTATATCTTCTTCTGGGGTATCTGACCGTTTGATGTCGCTAGACTTGGTTTGGGGTTTTCCTGCCCCCAAAAACTCTACCCATTGATCAAGATTGAGTTCGTTGCTTGTTAGGTGAAGTGAAGTGCCTTTTTGAGGTAATGGTATTGGCGATCCCACCCCTAATGCATTTTTTACTTCATTGGCGGAATTCAGGTTGCCTTGAATGAAATATTGATCCCCCAATTTTCCAGACCAATCAGCACGCATTAGATTATTTTTGCTTACTGGGTAAGTTTTTACATTGAACTCACCAAACATCGGAGCTCCTGCTGATTTCTTTGCGGGAGCAGGGGCGGAGCTGGCCCAATTTCGTAAATCAAACTTTAGACTGGTTTGACTTCCTGCTTTATTAAAGTTGATCAAGCCTTCATATTTAGCTGATCCACTCATTGCACTCAGCAACGCTGGATGGGCGCGAGATTTTAGATTTCCTGAAACATAATCTTTAATGAAGCTGGCATTGATGTCCCCCCCAATGTTGAAACTAGTATTTCCAGTTGCAGAGGGTGCGCTCGTGATCTTAAAGGCTCCCCCCAAAAAGTTTGCCGTAACATCTTCAAACTCGGGATTGACTTCAGTAATGCGCACTTTGCCCTTGAGGTTTTCAAGCGGAGGAACTTCTCCCCATTGCACCTGATTTCCCGGAAGGGTAATTTTTGCATCAAAGTTCACATCATCACTTCCAGATAGTGGAATCTTTAGATCAAGACCCAGGCTAACTGGACCCTTTAAGGTGAGATTCTTAGCTAGATTGGCTTGTTGTAAGCCTACTGGTGATGTGAATACATATTCGAGGATTTCGGAGCCATCACCATCAACTGAGCCTCCAATAAGTAGAGTCAGGTTTTTAGCGCTGAGGTTGGGTATTTGTGATTTGACATTCGTAAGCGCGACTTTTTTATAGTTTGCTTTATCAACATTCACATTCAGAATCGCTTGCTTCATTTGAATATTGCCGCTGACATTACTGAATGCCTGCCAAACCCCTTGGCTTTTGGGGAGTAAGGGGGCTGGCTTAAAGGTGGCCTTTGAGAAAGGCAAATTGAGGGCAAGTTCGCCAGTTGTTCCTGTGGGGAAAGGTACTTGATCAGGGTCCCCTTTAATGCGGAGGGAGCCGTTTTGAATTTCACCAGACTCAAAAGCTTTGCTTAGGTATAGGCGGCTATCCTTATCCATCCCAACCGGAAGATAGCGATGCGCTGTTGCTAATTTAGCCTTAACGAATTCCATGTCCAGCGTCATTTGATCAGGTTGGTTGGGGGCGCCAATCAAATAGCTCAGATCAAAGTTGGTCGTGATTTCGGGGTTACTGAGCTGCATTTTCTTGGCATTAATTTGCCAACCACCTTTTTGTTTGGACCAGCTAATCTCACCTCTTGCGCGATCTAATTGAATCTCGGGATCAGACAAGAAATCATTCATCTCCAATTCAAGATTGCTGGAATTTAGTGTGAAGTTACCTTGCTTCTGATTGCTGACTAAGTTGCCGGACAAATGCGAGGCCGAGGGCATTGATTTGTTGACCCCGGTAAAGCTAATGTCATTGAGCTTTGCACTGATTGTGAAATCGAGCTTATTAGAAGAAAACCAATTTCCCGGTATTGGTAGAGCTGATAGAGCAGATTGGCTTTCGGACCAATTCATATCTAAATTCTGTAGTTCACCATCCGCCTCAGAAATCTTAATCCACTGATGAATTTTTTTCGGCAAAGGAAGATTGAGTGCAAAGAGTGCAATATCTTCTACCTGTATTTTTGGCGAGGAGAAGCCAAACTCTTTAATCTCACCACCATCTTTTGGTGGACGCCAGCGGAAAGTAATTGGGCTTAATTTATCCAGGGGTGCATTGCTGGGGCTGTCGATACTACGCCAAGACAAGGTTTTTGTTGTAATGGAATTGAGGCCGCCATCCGTCTCTTGAACAAGATCGGTTTCCAGTCTGCCAAATTCAACGGGCTCCTCACCTTTATTTAACTGTAGCCGGAGATTGTCGGCTACCAAAGACATTTGTCCACCATTTGCCTTGCCACCGTCGAGCTTTAGGCTACCCTTAGAGTTGATATTGCCATCGAGATCATGGAGTGGCAGGCTGAGATCTTTGGCAATTTGATTGAGCTTGAGTTCAGCAAAGTCCCATGAAAATTTTCCTACCCAATCGCGCCAATCGCCTGCTTGCCCACCAAGATGATGTACAAAGTCGGCTTGGAGCTTAATTGGATTTGGACTCCAGGGAGTTTGAGCGACTAATTGAGCCTCATGACTGCGCATACCATTGCTGATGTGAAGGCTTTGAACCTCAATCGAGGTCTTTAAATTTCGACCCTGTTGGTCTTCCCAAAAAATTTGGGCATTGTTAATTTGAATATCGTTTCGAGCAAGCAGCCAGTTCTCAGTTGCAAAATTATCCCCGCTGCTGTGAATCGGAATTCCAGCAATAGAGACAATGCCTTTTGCATCTCTTTGTGCGTACAGTTGAATCTGATCAAATGTGATCTCGTGAAAGTAGGGTGCTAAATGGTAAAAAGATATCCAGCTGAGCTGCCCTTTGATGCTTTTAACAACTAAGGCTTGGGTAGGGGTGCTTTCATTATTAAAGCGTAAGCCTTCAATTGCGAAGCTGGGGCGAATTCCGGTCCAGGAAACTTGCACTGCATCCATCGTGACATTGGTGCCCAAGCGAGCGCTCATTAAGCGCTCTAAAGCGGGCTTAGATTTCTCAATCTGAGGCCATAAAACAAAGCGCACTCCAAGGTGGCCAAGTACAAAAAAAGCTGCAGTAAAACCGGCAAGAATCAGGGCGCGTTTGCGCCAACGACCGCCAGAACCTGGAGGACGTTTTTGAAGCACGCTCTGCAGGCGAGTCCGGATAATGTTTCGAAGCATAGGCTCTATTATCCGTCAGCTATTGGGCTATCGCCAAGCTTCTGCGAGTTTGAGTTTGGAGTCGGATTAAGATGGAGAAATGAGCAATTTTCCTGACCAAATTGAATTTCTAAAGCAGCACTCTAGCTACGCTCAGCGTTGGCTCCATTCTCGCCCTGAATGGGTGGATTGGCTCCGGTCCCAAGGCGCTTCTAAAGTCGATGTCGCAGGAATTCGGGGTTTATTAAGACCTTGTCAGGAAGCTCTGGGGGCTCCAGAGCAAGACGAGGCTCAGTTTATGGCCGATCTAAGGTTAGCAAGACAACGTCTCATGCTTTGGGTTGCCTATCGAGATCTGAATGGGATGGCTGATCTCGGTGAAGTGACCCACGCATTGAGTCATTTTGCTGAGGAGGTTGTAGCCCTTTCAATTGCCTACATTCGCGGAGATCTGCAGCGTCGTTTCGGCTTACCTTGGAGCTCAGTGACGGATTCAGAGATGCCCTTGATGGTCGTGGGTATGGGCAAGTTGGGTGGTCTAGAGCTCAACCTTTCTTCTGATATTGACCTAATCTTTTTATATGAGCACGAAGGCGATACTCAAGGCGGACCTAAGAGCTTGTCCCATCACGAATGGTTTACACGAATGGGTAAGCGCCTGATTAAGTTATTGGCTGAGCATGATGCAAACGGTTTTGTATTTCGGGTGGATATGCGCCTGAGACCTAATGGAGATTCTGGGCCGCTGGTTTGCAGTCTTGACATGCTTGAGGAGTATTTATTGGTACAGGGTAGGGAGTGGGAGCGCTACGCTTGGATTAAGGGTAGGTTAATTTCACCTTTGCCTGACTCACCTGCATTTGCCTATTGCGAGCGTGAGCTCGATCAATTGATTCGCCCCTTTGTCTATCGCCGCCATTTAGATTATGGCGTGATTGCATCTATCCGTGAGTTACATGCGCAGATACAGCATGAAGCTGAGAAACGCTCATCCAATCATCACGGCCGATCAAGGGATATTAAATTAGGCCGCGGTGGTATCCGAGAGATTGAATTCTTGGCGCAAATGTTTCAGTTGATGCGAGGCGGAACGGATCCTCGCTTCCGTATTCGCCCTACATTAGAAGTCTTGGAGTTGCTAAAGCAACAAGGAATCTTGCCTGTCGATGAAGTAGATGACTTAAAGATGGCTTATATTTATTTGCGTCGCTTAGAGCATCGCATTCAAGTATGGGAAGACCAGCAGACACACTATTTGCCTGAGGATGAAGATGCTCGTACTCGCTTAGCTGCCAGTATGGTTGGCCCCAATCAAATTCAAGAACGAGATGCTTCCTTATCTGAACTTGATGCCCACCAAGCGGCAGTAGCCCAGCATTTTGAAAAAGCGTTTGTGCTCGATGATGCTGTGCGTCTCGATAGCGCCTCCTTACCTGCGGGATGGGAGCCTGATAAGAAATTGTTCCCAGAGTCTGCAGCGCGTTGGCTGGCTTGGGCCGATAGCTCCAAGCAAAGACAGTTGCCCGAGAAAAGCAGGATCATTTTCAATAATCTCATTCGTAAGGCTGCAGATAGTTTGCAAGCAGATCAGCCTATTGGGATTAGTGCAGACCAGACCTTGCTGCGCTTCTTTGATTTGTTGGAAGCAGTTGCACGACGCAGCGCCTATTTGTCCATCCTTGCGGAGTATCCACAGGCGCTATCGAATGTATTGGCTTTGCTAAAAGCTTCCCAATGGGGTGCAGAGTATCTAACTAGACACCCCCATCTCCTGGACTACTTGCTGAACTCGCGTACTGAAAAGGCCTTGATTGAGAATCCTGAGCAATATTGGCGGGAAGTAAAGTCGACTTTAGATATGCGTCTTGATGACGTGATGGCTGATGGTGATGGTTCAGAGCAGGCGATGGATATTTTGCGCATCACTCACCACACCGAAACCTTTATTACTTTGCTAGCAGATTTGGGAATTGGTGTTGATCGTGAGCTTTCAGTTGAGAAAGTAAGCGATCATTTATCTGCGCTAGCGGATTTAATAGTGCAGACCACCTTTGAGAGGGTGTGGCCTAGCGTTGTCAAAAAATTTAATTTACCGATCGATGCAAGAGCGCCATTTGCGGTGATTTCCTACGGCAAGTTAGGTGGTAAAGAGTTGGGATATGCATCCGATTTGGATCTCGTTTTTCTATATCAAGCCGAAGAAGCTGATTTTGCAGCTCAAGAGATTTACGCCTTACTCGCCAAGCGCATGATTAATTGGTTAACTGCCTATACATCGGCTGGCAGTCTGTTTGAGATTGATACCCGCCTTCGTCCAAATGGCTCTGCAGGATTTTTAGTAACGAATGCCGATGCGTTTAAGAAATATCAATTGCGTCAAGGTGATAACGCTGCATGGGTTTGGGAGCATCAAGCTCTCACGCGCGCAAGATTTTCCGCGGGCAGTAAGGTGGTTGGCGAATACTTTGACGATGTGCGTTCTGAGGTTTTAAGTCAAAGACGCGATGTTGATCAGTTACGTCATGAGATTTTGGAAATGCGTCGCAAGGTTCATGCTGGACATCCAAATCCTAGTTCTGATTTTGATTTAAAGCATGACGCCGGCGGTATGGTGGATATTGAATTTATTGTTCAATTTTTAGTCTTGGCATTTGCAAATGCTCACCCCAAACTCATTGGCAACTTAGGCAATATTGCCTTACTTCGGATTGCTGGTGAGGCGGGCTTAATCCAAGCCTCAATGGCTCAAGAGGTGGGGGATGCTTATCGTCTATTGCGAGCGCGTCAACATCGCTTGCGTTTGGATGGCGCAGAAAAGACCCGAGTAGATTTAGGGCTTGAGCCTCGACTAGTTGAAGCAAGGGAGGTAGTGCTGGCCTTATGGCAGGAAATCTTTCTTGCCCCTTCGGATGCTTAAGAAAGTCAGTTTTGCTCTAGTAGCTCACGAGCATGTCGACGCGTAGTGTCGGTGATGGTTGCTCCGCCTAGCATGCGAGCAACTTCTTCTACGCGCTCAGACCTTCCTAATGGTGTAACTTGGGAAAGAGTTTTATCACCCGCCTGAGATTTGCTAACTTTGAGGTGGTGGTTACCTTGTGCAGCTACTTGTGGCAAATGGGTGACGCAAAGAATTTGATGTGACTCACCAAGTTGACGCAATAGCTTTCCAACCGTTTCCGCAACAGCTCCGCCGATACCGGCATCAACTTCATCAAATATCAGTGTTGGTGTAAATGATGCTTTGCTGGTGATCACGCTAATGGCTAAGCTGATGCGAGCTAATTCGCCGCCGGAGGCTACTTTCGCCAATGGGCGTGGGGTGCTGCCAGCATGGCCAGCAACTAGAAAGTCAATTTGCTCAAGACCGTGAGCGCCACCTTCTGCCAAAGGAAGTAAGGCGATTTCTAGCTGTCCGCCTGCCATCGATAAGTCTTGCATTGCAGCGGTAACTTGTTCGCCTAAATCAAGCGCAGCTTTGTTGCGTTTTTGTGTGAGTTGCTTTGCTTGCTTGAGATAGGCTAACTCCTCTTGCTTCACCCTCTCGCGCAAAGCTTCTATATTTTGAGATGCAGTCAATGCATCTAAGCGTTCAGTAGTGTCGAGCAATAGCTTTGGCAAATCATCTGCTTCGGTACGATATTTCCTGGCTGCGCCATGGAGGGCCTGCATACGCTCTTCCACTTCACTGAGGCGTGCAGGATCTAAGTCGAGTTTTTGTAGGTAGCGATTGAGGCTATGTGCTGCTTCATCAATCTGAATTTGTGCTGACTCTAGTGCCTGACTGATATCGCTAAGCGCGGAGTCATGCTCTGCCAATGCGCTCATATTGGCACTAGCTTTAGAGAGGGTTGACTCTACAGAGTTGTCAGCATCACTTAGAACATCAATCGCCTCTTGGCAACCACTCATAATTTTTGCGCCGTTGGCTAGGCGAGCATGCTCACTTTGAATAGCCGTCCATTCGCCTTCTTGCGGAGAGAGCTCGGTGAGTTCCTCTAGCTGCCATTCCAAACGCTCGCGCTCACGTTCAATATCTTGCCCAGCATTTTCTGCTTGCTCTAGTCTGCGACGAGATTCATTCAGAATTTTAAATAATTTAGAGACTTCAGTCACAAGATCCATGTGATTTGCATGTCGATCCAGTAGTTCACGTTGCGCACCACCTTTCAGTAGTAGCTGATGTGCATGTTGCCCATGGATATCCACTAGCTGATCACCCGCTTCACGGAGTTGCACTAAGGTAGCTACACTGCCATTAATGAAGGCGCGACTGCGACCATTGGCCTCCACAGTTCTTTTTAGGAATAGACTTTGACCTTCATCTTCGATGGGAAAGCCTTGCTCATCCAGCCATTGATTGAAGTGATTGATTTGTTCTGAAGTAATTCGAAAGAGGGCGCTAACTTCAGCTCTGTTACAGCCCTCGCGTATCTGGCTGCTATCAGCACGCTCACCCAATACCAGGCTGAGTGCATCTAAGAGGATTGATTTACCCGCGCCGGTTTCACCAGTCAGGACTGTAAAACCCGAGGAAAAGTCTAACTCTAGCTGGTCAACAATGACAAAGTCGCGAAGCGATAGTGTTTGAAGCATGCCTTAGCGTACCGAAAAATTCGACATCAGAATGTCGAGGGGTACTCATTCCAATGTAACTTCTCTCGCAATGTTTTGTAGTCGCTATGGCTGCGAGGGTGAAGTAGGGTAATCGTTTTTTTAGATTGACTGACTTCGATGGTGTCGCCTGTTTGCAAGTCAGTTTGGGATTGCATATCAAAGTTGACAATTACTTCTCTGCCGTCTACCACCTCGATGCTCACCACAATGTCTTGTGGCAATACGATGGGGCGATTTGATAAAGAGTGAGGCGCAATTGGGGCTAATAGAATTCCGGCTACCCGCGGGTGCAGAATGGGTCCACCAGCAGAGAGGGCATAAGCAGTTGAGCCAGTAGGGGTCGAGACAATCAACCCATCAGAGCGTTGGTTGTACATGAATGAACCATTGACACGCACCGCTAGCTCGACCATTCCAGAAATTCCGGAGCGATTAACAACAACATCATTCAAGGCGAGAGCCTGATTAATCTCTTTGCCATTACGTAATACAACCGCATCAAGCAAGGTTCTAGTATCTGCCTCGTATTCACCGGCAATAATTTGCGGCAAGATGGTTTGAACGTTTTGAATGGGAATATCGGTCATGTAGCCCAAGCGACCCATATTGATACCAACCAGAGGCACGTTACTGCCAGCCAGTTGACGTCCAATACCGAGCATCGTGCCATCACCACCCAAAACTACCGCCAAATCAATGGTGCCAGCAAACTCCTCCACTTTTTTGGTGGGGTAAGCGGTCAATCCAAGGTGGCTTGCTGTAGCGTTCTCGACATAGACTTCACAACCTTGCTGGCCAAGGAGTGCTGCTAGGTCCATAAGGCGTTCTTGCATGCCGTCAGCCTGATATTTGCCGACGAGCGCAACCCGGCTAAATGCCTTTTTGCTGGAATTTGGGGATGGGCTTAACATATAACGATTAAACCATACGCATAAAATCCCTTCCACTATGGATGATCGTTCCCGCGCCTTACTGAAAACCCTCATCGAGCGCTATATCGAAGAGGGGCAGCCTATTGGCTCACGCACCCTATCTCGATTCTCGGGGTTGGATCTTTCTGCGGCTACGATTCGCAATGTCATGGCGGATTTGGAGGAAATGGGCCTGGTTACCAGCCCCCATACCTCTGCTGGTCGTATCCCCACCCCCAGAGGCTACCGTCTCTTTGTGGATACGATGGTGACTGTTCGCCCTTTAGAGGAAATCGCCACTCGTGAGATGGAAAAAGGGCTCTTGCCAGATTCCCCGCAAAGGGTCATGAACTCCGCAGCCCAAATTCTGTCTAATTTGACCCATTTTGCTGGGGTAGTCATGACGCCTAAACGGGCTCAAGTCTTTAAACATATCGAATTCTTGCGGCTTGGCGAAGGCAAGATTTTGCTCATCATGGTGACCCCAGAGGGTGATGTTCAAAACCGCATACTTCCTACTACACAGGATTACACCCCAAGCCAGTTGGTAGAGGCAGGTAATTACATTAATGCCCAGTTCGCCGGCAAGAGTTTTGCTGAAGTACGCGCGCATTTAGCCTCTGATCTGGATAACTTGCGCAGCGATATCTCTGGCTTGATGGCCTTGGCGCTTCATAGCGGTGTAAGCGATTACGGCATGGGCCAGGGGGATATGCTGCTATCGGGCGAGCGACGCTTACTCAATGTTGGCGACCTCAGCACTAATTTAGACAAGCTGCGTAAGATGTTCGATATGCTGGAGCAAAAGTCAGTGCTCATGCAGTTACTAGATGTATCTAGTCATGCTGATGGTATTCAAATCTTTATTGGCGGCGAAAGTGATTTGCTGCCGTACGAAGATTTAGCGGTCATCAGTGCACCCTACAGCGTGGATGGACAGATTGTTGGAACGCTTGGCGTCATTGGCCCTACTCGCATGGCATACGATCGGGTGATTCCGATTGTTGACATTACTTCTAAGTTGTTATCAGGCGCATTGAGCTCCTCAATCAACTCTTAATAGCAATTTATTTTTTTAGCTCTCTTACATAAGACGGATCTTCCTTGAATCAAAATCCCCACTTACGCCCTTCCAAGACAGCAGTGCTATTGCTGAACTTAGGAACACCTTCTGCGCCAACTGCTAAAGCAGTGAGAGCTTATCTCAAAGAATTTCTATCCGATCCTCGCGTTGTAGAAATCCCCCGCATTATTTGGTGGTGCATTTTGAACGGTATTATTTTGCCGATCCGTAGTGGGGCCTCTGCAAAGAAATACGCTTCTATTTGGTTGCCAAAATTAGGCTCCCCATTGATGCATTACTCGCGCCTTCAAGCAAAAGAGTTGAGTGAGAAATTTGCTAACCACGGTGAGGTAGTGTTGGTGGATTTGGCTATGCGCTATGGCGAGCCTTCTACTCAGCAAGCACTTGAGGCCCTTCAGGCGCAGGGTATGGAGCGCCTCTTATTGTTGCCACTGTATCCTCAGTACTCAGCCACAACTACTGCTTCCAGTTTTGATGAGGTATTTCGTGTTCTCGGAACTTGGCGCAACCAACCTGAGCTGCGCTTGATAAAGCACTATCACGACAACCCTGCCTACATTAGCGCGCTGCGCGACCAAGTATTAACCGCATGGGATAAAGATGGTCGCCCAGATTTCGCTGCTGGCGATCGTCTCGTGATGTCTTTTCATGGCTTGCCTAAGCGCAATTTAATGAAGGGCGATCCCTATCATTGTGAGTGTTTAAAAACAGGCCGTTTACTAGGTGAATCTTTGGGTCTAGAGTCTGGACAATATTTGGTCACTTTCCAATCTCGCTTTGGTAAAGCAGAGTGGCTGAAGCCTTACACGGCCCCAATGATTGAAGAATTGGGCAAACAAGGTTGCAAGCGAGTAGATATTTTTTGCCCAGGCTTTCCAGCAGATTGCTTGGAGACCCTAGAAGAGATTGCCATGGAAGCGCGCGAGATTTTCTTAGAGCATGGTGGCAAAGACTACCGTTACATACCTTGCCTTAATAGCAATCCAAAATGGATTGATGCGATGTACGACATTGCTCATCAGCATTTATCTGGTTGGAGCCTGGGTGTCGAGTCTGATGCGGTGCTACAGGAACGTAATCGCTTAGCTGAGTTGGCTAAAGCAAAAATTGCTTAAACTCAGTCGCACTTGAAATTGCTTTAATCGACCCCATATTGTTGAGAAGTAGCCATTCTGATAGAAAAGTGAATTTGTACCCATGACCCAAGAAAATCAAAATCCATCCCCTGAGCAGGAAAATATTGCCACTGATCCTCAGGCCGATGCTGTTCCTGCAGAAGCTGAAGCAAAAACGCCGGAGCAAGAGATTGCCGAGTTAAATCAAAAGCTAACGGAAATGCAAGACAACTACCTCCGCGCAAAAGCTGAGGGTGAGAATATTCGTCGCCGTGCTGCCGAGGATGTTTCTAAGGCGCATAAGTTTGCGATTGAGAGTTTTGCTGAGCATCTCGTGCCGGTAACGGATAGCTTATACGCAGCCTTGAATGCAGAGGCAGTAGATGCCAAAGCTTTTAAAGAGGGTCTGGAAATCACCTTAAAACAGTTGCTTTCAGCCTTTGAAAAAGGCCGGATGACCGAGATTAATCCAGCAGTTGGCGATAAGTTCGATCCGCACCATCACCAAGCCATCGCTTCGGTGCCTTCAGATCAAGAGGCTAATACTGTAGTTTCAGTACTTCAGAGGGGGTATTCCATTGCTGATCGCATTCTGCGCCCAGCTTTAGTGACCGTTAGCGCGCCTAAATAAGTCTTTAAAACCCCTAAATTGGGGGTTTATGGTGAAAAAGGGCATGAAAAAGGCAGATTTCTGCCTTTTTTGCATTTTTAGCCCTTGAATTCCCTCTTTTTGACCCCATTTATTGGATATCGATTTATTCACAGTTTTACGAAATTACACATAACTTAATTTTTGGAGCCATTATGGGAAAGATTATCGGAATTGACTTAGGAACCACAAACTCGTGCGTTTCAGTTGTTGAAAACAATGCACCTAAAGTTGTCGAGAACGCCGAAGGCGGTCGCACAACTCCTTCCATCATTGCTTACGTTGAGGATGGCGAAGTATTGGTTGGCGCACCTGCAAAACGCCAATCAGTTACCAATCCTAAAAACACCATCTACGCGGTGAAGCGTTTGATGGGTCGTAAGTTTACTGATGCCGAAGTACAAAAAGATATCGGTTTGATGCCTTACAAAATTGTTCAAGCTGACAATGGCGATGCTTGGGTTGAAGCGCGTGATAAAAAAATGGCGCCACAACAAGTGTCAGCAGAAATTCTGCGTAAGATGAAAAAGACTGCCGAAGACTATCTCGGCGAAGAAGTGACTGAGGCAGTGATTACTGTGCCAGCTTACTTTAACGATAGCCAACGTCAAGCAACTAAAGATGCTGGCCGTATTGCTGGTTTGGATGTGAAGCGCATCATCAATGAGCCAACTGCAGCGGCATTGGCGTTTGGCTTGGACAAGCAAGACAAGGTGGATCGTAAGATCGCTGTGTATGACTTGGGTGGCGGCACATTTGACGTATCCATTATTGAAATTGCTAACGTTGATGGTGAGAAGCAGTTCGAAGTGCTCTCTACTAACGGTGATACCTTCTTGGGTGGCGAAGACTTTGACCAACGCATCATTGATTGGATCATTGCTGAGTTCAAGAAAGAGCAAGGCGTAGATTTGAGTAAAGACGTATTGGCATTGCAACGTTTAAAAGACGCTGCTGAAAAAGCCAAGATCGAACTGTCATCTGCACAACAAACTGAAATCAACTTGCCTTACGTGACTGCTGATGCAGGCGGTCCTAAGCATTTGAACTTGAAGCTCACTCGCGCTAAGTTGGAGTCTTTGGTAGAAGAGTTGATCAACCGTACGGCTGGTCCTTGCTTGACTGCAATTAAAGACGCTGGTGTAAATGTGGCTGACATCGATGACGTGATTTTGGTTGGTGGTCAAACCCGCATGCCTGCAGTTCAGGACAAGGTAAAAGAGATTTTCGGTAAAGAGCCGCGTAAAGATGTGAACCCGGACGAAGCTGTTGCTGTTGGTGCCGCGATCCAGGGCTCAGTATTATCTGGCGATCGTAAGGACGTATTGCTCTTGGACGTAACCCCATTGTCATTGGGTATCGAAACCTTGGGCGGTGTAATGACCAAGATGATTCCGAAGAACACCACTATCCCTACTAAGCATTCACAGGTTTACTCCACAGCGGAAGATAACCAACCTGCGGTAACAATTAAGTGCTTCCAGGGTGAGCGTGAGATGGCTGCTGCCAACAAATTGCTTGGTGAGTTTAATTTAGAAGGTATTGCTCCAGCGCAACGCGGTATGCCACAAATTGAAGTGACTTTTGATATTGATGCCAACGGTATTTTGCATGTAACTGCAAAAGACAAAACCACTGGCAAAGAGAACAAGATCACCATCAAAGCAAACTCTGGTTTGACTGAAGAAGAAATTCAACGCATGGTGAAAGATGCTGAAGCGAATGCTGATGAAGATAAAAAAGCATTGGAACTAGTAACAGCTCGCAATACCGCTGATGCTTTGGCGCACTCAACCAAGAAAGCCTTGGAAGAGCACGGCTCAACTTTGGAGGCTTCTGAGAAAGAAGCAATCGAAGCTGCCTTGAAGGATTTGGATGAGGCAATCAAGGGTAGCGATAAAGCTGCTATTGAAGCTAAGACCGAAGCCTTGGGTAAAGCAAGTCAGAAGTTGGGCGAAAAAGCGATGGCTGCTGAACAAGCTAAAGCTGGTGGTGCTGCTCCTGGCACAGCTCCTGGTGGTGCGCAAGCTGCCGCCCCGGATGCTGACGTAGTGGATGCGGATTTCAAAGAAGTGGATGACAAGAAGTAATCCCCGGAGATTGAAAGCCATTTAACGTAGTCTAGAAGTACTTAAATAACAAGTCGGCCTCGTGCCGACTTGTGTCATTCAGGTTGTTGAGAGGAATTTTGTGCCTAAAAGTAAACGCGATCATTACGAAGTGCTTGGTGTTGCGAAAGGTGCCAGCGATGAGGAGCTAAAAAAGGCTTATCGGAAAATGGCAATGAAGCATCACCCCGATCGCAATCCCGATAGCAAAACAGCAGAAGCGCAATTCAAAGAAGTTAAAGAAGCTTACGAAACTCTTACGGATCCTAACAAGCGTGCTGCGTACGATCAGTACGGTCATGCGGGCGTGGATCAATCGAGTGGGTTTGGTGGAGGCGGCTTTGGCGGCGGCGGTTTTGCAGATGCCTTCGGCGATATCTTCGGCGATATCTTTGGTCAGGGTGGCGGACGCCAGTCAGGCCCACAAGTGTATAAAGGCGCTGATTTACGTTACAACATGGAGATCACTCTCGAGCAAGCTGCTGAGGGTTACACCACGCAAATTCGGGTGCCAAGCTGGAGTGATTGCAAGCCATGTCATGGCACGGGCGCTGAGCCTGGTAGCAAAGCTGAGAGATGTACTACTTGCGATGGTCATGGTCAGGTTCGTGTCCAGCAAGGCTTCTTCTCAATGCAACAAACTTGCCCTAAGTGCCGCGGCACTGGTGAATACATTCCTAAGCCATGCAAGACTTGCCATGGTAGCGGCAAACATAAAGAGCAAAAAACACTCGAAATCAAAATCCCTGCGGGTATTGATGATGGCATGCGCGTGCGCTCTGTTGGTAACGGCGAGCCAGGTGTGAATGGCGGTCCATCTGGCGATCTTTATGTAGAGGTTAGAGTAAAACCCCATAAGGTATTTGAGCGTGATGGCAGTGACCTGCATGTACAGATGCCAATCTCTTTTGCGACCGCAACGATTGGTGGCGATATTGAAGTGCCAACCCTTTCGGGGCGCGTTGAGTTTCCGATTCCTGAGGGCACGCAAACTGGTAAAACATTCCGTTTGCGCAACAAAGGCATTAAAGGTTTGCGCTCCACTATGGTTGGCGATCTCTTCGTTCACGTTGCTGTTGAGACCCCAGTGAAGCTGACTGATGAGCAGAAGAAATTGCTGCAAAAGTTTGATGACAGCTTGAAGTCAGGCGGAGACAAACACAACCCTCATCAAAAGGGTTGGTTTGATGGTGTGAAGAGTTTCTTTAGTTAGCCAGTAGCTAAAAATTATCCAGCAAAGCCATGTTCGGGTCCGGGGAACTTTCCGGATTTCACTTCTCGAACATAGGCTTTGACTGCCGCCTCAATGGAGGCGTGACCATCCAAAAAGTTTTTGACAAACTTCGGAGGTTTTCCAGGGCTAATGCCCAGCATATCCTGTAATACCAATACTTGACCGGAGCAATCTGCACCGGCACCAATTCCTATTGTGGGGATATGGAGTTCAGCGGTGATGCGTTCGCCTAAAGAAGAGGGGATCGCCTCTAGAACCACCATTTGCGCACCAGCTTCCTGACAAGCGAGCGCTTGTTCGAGCATGATGGTGGCGGCATCTTTTGATTTACCTTGCACTTTGTAGCCGCCGAGGATGTGCACTGATTGTGGCAACAAGCCTAAGTGCGCACAGACCGGAACACTGCGTTCTACTAGGTGACGAATCACGTCAACCTGCCAATCACCGCCACCTTCAAGTTTGACCATATCAGCGCCAGCGCGCATGAGTTCTGCAGCTGAATCTAAGGCTTGAACTGGGTCGCCATAGCTGGCAAAGGGAAGATCGGCGATGATGAAAGCATGGGAGTTTGCACGAGCTACGCATTCAGTGTGGTACGCAACTTGCCCTACAGTTACGGGCGTGGTGCTCGAGTGACCTTGGATGACGTTGCCCAAGGAGTCCCCAACCAGAATCGTCTCTACTCCGCAGCGATTTAACAGTGCTGACATTGTGGAATCGTATGCCGTAAGCATGGCGATTTTCTCGCCCTCGGCACGCATGGCGAGGAGTTTAGAAATCGTAATTGGCTTTTCGCCTTGTAAGTAACTCATGGCGTGAGTTTAATGAATTAATGAGCCGATTGGCTATAAACCTCTTTTTCACCACAATTACAGTTGCGACAAGGGAGTTTCTCGATGCGCTGATCAGCAACCTGAGGAAGGTAGGCCTTTAATTCACCCCAGTTAGGTAGAAAGAAATCCGGGGCAATTTCCAGTAAAGGGAGGAGGACAAAAGAGCGCTCAATAATTCTGGGGTGAGGCAGGGTTAGCTCAGTATCTGTTTGGGACACGCCCTCAAATGCCAGAATATCCAGGTCAATAGTACGGGGAGCATTAGCGTAAGGACGCTCACGGCCAAATTCTTGTTCAACTGCTTGGCAGACATGCAGTAGGCCATAAGGGCTCAATTGCGTTTCAATTTCTATTACTGCGTTGATATAGTCGCCACCGGTGGCTTGGAAGGGTGCGCTTTGGTAGAAGCAGCTTTTGGTAATAATTTGGAGTTCACAACGCTGCGCAAGGCACACAATCGCGTCAGTAATGAGCTGACGCGTGTCACCGATATTGCCACCAAATCCAATAAAAGCTCGAGCCATGCTCATTCCAAACAAGAGAAAACTACACGAAACTATCGGGCTACTTTACCGAATTTTTCTCAAGTCTGCTTAGTCTGCTGCGCCCTCTCCTGGAGTCGCTGCTTTGGGTTTTCTGCGGCGGCGTCGTTTTGCCGGGGAGGGGCTATTGCCAGTCTCATTTTTGACGCTGGCCATCAAAGCTTCCTGACCGGCTGGGTCGGCAGTGATGAAGTCGGTCCACCATTGACCCAGGGCTGGGTTTTTCTCACCTGTGGCGCAGCGCAGCAACATAAAGTCATAACCCGCTCTAAAACGTGGAGATTCAATCAGGCGATAAGGGTAGCGCCCAACTCGCTTTTCAAAGCGGGGCTGCATAGACCAGATTTCTCGCATATCGCTTTCGAAGCGACGTTGAATTACCATGCCGCTACTTTGGCTGGCGATGGTCTCATCCATCGCATCATGCAGTGCTGGAATGTTAGAAATCCCCTTAGCAATATTCTTTTTCCAATTGCTTAGTAGGTCAGGCCAGAGTAATGTCGCAAATAAAAATCCAGCAGAAACACTTTTGCCAGATTGAATACGTTGATCGGTATTGGCTAGTGCAATGCGAACAAAATCATTTGCCTCTTTAGAGTCCGCATTCTTGTCGAGGATGTGATCTAGTAAAGGGAGAAGCCCATGGTGTAGTCCTGCATCTTTCAGGCCCTGAATCGCAGCCCATGAATAACCAGACATGAGCAGCTTAAGGATTTCATCGAAGAGACGAGCTGATGGAACATCATGAATTAGTTTGCCCAATTTGGCGATAGGCGCACTTGTTGCTGCATCTAAGGTAAAGCCAGTCTTGGCGGCAAAACGAATCGCACGCAGCATGCGAATTGGATCTTCGCGATAGCGCTTGGCAGGATCGCCAATCATGCGCAATGTTTTCTTCTGCATATCCGCCATGCCGCCGTGATAGTCGAGTACAGTCTCGGTGGCGGGGTCGTAGTACATTGCGTTAATGCTGAAATCTCTGCGAGCAGCATCTTCATGTTGGCTGCCCCAGACGTTATCGCGCAAGATGCGGCCATTTTCAGCGACATGCTCGCCAGCGTTTTCCAGCAAGGCTCTAAAGGTGGAGACCTCGATGATTTCAGGCTGTCCTTTGCCAAAGAAAGTCACATGCACAATCTGAAAGCGACGGCCAATGAGGCGTGCCTTGCGGAATAATTTTTGTACCTGCTCGGGCGTGGCATTGGTTGCCACATCGAAATCCTTTGGGCCAATACCCAAGGCTAAATCTCGTACTGCGCCACCAACAATAAAGGCATCGTAGCCAGCCTGCTGTAATGTCTGAGTCACCTTCACAGCATTTTTAGATAATAAATGCGGGTCAATCCGATGTGATTTTTTTGGGATTCGTTTGGGAGCGCCAGAAGTATGGGCTGCAGTATGTCGGACCATTGGGTCGCGACGCAAAATACGTTTAATAAATTTGGTAATCATGCAAACAGTTCAAGTATGGGCCAGTGACGTTTTGAAGCTTCATCACGAAGGCGAGCATCTGGATTGGTAGCAATTGGGTTGCTAACTTTTTCCAGGAGAGGTAAATCGTTCATAGAGTCTGAATAAAAATAACTATGTGGCAACTGATTCAATGCGAGATTTTGAGTGGCAAGCCAATCATGTACTCGTTGAATCTTGCCTTCCCGAAAACTCGGAATACCCTTCACCTCGCCAGTGAAATCAGCGAGAGGGTTATCGTCTATGGTGGCGGGCTCAGTGGCAACAAGATGTTCGATGCCAAAGCTTTCTACGATGGGGCGAGTAACAAAGCTATTGGTTGCGGTCACAACGCAGCAAAGATCGCCAGCATCTTGGTGGCGTTTCACGAGATCAATGGCCTCTTGACGCAGCTGGCCAGTAATGACTTCTTGCATGAACGCGTCATGCCATTCTTTGAGTTGTGCACGAGAGTGCTCCGAGAGGGGCTTCAAAGCAAAGCGTAAGAACTCTTGAATATTGAGCTTGCCATCTTTGTAATCTTGATAGAAGCGTTCATTTTGTTGCGCATAGTATTTGCTATCCACTACGCCAATGCGTGCCAAAAACTGACCCCATTCGTAATCGCTGTCGCAGGGGAGAAGGGTGTGATCTAAGTCGAACAGTGCTAATTGAGTCATTAATGTTTATTTGGGCTGTAAGAGCTCTCTAACGAGAGGTAAGGTCACGGCACGTTTTGTTTCTAGTGAATAGGCATCCAAAGCATCAATCAAAGCCATGAGGTTAGGCATATCGCGATAAAAGCGATTTAATAGCCAAGGTAGTACATCTGGCGATAAAACCAAGCCACGCGCTTGCGCTGCTTGCTGTAAGGCCTCTATTTTCTCATCATCGCCTAAAAGGTGAGTTTGAAAGATCAAACCCCAACCCAATCTAGTGCGCAAGTCCTCTCTGAGCCTTAAGGCACCAGGGGCAGCATTGCCAGCCATGAAAATATGAACCGCTTTGCTACCTTGAATGGCATTCAGAATACGAAATAAGGACGCTACCAAGCGTTCATCTAGTCGATCCACGTCATCTACAGTGATTACGGATGGCTTATCACTTAAGCAGAGGGTGGGCAGGCTTTCTTCTAGGCGTACCCAGGAAATCGGCTCATTGGGGGTGAGGGGGAAGTGCTCCAAACCCAATTCCTGGGCGGCATCGCCAATAGCGCTAAGCAAATGGGTGCGACCAGAGCCTTCTGGTCCCCACCAATAGATCCAGCGTTTGTTCAGAAGGTTTTCACTAGCCTCTCTTGGGGTGTTTATTTCCCAAGCTTTAACTAAAGCTAGTAAGGCTGAGTGCAGTGCTAGATTTTCTCCGGCTAAAAAATTACTTAAGCTGGGCTTGGGCGTATGACCAATGTCGAGCGCAAACTGTTTTGGTAGTGAGGAGTTATTCATTACTGCTGAAATTTACTTTTGATACCAAGAGCTTTGAGTGTAGCGTGACCAACCGTATTGCAAAAGCACTAAGCCGACTGCGCTTGTGGGTAATGCTAGTAGTACGCCAAAGAAGCCAAACAACTTTCCGAATAACAACAAGGCAAAGAGCACGGCGACTGGATGTAAACCAATTCGCTCCCCGACCAGGCGAGGTGTAAGGAAGAAGCCTTCAATGAATTGCCCTAGTCCGTATAAGATCAGGACGCCAATGATTGCACCACCAGGCCCAAACTGTAAAAGAGCTGCGAGGATGGCCAAGGTGAAACCTAAGGTAATGCCAATATAGGGGATCACAATCATGAGTGCGGTGAAGACGCCTAAGGCCACAGAACCTTTAATGCCAATCGCACTTAATCCAACGCTATAGAAAACTGACATGATGGAAATGACGATCAGCATGCCACGGAGATATTGCGATAACAAACCATCGGTATGCATGGCGAGGTGATGAACAGTTTCTTGCGCACGCAGAGGCACAATTTTTTTAACTAGTTGAAAAAAATGATCCCAGTCGATTAATAGATAAAACATCACAAAAAGGATCAGAACTGCATTCACAAATCCGGCGATAACAGAGCTGCCTGAAGTCAGAACCGTCTCCAAAGTGGAGGATATGAGTGCCTCAGAATTGTCATTGAAGTGCTCGGTAATCTTTTGGGTGGCGCTGAACTTGAGGGCACTCCAATCCATATGGATGTTTAATTCGCTTAACTTAGGTCCAAGCCAGGATTGGGTATTTTGGATCCAGGTCGGAAATTGAGCCTTGATGAGGGGAATTTCAGTTTTGAGGAGGGTGATAAACAGGCTCAAAATCAAAAAACACACTCCCAAGCCAATAATCATGGCAATCCCAGCCGCGGCGGCGCGGGGTAGGCGATGCCTCTCAAGCCACAAGCAAACTGGGCGTAAGGCATAAGCCAGAATAAATGCAGTTAGAAAAGGGGTAAAAATTTCAGCCATCGTGCTCGAATCCTCTAGAATTCAATGATTCTACCGACCAAGTAACGTTTTTTACTAATCTTCTATCTCTGCCATGAACTCACCTACCAATTCTTCCTCAAAAGGCCTTTCCTACCGTGACGCTGGTGTCGACATCGACGCTGGGGATGATTTGGTAGATCGCATCAAGCCTTTGGCCAAGAAAACCATGCGCGAAGGCGTATTGGCGGGTATTGGTGGCTTTGGTGCCCTGTTTGAGGTGCCAAAACGCTACAAAGAGCCAGTATTGGTATCTGGCACTGACGGTGTGGGTACAAAACTCAGATTGGCCTTTGAGTGGAATCGTCATGACACGATCGGTCAAGATTTAGTGGCAATGAGTGTGAATGACATTTTGGTTCAGGGTGCTGAACCCCTCTTTTTCTTGGATTACTTTGCTTGCGGCAAGCTCACTGTTGATACTGCTGCGACGGTAGTTGGCGGAATTGCTAAAGGTTGTGAATTGTCAGGTTGCGCACTCATTGGTGGCGAAACTGCTGAAATGCCTGGCATGTATCCTCCAGGTGAATACGACTTGGCTGGCTTTGCCGTTGGCGCAGTTGAAAAATCGAAAATTATTACTGGCGCAACAATTACTCCTGGCGATGTAGTTTTAGCGATTGCTTCGAGTGGCGCACATTCCAATGGTTATTCATTGGTTCGTAAGATTATTGAGCGTGCTGGCGCCAAGCCAACTGATGATTTAGGTGGCCGTTCTTTGGGTGATGTTGTAATGGCCCCTACACAAATTTATGTCAAGCAGTTGTTGAAGTTGATCGGTGAGGTCAATGTGAAGGGCATGGCGCACATCACTGGTGGTGGCTTAGTGGACAACGTACCACGCGTACTCCCAGAAAATACGCAAGCTGTATTGCATCGCGATAGCTGGCAAATGCCAGAGCTCTTCCGCTGGTTGCAGATGAAGGGTGGCGTAGCAGATGCAGAAATGGTGCGCGTGTTTAATTGCGGTATCGGTATGGTGGTGATCGTTACTGCCGATCAAGCGGATGCTGCAATCCAATCACTCAAAGCTGAAGGTTTGCATGCTTGGACTGTTGGCGAGGTTGTAGAGCGTCCAGCTGGCGCACCGCAAACTATCGTTATTTAATATTCAGCAAAGCCTATTTGCTTAGGCTTTGTTTGCAGTACTCTATGGCCGCTTTCAACTCATCTGGGTTGAAGGGGTCAAATGTTTTTCTTCCTGCAATTGCGCGTAACCAAGTTAACTGTCGTTTGCCAAGCTGTCTAGTCGCGGCCAGTGCTTTGTAGCGCATTTCTGCATGATCCACTTCGCCAGATAAATATTCCCAGACTTGTCGATAGCCAACGGAGCGAATCGCGGGTAGGTCGCCATGTAAGCCTGGATTCTTTCTGAGTAACTCAACTTCCTCTAATAGTCCCCCGACAAGCATTTCATCAAATCGTCTTTCTAGATTCTGATGCAGACGTGATCGATCGCTTGGCTCTAGTGAGATCAGATTAATCCATTCTGGAATGGCTGAACCTTCTCTGCCATCTTCGCTTGGCGACTCTGCCAGCAGTTCTGACATCGCTTTACCAGTGATTTCATAAACCTCTAAAGCGCGCTGCACCCTTTGAGAATCATTCGGCTGTAAACGTGCGGCAGTAATAGGGTCTACTTTGGCTAATTCAGAATGCATCGCGGGCCAACCAATAACCTTGCCTTGCCCATCTAGGCGGGCACGGATTATTGGGTCTGCTGGCGGTAGGGAGGATAGGCCGTATGCCCAAGCTCGCCAATACAACATCGTGCCCCCCACCACAACGGGAATATGTCCGCGATGACGAATTTCTTCGCATAGTCGCTTAGCATCATTGGCAAAGCGCGCCGCTGAATAGGATTCGGTAGGCTCCAAGATGTCGATCAAGTGGTGCTGAACTGCAGCTTGTTCAGCCTTGGTTGGTTTGGCGCTGCCAATATCTAGGCCACGATATACCAAGGCGGAGTCCATGCTGATTAATTCAACGGTATGGCCAATAGATTTGGCATGTTCTGCCAATGTCATAGCGAGATGGGTTTTGCCTGCGCCTGTAGGGCCAACAATACAGAGTACGGGTGGCCGATCAAGAGAATGCGTAGGCTGAATGTGAAGTTCAGTTTGCATATCTCATTATAGGAATGAATTCTCTGAATCTGTGTGGCTGGCCTGTTAATATTCTTGCAACAAATACATGGAGCATGATTTGATCGATACCTTATTGCAGTTGGGCGATTTGCTGTTACACATTGATCGTCATTTGGATGTGGTGATTCAGCAATACGGCTATTGGGCTTATGGACTACTCTTTGCTATCGTTTTTGCAGAGACTGGTTTAGTAGTTGCTCCATTTTTGCCAGGTGATTCATTATTGTTTATTGCTGGAGCCTATTGTGCTACTGAGCATTTCAATCTCTGGACTCTTTGCATTGGATTGTTAATCGCTGCCATTGCTGGCAATACCGTGAATTACTTTATTGGTCGCTGGATTGGTGAAAGAATTTTTAGTAGCCAGTCACGCTGGATTGATCAAGCAGCTTTGCGTAAGACGCACTCTTTTTATGAGAAGCATGGCGGCAAGACAATTATCGTGGCCCGCTTTTTACCGATCATTCGCACCTTTGCACCTTTTGTTGCAGGTGTTTCAGCAATGAACTTCTCTCGCTTCCAGCTATTCAATGTGACTGGCGCACTCTTGTGGGTTTTTGGTTTAGTTGTTGCCGGTTACTTCTTTGGCAACATTCCCATCATTCGTCAAAACCTGAATGTGATTGTGTTGATTGGTATTGGTGCGGCAGCTATTCCAATTGTGCTGGCCGCGCTATACAAAATATTTCAGCGCAAAAAGAAATAAAAAATAAGATTACTCAAGAGGACTGCTTAGTGCAGCTTGGTTTGGCTTTCAAGCGTGGCGATGTGCTCACGAATATCTGCCGCATCTTCTGCACCCGGCATTTCACTTAAGTAGTGATGAAGATCGGCTAGTGCAGGGCGAACATACTCTAGTTGCGCAAAGATCAAGCCCCGATCACGAACCTCTTCGGTTGAATCTGGCAACAAGATCACTAGACGCTCTTGAATGCCTAGCAGTCGCTCCCAGCGCTCATCTTCTGAATAAATCATTTTGAGATTTCTCATAAAGCGCGAGAGAATTTCTCGAGAGCTCGAGGCTCTTAAGAAAATATTCAATGGCAGGCTGAGCTCACCACGATAGCCTTTGGCATCAAGATATGGGTCGAGCATTTCTTGCAATTGATTTTTTGAAAGAGATTCGCCATTTAATGGATCCATGATGATTTCACCTTGTTGCAGGGAGATGCGCATCATGAAGTGGTTAGGGAAAGATACACCACGAATATTCAAGCCAATTTGCTGCCCGAGCTCCATCATCAAGATCGCCAATGAGATTGGAATTCCGCGACGATTTTCAATGATCTGATGAAGATAAGAATTTTCGGGCGCGTAGAAGTCATTCGGGTTGGGGCCAAAACCCAACTCGTTATAAAAGAAATGCTTGAGCAACTGTAGGCGCTGAATGGGTGGCGTATCTGGAGTAATGCGTTGCTTGAGCTTGTTGCCCCATTGATCAATCTGATCTAGCACCCCCTGAACATCAAGGTCCGGGTAGGCATGCTGTGCAACTGCTACTGTCGCCTCGGTTAAGGGGAAGTGTTCGTCTTCAGCAACGAGGGAGGTGAAATAGTCGAGTTGTTGTGTTGGCATAAAAGCTATTTTGCATGACGTAGGAATTTTTGCCAGCGAATACCAACAAGCCCTAAGGCAGCAAAATAAATCACGGCAGCGGCAGCTAGCCAGGCAGCTACTAGCCCTATCCGAGTCCAGGGAGTGGATTGCAGTGCTATCCAATTATGGGCACTAGCCGCGTAATACAAGAGGAATGTAAAGGGGATCAGGGCAAGCAAGAGCTGTCCTAAATACTTTAACCAAGCGGCGCTTGGCAGAGCGCCACGTCGATGCAGACCCACCCACAGCAGTGCGGCATTCAGGCATGCGCCAGCACCAACGGAGAGTGCAAGTCCAGCATGTCCTAACCAAGGAACGAAAACCAAATTGGCTAATTGGGTTGCCACTAAGACAAGCAAGCCAATTTTGACTGGCGTGCGAATATCTTGTCGAGAGTAAAAGCCAGGAGCCAAGATCTTCACCAAAATGAGGCCAATTAGTCCAACGCCATAGGCTGCCAGCGCACGCTGTGTCATTAAGACATCCAAGGCATTGAACTTACCGTAGTGATACAGCACTGCTGCTAGAGGCTCCCCAAAGATAAATAGAGCTATCGCGCAAGGGGCGGCTAGTAAAAAGGTGAGCTGCAAACCCCAGATTAGGAGTTCACCGGCATGCACCAAATCATTTTTTGCATTGGCCTTGCTTAAGCTTGGCAGTAAGACTGTTCCCAGCGCAACACCCAAGAGGGCCGTAGGAAACTCCATCAGGCGATCTGCATAAGATAGCCAGGACACACTCCCCGCCTGTAAGCGAGAGGCAATATTGGTGTTGATGATGAGGGAAATTTGGGCGACTGATACTGCAAATACGGCAGGCCCCATGAGTTTCATGACGCGCCTTGCATCCGGATTTTTAACTGCTGCTTTTATTGCGCCTGGCAAAAGGCCCACTCGAGGCAATAGGCCTAGGCGGGAGAGTGCTGGAACCTGAATCGCAAGCTGCAAGAATCCGCCCAAGAGAACTCCAATGCTCAAGGCATAAATTGGCTGATCTAGATGGGGCGCCAAAAAGATGGCGCTACCGATGAGGGCTAAATTGAGTAAAACAGGGGTAAATGCTGGAATGGCAAAGCGGCCAAAGGTATTGAGGATCCCAGCAGACAGGGAAACCATGGAAATGAGACCAATGTAGGGGAACATGATGCGGGTCATGACTACGCTCGCCTCATAGGCAGGGCCACCCTCAAAGCCGGTGGCAATCACCAGAATCAGCAAGGGCGCGCCAATGACTCCAAGTAGTACCGTGAGCAGCAAAGCCCAAAATAAGAGCGTAGCAACGGCATTTACGAGGATCTGGGACTGTTTTACATCCCCTTTGCTCGAAATTTCCCCCAAAATGGGCACAAATGCCTGGGAAAAGGCCCCTTCGGCGAAGAGTCGACGTAGCAAATTAGGAAGCCTGAAGGCCACATTAAAGGCGTCAGTCCACTCTGAAGCCCCAAAACTACGGGCAATCAGGGTCTCCCGGAGAAGTCCGGTAATCCTGGAGAGCATTGTGAGTGAACTAACCTTGGCGGCAGCAGAAAGCAGATTCATGGGCCAATTTTCCCCTATTTATCAAGCGACTGGGCTTTTTTAGTCCTTTAATGTAAAATCTTGGGTTTTGGTGAGTCAGCTTACAAATTTGGCGAACCCACGCAGATTTTCAGTTAATCGTATTTTGTAATTTTTATATAGCAAGGTTTAAAGATGGCCAATACCGCACAAGCGCGTAAACGCGCACGGCAGGCAGTAAAACAGAATGAACACAACTCCAGTTTGCGTTCAAAGCTTCGCACTTCCATTAAGGCAGTTCGTAAAGCAATTGAAACTGGCGACAAGGCTGCTGCAGCTAAAGTGTTCGCAGCAACTCAATCAACAATCGATAAGATTGCTGATAAAAAGATTGCTCACAAAAATACTGCATCACGTCAGAAGTCACGTTTGTCTGCAGCCATTAAGGCAATGGCAGCGTAAGACTTTTATAGTTTTAGGCAGACTCTAGAGTAATCTGAGTCTAAGCCCGCTCCTTATCAGAGCGGGTTTTTGTTTTTAGGACTGGGATTGCGAATTCGGTTCGAACTCGCAGGCCTCTTCGATTGGCAGGCTATTGTCTTTGGCAAAGTTCATGACAAAGTCGAGTGCTCTCGGATCGAGGTCTCTTAGTCTGGTATCAATAACAACGCATTTCACTTTTGCAATAACCACTGGTCTGACATAAGGCGAGTAAGTGAAGCGGGGGTCGCCAGCATCGCCTGGTGGGCGAAAAGTGGCCATTACTCCGCAAAGGCGTTCGGCCCAGTCGCTGGGGCGAAAAGGTTTGCCAGAAGTTGTAATGCCTTGAATGAAAAGCTTTTTGTGGTTCAAGTTGGCGTAAAAATCGTTGTAAGGAATCAGTGTTGCTCAGCCCTCTAGCTTAACAGTCTGCGAAGGCCTTAAGATGACTTTAGGAACTATTTTCGTGCAGTTCGATGCTCAAAACAAAAAATGCAAGCTAAAACTCTAGTAGAAAGCTCAACAATGACATCTTTGGCAAAGCCCCAAGTGCCTGGCCAGGTTAAGCATTACTTGCAGTTTGCTGATCTGACGCGCGAAGAGTATGACTACCTCCTTAAACGCTCTGCTTGGCTCAAGACCAAGTTTAAGAGTTATGAGACTTGGCATCCCTTGCATGATCGCACTCTAGCGATGATCTTTGAGAAGCACTCAACTCGCACTCGCCTTTCTTTTGAGGCGGGCATACATCAGCTTGGTGGCCACGCCGTTTACCTGAATACCCGCGATACCCAGTTGGGCCGTGGTGAGCCTGTAGAGGATGCTGCGCAGGTGATTTCCAGGATGACTGACATCATCATGATTCGCACCTTTGGGCAAGAAATTATTGAGCGCTTTGCCGCCAATTCTCGTGTGCCCGTGATCAACGGCTTAACTAATGAATATCATCCTTGCCAAGTCTTGGCTGACATCTTTACCTTTGTGGAGGCGCGCGGTCCAATTCAAGGTAAAACAGTTGCTTGGGTGGGTGATGCCAATAATATGGCTTACACCTGGATTCAGGCGGCAGAGTGTTTAGATTTTCAAATCCGCTTCTCTGCTCCTGGCGGTTATCAGCTCGATGACTCCAGATTGACTGCTAAAGCATTAAAGCATCTCACCGTTTGTAGCGATCCAAAAGACGCTTGCAAAGGCGCTGACTTGGTTACCACTGATGTATGGACCAGTATGGGCTATGAGGATGAAAATACTTCTCGTATGGCCGCCTTCAAAGACTGGATGGTGGATGAGGAGTTAATGTCTTTGGCCAAGCCAGATGCGTTGTTCATGCATTGCTTGCCAGCACATCGCGGTGAAGAGGTTTCTGCAGAAGTGATCGATGGCCCTCAGAGTATTGTTTGGGAAGAGGCTGAAAATCGTTTGCATGTTCAAAAGGCTTTGATGGAGTATTTACTCTGCGGTCGTTTGGATTAATTTTTTAAGAAATTTGTTTTGTTAGTTATTGGTTAATTTTTTTGATTGAATAGAAATCATGTCTGATATTAAAAAAGTAGTTCTAGCGTATTCCGGCGGTCTTGACACTAGCGTGATCTTGAAATGGCTTCAAGATACTTATCAGTGTGAGATCGTCACCTTTACTGCCGATTTAGGTCAGGGCGAAGAGCTTGAGCCGGCACGCGCTAAAGCGCTGCAGTTCGGCATCAAGCCGGAAAATATTTTTATCGATGACTTGCGTGAAGAGTTTGTACGTGACTTTGTATTCCCGATGTTCCGTGCCAATACGATTTATGAAGGTGAGTATCTCTTAGGTACTTCTATTGCACGTCCTTTGATTGCTAAACGCCAAATTGAAATTGCTCGCCAAACTGGTGCTGATTCTGTATCGCATGGTGCTACCGGAAAAGGTAATGATCAGGTCCGTTTTGAGCTAGGCTACTACGCACTCGAGCCAGGAATCAAAGTAATCGCCCCTTGGCGTGAATGGGATTTACTCTCTCGTGAAAAATTGATGGCCTATGCGGAGAAGCATGGCATTCCTGTTGAGATGAAGCATAAGCAAGGTGGCTCACCATATTCTATGGATGCCAACTTGTTGCATATCAGCTATGAAGGTCGTCATCTTGAGAACCCAAATGCTGAAGCTGAAGAGTCGATGTGGCGTTGGACGGTTTCTCCTGAGAAGGCTCCAGACACCCCAGAAATTATTGAAATTGAATTCCGCGCTGGTGATCCAGTTGCTATTAACGGTAAGGCATACAAGCCGCACGAGTTGTTAGCTGAGCTCAACCGCATCGGTGGTATGCATGGCATTGGCCGCCTTGATTTGGTTGAGAACCGGTTCGTGGGTATGAAGAGCCGTGGCTGCTATGAGACTCCTGGCGGCACTATCTTGCTAAAAGCGCACCGCGGTATTGAGAGTATTACCTTGGATCGTGAGGTAGCTCACCTCAAGGATGACTTGATGCCACGTTACGCTAGTTTGATCTACAACGGTTTATGGTGGGCGCCAGAGCGTCTAGCTTTGCAAACCTTGATTGATCACACTCAACAGATGGTCAATGGTGTTGTTCGCTTGAAGCTCTACAAAGGATCCGTCTCCGTGATCTCACGTGATTCAGCGAACACGCTGTTTGATCAGACTATCGCAACCTTTGATGATGACGGTGGTGCATACAACCAAGCCGACGCCGGTGGATTTATTAAGCTCAATGCTTTGCGTATGCGAATTGCTGAAACTGCAAGACGTAAGCGCGCTAAATAATTCAAATAAATAACAAACTAGTAATTCAGATTAGAAAGAATAAAGATGCAATTTGATCAAGTTTCTGTAGGCAAAAAAGCCAATGTATTTTTTGATGGTAAGTGTGTATCTCATACCGTGACTTTGCCAAACGGCATTCGCAAGTCAGTTGGCGTTGTACTGCCAAGCACTTTACGTTTTGACCTCAGCACTAAAGAAGTTATGGAAGTGGTTGACGGTAATGCGTTTGTTAGCATCAACGGCGCTCCAGAAGTCGAGTTCAAGGCTGGCCAAAGCTGGGAAGTGGAAAAGGGTGGTTATTTCATCATTCGCGCCGAGTCTCCAGTGCACTATGTTTGTCACTTTGAATAAGTAGTTGAGCAAGCAAGAGGAGCGCTCCTCTTGTATCCAAAAGAAAACGCAGACCGAGGTCTGCGTTTTTGTTTCTATAGACGAAAGACAAACTTTTATTTCTTGGGTAACCCTTGAATGACTGTACCTGGCACGATGACTCTCTCAGAGAACCACTGTTTGTTCATCTCTAGGGCATAGCGAACGGGCGCTTTAGGGCAGTGGTTATTGGTGGTCTCGGCTTGCATCTCTTCGATATTCACAATCTTGCCATCATCAGCAATAAACGCAATCGACAGCGGAATCTTGGTGTTGTTCATCCAGAAACAATGCCCAGCTTTTTGTTCAAAGACAAATAACATCCCGGAGTTGGTGGGCATGCTAGTCCGATTCATGAGTCCAACTTCGCGGGCCTTTGGTGTATCAGCTAACTCCGCCTGTATGCGATAGATGCCAGTCTTGAGTTCAATCGTTGGTAGGCCAACATTCTGTTGTGCAAACGTAGTGCTTGAAAAGCTGCTGACAATCACTGCCAATGAAAATACGAATTGTTTGATATTGGGTAAGCGCATGTTATTTTAAGTGATGGGTGTAAGTGGGAGTAATTCTAAGGCAGGGCTGGTAAGACAAGAAAATACAGGCGAAAAAAAACCCAGGAACAAGTCCTGGGTTTTTAGTAATGATCTAAAGCAGATTAAGCTGCTTGGATATTAGTAGCTTGTTTGCCTTTAGGGCCTTGGGTAATGTCAAACGTTACCTTTTGGTTTTCCTTGAGGGTTTTGAACCCAGGCATTGTGATTGCGCTGAAATGCGCAAACAACTCTTCTTCACCATCATCAGGTTTGATAAAGCCAAAACCTTTTGCATCATTGAACCACTTAACAATTCCGGTCGCCATGCGAACTCCATTACATAAACTTAAAACAACCGTGATGAGGGTGAATACTTTTTAATCAGTCTCGCTCTACAACACGCCTAAATAGGACTTCAAATAAAGCCTACCCCCTGATTGTTTGCCCTTTATGGTGGGGTGTCAAGGGGTTGAGTAAAGATAGTTACTGCTAAAGACCCCTTTTTTTATCGAAAAATGCCCCAATATGGGGTTAAGGGGCCTTTCTTGATGGTTTTTTGCAACAAAGCCCCCAAATCCAAATTTTTATATCTGTGTTTAGAATGATTCACATGAGTCGTACAACGAAAAATCCTACGGTTGGCAATCCAAACAACCCCCATATTGAAGACACCATTCTTCTCGAAAAGCAGGCCGAGAAACTAAAGGCGCCTTCGATGTATAAAGTTTTACTATTGAATGACGATTACACGCCAATGGAATTTGTGGTGATGGTTATTCAGGAGTATTTTAATAAAGATCATGAGACAGCTACACGGATCATGTTGCAGGTTCATTTAGTTGGCAAAGGCATTTGCGGTGTATTTACACGTGATGTTGCGGCAACAAAAGTGCATCAAGTTATCGAGCTCTCCCGCGAAGCGGGTCACCCACTACAGTGCACTATGGAGGAAGCATGATTGCCCAGGAACTAGAAGTCAGTTTGCACATGGCGTTTGTTGACGCACGAGCTTCAAGACATGAATTCATTACGGTCGAGCATTTGCTTGCCGCCTTGTTGGATAACGCAACCGCAGTCGAGGTTTTAAAAGCCTGCGCTGCCAATATTGCTGAGCTGCGTGCGCAACTTAAAAACTTTATTAATGACAACACGCCTGTTGTCCCTGGTAACGATGAAGTTGATACGCAGCCAACCTTAGGTTTTCAGCGCGTGATTCAGCGCGCCATCATGCATGTGCAATCTACTTCAAATGGCAAGAAAGAGGTTACTGGCGCTAACGTGCTCGTCGCTATCTTTGGTGAAAAGGATTCGCATGCGGTTTACTTCTTGCAGCAGCAGGGTGTGACTCGTTTAGATGTGGTGAACTTTATTAGCCATGGTGTTCGCAAAGATCAGGCTGAGCAAGTGAAGCCTGCCGAATCTACTCAAGAGGCTGAAGAGGCTGGTTCTGGCGGCAAAGAGAGCCCTCTAGAGCAATACACCCAGAACCTCAATGTTCTGGCTAAGCAGGGCAAGATTGACCCTCTAATTGGGCGCGATAGCGAAGTCGAGCGAGTGATTCAGGTGCTGTGCCGTCGTCGTAAAAATAACCCACTATTGGTGGGTGAGGCTGGCGTTGGTAAGACTGCAATCGCAGAAGGTCTGGCCTGGAGAATTGTGAAGGGCGATGTGCCTGAGATCTTGGCGGATGCGACAGTCTACTCATTGGATATGGGTGCGCTATTAGCCGGTACTAAGTACCGTGGAGATTTTGAGCAACGCTTGAAGAGTGTGCTGAAGTCTTTAAAAGACAGTGCGCATGGCGTTTTATTTATCGACGAAATTCATACGCTTATAGGTGCTGGCGCTGCATCGGGTGGGACATTGGATGCAAGCAATTTATTGAAGCCTGCACTGTCAAATGGTCAGCTCAAATGTATCGGTGCAACTACCTTTACCGAATACCGTGGCATTTTCGAAAAAGATGCAGCCTTGTCACGTCGATTCCAGAAGGTGGATGTAGTTGAGCCAACGGTTGATCAGACTGTGCAAATCTTGCGTGGCTTGAAGTCACGCTTTGAAGAGCATCATGGTGTTAAATACGCCTCCGCCGCTTTGGTAGCCGCGGCTGAACTATCTTCCCGCTATATCAATGATCGCCATTTACCAGACAAGGCAATTGATGTGATTGATGAGGCTGGTGCGGCTCAGCGCATCCTGCCAAAATCTAAGCAGAAGAAAACCATTGGTCGTCCTGAGATTGAGGAGATCGTTGCGAAGATTGCTCGGATACCACCGCAGTCTGTCACTGTAGATGACCGTAGTAAGTTGCAAACACTAGATCGCGATATTAAGAGTGTCGTATTTGGTCAGGATCCTGCAATTGAAGCTTTGGCGAGCGCCATCAAAATGACTCGTGCTGGTCTTGGCAAGATCGATAGGCCAATTGGATCATTCTTGTTCTCTGGCCCAACTGGTGTGGGTAAGACTGAAGTTGCTAAGCAGCTTGCGTACATCTTGGGTATTGAGCTTCTACGCTTTGATATGTCTGAGTATATGGAGCGTCATGCTGTCAGCCGCTTAATTGGCGCGCCTCCAGGGTATGTTGGCTTTGATCAAGGTGGCTTGCTAACTGAGGCCGTCAACAAGAAGCCGCATTGCGTTCTATTGCTCGATGAGATTGAAAAAGCGCATCCAGATATTTTCAATATTCTCTTGCAGGTAATGGATCATGGCACCTTGACCGATAACAACGGTCGCAAGACTGATTTCCGCAATGTCATCATCATCATGACAACCAATGCTGGAGCAGAAGCCATGCAGAAGTCCACCATTGGCTTTACCAATGCGCGTGAGTCTGGTGATGAGATGGCGGATATCAAGAAATTCTTTACTCCAGAGTTCCGTAACCGCTTGGATGCGATTGTTTCCTTCAAGGCTCTTGATGAAACCATCATCATGCGTGTAGTAGATAAGTTCTTGATGCAGTTGGAAGAGCAATTGCATGAGAAGAAAGTCGATGCGACCTTTAGCCCAGCATTGCGTGCGCATCTAGCCAAGCATGGCTTTGACCCGCTCATGGGTGCAAGACCAATGCAGCGCATTATTCAGGATACGGTTCGTAAAGCCTTGGCTGATGAATTGCTATTCGGTAGATTGGCACAGGGCGGTCATGTGGACGTTGATATTGATGCTGATGGCAAAGTTCAGCTTCAGTTTGATGCCCCGGTCTTGAGAGGTAAAGCTCCCAAGGCAGATGTAGCGCCAGTTGAAGAAATTTAACTACTTCTATCGCTAAAGCTAGATTACTAAAAAGCCACCTTCGGGTGGTTTTTTAGTTCTGCGATGATGTGTGGGGCTTAAAATTGCGGCATCAAATTTTTTGCCTGCTAAAACTGGATTTGTATGACGTCTAAAAAATTAACGCACTTTATTCTTGCTGCAATGATCTTGGGGATTATTGCGGGATATCTCATCTATCAATTTGGGGCTGAGTCTGGTTTGGCTAATCAGTATGTGAGTTATGTATCCATATTGACGGATATTTTCTTGCGACTAATCAAGATGATTATTGCGCCACTAGTATTCGCGACATTGGTGGTCGGAATAGCTCGAATGGGTGATGCATCCACTATTGGACGTGTTGGATTAAAAACCTTTAGCTGGTTTATCGCGATGTCCGGCGTATCCCTGCTTTTAGGGCTCTTAATGGTGAATTTGCTTGATCCTGGTGTTGGTGTAAATCTGCCCATTCCTGAACTAGGTGCCAGTACGGGACTTAGCAAGGGTGGATTTAACTTAGCCCAATTTATTCAGCATATTTTCCCAACCAGCATTGTTGACTCGATGGCGAAAAATGAGATTTTGCAGATTGTTGTTTTCGCCTTATTTTTTGGTGTTGCGGCGGGCAGTATGGGGCCGCGGGCAGAGGAATTAGTTCGTAATTTAGACATGCTCTCACACATCATGTTGAAAATTACTACCGCAGTAATGAAGTTTGCTCCAGTGGCAGTATTTGCCGCAGTCTCTACTGTAATTGCTGAAAATGGTGTTGGAATACTGATGACTTACGGCAAGTTCATGTTGAGTTTTTATTGTTCTATTTTGTTATTGTGGCTAGTCATTATTTTGATCAGCGCATTGGTCTTAAAAGGCCGCACCTTCCAATTGGTATCCATGCTTCGCCAGCCCGTCCTTTTGGCGTTTTCAACTGCAAGCTCAGAAGCTGCCTATCCTATGACCCTTGAGCAAGTCGAGCGATTTGGTTGTAAGAATAAAATTGCTTCTTTTGTTTTGCCTGTGGGCTATTCATTTAATTTGGATGGCTCAATGATGTATTGCTCATTTGCTGCCCTCTTTATTGCCCAGGTTTATTCCATAGAAATGGAGATCTCTCAGCAACTCATGATGTTGCTTGTCTTAATGATTACATCCAAAGGGATAGCTGGGGTTCCTCGCGCGTCATTAGTGGTGATTGCTGCAACCTTGACGCAATTTAATTTGCCTGAGGCGGGCGTCTTATTAATTCTGGGGGTTGATCACTTCTTGGATATGGCGCGCTCTGCAACCAATGTATTGGGTAATGGATTGGCTACTGCGGTAATTTCTAAATGGGAGGGTGAATTAGACCCTCACCAATCCAATCTATAAAGTGCGGATTTAGCCTCTTCCTGTGCTGCCAAAGCCACCTGCGCCGCGGCTACTTTCTGTGAACTCTTCAACTACTTTGAGTTGCACGTGTTGCACTGGCATCACTACTAACTGAGCCAGGCGCTCCATAGGCTCGAGCTTGAATGTTGTGGAGCCGCGATTCCAAGTACTGACCATGAGTTGGCCTTGGTAGTCAGAGTCAATTAATCCCACTAGATTTCCGAGAACGATGCCATGCTTATGGCCTAGGCCAGAGCGCGGGAGGATGAAGGCGGCATAGCTTGGGTCTTCTACATAAATCGCTAAACCTGTTGGCACAAGTACAGTTTGGCCGGGAGCAATTTCAATGGCATCATCAATGCAGGCGCGCAAATCTAAACCAGCACTCCCTGGTGTGCCATAGCTTGGCAACTGATCGCGCATACGTTCATCGAGAATTTTGACTTGAAGTTGTTGCATGAAATTTCCTAAATCAGAATAAAAATAATTGGGATTGCGGCGAAATTGAAATTAGATTTTTTTGGCAACCAGCTGAATAAGCTGACGTGCCAGTTGCAGCTTTTCAGCTTTGGCAATTTTCTTGATACCACCCTCATCAATGATGAGGAGTTGGTTGAGATCGCTGCCAAAAGTATCTGGACCAATATTGCCCGCTACCATCGGGATGGCTTTGCGCTTACGCTTCTCTTCGGCATGCTTTTGCAGATCGGTAGATTCAGCCGCAAAGCCCACGCAATAAGGGTGTACCTTGCCAGCTTTGGTTTTGACCGTTTTAGCCATATCGGCAAGAATGTCTGGGTTGGCTACAAACTCTAAGTTTGGAGCTTGCTTACCTTGGCGTTTAATCTTTTCTTTCGCTGGCTTGGCAATGCCCCAGTCAGCCACCGCAGCAACTGCAAAGAAAATATCGCAGTCGGAAGATTGCATTGTGGCTGCGTGCATTTCTTTGGCGCTGACCACATTAGTGCGCGTAATTTTTCCAGTTGCTTCTAGTGGAGTTTCCAGGTCACAAGGACCTGCAATGATATGAACTTCTGCGCCAGCCTCTACAGCGGCACGTGCAATTGCAAAACCCATCTTTCCGGAGCTGCGATTAGTGATGCCGCGAACGGGGTCAATAGCCTCAAATGTAGGGCCAGCAGTAATGAGTACACGCTTGCCTGCCAAAGGTTTCTTCTGAAAGAAGGCAACGAGTTGTTCGGTAATTTCTGCAGGCTCGAGCATGCGTCCGTAGCCTACTTCGCCACATGCCTGAAAGCCACTTGCTGGACCAAGTAAAGCAACTTTATCTTCAAGCAGGCGTTGCGCACTTCTTTGAGTCGCATCATGTTCCCACATCTGCTTGTTCATGGCGGGTGCAAGTAATAGCGGGCAATCTCTCGCTAGGCAGAGAGTAGTAAGCAAATCATCTGCCAAGCCGAGAGAGAGCTTGGCCATCAGATCCGCACTTGCTGGCGCAATCAGAATGGCATCTGCCGCTCTAGAGAGTTCAATATGGGCCATATTATTAGCAATGCTGCTATCCCATTGGCTGGTGTAAACCGGATTACCTGTAAGCGCCTGCATGGTGACTGGCGTCACAAATTGCTGAGCAGCCTCTGTCATTACTACTTGGACGCTGGCACCCTCTTGCATCAACTGACGTGCCAGCTCAGCAGCCTTGTAGGCAGCAATGCCGCCAGAAATGCCCAGAACGATTTTCTTATTTAAAAGTGATTGCATGGCACCAGCTTAATGGGGTTGAGGGGTTTTGCCAAATGACTTGCGTAGCTCGGACCAGATGATGAGCCCAGCGCCAATGCAAATGGCGCTATCGGCAATATTGAATGCTGGCCAATGCCAATTGGCGTAATGCAGGTCAATAAAGTCCACTACAGCCCCATACATAATGCGATCCAGGACGTTGCCTAGTGCACCCCCTAGGATCAGGCTAAGAGCCCAGCAAAGCATTTTGTCGCCGAGGCTCTTGCGCAGTAGCCAAAGGATATAAGCAGATGCTGCTAAACCAAGGGCCGTAAAGAACCAGCGCTGCCAACCCGAGCTCTGCGCTAAAAAAGAAAATGCCGCGCCGGGATTAAAAAGCAGTAACCAGTTCATGAATGGCAGAACGGGTTCAGGAATGCCCAGCTGAAGATTACTGAGCGCAGACCATTTACTCAGTTGGTCTAGTAAAAGCGTCACGATCGCAATCGCTAGATAACGAAGAAAAGTTAGGTTTGTGCTCATTTACCTTGATTGGTTTGCTGATTCGCTTGTTTATTAAGCAAACAAGCGCGCTTCACCATCCCCAAAGAGATTGCTGATGCAGCGGCCGCATAACTCTGGATGTTCAGCATTTCCACCAACATCGGCAGTGTGATGCCAGCAACGACCACATTTCTTATATTGACTGCCTCGCACAAGGACTTCTAGACCACCATTACTCAATTCAATATTGGCACTAGAGGTAATGGTGACAAAGCGCAAGTCATCTTCAAGAGAATGCAAAATTGCAAAATCAACATCACCCACTTTAATGGTAAGTTCTGCTTGCAAAGATGAGCCTACATTGCCAGCTTCACGCTCAATCTCAATTGCCTTGGTTACCTCGGAGCGAATTTCTCGAACACGGTTCCATTTGGCTAGAAGTTCGTTGGCGTGAGCGATTTCTGGGAAAGTGCCGAATTCTTCCATGAAGATGGATTCACTTAACTTCTCATCCGCACCATGCGGGAATGACAACCATGCTTCCTCAGCTGTAAAGGAGAGGAATGGGGCAAGCCATTTCAGTAGATTGCGAGTGATGTGAAAGAGGGCATTCTGTGCTGCGCGACGCTCTTTAGAGTCTGGCGCGCTTGTATAGAGGCGGTCTTTCAGAATATCTAAGTAGAAGCCGCCCAAATCTTCTGAGCAGAAGGTAAGCATGCGCGCTACAGCTGGCTGGAACTCATAAGCCTTGTAGTGGGCCTGAACATCCTGCTGCAACTGATTGGCGAGTGCAACAGCATAGCGATCAATCTCTAGCCATTCACTTGGGGGCATTGCATGCTTGCTTGGATCAAAGTCAGATAAATTGGCCAATAAGAAACGCAATGTATTGCGAATACGGCGATAGCTTTCCACCACCCGTTTCAGAATCTCATCGGAGATAGTCATCTCGCCGGAGTAGTCGGTAGATGCAACCCAGAGACGAATAATTTCCGCACCCAACTTATCGGCAACCTGCTGAGGGGCAATCACGTTGCCTACAGACTTACTCATCTTGCGACCTTGACCATCAACAGTAAAGCCGTGCGTCAGGAGGGCCTTGTATGGTGGCTTGCCATCGAGCATAGCGCCCGTAAGAAGGGAGGAGTGGAACCAGCCGCGATGTTGATCTGAACCCTCAAGATATAAATCAGCTAAACGACCATTGGCGCTTTCGGCCTCAGGGCGATAGAGCTCGTTGCGGTGTGAGCCACGAATAACGTGCCAGTGTGTAGTGCCGGAATCAAACCAGACATCCAGGGTATCGCGATTCTTTTCGTATTGAGCGGCTTCTTCGCCAAGCAGTTCAGCCACTTCGAGTTTTTGCCAAGCTTCGATACCTTCTTTCTCAACACGCTTTGCAATTTCTTCAAGCAATTCAACCGTGCGTGGATGAGGCTCACCACTTTCCTTGTGAACAAAGAAAGCCATTGGAACACCCCATTGGCGCTGACGTGACAAGGTCCAGTCTGGGCGGTTAGCAATCATGCTGTTTAAGCGCTGCTTACCCCAAGCCGGGAAGAACTCCGTGTTCTCGATACCCGCTAATGCAGTCTCACGCAAACTTGCGCTGCCATCGGATGGCTTCTTGTCCATGCTCGCAAACCACTGTGAGGTCGCGCGATAAATGATCGGCGACTTGTGGCGCCAGCAGTGCATGTAAGAGTGGGTGTAAGTTTTATCTCGCAAGAGGCTGCCTGCTTCACGCATGGCTTCAACAATCTTCGGATTGGCTTTCCAAATATATTCATTGGCAAAGAGTGGTAACCAAGATGCGTAGACGCCATTACCCATGACTGGGTTCAAGATATCTTTATCAGCCAATTTATTTGCCTTGCAAGACTTAAAGTCTTCTTCGCCATATGCTGGGGCAGAGTGCACAACACCTGTACCAGTATCTAAGGTGACGTATTCAGCAGGGTAGATTGGTGAGAGGCGTTTGTATCCCTCATGCAATGGAGCGAGCGGATGCCAGAAAGAGATATTGGCTAACTGACTACCTAAACAAGTGCCAATCACCTTGCCTTCAAGACCAAAATCTTCCAGGCAAGTTTCTACGCGGTCTTCTGCCAAGATGAGTAATTTATCGCCCGTGTCTACCAAGGCATAGCTGAGCTCCGGGTGAACATTGAGCGCTTGGTTCGATGGAATGGTCCAAGGAGTTGTTGTCCAAATCACAATCATTCCAGGCTTTGCTGGAATTTCAGATAGGCCAAATGCTTTAGCTAGTTGAGGACGCTGTGCATCATCAAAGGCAAATCCAACATCTACTGTTGGATCAGTTTTATCTTGATATTCCACTTCAGCTTCAGCCAATGCAGAGCCGCAATCAAAACACCAGTTGACAGGCTTTAGTCCGCGGAAGACATATCCCTTTTCCCAGATCTTCCCAAGCGCACGAATTTCATCCGCTTCATTGCGGAAGTTCATGGTGAGGTAGGGGTTGTTCCAGTCGCCCAGAACACCTAAACGCTCAAAATCTTTCTTTTGCTTATCTACTTGCACCTTAGCGTAGGCGCGCGCTTTTGATTGAACTTCAGCAGTCGGTAAATTTTTGCCAAATTCTTTTTCAATCTGAATCTCAATCGGCATGCCATGGCAATCCCAGCCTGGAACGTATGCAGAGTCGAAGCCCATTAACCAGCGAGACTTCACGATCATATCTTTGAGGATCTTATTTACCGCATGACCAATATGAATATCACCGTTTGCATATGGGGGGCCATCATGCAAGATGAACTTTGGTTGATTGGCATGAGCCGCACGAATCTTTTCGTAGAGTTTATTTTTCTGCCACTGTGCAACCCATTGCGGTTCACGTTTCGGTAAATCTCCACGCATCGGAAACGATGTTTCTAGAAGATTGACGGGATAAGAGTTTTCTTTTTCAGACATAAGTTTTTTTCTGGAAATAATTTCTGGCATGCGCTGCATCAGATGCAATCGCTTTAGTAAGAGTGTCGAGGTCGGAGTATTTCGCCTCATCACGGATTTTTTCTAAGAGCTCTACGGTAATAATTTTTCCGTAGACATCTGCGTTGTAATCAAAGATGTGAGTCTCAAGCAATACGCGACCCTCATCTTCGACCGTTGGCCTAACGCCGAGACTGGCTACAGCAGGCAAGGGCTTATCTCCAAGACCCAATACTTGGGCGGTAAAGATACCGGAGCATGCAGGCTTACGATGATGTAGGTGATTGGCAACAGCGAGATTGAGTGTGGGGAAGCCTAAAGTGCGACCCAGCTTTTGTCCATGAATGACGTGGCCAGAGATGCCATAAGAGCGCCCTAATAATTTGCTAGCTTGGCTCATGTCGCCATTGGCTAATGCATTGCGCAGTGCTGAGCTAGAAATTCGTTCACCATCTTCTTGTACGGTGTGAATACTGGAAACCTCAAAACCAAATTGTTCGCCCGCTGCTTTGAGGCTTGCAAAATTGCCCGCGCGCTTTGCGCCGTAGCAAAAATCATCGCCAATCAAAATCCATTTGGCATTGAGCTGTTTGACAATAATTTCAGAAACGAACTCTTCGGGGGTGAGGCGGGCAAATGCGGAATTAAAGTGCTCGACCACAACGCGATCGATGCCAATGTCAGCAAAGGCAGCAAGCTTGTCGCGTAAATTGAGAATCCGAGGGGGCGCTTGTTCTGGGGAGAAGAATTCTTTTGGGTGTGGCTCGAAAGTCATGACACAGCTCACTAGACCGCGTTCTTGGGCGCCATCCTTCAGTTGCTTGAGCAGGGCGCGATGACCCCTGTGCACGCCATCGAAATTACCGATGGTTAAGGCACAAGCCGGTCCTGCAGAAAACTGGGTAGGGCCACGGAATACGTTCACTAAATCGCTTTCAGGGTCGCTTTCGGGGTAACCATCAATTATATTGTGGGCATGCCATCTATCGTCACCTTAATCTCAGGCCGCGGATCTAATTTCGAAGCCATCGTCAAAACAGCTCAAAAAGAGCAGTGGCCCGTCACTTTTGCGGGGGTGATTGCTAATCACTCTGCAGCTAAGGGCCTTGATTTTGCTCGCTCCCAAGGCATTCCTGCCTTTGCCATTGAGCACAAAGAGCATGCCACTCGCGAGTCCTTTGATGCTGCCCTAATCCAGAAAATCGATGAATTGGGGGCTGATTTAGTGGTTTTAGCCGGTTTCATGAGAATTCTGACCCCGGGCTTTATTCGTCATTTTGAGGGTCGCCTCATCAATATTCACCCAGCTCTGCTACCAGCCTTCCCGGGTTTGCATACCCACGAGCGGGCTTTGGAGGCTGGCGTAGCTGAGCATGGAGCCAGCGTGCATTTTGTAACTGAGGGTGTGGACGAAGGTCCCATCATCTGCCAGGCCTCAGTGCCAGTGCTTCCAGGCGATGATGCGGATAGTTTGGCAGCGCGAGTTTTGGCTGCCGAGCATCAGATTTACCCGCGGGCCGTAAAATGGTTCCTAGATGGACGATTGCGAATAGAAGGTAATCAAGTTCAGGTTCAACCACCGGAGTCGCAATTAATAAAATTATGAGTAAAGAACGTTCATCCCGCGGAGCCGGTGTTGGCTCAAAGTCTGGATCTAGATCTGGATCACGCCTAGGCCCACAAAAAAGTTACGCTGCTAAATCTAAAGATCCATTGCGCCGTCCGGAGCGTCGTAATGCGAGTGGCAACATCATTGCGCCAGAAGGTCAGAAAAACTTTTCTAATGCAAAAGCATTGCCACAGCATGCCATTCATTTAGAGCGCCTTCTACCGGAGTTGCTCAATTTCGAGCAACCTGCCGATCGTGTTGTGAGTCGGTATTTCCGCTCCGAGCCGCAACTAGGTAATCGTGATCGCGCCTTAATTGCTGAGAGTGCTTTTGCTATCTTGCGTCGTAAAAATGAGTTCTCACAATTTGCTTCAAGTGGTGAGGGATCACAGGCTAGACGCTTAGCCCTATTGGGTTTGCTGTCCGCTCTGTCTGAAGGTGGGCTTGGTTCTGCCAATCGTGCAGAAAGTGCCATTGCCGACTTAGCTCACGTGTTGAAGACAGGTGAGTATGAATGGTTGCAACGTTTTGCAACGGTCGACCCATCAGCACTCAATCCTTTAGTTCGAAACAATTTGCCAGAATGGTTGTGGGAAGCTTTTGGAAAATATCCTGGCGAAGAATCACGTGAAGAGTTAGCCAAATCATTGATGCACCCAGCTCTTTTGGATTTACGTGCGAACACCATGAAGACAACTCGTGAGCAATTGCTTGCTGAGATGAATGCTTTGGGTGGTCGCTATCAAGCAATCCCAACTCCTTATGCGCCAGATGGTGTTCGCATCATGGGTAAACCCGCTTTACAAAATACGGTTGGCTTTAAAGCGGGGATGTTTGAAGTGCAAGATGAAGGCAGTCAGTTGTTGGCTTACTTACTTGCCCCGAAACGTGGTGAGATGGTGGTGGACTTTTGTGCGGGTGCTGGCGGCAAGACTTTGGCGATAGGAGCAATCATGCGCTCCACAGGCCGTTTATATGCTCTTGATACATCAGAGCGTCGTTTGTCAAATTTGAAGCCGCGACAAGCTCGTAGCGGCCTCTCTAACGTCCATCCCGTATGGATTGATAGCGAGAATGACACCAAGATCAAACGTCTAGCCGGCAAGATTGATCGTGTTTTAGTAGACGCCCCTTGTAGCGGCATGGGTACTTTGCGCCGCAACCCCGATCTCAAATGGCGTCAGACTCCAGAGGGCGTTCTGGAGCTGAATCAGAAGCAAATGAATATCTTGGCCTCCGCAAGTCGTTTGCTAAAGCCGGGAGGCCGCTTGGTTTATGCCACCTGTAGCTTGTTGCCGCAAGAAAACCAGCAAATTGCAGAGGATTTCCTGGCAAAGAACCCTAATTTTGAGGCTGTTCCAGCCGCAGAAGTTCTTAAACCATTGTTTCCAAAGGATAAAATGCCTTTAGGATGTAGTCCGGATAACCCGTGGTGGCAGTTATGGCCCCATATTCACGGTACGGATGGCTTTTTCGGGGCTGTTTTCCAGAAGAAAGCCGCGGCCCCGACCCCTAAGGTCGATAAAGATGATCTAAAAGGCGAGAAAAAAGAGATCCAAGTCAAAACCAAGAAAGTTGCTAAAGAACTAAAATAAGGGTTTACACCACCTTTTAAGGAAACCCTTTTGAACTCAGCTTCAGTTTCAGGTTTTGATGCTTTTCTCAGCTGGCTTGCCAACGGCTACTTAGATTGGTCTTGGTGGCAGATCCTGGTTTTTACATTGGTGGCCACCCACATCACCATTGCAAGCGTCACTATCTTTCTGCATCGCTGCCAAGCGCACCGCGCTTTGGAATTGCATCCAGTCATGTCTCACTTTTTTCGGTTTTGGTTATGGCTAACCACCGGAATGGTGACTAAAGAGTGGGCGGCAATTCATCGCAAACACCATGCCAAGTGTGAGACTGTAGATGATCCACATAGCCCGCAAGTTCTCGGCATCAATACGGTGCTGTCTCGTGGCGCTGAGCTTTATAAAAAAGAATCCCACAATCAAGAGACCTTGGAGAAGTTTGGTCATGGCACGCCAGATGATTGGCTCGAGCACAACATTTACTCCAAATTTTCTTGGCAAGGTGTTGCCCTTATGTTGATCATTGATGTGTTCTTGTTTGGCGCTATTGGTTTAACCGTGTGGGCGGTACAGATGTTGTGGATCCCAATTACTGCTGCCGGAATTATTAATGGTATTGGGCACTACTGGGGCTATCGCAATTACGACTGTGAAGATGCTTCGACTAATATTTTCCCTTGGGGTATTTTGATTGGTGGCGAAGAACTACATAACAACCATCACACCTTTGCTACCAGCGCTAAGCTCTCTAGTAAGTGGTATGAGTTTGATATTGGCTGGATGTACATTCAGATGATGAGTGCTGTTGGCTTGGCTAAAGTGAAGAAGACTTCCCCTAAGCCGGTACTGAGCGACTTGCGTCCAGCCGATCAAGGTACGCTCGAAGCCATCATTGCTAACCGCTACGAAATCATGGCCCGCTATAGCAAGACCCTAAGCACCTTCTTTAACAACGAAGTTCAGCATATGCAAGTGTTAGCTGCCCACTTAAAAGATGCGCGCACTTGGTTGGGCAAGGATGAATCCCGCTTGACTGCGGATGAAAAAATTAAACTAGAAGAGTTGATGGCAACAAATGCGCAGTTGCGTAAGATGATTGAAATGCGCCGTGATTTGCAAGCCATCTGGAGCCGCTCTAATGCCACAGGTGATCAATTAGTTTCTCAGCTGCATACTTGGTGTCAGCGTGCTGAAGAAAGTGGTTTATCGAGTCTGCGTGACTTCTCTCTGAGATTGCGTCGCTACGCTTAAGGAAATAACTAAGGCAATAAAAAACCCGCTGGTTTAGCGGGTTTTTTATTTGCAGCAAATAAATATCGAATCGATGAATTACTTGAGCTTTGTTTCTTTGTAAGCAACGTGCTTGCGAATGGTTGGATCGAATTTCATGATCTCCATTTTCTCAGGCTTTGTACGCTTGTTTTTTGAAGTTGTATAGAAGTGACCAGTACCAGCTGATGACTCTAATTTGATTTTTTCTCTGCCGCCTTTAGCCATTTGTGCGCTCCTTAAATTTCGCCACGTGCACGGAGATCAGACAACACAGCATCAATGCCGTTCTTGTCGATAACGCGCAATCCAGCATTGGTTAAGCGCAAGCTAATCCAACGGTTTTCAGATTCAACCCAGAAACGACGGTTTTGCAAATTCGGCAAAAAGCGACGCTTCGTTTTATTGTTTGCATGGGATACATTGTTGCCAACCATCGGCTTCTTCCCAGTGACTTGGCAAACTTTTGCCATGACATAACTCCATTAATTGCGAAAAAAGAAGATTGTATCAGTCTCCGAGCACTTTGATCTACCCCTAATTGGCTTTAGTTTTAAGGATTTAGGCGACTTACGGTCAATACTGGTCAAAAATATCCAATAAGTTAGTGATTACTTCTAATTTAGATCATTCTTCATAAGGCCTGCATCTGAAAATGAGAAAAAACCGCTCTCACTCACAATACAGTGATCGAGCAGTGGAATATCCACTAGCTGCAAGGTTTTGGCTAGCATCTTGGTTAATTCCTGATCGGCAACACTGGGCAGTGGGTTTCCGCTAGGGTGGTTATGAGCCACGATGAGGGCGCTGGCGTTCCTGGCAAGGGCTTCCTTGAGGATTTCTCGGGGGTAGACGGCAGTGTGGGTTAGGGAGCCCCTAAAGAGCTCCTGGCACTCAATTAGGTGCAGACGGGAGTCAAGGTACAGGCAAAGAAAGACTTCATGCGGTAAGCGCCCAAATCTGGCCTGTAAGAACTCTCGGACATAGCCTGGAGAGGAGAAAACGGAGTCCTGGGAGAGGGTTTCCTCGAGACTGCGCTTGACGAGCTCATAGGCAGCCTGAATTTGTGACCATTTAGAAATACCCATGCCGTGAATCTGGGTTAATTCTTCTGGGGTACAGGAGAGTAGACGGGGCAAATTACCGAAATGATGGAGAAGGTCCTCGGCCAAGGCCACGGCAGTTTTGCCTTTGACGCCAACGCGTAAAAAGATCGCCAGTAGCTCGGCATCACTCAGGGCTGCTGCTCCAAGAGCGCGCAGTTTCTCGCGTGGCTGCTCCATTTTTGGCCAATCGGTAATGGGTAAGTGCACGCTAGGGTTGGGCCTAGATACAATTACCTTATGACTAAGCTTACGGTTTTGCCCAATTCCTTCCTGACCCTCAACTATCGGCTGACCTTGCCTAGCGGGGACGATTACATCAATACTTTTATCGATCGTCCTGCGACGGTGTTGATGGGTTCGGGTCAATTTGCGCCTTGTTTTGAAAAGGTATTAATCGGATTGGCTGTTGGTGAAAAGAAAAGTGCCTTGTTGCCGCCCGAAGAAAGTTTTGGCGAGCGTAAGGAAGAATTGATTCAGTGGGTTTCTTTGGGCGCGCTGAAGGAAGGTCGCGATGATGATGTGGAATTTAATCCTGGCGACGTGATTGAATTTAATGCGCCTGGTGGCGCGCAATATGCTGGTGTATTGCAATCGATTAACGAAGAGGGTGCATGGTTTGATTTCAATCACCCGCTGGCTGGAAGGCCTGTTACTTTCGAAGCTGAAATCGTTGCGATTCTGTAACTCATGAGCAATCAAGACCAAGCAGAAATTTTGATGGCGCAACCCCGTGGCTTTTGTGCGGGCGTAGATCGTGCAATCAATATTGTCAATGAAGCGCTGACACGTTTTGGCGCACCAATTTATGTACGTCATGAAATTGTTCACAACGCTTATGTTGTGAATGGACTCCGTGAAAAAGGTGCAGTGTTTGTCGATGAATTGCATGAAGTTCCTAAGGGCGGCATTGTGGTGTTTAGTGCCCATGGTGTTTCTCAAGAGGTTCGTCAAGATGCAGAGGCGCGTGGCCTGCAGGTATACGACGCTACCTGCCCTTTGGTTACCAAGGTTCATCTTGAGGTAGTCAAGATGTGTAAGGATGGTTTCACTGTCTTGATGATTGGTCATGCGGGCCACCCGGAGGTCGAGGGTACGATGGGGCAGGTAAAAGAGGGTGTTCATCTGATTGAAAAAGTAGCTGATGTTGCTAATCTGCCTTTTGCTGAGAATGAAAAAATTGCCTTTGTAACGCAGACCACACTCTCCGTAGATGAGACAAAAGAAATCGTCGATGCCTTAACCCAAAAATTCCCAAATATTGTTCAGCCACGCAAGCAAGATATTTGTTACGCCACTCAAAACCGCCAAGATGCTGTGAAATTTATGGCGCCTCAGGTTGAGGTGGTTATTGTGGTGGGTAGCAAGGCAAGCTCGAACTCGAATCGCTTGCGTGAATTAGCTGAAAAGCTTGGGGTACCGGCTTACATGGTTGATGCACCTGAACAACTTCAAGCTGATTGGTTTGTAGGCAAGAAGCGAGTGGGGCTTACTGCGGGCGCATCAGCCCCTGAAAGTCTCGCGCTCGCGATTGTGGAAAAGATTCAAGAATTCGGCCCGCGTAGTATTCGTAATCTAGACGGTGTTGTCGAAGACGTTACATTCTCGTTACCAAAGAATTTAGTCGATTAACTTAAAAGATAAAAGGGGCGCTAGGCCCCTTTACTACATTCCATCTAGATGCTTTTAGGCAACCTGCTTTAGTAACTCTCTCAAGATGTTGCACATCTGGCGGATTTCATCATCAGATACATTCAGTGCTGGCATAAAGCGCAGGAGATTGGGTCTTGGTGAGTTGATCAACAATCCTTCTGGGCCTCTATCGCGAGCAAGTTCAACTAACTTGGCGCCAATATCACTGCTCAGCATAAGGGCGCGCAATAAGCCTTCACCACGTTCACCATTCAGATTAAATTCTGCAGAGATAGAGAGCAGCTCTTTGCTCAGCAACTCCCCTTTTGACCGGACTGCATCCAAGAAGCCTGGTGCCAATAACTGCTCGATCACACTAATGCCTACTGCGGTCATGAGTGGGTTGCCGTTATAGGTTCCACCTTGGTCACCAGGGACAAAACAAGCGACAGCATCAGTAGCCATGAGCGCTGCCAAAGGAACGCCACCACCAATGCCTTTACCTAGGGTCATGATGTCTGGTTCGATGTCGTAATGTTGATAGGCGAAGAGTTTCCCAGTGCGACCACAGCCTGCTTGCACTTCATCCACAATCAACAAAATATTGTTTTCTTTGGTGAACTTACGCAGGCCTTGCATAAATTCTTTAGTGACAGGGATTACGCCACCTTCACCTTGCACTGGCTCAAGCATTACTGCAACCGTTTTATCGGTCACCAGTTTTTTAACGGATTCCAAATCATTTAAATCCGCCTTTGGAAAACCTGGAACTTGTGGAGCAAACATCGTGTCCCAACCTGGCTTACCAGATGCGCTCATCGTCGCTAAGGTGCGACCATGAAAGCTGTGATCAAAAGTAATGATTTCAAAGGCGCCTGATTTATTCAGCTGACCCCATTTACGAGCTAGCTTAATAGCGCCTTCATTTGCTTCAGCGCCGCTATTCGCAAAAAACACTTTATTGAAACAGCTGTTATCAGTCAGTAGATTCGATAAGCGAATCATCGGCTCGTTATAAAAAGCCGGACTCGGATTAATGAGTTTCTTAGCTTGCGCATTGAGCGCTTCAATCATGCCGGGATTGCTATGGCCCAAGCAATTTACTGCCCAACCCTGTAAAAAGTCCAAGTAACGCTTGCCATTGTTATCAGTAAGCCATGAGCCTTTACCCTCGACCATGACTAACTCTGGGCGTGGGGTAATAAACATCACTGAATGGGCATCTACAGATTGGGCTAGCTTATTCATATCGTATGCAAAGTGAGAGCAAATGAGGTTTCTATTATCGCGCTTAGTGGCTTAGTTTGTTGCGAGATCAGCCGCGCTGGTAAAGGAGTCTGCAAAGAATTCGTCTTCAGGCAGCTTGCACTGAGATGCAAAGTCCTGACGGGCTGCATTGACCATGACGGGTGCGCCACAGGCATAGACCTGGTAATGACTCATATCAGGATGGTCAGCGATTACAGCTTGATGGACAAAGCCTGTGCGTCCAGTCCATTGATCCTCTGGGAGGGCATCAGAAATAACCGGGATGAAATTGAAGTCAGGAATGACTTTGGCCCATGACTGGCATAGCTCATTGAGGTAGAGATCGCTCGGGCGACGACCACCCCAATACAGGTGAATCGGGCGATGAATCTTTTTGAGCTGCATTTGCTCAACGATAGACTTGATTGGTGCAAAACCAGTGCCTGCAGCAACAAAGATGATGGGCTTCTTGGAGTCTTCCCTGAGGAAGAAGCTACCCAGGGGTCCTTCAAAACGCAGAATATCTTTTTCTTTTAATGCAGGATCCTTTGCGCCAAAAACAAAATCGGTAAAGAGTCCGCCTGGTAAGTGACGAATATGTAGCTCGAGAGGACCTTCTTGATCGGGGGCATTGGCAATGGAATAAGCACGACGTTGCCCATCTTTGAGTAGGAACTCTAAATATTGCCCAGCCAAAAATTGAAAGCGCTCAGCAGCCGGTAATTGCAATTTCAGGATCGCCACATCGGCACTCGGTTTTGTAATGCTGTTCACGCGACAGGGAACCTTGCGGACAGCAATATCGCCAGCGCCTTGAACTTCGCGTGCTTCAATGAGGAGGTCTGATTTAGGGTGGGCGCAGCAAAACAAGGTGCCCCCAGCGGCTTCATCAGCAGGGCTTAAGGCGGCGGCACTATGCTGGCCATGCTCTACCTGACCCTCTAGTACCTTGCCCTTGCAAGAACCGCAGGCACCGTTTTTACAGCCATAGGGAAGGGTGATGCCCTGTTGTAGCGCTGCTTCAAGTAGGGTTTCATCCTTCTGGACAGTAAATTGTTTGCCGCTCGCCTTGAGCGTGACTTGGTAAGACACTCTCATTCCTTTCAATAAATCGTTACGATGTGACCTATGCAATCTTTTGGTAAATCTCGAATCCTGATCGTCGGCTGCGGCGACATTGGCCTGCGTGTTGCCAAGCAGCTTGCCCGAAGTCATCGCGTATATGCCCTAACTTCCCAGAAAGCACGTTTTCAGGAGTTGAGAGCGGTTGGCGCGATTCCGATTTTGGGGGATCTGGATAAGCCCGATAGCTTGTGGCGCTTAAGTGGATTGGCACAAACCGTAATCCACTTGGCACCACCCCAAAATGCAGGTCATCGTGATTGCCGAACTCGCAACCTCTTACGAATTTTATCCCAAGGCTCCGATACTGTTGGGCGCTTGATTTATGTGAGCACTACCGGTGTTTATGGGGATCATGGGGGCGCTAGGGTGAGTGAAGTGACGCCCGTGAATCCCCAAAGCGAGCGCGCCAAGCGACGGGTAGGTGCAGAAAATTGTCTGCGTCTTTGGGCTCCAGCGCATGGAGTTGTTCTCACCATTCTGCGAGTACCAGGGATTTATGCTGCTGATAGATTGCCGGTTGAGCGGATTCAGGCGGGCACACCAGCCTTAATTGCTAACGAGGATGCCTACTCAAATCATATTCAGAGTGATGACTTGGCAAGACTGGTTTGTGCTGCCGTTTATCACGGTAAGCCACAGCGTGTCATTAACGCCTGTGATGGTGGTGAAACCAAGATGGGTGATTACTTTGATGAAGTAGCTGATGCATTTGGTTTGGAGCGACCACCAAGATTGCCGTCTGAGCAGTTGGAGAAAATTGTATCCCCGATGCTGTGGTCTTTTATGCGGGAGTCACGCCGCGTCACGAATACTCGACTACCCGAACTAAAAACTCCACTACGCTATCCCAGCGTCGCAGAGTTTCTGAAAACTATTTCCAAGAATCCTTAAGTCCGACCGTACGATTAAATACCGGCTGACCAGGTTTGGAGTCGCTCTGGTCTGCAACAAAGTAGCCATGACGCTCAAACTGAAAACGATCTTCTGCTTTAGCATCTTTCATGCAAGGCTCTAAGTACGCAGTAATCGTTTGCTTAGAGTTTGGATTGATGGCATCAAGGAAATTCTTATCACCACTATCTGGATGCGGGTCATTAAACAAGTGGTCATAAAGACGTACTTGTGCTGGGATGGCTTCAGCCGCGCTTACCCAATGAATGTTGCCTTTGACCTTGTAGTTATTTGATCCGGGAGTGCCGCTCTTACTATCGGGGAAATGAGTTGCATTCACCTGAATTACGTTGCCTTTGGCATCCATTTCAAACCCAGTGCACTCGATCACAAAGCCATGACGCAAGCGCACACGTCCACCAGGCTGATCACCGATTGGCGGATAGAGCCTGAAGAATCCCTTAATGGGCTCCTTCATAAAGTCATCTTCTTCGATCCACAATTCTTTTGTGAAATGAAACTCGCGATTACCCCACTCAGGATGTTGTGGATGGCGCGGGGCTGAACAAGGCTCGCTAGCTGAAGCATCAAAGTTTTCAATCACGAGCTTGAGCGGCTTAAGGACTGCTGTTGCCCGTGGGGCCTTGGCTTCTAGATCATCCCGCAGGGCTTGGTCTAAGGTGCTCATATCAATCCAGCTATCTGCTTTAGAAACGCCAATGCGTTCACAGAACAAGCGAATACTGTCTGGTGTGTAACCTCTGCGGCGGATGCCGACGATGGTTGGCATCCGAGGATCATCCCAGCCATCAACATGCTTTTCTTCCACCAATTGCAGTAGCTTGCGTTTGCTGGTGATGGTGTAAGTGAGGTTAAGGCGGGCGAATTCATACTGATGCGGAACGGGATTTTTGAAGATCCCCAGCTCTGCTAATGAGGCTACGATCCAGTCGTAGAGTGGGCGATTATTTTCAAACTCCAATGTGCAGATGGAGTGTGAAACATTTTCCAATGCATCCGAAATGCAATGTGTGAAATCATATAAAGGATAGATGCACCACTTGCTACCAGTGCGATGGTGATCGGTGTGGCGAATACGATAGACCACAGGATCGCGCATCACAATATTTGGATGAGCCATATCGATCTTCAGGCGCAGAACATGTTCACCGTCTTTAAATTTTCCATCACGCATCTCGCGAAATAAAGCCAGATTCTCATCGGGCGTGCGATCGCGGTATGGACTATTTTTTCCAACTTGGCCAAAGTTGCCGCGATTGGTATGAATGTCGTCAGCACTTTGACTATCCACATACGCTTTGCCATTCTGAATCAGAATTTCCGCAAACTCATAGAGTTGGTCAAAGTAATCACTCGCGTGATACAGGTGTGTGCCCCAATCGAATCCCAACCATTTAACGGCATCCAAAATACTGTCTGCGTACTCAACATCTTCTTTAACCGGATTGGTGTCATCCAGGCGCATATTGCAACGTGCACCACCCGCTTGATTGTTGTAATCAGCGGCTAAGCCAAAGTTCAAGCAGATACTTTTGGCGTGACCAATATGGAGGTAGCCATTGGGCTCTGGTGGAAAACGCGTGATGATAGAGGGGACAGCTTGACCATTGCGATCGCTGCGGTTCTGGTAGGCGCCACTCGCCAAGTCATGATCAATGATCTGGCGCAAAAAGTTAGAGGGCTCAGCAACGGTGCCAGCAGGCGATTTGGAGGGTTTGCTATCTTGGGACATGCGCCCATTGTAGAGAAAACCCCAGTCTATAAAGAAAAAAGCCCGCAAACTGCTGCGGGCTCGTTTCTGGGAAGCAGTCGAGAATTACTCTTCTACGAAAGCCTCTTCACGGGTTTTCTTAACCGCGGGCAGAGCCACAATTACCACCAAGAGTGCTGCTGCAATGAGTAGACCTAAAGACAGTGGACGGGTAAAGAAGGTGGTGAAATCACCGCGAGATAGCAATAGCGCGCGACGGAAGTTCTCTTCCATCATTGGCCCCAGTACAAAACCTAGGAGCAATGGAGGAGGTTCGCAACCCAGTTTGAAGAAAAGGTAACCGATCAGGCCAAAAATTGCGGTTACATAAACATCAAATACGGTGTTGTTCACTGTGTATACGCCGATACAGCAAAATACCAAAATCGCTGGATACATGAGGCGATAAGGGATTTTGAGTAGCTTTACCCAAATACCAATGAGTGGCAGATTCAATAGAATCAACATCACGTTACCAATCCACATGGAGGCGATCAGACCCCAGAACAAGGCTGGGTTGCTGGTCATTACCTGTGGACCTGGTTGAATGTTGTGAATGGTCATTGCGCCAACCATCAATGCCATCACGGCATTTGGTGGAATGCCCAAAGTGAGCAATGGAATGAAGGAAGTTTGAGCTGCAGCATTGTTAGCCGCTTCTGGACCTGCTACACCTTCAATTGCACCCTTACCAAACTCATGACTGTACTTGGAGGATTTCTTCTCTACTGAGTAAGCACCGAAAGCTGCCAAAGCAGCGCCACCACCTGGCAGGATGCCAAGAATGGATCCAATAGTGGTGCCGCGTAGGATAGATGGAATCATGCGCTTCAAATCTTGCTTGGTAGGCATCATGGAGGTAACTTTGTTGAGGAAGCCCTCTTCATCGTCTTTCTTCTCCAAATTACCCATGATTTCAGCAAAGCCGAATACACCCATTGCCACGCTGACAAAGCCAATACCATCACTCAGCTCAGGGATATCAAATGCATAGCGAGATACACCAGAGTTCACGTCGGTACCAATCAAGCCCATCAAGAGGCCGAGGATGATCATGCCGATCGCCTTGATCAAAGAGCCTGATGCAAGTACAACAGCACCAATCAAGCCCAAGACCATCAGAGAGAAGTACTCTGCTGGACCAAACTTAAAGGCAAGTTGAGACAGTGGGGCAGCAAATGCAGCCAATACGAGGGTCGCTACGCAACCAGCAAAGAAAGAGCCCATGCCGGCAGTAAACAAGGCAACGCCGCCACGACCATTTTTGGCCATTTGGTAACCGTCAATTGCCGTCACCACCGAGGACGTTTCCCCTGGGATGTTGAGCAAAATCGCAGTTGTGGATCCTCCGTACTGTGATCCGTAGTAAATACCTGCCAACATGATTAAAGCTGCAATTGGGGGCAATGCGTAGGTTGCTGGGAGGAGCATGGCAATCGTTGCCACAGGTCCCAAGCCTGGGAGTACGCCAATCAGCGTGCCCAATAGGCAGCCGAGGAAGCAGTACATCAAATTTTGAAGGGTGAACGCGGTATCAAAGCCGAGAGCGAGATTATTAAATAATTCCATTTTTCTGTTTCCCGGTAGTTATTGAATGAAGAAAGGCAGTACTGGGAAAGTTAGCTTGAGGCCAACGATAAATACCAGGTATGTAAAGCCAATTAAAACGACTGAATTCAGCGTTGCTGCTTTCCAGCTAAATTCTCTGCTGGCTGTTGAGGCTACGAAAACTAGGGTAAAAATCGCCACTAGAACGCCCATAGTTGGCAAAAGAATGCCAAATAGACAAATAGAGCCGGTAATGATTGAAATCACCTTCCAGTTGAATGGAGGTATTTTGTCTATAGTTGCTTTGGCGCCTAGAGACTTCACTAGGATTAAGAGTCCCAAGAGGGTCATGAGGATGCCTAAGCAGAATGGGAAGTAACCGGGGCCCATTTTGGCTGCAGTGCCCATTGGGTACTGTGTAGCTACTAGCGTAAAGAATAGGCCAATAACCATGTACATGATTCCAGCACCAAAATCCCTTTGATTGCGAATTTTCAAGTTCAGCTCCTTATATATCGACTTAAATGCCGATCTATTTATTAATGTTACGGGATTGTAAGGCAGGATTAGGGAGCTTTGCCTAGGGTTTGCCCCCGACTAGTGCCAATGCGATAATTATTCGCATGAAAGTCTCCCAAATCCGCCAGGCGTACCTGGACTACTTCGCCCAAAAAGGCCACCAAATTGTCCCTTCCAGCCCAGTTGTGCCGGGTGACGATCCAACCCTGCTCTTTACTAATGCCGGGATGAATCAGTTCAAGGACGTCTTTTTGGGCTTTGATAAGCGTCCTTATAACCGCGCAACCACCGCTCAAAAATGTATTCGTGCCGGGGGCAAACATAATGACCTAGATAACGTTGGCTATACAGCCCGTCATCACACCTTCTTTGAAATGCTGGGCAACTTCTCCTTTGGGGACTACTTTAAGAAAGATGCAATCCAGTTTGCGTGGGGTTTATTGACTGAAGTCTTTAAGCTCCCAGAAGAAAAGCTGCTCGTTACGGTGTACGCAGAAGACGACGAGGCGTACGAGATTTGGAATAAGCAAATTGGTGTGCCTGCTGAGCGGATTATTCGCATCGGCGATAACAAGGGCGCGCGTTATGCCTCAGATAACTTCTGGATGATGGGTGACACAGGCCCATGCGGTCCTTGTACTGAAATCTTCTACGACCATGGTCCTCACATTGCTGGTGGTCCTCCAGGAAGTCCTGATGAAGATGGCGATCGCTATATTGAGATCTGGAACAACGTATTTATGCAGTTCAATCGCGATGAAGCGGGCAATATGCATCCATTGCCTAAGCCTAGCGTGGATACCGGTATGGGTCTTGAGCGTATCGCTGCTGTCTTGCAGCATGTGCACTCCAACTACGAAATCGATCTCTTTGTTAATTTGCTGAAGGCAGCTAAAGAAGCTGTTGACGCAGCTGGTGGGGAAAATTACGATCCAGCCAGCCCATCACTTAAGGTGATTGCTGACCATATTAGAGCCTGTAGTTTTATCGTAGTAGATGGCGTGATTCCAGGTAATGCGGGTCGCGGCTATGTGCTTCGTCGTATTACACGCCGTGCGATTCGTCATGGCTACAAACTCGGTGCGCGTAAACCATTCTTCTATCAACTTGTTCCTGCTCTCGTAAAAGAGATGGGCCTAGCTTATCCAGAGTTGCAGGCAGCAAAAGACAAGGTGAGTGATGTGATTAAGCAGGAGGAAGAGCGTTTCTTCCAGACAATCGCTAACGGTATGGAAATTTTGGAAGGCGCGCTTGCTGGTGGGGCTAAGACGGTTGATGGTGAAACCGCTTTCCGCTTACACGATACCTTTGGCTTCCCATTGGATTTGACTGCAGACGTTTGCCGTGAGCGCGATGTCACGGTTGACGCTGAAGGTTTTGATTTGGCTATGCAAAAGCAGCGCGATCAAGCAAGGGCTGCTGGTAAGTTCAAAGTGGCCCAAGGTTTGGAATACTCCGGCAAGCCAACTCAGTTTCATGGCTATGACACCTTGAAACATGAAGGCGCCAAAGTAACCGCACTTTATGTTGACGGCTCTGCTGTGCAATCTATCAAAGCTGGCGATGCCGCAGTGATCGTTTTAGATAACACCCCTTTCTACGCTGAGTCTGGTGGACAGGTTGGCGATAAGGGTGAGTTACGTAATGAAGCGGTGCGTTTTGCAGTTGAAGATACCTTCAAGATTCAGGCTGATGTTTTTGGTCATCAAGGTGAAGTGCAAGAAGGCGAGCTCAAGGTGGGTGATGCAGTCAACGCTTTGGTGGACATTGAGCAAAGAACTGAAACGATGCGTAACCATAGTGCTACGCATATTTTGCATAAAGCATTGCGCGAGGTATTAGGCGACCATGTGCAGCAAAAGGGATCTTTGGTTGATGCTAGCAAAACCCGTTTTGACTTTACTCACAATGCACCCATTACTGCAGCAGAGATCCGTCGAATAGAAGATATTGTGAATGCGGAGATCTTGGCTAACACTGCGACTTCCGGAAAAGTAATGTCTTTAGATGATGCTCAAAAGACTGGTGCGATGATGCTCTTTGGTGAGAAGTATGGCGACGAGGTGCGCGTTCTAGAAATCGGTAGCTCTAAAGAGTTATGTGGTGGAACCCACGTTGGACGTACAGGTGATATCGGTAGCTTGAAGATTGTTTCTGAAAGTGGTGTAGCTGCTGGCATCCGTCGAGTTGAAGCAGTCACCGGCAGAAATGCCTTGAATTTCCTGCAAGGCTTGGAAGACAAAATTAATGAAGCTGCAACGATTCTGAAAACCCACCCCGGTGATCTAGTAAATCGTGTTGCGCAGCTCCAAGAAAGCCTGCGTCAAGCCGAGCGTGAGTTGGATAAAGTGAATTCCAAACTTGCTGCAAGCCAGGGCGATGAATTAGCGACACAAGCAATCGATGTCAATGGCCTTAAGGTATTGGCAGCACGCTTGGATGGTGCTGATGCGCAAGTCCTCCGCGAGACCATGGATGCACTCAAGGCGAAGCTGAAAACAGCGGCAATTGTGTTGGCTTCTGTCCAGGGCGATAAAGTCAGTTTGATCGCTGGCGTGACTGCAGATTCGATTGCCAAAGTAAAGGCAGGCGACTTGGTGAATTTTGTGGCTCAGCAAGTGGGTGGTAAGGGCGGTGGTAAACCAGAGATGGCGATGGCTGGCGGTACCGATCCGAGCAAGCTGGGCGCGGCTTTGGCTGGCGTGAAAGATTGGGTGGCTTCTAAGTGAGCGATGCCATCGAATTTAACCTCGAGGTTGATGCCATTGGCATGAACTGCCCACTTCCTATTTTGCGTACCAAGAAAGCTTTAGCCACAATGCAGTCTGGCGAAGTGCTCAAAGTGAAGGCAACGGATTCTGGTGCGGCCCATGACTTTCCTGCATTCGCAAAGCAGACTGGAAATGAACTCTTGTCCAGCACAACTGAGGGTGATGTATTGGTTTTCTTCCTTAAGAGAAGATAACGAGTACTAAGCGCTGAACAATTCCAGCATAAAACAAAAAAGGCAGAGAGTGATTTCTGCCTTTTTTGTTTTCCTCTTGCGAGGTGTAGGTTGTTAGCCTCAGGTTAAAGAGCGACTCTTCAGGTAAGCCGCAAACTCAGTTTTGACCTCTGGATGACGTAAAGCAAACTCTACTGAGGCCTTGAGGTAACCCAGCTTGCTTCCGCAGTCATAACGAACGCCATCGTATTCATAAGCAAATACCGACTCTTCCTTAAGCAAAGAGGCAATCGCATCAGTCAGCTGAATTTCGCCACCGGCACCCGGCTTAAGATTGCGAATGTGGTTAAAAATATCGGACGACAGAACATAGCGACCAACTACCGCTAAGTTAGATGGCGCGTCTTTGGGTTGCGGCTTCTCCACAATTCCATTTAAACGATAGATCCCTTTAGATACTTCCGCTCCGGAAATAATGCCGTAGGAACTGCTTTTTGAAGGGTCAATTTTTTCTACCGCCAAGACTGAACCATTTTGCTCATCAAACACTTTAAGCATCTGCTTGAGTACTGGAGGCTGACCGTCTAGCAGGTCATCCGCAAGGATGATGGCGAAGGGTTCGTCACGAACAAGTTTTTCTGCGCACAAGACAGCATGACCTAAGCCAAGCGCCTCAGGTTGACGAACATAAACACAATCCACATGGCTTGGCTTCACGCTGCGCACGATCTCAAGTAGAGCCTGCTTATTTTTTGCTTCGAGTTCAGCCTCTAATTCATAAGCTTTATCAAAGTGATCTTCGATGGCGCGTTTGCTGCGACCGGTAACAAAGATCATTTCAGTGATACCGGCAGCAATTGCTTCCTCAACCGCATACTGAATGAGGGGCTTATCCACCACATTGAGCATCTCTTTTGGGCTAGCCTTGGTGGCCGGCAAAAAGCGTGTGCCGAGGCCTGCAACAGGGAATACAGCTTTGGTAACGGCTTTAGTGCTTAAAGGCATGGCGATTCCTATCAGTTTTAACGCTGCTTTATTTCAGTCGCTCTAATTGTGCAACAAGCTTCTCATGGTTTTGCTCAAAGCCAGCAAGACGCTGCTTCTCTTGGGCGACTACCTCTTCTGGGGCGCGAGCTACGAAGCTTTCGTTACCAAGCTTGCTGCGGGCTTTACTAATTTCATTGGCTAGGCGCTCAATTTCTTTGCCTAGACGAATTCTTTCAGCTGCGACGTCCACTTCAATTTTGAGTAATAACTTGAGATTGCCAACTAAGGCCATTGGTGCGCCTGGAGCATCCTTTTCAAGGGCGGATTCATCATCGTAGATTTTGACTTCGGATAGTTTGGCTAATGCAGTCAAGTAAGGGCTCGCCTGTTTCAGGAAGTCCTGTGGCCCACTAATCCAAAGAGGCACTTTGAGTGCAGGGGAGACTTGCATCTCGCCACGCAAATTACGACAAGCATCCACAATCGATTTAATCTGGGTCACCCAAGCTTCGCTCTGCTCATCAATCTTATCGAGCTGAGCAACAGGGTAGGGCTGCAGAGCAATGGTTTGTTTATCTTGCTTGGCCAACTCCTTACCAACCTTAGGCCCAACAGTTTGCCAGAGGGTTTCAGTAATGAATGGAATTAGTGGATGAGCCATGCGCAAGATAGTTTCCAAAACGCGCAGAAGGGTGCGGCGAGTAGCGCGTTGCTGCGCGGGGGTACCGGTTTGCAGTTGAACCTTGGCTAGCTCCAAATACCAATCGCAATACTCATCCCAAACAAACTGATAAATACTGGTAGCAATATTATCGAAGCGATAGTTTTGGAAACCCTTGGCAACATCAGCCTCGGTTCTTTGCAGCAGAGAAACAATCCATCGGTCTGCTGGCGAGAAGTCTAGTTGCCCTTCTGGACCACATTGGTTGTCACAAGGAGCAAAACCGTTTTCTTGATCATTGCCAGGGCAGTTCATCAGCACGAAGCGTGTAGCGTTCCAGAGCTTATTGCAGAAGTTGCGATAACCCTCACAGCGCTTCTGGTCAAAGTTAATGTTGCGACCCAGCGATGCAAGCGAGGCAAAAGTAAAGCGTAGAGCATCCGTGCCAAACGCCGGAATACCTTCCGGAAATTCTTTCTTAGTTTTCTTGCCAATGCTTTCAGCTTGCTTAGGATTCATCAAGCCGGTGGTGCGCTTAGCAACTAAGTCTTCAATCTTGATGCCATCAATGAGATCGATTGGATCCAAAGTATTTCCTTTGGACTTGCTCATCTTCTGACCTTCCGCATCACGTACTAAGCCGTGTACATAAACGGTATTGAATGGCACCTTGCCTGTGAAATGGCAAGTCATCATCACCATTCTGGCTACCCAGAAGAAGATGATGTCAAAGCCAGTTACCAGTACCGAGGATGGCAGGAAGTGGTTGAGGGCGGGCGTTTCTTCTGGCCAACCTAAAGAGCTAAAAGGCACTAGAGCAGAGCTAAACCAAGTGTCTAAAACATCAGGGTCGCGGTTGAGTTGACCTTTGTATCCGGCAGCAGCAGCTTTAGCTGTGGCTTCTTCTTCAGAGCGAGCGACAAAGATCTGCCCATCATCACCGTACCAGGCGGGGATTTGATGGCCCCACCAGAGTTGGCGCGAGATACACCAGTCTTGAATGTTCTCTAGCCACTGTGTGTAAGTGCTAATCCAGTTTTCTGGAACGAGCTTGATATCGCCTTTGGTAACGGCATCTAATGCGGCGCCAGCAATGGATGAGCCTGGTTGATATTTGTTATCAGGGCTTGGCTTTGAGACTGCAACAAACCATTGGTCGGTGAGCATGGGCTCAATAATGGTTTGAGTACGATCGCCACGTGGCACCATCAATTTATGTGGCTGCACTTTTTCTAGTAATCCAGCTGTATCTAAATCGGCAACGATTTGTTTGCGTGCAGCAAAACGCTCAAGACCTTGATAGACAGCAGGCGCATTTTCATTAATCTTGGCATCGAGTGTCAAAATATTAATGAGTGGCAATTGGTGGCGTTGTCCGACGGCATAGTCGTTGAAGTCATGCGCAGGCGTCACTTTCACTACGCCAGTACCAAAAGCTAAATCAACATAATCATCTGCAATGATTGGAATTTCGCGATCGCACAGCGGCAGCTTTACTGACTTGCCAATCAGGTGTTTGTAGCGCTCGTCCTCTGGGTTGACCATGACGGCCACGTCACCCAATAAGGTCTCCGGGCGAGTGGTGGCAACGGTCAGGTGTCCGGAGCCATCTGACAATGGATAGCGGATGTGCCACATGGAGCCGTCTTCTTCTTCGCTCACTACTTCTAGATCGGAGACTGCAGTTCCCAAAACAGGATCCCAGTTCACTAAACGTTTGCCGCGGTAAATTAATCCTTGCTCATGCAAGCGAACAAATACTTCGACAACCGCTTTGGACATCTTGCTGTCCATCGTGAAATATTCTTTACCCCAATCAATTGACGCACCTAAGCGACGAATTTGACGAGTAATCGTATTGCCGGAAGTTTCTTTCCACTCCCACACTTTTTCTAAGAATTTCTCACGACCTAAATCGTGACGAGAAACTTTTTGTGCATCGAGTTGACGCTCAACAACGATTTGCGTTGCAATACCAGCGTGATCGGTACCCGGAACCCATAAGGTATTTTTTCCAGACATACGAGCATGACGCACTAAGCCATCCATGATGGTTTGATTGAATGCGTGACCCATATGAAGGGTGCCTGTCACATTTGGTGGCGGCAATTGAATCGAGAAATCTCCCTTACCCTCATCCAGGGAAGCGTCGGCAATGCCTCGGCGTTCCCATTCCGGGCCCCAATAAGCTTCAATTGGGGCGGGTTCGTAGGATTTAGCTAGTTCGTCTAAGGAACTGGCCGCTGGTGAATTAGGGGTATTCGAAGCATTTGGCATAAGAGGCAAATTATAATTGGGGCGATGTACTCAGACTTGCTCGCAAACCTTAATCCAGAACAACGCGAGGCAGTGACCCTCCCGCCTGTCAATTCAAATGGCCAGGCCCAGTCAGCCCTGATTTTGGCTGGTGCAGGCAGTGGAAAAACCCGCGTCCTCACGACCCGTATAGCCTGGTTGATCCAAACGGGCCAGGTTTCGCCTATTGGCGTCCTCGCCGTGACCTTCACCAATAAGGCCGCCAAGGAGATGATGTTGCGCTTAAGCGCCATGTTGCCCATTAATACTCGGGGTATGTGGATCGGTACTTTCCACGGTCTTTGTAACCGCTTACTGCGTGCCCATTACAAAGAAGCAGGTTTACCATCGACTTTCCAGATTCTGGACACCCAAGATCAGCTTTCTGCCATTAAGCGTCTTTTGAAGGGCTTAAAGGTTGATGATGAGAAATATCCTGCTAAGCAGTTGCAATACTTTATTGCGCATGCCAAAGAGCGAGGTCAGCGCGCCAAAGAATTATCCGTAGGGGATGATTTTCAGGCCAAGATGGCTCAGTTGTATGAAGCTTACGATGAGCAATGCCAACGCGAAGGCGTAGTCGACTTTGCTGAACTTTTATTACGTAGCTATGAATTGCTTAAACACAACGAAGCGATTCGCACGCACTATCAAGAGCGCTTCCGTCATATCTTGATTGATGAGTTCCAAGATACCAACGCCTTGCAATACGCCTGGCTCAAATTACTTTCTGGCCATGATGCTAGTCGCGTGAATGTCAGCGGCATGGGAAGTAGTGCAGTCTTTGCTGTGGGTGATGATGATCAAAGTATTTATGCTTTCCGTGGTGCAGACGTAGAAAACATGCGCCTTTATGAAAAGCAATATCACCCAATGATGGTCAAGCTTGAGCAGAACTACCGTTCGCACGGCCATATCTTGGATACAGCTAACTATCTGATTTCCAACAACACGGATCGTTTAGGAAAAAACCTGCGCACCGATGCAGGTCATGGCGAGCCAGTCCGCATATATGATGCGCCAAGTGATCATGCTGAAGCCGCTTGGCTTGTAGATGAGATCAAGGCTTTAGTAAACAGTGGCATCAAGCGTACTGAAATTGCCCTGCTCTATCGCAGCAATGCTCAGTCACGCATCATCGAGCACGCCTTATTTTCTGCGGCAATTCCGTATCGTGTATATGGTGGACTGCGCTTCTTTGAGCGCGCCGAGATTAAACACGCTTTGGCTTACCTCCGTCTTTTAGAAAATCCAAACGATGACACTTCCTTCTCACGCGTAGTAAACTTTCCGACGCGCGGTATTGGAGCAAGATCGATTGAAGCTGTGCAAGATGCGGCCCGTGCGCAAAACAGTTCTTTGTATTTGGCTGCATCAACATTGGATGGTAAGGCGGGCGCAGCATTAGGTGGTTTTGTGCGTTTGGTTGATCACATGCGTGAAGCCACTCGCCATAACACCTTGCCCGAGACGGTGGAGTTTGTGATTCAACATAGTGGCTTGATTCAGCACTACCTTTCAGAGCGTGAAGGTCAAGATCGTGTAGAAAACTTACAAGAACTCATTAATGCCGCAACTGCATTTATTGCGGAAGAGGGTTATGGCCAAGATGCTACTGCAGCCACGCTACCGGGTGAGAATGCGCCTGGCGTAGTAGAGGTCTCGCCACTAGCAGCCTTTCTCTCTCATGCCTCACTTGAGGCCGGCGATAACCAGGCCCAGGCAGGTCAAGACGCTGTGCAGCTGATGACAGTGCACTCTGCTAAAGGTTTGGAGTTCACCTCTGTATTCATTACGGGCTTAGAGGAGGGTCTGTTCCCTCATGAGAACAGCATCAACGAACAGAATGGTTTGGAAGAAGAGCGACGCTTAATGTATGTCGCGATTACTCGCGCCAAGGAGCGCCTCTACCTCTCTCACACCCAGTCACGGATGCTGCACGGTCAAGTGCGCTACAACATGCCATCTCGCTTCTTAGAAGAATTGCCATCTGATTCATTAAAGTGGCTCACACCAAAAGTGAAGGATGCACGCTGGGGTAGCGCTACCGGTGGAAACAGTGGTCGTTCAGGATCAACTTGGCAAGATGGCTACACGCGTCAGCGCGAGTTTGGATCTAATGACTTCTTTGATTCCGGCAATGAGCGTGAGCGACCTGCAAGACAAATCGGGCGTGTTGGCTCTGCGTCTACGTCAGTAACCAGGATGGCTTCACCTCCGCGAGGTAATTACCCGTTTACGATTGGGCAGAATGTTTTCCACACCAAGTTTGGTGAGGGGCGCGTGACCGGCTTAGAGGGGAATGACGCTGATGCGCGCGCTCAGGTGAACTTCAAGCGCCATGGTGTCAAATGGCTACAGCTCAGTATTGCTAAGCTTGCTGCGATAGACTGATTGGGTAATTTAAATAAGAGGCTAAGCAATCAAAGTTGCTGATTCTTTTTCAGCAAAGCAGGCTTTCCAAGTGGCAAAGAAAGAGCAGTGCATAACAGTGAGTCCTGCCATAGAAATCGGGGCGATGATAAATGATGCTGCTTGGCCTAAATCCACAGCATCAAGGATGGAGCCAATCGTTAGGGGAATGGCAATTAAGATTGCACCCCAAATCGCAATATACAAAAAGAAGGCGCCACGATTTGCCCAGCAAGCAATAGCGCTAGAAAAGAGTGCCTGCGCTACTGACATATCAGCCCAGGCAACGAGTACTGGAGAGAACCACATCAGCATTGCTACCGGCACATAAAGCAGGCCGCCAAAAAATAGAATGAGATAAATCTGACGCACTACCTCTGGAGTAATGGGTTTGTCGTTCGTCATGAGTGGGATAAGCAACTCAAAATCCACCAACATACTTAAGATACAGCTGAGAGCCAGAATAAGCGCGGCATAGATCAAGCCCAATTGAAGAATGCGTTTACGAATTAAGGGAGTCGATTGGAGAGCAATCACATACACCGATGGACGAATGCGTTCTTTTTGGATTGCTTGCCGACAGGCAGTCATAAAGCCGACAGATAAAGTGGGTGTTAATAGCAGGACCGCAAAGACGCCGATGACGGGAACTAGAACGGCTAGCTGCGCCACAAATACATACATGAATACCAGCATCAAAAAGCCCAAAGGATTTTGCTTGAACAGCCAAATGCCTTGACGTATCCAGGTGTAGCCTTCTTTTGGGGCGACGGAGTTTAGTTTCATATTGCTTTGCGGCTTAAGAGAATGTTTTCGAAATGACGAGGGTCGTGCGGCGTGAGCATTTGAGCGTCACGTGGCAAGTAAAAATCCCACAGGCGTGAAATCCAGAAACGCAGGGCTGCTGCACGAATCATCAGGGGCCAGCTTGCTTGTTCTTCGCTGGTCAGGGGGCGAACACGCTGATATGCGTCCATCAATGCCTTGAAGCGAGAAGGATCTAAATCTTGCTTATTATCTGCAAGGCACCAATCATTCGCAGTGACCGCTAGGTCAAATAACCATTTATCCGTTCCGGCGAAATAAAAGTCGAAGAAGCCGCCGAGCTGATCTTGAGAGCTATCGCTTGCACCCTGAGGGTCGAACAACACATTATCTCGAAATAGATCGCAATGACTTGCACCTTGTGGCAATGAAGCATAGTCTGCGGAGCTAAAGAATTTCTCCTGAGTACTCAGTTCGCTAGTGAGCAATTCTTTTTGTGCATCACTTAAATGCGATAAGACTTGCGGTACTGTTTTTTTCCACCAAGAAAGACTCCGAAGATTTTCTTGGGTGCGCTGAAAGTCCGTGCTGGCTAAATGCATCTTGGCTAAATTCTCACCTACCAAGGCGCAATGCCTTGCTTCGGGAGCGAGTCGGGAAAGCCCTGGAAGCTTGCTGACAATGGCTGCAGGCTTGCCTTTGAGGACAAATAGAATCTGACCCTGTTTGTTTTCAAGTGGCTTAGGCACTGGAATGCCCTTGTTAGCCAAGTGACGCATCAACTCCAAGTAGTAAGGAAGTTGCTCTGCCGACAGTCTTTCAAAAATAGTCAGAACATATTCTTGTTTCTTGCCGTCTTTCTCTGTATCGAGAAAGAAATTGGAGTTCTCGATACCACCATGAATGCCGCGAATATCGACGGCTTCTCCAATATCAAAATCGGCCGCAATCCAATCAGAGATATCGCTTAATTCAACAGGTGTGAAGACGGCCATGACTAAAGATTAAAAAGGAATGCTGATACTCGGTACGCTGATGAGATCAGTTTCTTTTGGAACGCCAGGCATTACAGTTGCTGGGGGTGCCATTTCATAGCTGGTATAGCGCGTCTTTACGTCCACCTGAGTGGGTGCATTTGTATCTTTGTATTCGGTAATTTCAGTACCAGTAGCCTCTTTGTGCTGAAAGCTGGGTTTACGACCTTCAGGCGCATTGGTTGATTGAGATGCGCTGACTGCAGGTGCGAGGGGCTGGTTATTAATGCGCTGCAACTCAGATGGGCTTAGCGCTTGAGAATTGTTCTGGGCATGCGCTGAATTCAGTCCAAAAGAGGCAAAAGCCACTAAAAAGCTTGTTAGAACAAGGGTTTGGCTCAAGGAAGAGTGGAGTAAGTTAGTTAGAGCATGCATCATTTTTCACCTTTTTAGGCCTCTTTTCAGGGGGATTTGAACCTGATCTGTAGGCAGTTAGCAACTAGATTGTACGATTGCGGTATGACTAAACATAGACTCTTGTTGGTAGACGGTTCTAGCTACCTCTATCGCGCCTTTCATGCCATGCCAGACCTCAGAAATGGTGCTGGTGACCCAACCGGGGCAATCTATGGGATGGTCAACATGATGCGCCGAGCTCGCTCGGAACTCAAGGCCGATCATATTGCCTGTGTTTTTGACGCCAAAGGCAAGACTTTCCGAGATGAAATGTACTCTGAGTACAAGGCTCATCGCTCTCCCATGCCTGAAGACTTAGTTAAACAGATTGAACCTATACATGCCATGGTGAAGGCTCTAGGTTGGCCGGTTCTGATGGTTTCTGGGGTTGAAGCGGATGATGTGATCGGCACCCTGGCTTGTCAAGCAACTCAGGCTGGTTGGGAGACGATTATTTCTACTGGCGACAAAGATTTGGCCCAGTTAGTGAATTCTTCCGTCACTCTGATTAATACGATGACCGATGAGAAATTGGATATCGATGGCGTCATTGCTAAATTCGGAGTGCCTCCAGAGCGCATCGTAGATTACCTGTCGATCATCGGAGACACTGTTGACAACGTGCCAGGTGTTCCGAAGGCGGGGCCTAAAACAGCTAATAAATGGTTGGCTGAGTTTGGTGACCTAGACAACTTGATGGCGAATGCTGATCAAGTAAAAGGTGTGGTTGGGGAGAATCTGCGCAATAGTTTGCAATGGCTTCCGCAAGCGCGCCAACTCATTACCGTCAAAACCGATTGCGATTTATCTCCGCACCTTCCAGGTTTGGATGACCTTCATGCGAAACCAGAGGATGCGCCACTCTTACGCGAATTATTTGAGCGTTATGCATTTAAGACTTGGCTGCGCGATGTAGAGAAGCAGTTGGGTGGAGCGGCCTCTGAATCTGTCAGCAGCCTTGATTTGGCTGGAAGCCCCATTAAAAATGCTGTCGAAGAAAATGCCAAAGTTGCGACTAAGAAATTTGGCCCCACCGCTACGGAAGCGACAACCGCCTTATCGCAAGAAACGACGGATCTGCAAGCTGGAATTGCTAAGCACTATGAATGTGTTCTTGATGAAGTAGCCTTAGACCGCTGGATTAAAAAAATTGAAGGTGCACAGCTGACGGCTGTGGATACTGAGACTACTAGCCTAGATGCGCTCGCTGCAGAGCTTGTCGGCATCTCGCTTTGCGTCACCCCTGGAGAGGCTTGCTATATACCTGTGGCTCATCGTAACGGTGAGATACAGCTCAGTCGCGAATTAGTTTTGGCACGCATGAAGCCCTGGCTAGAAAGTACTACTCATCTCAAGGTTGGTCAAAACCTGAAGTACGACAGCCATATTTTTGCGAACTACGACATTACTTTGCAGGGTGTTGCCTTTGACACCATGCTGGAGTCTTACGTGCTTGAATCGCACATGCCGCACAACATGGATAACCTTGCTGAGCGTCATCTCGGTATGAAAACCATCAAGTATGAAGAGGTATGCGGTAAAGGTGTGCATCAGATTGGCTTTGATCAAGTTGATCTCAAGATCGCTACAGACTACGCGGCGGAAGACGCCGACATTACCCTGCGCTTGCATCAAGTGCTATGGCCGCAAATCCAGGCAAGCTCAGGTCTCCTATACGTTTATGAAAATATCGAGATGCCAGCGATGCGCGTCCTTGGCATCATGGAGCGTAATGGGATTCGGATTGATTCAGTGCTACTGTCCCAGCAGGGTCAAGAGGTAGGTAAACGCCTGCTTGCCTTAGAGGGTGAGATTCATAAGCTGGCTGGACAACCCTTCAACATTCAATCTCCTAAGCAGATCGCAGAAATTTTGTTTGGGCAGTTGGAGCTGCCGGTGATTAAAAAGACGCCATCGGGTGCACCATCAACGGATGAAGAAGTTTTGCAAAAACTGGCTGAAGACTATCCTTTGCCAGCACGTATTTTGGATTACCGCAGTCTCGCTAAATTGATGTCAACCTATATTGAGAAGCTGCCACGTATGGCTGACCCTAAGACGGGGCGCGTCCACACCAGTTTTTCTCAAGCGACTGCAGTGACAGGCCGCTTGGCTTCTAGCGATCCAAACTTACAAAATATTCCAGTGCGTACAGAAGAGGGTCGTCGAATTCGAGAGGCATTTATTCCGGCCGAAGGCTGCAAACTTCTATCTGCTGACTATTCTCAAATTGAATTGCGCATCATGGCGCATATCGCCGAAGATGAAAATCTACTAGCCGCATTTGCTGCCGGCAAAGATGTGCACCAGGCTACAGCTGCTGAGATTTTTGGCGTGCCACTGGAGAGCGTTAATTCAGAGCAGCGTCGTTATGCCAAGGTCATCAACTTTGGTTTGATTTATGGCATGAGTGCTTTCGGACTGGCGGGCAATTTGGGTATTGAGCGCTCAGCAGCCCAAAACTACATCGCTAAGTATTTTGATCGCTACCCCGGAGTTGCTCAATACATGGAGCGTACTCGCTTAGAAGCGAGAGAAAATGGCTATGTCGAGACAGTCTTTGGTAGGCGTCTATGGTTGCCTGAGATTAAGGGCTCGAATGGCCCTCGTCGCCAAGGTGCGGAGCGGGCTGCGATTAATGCCCCAATGCAAGGAACGGCTGCCGACCTGATTAAATTGGCCATGGTGGCCGTTGAGAATTGGCTGGAAAAGGAACAGCTGAAGACCCGTATGTTGCTCCAGGTGCATGATGAATTGGTATTTGACGTACCCTTGGATGAATTGGAGCTCTTACAGGCAAAGCTGCCTGATTTAATGTGTAAGGTGGCTGAGCTGAAGGTTCCTTTGGTGGTAGGCATTGGGATTGGTGATAATTGGGAAGAGGCGCACTAAATGAGGAGACTAAAAAATGACAACTAAAAAAGATCAAGATTCAAAAATGGTGTCTAGCGATAGAAGGGGCTTCATCAAAGCTTCCGCTATTACTGCAACTTCAATTGGGGTTGGGTTTGTAGCGGCTTCAGAGCCTGTAATGGCGCAAGCAATCGAAACCGATTTCACGGGCATTAAAGCTGGTGAGCAAATGATTTCAGTAGGCAGCTTCCAGATGCCTGCTTATGTTTCTCGCCCAGATAAGGCTAAAGGTAATTTGCCTATCGTGATTGTTGCTAGCGAAATTTTTGGGGTGCATGAATATATTGCTGACGTTACGAGACGTTTTGCAAAATTGGGTTACCTGGCTATTGCTCCAGAATTCTTTATTCGTGCGGGTGATCCCAATACTTATGGCACTACCGCGGAAATCATGAGCAATATTGTTGCTAAGACTCCGGATTCTCAAGTCTTAAATGATTTACAGGCGGCCATTCAATGGGCTGGCAAAAATGGCGGAGATGTGAAAAAAGTTGGCGTTACTGGTTTCTGTTGGGGCGGCCGCATTACTTGGCTATCCGCTACGCTCCCACAAGTGCGTGCAGGCGTTGCTTGGTATGGTCGCTTGGTTGGTGAAAAAACTGAAGGTAACCCTCGCCATCCAGTCGATATTGCTGCTGACCTGAAGGCCCCAGTATTGGGTTTATATGGTGGGGCGGATGCTGGCATCTCATTAGAAACAGTTGAGCAGATGCGCCAAGCGCTTGCAAAAGCTGCACCAAAAAATCCAGCAGCCAAAGCCTCGCGTTTTGAAATTTATCCAGATGCACCTCACGGTTTTCATGCGGACTATCGTGCTCTATATCGTGAGGGACCTGCTAAAGATGGCTGGGAAAAATGCATTGCCTGGTTTAAACAAAACGGGGTTGCCTAATTTTCATGTCAGTACTACAAAGCATCTTGTTGGTAACAACGCTAGCCGGAACCGTTAGCGTTCTTGTTGCTGCGAGCTTTTCTTTGTCCTTGCTGTCGAAGATGGTTCACAGCATGGTCAGTGTGTCGGTTGGTATTTTGCTGGCCACTGCCCTGCTGCACTCACTTCCTGAGGCATTTACGATGCCGGGCGTCAATCCTCAGTTGCTATTCGCAACCTTGCTGGCGGGACTCTTGGGTTTTTTCTTGCTTGAGAAAATTGCTTTACTGCGCCACAGCCATCACCATGAAGGAGATGGTCATGGTCACCATCACGGCCATGATGCAGAAGTGGCTGGTCGCAGTGGCTGGATGATTTTAGTCGGCGATGGATTGCATAACTTTGTTGACGGTGTTTTGATTGCTGCTGCATTTATGGCTGATTATCAAGTTGGCATCTTTACTGCGATTGCCATCATTGCTCATGAAATTCCACAGGAGATTGGCGATTTCATTGTCCTACTGAATGCTGGGTTCACTCGAACCCGTGCATTAATGTACAACCTCATTTGCGGCTTATCTGCTGTGGTGGGTGGGGTATTGGCCTATTTCTTCTTGGAGAGAGCAAATGCGGCAATGCCTTATTTGCTCGTGATTGCTGCAAGTAGTTTTATTTACATTGCAGTGAGTGACCTCATTCCACAAATGCATCGTCGTCCACATTGGGCCGAGTCTTTACGTCAAACGATTTTGATTGCTTGTGGTGTTGGTTTTGTAATCTTGCTCTCGCTACTGCATTAAAGCGCAACCGGTCTACTTGGGTCGGCACACCATTCACTCCAGCTGCCTGCATACAGACGTGAGCCTTTGAGGCCGGCGATTTCCATGGCCAATAAGTTATGGCAGGCTGTCACTCCTGAGCCGCATTGATGGATTACTTCAGAAGCTTTAGTTGAGCCCAAGAGGCCTACAAAGTCTTTGAAAAGTTGTTCTGGGGCCTTAAAACTTTTTCTGGATAGGTTTTCTCTGAAGCAATAATTGATCGCGTTGGGGATATGTCCGCCAACCGGATCTAAGGTTTCATTTTGTCCATGGAATCGGTCATTGGCGCGAGCGTCAACAATGACATTCAGTTTGGCCTGGAGGTTGTGAACAACCTCCTCTACTGTCACTAAGCCAACATAAGGCATTGCGGGTACTGGTGTTGTTGTTGGTTTTGCTTCACGTGGCATTGTGCCAATCGGGCCATTCCAAGCATCGAGACCACCATCTAAAATTTGCACATTGGCATGACCCGTGGCTTTGAGCATCCACCATAAACGACTGGCATATACAGAGCCTTGATTATCGTAAGCAACTACCAAGGTATTTGAATCAATACCTAAGCGTGATTTAGTTTGTGCCCAAGCCTCTGGAGTAGGAAGTGGGTGACGACCATTCTTGCCTGTCTTTTCACCGGATAAATCGTGATCAAGGTCGACATAGAGTGCGCCTGGAATGTGACCCTCGAGATAAGACTTTTTGCCAGCTAGGGGGTCGACTAAATCAAAGCGGCAATCGCAGAGTAAAACATTCTCGCCACTATTAAGGATTTCTTCTAACTGATTTGCAGTGATAAGAGGTGTCATGATGGCTTCCTGTCTAGAGCGGGTGAATGTGACTGAATTATGCGCCTTGGTAGTTCATAGCACGACGGTACCATTCATGAAAATGCTGCATGCCATCTTCCATCGGGCTTTGGTATGGTCCCACCTCATTTTGACCGCGGGCTAGCAGGGCGGCACGACCAGCATCCATGCGCTCCGCAATTTCATCATCCTCAATGCAGGTTTCCATATAGGCCGCACGTTCTGCTTCTACGAACTCGCGCTCAAAAAGGGCGATCTCTTCTGGGTAATAAAACTCGACGATGTTGCGAGTCTTGTTCGGGCCCATTGGGTGTAGTGTCGAGACGCACAAAACGCCTGGGTACCACTCCACCATCACATTAGGATAGTAGGTCAGCCAGATGGCGCCATGGCGCGGTGTCTTGCCTTCATGGTGGCGCAACACCGCTTCGTGCCACTTTTGGTAAACCGGTGAGCCAGGTTTCTCTAGGTTCTTGTGAATGCCAACTGTTTGCACGCTATGCCAGTCACCGAATTCCCAGCGCAGATCTTCGCAGGAAACAAATTTACCTAAACCTGGATGGAAAGGGACAACGTGATAGTCCTCAAGATAGACCTCAATAAAAGTCTTCCAGTTGTAATTACATTCATGGACTTCAACATGATCTAGAACGTAGCCTTCAAAGTTGAGATCATCAGCAACGCCGAGTTTGGCAAGATCGGCGCGCACATCACGCGGACCTTCAAATAAAAGTCCTTGCCAATTTTGCAAAGGTGATTTGCCAAGGTTGAGACAGGGCTTGTCTTCAAAATGGGGTGCACCCATGAGTTGGCCATTTAAATCATAGGTCCAGCGATGCAAGGGGCAGACAATGTTGTCCGTCTTACCTTTGCCATTGAGCATCAGTGCTTGGCGATGACGGCAGACATTAGATAGGAGTTCAACACCTTCTTGATTGCGAACCAAGAGGCGACCTTCATTTTCCGAGCTCAGGGTTTGATAAGAGCCAATTTCAGGAACCATGAGTGCGTGACCAACATAGCCTGGGCCCTGCTTAAAAAGCAGTTCAATTTCACGCTGATAGAGTTCAACGTCAAAATAAGCCGAAACCGGCAGTTGTAAATTGGACGGCGCAAGCTGCTGCGCGGTAGCCAGATTAGTCATTCTCCCCACCCCCGAAAACGTCAGCCGAAGCTAAGCGGAATAACCAATCCAACCATCGACGGATCGATATTGGAAAGGAAGGAGGGGATTATACCCATCTGACCCCCGTCTCGCTTTAATATGTAGGGCTACACAGGTAAGAAATTTGAAGGAAACAAGCTAATGCCAGCAAAGAAATCTGAGGGTCAGAAACCCGGTCTTGAGGTTCAAATCGACCCTAACTTGCGTTATGAGCAGGCGGTAAAGGAGTTAGAAAAGCTCATTTCTGACATGGAGTCTGGCAAATTCTCCCTTGAGGAGACGCTTTTGGCCTACCAACGTGGTGCAGCACTCCTTAAGCATTGCCAGGCTACGCTGGCTCAAGTTGAGCAGCAAGTTCGGGTATTTGAAGCGTAAGCATCGCCGAGATTTGATCTTTATGAACAACGCACATGCATTCGAGGATTGGGTTCGCACTCACGGGCAGCGAACTGAATTGGCTTTAGAGAGCTTGCTTGATGCTGCCAATACCAACCCTGCGCGTTTGCATGAAGCCATGCGTTACGCCGCTCAAGGTGGTGGTAAGCGCATTCGTCCTTTATTGGTTTATGCCGCTGGCGCCTTGAGTGATGATGCAAATCAAAATGCATTGGATGCTGCTGCAGTGGCGATTGAATGCGTTCATGCTTATTCATTGGTGCATGATGATTTGCCTTGCATGGATGATGATGATTTACGTCGTGGTCGACCTACAGTACATAAAGCTTATGACGAGGCGACTGCTTTGTTAGTTGGCGACGCATTGCAAACCCGTGCATTTGAAGTTTTAGCAAATGCGCAGTGCGATGCTGACAAGCGCTTGGCGATGATCAGTATCTTAGCCGGAGCGTCTGGTTCGCGAGGAATGGCAGGCGGGCAAGCAATTGACCTGGAAAGCGTGGGAAAGAAATTAGATCTTGCGGGCTTAAAGCAAATGCATGCGATGAAAACGGGGGCTCTGCTTTCTTGTTCGGTACAGATGGGTGGGATTGCTGCCAAACTTAATTCGATTCAGATGCAACACCTTCAAAATTACGCCCAAGCTTTAGGTTTGGCCTTTCAAATTGTGGATGATGTTCTTGATGCCACTGCGGACAGCCAAACCCTGGGTAAAACCGCTGGAAAAGATGCTGCGAACGACAAGCCTACCTATGTGACCTTGATGGGTTTAGACTATGCCAAGAAAGCAGCAAAAGATTTACAAGAAACGGCGATTGCTAGCTTAGAGAGTTTTGGTGCTAAAGCCCAGGCTCTGAAAGATTTGGCTCTGTTGGTGGTTAATAGAGGCAAATAAGATTACTGAAGATTTGATGACTTTAAATTCCATTCACTCCCCCGCAGACTTAAAGAAACTTCCACGTGAGCAGTTGCCTGCGCTCGCAGATGAGTTGCGCCAGTTTGTATTGGATTCTGTTTCTAAAACGGGCGGACATCTTTCATCTAATTTAGGAACGGTTGAGTTATCGATTGCGCTGCATTATGTCTTCGATACGCCACAAGATCGAATCGTGTGGGATGTGGGTCATCAAAGCTATCCCCACAAAATTTTGACTGGTCGTCGTGAGCGCATGAGTACCTTGCGTCAGTTCGATGGCTTATCTGGTTTTCCGCGCCGTAGCGAGAGCGAATACGATGCTTTTGGTACTGGCCACTCCTCAACGAGTATTTCTGCGGCAATGGGAATGGCGCGCGCCTTCCAAACCAAAGGTGAGAAACAGGTTGCTGTAGCAGTGATTGGCGATAGCGCGATGACTGGCGGTATGGCATTTGAGGCCATGAACAATGCCGGCGTGTATGACGACTTGCCACTAGTAGTGATTCTGAATGACAACGATATGTCGATCTCGCCGGCAGTGGGCGCGCTCAATCGACACCTCGCCAGATTGTTGAGCGGCAATATTTATTCAGCTACTAAGAAGGGTATTGATAGCGTCTTATCTATTGCCCCACCATTACGCGAATTTGCAAAGCGCTTAGAAGATCATGCCAAGGGCATGGTCTCGCCATCAACCATTTTTCAAGAATTTGGATTCAATTATTTTGGCCCAATCGATGGCCATGACTTGGATGCATTGATACCAATGCTACAAAACGTGCGTCGTTTAGCGCTCGAGGGTCGCGGCCCACAGTTTTTACATGTTGTGACTCGCAAGGGTCAGGGTTATGAGTTAGCGGAAGCAGACCCAGTGCTGTATCACGGCCCAAGTAAGTTCAATCCAGTGGAGGGTGTTCAGAAATCTGCGACTCCTTCGCCTAAAACTTTTACACAAGTTTTTGGTGAGTGGTTGTGCGATATGGCGCACGCCGATCCGTTATTGATTGGTATCACTCCAGCAATGCGTGAAGGCTCTGGTCTCGTTGAGTTTGAAAAGAATTTCCCTAAGCGTTATTACGATGTTGGTATTGCAGAACAGCATGCAGTGACTTTTGCTGCTGGTATGGCATGCGAAGGTATGAAGCCAGTGGTAGCAATCTACTCAACCTTCTTGCAACGCGCCTACGATCAACTCATTCATGATGTGGCGATTCAGGATCTGCCAGTGTTATTTGCGTTAGATCGTGCTGGCTTAGTTGGTGCAGACGGCGCAACCCATGCAGGTGCATATGACATCCCATTTTTACGCTGCATTCCAAATATGTTGGTGTTGACGCCTGCTGACGAAGCAGAGTGCCGTGATTTATTGACAACAGCTTTTCATCAGCCACATCCAAGTGCAGTGCGTTACCCGCGTGGCGCTGGCGTTGGAACAATTCCTTCAAAAGAATTACGTACCGTGCCATTAGGTAAAGGTGAATTGCGTTGTAAGTCCAGCGCGCCTGCTGGTCAGCGCATTGCGATTTTGGCTTTTGGCACTTTGCTCTACCCAGCGCTTGAAGTGGCTGAACAAATCGATGCCTCTGTTGCCAATATGCGTTTTGTAAAGCCATTGGATCTGGAGCTTCTCAAGTCCTTGGCGCAAGACCATGATTATTTTGTGACGATTGAAGATGGCGCGATTCAGGGTGGTGCCGGTAGCGCATGTTTAGAGGCACTCTCTGCAATGGGTATCAATAAGCCCTTATTGCAACTAGGTCTTCCGGATGAATTTGTTGAGCATGGCGATTACAAGCTCTTGATGAGCAAGTGTGGCCTGGACTCTAAGGGAATTGCAAAGGCGATTTCCCTGCGTTTCCCTATCAAAAATGCCGTAAATCCTGTGGCTGCAGGCAAATAAGTCATTTTTGCCTGAAAATAGAGCCATGAACGATATCAACACTGCCTTTCTCAAGACGCAAACTATGCCGGACGTACAGTCCTCGCATGATGAGCGTGCTTTGCCAATTGAGCAGGTGGGGATTCGGGGATTGCGTCATCCATTGAGCGTCCGTACTCAGACGGGTGTGATGCCAGCTGTTGGTAATTTTGAAATGGATGTGGCTTTGCCTGCGCACGTGAAGGGCACGCATATGTCCCGTTTCATTGCGCTATTACAAAAACATAATGAACCGATTGATAGTGCGTCTGTAGTTGCCATGGTGCACGAGATGTTGCCGCTACTCAATGCAACAGAGGGTCGCATTCAATTCACTTACACACACTTTGTTAAAAAAGCAGCACCAGTTTCTGGTGTGGAAAGTTTGATGGATTACGAAGTGACTTGGGTTGCGAAGGCAAAACAAAATACATCGGGTGCAATCGATGTTGAGTTAAACCTACGTGCTTTAGTTCCAGTCATGAGTTTGTGCCCTTGCTCGAAAGAGATTTCTGAGTACGGTGCGCATAATCAACGTTCGCATGTAACGATGTCGGTAGAGCTTGATCCAAAGACCAAGATGACGGTAGAGGATTTGGTTGCAGCCGCTGAGAGTCAAGCCTCTAGCGAGTTGTGGGGCTTGCTGAAGCGCCCTGACGAGAAGTGGGTTACCGAGCGCGCATATGACAATCCAAAGTTTGTAGAAGACTTGGTGCGCGATGTTGCTGGTCAGCTCAAAAACGATGATCGTATTTTGTCTTTAGTGGTTGAGGCTGAGAACTTTGAGTCGATTCACAATCACAGCGCCTACGCCAAAATTAGTCTGACTAAGTAATTAGTACTAAAACGAGATGTGCTTAAGCGAGATTGTTGCTCGCCAAATCCCAACGGGGTTTGATATCAAAAGCACCTGAAGTGGTTGATCCATTATTTTCTGCCAACATGCGTAGTGCTCCAGCAAATGCAATCATCACGCCGTTATCGGTGCATAGATCGACTGGTGGGTAGTGCACTTCAAATCGATTCTTCTTGGCGCTGGCATTAAGGGCTGCGCGTAATTGCAAATTGGCTCCCACGCCACCAGCCAGCACCAAATGTTTGCAACCTGTTTGTTTGAGGGCTTTCTCAGATTTGCTGACCAATACTGCCACCAAAGAATCGACAAAGCTGCGTGCGAGATCCGCATGAAATGTTGCAATTTCAGTAGGATCTGAAATTCCGAGTGCCTCAAACTTTTTGACTTGATTGAGAACGGCTGTTTTAAGTCCTGAGAAGGAAAAATCCAAATCTCCCGAGTGCAGCATCGGTTTGGGCAGGTCAAATCTTCCAGATTGGCCTTTTTCTGCCAATTTGGAGATGGCGGCGCCACCCGGGTAGTCCAAGCCTAGCAATTTGGCCGTTTTATCAAAGGCTTCGCCAGCAGCATCATCCAAGGTTTCGCCCAGAAGTTGGTATTTACCAACCCCGCTGACCAGCATTAACTGGGTATGCCCACCTGAGACAAGGAGGGCGATAAATGGGAATTCCGGTACGGAGACCCCTAAAAGTGGAGAAAGCAGGTGCCCTTCCAGGTGATGCACTCCAATCGATGGCAAATTGAGCCCTTGAGCTAGGGATTTAGCAAAAGCGCTGCCCACAAGTAGGGCACCAGCTAAGCCGGGACCCTGGGTATAGGCCACGGCATCTATATCCTTTAATTTGAGCCCAGCTTCATGCAAAGCATCGTCTAAAAGGGGTAAAACCCGCCTTATATGGTCTCTGGAGGCCAATTCTGGGACAACACCCCCGTAATCTCGATGCATCGCGATTTGGGAGTGCAAAGCCTGTCCCAGGATGCCCTGATGGGCTGGGGCGCGGTTTTCCCAGGGGGAGGTGTCGTAAAGGGCTACCCCGGTCTCGTCACAAGAAGTTTCTATGCCTAAAACAATCATTTTTTTGCTTGGTCGTGCTAGAATCGCGTTTCAGTTAATTTTTCGATATTTTTCGAGCATATACGAGTTAAACAAGTATGACTACAGTCCGCCTCCGTGAGAACGAACCTTTTGAAGTGGCATTGCGCCGTTTCAAGCGCACCATTGAAAAAAATGGTCTTTTGACAGACTTGCGTGCCCGCGAGTTCTACGAGAAGCCAACGGCTGAACGTAAGCGTAAGAAGGCCGCTGCTGCTAAACGCCATTACAAGCGTATTCGCAGCCAGATGTTGCCTAAAAAGCTTTACTAATCGAATTTAAAAGCTCTCCTCACCGAGAGGCTTTGAAACCCGCTGACGGTGAAACGCAGCGGGTTTTTGCTTTTGAATCACCAGCAATTTATTAGATATTGAATACCGGGGAAAAATGCCATGAGTCTGAAAGATCAAATCACTGAAGATATGAAAAACGCGATGCGTGCGAAAGAAGTGGCGCGCTTGGGAACTATCCGTCTTTTACTGGCAGCCATTAAGCAACGTGAAGTGGATGATCGTATCGTGATGGATGACGCTAGCGTCATTGCTACTGTTGAGAAGATGATTAAGCAGCGTAAAGATTCAATCTCTCAATTTGAAAAAGCCAATCGCGATGATTTGGTAGCAATTGAAGCGGCTGAGATGGATATTCTTCAAGACTATTTGCCAGCACAGTTATCCGATACTGAAGTAGAGGCTGCAGTAGCTGCAGCAGTTGCATCAACAGGGGCAGCTGGCCCACAAGATATGGGTAAAGTAATCGGCGTTCTTAAGGGCCAGTTAGCTGGTAAAGCTGATATGGGTAAAGTTTCTGGTTTAGTCAAAGCTGCGCTCGCTAAATAAGTTAAAAACAAAGCCTCATCCATAACTGATGGCTCTTATCCCTCAATCCTTCATTGCCGATTTGTTAAATCGGGTTGACATCGTTGATGTGGTTGGGCAGCACGTGAAGTTAAAAAAAGCGGGCGCGAACTTTCAAGGTTTGTGCCCCTTCCATTCTGAGAAATCCCCTTCATTTTCAGTGTCACCTACCAAGCAGTTTTATCACTGCTTTGGTTGCGGGGCACACGGCTCTGCGATTAGTTTCCTCATGGAGTATTCCGGTCTTGGTTACGTAGATGCCATTGAAGACTTGGCACGTTCCGCAGGTTTGGATGTACCGCGTGAAGAGCGCACTGCGAATGATGTTGCACGTCAACAGCAGACCATGGCCTTAAGTGAGGTCATGAGTGCAGCAGCCGATTGGTATCGCCAACAACTCAAAGTAGCGCCTCGTGCAGTCGATTACCTTAAGGGGCGCGGCCTGACTGGTGAGATCGCTAAACGCTATGCATTGGGTTATGCCCCCGATGGTTGGCAGGGTCTTGAATCAGTCTTTGGTACTTATGCCAATGATGAAGTGGCAAAGACTTTGCTTGAAGGCGGTTTACTGATTCAGAGCGAGCAGACTGAAAACAATCAAACTGCAAGACGCTACGATCGCTTCCGTGATCGCATCATGTTCCCGATTCGCAATCCCAAAGGTCAGACCATTGGCTTTGGTGGGCGCATCTTAGATCAAGGTGAGCCAAAGTATTTAAATTCACCCGAGACACCACTGTTTTCTAAAGGCAATACGCTGTATGGATTGTTCGAAGCAAGACAGGCCATTCGTTCGCAAGAATATGTTCTCGTATGTGAGGGCTATATGGATGTCGTGGCACTCGCGCAATTGGGATTCCCTAATGCGGTAGCTACCTTGGGTACAGCTTGTACCGCTAATCACGTACGGATGTTGTTGCGCCAAACCGATCGCATCGTGTTTTCGTTTGATGGCGACTCTGCTGGCCAGCGTGCTGCGCAGCGCGCACTAGAAGCATGTCTGCCATTGATGTCTGACGACAAGGAGATTCGTTTTTTATTCCTGCCGACAGAGCATGATCCCGATAGCTATGTACGTGCTTATGGTGCGCCTGCCTTCGAAAAAGTTATTAAAGAGGCCATGTCGATTTCGAGCTTCTTCTTCAAGATAGTGAGTCAAGATCACGAGCTGACAACTCCAGAGGGTAGAGCGCAAACCCATCACGCTGCAAAACCGTTGTTGCTATCGATGCCACCAATTGCTTTGCGTACACAAATTTTGCGCGAGCTGGCTATTCGTACAAATTCAACGCCTGCAGAGCTGGAGTCTTTCTGTGGATTGACGGTAGCGCCTGCACCAGTGCAGCAAGGCTCTTATTCAGCAACGAATCAACGCGCACCTAACTTTGTGCAGGCCAATAGCGGTAACAGGACGCAGGGTGCACCTTGGCAGGCATCTAAAGGGTCAGCGAAAAGAGCTCCCATACAAAATATTCCTCCACCTCAGGCGCCCACCGATCTAGCCGAGCAGATGCTACGCGTCTTAATTCAGTTTCCGCATTTGGGAAAAGCCTTGGATGCTAATAAGAGGGCGCTTGCTTTACAAGCTTCCGAATTACGTTCTGTAAAAGCATTGGAGCTCATGAAGGATCTACTGGCTCAATGTGACCAGGTTGAGTTGATTCCTGGTGAGAATGGCAAGCCACCTACAGTAGGTGCTGGAGCATTTGCACTATTCCAAGATCAGCTATCCCGCAGTGAGCTTGCCCCACTCTATGAAGTATTGAGAAAGCGGGTGATGGGTTCTGATTTAGACCTTGATGGTGCTGTTGCTGATCTTGATGGGGCATTTAAAAAACTGGAACTTACCCATCTCAAGATGGAAATGACAGAAATCGCCCAAAAGATCGCTGCAAGTACGGCCACTGAGCAAGATCGGGCTCGATATCGCGAGTTGGGCGAAAGATTGAAATTCTCCTAAGAATTTTCTGATTTAGCCCTAGAAAAACTCGAAATTTACCCCATATTTTTAGTGGTGGAGGGGGTAAAAAAGTCGCAATCGACTATAATCCTCTATTCCCAGAAAAAAACCGATTTAATTCAGCCACTTGCGCTTTATTTTGAAGAAATTTGGGGCAAGTGGACAGCGAGACTGTATTTAGTCAGTCAAGATCAATCATCAGTAACGTGAGTAAGTGCTAATAAATGCCAAATATTAAGAAAAAACCAGCAGCTAAACCAGCTAAGCCTGTAGCGAAAGCTAAAGCACCAGCAAAGCCAGCGGCAAAAGCCAAGGCACCCGCTAAACCAGTTGCTAAAGCAAAAGCGCCAGCTAAGCCAGTAAAGGCAGCTGCTAAACCAGTGAAAGCCCCGGCTAAAGCGCCAGCTAAACCAGCACCGAAAGCCAAGGCTCCAGCCAAGCTTGTAGCTAAAGCGAAGACGCCTGCTAAGTCCGTGAAAGCTCCAGCTAAACCAGCTAAGCCTGTAGTTAAAGCGAAGACGCCTGCTAAGCCCGTGAAAGCTCCAGCTAAACCAGCCAAGCCTGTAGCGAAAGCGAAGGCACCAGTAAAGCCTGCAGCTAAAGCGCCAGCACCAACTAAAGTAGTAGCTAAGACTGCAGCTAAAGCACAAGCAAAAGCACCAGCTAAGGCCGAGAAAGTTGAAGCCCCTAAAAAAGGTAAGGTTGTCGCCCCTAAAGTTGTTGCGGTGAAAGAAGTTAAGCCGGCAAAAGAAGCTAAAGGTAAAAAAGCGAAGGAGGTTGAAGTTGAGGCAGTAGCAACTGAGGAAGTAAAAAAAGGCCGCAAGCCAAAAGCGGATGCTCCTGCTGAAGGTGCTGAACCAGTTTTAACTGATCGTCAAAAAGCACGTGAGCGTAAAGCAAAAGAAAAGGCGCTCTTAAAAGAATTCGCAGCACAACAGTTAGGCTCTGAAGAGCAACAAGAATTACGCCGTACCCGCCTCAAGACATTGATCAAGATGGGTAAGTCCAAGGGTTATTTAACTCATGGCGAAATGAATGACGTGATGTCAGATGAGTTATCTGATGCGGATGCATTGGAAACGTTGATCAGCCTTTTAAACGACATCAACATTACTGTTTATGAGCAGGCTCCAGACGCTGAAACATTGTTGCTCAATGAAAATGCTTCAGCAACAACTTCTGAAGAAGAGGCTGAGGAAGAAGCAGAAGCTGCTTTAGCTACTGTTGATTCAGAGTTCGGACGTACAACCGATCCAGTGCGTATGTACATGCGCGAGATGGGTACCGTTGACCTCTTGACCCGTGAAGGCGAGATCGTCATTGCGAAGAAGATTGAAGCAGGCCTTAAAGACATGGTGATGGCTTTGGCTGCTTGCCCTGTCACGATTGGCGAGATCTTGGCTAACGTAGACAAGATTGCTAGCGGTGAGATGGAGATTGATCAGTTCGTAGACGGATTGGTCGACCCTAATGCTGAAGATATTAAGCTTGGACCAGAAGAGCCAGAAGTTGACCCAGATGCTGAAGAGGGTGACGAAGAAGGTGGAGAAGATGAAGGCGGCGGTGGCGGCGGTGGCGCAGCTACAGCTAATGCTAAGCAATTAGAGGAACTCAAGCAGATCTCACTAGAGAAGTTTGCAATTGTTCGCACTCAAGCTGACAAGATGCGTCGTGCTTTTGATAAAGAAGGCTATAACTGCCCAGCGTATATCAAGGCGCAAGAGGCTATTCGTGGTGAGTTGCTTGGTTTCCGTTTGACTGCCAAGAGTGTTGAGAAGTTATGCGACACCATGCGTTCACAAGTAGACCAAGTTTGGAAACTCGAGCGTGGCATTGTGAGTTTGTTGGTGGATAAGGTTGGCGTCAATCGTGGTGATGTACTTAAAGACTTCCCTAAGATGTCCATGAACCTAGAGTGGACCGCTAAGTTACTCAAAGAGAACAAGCCATACACAGCATTGCTACAGCGTAACGTTCCAGCGATCCAGGAACTTCAACAAAAGTTAATTGATATTCAGACTCGTGTTGTATTGCCACTTCCAGAATTAAAAGAAGTGAACAAGCAAATGATTGCTGGTGAGAAGCGTGCACGTGAAGCAAAACGTGAGATGGCTGTAGCCAACTTACGTTTGGTTATCTCGATTGCTAAGAAATACACCAACCGTGGTTTGCAGTTCTTGGATTTGATCCAAGAAGGTAATATCGGTTTGATGAAGGCGGTAGACAAGTTTGAATACCGTCGTGGTTATAAGTTCTCGACTTATGCAACTTGGTGGATTCGTCAGGCAATTACCCGTTCTATTGCTGACCAAGCACGTACGATTCGTATTCCAGTGCATATGATTGAAACAATCAACAAGATGAATCGTATTAGCCGTCAAATCTTGCAAGAAACTGGTCATGAGCCAGATGCTGCAACCTTGGCACTCAAGATGGAAATTCCTGAGGACAAGATTCGTAAGATTATGAAGATCGCTAAAGAGCCAATCTCCATGGAGACACCAATTGGTGACGATGAAGATTCTCATTTGGGTGACTTCATTGAGGATGGCAATACCTTGGCTCCAGCTGAAGCGGCATTGCATGACTCTATGCGCGATGTAGTTAAGGATGTTCTCGATTCATTAACACCACGTGAAGCAAAAGTATTGCGTATGCGCTTCGGTGTTGAGATGAGCACAGACCACACTCTCGAAGAAGTTGGTAAACAGTTTGACGTAACACGTGAGCGTATCCGTCAGATCGAAGCCAAAGCCCTGAGAAAAATGCGTCATCCAAGCCGCAGCGACAAACTCAAGACCTTCCTCGAAGAAGATTGATCCAAAGACTAACGGGCCTATAGCTCAGTTGGTTAGAGCAGAGGACTCATAATCCTTTGGTCCCAGGTTCAAGTCCTGGTGGGCCCACCAGAAATGAAAATACCAACCTTCGGGTTGGTATTTTTTTAGCTAGTTCGTAGTATTAAATCTGACTATATTGGCATCTGATATAGTTTTTAAATCAAACCAATCCATCTAGTTCATGAAAAAATCCACAGCAACCCTCATTACTTTTTTAGCCCTATTTCCAGTCATTATTCATGCCGTAGAAATTAAAGTTGCTGCCGTTGAATTTAATCCTGCTGAACAGAATGTGCAGGCTAATATTGATGGGATAGCAGCTAAAGTAACTACAGCTTCTCAGAATGGGGCTAAGTTAATTGTTCTGCCAGAGGTTGCTGTAACGGGTTGGATTATCGGAAGCAAAAAGGACTCAGATACGATTCCAGGCAAAGCGACTGCAGCAATGGAAAGGATTACGAAAAAATATAACAACTATGTTGTGATTGGCTTATATGAGAATGATCCTGTAACTGGATTAACGCACAATGCTGCCGCCCTTATCGGGCCAAAGGGATATATTGGTAAATATCGTAAAAATCAATTGCCACCTGGTGACTTTAGTACTGCTACGCCAGGTAATTTAGGCTTCCCTGTATTTGATACTGATATTGGCAGAATAGGAATGCTGATTTGTTTTGACGATAGCCGTCTGCAATCTTTATTGGTTCCTAGTTTGCGTGGAATAGATATATTGGCGATGCCAATTGGTTCCGATACGACACCTAAGTTTGAAAAAGTGAGCAATGGCAATCACTCAACCATTGCAAACATAGCAACCTTGTCTCCTTGGATTGGCATTAATACTGTGGCCACAAATCAAGCGGGGATAGTTAAGATGCCCCAAGTCAAATTTGTCGATCAATTTACGGGGGGATCCTCTATCTGGGATAGCAGTGGAAAACAACTCACTAGTTCAAAGGCAGGTACATGGACCAATCCTCAGGAGCCCACAATCATTTATGCCACTATAGATACCAATAAGAAAAGTGAACAAAAAGAGTTTTGGCTAAAGCATCGTCGCCCAGAGCTCTATGGTATCTACAACCTATATAAAGCACCTGTTGATCCTGTAGCTAATAATGCCCAGAATCAAATCGGTGCACTGTTAATTCAATATGATCCGGTTAACGGGGATGTAGATGCGAATGCTAAAAAAGTAGAGAGCTTGATTAGGGCCAATCCTAATGGCTTTAATCTCGCAGTATTGCCATTCAATTCATTTATAGGAAAAGTGGCCCTCAATAAAGCGAATATTTCTCAATATGCTGAGACTCTTGATGGCAAGAGTGCCACATTGGCATCCAACCTGGCAAAAAATTACAAGACTTATCTTTTATTTTCCATGCCTGAGATAAGAGGTGGAAAGTATTACGAAACTGCAGTTCTTTTTGATTTCAACGGCAAACAAGCTGGGGTTTATCGCAAATCTCATTTAAATGATGGTGAGCAGCAGTGGGCTACGCCAGGTAATGATCTTCCTGTTTTTAGTACTAACGACTTGGGTCGAGTCGCAGTCATGCTCAATGATGAAGTGCGTATACCTGAGTTAACTGAGGTTTATGCATTAAATAGGGCCGACCTCATCCTTATTCCAGCAATGTATGACGGAAAAGCATATGGTGGTGAAGTGAATATCCCCAAGGGCTTAGTGCCGGCAGCCAGCAATCGAGGCATGTATATGTGGTTTGATATTGCAAAGTACTCTCAAGCCTATACGCTGGTAGCAAACTATCTTCCAAAGGGGTCTAGCGAATTTGCTGCTAGTGCCTTGTATTCCTTGGTGCCAGAGGAGGGTTTTTACCCTCCCAATATTGCACCCAATAAAGAAACTGCACATCAAGTGCTGTTTACAACTCACCTGCAAAACAATCTATGGATAGACCAACAGAAGTTGGTGGTGGGTAGACGTTATGATCTTGCTGCCCCCTTGACCCTTGATTCTCAAGGCGCTTGTTTTAAGGAGTGGCAAAAAGATTCGACTAGTAAAGATGTTTGCCCAAAGACAGCAGGTGGAAGATAAAAATATTCAGGTAATTTTATTTGAGATTTATGGTGAATAAATATTGCCATCAACTGGGGATATCGTGTCTGATAAAAATAGTAATTTAACTCTTTGGCTGCTAGTTGTTCTTTCTGCAGCGCTGGCCATTTTTGGAGCAATGCCGTTTGCAATTGGTTTTGCAGGGACCTTGAGCATTATTGGCACGATTGCTAGGCTGATATTTGCTTTAATCCACGGCTCCCAAAGACTAGGCTGGCGAAACCTGGGAATCATGTTTGTTATTACATGTGTTGTTAGCTGGTGCTATGAATCACTTAGCATTGCAACTGGTTTCCCATTTGGTCATTATGAGTACACATCAGAATTGGGACCAAAGCTGGGAACCGTTCCGGTGATGATCATGCCAGCGTATTTCGGTGTGTGTTACCTCGCCTGGGTTTTAGCTCATGTACTTTTAGACAAATTTGATCGACAAGCTGATTCACGTTTGACCTTCGCCATCCCTGTAATAGCAAGCTTTGTTATGGTGATGTGGGATATGAGCATTGATCCATCATCATCGACAGTGAAGCATGAGTGGATTTGGCAGGATGGTGGCAGCTATTTTGGAGTCCCATTTTCTAATTTCCTTGGATGGTATCTATGTGTCTATACCATCTTCCAGTTTTGGGCTATTTATTTAATGCGCGCAAAGCCGATGAAGAATTGTGCCGCCGATGAAAAGAAGTCAAGCTGGTACCTTCCTATTGCGTTCTACGGCACTATTTTCCTGGGGTCCATTGCGATTGCTGCTTTGGCTGGGGATGGCACTATTACGGATGCAGCTTCTCAGGTTTGGTCTGTAAAGGCGCTCAGTCGCTCTTTGGGTCTCGTGTCTATATTCTCGATGCTTTTTGTAACCTGCTTAGCCTTTTTCAAGGTGCGAAATAATGATCATTTGCGCTAGTAACTCGCTGATTATTTCTTAATAATTATTAATAGTATTGAATTTACCAAAAGGATTTTTATGAAGATGTTGGCGCGCCACCTATTTCTGGCTACCCTTTTAATATCAACGACGGTATTTGCTGATCCGCCAATGCAGCCTTTTTACTCCTCTGTTATGAAAATGGCTCCTGATGGTAAGTTGGGGCAAGTAATTAAGAAGGAAAAGATTGAGACTTCCGTTCAAGGCGCGCAGGCTTGGAGAATTGCCTACATCTCATCTGATGTTGGTGAGCGCAAGACAATTGCTACTGGAGTCATCATTGCCCCAAATGGAGTCGCTCCCAAAGAGGGCAGGCCTATTATGTCCTGGGCTCATGGCACAACCGGCTCAGCTCAAAATTGCGGACCTTCTCAAGTGATTGATCCAACGGCCCCTCTGAATGAATATTTTTTGATGGATGGCAACTCTTGGACTGATTACGGCATTCCGAATGTGGAGCAATTTATTAAAGAGGGCTATGTGATTGTTGCTACTGACTACCAGGGTTTAGGTGGCGGTGGCAAGCATCAATATGCGGTGGCTGGGACAAATGGTAGGGATGTGATTAACGCTGCAAGGGCTGCTAGCTCTATGAAGGAAGTGGCAGCTGGTAAAAAGACTGTTGTGTATGGTTGGTCACAGGGTGGTGGAGCGACTATTGCTGCTGCAAGCTTGCTGGACTATCAGGCTCTTAAAGGTACTGCTGCTGATGATCTGCAATACCTTGCTTATGTTGCCTTGGCGCCGGATGATATCGCAGCTATGTTGCCAGTAGTTCCAAGTGATGAAGCCGGGGCGAAGAAGCTCATGAATGAGTTTACGCAAGCCAATGTCCCGAATGTGTTCTTATTTGCTCATTATGTAATGGGACTTTGGGGTGCACAAGCCGCATATCCCAATTTACAGTTAAACGATGTGCTAACTGATGAAGGCGCAAAGGTTGTTGATAAGCTCTCCAGAAATAAATGTATGCATGTGCTGGCTGATACTTTTAGCTATGCCTATGGAGACAAATACAAATCATTATTAAAGCCCGAGCCAAGCAACTCTTTAGCGTGGGTAAAAGCATTTGTTGATGGTAGTGTGAAGCCGGTAAAGCCAATAGCACCAGTTGTGATTTACTGGGGCACTAAAGATACCGCGGTTCCTCCAGTCATGCATGAGCTTTATCAAAAGCAGATGTGTGCCATGGGGGCAAATATCGGCAGAGTTCAGCTTCCAGGAGAGCAAACGCACTTTTCAACGCCTGGTGTCTCAGCGCCCATGTATCTGGAGTGGGTCAAAGACCGCATTGCTGGAAAACCATTGACGAATGGTTGCCCTCAAAACTAAGCAAATGAATTTGTCGTAATAGGAAAGCCACCCTCGGGTGGTTTTTTATCTTTTGAGCAACAATTCTGTTCCATTGTTATTCTTGTATCTAATAATTTGTTACTAAAAAGATTTTTATGGATATGCATTCTGACTACAGTAAGCGTGTAGTGCTTCATCATCATGAATTGCCATGGGTCTCAAGCCCCACAAAAGGTGTTGAGAGACGCATGCTTGATCGTCAGGGTGATGAGGTGGCGAGGGCTACCTCGATCGTTCGATACGAAGCTGGAGCGAAGTTTCCAGCCCATACCCATGAATTTGGAGAAGAGATCTTGGTGTTAGAGGGGGTATTTAGTGATGAGACTGGTAACTATCCAGCTGGCACATACATCATGAATCCCCCTGGATCATCTCATGCGCCATTTAGTGAGGATGGCTGCACTCTTTTTGTTAAGTTGAGACATCTTGGGCCGGAACAGACTGAGCGTGAGATTGTGGATACGCATTCTGCGCCGTGGTTTCAGGGAATGGTGCCTGGTTTAACCGTAATGCCTCTGATGAGGCAGGGCACAGGCTCTACATTAGTCAGGTGGGCGCCTCAAACCTACTTCAATCCCCATAAGCACTATGGTGGCGAAGAGATTTTTGTAGTTGAGGGTGTATTCGAAGATGAGCATGGGCGCTATCCTGCGGGCTCATGGATTAGAAGTCCCCACATGAGCATGCATCAACCTTTTAGCAAAGAAGGTTGCACAATCTTGGTTAAGACTGGGCACCTAATATAGCTTGAATGTAGGCCAATATTGCATTATTTTATCCAAGCGCTAAATTGCTCTTTAGCTCATCGGGCAAAGCCATTTAAAATAACTGTTGTAATTTTTATCACCTTTTAAATTCAGCTTAATTTATTCGCCCATTATGAAAAACACGCTACTCAAGACTCTTTTTGGGATCTCTGCAGTATTTTCACTTGCTGCTCATTCTTACGCTGCTGAGGAGTTATCTCCGATTCCTAAGGTTTCAGATCAATGGCGCTTTGAAGTAACTCCCTACCTTTGGGCTCCTGCGATCAATGGCACGCTTGGTTTAGATAGTGGTCTGTCTAAATCTGCTGACTTTACATCTAGCAATATAGTGAGCAATCTCAAGTCGGGAGGCATGATTTCGGCTGAGGCTCATCAGGGCCGTTGGGGTGTGATGGGAGATGTAGTCTCCGCAACACTGCAAAAAACTGGTGCGATTCCAAACACTGGCGGCGTCATCGGTGACAAGATTACTCTTCAGCAAACTATCTTAACGGGAGTTGCCACCTATACAGTGGCCAATACCAAAGAAGCATATTTAGATGCTCTGCTCGGAGCGCGTGCAATTTATGCAACCGCAACCTTGAATGTGAGTGGGTATGGAACAGTATCTAAAACAACCTCTACTGTTGATCCCATTGTTGGCGCAAAAGGTCGCTATCGCATTGCAGATTCCACTTGGTATGTTCCGTTCTATGGAGATATCGGTAGTGGTGGGGGTACAACTAACTTAACTTGGCAAGCTATGGCAGGGGTAGGTAAAACATTTAATCAGTTGGTAGACGCATCCTTGACCTATCGCGCCCTGTACTACGATATGAAGGACGGCGGCGTCCTGCAAAAAACGACTATGTTCGGTCCGCAGGTAGCGGTGACATTCAAATTTTAAATAAGTCTCAACTAAGCCTCAAATAATCGCTGTTCACATTTAGGAAGTAAATATGAAATTCGCACCCAAGTTACTCACATCCCTATTGATTGCGCACTGTGCTTTTGCCTTTGCTAAAGGCAATGCGGACACTATTTTCTACGGTGGTCCTATCGTTACTGTTAATGCGAAGAATGAAGAAGTTCAAGCATTGGCCATCCAGAATGGCAAGATTGTTGCCGCTGGGACTAAAGATGCAGTTACCAAAGAGTGGCAAGCTAGCACTACTAGGGTGATTGATCTTCAAGGCCAAACGCTGATGCCAGGATTTGTAGAGCCTCATGTGCACATCATGGTGACCGCTGTCTTTGAAGGCTTAGGATTAAATTTAAGTAACTTCACTTTGCCTTATGACACTAAAGAAACGTTAATCCAAAAAATGAAAGCAGGGTTAAAGAATGTACCCGCTGGCGGTTGGTTATTTGGCTTTGGTGTTGATCCATCACGTACAACTCCATTTATGGCAGAACTCACTGCTGATGATTTAGATAAAGTATCAACTACTGTTCCCATTTTTATCGTGAACCAATCTGGCCATATTGGCTACGTAAATCACAAGGCTTTAGAGCTTGCTGGTGTTACAAATAAAACTCCAAACCCTGCTGGTGGTGGTATTTATGTGAAGGATGCAAAGGGTCGACTCACTGGCAAGCTGGTGGAGCCACCAACTTATTTGCCATTTATGGCCAAAATGCCGAACCCAACGGAAGAGCAATTATTTGCTGCTATCCAAGGCACTATGAAGAAAATGGCATCCACTGGAGTAACGACAGCCTCTGACATGAGTGTTGGAGGTAATTTTGGAGTGGATAAAGAAATAGCAATTTATAAAGCAATTTTTGCGAAGAATGCATCGCCGATCCGGGTGCGCGGATACTTATTTAGCGAGACTTTACCTGTTGGATATAACGCAATTAAGCCTAATGAGGGCGATGATAATTTACGCTTCATTGGCATTAAATATATTACCGATGGTTCTACCCAGGGTTTAACGGCCGCACTAAATGAGCCATATAGCTATCCAAAGAACTCTACATGGACTGGCTCACTCAACTATAAAGATGCGGATATTTATGCATCTATGAAGTCATATTTTGATCAAGGCTGGCAAATTTCCTCGCACTCAAATGGTGATAAAGCGATTGATCAAGCTTTAAATAGCTACTCCAAATTATTGGCAGGCAATCCCAATCCACAAGAGCGTCGTTTGCGTATTGAGCATTTCACAGTCAATCATCCAGAGCATGTTAAAACGGCGGTCAAATTAGGTGTGGTGCCAAGCTTTACTATTGGTCACGTTGATTACTGGGGTGCAGCATTTAATAACCACATTATTGGGTCTAAGCGCGCTGAACGTATTGATCCTGCTGGGGACTTCAAGCGTGCAGGTGGCAAATTTACGCTCCATAGTGACTCGCCAGTTTCCAATGTCGGCCCGTTGAATTATGTAAGCGAAGAGGTAACGCGCCTATGGCAACTGCCCCCACAGAAAGTACTTGGACCAACTCAAGCAGTTTCTGTTGATGATGCAATTCGTGCAATTACGATCGATGCTGCATACCAAATCTTTGCTGACAATATTGTTGGTAGCTTAGAAGTTGGCAAGCAAGCCGACTTGGTGGTGCTCGAGAAGAATCCTCGCAAAACTCCGCCAGCAGAGATTCGTAATATCAAAGTCAAAGAAACTTGGATCGATGGTAAGCAAGTGAGTCTTAAGTAAAACGATTTACTGCCTACCATCAAAGAAGATGCCCGCTGCCGCGGGCTTTTTCTTGGCTTGAATCGATGTTGTTCAAGCTCCTCCAAGCCAATTAAAGAATTAAGGGCTTTATGATGAGGGATGTCTCTCATCCAATCAACGGGAATCCAAGCTCTTAAAGAGGGCCTTTCTAAATTAAAAGAAAGGTTTGACGGTACCCAAGGCGAGCCCTATATCGTCGAGAGCAAAAAGTTCAAAGCACTCTATTTCGATAGTGAGTCTACTCAAAGCCTGATGGATATGCAGGCGCCCATTCGCTTGGTAGTGAGTTACACCGAAACTATGATGGGATTTTTACTTTTCCATGCAACCCCCAAGAGCATTGCCATGATTGGTTTGGGTGGGGGCTCTCTTGCAAAGTATTGCCACCATCATTTGCCAAATGCATTTATCTTGGTTTTGGAAAACAACCCTAAAGTGATTGCGCTGAAAGATAAATTTCACGTCCCTGAAAATAGCGAACACTTCAGGGTACTTGAGGCTGATGGTGCCGCCTATTTGAGGAATACTGAAGAAAAATTTGATGTATTACTTGTTGATGGGTATACCAAACTAGGGCAAGCGGCACAGCTTTGTAGTGAGGATTTTTATGCCAGTTGCCTAGAGTGCTTAAACCCAGATGGTGTTTTGGTGATTAACTTCTCTGGTGCGGCAGGGCTGAATCAGGTCTATCAAGAGCGAATTGATCGAGTCTTTGATCATCCATCCGTATTGGTGGTGGAAGACGATCGAATGAACCAGATTCTATTTGTGAGTAAAGATTCAAGTCTGAATACCCCATCTGAGGATCTCTTGAGGAGATCTTCCGCGTTAACTAAAGTTCATGATATTCATCTGGCCAGAACCACTCAGAACTTTTTGTCCCAACGAAAACTCGATTCGCGCTAGTGAAGAACCTGGAATTTGATATATATCAAGTACACTTTGTCCATTAGGGTCAAACTATTAGATTAATTTGACTATTTTTAATAAAGTGAGTCCCCCATGAAGCTTGAATTTGTTGGTCCTGCATCCGTTTTAGAGAATGGCGATGTCTCTTATCCGGCAACGCTAGATGGTAAGCCCCTTAAATGCAGCTTTAGTTATGAAGCCCTACAGGACTTAGATCCTGATGCTGTTGAGACAAATGCTTTGCAATTGTTTAAAAATCATCAGCTGAAGTTACTCTCGATTGCTGAGCAAAAGATATTGAATGGTCATGCTGTGGATGGTGCTGTGCATTTATTCAGTCACGATCTAGTTTTAGATTAATCATTTCAACCGTATTTAGTACCCTGTTTTTTAATTAGAAAGAGAAGATATGTCATTTAATCACGCTGTTATTTGGATTGATCATCAAGAAGCACACGTTATTTATTTCAATCCCACCGCTAGTGAGAGCGAAGTCATCAAGACTAGATCTACCCATAAAAACGTGCATCACAAAAGTGGCTCCGTCAGTGGCGCACGCGCTGAACCAGATCAACATTATCTGCATGAAGTTATTCAAGCTGTGATGGAATCTAAAGAGATTTTGATTGTTGGGCCTGGCTCTGCAAAATTAGATTTAATGAAGCATGCTACTAAGCATGATCACAACATTGCTGAAAAAGTTGTTGGTATTGAGACTGTTGATCATCCTACTGATGGACAGTTGCTGGCTTATGCTAAAAAGTATTTTGCTAGAGTAGATGCTTTAAAAGGCGATACCGTCATTACTGGTTAATATATTTATCCCCCTGAAAATGGGGGATAATTTATTTATGCTGCTGATTACTGCCTTCACCATCAATGGATCTCTAGCTCTTCTTGCGATCCTGCTTCATTACGAAGCTCTTTTCCAGTTGGATAAGTTATTGCCAAAATTGGCGCATATTGCACCCCGTTTTCGGGTCTTGATAGGTGTTGGCGCCATCTTCATGGCACACGTCATTGAGATCTGGCTATTTGCCCTGGGTTATTTCTTTACTTTGCAATTTCCAATGATGGGTGAGCTTGTTGGCAACCTCTCTGGTCATGGAATATTGCTAGATTGTGCTTATTTGTCGTTCGTGACCTTTACCACTCTGGGTTACGGTGAGATTGTGGCGCAAGGCTATTTACGTTATTTGACTGGAGTGGAAGCCTTGACTGGCTTCATTCTGATCACTTGGTCCGCTTCATTTCTATTTATTGAGATGCAGAAATATTGGACCAACTCTAAAAATACACAGATTTAGTAGTTTTTATAGATACCACTTGGCATTAAAACTCTTTCATTAGACGCAGCACTAATACCCGAGTTTGTACGTATCCATTTTTGATTTCCATATCTCTGCCATATTGCAAAGAAAATCTTCCGATGGGGGTATGCGCCTGACCGCTCAGTAAAAATCTTTGGGTGTTAACTACGTTATTGATGTAAGTGTTATTAATCGAGGTTGCACCACCCGCAACATAAAAATAGGATGCGCCAACGGTGAAGATTTGGTTGATGCGATAGATTGGACCAAGTTGAGTGGTGGTGAGAGGTTTCTGAGTGAGTGAGCCATTGGTGCTGAGTCCACAAGTGGCTCCACACTGACTATTGCCCCCAAACCACATCGTATCAACTGCGATCATGCCATCGATGCTTTCGGTAATAGGTGATTGAAAGCCCATTTGCAGGTCTGTCCGAAATCGATTCTCACCGACATTAAAAGCCCTTTGGCTTGAGTAGCTTCCAGTAGGACTGATTAAGTAGCCTGCCACTCCAAAATAGGTTCTAGTATTTTTATTTGCGTAAGGCCAAATGGCGGTAGCAATGGTGAGGTCGCCAATACCGCTATCACTCGACAGACTGGAGAGTGACCCAGCTGGGCGAATCGTTCCGTAGGGAAGCTGTAGGTAAGTGACGGCGGGTAATTCACCAAGGGTATAGGTTCTAGCGCCTCGTAATATGGCACTTTGAGTGTCAATGACTGGGCTGGCATTGGGTGGATTGCTTGCTACGGCACCATTTCTATAGAGCGTGGAGTTCTCAGTGTTGAGGTAGCTGACCGTAAGGTAATTTTTATTTGGCGCTGGGGCAACAATGTCATTGGGCTGTAAATCAATCGCCCATGCTAAAGCCGGCCCAAAAGCCGCTAACAGGAGGAGATTTTTAATCCTAAACATAGTGCGTGGATTTTAATGTGCATTTCTATATCTTTTATAAAACTTGTCTAGGCCCTATAAAATAGGGTTTCTGAACTTATTTTTTAATGTTGTTCTTTTCTTTGGTGGCCATGACCTATCGCTCAAACGTATTCCTTGCCCTATGCATGGCATTTAGCTTGGTGATGTTATCCGGCTGCCAGTCAACTGGCAGTGATGGTAAGCCTTTAACTACCCAGCAGATTGCACAGAAGAGAGGCGCAACGCTTGAAATGTCTAAGGTTGGTTTGGCTGCCTTAATTAAGCAAAACCCGGCAATCAAGAGAGATATAGAAACAGCACCAGGATATGCAGTGTTCAGTACTACCAATGTCAATGTGGTGTTATTGGTCTTAGCTAGAGGCGAGGGCGTCTTGTTTGATAAGCGCCGATCAGAGCCTATCTTTATGCAGGCCATGAAAACTGGCGAGGGTATTGGTGCGGGATATCAAGATCAGTACCAGATTATTATTTTTAAAAACACGGATGCAATTGATCAGTTTTTGTTGACCTCAATTGATGGTCATCGTGGTGGCATGGATGTGGACGCTAATTTTTCCGCTGGCTCTGGCGGTACTGTTCGGTCCTTTAACCCCTACATCACAATCTACACGGTTGGGCTTTCGGGTTATGACTTGCAGGCCAACTATGGTGGAACACTCTATTTGGTTGATCAGCAACTCAATGATGCTAAGACGCTCAATAATTTACCTAAGAAGAAGCAGTAGAAAACTTGAGCGCAGTTTGAATGGATTGGAGATGAATATCGACTGTAGTATTGATTTCCTTTCCGTATCCACCAGCCATTGAAAAGGCTATTGGAATCTGGCGATCTGCGCCATACTGAAAGACGTACTCATCTCTTAGGCGCATGCCTGCTTTACTGATGTTTAACTTTCCCAGCCTATCCCCTTCATGGGGGTCAGCTCCAGCCAAGTAAATAATAAAGTCCGGCTTAAATGCATCCAGTATCTCCATGCCTTGATGCAGCGCCTTCAGATAGTCGTCATCCTCGCAGCCATTTGCTAGCCCAATATCCAAATCACTCTGCTCTTTGGTGAATGGGAAGTTATTCTCCCCATGTATCGATAGGGTGAAAATAGAGCTGTCATGCTGAAGAATAGATGCGGTGCCATTGCCCTGGTGCACATCTAAATCAACTACGGCTACTTTGAGTTTTGGATGCACCTCTTTTTGCAAGGCCCTGGCTGCAATAGCTGAGTCATTAAATACGCAAAAGCCGCTACCCATATTGCGATAAGCATGGTGGGTTCCTCCCGCAAGATTTGCTGCCAAGCCTTCATTCAGCGCTGCCTTTGCTGCGGCAACGGTAGCGCCCGCAGAGCGCCTAGAGCGTTCTACCATCAGCTCGCTCCAAGGAAAGCCAATCTCCTGCTGTTCCTTGGCATTTAATTCGCCTGAAACAACTTTAACAAGGTATCTAGGATCGTGCGCATACAGAATTTGTGTGTCGGTAGCGGCAGGCGCTTCTACAAGCTCAATGCCCTCAAGTCCGGCTACTAGGTTGCGGAGCTGGCTGTACTTTTCCATCGGAAAGCGGTGTCCCGGTGGAAGTGGTAAAACATAGTGGTCGGTATAAAAAGCTTTCAAGGGCTGTCTCACATATGCAGAATGCATATGAGTCTATTCGTTTTTCTATAGGTAGGTATGTCTCGATCTGAAAAATCCAGTTTTAAAGGAAACAAAGCATTCTTGCCCAGCAAAACCTGCTTGGTTTGTGGCAAAGAGATGACCTGGCGTAAGTCTTGGGCTAAAAACTGGGATGAGGTCAAATATTGTTCTGACGCTTGTCGCTCTAAAAAACCTGCTACAGGCAGGGCTGAGTCGTAATTTATGAGTACATTGATTTATTGGTTTCGCAATGATTTGCGTCTGTCTGATAATCCAGCTTTTGCGCAAGCATGTCTAAATGCCGAACATCTGTTGCCAGTCTACGTGCATGACTGCAAAGAGCAAAAAACGGTGTACGGTTTTGAGCGACAGGGCTTACATCGAAAAACCTTTTTACGAGCCTCCTTGGATGATTTGAGGGTTGAGCTCCAAGCGCAGGGATCAGATCTCTTAGAGCTTTATGGCGAACCCCAAGTAATACTCCAGAAATTACTGACTGACACTGTCGCGAAGTCAGTCTATTGTGAGCAAATAGAGGCCCCTGAAGAAATGGAGCTAGTAAGAGTGTTGCGAGATCAGGGTATGGATATTCGGGAGTTTTGGCAATCAAGCATGTTGGAGCCACAAGACTTGCCATTCGCTTTAGAAAAAATGCCCGATATGTTTACGGCATTTAGACGCGAGGTGGAGCGGGCACAGCTCAAGTTTGCAAAGCCTATACCGACGCCACAGCATATTCCTGCGCTACCAGCATTTTTGCCTCAAGGCTCAATATTGCCCTCTAGCACTCAATCATTTGCGCACCCGTATTTTTTGGGAGGTGCTAGTCATGCGCAAACGCACCTCAAGCAATATCTAGAGCGACGTCTTCCTGATGACTATAAGGAAACTCGCAATCAACTGATTGGAATGGATTACTCCAGTAAGTTTTCAGCATGGCTTGCCTTGGGTTGTATTTCAGTAAGAGATATTGCAGCTCAACTCAACGAGTATGAAAATTGCTACGGTGCCAATGATGGGACCTATTGGCTTTGGTTTGAATTACTTTGGCGCGATTATTTCCGCTTTATTCATTTCAAGTATGGCCAAAGCTTGTATCGTGCAGGCGGCTTAACAGGCTTGCCCGTTAAGCCATCATCCCTGGCTAGCTTTGAGCAATGGCGCTCTGGTAACACTGGTACGGAGTTAGTGGATGCAGGTGTGCGTGAGTTGCATCACACTGGCTATCTCTCCAATCGGATGAGGCAAATCGTTGCAAGTTACTGGATATACGATATGAACGGCGATTGGCGTGCTGGTGCTGCCTGGTTTGAGTCTCAGTTAATTGACTATGACGTTTATAGCAACCAGGGTAATTGGTTATATATCGCAGGTCGCGGTACAGACCCCAGGGGAGGCAGGCCTTTTAACGTGGCCAAGCAAACCCAAGATCATGATCCTCATGGCGTTTATCGCAAGCTTTGGTTGTCAGCCGGCTAGCCCTATATCTCTGCTACTTCAGCGTACCGTTGAAGCACTTCTAGAGAGACCTTCTCCAAAGCTTTGATATTGGTGCTTTCGAGCTTAATCATTGGCGCGCAATTTGCTTCTAAGGCCTCGAGCCAGCGGTTCAGGCAAAGACACCATTGGTCGCCTGCAATCAAGCCAGGAAATTGATACTCCGGTCTAGGGGTAATGAGATCATTGCCGCGCTTAAGGCTAAATTGCAGGAAATCATTGCTGACTACTGCGCAAACTAAATGACTGCCTGCATCTTGTTCATTAGTCTTGCAGCATCCATCTCTAAAGAATCCAGTGAGCGGTTCAAAAGAGCAGGGTACCAGCGGTTGCCCTAAAACATTAAGCGGTAAGTCAGTCATGATGCGTGCTCTCGATTGCGTGAAGTTCGTTAAATAAAAAGAAATTTATGGGCTTGGATATAGCGTATGGGATAGAGCCCTGCCGGAAGAATCTACTTTGACCAAAATCATGTCTCCCGAGCCCAACACTTTGCCAGTAAAAGATTCAATATTGACATGGTGGGTAACCATGATGATGGGGGTAGTGGGGTGTTGCTTGCGCTCAAGTTGAATGAGGTTCATCAATTCTTGAGTTTGCTTTTGTGCTTGACTCATGTTGTCAAAGAAAGACCCAAGCGCAGCCTCTTTGGTAACGGGGCCCTTATTAAGTAAAGTTGCCGTGTCAAAGCAACGACACCAGGCGCTGCTGTAGACCTTAGCCTGTTGAATGCCTTGCTTGGCAATCCAATCACCAATCGCTTGAGCTTGTTTCTTGCCGCGCTCCCCAAGATTGCGTTGCGAAGAGCATTGATTTAATTGGTAGCCCTGCGGATCGCCATATCCAGGGGCATCTGCATGGCGCATCAATAAAACATGTTGACCATCTTGCATAGCGCGGGCAAATGGAGTTTGAGCCTGCGTGAGGCTGCTTGCACTAAACAGGGTAATTAGAGTGAAGAGGGTTGAGAGGAAGAATTTCATGGATTTAAATGGATTACCAAGGCAATCTTTCGCCGGAGTAGCTAATAAAACTTCCAGAATCCTCTTTGTTAAGTGAGAGAAGGATTTTTAACATATCTGCGGCAGCCTCTAAGGGAGGTCTGCCAATTTGCTCACCCTTGAAGGGCTTGGATAGGCGAGAATTCACCGTCCCTGGATGCAGGGCTACTAATGCCGTATTGGGCTTGGTTCTAGAGAATTCAATAGACGCTGTCTTGATCAGCATATTTAAAGCGGCCTTAGAGGCGCGATAGCTAAACCAGCCGCCCAGGCGATTATCTTCAATGCTCCCCACTTTGGCGGAGAGGGTCGCCATCACTGATCCTGCCGGATCAAGTAATTTGGAGAAATGTTTGATCGTTAACCCAGGCCCAATGGCATTAATTTGCATCAACATTTGCAGCTGCTCAGTATTGAGATCATCCAATTTCTTCTCGGGCATCCAGTGTTCAGAATGCAGCACTCCAATCGTATTAATGATGAGTTGAAAGGGGCCCTCTTGAGTGAGGCTGGCGGCAGCTGATTCAATAGTGCCCAGATCTTGGTAATCAATCGGATTAGCTGATTGGCGATTCAGGCCATAGACCACCTCACAATCTGGAGAGGTCTCTAATAAGTCCATAAATGCTGCTCCAATGGTTCCGGAGGATCCAATAATCAAAGCGCGAAAGGGTTTCAGAACTAGGGGCATATGGGCTGCGCCAAAAAGGGAAATAAAAAGGTGCTCAGCTAGTTTATTGAATAAGTCTTAAACTTGCTCGATGGGTATCCAAACTTCTCAATCACTCTCCGCACCCGATCTCTCGCGCCTAATCGAGATGGCGTGGGAAGACCGCACCCCATTTGATGCGATTGAGCAAAGTTTTGGGCTATCTGAACCGCAAGTGATTGCGCTGATGCGGAAAGAGCTTAAGAGGAGCTCATTTAATTTATGGCGTAAGCGGGTCACTGGAAGAGCAACCAAGCATGTCGCCTTAAGAAGTAAGTTTGTTACCCGTGCCTACTGCTCAATGCAATATAAGCAGAGGTAATGACCATGAAAAAACTTACCATGTTCTATGATGGTCTTTGCCCTTTATGTCAGGCAGAGATTCTATTTCTATCGGGTCGCAATCAAGCGGGATTACTGAGCTTTGTAGACGTCAACTCAGATCGTTACAGTGCTGATGCGATTGGCGTATCTTGCCAGCAGGCTTTAGATTCCATGTACGCCCAGTATGATGATGGCGAGCTTATCAATGGTGTGGATGTTTTCTCGGCTGCTTATGAAAGAGCAAACCTACCGAAGCTGGCCTGGTTGTTTTCTCGACCAAGCCTACGACCCACTTTAACTTGGGCCTATCGTTTTTTTGCCAACAACCGACATACGATTTCGGGTTTATTTGGGCCATCCGCTTTATGGTTGGTGAATGTAACTAGTAAGCATAAATAAAGGGGCGATGATGAAAATGATTTCACGGGGTAGTGCTGTCCTATTGATTGCTTTAACGTTATTTAGTAATTCTGGCTCTGCAAAAAATCTTGCTCACATTGAGGGTGCAATTAATCAAGCGCAGCCTCAGGGCACTGGTCGCTTGAACTTCTGGGGCTTTCATGTGTATGACGCAACCCTGTATCGCTCGGCAGGCAGAGATTCTGCTGAGTTTGCTCTGGATATTAAATATCAAAAATCATTTTCTGGGGCATCCATTGCCAGCCGCACTGCTGATGAAATGAAAAATATTGGTGTGTCTGAAGCGCAATCAGCTATCTGGGGGAAAGAGCTTGCTGCCATCTTGCCCAATGTGGAGCCGGGACAAACGCTTACTGGAGTTTACTCACCAAAACAAGGAACTACTTTGTTTTATGACGGCAAGAAAATTGCACAAATTCCGGGGGCAGATTTTTCAAAAGCATTTTTTGGGATTTGGTTGGACTCTAAAACGAGCGTGCCAAAGTTAAGAGCAGAGCTACTTGGAAATGGTTGTCCACCCCCACTCATTACAGGAGCATGTTAATGCGCAAAATTCATTTCACTTCAAAGTTACTGAGCATCTGCTTAATCATGTTTGGTTTATTCGGTTGCTCTTCACCTTCGGTCAATCAATACGCACAAGAGAAACCAAATTTAGATCTTAGTGAATACTTCAATGGCACGATTGATGCTTATGGCATTTTTACCGATCGAAGTGGTGAGGTTAAAAAACGGTTCACCGTTCTCTTGGTGGCGCAATGGAAAGTGGTTGATGGTAAAAAAGTGGGCACCCTCGATGAAAGCTTTGAGTACTCTGATGGCACGAAGCAAAAGCGTATTTGGACTTTGACTGAAACTGCGCCAGGAAAATTTATTGGCAGAGCGGATGATGTGGTGGGGGATGCGATTGGCGAATCAGCAGGAAATGCACTTAATTGGGCTTATACCTTGGCATTGCCAGTAGATGGCACGATTTACCACGTTCAGTTTAATGATTGGATGTATCTCGTCACACCTAAGGTCATGCTTAATAAAGCCAAGATGAGTAAATTTGGCATTGATCTTGGCGAAGTGACCCTCAGCTTTTACAAGCGCTAAGCTTAGTCATTCATGAGGGCGGTTCTTTGAAAAAGCTTGTTCTGATTCTGGGTGATCAGCTAGATATCAATAGTCCGGTATTAAAAAATCTCAATCCGAAGACTGATCAGGTAGTCATGATTGAGTCTGCGAATGAGGCTGAGTATGTTTGGTCCCATAAAGCCAAGATTGTTTTGTTTTTGTCGGCCATGCGCCACTTTGCCAAGCAATTAGAAGAGTTTGGCGTGCCCTTGCAATATATCCATCAGTCTCCTAAATCGATCAGCGATACCCTGAGAGACATTATTGCTAAAGAAAAATACACCCATTTAATTTGTCTTGAGCCTGGGGAATATCGACTCAAGTGTGAAATTGAGCTGTTGGCCTCTGATTTAAAGATTGCATTAGGGATGCAAGAGGATCCCCATTTTTATTGCTCACGCCATGATTTCACCAATTGGGTTGCTGGTAAAAAAGAATTGCGTTTGGAATATTTCTATCGGCTGATGCGCAAGACTCATAACATCCTGGTGGACAAGGAAGGCAATCCCGAAGGGGGGCAATGGAATTTCGATCGGGATAATCGCAAACCTTTCCCCAAAAAGGGGCCAGGCTTAATTCCATCGCCAGAGTTATTTGAGCCTGATGACATCACTCAAGAAGTCATAGCCTTGGTTGAGAAAAACTTTCCCGATCATCCTGGTTCCTTAAGGCAGTTTCAGTGGCCCGTAACTCGTGAGCAGGCCTTGCAGGCTTTGGAGGGCTTTGTAGAGCATCGCTTGGCGACCTTTGGGATTCATGAGGATGCCATGTGGACGGGTACGCCTTTTGGGTGGCATTCCCTGCTCTCCAGTTCGCTGAACTTAAAGTTACTCAATCCCCGGGAGGTAATTGCTGCTGTTTTGCAGGCCTGGAAGAAGCATGATTTAGATCTTTCAACGGTAGAGGGATTTATTCGCCAGATTTTAGGGTGGCGTGAATTCGTTCGAGGCATGTATTACTTAGACATGCCACAAATGGCTAAGGATAATTTTTACAGTCACCACAATCCTCTTCCTGATTGGTACTGGACTGGCGATACCAAGATGCGCTGCATGCAAGAGGCGATTGGTCAAACGCTCGAGTATGGATATGCCCATCACATTCAACGCCTGATGGTCACTGGAAATTTTGCACTGCTAGCAGAAGTGTTGCCAAAGGAAGTATGTGATTGGTACTTGGCAATTTATATTGATGCGATTGAGTGGGTAGAGCTACCCAACACTGCTGGTATGGCCTTATTTGCTAGTGGCGGCCGCTTTACTAGCAAGCCTTATATTGCGAGTGGGGCATATATAAAGCGTATGAGTAATTACTGCAATTCTTGCCAATACAAACCAGATGTCCGATTTGGTGAGGAGGCCTGCCCGATGACTAATCTGTATTGGAATTTCTTAATTAAGCATCGCAAGCAGTTTGAGGCAAGCCCTCGAACTCGCTTGATGACTGCCAATTTATCCAGAATTGACGAGGCTGATCAGCGCTCTATTCAGGAGCACGCTAAAGCCATTCTGGGTAATCTGAACGCCTTATAGGCGTAGGCGGCACATTTCTTGGTTTTGTGTCACACTTTTAGCAATTAAATCAACGGCTCAAAGATTGCAATGCGAATAGAAGATACTGATCCAGCAAGGCATGCTGGCATTGAATACCCCATGGAAGTGGGTGCACCTGTATTTGCGCCCATCAAAGTTTTGGAGGAGAAAGACAAAGCAGTTAATGTCGCTCGTCAAAATGCCAAACTCGAATACGATCGCATCATGGAGCAGGCTGAGGTATTAATGAAGCAAGCTCGTGCTCTTCAAGCAAGATTAGATGCTACAGAAATGGTACACAGCGCTAAATACAGCTTTAATCCGCTTCATGGAAAAACCTACCACTTGTATTTTGACAGCCGGATTGGTGCTAATGTCTTAATTCAAAATGGCCCAGATCAATGGAGTTGCGGCATTCCTGATTCTTGGACCTATTCCATGGCCGTCAAGAAATTGGGTGATAGTACTTGGGCAGTGGTTGAAGATGAAGAGGTGTCAGAGGCGGCACTTGCGGTAAGATAATTTTTCTATAAAAAATACAAAAGGTGACTTGTGACTACTGCTCGAATTGTTAGTCTTTCAGAACTTGGCAATGCTGATGTAATTAAATTGATTGATAAAGAGCTACCTGCTCCTGCTAAAGGTGAGGTGCAACTCCGTCAAACAGCTATAGGCTTCAACTTTATTGATGTATACCAGCGCTCTGGTGTTTACCCATTGGAATTGCCTACTGGTCTTGGCCACGAAGCGGTTGGCGTTGTGGAAGCGGTTGGAGAGGGTGTCACCCGATTTAAGGTGGGTGATCGCGCGATGTATATGAATGCCGGTATCGGTGCTTATGCTAGCGCACGCAATGTCGCGGTTGATAAATTAGTTTCCGTTCCAGACAATGTTTCAGATGAGGTAGCTGCAGCAGTATTTTTTAAGGCAATGACTGCGCAATATCTCGTGCAAAAAACCTATAAAGTTAAAGCTGGTGATGTTGTCTTGGTGCATGCTGCTGCTGGTGGTGTAGGGCAGATCTTAGCTGGCTGGGCAAAGTCATTGGGCGCCTTTGTAGTCGGCACCGTGGGCTCTGAAGCCAAGTTTGCCGCAGCCAGAGAGGCTGGATGCGATGCGGTAGTGGATTACTCAAAGCCCAATTGGGTTGAAGAGGTCATTAAGGCAACTGGTGGTCGCAAGGCAAATATTGTGTATGACTCTGTTGCTAAAACTACTTTCTTAGGTTCGCTCGATTGCGCTGCGCCATTTGGTACGGTTGCTTTGTTTGGTGCAGCATCCGGTCCGGCACCAGAGATTCATCCAGAGATTTTGAATAAGAAAGGCTGCCTCTTTTTAACAAGGCCTTCTGTGTTTCCACACAACGCTACACCAGAGTTACTCCAAGAAAATGCACGAGCTGTATTTGATGCTATTGCACAAGGTCGGGTCAAAGTGCAAATCGGCGCTAAGTTCTCACTCGAGCAAGCGGCTGAGGCACACAAAGCAGCTGAAGGAAGAAAAGTTTCTGGTGCGATTGTCATCACTCCTTAATGTGGGTTACCGAACATAGAGTTCAATCAGTCTTTTTTTGAAGAGCCCCGCTGGTGCGGGGCTTTTTCTTTTAGCTTGTGCGGCTAATGTGTTGGTCTTGACTGTAGAATGAGTTAGGCATATCTGCACTAACTTAGAGGTATCAACATGAACTCGCATATCAAGAATTTTCTTATTGCCGCCTGCATCACTTTTGGCTCGGTGGCCTATGCGCAAATTCCAAGCACGCAATATTCCCAAGGAATTTCTTATATCACTGGTGGGGTAGGTGAAGAGGAGTCACAGGCAATTTTGGCGGAGGCGAAGCAATGGCCTTTGCTGCTGGAGTTGTCTCAACTGGAAAGTGGTCGTGGTGTTTGGATTTCTGGTGCAATGATCAAAATTTTGAATTCCCAAAATCAAGTGGTATTCGATGCACAAGCTGATGGTCCTTATATTTTGATTAATTTAACTGGCGGTCAATATCAGATTGAAGCTGCTTACCTAGGGGTGACCCAGAAGAAGACTGTCAACATTCAGTCATCTACACCTCAAAAATTGGTTATTTTCTGGAAATAATTCCTTAGGGCTGGGCTTGGCTTGTTTAAGTAGGTTGAGCTAACTGCTATAAATAGCCTTTATAATCATCTAAGCTATTGAATTAAATGAATTTTCTTCTTTAAGTACTGTTTTAGGCTGTTTGACAGTCCCAAGTGGGTCTTGGACAATGCCTGAGGTGGTTTGATTCAAGCCATTTCTTCCGATGACAGCCATTAATTCCTCCCTTCCAGCATCTGCAGCCATGACCCTTGAGGCTCGTGCTATCACCTGCGTGCGCGGTGAGCGAGAGCTATTTTCTGGTTTGGATTTACAGGTATTTTCGGGTCAGTGCCTTCATATTCGCGGTGAGAATGGTGTTGGAAAAACGAGCCTATTACGCTTGCTCACTGGCCTAGCTTCCCCTGAGTCGGGAGAGGTACTTTGGAATGGCAGCTCCATCAAAAAAGAAGCGTCTGAATACCACAGCAAATTATTGTTTTTAGGTCATCGTGATGCCCTCAAAGAAGATCTCAGTGCCCTTGAGAATTTGCGCATGTATGCAGCGATTGATGGCATTGCGCTTTCGGAGCAAGATATTTTTTCTGCGCTTTGGCGTTTTGGTCTAAAAGGCCGCGAAGACCTACCCGTGAATTGCTTATCTGCTGGTCAGAAAAAACGTGTCTTAATGGCTCGAATGGTGACGCGACGCGCGCAGGTCTGGATTCTGGATGAGCCTTTTAATGCTCTAGATACTCAGGCTGTGCAGGAGCTGCTAGGTTTGATAGCAGAGCATTTGGAGGGGAGCGGCTTGGTGGTACTGACAAGTCATCAGCCTCTATCAATTCCTGGTCTCAGGGTGTTAGATCTATGAATGCTTTTATTGCTATCGTCCATCGCGATTTATTGCTGGTGATGCGTCGCAAGAGCGAGGTTTTAACCGCATTATTTTTCTTCGTCATTGTGACAAGCTTGTTCCCATTGGGAATCGGTGCCGATACCGCTTTACTCAGAAAGATCGCGCCTGGGATTATTTGGGTTGCTGCCTTGCTTTCAACATTGCTCGGTTTGCAGCGAATGTTTGCGGCTGATTACGCAGATGGCACATTGGAACAATTAGTCTTATCTCCGAATTCGTTTACGGCATTGGTATTTGGCAAGATTGTTGCGCATTGGCTGGTCTGTGGACTTCCCTTGGTTTTGCTGGCGCCCGTGATTGGTATTCAATTTGATTTGGATGCCCAGTCCTTAAAGGTGTTGATGGCTGCATTACTGCTGGGAACGCCGGTATTGTCCTTATTGGGATCAATTGGAGCAGCTTTAACTCTTGGGGTCAGAGGCGGTAGCGTTTTGATGAGTCTCCTCATATTGCCGCTCTATATTCCTGTATTGATTTTTGGCGCTGGCGCTGTCTACGCTAGCAGTGTGGGTCTTGATATCACAGGGCATTTTTCCCTATTGGGCGCTTTATTCATTTTGGCATTAGCATTTATGCCTTGGGTGAGTGCAAATGCAGTAAAGATTGCTATCGAATGAGTAATGTAAATAATTTATCTTCTAGTCGCATCATGAACTGGTTCAAGTTCTCGAGTCCGAGTGCTTTTTATCCGCTCGCTGGAAAAATGATCCCCTGGTTCTGGGCGCTCACAATTATTTTTGGGGTTGCTGGTTTATGGGTGAGCTTTTTTGTGGCGCCGGTAGATGCAGTTCAGGGACAGGGCTACCGGATTATTTTTGTTCATGTACCGGCATCTTGGATGTCCATGGTGATTTATTTGGCGATGGCTGCTTGGGCTGGATTGGGCTTGATATTTAATACCCGTCTATCAGCCATGATGGCTCAGGCACTGGCTCCCATCGGCGCTTGGATGGCTTTCCTGTCTTTGTGGACGGGCGCCTTTTGGGGTAAGCCAATGTGGGGTGCTTGGTGGGTGTGGGATGCGCGCTTAACCTCTGAACTCATTCTACTTTTCTTGTATCTTGGATTTATTGCTTTGCAAGCCTCTATTGATAATGCTCGCCGTGCTGATAAAGCGGGTGCAATCCTGGCTTTAGTCGGCGTAGTGAACGTGCCTATTATTTATTTTTCAGTGAAGTGGTGGAATACCTTGCATCAAGGTGCATCCGTTTCATTAACTAAGGCTCCAGCAATGGCTCAGACCATGCTTTGGGGAATGCTGTTGATGGCTTTATGCTTCTGGATGTACTCAATCGCAGTAGGGTTAATGCGTGTGCGCGCCATCATTTTGGAGCGCGAGGCTCATACTGATTGGGTTAAGGAATTAAATGAGGTCAAGCATTGATGTGGAATAGTCCGGCTGAATTTTTTGCGATGGGTGGTTATGCGCTGTATGTATGGTGCAGCTTCGGTGTTTGCGCCTTAGTACTATTTTTCGAGCCTCTGGCTGTTCGTGTACGCCACAAGGCGATCGTTCGCAGACTGCAGCGTGAAGTGATGGCAGAACGTTTTGAGCAAAAGGGTAGCAAGTGAAACCAAGACATAAGCGGGCAGTCATTATTGTTGGTGCGCTCATTGCCATTGGCATTGCAGCAGTACTCATTTTGAATGCGCTGAATAGCAACATTGCTTTATACGTTACCCCAAGTGAAGTAGCTGCTGGTAAGTCTCCCGCTGGCCAAGTTTTCCGAATTGGTGGCATGGTCAAGGATGGATCAGTTAAGCGGGATGGTTTAACGGTGAACTTTGTCATTACCGATATGGTGAAAGATATTCCTGTGGCTTACACCGGCATTCTTCCGGATTTATTTAAGGAAGGTAAGGGCGCCGTCATTCAAGGTCGACTAAATCCAAATGGGCAATTTATTGCTAGCGAAGTATTGGCTAAGCATGATGAAAACTATATGCCTCCAGAGGCGAAGCATGCTTTAGAGCAAGCTCAAAAAAATGGAAATAAATAATGATTCCTGAGTTTGGGCATTACGCATTAATTCTGGCTTTATGTGTTGCCATCATTCAAGCAATTCTTCCATTAGTCGGTGCTCACCAAGGTCGCCGCGAATGGATTTTGTTGGCAAGACCGGCAGCGCAAACCGTTTTCCTATTGCTAGCCATTGCATTTGTGATTTTGGCCTGGAGCTTTTATACGAATGATTTTTCCGTTCTCTATGTAGCAGAGCATTCCAACTCACAAATGCCAGTCATTTACCGCTTGGGTGCTGTATGGGGTGGTCATGAAGGCTCTTTATTGCTATGGGTTTTCTTGCTATCGACCTGGACATTTTTAGTGGCTCAGCTTTCTAAGGCACTAGATGAGTTTATGGTTGCTCGAGTGATTGGCGTCTTGGGTTTGGTTATTACTGGTCTACTTTTATTTGTTCTGATGACCTCCAATCCTTTTGAGCGACTATTGCCAGCCGCTCAGGACGGACGATCTCTCAATCCATTGCTACAAGATCCAGGCTTGGTATTCCATCCACCTATGTTGTACATGGGTTACGTTGGTTTCTCCGTAGCCTTTGCATTTGCAATTGCCTCTTTATTGTCGGGTCGCTTAGATGCGGCTTGGGCGCGTTGGTCACGCCCTTGGACGACCGCTGCCTGGGTATTTTTGACTCTAGGTATTGCGCTGGGTTCCTGGTGGGCCTATTACGAATTAGGTTGGGGTGGTTGGTGGTTCTGGGATCCCGTAGAGAACGCTTCATTCATTCCCTGGTTGGTGGGCACTGCCTTACTCCACTCTCTAGCAGTGACTGAGAAGCGTGGCGGCTTTAAGAGCTGGACAGTGCTGCTGGCGATTACTGCTTTCTCACTATCACTTCTGGGGACATTCTTAGTGCGCTCAGGAGTGCTCACTTCAGTGCATGCATTTGCAACTGACCCTAAGCGCGGCATCTTTATTTTGATTTTCTTAGTGTTGGTAGTTGGATCCTCTTTAACCCTCTACGCTTGGCGTGCTCCAAAGAGCACGCTTGGTGGTAAGTTCAGCTTAACTTCGCGCGAGACCTTTATCTTGCTGGGCAATGTGTTCTTGGTGGTATCAGCTGCATCTGTTCTCTTGGGTACCTTGTATCCCTTGCTAATTGATGCCTTGCATTTAGGCAAGATCTCGGTAGGACCTCCGTACTTCAATAGTGTTTTTGTACCCATCATGATTCCTTTGTTGGTATTAATGGGAATTGGCCCCTGGACTAGCTGGAAAAATTCCAATCTTTTAGATGTGATTAAGCGCTTATGGATCGCAGCCGTGGTGGCCGTGATTGCTGCAGCTTTAATTCCATTTGCCATGGGTGAATTTACTTGGCTGAGCAGTCTTGGTTTCTTATTGGCTTTCTGGGTCATTGCTTCAGGCGTGTTGCAAATCATTCGCCAAGCAAAAGCAGGTAAGCCTACGCGTTCATTTATTGGCATGCAGGTAGCGCATCTTGGTATAGCGGTCTTCGTGATTGGTGTCACCATGGTAGGCGCCTATCAAGAAGAGAAAGATGTGCGCATGTTAGCGGGTGAAAGTGTGAGTGTTGGCGGCTATCAAATTCAACTGCAAGGCGTTGCTGCAGTTCCTGGACCAAACTACAAAGCGATGCAGGGAACTTTCTTGCTGACCCGTAATGGGAAAGTAGAAGCCACGATGTATCCAGAAAAGCGTAGTTACTTTTCTTCAAGCATGCCGATGACGGAGGCAGCTATTGATGCCGGTCTCACTCGGGATATTTATGTTTCCTTGGGTGAGGAGCTGGAAGATAAAGCATGGGCTGTGCGTGTCTATTACAAACCTTTTGTCGATTGGATTTGGGGTGGTTGTTTGTTGATGGCATTGGGCGGTGTACTAGCAATGTCGGATAAACGTTATCGTATGAAATTACGTAAGGCCGTAGCATGAAGGCGAAGTTTTTAATTCCACTCCTCTTATTTGTAATTTTGGTTGGATTTTTAGCGGTCGGCTTAAATCGTGACCCACATGAAGTGCCCTCACCTTTGATTGGCAAGCAAGCTCCCTCCTTTGAATTGCCTCAGCTGGCAGATCCCCAAAAAACCTTTTCACCAGAAAGCATGAAGGGTAAGCCTTGGATTTTGAATGTATGGGCCTCCTGGTGTGTCGCTTGTCGTGAGGAGCACCCGGTTCTGGTTGAGCTAGGTAAGTTGAAGGTTGCACCTATCATTGGCTTGGATTACAAAGATAAGCGCGATGATGCTATGGCCATGCTTAATCGCCAAGGAAACCCTTACGATTTATCAGCGTTTGATGCCAATGGTCGCGTTGGCATTGATTACGGCGTATATGGCGTTCCAGAGACATATGTGATTGATAAGGCTGGCGTAATTCGGTTTAAGCATATTGGCCCCATTACGATGGAATTGCTCAATAAGAAGATCATTCCTTTGTTGGGTGAGCTCAAGTGATTTTGAAAAAGCTTTCCATTTCAACTTTTGTGGCGATTGCACTTGCTTGTGCAGTCTATAGCGCTTCAGCTAAAGATGCTGTTCCGCTAGCAGATGATCCAGTTACTGAGCAGCGCCTTATTACAATTTCAGAAGAAATGCGTTGCCTAGTTTGTCAGAATGAATCTCTTGCGGGATCGCGTTCCGATTTGGCGAATGACTTGCGTCGAGAAATTCGCATCCTCATTAATGAGGGTAAGACGGACGAGCAAATTCGAAATTTTATGGTGGAGCGCTATGGTGACTTTGTTTTATATCGCCCACCTGTAAAGCCAATCACCTGGCTTCTCTGGATTGGCCCTTTTGTAATTCTGCTCGCAGGCATTATCGGCCTCATGATTTATCTGCGTCGTAGAAATCAGAGCGTACCCAGCACCACCTTATCCGAAGAAGATAACCGTCGTATTGATGCACTACTTCAGGATGCAAAATCCAGCTCAACAGAAAATGCACATGACTAGTTTTTTAATACCCGCTCTCCTTTTGTTGATCTTGGTCTTGGTGCTACTACTGCGCCCCTTATTTTTCCCAGCAAAAGAATCTGCAACATCCCGACGTCAGATGAACGCGGCGATTTATCGAGAAGAGTTGGATAAGCTTGAGGCAGATCGCCTGGGGGGCACTGTTGATGCTAGTAGCTATGAACAGGCTCACGCAGAAATGCGTCAGCGACTTTTTCAGGATACTAATGAAGCAGATGATCTGGCGGTATTAGGCTCTCCCAAGAAAACCATTATTGGGATTTGTCTTTTTGTGGCATTGCTATCAGCAGGCTTTTATTTCTATCTCGGTGACGCCTCCCGCATAGCCGAAAAGAATGCTGAAAAGCCAATGACTCAAGAGTCTGTTGAGAAGATGGTTGCAGAGTTTGCCGCCCAGATGGAAAAGGAACCTGATAATTTGAAGGGTTGGGCTATGTTGGCGCGCTCCTATCGAATCTTAGGTCGAAATGCTGAAGCTGCAAATGCTTATGCTCGCGCAGGATCTTTTGTGGATGCTGATCCGCAATTATTGGCTGACTATGCTGATGTATTGGCAGCAAATGCGGATGGTAATTTCGCGGGCAAGCCGCAGCAACTGATTAATAAAGCCTTGACGCTTGATCCCAATAATTTATTGGCTTTATGGCTCTCGGGAACTGCAGCTTTTAATGCACAAAACTACAAAGCTGCAGTGCAGTCCTGGGAAAAGCTAGCCAAGCAAATACCTCCTGAAACCGATGAGGCGCGTGCAATTGCGGCATCTATTGCCGAAGCGCGCAACAAGGGAGGGCTTCCCCCAGCTAGCGCCCCCGTGATCAGCAAACAAGGTGTGAGTGGGCAGGTGGGTATTGCATCGGATCTTCAATCCAAGATCAAGGCGGGACATGTCTTGATGGTAATTGCGCGAAAGCCAGGTGAGCGCATGCCGGTAGCGGTTCTCAAAACTGCAGTGACTAGTTTCCCAATCAGTTTTGTCCTGAATGATGCTTTGGCAATGAGTGCAAATACATTGATTTCTCAATTGCCTGAAGTATCAGTTGAAGTGCGCATCTCAAAAACAGGGATGGCGATGCCAGAGTCTGGAGACTTGATATCTGCACCACAAACAATCAAGGTGGGTACTACCAATGCCCGTTTATTGATTGATCAAGTTAGGCCTTAATTAGCCCCGACCAACAAATGGCATATTGCTTGCCATGATGGTCATTGAGAGAATATTGCTCTCTAGGGGCAATTGGGCCATGTGCAGCACAGCTTGCCCGACATGATCTACGTCCATTAGCGGCTCAACCTTTTTTGAACCATCTGGTTGCAAAATTCCAGCAGCCATGGGGATGGTCATTTCAGTGCCTGCATTACCAATATCGATTTGACCGCAGGTAATGTGAAATGGACGACCATCTAGCGCAATAGATTTGGTTAAGCCAGTGATGGCATGCTTGGTGGCGGTGTATGGAGCAGACATCGGACGAGGTGCGTGTGCCGAGATGGAGCCGTTATTGATGATTCTGCCGCCTTGTGGCGATTGCGCCTTCATCATGCGAATGGCCTCCTGAGAGCATAGGAATGCCCCGCAGAGATTGGCATTAACTACATTCGTCCACTGTTCGTAACTGAGCTCCTCCATAGGGATTGCTGGTGCACCCATGCCGGCATTATTAAAGAGCACATCAATTCGTCCAAAGTGATTTTGGATTTGTGAGAATAAGTTCTTTACTTGCTCTGGCTTACCTACATCACAAGCAATCGCTAGACAGTTTTGACTATCTCCACCGATGGCCCGAATAGCTTGATTCAGTTTCTCTAGGTTTCTGCCGGTCAGGACGACATGAAATCCTCCCTGCAAAAGCGCTTTTGCCGCAGCCTTGCCGATACCTGTTCCAGCCCCTGTAACTAGGGCTACTTTGTTGAGGTTTTGGTCCATCGCAATCCTAATGGTTTTCTGAAAACCCCATCTTATCCTGAAACAATTTGTATGAATTCATTCTGCTCTTGATCCCAAGGCTCGGGGCATAATGGCAAAAACAAAAGAACTCTTATGGACTTCATACGTAAAAATATCTACAACCCAATAGCAGTTGGGATTGCCTTTTTAATTCTTGTTGGCATATTGTTTGCCACGCTTTGGGTATTGGTGCCGCCTCCACCCCGCTCGATTGAATTGGCAACCGGTTTTCCTACTGGCCTGTATCAGCAGTTTGGTGAAAAACTTCAAGCGGAGCTTGCTGAGGAGGGGATTTCTTTGCGACTTCGAACTACTGGTGGCACAAGCGATAACTTAGCTTTGTTGCATGATCCAAATTCAGGGGTTGATTTTGCGATGGTGCAAGGTGGTGTGGCTGACTTATCTAAGCACCGCGATTTTGTTTCAATAGCTGGAGTTTTTTATGAGCCAGTGTGGGTTTGGTATCGAGAGTCTAGCTTCTCAAATGAATCTGGAAAACTAGGATTACTAAGTCAATTAAAAGGTAAGCGCGTTTCAATTGGAAATGAGGGGAGTGGAACCCTGGCCCTGGCATCTCAATTGCTTGAGGCAAGTGGATTAAGTTTGACGGATGTGCGCGCAGAAAAACTCAAGCCACTAGAAGCGCTTGATAAGTTCAAAAAAGGTGAGTTGGATGCTATCTTTTTAGTGAGTGCTGCTGAAGCCCCTTTACTTAAAAACTTTTATGAAACCCCAGGTATTCGCTTAATGAGTTTCGAGCAGGCCGAGGCCTACGTTCATTTGTTTCCTTTTCTCTCGAAGGTGACGGTGCCGCGTGGGGTGGTAAGTATTGCTTATGACTTGCCTCGCCAGGATATTCAGGTTTTGGCAGCAACAGCTACTTTGGTGGGCAAACAAAATATCAGCCCTGCTTTAGTGACCCTATTGCTTGGTGATACCTACGATGTTCTTAAAACCTATACCTACCTCCAAAAGCCAGGAGAGTTTCCATCCGGTACGGGCCTTGATTTCCCATTGCATGTTGATGCAGAAATCTACTTAAAAGATGGGCCATCTTTCTTGCATCGCCACCTGCCTTTCTGGACTGCGGTCTGGATTGGGCGTTTCGCAAAAATTGTGATTCCGCTATTAGTCATTTTGATTCCTTTGTTTACCTATATCCCCGCTGCAAAGAATTTATTGCTGCGACTCAAACTATCGCAGGTCTATGAAGAGTTGAAGGTAATTGAGAGAAATGCTTCTAACCCAGCTTTAAAGGAAAAGAACTTTAAGGAGTTGGAGGATATTGAGCGAAGGGTGGGTAATATCAAAGTCTCCATGCTAGATGCGAAGGAGTTATATGACCTTAAGGGCCATGTGGGTGAAGTTCGCGGCCGCTTAAATTTACATTCCTAAATTTTTTGCTCGTAAGAGCCTAAAATAAGCCCATGACCATTTCCAGCCTTTCGCCCCCGCTGACACCCGTGAAGGAGTTGACCCAATCCTTGAAGGATGACGGTTTTGCAGTAGTCTCTGCTCGGGACGTGGCGCAAATTTCCCATGTTGACCTTGAGCAGCTACTCAATCTCAGTCAATTTTGGGAGGGCTTGCCGCGTGATCCCTATTTGAAGGATGGTGGGCGATATCGCTTCCGTCGTCATTCCAGCTTTGAAGTCAAAGGCGAATCCTTGCTGATGGTGCCGCATCGTGCTCATTGGCAGTCTGTCGATTACAACGCATTGCATGGTGGTATTGAACGTTGGTTTGAGCCTTCACAGGCGCAGCTGACAAATAACCCGGCCTGGCAATCCCTTTTACTGGGGTTGGCTCATGTTCTTAATGGTGTTAAGCAGGTCAACACCTGGTTTATTGAAGCGCATCAGTTTCGAATTGATACGACTGATGGAATTGGGCGCCCAACACCTGAGGGTGCACATCGCGACGGCGTCGATTTTGTAGCTGTCTTTTTGCTCAATCGCGTTGATATCAAGGGCGGTGAGACTCGCATCTTTGATGCTGCTGGTTCTACTGGCTTAAGATTTACGCTGTCTGAGCCCTGGTCTTTATTGCTCATGAATGATGAGCGCATGATTCATGAATCCACTCCTATACAGCCATTAGGGCCTCACGGTTATAGAGATACTCTGGTGCTGACTTTCCGTTCGAATGGGTTTCAAGATTCACCGAATCGTAGTCAGCAGTAAGGTCTTATGCGCTTTAAACCTACCGGTTACACCCCATTCATGCTCATGGCGCAAACCTGTGCGCTGCTAGGGTTTGCTTGCTACGCTGTAGTGCTAACTACTTTGCAAGATGAGTGGCGCCTCAGTAATTTGCAGTCCGGTTTAATTGCTAGTGCTTTCTTCTTTGGCTACATGCTGGCGGTTCCATTGGCAACAGCCCTGACAGATCGCGTTGATGCAAAAAAAGTCTATCTCATGGGTGGCCTTTCGGCGACTTGCGGATTACTCGGCATGGGTTTATTGGCCAACAACTTTTGGACCGCCTTAATTTTTATGGCGCTCAATGGGGCTGGTCTGGCGGGCACTTATATGCCAGGCTTAAAAATTCTGTCGGATCGAATTAAGACTGGTGAGTTGAGCCGTCACATTGCTTTCTATACAGCTTTCTTTGGCATTGGTACTGGTTTTTCATATCTTTGCTCGGGCTGGATCTTGGATGGTTTGGGCTGGCGCTATGTGTTTGGAATCATCGCCTTAGGCCCATTCACCGCATTGTTGATTGTGCTGATATTTATCCCTGCACTCGCCCATGAAAAGTGGCATGGCCCTATTCGGATTCGATTGCGTGACATTTTTCCAGTTGATAAATGGCGCTTAGTCCTACAAGATAAAACAGCATCAGGTTTTATTTTTGGTTATACCGTGCACTCGATAGAATTATTTGCTTCCCGCAGCTGGATAGTCGCTTTTTTTGGCTTCTGTGCCATCGTGACGGGGGAGCCATTTTTCTTAACTGCAACTACGATTGCAGGAGTGATTAACTTCTTTGGCGTTCCCGCATCTATTATCGGAAACGAGATTGCCTTAAGAATTGGTCGTCAAAAATGGATTTTCTTTGTCATGCTAACTAGCGCAGCATTTGGAGTGGCACTTGCTTTGTCAACCGGGCAGTCCTGGTGGTTGATTATTGCTTTGGCAGTTGGGCATACCATTTTTATCATGGCCGATTCTGCTACCTTAACGGCAGGTCTAGTTGTGAGTGCTCAAGAAAATATTAAAGGCGCTGCAATGGGTCTCCACTCCTTGATGGGTTTTGGAGGCGGCTTGTTAGGTCCAGCTATTTTTGGTTTCGTTCTCGATTTAACTGGTTCACGTGCCTCACAAATTTCTTGGGTCTGGGCCTATGCAGCAGTAGTTATCTGGGGTGTTCTGTTTGTTTTTTATGAACGTCGTAACGGCTGGGTAAACAAGTCTGTAAGCCGAAATTAGTGGTGCGTTCATGAGCTCTAGCTTATCAAGTAATAGCTGTTATCACTGCGGAAGTTTTATCCTTCCAGGTGATTCATACGAGCTTGAATTAGCTGGTATCAATAGAAAATTCTGTTGCGCTGGTTGCATGGCAATTGCGCAAACTATTCATGGTGAAGGTCTTGAGGTGTTCTACGCGCGTCGTGTGCAGTCAAGTGATAAGCCTGCAGCTTATCTCGCCTCAAATGAAATTCCAGAGAGTCTTGCCCCTTATGATGATCCCTCCTTGCTTGGGAGATACACTCGACCTGGTGGTGCAGGGGGCAATCTAGAAACGACTTTACGGCTTGAGAAGATTCGCTGTGCTGCGTGTGTGTGGTTATGCGAGCAACATTTGCGACGCATTCCTGGTGTGAAAGATGTGCAGATCAACTACGTAAGTCAGAAAGTAAAAGCAGAATTTTCACCTGAGCAAACTAGTCTAGCTCGCCTACTGTTTGAAGTTGAGCGTATTGGCTACGAGGCCTGGCCATTTGAGCCTTCGCTATCGATTGAAAAATCCAAAAAAGAACGTCGCCAACTACTCACAAGACTAGGCGTTGCTTTGCTCGGCATGATGCAAGTCATGATGTATGCATGGCCAACATACGTCGGTGACAGTGACATCACTGCGGAATATGATCTTTTATTAGGTTGGACTAGTTGGGCTCTCACTGTTCCGGTGATGGTTTATTCAGCTGGACCTATTTTCCAGGCTGCCTGGCGCAGCGTTGCTTCATTTCGTCAGACGCATATGTTGAGCATGGACGTTCCAATTGCCTTGGCTCTAGCTCTGGCATTCTCTGCCGGCACTGTGAATCTTGCGACTGGTTCGGGGCAAGGTTACTTTGATTCCATCACGATGTTTGTTGCCTTTATTTTGGCTGCTCGCTATGTTGAGTTATTGGCTCGTCAAGATGCACAGGGTGGAGCAGAGGCTTTAGCAAAACAATTGCCAGCCACTTGTGAGAGGGTGCCAAACTATCCCGCATCTCAGCAGGTAGAAATTGTTCCTGTAGTCAATTGCAACCCTGGTGAGATTCTGCGTATTCCACCAGGGGATGTTGTTCCTGCTGATGGCATTTTGATCGAGTATGAGAGCGCTCTAGATGAGTCACTACTGACAGGTGAATCCAAGCCGATTGATAAGAGAATTGGTGATCGCGTTTATGCGGGCACCCATAATATTTTGAATCCCATGTTAATGAGAATTGATGCTGTGGGGCAATCCACTCGTATCGCAGGTATTGCTTCCTTGCTGGACCAGGCACTGCAGGCCAAGCCTTTGATGGTGAGTCTCGCAGAAAAGTGGGCTGGATATTTTGTCGGATTTTTATTGATCGCTGCTTTTCTGTCTTCGGCGATTTGGTGGTACGTAGATCCTAGTAGAGCGTGGACAGTGCTGGTGTCTGTGCTGGTCGCTAGTTGCCCGTGCGCTTTATCTCTTGCAGTACCAACAGCAATGGCCGCAGCTCAAGGTGCTGTAACAAAACTGGGTTTATTAATTGTGCGAGGACATGTTCTCGAAGGATTAGTCAAATCCACTGACTTAGTGCTAGATAAAACTGGCACGCTCACTATGGGTCAGCCAGAATTGAAAGAAGTTCTGATTGCGCGTCCAGAGTTTTCTAGGGCAGATGTGCTTAGCCTCGCTGCGTCAATAGAGGCAGGTCAAAAACATCCCCTTGCACTTTCTATATTGCGTGCTGCTGAAGCAGAGAATTGCTTGCCAACCGTTTTATCCGAAGCGGTTGCTAATCAATTGGGCAAAGGCCTGAGCTCAGGCGAATATCGATTGGGAAGCGCTGCTTGGACGGGTGCTCAACAGGTTGCGCAAGAAGGGCAGTATGGTCAAGTCCATTTGGCGGATGACAAAGGCGTAATTGCCAGTTTTCTATTTCTGGATACTCCAAGGGTTGGTCTTGAAAAATTATTGGCGGCTGCAAAATCTCGCAAGATCACCGTGCATTTAGTTTCCGGCGATGATCCTGCGACCGTAGCATGGTGGGCAGATCGTGTAGGTATCGACAGATTCAAGGGTGCCTGCTCGCCAGAAGATAAATATCTTTACATTGAGCAGTTGCAAAATGCGGGCCACTTTGTTTGGGCTATTGGCGATGGCATTAACGATGCGCCCTTGTTGGCAAAAGCAGATGTCTCGATTGCCGTTGGTGCCGGCGCACCCCTTGCTACCGCAGGCGCAGATGCGATTTTGACTGCGAGCTTCTTAGCTCCTTTAGCGCAATCTCTATTGTTGGCGGATAAAACCCAGCGGATTATTAAAGAAAACCTCATCTGGGCTTTGGTTTACAACTTGCTAGCGATTCCGGCGGCCATGATGGGTTGGGTCAACCCCTGGGTCGCAGGCATCGGCATGTCCTTATCCTCCCTAGCGGTCACATTAAACGCCTGGCGCCTCAGAAAGGCCTAGACTAGAGGTATGGAAAGCCTTTTTCTCTTAATCCCCATTTCACTGCTATTAATTGGCCTTTTAGCCTGGATTTTCTATTGGTCGGTGAAGGCAGGGCAGTTTGACGATTTAGAGGGTCCTGGTGAGGCAATTTTGATGGATGATGACACTCCTAGATCCAATAATGTTAGTGAACGCTCACAAAAATAGCTATATTTTTTAACGATTTAGCCAATACACCTAAATAAATAGAGTTGTAAAAAGCGTAAATGCACGCATCCTTTTTGATATAGATCAAAACGCCCCCTTAGGCTTACTTTGATAATGGCTTCAGTCTATTTGGATTATGTCGCTGTTTGGTCACAAAAAAAGGAGAAACCATGGGACTTACCGTGGGGAACAATCAAGATACCTTCAATTACAAGGTTGTCAGCCAATTTGCCATCGTTACGGTACTTTGGGGAATTGTGGGCATGCTCGTGGGGGTTATCCTCGCTGCGCAGCTCATTTGGCCTGATATCACTTTTAATATTCCATGGCTAAGCTACGGCCGCTTGCGTCCATTGCATACCAATGCGGTGATTTTTGCATTCGGTGGATCGGCGTTATTTGCAACGTCCTATTACATCGTCCAGCGCACCTGCCAAGCAAGACTCTTTTGTGACAAGCTTGCAGCTTTTACCTTTTGGGGCTGGCAACTAGTTATCGTGTTGGCGGCAGTAACACTGCCATTGGGTATTTCTACTTCTAAGGAATACGCAGAACTTGAGTGGCCAATTGACATTCTGATTACATTGGTTTGGGTTGCCTATGCTGTGGTGTTCTTTGGCACCATCATGAAGCGCAAAACAAAACATATTTATGTTTCCAATTGGTTCTTTGGTGCATACATCCTGACCATTGCCATTTTGCATATTTTTAATAACTTAGAAATGCCAGCAAGCTTATGGAAGTCCTATTCTGCATATGCTGGTGTACAAGATGCCATGGTTCAGTGGTGGTATGGCCATAATGCAGTTGGCTTCTTCTTGACTACCAGCTTCTTGGGCATGATGTACTACTTCATCCCTAAGCAAGCCGAGCGTCCAATCTATTCATATCGTTTGTCCATCGTCCACTTCTGGGCTTTGAACTTCACATACATGTGGGCGGGCCCTCACCATTTGCAACATACTTCCTTGCCGGACTGGACTCAGTCACTTGGAACCGTGTTCTCTATTATTTTGTTGGCTCCATCATGGGGTGGCATGATCAACGGCATCATGACTTTGTCTGGCGCTTGGTTTAAATTGCGCACCGACCCAATCTTGAAATTCTTGGTAGTGGCATTGTCTTTCTACGGTATGTCTACCTTTGAAGGTTCAATGATGTCTATCAAAACTGTGAACAGCTTGTCACATTACACGGACTGGACTATCGGTCACGTTCACTCAGGCGCTCTTGGTTGGGTTGCCATGATTACGATCGGTTCTTTGTACTACCTCATTCCACGTTTAGTCGGCCAAAAAGAGATGTACAGCACACGTTTGATTGAGGTGCATTTCTGGATCGCTACGATTGGTGTTGTTCTGTATATCGCCGCAATGTGGATTGCTGGAGTAATGCAAGGTTTAATGTGGAGAGCTTTTGAGCCGGATGGAACCTTGACTTATAGCTTCGTTGAATCTGTAAAGGCAACATTCCCCTTCTATGTGATCCGTTTGTTGGGCGGCCTCTGCTATTTAAGCGGCATGTTCCTGATGGCATACAACGTTTACAAAACTGTCATTGGTAAAACATTCGTGAATGCACCGATTCCACAAACATCTGCAACTGCTCACTAAGGAGAAGAAAAATGTCTAACGAAAATAAATTCTTTTCCCATGGAACGCTTGAGAAAAACGTTGGCTGGTTAATTATTGCCACCATCATTGTGGTTTCGATTGCTGGCTTAGTTCAAATCGTTCCGCTATTTTTTCAGCACACCACAACTGAGCCAAGTCCGGGTGTAGCGCCATACACAGCATTGCGTTTGGCTGGTCGTGATATTTATCAGCGCGAAGGTTGTGTTGGTTGCCACTCACAGCAAATTCGTACATTGCGCTCAGAAGTTGAGCGTTACGGTCCTTACTCCTTGGCCGGTGAGTCAGTATTTGATCATCCATTCTTGTGGGGTAGTAAGCGTACGGGTCCCGATTTAGCGCGTGTTGGAGCTCGCTATTCTGATGATTGGCATCGTATTCACCTCCGCAACCCGCGTGATGTGGTTCCTGAGTCAAATATGCCTGGATATCCTTGGTTGCAAAAAAATGCTGCTGATGCCTCTTCGATTCAGTCTCATATGGTTGCAATGCGTCGCTTGGGCGTTCCTTACACCGATGAAATGATTGCAGAAGCGCCTAAAGAGCTGGAAGGCAAGACTGAAGAAGATGCCTTAATTGCTTATCTTCAAGGTTTAGGTGTTAATCGTCGCTACATCATGGTTGATGAAGTGGTAGCGAAGTAATTACCAAGGTTATTAATTTAAAACTATATAAATCAAATGGAACAGATCACAGCTTATCTCTCCGCCTTTTCAACAGTCATTGGACTTGTCTTTTTTGTTGGAATTGTTTGGTGGGCTTGGTCTCCAGGTAGAAAGTCAGCTAATGAAGAGTCAGCTGAACTTCCATTTGATCTTCCAGATGAATTTAGTAAGGACAAATCATGAGTGACTTTTTTAATAACGGTTGGAGCAACTACATCGCACTAGTTTCATTAGTCGGTATTGTTTGGTGTATCTGGCTTCTGTTTTCTCAGCGTAAGGCTAAGGTAGTTCACACAGCTGATGGCGCAGTGGCTGATACTGGACACGTTTGGGACGGCAATTTGCGTGAGCTCAACAACCCATTGCCACGTTGGTGGATGTGGATGTTCTTACTCTCTTGTATCTTTGCATTGGTATATCTGGTTCTATTTCCGGGTTTAGGTTCATTTCCTGGTGTTGTGGGTTATTCCACTGATGGTGCTTTGATGAGCTCCATGACTGAAGCAAACGATGAGTTGAAGCCGGTATATGCTAAGTACGTGAAGATGGATATTGAGCAAGTTGCTGCAGATCCAAAGGCGCGTGAAATGGGTCAGCGTTTGTTCTTGAATTCCTGCGCCCAGTGCCATGGTTCAGATGCAGGCGGTGCAAAAGGCTTCCCGAATTTAACTGACGGCGACTGGCTGTATGGTGGCTCTCCAGAAAATATCAAAACTACATTAATCAATGGTCGTGCAGGTGTTATGCCTCCGTTCCCACAGCTCGATAGCAAGCAAATTGTGGACGTTGCTAATTACGTACGTAGCCTTTCTGGTTTGCCGGCCGATGACTTAAAGGCAGCACGTGGTGCAGAAGTATTTAAATCCAATTGCGCAGCTTGTCATGGTGCGGACGGCAAAGGCAATATCGCTTTGGGTGCGCCTAATTTGACCGATAAGACATGGTTGTATGGTGGATCAGAGGCAACGATTGTTGAGACTGTCACTAAAGGCCGCATGGCAATGATGCCTGCCCAAGATAAAGTATTGAGTCCAGAAAAGATTCATCTCTTGACAGCTTATGTTTGGGGTTTATCTAACAATAAGACGGCTGCGGCTAAATAATTCGTGTCAGATAATTCGCCGGTAGGGAAGCCTATTCCCATAGATGTCATCGAGGAATCTCTTTATGAGGTCCGGCGAAAGATTTACCCACGATCTGTTAGCGGGCTGTTTGCCCGCTGGCGTTTCATCTTAGTATTTGCGACTCAAATACTGTTTTATGGCCTTCCGTGGATAAGCTGGAATGGGCGCCAAGCGGTTCTATTTGATTTAATTCAGCGTAAGTTTTATATTTTTGGCCTTGTACTTTGGCCGCAGGATGTGATCTACCTCACACTCCTATTAATTCTTTCTGCCTTAGCACTCTTCCTGTTTACAGCAATCGCTGGCCGACTATTTTGTGGTTACGCCTGTCCCCAAACGGTCTACACCGAAATCTTTATGTGGATCGAGCGTAAGGTTGAGGGTGATCGATTTGCGCGTATTCGTTTGGATGGTGAGGAATGGCCTTGGAGTGTCCGCAAGTGGCGCCTCAAAATTACCAAGCATTTCCTATGGCTTCTGATTGCCTTCTGGACGGGCTTTACTTTCATTGGTTATTTCACGCCGATTGAAACTCTGAGCGCAGCGATTCTGCATTTATCACTCGGTCCATGGCAAACCTTCTGGTTATGCTTCTATAGCTTTGCGACTTGGGGTAACGCAGGATTTATGCGTGAGCAGGTTTGCAAATACATGTGTCCCTATGCTCGCTTCCAGAGCGTGATGGTGGATAAAGATACTTTCCTGGTGACCTACGATAAAGTTCGCGGCGAACCACGAGGCAGTCGCAGCAAGTCAGTTGATCATGAGACTTTGGGTCTGGGAGATTGCGTTGATTGCAGTATTTGTGTGCAAGTCTGCCCAACCGGAATTGATATTCGTGATGGTTTGCAATACATGTGCATTGGTTGTGGCGCCTGTATAGATGCCTGCGATCAAGTTATGGAGAAGGTAGATTATCCAAAAGGATTGATTCGCTATACAACTGAGCGAGCCATTGAGGATAAAGAAACCAATCAAAGTGCGATTCGCCATATATTGCGACCACGTGTTTTGATTTACATGGCCTTCATTACCGTTCTTACAAGTGCATTCCTCATTTCCTTGATTACTCGAAATCCATTGCGTGTGGATGTGATGCGAGACCGCGGGGCATTAGCTCGCGAGGTCGACGGTGTTCGTATTGAGAATATCTACCGCATTCAAATCATGAATGCCTCTGAAAATAATATGAATGTTCAGGTAAAGGCAACGGGTTTAGACGACCTAAAAATCCTCAATTCACAAGGACAAGTTGTTACTGAGATTCAAGTGGGCCCAGCCAGCAATCTGTTGATTCCGGTTAAAGTAAGCACTACTGTAGGTGCGCATGAGCCTGGTAACTATCCAATTCATTTTGATGTTATTGGCCAAGAGAAGTCTGGTAACGAGTTGATTACCAGAACGCGCGATGAAAAATCAAGCTTTATTGTTCCCCGCTAAGCTGCACAGCGAAAGATGGAGAGGATGAATATGTCAGAACATGAAACAAATAAGCCCTGGTTTAAACAGCTCTGGCCCTGGTTGTTAATTAGCGGACCAGCTGTAGCAGCCATTGGTTGCATCATCACTATTTATTTGGCTGTAACATTGTATGTAGATAAGCCAGTGCGCGATGGCGTTGTTAAGCGCGGACTCAAAGTCGAACAACTTAAAGTAGAGCAGGATCACAAATGAAGTACCGCCTATTTATTTGGATCATGTGGCCATCATTTTTGGTTTCTATTCTGGCCGAAGGTTTACTCTTTAGCATCGTGCATCCTGCCGAACTCTTATTTTTTGGGTATCACCCAAATATTTCTGATGAAGGTATTTACACCATCGGATTTTTTGTTATTTGGATCTTTTGCTCTTTCTCGAGCGCCTTAACTGCTTACATTCTGCCTGGTATCGATGAGAGTGGCAGCAAAGGTCCGGATCGCGGCTTAATTTAAGTGATATTACTTAAGCGCTAACAGGCTTGATCTGAAGTGTGCGGTCTGGGTTGGGGATGCTAGCTAATTCATAAAGACCATCCATATCAATGAGCTTGATATGACGTTGCTTAATTTGAATCAATCCTGATTCAGCAAAGCGTGAGAGCATGCGGCTCACAGTTTCAATCTGAATACCCAGATAGCTACCAATCTCCACGCGACTCATGCGTAAATCAAATTCATTATTTTGGTAGCCACGAGCTGCTAGGCGTTGAGAAAGATTCAATAAGAATGCTGCTAAACGCTCTTCAGCACGCAAGCTGCCTAATGACAGTAGGTGACGTTGATCTTGAGTAATCTCACGGCTCAGAATGCGGTGGAACTGCTTTTGTAGTACTGGAATTTGGCGCGCTAAATCCTCAAATGCTTCATAGCGAATAATGCAGACTTCACTCTCTTCAAGCGCAATCGCTTCGGATTGATAGCTGCCTTCGCCAATGCCATCAAGCCCCAGTATCTCGCCGGGAAGGTGAAAGCCAATCACTTGTTGACGCCCATCTTCAAGGCCGTATTCAGTCTTGAGGGTGCCAAAGCGGACGCTGTACACTGCGGAAAGTGGGTCGCCATGACGATATAAGCTCTCACCTTTTTGTAGGTGGACACGGTCTTTTACGAGGGTATCGATCTTGGCAATATCGCTTGAACTGATTCCTACTGGCAGGCAAAACTGACCCAGTACGCAGACTGAGCATTTGCTACCTGGGACATCTGAGTTGGTGTAATTCATATTGGATCAAGTTATCAGATCAGTTTATTCTACTCGGATAATGTGCCATTTTAATATTTCTCTGAAGTACTGGGTGTCAATATGCTGACCACCAGCCTTCTATTGGCCGTCTTTTTGGGGGCTCTTGTCAGTGGGTGGCACTGCGCCTTAATGTGTGGCGGCATTGCGGCAGCGATTGAGCGCCAAGAAAGCCCTCGAGTGGCTACTTACGCCCCATTGCAAAGCAAGTCCCAACTCTTTTATCTACAACTCATCATGCACCTGGGGCGTCTGACAACCTATGTTTTGCTGGGTGCGGTTGCTGCATCGGCGGGCGCCGTTCTTTGGCAGCAAAATGTTGTGCCTATTCAGCGACCTTTATTTGCTTTGACATCCCTCATCTTGCTGGTGATGGGTGTGCGTCTTTTGCGTCAGGGATCGAATAACCCTATTTTGCTTGGAAAGTGGCTTGGCGCGCGGATGGCTACCTATTGGGCTAAATACTTAGGAAGCTTCACTGGCCGCTCATCCCGTTGGTTTAGTGGAATGGTATGGGGCTTAGTTCCGTGCGGCTTGGTCTATAGCGTTTTACCCCTTGCCTTTCTATCGGGAGATGTCTTAACGGGCGCTGCACTGATGTTGGCATTTGGATTGGGTACCTTACCCAATCTATTGCTGATCTCTAAATTTTCAGCCGCTCTTACCCAATTTGGTCAATACATCTGGGTGAGATACATAGCTGCAGGTCTCTTATTGACCGCTGGAATATTCGGCCTTTATCGAGCTTGGTATTTGCCTGAAGCCTTACTAAAAGGTGGATTCTGTATCAGTTAATGTGACTGACTAATTGCTGAGGCAATACCTTGCTTCAGGTCTGGGTAGATATTATCTTTTGACAATCGTTCAAAGAGGCCTGCGCGAACCGCCATCTCATGTGGTTGATGTAATAGCCCGCAAATCAAGAGTCTGATACCTCTGGCTTTACAAGCCTCCTCAAGCTCGAGCAAAGCATCCATTCCGGAAACATCGATGTAGATTACATTTTTCAAATCCAGCACCAATACTTTTGAAGGCAACTCATTTTCGATATTCTCCAGAATTTTGACTGCGCCAAAAAAGATGGCACCATAAATTCTGAAGGCAGAGATGCTTCCTTGGTATTGCTGCAGTTCTGGAAAATCAACTGCACTTGCTGATTCATAGCGAGATAAGCTGGAGATGCGATAGACGAAGGTAATAAATGCTAAAAGTAGTCCTACTTGTATTGCTACCGTGAGATCCAAAATGATTGTCAGAAAAAAGACGCTCAACATGGTTAAGCGATAAGGCAGACGAAATTGTTTGAGGTCTGCAAACTTGCGCCACTCACCCATATTCCAAGCAACAAACATCAGGATTGCAGCCAGACTAGCTAAGGGAATATTTTTTGCGAGTGGTGCTCCAAACAAAACTATCACCAGTAAAGTTGCCGAGTGAGCTATGCCGGCAACTGGTGTGCTTGCACCACTCTGTATGTTCGTAACCGTTCGCGCAATAGTTCCTGTAGCAGGCATGCCGCCAAAGAAAGGAGTAACTAGGTTGGCGATACCTTGCGCCATAAGTTCTTGGTTGGACTCATGGCGATCATGAATGAGTCCGTCGGCGATGCGGGCGCAGAGCAAAGATTCAATTGCCCCAAGCAAGGCGAGCGTGATAGCAGGCACAATCACAAACTGTGCGGTACTCCAGCTAATGGGGATCCACTCAAAACTAGGTAGACCCGAAGGAATGCCACCAAAGCGACTCCCAATCGTATCTACAGGAAGGCTGAGGGCGCTAGTCACTATAGTAGCTGCGGCCATCGCAATCACTGTTCCGGGTATATGGCTCAGGTAGCCAAGACGTTTTTGAAAAGCTCTCCAGGTAATTAAAAGAGTGAGACTGCCTACCGATAACATCAGTGCAATCGGATTCACCGTATCGGCGGCGGCATACAACGTTTGGACTGCTTGAAAAAATTCAGCAGGCATCTTGGTAATTTGCAGGCCAAAAAATTCTTTAACTTGGGATAGGCCAATGAGTACAGCGATGCCATTAGTAAATCCAATAATCACGGCTACTGGAATAAATCGAATTAATGTTCCGAGGCGAAAGAGCCCCATCAGAAATAAAAATACTCCAGACATGGCAGTTGCCAAGAGCAAATTGGCAATACCGTAATGATCCACAATGCCATAAACAATCACAATGAATGCGCCGGCTGGCCCACCTATTTGCACACGACTACCGCCCAAAACAGAAATGAGCCCACCCGCAATAATGGCCGTAAAAATACCCGCCTCTGGTTTGAGTCCACTAGCAATCGCAAACGCCATTGCTAAAGGTAGAGCAACTACGCCAACCGTAATGCCTGCTAATACATCTTTACTAAATAGGGCGCCGTTATAGCCCTTGAAAGAATCGAGTAGTTTTGGGTGGAAAAGATTCATCGGAGCGAAGATTTTCAGGCTATGCGACTACCAACCCAGTGGGCAATAGTTGCGGAAAGTGCCGTTACTGCAGATCCCCAGGCGATATCGACAAATGCCAAGCGCATAGGGAAGTCACGAATAACTGCAAGATTGGTGAGGTCGTAAGTCATGTAGCAAAAAAAGCCAAATAGGGCGCCATATTGCACCGCATATATCCAGGACTGTTTTGAGATTGCCGGAAGAATGACAAAAATTGATGCACCAAGTGCATACAGCAGATAAAAGCCAAGCCCAGCCAATAGTTTGGGTTCGCTTGCCATGAGTGAGCCCATATCGTCGCGGTAGAGATTTTTGGCTATACCAAGCAGCCATATCAAATCAACCACAACTAAAGTCAGTAGAAATGAAAAATACACAGTTAAATACTTGAGCAATTCAGTTTCCTTTTTATGCTTTTACAGGGGAATAATAAGGATTATGATGGAATGAAAGGCATTCGGGTTTAATTTAACAGGAGTCAAATATGTTCAAGCACTTGTTGGTACCGGTTGATGGTTCGGATGTGAGTAAAAAGGCATTAAAAAAGGTGGCGGAGCTCGCTAAGGCGGATAAGGCTGCTGTGACATTGGTATATGTTTCTGATCCAATGCCGCCGATGGTGTATTCCGATAGTACGATGGGGTACGGTATTTCTCAAAAAGATCACAAGAAGGTCTGCGCGGCATTTGCTGCAGATATCTTTAAAAAGGCTGTGCTTGCTTTGGGCGCCGGTATTAAGGCTAATACGCTTCATATTGCAGACAGTAATTTATCTGAAGGTATTTTGGAGGGCGCCAAGAAAGCTAAGGCTGATGTCATTGTGATGGCCTCTCATAAACGTACCGGCATTAAGAGTGTATTGTTGGGCAGTGAGACGCATGAGGTAATAGTGCACTCTAAGTTGCCTGTATTGGTTCTTGGCTAATGCTGATAGCTTGAAAAAAAGGGGGTCCATTTGGACCCCCTTTTTTTATCTCGAATTAGTTTCCATGGATTAATTCACTAGAGGTGTCCCCAGCAATAGAATTTCTCTAGTGAGTAAGCCGCTATCGCTATCGCGCATGTTCCACAAATCGAGTTGAGTTTTGGAAGCGTAAGGATCAACGTAGATGCCATCTTTTCTTAATTCAAAATGCAGGTGAGGTCCAGTGGATCGTCCGGTTGAGCCGACGTAACCAATCTCTAGGCCACGCCGAACTTCATTACCCACCTCAAGTTCAACGTTGTAGTTACTTAAGTGAGCATAGTAGGTCCGATAGTTTCCAGGATGCTCGAGGATGATGAGATTTCCAAAGGCGCCGCTATAACCCAAATGCACCACCTTGCCAGTAGCCACGCTAAAAATTGGAGTCCCAATTGGGGCTGAATAATCAATACCCATATGGGTGCGATAGCGCTGTTTGGGTGCTGCTACAGGGGCCCCATTCTTGGATGGGGCAGCCTTCTTACTCGACGCTCGCACGCTACCGACACCTCGTGATATGCGTCGATAACTCAGGGGGTTGGTCCAAAAAGTGCGCTCTATCGATTCCCCGCTAGCCGTGTAAAAGCCACCAGGAATATCATTTCTCTCCACCCAAAATGCACTCGAAAAGACTTCACCGGATGTTGGATCAATAATTTCTGCAGCCCAAATTTGTGCCCAGCGTTCTTTATCACCAAAATCCACGATCAATCGAACAATGCTATTGGTGTTTTCAAGCGCATTCGTTTCTTCCGGATAAATTTGCTTGATGACGGAGTTCAACTCCCAAACTAACTCAACAGGTAATTTATCGCCTACTTTTTTAGGGTCATACAGAACATCTTTTAGCGGCAATTGAATCTCTGTAAAGCGTTTGGATTCATCTTTGAGGTAGTCCTGCTGAATCAAGAAACTACCTGCCGCCGAGGGTGTAAAGGTCCAAATCTCTGTCTTAGCATCCTGGATGGGGCCGTTCATGATGCTCAGTGACTCAAAGCGATTTCGGCTTCCTAGTGCTAGGGCGTAGGGAATGCAATCGCCACGCATCCGATCAAAAAATCCCTTGGTTTGAGATCTAAAGAAATCATTGAAGTTGCGATCATCTAGACCAAGATTGGATGGGAGATTCTCTTCGTTATAGCTGCGGCGTAGGCAGCCACGTTGGACGCGGTAATCTAGATTCGAGCTACCTTCGCTGCTATACACACCTTCAATTCGCTTAAATAGCTCAGGATTTAAGCTCATACTTTTCGAGGATTGACTTAGTGAGCTACCGTTTACTTTGAGGCCGGCCTGCTTGTTATTTTGAGCCACGTTCTTCGGTTTAATTTGAGGCGCTTTATTAGCTTTAGTATTCTGGCTTGCAGTTTGTGCCAGAGCGCTAGAGACGAGCTCCACCTCCGGCAGTTGAAACAGGCCAACTAGAGCGAATCCAATTACTTTGATTGCCCCTTTAAAAAAGAGGTGCCGAACACAGACATTTTTCTTCACGCTTCAATTATCCAATATTGTGGCTAAAGGGCTGGGTATTTTGAGCGGTGCTGTGCTGCAACAATATTGAGTTAATTTAGTTCGGGCGCTATTTTTAGCACTTCAAATGCTGCCTTAAGGCGCGTCTCGTAAGCTTCTCTCATGCGCTGCGCCTCTTCTGGCGACCATTCTCTAAACCCTGCACCTTTGGCCATACCGGTTTTACCGCTGTTTACTAATTCCATGACGCAAGCTGGTGGTGCTGTGATGTTGGAGAGAGAGGGATAGATTACCTCTGCAGCTAGTGTCATGCCCTCCCATCCTGAGATTTCTTTTTGAGTCATGGGGCCAACTGCCGCATAGCGAAAGCCAAAGCTGTAGCGTACTGCAGTATCGACATCATCTGGCGTGGCAATTCCTTCTTGCACTAGGGATAGTGCTTCACGCATTAAGGCATGTTGAATACGGTTCGCTAGAAAACCCGGAATATCACGCTTGACCAATACTGGCTTTTTGCCATGAGAGCGATACAGAGTGCAAATCTGCTCAGCTAATTGAGGGTCTGATTTTTCGCCCAGCACGACCTCTACCAAGGGAACGATATGTGCCGGCATGAAGTAGTGGGTATTGAACATGCGATGGCTTGTTTTCAGGCCTTGTGCAATATCGCTTATGGGAAAGCCGGAGCTATTACTACCAATCGGAATGTTGGGAGGTACGCTGCAATCAAGCTCGCTAAAGATTGCCTTTTTCAGCTCCAGGCGTTCGGAGATGGTTTCAATGATGAGATCCGTATTTTCCCAATCTGACCAATCCGCGATCGCGCCGGCAATGAGTTGGGCATCAGTGTCACGCCATGCGGGGTTAATAGAGTCAGCGCAAGCCTCAACCTTAGCAAGACTTAACTTTGCTTTCTGTAAATCTCTTCCCAGCAAAATTGTATTGGCGCCAAAGGCCAGAAAGCCGGCGGCAATACCCACCCCCATAGTGCCCGTACCCATTACAACGACCTTACTCATAGCGCCTCCCATTCGTAAATGAAGCATATTGATTAGCGACTCATTATTCCTTATTTGGGAGCCGTCAGACATTCTCAATTATGGCTACAATAATTTTTTGAATATAGGAGCCTCTATGCCCATCATTGAGTCAGTATCAGTAGCTGCAGTAGCGGTGCCTCTAGATAAGGTCACCTCCTTTTCCACGCGGACGGTTTCAGAGCGTCACTATTGCTTAGTGAAGGTGCGCGGCAAGGATGGCAATGAGGGTATTGGATTTTGCTATGTTGGTAGTGCAGGTGGAGATATTGCCAAGATTGCAGTAGAGCAATTACTTGCTCCAAAACTCATTGGTCAAAATAGTCATCGTAGCGAAGGCCTGTGGATGGATATGTATAACGAGTCCATTTTGCAGGGGCGCGCTGGTGCAGTCATGCGTGGGATCTCAATCTTGGATACCGCACTTTGGGATTTAAATGCCCGCTCTGCAAAGTTACCTCTGCATCAATACTTGGGATCGGTTGTGGATGATCGTGTTCCGGCTTATGCGAGTGGTGGCTACTATTTAGATGGTAAAACACCTGCTAAGTTGGGTAAGGAGATGGAGTCCTACGTTAAACAGGGCTTTAAGGCCGTCAAGATGAAAGTAGGGCGCCTGTCCCCAAGGGAAGAGGAGGCACGTGTTAAAGCCGCTCGTAAGGCCGTAGGCGAGGATGTTTTGTTGACCCTAGATGCCAATAACGCCTGGCGTGATCTACCGACTGCCCTGGAATATATCCGTCGCTTTGAGGCCTACAACCCATACTGGATTGAAGAGCCATTCTCTCCGGATGCTATTGACTTACATGCAGCCTTGGCGCGTCAAACCAAGATTAACGTTGCCACTGGTGAGATGGAGGCTGGGCGCTGGCGCTTCAGGGAGCTCATTGATGCCGGTGGTGCGGCTATTTTGCAGTCAGATGCAGCGGTGTGTGGCGGGATTACTGAATGGCGGCGTATTTCTGCTTATGCAGATTTAAAGGGTGTAATTGTTTGCCCGCATTGGATGCATGACTTGCATGCGCCTTTAGTGGCTGCTACCCCTAATGCGCGCTTTGTGGAATTCTTCTTGGATGATCAGGTTTTAAACTTCCGCAGATTAATTAACAAGCAATTAACCTTTAAGAATGGCGATTTGATTTTGCATAAAACTCCAGGATTAGGTTTTGAGTTTGATGAAGCTGCTATCAAAAAGTATGCCGGTAAAACTGCCTGGACCAAGATTGTGTAATTGATTTAAATTCCCGGTAATAAAAAATCCCGCACATGAGGCGGGATTTTTTATTGTCTTGCACTACTTCGGCATGCTTAAGTAGATCGCGGATGCAGCTTGAAGTGGGTGATCGATTGGGTGATCAACACCAAGCCAAATCCTACAAATCCAATAATGTCAGCTTCGGTTGATGGGTAGGAAAGTGCTACACCAGCAACAACCATGATGACGCGTTCAAAGATCTTAGTCTTTTCGATAAACCAGCCTTGTAGTCCACCAGCTAAGCAGATGATTCCCACCACGGCGGTGAAGGAGATCCAAGCAATTTGCGACCAATCTGCCTGCTCTAAAGCAGTGGTGGAACCCATCAACAGCAAGCTCACGCCTGACTTGTCGAGAACAAACATGAACGGCACCAAGATTGCTGGAGCGACATACTTCCAAGTTTGTAATGTCGTCTTATAGGGATTGCCTTTACAAATCGCTGCTGCTGCGAAAGGTGAAAGCGCTGTAGGAGGAGATACTTCAGAAAGTACAGCGTAATAAAAGATGAACATGTGCGCTGCAAATTCTGGAACGCCAAGATTAATTAGGGCAGGTGCTGCGATCACTGCACAAATAATGTAGGACGCTGTAACTGGAACAGCGAGGCCTACAACCCAAACTACGAGACCTGTGAAGATCGCTGTGAGCAAGAGTGATCCGCCTGCGTACTGAATCACAATTGAGCTGAACTTCAAACCTAAGCCAGTGAGGGTAACGGTACCAACAATCAATCCAGCGCCAGCACAGGTCACAGCGATAGCTAGAACGCCAGTAGAGCCTGATGCCAATGCTTTAGTGAGGTTGGAGTTGTATAGACCAGAGAAAATCTTCTCTTTGCCTTTGAACCAATCCCAAGGGATGATGGCTGTGTCACGGCGTAGCATGCTTGAAGCTGCTGACACTACTGTCGCCCAGAATACTGACATAACCGGTGAAAAGCCAAACATCATGAAGACCACAATGGAAATCAATGAGAAAAAGTGGAACCAATATTTTTTGGTTAACTGCCAGGCTGATTCTGCGGCTTTGAACTGAATGCTCTTCATTCCATACTTGCGTACGTCAATTTCTACCATGACTAAGAGGCCAAGATAGAACAAGATGGTTGGAATGGTTGCCATCAGCAACACATCTAAATAAGAGATCTTTAAAAAGTCGGCAATCAAGAATGCTGCTGCGCCAAGTACTGGCGGAGAAATAATTGCGCCCAAGCCGCCAGCAGCCAGTAGGCCACCAGCCGCATTTTTTTCGTAACCTACTTTGTCTAGCATTGGAGCAGCTACGGAACCAACGGTAACGGTAGTGGCTACGCCAGAGCCGGATGGGCCGCCAAGCAAGAATGAGGAGAGAACAATGGTTCTGCCAACACCGGAGGATTTGCCGCCCATAGCAGCAAAAGAGAAGTCGATAAAGAACTTGCCTGCACCTGTAAATTGGAGGAATGCGCCAAAAATAGTGAACAGAATAATGAGGGTTGCTGAAACATCTACTGCAGTGCCATAAATGCCCTCAAGCGTCATGAACATATAACCAACTAGACGATCAAGGTCATAACCTTTGTGTGTCCAAGGGGCTGGCAAGTAGTTACCAAAGAGGGCATACGCCAAGAAGAGGGAGGTTACAACTACCAAGACCATGCCATTGGTTCTTCTGACGCTCTCCAGAATGAGAGCAATCAGGAAGACACCAAACATGACATCAGTTGAATTCGGGGCGGTATTGCGATCAAACAGATCATCTCCACCACTGAGGATGTAATAGGCAATAGCCACTGATCCTAGAGCAAACAAGATATCCCACCACATCAGGCGGTTTTTAAAGCGGGCTGCGATTGGGAAGCTCAGGAATACTAAAAATAGAACTAAGGCAACGTGGATGACGCGCAGTTGCTGGGTTGGAACAATCGAATAAGCAGCATATAGGTGAAAGAGTGACATGCCAACAGCCACCAGAGTGATGAACTTGGCTAAGAGGCCTTTGTAGTCATTGGAATCACCTTCTTCTTGCTTGATAAAGGCGTCTAATTTTTCTTGGGTTTCGTTATCGATTACAGCTTGTGTCATGTCTCTACCTATTTTTTTATATACAGCTTTTTTGTCTTGCTAATACGGAACTATCAAAAAATTCAGGAGTGCCTGAAGACACTCCTGAGCTCAAAATGAATTTGATTTAATTTACTTTGATATTTTTTTCTTTGTAGTACTTCAATGCACCTGGGTGATATGTGATTGGAGTAGAAGCTTGTTTTTGATTCTCAAGGGTTACGTTGATATATTCCTTGTGGGTACGAACCAACTCAAGTTTGTTATCAAAAACAGCTTTCACAATTTTGTAAGCTTCGTCATCAGGCATATTGGCATTAACTACCAAAATATTGGCGACACCAGCTACTTTATTGTTTTTGCCCATACCGCTATAGGTTTCTTTTGGGATATCAGCAGCAAAGTACAGATTGCCATATTTCTTATTCATGGCAGCTACTTCCGCAGCGTTATCAATCATGACAATTTTCATGCCAGGGCTGTTAGCAAGGTCGGTTACAGCAGCAGTTGGCAAACCACCAACCCAGAAGAAGGCATCAATTTTGCGGTCTTTTACTGCGTTAACAGATTCGGCTACGCTCAAACGCTCGCGCTTGACGTCCTTGTCTTTATCTAAGCCGGCTGCCTCGAGGAGGCGGAAAGCCATTACTTCAGTTGCACTGCCTGGCGCGCCAGTACTAACACGCTTGCCTTTGAGGTCCTTCATGGACTTGATGCCAGTGGAGTCCACTGTCACAACGTGCATGAGATTTGGATAGAGAACCATCAGAGTGCGTAAATCTACTTTCTTGTTAGCAAATTTACCTTCACCATCTTTAGCATCTTTGGCAGCATCAGCCATGGAGAAGCCAACGTAAGGTTTGCCTGTACCAATGAGGTTAAGGTTGTCTACAGATCCACCAGTCACTTCGGCAGTTGCGGACATGCCCGGTACTTTGCTAGAAAGTACTGAGGCTAAGCCACCACCCATAGGGTAGTAAACGCCGCCAGTACCGCCGGTTGCAATAGAAAGGTTTTGTGCTTGCGCTGCACCGAACAACATGGTGATAGTCACAGCAATGATTTTAATAAGCTTCATTTTTGTCTCCTGTTTTGCGTCTATTTAATTAAAGGCCTGGCATGCTGAAATTAATCTTTTGTAGCTCACTCAATAGCTTTGCTTGCTGGTCTGCGCTGAGCTGCATGAGTGGTGGGCGTACGCGCAACCACTCAGGATCTTTGCTGAAGTGTGCAACCGCAGTCTTCATACCGGCAATCATTTGATATTGAGCAAATACGGAGCGTACTTGATCTAAGGCGGCTTGACGTTGATCTGCGTCAGATTCTCTCCAATGGGCTGCTAATTCAGCGATAGCCCTAGGGTTAACGTTAGCAGTAGCTGAGATGCAGCCAACTCCGCCTGCGCGCAGGGCACGCATTAAGAAGACTTCGCTACCGGCATATACGCGGAATCCAGATGGTGCCAATAGCTTGATGACGGATTCTGTGTAAGCCCAGTCACCAGAGCTATCTTTCATGCCAACAACAGTTTTTGGATATTCCTTAGCTAAGCGCTCTAGCAAAGAAAGGCTCAGATTGATTTTGGTGACTGGTGGAATGTTGTAAATATAAATTTGCAATGCTGCATTGCCAACTTTTTGAATCACTTCCGAGAAGTAGGCAAAAAGGCCATCATCAGTAATATCTTTGTAGTAGAACGGTGGCAGCATCAATACACCGGCGCACTTGTGATCCAGGGCATGGCAAGTCATGCTAACTGTGGCGTCAATGGACGTGGCACCCGTACCAGGCATCATGTGCGCTGGGTTTAAGCCGCCTTCAACCAAGGTTGTTAAGGTGGCCATCTTTTGACGGGCGGACATGGAATTGGCTTCCGAGTTTGTACCGAAGATTGCTTGGCCAACACCATTAGCTCCGAGCCATTGGCATTGCTTTAGTAATTTTTGTGCATCGGGACTGCCGTCTGCTTTAAAGGGAGTGAGTACAGGCGAAAGCACCGCAGGTAGCGTGGAAGGGTGTAGTGAAATTGTCATACTTACTCCGTTTTAATTTTTTACTTCAGTCAGAAGTGGTTTTTTATTATAGAAAGCTTCTAAATTATCTATTGCTAGGTTTGTCATTAATTGTCGCGTTTCGGAAGTTGCGCTTCCAATATGCGGCGTTAGTAAGACATTATCAATATTTAGGAAGCCGACGTTTGGATTTGGCTCATTTTCAAATACATCAAGTGCTGCGCCAGCAATGGTTTTTTGCTGCAGTGCAACTAAAAGTGCCGCCTCATCTACTACATTGCCACGAGAAATATTAATGAGATAACCCCGGGGGCCCAGGGCTTGCAGGACTTCGCTATTAACCATTTTTTCTGTTTCTGGGTTAGCGGGGCAGGCAAGGAAAAGGACGTCAGAAGCCTTTGCTAAAGATTTGATATCGGGAAAGTACTGATAAGGGAGTTCTTTTTGACTTGGGCCGGTATAGGCCAATTTGACCTTAAAAGGCTCTAAGCGTTTTGCAAGATCTTGCCCAATGCGACCCATTCCTGCAATGCCAACACACTTGCCGGCTAAGGTAGTGGTGATGGTGAATGGTGCTTTAGCCCAAGCTGTGCTTTTGACAAACTCCTGCGCCTCGGGAATGCGGCGCAATAAACCAAATAGCATGCCAATCGCTAGCTCGCAAACTGCGTCATTCAGAACGCCTGGAGTATTGCTGGCTTTGATTCCATTAACCCTAAGATAGTCCAGGGGGAGGTTGTCGTAACCCACTCCGCAGGTAGCAACCATGCGAACGGTGGGTATTTGCTCTAACAACTTTTGTGGAAGCGTGGTGTTAGAGCGGGTCAAGATGGCCGTGAAGTTGCCATCAGGAACTGCACCCTGAGGATCTAGCAGTTTAGTTGTGCTGAGTCGCTTATCAATTTCCATTTGCATTATTTCTGGAAATTGCCCGACCTGCAGTACCGAATTGACTGGGATCATGTCTCACTTACTTTTTTATTGGAATAATGAAATCATTGTAAGAGGATTTGTAATCCTTATCTTGCCCCCGAAGGAGAAATGGAAATGTTGTTTACCCCGTCTGAAACAAAAGTCGTCGTTGTTGGTGGCGGCACCATGGGTGCTGATGTGGCGGCTGTATGCGCGCGAGGGGGTTGCGCTGTTCAGGTTCTGGAGCCCACTACGGAGCGTCGTGCACTTTTACCGGATTACTTTGCCAACACCATGATTGATCTGGGTTATGAGCATCGCTTGCACTTACTCTCAACGGCCGGCTCCCTCGAGGAGGTGGACTGGTCCGAGGTGGATTTGGTAATTGAGTGCGTGCCCGAGCGTTTGGATATTAAGCAGGAGCTCTTTGCTAAGTTGGAGCAGTACGCAAAGCCAGAAGCGGTCCTAGCAAGCAATAGCACGAGCTTTCCGATTAGCGATATTTCAAAAGGCTTAAAGACGTCTGCAAGAATGATTGGTTTGCATTTCTTTATGCCTGCTCACTTGGTGCCTTGTGTCGAGGTGGTTTATGGAGAGAAGACTTCCCCTATGGTGGGAGAAATCCTTTCTCGTTTGATGACGGCATGTGGCATGGTGCCAGTGACCGTGAAAAAAGATTTACCTGGTTTTTTAGCGAATCGCTTGCAGCACGCTTTGTCGCGGGAAGCCTTCGCTATGGTTGATGCTGGGATTGCTAGCTTAGAGGATATTGATAAGGCTGTTCGATTTGGTTTTGGTTTTCGTTATATCGCCGCAGGACCTGCAATGCAGAGAGATCATGCTGGTTTAGATGTGCATGGTGCTGGTGGTGCGACGATATACCCGACCCTGAACAATTCCCCTGATATTGCGAAGTGTCTAAGCGATCGCATTGCTAGTGGCAAGTTGGGCATGAAAACCGGTGAAGGTTTTTATTCCTGGACTGCAGAAACTATGAAAGCTGAGCGAGAGCGCTATCAGGAAGCCTTGCGTGAAGGTTTAAAGATCATTCAAAAGGATTTGCCTGAGATTAAATAAATCAGGGGGCAGGGCTTCGCATTGATTTATTCTCCTTAGATGAAAAAAATCATTCGTGTCTGGGATTTACCGATCCGCCTGTTTCACTGGCTCTTGGTCGTTTGCATTGTTCTGAGCTTCATTACTGTCAAGATTGGCGGTAATGCCATGGATTTCCATGCTCGAATTGGTTACTGCGTTCTAAGCTTAATTATTTTCAGGATCTGCTGGGGCTTGATTGGCTCCCACCATGCACGCTTTATTCATTTCGTACCAAGCCCTAAAGGCTTGCTGAACTATTTATCCGGAAAAGCTAAAGCTGGTCTTGGGCATAACCCCTTAGGTGCTTTATCTGTTCTGGGACTACTCTTTTCCGTTGGACTTCAAGCGGTAACTGGTTTGTTTGCAAATGACGATATTGCTTTTAAAGGACCATTTGCAAAATATGTTTCCAGTGGGACGGTTGAGTTTCTAACTTCAATTCACCGCCAGAACGAAAAGATTCTGATTGCTCTAATCGTCATCCACCTCTGTGCAATTTTCTATTATCAAAAATTCAAAGGTGAGAATTTAATTAAACCGATGTTGTTGGGTGATAAAGAAATTGACCCAAGTGAAGAGGCAAAATATCTGCCTGCTGACTTGGGTCAAGCCTCCAAGGACGGAGGTTTGCAACGCGGCCTTGCTTTATTGCTGCTGAGCCTGATTGCTATAACTCTGGGTTACTTCATTACTCGCTGATCACTTTTTCTTAAAGTCATCATGACAACCTTTGCAGGTGGCGCCAGCGGCACCAAAAGCCTTCTTGATTGCCTCTTGATCGCCTGACTGTGCAGCAGTATTGAGGTTGGCTACAGCCAGCTGCATTTTTTCTCCAGCCGCTTTAAATTTTGCGTTGTCTGACCAAACGCCTGGAAGTGCATTGCCGCCTTCGGTACCGGGGCCAAAAGCTTGCCATGGCAAAGTAGAGAGCATTGCAACAACGGCTGCATTTTTGGCTACTTCCTCTTTATTGAATGGCGCTTCACCTTTGACCACTGCGCCGATTTTTCCAAAAGAAGTGGCCATCACGTTAAATACGTTCTGACGATATTTAATGGCATCTTCTGGCTTCTTAAATTGCGCATAAGCAAAACCTGCACTTGCGAGCAGTGTTGGTAGAAGGGTGGCCAAGACAAGGTGTTTGAGTTTCATAAGGTGCTCCAATCATTTCAATAAAGATGAGGGTAAGAAAGCATGCATTAAGCATACTCCCGAATAATGCTTTTTGCCGATTGGACGCCTAGAAAAGCATCTGCAAAGGTAAAGTCATAAAGTAGATGATGGATTTGAAAAAAGCTATCAAAGGCTCCATCCAAAAACTACCGATTATTCCGGTGAACACCAACCCGAGAACGATGAAGAAACCCCAGGGCTCCAGCTTCCCAAAAGCAATAGATTGGCGCGCTGGCAATAGGCTAGATAAGATGCGACCCCCATCAAGGGGTGGCAGAGGGAATAGATTGAACACCAAGAGGACTAAATTCCAAGTAATGCCAGCTTGTGACATCGCTAATAAGAACCGTTCATCAACCCCAAATCCAATTAGGGCAATCAAGAGAACGGCCCAAATCAGTGCCTGAGCGAAGTTTGAGCCTGGCCCTGCTAAGGCCACCCAAATTGAGTCAATGCGTGGGTTGCGCAAGCGCCCAAAGTTCACCGGCACTGGCTTGGCATAACCAATTAAAAATGGTGAACTAGCCAAAATCAGCATAAGTGGGATCAGGATTGTCCCCACTGGATCTATATGTTTAATGGGGTTGAGGCTGACTCTACCTAGCATATAGGCAGTATTGTCACCAAAATGACGGGCCGCATAGCCGTGGGCTGCCTCATGGATAGTGATGGCAAAAATCAAGGGAATCGCGTTAATGGCAATAGCTTGGATAGAATAGTCAGTAATCATGGCAATATGATATCCATAGGAGCAAAAAGTGACTGACGATAAAAAACCTGAATCAAAAACCCCAGCTAAGCCCGTAGCAGCAAAGCCGGTAGCCCGTCCACCAGCCCCAAAAGGCCCATCTGGTCCTGGCGGTAGGCCTCAAGCAGGCTTTGGAGGCGGAAAAGCCATGATGCGCAAGGCCGGCCGCGGCCGATAGTGGATAATTGCAGCACCAATTAATGTGTTTAATGAGGATTTAGCATGAATGAATGGCATAAAGAGTCGAAAGACGAAGTCAACAAGAAAATCATCACTTTGATCGTGATGTTGGCGGCCGCTACTAGCTTGGCTATTTTGTTTGCATTGGTTGCAGCCCATACTGGTTACGTATTCGGTTAATCCGCATTAATGACTAGCCATCGCCAACCTGCAGTATTTGCTGGCCATGGCAGTCCGATGTATGCCATTGAGCCCAACCGCTATACAGCTGCTTGGGCCAGTCTTGGTAAATCACTCAAGCGCCCAGATGCAATCTTAGTCATCTCAGCACATTGGGTAACCCGTGGAGTCTGGGTTACTGCAATGCTCAAACCTAAAACGATTCATGACTTTGGTGGGTTTCCGCAAGCCTTGTTTGATATTCAATATCCGGCACCAGGCAGTCCTGCCCTCGCAGATCGCGTCAAAGAATTGCTGGATATTCCGGTTGTGCTTGAAGAGAATGAATGGGGCATTGATCATGGTGCCTGGTCTGTCCTTAAATATCTCTATCCCGATGCTGATGTTCCCGTGGTTCAGTTGAGCTTAGACGGCTCCTTATCTTCAGATGAACATTACGAGCTCGCTAAAAAATTACGCCCTTTACGTGACGAGAATATTTTGATTCTGGCTAGTGGCAATGTGGTGCATAACCTGCGAACCATTCATTGGGAGCAGGGTGCAGAACCTTACCTGTGGGCTAAAGAGTTCAATCATTTCTTTGTTTCGGAGATGAAGGCAAATCACCATGAAACTTTGATTCAATGGGAGCAATTTGGTGATGCCGCTCATTTATCCATTCCAACCCCCGAGCATTATTGGCCAGCTTTGTATGTGCTTGCCCAGCAGGAAGGCGGGGAGGATTCGCGAGTATTGGTGGATGGAATAGAAATGGGTTCCATCAGCATGCTTACTTTTTTAATTCAATAAATATTTATTATGTGGCTATCTATTCTTGCAATTTTCTGTGGCGCTGGTCTTGGAGCTTTACTGAGAGCGGGATTTAATCTTGCGACCGTCAGCCTTGCCGTCACGCTTCCTTTGGGAACCTTTATTTCTAATATGGTTGGCGGCTACTTGATTGGAATCGCTATAGCCTTTTTTGGTAACAACCCAAGCCTTTCCCCCGAGTGGAAGTTACTCATCGTTACGGGTTTCTTGGGTGGTCTCACGACTTTCTCTAGCTTTTCTGCTGATGTAGTGACTTTCATGCAGCGTGGAGAGCTTGCCTGGGCGTTTGGGACAGTAATGCTGAATGTAGTTGGCTCACTATCCTTAACGTTTTTGGGGATCTTGACTTACCAGGCGCTGAAGTAAGTCTCCCTAGAAGACCTACTCAGGCTTGATGTTCCCTGCCTTGACTACTGCACTCCATTTTGCCGCTTCCGATTTAATGAGAGCCGCAAAATCAGCCGGACTGCCGCCGCCAATTTCGTTGCCTTGAGCCAGCATTAACTCTCGTAGTTGCGGGTCTTTTAGTGCTTCGTTGGCCGCTTTATTTAATGTGTCAATAATTGCTTTAGGCGTTCCTGCGGGTGCAATAAACCCTTGCCAATTGAGCACCTCGACTTTAGGGTAACCAAGCTCAGCAAAGCTGGGAACATTTGGAAAGAGTGGGGACCGCTTTTTGCTTGTGATGGCAATGGGTCGCAATTTATCTGCTTTGATACTCGGCACTGCTGAGTACATCTGGTCGAACATCATATCGACATTGCCTGCCATTAAATCAGTTAGAGCGGCAGAACCACTCTTGTATGGCACATGAATCATTTGAATGCCGGCATTTTGCATAAATAACTCTGCTGAGAGCTGATGGCTCCCACCGATTCCTCCGGACGAGAATGTCAGCACCCCGGGTTTTGCTTTAGCCGCAGCAACAATATCTTGGATGGACTTGTATTGTGAATTTGGATTTACCACCAAAATGAGTGGGCCCTTTTCAATCAGAATAATGGGACTCAGATCCGTTTCCGGGTCATAGCGCAATGTGCCAAAGAGGGTTTTATTCACCGCTAGTGGCGCAAAGTTTCCCATGCCGATGGTGTAGCCATCGGCTGCTGCCCTTGCAACAAACTCAGTACCTATATTGCCGCCAGCGCCCGGTTTGTTGTCGATTACAAATGGTTGCTTGAGAATCACACTCATTTTCTGGGCGAGTTGTCTGCTACGAGAATCTGCACTTCCGCCAGCGCCATAAGGTACGACGACGGTAATGGGCTTATTAGGGTATTGGGTTTGCGCTCGAGGGGCTGAAACGCATAGCAACACTGCGCAAGAGGTGATGATTTTTAAGAAGGCAATTTTTTTCATATGATCCCCATGACTCCGAGTGCTGCGCCTAAGATGATTAAATATAAAGGATGCCAGCGGGTGAATACCGCAATCACAATCGTGGCAATTGTTAGGAGGTATGCAGCATATCCTTGGTTAATTTGCAAAGCAATTTGCCAGGCAGATGCTAGCACTAGACCTACTGCTAGTGCACCCGCAGCATATTGAATTGCTTTTTGCTTTTGTGGGTTTTGCATGCCCCTAATGTAGCGTTGTAAAAAGAAAATCATGATTGAAGAGGGCCAGGCAATTGCGAATGTGGCAACGACTGCGCCGATGACGCCGCTAACATGCCATCCAATGAGGGTCACTGTCATTAAGTTGGGGCCGGGCGCGGCTTGTGCAATGGCAAAGTAATCTGAAAATGTTTGTGAATTCAGCCACTGCTCTTGAGTTACTGAGAGCTTAAATAGTTCAGGTAGCAAGGCATTGATACCGCCAAATGCCACCAACGAGAATGCGGATAGCTTTAGAAAGAGGCTTAGTAGCAAGCTCATAACTTATCTGCTTTCTTCCAGGCCAAATAGAGCGCTACAGGCGAAGCCATCAGTACTACCCATCCCAGGCCCAAATGAAAATAGCTTGCTGCTAAAACAGTAAAGACCACCACAATAAGCATTGGCGGATAGCTGAATTCACTGCGCATCATCTTGAAGCCAGTGCTCGCAATTAGCCCCACGCCAACAGCTGAAACGCCACGGAGCATGCCCTGAACAATCGGCATATAGCTATAGTGCTCGTATAAGATACCAAGAAGAATCACTATCGCGATAGGGCCGAGCATCAGCCCTAGGGTTGCAGCAAGTGCGCCACGAACACCTGCAAATCGCGAGCCAACGCAGACAGCGAGATTCACAATATTGGGTCCGGGAACAATTTGACAGATGCCGAGCATGGCATTGAATTCTTCCGAGCTCAACCATTTTTCCCGCTCAACAATAGTGCGCCTTGCCCAAGGCAGCACTCCACCAAAGCCGGACATGCCGATTTTGCTAAAACCAATGAAGAGTTGTTTGGGGGTGAGTGTCTTCAAATCGACTCAGGTTCAAATGGGTGTGGCAAAGGACGTAGTTCTAGCCATGCCTCTAAGGTGTCGACAATCCCTTTTGAAAACTCTGCAAAAACAGGTTCAGCAACAAATCCCAAATGGGGTGTGGTCAGTAAATTGGGTGTGTTTCTCAAGGCGTCGTCTGCAGGAAGCGGCTCAGTATCGAAGACGTCAATTGCAGCCTGACCTGGTCTCCCAGCAGCAAGAGCATCTTGCAAAGCCTGCATATTGATCAGTGCGGAGCGAGAGGTATTCACCAGAAGCGCATCAGGCCGCATCATGGCTAACTCTGCTGCGCCAATCAAGCCCTTGGTATTGGCTCCAGCTACAAGGTGGAGACTGACAACCTTGGATGTTTTCAGTAGCTCTTCGAGGCTGACTGATTTTGCGTGCTCTACGGCGGCACGCTCCGCTGTCATATTAGGGCTCCAAGTGACCAATTCCATTCCAAAGGCTTTGCCCACGCGGGCAACGGAGCTGCCAATCGATCCCAAGCCAATGATTCCAAGCCGCTCACCAGCAAGTATGGGCAATACGGAGAGTTCGTCACGCCAGCTAGCAGAGCTTACTAATTTGTTTTGACGAAGTAATTGTTTTGAAGCACCCAAAATCAGGGCCCAAGTTAACTCAGTGGTGGTTTCTTTAGAGGGGCCTCCTGGTGTACAGGCAATTGGAATATTTCTCGATTTCAGAGCTGCGGCATCTAGGGTGCCATTGCGCTTGCCAGTAAACATCAATAGCTTGAGCTTTGGGAGGCGTGCGATGAGAGCTTCGTTAAAAGGGGTGCGGTCCCTCACAATCACAACTACATCAGCGTCTTTTACTGCCTCATATAAAGCCTCTCCAAGAAGGGGCTCGTGATAAGTGGTGATATGACATCCTTGATCCACTCTGTCCCAATTGGAAAAGCGACGGAGGGCTTGTTCATAGTCACCAAGAATGACAACGCTAGCTAAATTGGCCATGTCTCTAAAATTGTTATTTATTATTCTGCTTGAGTTTACTATCGATCCCTAAGAATTTAGATAAAGGAAATACCATGATTTTGGAGCACTGCGATATAGAAATTGACCCTAGCAAGTCTGCTGAGTTTGAGGAAGCTATTGTGCGCGGGGTGAATACAGTGATTGCTAAAGCTAAGGGGTTCCGAGGTTTTAAGGTTAACCACAGCATCGAGAGTCCAGCTCGCTACTTGTTATTGATCTACTGGGATAGCTTAGAAAATCATACGGTCGATTTTCGGGGGTCTGAAGCTTTTGCTGATTGGCGCGCTATTGTTGGGCCATTCTTCGCAAAACCCCCATTTGTTGAGCATATGACCTTGGTGGGCAAGTCAGATTAAAAGAAGTGACTTAAGTTTTGAGCTCCTTCTGCTTTTTTCGGATGGAGTTTTCCACGGGGATTTCATCTAAGCTGGGCTCCAGTGCCTCGCGCTCATCAAAGACAAAACAGCTGCCGGTGTAGTGGGCGGATCCAACTTCCTCGAAGTACTTCAGGATTCCCCCTTCTAGCTGGTAGCTGTGCTCCATTCCTATTTCTCGCATATAGAGACCAGACTTCTCACAGCGAATGCCACCGGTACAAAAACTGACTAAGGTTTTATCTATCAGTTGTTCTTTGTGGGCTGAAATAGCATCTGGAAACTCAGTGAATTTATTGATATTGAAATGTAAGGCATTTTCGAAGGTGCCATAGTCCACTTCAAAGGCATTGCGGGTATCCACCATGACCACGGGGCGTCCCAGGTCATCAGTTCCACGGTCAAGCCACTCCTGCAATTTCCTGGGGGTAATGAATTTTGCGCGACCCTCTTCTGGGCGAATCGCGGGGTGATTCATCCGAATAATCTCATTCTTTATTTTGACCAGCATTTTTTTAAATGGCTGTGAATCAGACCAACTATCTTTAGATTCGAGTGATTGAAAGCGGGGATCTAATCGGAGCCAATCTAGGAAGCCGCGCAGCTCAGGCTCATCGCCAGCCAAGAACATATTAATGCCTTCTCCAGTCAACAAGATCGTTCCCTTGAGATGTCGACTGTTGCATTCTTCTAGAATTTTGGCGCGCAACTCAATTAGCTTGTCTAGGCTGACAAATAGGTAGGCGGCTATGTTCAGAATGGGTTTCATGGCTAATCTTTTGTGGCGATATACGCATTATCGAATAAGAAAGCATTAGAGTGATAATCTAAGCTCTTTGCCTACCCAACTTTATAAAAATACCTTTTAAAGCGCCCATGTCTGAACGTTTAATTCCTTACCAGCCTATGGATTTAGCAGAGCCGGCTGATCTTGTGGCTGCAATTCGCCAGCGCCGAGGCGGCCAGTTCATCAATTTAGACCGCATGCTACTGCATAGCACCCCGATTGCTGAGGGTTGGAACCATTTTGTGGGTGAGATCCGCAATAATCTTTCATTGGATCCAAAGCTACGCGAACTTGCAATGTGTGGGGTAGCCGTTCTTAATGGTGCTGAATATGAATTCTTTCATCATGCCCCTCCTTTTATCAAGGCAGGTGGCACCGAAGAGCAGGTCCAGGCACTACGCTTAATTGGTCAAGCGAGTTTTCCAAGGGGTCTATTCTCTGCCGTTGAAAATGATGCGGCGGAATTGACGTTTCAGATGACACGCAATATTCAGGTCGATAGCGCTTTGATGAAACGCTTGCAGACAGCTCTTGGCAATACCAATACTGTTGAGCTTGTCACTGTGGTTGCGGCTTACAACATGGTTTCCCGTTTTTTAATTGCCTTGGATGTCAATCCAGAGGAGCATCCTCCTGAGTAATTCATGATCCAAGACGTTTCTATTCGCTGGGAAGAGGACGGTCAGCCTTGTTCGGCAGTTTGGCATTCCGAAAATGGCATAGCGCCACATAAAAAAGTAGTGACCGCTGATGACACCTTAACAGCGGATGATGCTTATCGTTTGGCATGCGAAGGAACGGCAATTTTATGGAAGGGCGACTTCCAAAACGCTCGTCAGCTTTTGCAGGCATTGATTCGGCGTATTGATAAACCTTCAAAAAAATCTAAAAGATCTAGCAAAAGAGTTGGTAAATCTGAAGAGATCCTCACTCAGAAAACAGCTAAAGATATTTTCAATCAGCATCGCCTCATTCAGTCGCAGAGAGCGAGAACGCTGGGGATGTTGTTAATTCCATGTAATGCTGATCACACCATTCCATTGCGCCGTGCGCCGGATCTATCGCAAGCATGCATGGAGGCATATGGAGCTGTCACTCATCCTTATGTTGTTTCCTTGCGCGAACTCTTAGGTGTGGTGAGTGCTCATGAGTGGCGTAAGAATGGATTGCCGATTTTGGCTGATGAAAACGGGGAGCCGGTCTATGTGCACCCTCATTACGGTGTCTTTTCCCCCGTTCGCGGTGAATATATTGAGCTAGTCTGCAATGCCCCATTGCCCAAGTCTTTGGATGTTGAATCAACTGCTTTTGATATTGGTGTTGGTACTGGCGTGCTCTCTATTATTTTGGCAATGCGCGATGTGCAAAAAATTGTCGCAACCGATCAAGATGATCGAGCAATCAAGTGCGCCAAAGAGAATATTGCCCTTTTAGGTTTAGGTTCTCAAATCGAGCTTGTCAAAGCCAATTTATTCCCATCGGGAAAGGCATCATTAATTGTCTGTAACCCGCCATGGGTGCCCGCAAGACCTAGCTCCAGTCTGGAGCATGCGGTGTATGACCCTGACAGTCAGATGCTCAAAGGTTTTTTGGCTGAACTAAAGAATCATTTGTTGCCTCAGGGCGAGGGCTGGTTAATTCTGTCTGATTTGGCGGAGCATCTTGATCTGAGAACTCGCCAAGAGCTGCTCTCTTGGATAGAGGATGCGGGCTTGCTTGTTCTGGGCCGCATTGATACAAAACCAAAACATCCAAAAGCGTTCGATGATTCTGATTTACTTTATTTCGCAAGAGCGGCTGAAGTCACTTCGCTCTGGCGATTAGGCATCAAGTAAGTGGAGTGAAAAATCAGCAGTTATTTGGCGAATAGCTGACTTGGATCTTCGAATGCTTTGAATTCCAAAGCATTGCCAGCAGGATCAAGAAAGAACATCGTAGCTTGCTCACCCACTTTCCCCTTAAAACGAATTTGGGGTTCGATGATGAATTTAATTCCACTGCGGCTTAATTTTTCAGCCAATGCATGCCAATCTGGCATTGTTAAAACAACCCCAAAATGTTTTACAGGAACTTGATGCCCGTCAACCTCATTTGAGGCTGCATGGCCGCATTCTTCAGGTGCTAGGTGGGCAACCAATTGGTGTCCAAAGAAGTCAAAGTCAATCCATTCATCGGAGCTACGACCCTCTGCGCAACCCAAGGTGCTGCCGTAAAAGTTGCGAGCTGCCTCTAAGTTATCTACTGGAAAGGCAAGATGGAATGGTTGAATGTTAGACATGGATACCCTTGTATTTGTTTTGGCGTTAGTTTTAATGCTTAAAAGATCAATTAAGGCAAAGTTTAGTATATTTGCGATATAAAAATATTGCGCTAAATAAGAGACATTCACCTATGACAAGCAACAACAATAAAGACAAAAATCAAGCTCCTGAAAGTGGGTTGCGAAAAGGCTTAACTAGCTATGGTGACAAAGGCTTTTCACTATTTTTGCGTAAGGCATTTATTAAGGGCGCTGGCTACACTAACAGCGCTTTAGATCGCCCTGTCATTGGCATCATTAATACGGGAAGCTCCTACAATCCATGTCACGGCAATATGCCGCAATTGATTGAGGCGGTCAAACGGGGCGTGATGTTGGCTGGTGGTTTACCGATGGATTTTCCAACGATCTCCATCCATGAAAGTTTTGCTGCCCCAACTAGTATGTATTTGCGTAATCTGATGTCGATGGATACCGAAGAAATGTTGCGTGCTCAACCGATGGATGCAGTAGTCATGATTGGTGGATGCGATAAAACGGTACCGGCGCAAATGATGGGCGCGGCCTCTGCAGGCTTGCCGGCTATTCAGTTGATTACCGGTTCAATGTTGACGGGGTCTCATCGTAGTGAGCGTGTGGGCGCCTGTACAGACTGTCGCCGCTACTGGGGTAAATTCCGTGCCGGTGAAATTGATGAGGCTGAAAAAGATGAGGTCAACGACCAATTGGTAGCGAGTGTAGGTACCTGCTCTGTGATGGGCACTGCCAGCACTATGGCCTGCATTTCTGAAGCATTGGGGATGACTGTGCCAGGTGGCGCTACTCCCCCAGCAGTCACTGCTGACCGTATTCGGGTTGCTGAAGAGACAGGTACGCGGGCTGTGCAAATGGCAAAAGATGGTCTAACAATTGACAAGGTGCTCACTGCAGATGCTTTTGAAAATGCGATGCGTGTGTTGTTGGCAATTGGCGGGTCGACCAACGGCATCGTTCACTTAGCTGCAATTGCTGGTCGGATGGGGCTGGAGATTGATTTAGATGCGCTCGATAAGATGGGAGATGAGACTCCTGTGCTAGTGGATTTAAAACCTTCGGGTGATCACTACATGGAAAATTTCCATGATGCTGGTGGCATGACAACACTGCTACGCGAGTTAAAGCCATTACTGAAGCTCAATGCAATGACGGTAACAGGCCGCACCTTGGGTGAAGAAATCGATGCAGCACCACCCAGCTTTAAGCAAGACGTGGTTCGTCGGTTCGATAATCCAATTTATCCACGCGGTAGTATTGCTGTCTTACACGGCAACCTAGCTCCTGGTGGTGCCATCATTAAGCAATCTGCTGCCAATGAAAAACTCATGGAGCATGAGGGCCGAGCTGTGGTCTTTGAAAATAGCGAGGACCTCGCAAATCGTATTGATAGTCCTGACCTGGATGTCACTGCAGATGATATCTTGGTGCTTAAAAATATTGGCCCTAAGGGAGCTCCCGGCATGCCCGAAGCGGGATATATTCCGATACCGATGAAGCTTGCACGCGCTGGCGTAAAAGACATTGTGCGAATTTCTGATGGTCGTATGAGTGGCACAGCATTTGGAACCATCGTCTTGCATGTGACTCCAGAAGCTGCAGTTGGCGGGCCACTAGCGTATGTCAAGAGTGGGGACCGCATTCGTTTGAGCGTGAAGAATCGTGAGATTAGTTTGCTGATCTCTAATGAAGAGCTGGTTACACGTGCAAAAGAAAATCCAGTTGTCGAGCCGACTGCAGAGCGCGGCTATCTAAAGCTATTCTTGGATACAGTCACGCAGGCTGACAAAGGCGTAGACTTTGATTTCTTGAGGGCGGTGAAGATAGTTGGCAAAACACCAAAGCGTTGATGAAGTTAACGTGAAGTAAAAAATAGAATCAAAGAAAAACGCCACCTTCGTAGGTGGCGTTTGACTGTTGAGTAAATCAATTTACTTCAAAATGGTGGAGTCGGCGGGAATCGAACCCGCGTCCGCAAATCCTCTACAACAAGTTCTACATACTTAGTCATATCATTTAATTTAGCTAGCTAGTCACAGACTGACATGTTCCACGCTGGCGATTCACTAAGTTTTCGAACCATTCCCCGTGACATGAAATGATCTTATCTCTTGTAAATGACCCTGATCTAGCTTGCGCTAGCTGACCCAAGAGAGAATCAGTTCAGGGGCAACCGCAATTAAGCGGCTAGTGCGAAACGTTCGTCGTTTGCAGTTATTACATTCCCATTGATTTACGAGATAACGGGTCCTCGGTATGCCCTTGATGCTTTGTAATCCACGTCGAAACCATGTCGACCCCGGAGTTCATGCATTGGAAACTTTATTTTAAGGCTCTTGACCCTAAATTGCTTGTTATCTTTACTTCACCCTACTGCGGGAAGATGATTTCTAGTAATTCTTTGGGGTGATGTACGAGATAATCCGCTCCCCAGGCCTCTGGGGGCTCTTCACAGCCGCAATAACCGTAGGCTGCTGCGATCGTTCTCATGCCCGCTGCTTTGCCTGCCACGATGTCTCTAATGTCGTCACCTACATATAGCGATCTACTCGGGTCGACATTGGCAACTCTAGCGGCGTGCAAGATGGGTTCAGGATGCGGTTTTGAGTAAGGGGTTGTATCGCCGGAAACAGTAGAAATTGCTCTTTGGCGTAAACCCATCAGCTCGGTTAAAGGATGTGTGAATCGCTCACTTTTATTGGTGACGATGCCCCAGGGAAGGTTGGCGCCATCCAATCGATCTAATAAATGGTCTATACCCTCAAAAAGTACGCTATTTACTAATAAAGCCTTTTCATAGTTTGCAAAAAATTCATCTCGAAGGGGGATGAAGTCTGGGTGATCAGTGCCGATGCCAAAGGCGCCACCAATTAGTCCACGGGCTCCAGCAGAGGCGCAGGGGCGCAAGACTTCATATGGCTTGGGGGCTAGATTACGGGCCACGAGAAGCTGATTGGCAGCTGCAACTAGATCAGGCGCGGTATCCGCTAATGTGCCATCGAGGTCAAAAAAGACACCCTTGTAAGGGCTTGCTAACCCGCTACTCATTTACGTACGGCAATCATGTAGTTCACATCAACATCATCACCTAAGCTATAGACTTGAGTGAGGGGGTTGTAGCTCATTCCCTTCACCCCAATCATTTCGAGTCCCGCTGCTCGAGTAAATGCGACCAATTCAGAGGGTTTAATGAATTTTGCGTATTCATGCGTGCCTTTTGGCAGCAGTCGGAGGATATATTCAGCGCCAATAATGGCAAATAAGTAGGACTTAGGGCTGCGATTGAGGGTGCTGAAAAAAAGCGTGCCGCCTGGTTTACAAAGCTTTGCGCACGCTCGAACTACTGAGGCCGGATCAGGGACGTGCTCCAGCATTTCCATACAAGTCACAACATCGTATTGACCTGGCTCTTCCTCAGCCAGCGCTTCAGCTGAAATTGAGCGGTATTTCAGGGAGGCGCCCACTTCTAGAGCGTGCAACTCAGCCACTTTCAGGGCTTTTTCAGATAAATCGATGCCGCAGGTATCAGCTCCTGATTGGGCAATCGATTCCGCCAAAATGCCGCCTCCACAGCCTACATCAAGCACTTTCTTGCCGCCAAGATCCACATAGGATTTAATCCAATTAAGGCGCAGTGGATTGATAGCATGTAATGGCTTGAATTCACTATGGGGGTCCCACCAGCGATGGGCTAGGGCGCTAAATTTAGCGATTTCAGATTGATCGACGTTCATAGAGATAAAGGCGCAGGAAGCGCGCTGGGATTAATGAATTACGAATATAGCGGAAATAAAAAAGCCCGGCAGAACCGGGCTTTTTTACAAGTAAAAAGAATTACTTAACTGCAGCTGTACCAACAACTTCGATGTCAGTGCGGCGGTTCTTAGCGCGGCCTTCAGCAGTTGCATTTGATGCAACTGGATTGCTCTTGCCTTTTGATTCTGTGTAAATACGGCTACCGTCAACACCTTTGCTTACCAAGTAAGCTTTAACGGACTGAGCACGACGTTGGCCGAGAGCCATGTTGTAAGCATCAGTACCAACGCTATCAGTGTTACCAACAGCAATAATTACTTCCAATTTGATCTTGCTTAAGTCTTTAGCGATCTTGTCTAAAGTAGCTTTACCTTCTGGCTTCAAGTCAGACTTGTTGAAGTCATAAAGTGTGTCAGCTTGCAAAGTGATCTTGCTTTGGCTTACACCAGAAGCTGATTTAGCTGTTAAGTAGCCATCGCAACCAGGAGCTGCAGTTGCAGGAGTCCAGTTGTTATCACGCCAGCACAATGTGCCGTCGCCGTTTTTCCAATTCAAGCCAGCGCTGTTTTCCCAGTTATCAGAAGCCATTGCTGCAGATGCAGAAACAGTAACAACAGAAGCTAACAACACTTTTAGGGTTTTGTTCATTTTTAGTCCTCAAAAATCTCTTTTTTAATTAAAGTCAAACTTAAATGTAATTCGCCCTACTTTGAAGCAAAAAACCGCAAAGCGACACATCTCAATTTCGTACAAACTGACAGAATATTAGCATAGGGGCTATCAGTCATCAAAATGATATTATTTCTAAATGGAACAAGCCGCTAAAGAAACACTACCAATATCCCTAGAAGACGAAATGCGGCGGTCCTATTTGGACTACGCAATGAGCGTCATTGTCGGCAGAGCCCTGCCAGACGTGCGTGACGGCCTCAAACCGGTTCATCGCCGGGTCTTATTCGCGATGTATGAATTAAACAACGATTGGAACCGTGCTTACAAAAAATCTGCCCGTATAGTTGGCGATGTGATCGGTAAATACCATCCACATGGCGATTCTGCGGTGTATGACACGATTGTTCGCATGGCTCAGGACTTCTCTCTGCGCTATATGCTGGTTGACGGACAAGGTAACTTTGGCTCCGTAGACGGCGATAACGCTGCTGCGATGCGATATACCGAGATCCGCCTTCGTAAGATCGCCCACGAGCTTTTGGCCGATTTGGACAAGGAAACCGTTGATTTCGGGCCAAATTACGACGGTAGCGAGAAAGAACCCTTAATTCTTCCTGCAAAAGTACCTAATCTGCTGATTAACGGCAGTTCAGGCATTGCGGTGGGTATGGCGACCAATATCCCCCCTCATAACCTAGATGAGGTGGTTACTGCCTGCTTACATGTCCTCCACAACCCAGAATGCACGATTGATGAGCTGATTGAGATCATCCCAGCACCAGATTTCCCGACCGCCGGCATTATTTATGGCGTTCAAGGGGTTCGTGAGGGCTATCGCACTGGTCGTGGCCGAGTGGTGATGCGTGCCAAAACTCACTTTGAAGATTTGGATAAGGGCGCGCGTCAAGCCATCATCGTTGATGAGTTGCCATACCAAGTAAATAAAAAGAACTTACTCGAGCGTATTGCTGAGTTGGTGAACGAGAAAAAAGTAGAGGGCATCTCCGATCTTCGTGACGAGTCCGATAAGTCAGGCATGCGCGTTGTGATTGAGCTTAAGCGTGGTGAGGTGCCTGAAGTCGTTCTCAATAATTTGTATAAGAGCACTCAACTGCAAGACAACTTCGGTATGAATATGGTCGCTCTGGTGGATAACCAGCCGCGCCTATTGAATCTGAAGCAAATGCTCGAGTACTTCTTGCAGCATCGTCGTGAAGTGGTTACTCGTCGTACGATTTTTGAATTACGCAAAGCACGTGAGCGTGGCCATGTCTTAGAAGGTTTGGCAGTTGCATTGGCAAACATTGATGAATTTATTGCCATCATTAAAGCTGCTGCAAACCCAGTTATTGCTAAGTCAGAATTGATGAGCAAGGCATGGGATTCTTCTATGGTGCGTGAGATGTTGGCGCGTGCAGAGACCGATACTCCTGGTGGCCGTAATGCTTATCGTCCTGAAGGTTTATTGCCTGAGTACGGCATGCAATCTACTGGCCTCTATCGTTTGTCTGATAGTCAAGCGCAAGAAATTTTGCAGATGCGTTTGCAACGCTTGACTGGCCTTGAGCAAGACAAGATTGTGAATGAGTACAAAGATGTGATGGCAGAGATTTCTGATTTGCTCGACTTACTTGCTAAGCCAGAGCGTGTCACTCAAGTCATCGAGTCCGAATTGAAAGAAGTGCAGGCCGAGTTTGGCATTGCTGGTGGTGATACTGGTCGCCGTTCATTCATTGAAATGAATGCAACCGAGTTGTTCACAGAAGATTTGATCACTCCGCAAGATATGGTGGTCACACTTTCTAACACTGGTTATATGAAGAGTCAGCCTCTGAGTGAATACCGTGCGCAAAAACGTGGTGGCCGTGGCAAACAAGCTGCCGCTACCAAAAATGAGGATTGGATTGAAACCCTCTTCGTTGCAAATACGCATGACATCATTTTGTGCTTCTCAGATCGTGGACGCATGTATTGGCTCAAAGTGTGGGAGGTTCCGCAAGGTAGCCGCAACTCACGTGGCAAGCCGATCGTCAATATGTTCCCGCTGATTGAGGGCGAGAAGATTACCGTGATTCTCCCAATTAAGGGATATCAAGATGATCATTACGTCTTTATGGCAACAAGCCTGGGTACAGTGAAGAAGACGCGTTTGTCTGACTTCTCTAATCCACGTAAGGCCGGAATTATTGCCGTTGATTTAAATGAAAACGACTTCCTAGTTGGTGCAGCCATTACTGATGGTCAGCATGATGTGATGCTGTTCTCTGATGCTGGTAAAGCGGTGCGCTTTGATGAGAATGATGTTCGTCCAATGGGTCGTACGGCGCGCGGTGTGCGCGGTATGAATTTGGGTGAGGGTCATCAAGTCATCGCCATGTTGGTTGCTCCGGCTGAAGCTGCTGAAGGTGCAGAAGCAGTTGTGGTTGATGCAAATGGCCTTGCTATTCCAAACAGTGTATTGACTGCAACAGAAAATGGTTTCGGTAAGCGCACTCCGATTGGCGAGTACACCCGTCATGGTCGCGGCACTAAAGGCATGATCGCTATTCAGACAACCGAGCGTAACGGTAAAGTAGTTGCTGCTGCTTTGGTATCTCCTGAAGATCAAATTATGTTGATCACTACTGGCGGTATCCTGGTGCGCACCCGTGTTTCAGAGATTCGTGAGATGGGGCGCGCAACACAAGGCGTCACTTTAATCAACGTTGATGAAGGCACACGTTTGTCTGGCTTGCAGCGTATTGCTGAAAGTGATTCCGACGATGAGAATGATTTGGATGATGGCGAAGACGGTGAAGGTGGAGATGTTTCCGCTGATCCAGCAGTTGACTCCAATTCTGATGAAGCTGGTGATGCCTAATTGGCATTCATACAAGGTTAATTAATTCATCATGACGTTTGACCGCCGCATTTTCAATTTCGCTGCGGGGCCTGCTACCGTACCTGAAGAGGTATTGCAGCAGGCTGCTGCAGAGATGTTGAATTGGCAGGGGCTTGGCACTAGTGTGATGGAAATTAGTCACCGCAGTAAAGAGTTCATGGCGGTTTATGAAGAGGTGTTGCACGATTTGCGCACCTTGATGAATATTCCTGACGCTTACGAGATCTTGTTGCTACAAGGCGGTGGCCTTGGTCAGAATGCGGCGATCCCCATGAATCTCATGGGTCTTGCCAAGAATGGTCCTAAAGCAGACTTCTTGGTAACTGGTATTTGGTCAGAAAAGTCTTTTAAAGAAGCTGATAAATATGGTGTTGCACATCTAGCAGCGTCTTCTGCTTCAGAAAAATTTAATACGATTCCAGCTCGTTCTACATGGCAGCTCTCAGATGATGCTGCCTATGTGCACTACTGTGCCAATGAAACCATTGGCGGCGTTGAGTTTCCAGATGTGCCGGATGTGAATGGCAAAACTTTAGTTGCAGATATCTCTAGCAATATTCTTTCTAAAGAGATGGATGTCAGCAAGTGCGGCGTCTGGTTTGGTGGGGCTCAGAAAAATATTGGCCCGTCTGGCGTAACGATTGTGATTGTTCGTAAAGATCTGATGGGCCACAGTATGAAGATCACCCCATCAATTTGGGATTGGTCAAAGCAAGCTGCGAATCAATCGATGCTGAATACGCCGCCGACATTCGCTATTTACATGGCTGGCCTCGGGTTTAAGTGGTTACTCAAACAGGGTGGTGTGAAGGCGATTGAAAAGCGCAATCAAGAAAAAGCGGATTTGCTCTACAACTTCTTGGATCAAAGTAGCTTGTATGAGAATCGCGTTACCAAAGAATATCGCTCTCGCATGAATGTCACCTTCTTCCTGAAGGATGAGCGTTTGAATGCTCAGTTCTTAGAGCAATCGAATGCAGCAGGCTTAGTCGCTCTGCGTGGTCACAAGGCTGCTGGCGGTATGCGTGCCAGTATTTACAACGCAATGCCGATAGAGGGCGTTAAGGCCTTAGTCGAATTTATGCGTGACTTTGAAAGGCGTGCCTAATGAATTCTAAAGATCAGAGCACCGAAGAACAGCGCCTTGCGCCAATCCGCGACAAGATCGATGCGTTAGACGCGCAGATTTTGGATTTGTTGTCGCAGCGTGCAAAAGCAGCTCAAGAGGTGGGTCATATCAAAGGTGGTTTTTCATCGCCGGTATTTAGACCAGAGCGTGAGCGTCAAGTCGTTGCGCGCTTACAAGAGCTCAGCAAGGGCCCACTCTTACCTGATGGAATTGCGGCAATTTGGCGTGAAGTAATGTCTGCTTGTCGTGCCTTAGAGGCTCGTCAGACGATTGCCTATCTCGGACCAGTTGGAACATTTTCAGAGCAGGCTGCTCAAACCTATTTTGGCCACTCGATTGCTGGCTTACCTTGCAATAGTCTTGACGAAGTATTCAAGGCGGTAGAGAAGGGTGCGGCGCAGTTTGGCGTTGTCCCAGTAGAAAATTCTAGTGAAGGCGCCATCTCCCGTACTTTGGATTTACTCTTGGATTCTTCAATGCGTATTAGTGGCGAAGTGGTGCTGCCTATTCGTCATCATCTCTTAACTAAGAGTGGCAATTTAGACGGCGTCACAACCGTTTGCGCGCATGCTCAAGCTTTGGCCCAATGCCAACAGTGGTTGAGTGTGCATGCTCCTCAGTTAAAGCGTCAGGCAGTCAGCAGCAATGCTGAGGCAGCTCGCATGGCCTCGATTGATCCTACCTTAGCAGCTATCGCTGGTGATCCTGCGCAAGAGGCTTATGGATTGCAGGCAGTTGCTGCGCAGATTCAAGATGACCCTCACAATCGCACGCGCTTTGTGGTGGTCGGCACTTATGAATGCCAACCAACTGGCAAGGATCAAACTTCTTTAGTGTTGTCAGTTGATAACCAGCCTGGTGCCGTGCATCGCCTGCTGGAGCCTTTGGCCAAGCATGGTGTATCCATGAATCGTTTTGAATCTCGTCCTGCTCGTAAAGGCACTTGGGAGTATCACTTCTATATCGATGTTGCTGGTCACGCTGAAGATGCAAAAGTGGCCAAAGCATTGGATGAATTGAAAACAACAGCTGCCTTTTATAAAAATCTTGGCTCATATCCCCATTCAGCATGACATCTAAATCCAATATTGGTTTAAAGCACATTCATGCGATAGCGCCCTATGTCGGTGGGCGACCTATCAGTGAAGTTGCGCGCGAATACGGTCTTGATGAAAGCAAGATTGTGAAGTTGGCATCCAATGAAAATCCATTGGGCATGCCAAAGTCAGCACAAGATGCGATGCTTAGGGCTGCGAGTGACTTGGGTCGCTACCCAGACTCCAATGGTTTTGAGCTAAAAAATGTTTTATCAGCGCGCTTGGGTGTACCAACGGATTGGATTACCTTAGGCAATGGCAGTAACGACATTTTGGAGTTGGCTGCACGAGCAGTCGCTCAAGCCGGTGATGAAGTCATTTTCTCTAAACATGCTTTTGCTGTTTATCCACTAGCAACACAAGCTGTTGGCGCCAAGGCAGTAGAAGTGGCCGCTACTAAAATGTATGGTCATGATTTGCCTGCGATGCTGCAAGCGGTAAAAGCTGCTGGCGATAAAGCCAAGTTGGTATTTGTGGCCAACCCAAATAATCCGACTGGTAGTTATTTAAGCGCCAAAGAGATTGAGGATTTCCTCATTGCGGTTCCAGCACATGTGGTGGTGGTTTTAGATGAAGCCTATAACGAATATCTCGCTGCTGATCAACGCTATGATGCGATTGCTTGGGTGAAACGTTTCCCTAATATGATTTTGTCGCGCAGCTTCTCTAAGGCATATGGTTTGGCAGGTTTACGCATTGGCTACGGGGTAGCTCAACCCGCTTTGACCGATTTGCTCAATCGCATTCGTCAGCCATTTAATGTGAATAGTCTTGCGCAAGCAGCAGCAATAGCCGCATTTCAGGATTCTGCTTTCCTGCAGCAAGGTTTCGAATTGAATCGCGCTGGTTTTGCTCAACTCACTCAAGCTTTTGATGCTCTTGGCTTAACTTATCTCCCATCGGCCGGCAACTTTGTGTTGGTCAAGGTGGGTGAGGATAATGACGCTGGCGCTCGCATTAACTTAGAGTTACTCAAGCGCGGCATTATTGTTCGCCCAGTTGGTAATTATGGTTTGCCACAATGGCTGCGTATTTCCATTGGCTTACCAGAAGAAAATGCCGCTTTTATCGCCGCGCTCAAAGATATTTTGGCGAAGTAGCCATTCAAGAAAATAGACAAACTGAATTAGTCAATGGCCATCATTAATCCATCCAGTAATTACGGCACCGTCACTATTGTTGGTGTTGGCTTGATTGGCGCCTCCTTGGGTTTAGCTCTTAAAAAAGCGGGTGTCGTTAATAAAGTCTTGGGTGTTGGACGCAGTACGCAGAATCTAGATCAAGCCCTCAAGATGGGGGCAATTGATGCTGTAGTCGATTTAGTGGAAGCAGCAAAACAATCTGATGTGATTGTGTTGTGTGTACCCGTGGCGCAGATGCGTGCTGCTTTTGAAGTGATTGAGCCACACCTTGAGTCTCGGACCATGTTGACAGATGCTGGCAGCACTAAAGGTGATGTGATTTTGGCTGCCAAGGAAGTCCTAGGTAAAAAAGCCTGTCAGTTTGTGCCGGCTCATCCAATAGCAGGTGGCGCACAGCATGGCGCGAGTGCAGCAAAAGCTGATCTCTTTGTAGGCAAGCAAACGATTCTTTGCCCGTTACAAGAAAATTCTCCTCAGGATACGGATTTAATCGAAGGCTTTTGGCAGTCGGTTGGCTCTGTCGTGAAAAAGATTTCTTGCGTCCAGCATGATGCGATCTACGCAGCTGTTTCTCATTTGCCACATATTCTGTCCTACGCCTTAATGGCTAGCGTTGTGAATTCTGAAGATGCTGATCAGAAGCTGAGTCATGTTGGTGCAGGTTTTAAGGATTTCACGCGTATTGCTGCCTCGAGTCCAGAGATGTGGCGCGATATTTGTTTGGGTAATCGCACGGCAGTGCTGAAAGAGCTCGATCAATATCTGCTTATCGTCAATCACATGCGTAAGTTGATTGCTGAAAATGATGGTGCTGGTTTAGAGAAGTTATTCAATAAGGCAAGTAAGGCGCGTCAAGATTTGGATGTACTTTGATGAGCAACTTGCCGGAAATCAACATTGGCCCATTCAAAAGAGCGCAAGGCTCGATTGTGTTGCCTGGATCAAAAAGCATTTCCAATCGAGTTTTGTTGTTGGCAGCGCTTTCTAAAGGTACGACAACTCTTAAAAATTTATTAGATGCTGACGATACTCAGGTAATGCGCAATGCTTTGCGTCAGCTGGGATTAACAGTAGTCGATCAAGAGAATCAAGTTTGCATAGTCGAGGGCTGCGGCGGTAAGTTTCCCGTCCAGGATGCAGACCTCTTCATGGGTAATGCGGGTACGGCTATGCGCCCACTGACTGCAGCGCTAGCTATGCAGGGTGGTAACTACCGTTTGTCTGGTGTGCCCCGTATGCATGAACGTCCTATTCGGGATCTAGTGGATGGATTGCGACAAGTAGGCGCAACGATTGATTACGAATTGCAAGAAGGCTATCCACCCATCAAGATTGTTGCAGCTGATATTGAAATCAAAGATGTCGTGAAGGTTCGTGGCGATGTTTCTAGCCAGTTCTTAACGGCCTTATTGATGGCATTGCCTTTGGTGGCAAAAGAGCCCGTCAAGATCGAAGTGATTGGTGAATTGATTTCTCGCCCTTATATCGATATCACACTCAAACTGATGGCGCGCTTTGGTATCAAAGTTGCTTGTCCGGATATGCAAACTTTTGTGATCCCTGCAAAAACTTCCGATGTTGTCTATCAAAGCCCTGGCACTTTATCGGTTGAGGGCGACGCATCTTCTGCTTCTTACTTCTTGGCGCTTGGTGCGATTGGTGGTGGACCAGTTCGTGTCTTAGGTGTTGGAAGCGAGAGCATTCAGGGTGATGTGGCTTTTGCTGATGCGCTAGCTTTAATGGGCGCCAAAATTTCTTCTGGTGAAGATTGGATTGAAGTTTCTGGTGTCAAGAATGCCAATGGCAAACTCAATGGCATCACGATTGATTGCACAGAAATTCCAGATGCAGCGATGACGCTTGCGATTGCTGCATTGTTTGCTGAGGGTCCGACCCGCTTAAATAATATTGCTAGTTGGCGCGTAAAAGAAACTGATCGTATTGCAGCGATGGCGAAAGAACTGAAGAAGGTCGGAGCTATCGTTGAGGAGGGCGCAGACTACATCGTGGTTCAGGCGCCCGCATCACTGGCTGATTGGAGGTCTCCTGCAGAAGGCATTGATACTTATGATGACCATCGCATGGCGATGTGTTTCTCATTAGCCGCTTTTGGCCCTAATGCGCTGCAGATCAATGATCCCAATTGCGTTGCAAAAACCTTCCCAACTTACTTTGCAGAATTTGCAAAGATTGTTTCTTAGAAATCACTTTTGATGAATTTGCCCCCAGTTATTGCCATTGATGGGCCTACCGCCTCTGGCAAAGGGACGGTTGCCTCTTTGGTAGCGGAAAAATTAGGCTTTCATTACCTAGATAGCGGTGCGCTTTATCGCCTCGTGGCTCTGGGAAGTCAAAAGGCATCGATTGATGTCAAAAATGGCCCAGAACTGGGTATTTTGGCCAAAAAACTGGTGATTTCATTCAAAAATGGCCAAATTCTGCTCAATTCTGAAGATGTGACAGAAGCCATTCGCACCGAAAGTATTGGTTTGCGCGCCTCTGCGATTGCGGTGCATCCAGAGGTTAGACAGGCTTTAGTTGGTGTTCAGCATGGTTTTAGGCTCACTCCCGGCTTAGTTGCTGATGGTCGTGACATGGCGAGCGTGATATTCCCAGACGCAGTTTTGAAGGTTTTTCTGACGGCAACGGCTGAGGCTAGAGCCGAACGTCGGTATAAGCAATTGATAGCTAAGGGAATTTCTGCTAAACTCGATGACTTGCTGCAAGATTTGCAAGAGCGCGATGCCAGAGACAGTAGTCGAGGTGCCGCACCTTTGTTAGTTGCAGACGGCGCTAAAGTGCTTGAAACATCAGAATTATCGATAGATCAAGCGGTTAAGACGGTTTTGGATTGGTATCAATCAAAAATAGCTTAGTTTTTGGTGGGTAGTAAACAGCAGTAGAAGTTGTTTTGGCGTCTTAAGAAACTCTACAACGCGATTTTCTAATTTAGCGTGTTTCTTGGGGCTTTTTTAACCTAACCCGTCAGGCCTTCTGGCGGCACAAAGTGAATATATAAATGTCTGAATCATTTGCAGAACTATTTGAAGAATCATTAACCCGATCGAATATGAAGACCGGCCAAGTTATTTCGGCTGAAGTACTTCGCATCGACCATAACTTCGTCGTTGTTAACGCTGGATTGAAATCTGAAGCGTTTATTCCTGTTGAAGAATTCCATAACGACGCTGGCGAGATTGAAGTAGCTCCTGGCGATTTCGTTTCTGTTGCTATTGACGCTCTTGAGAACGGCTATGGCGACACAATCCTTTCCCGTGACAAAGCTAAGCGCTTGGCATCATGGATGAACTTGGAAAAAGCTCTCGAGCAAGCTGAGATCGTTACCGGTACTGTTACTGGTAAGGTTAAAGGTGGCTTGACAGTTATGGTTAACGGTATCCGTGCATTCTTGCCTGGATCACTCGTTGATACACGCCCAATCAAGGACACCAGCCCTTACGAAGGTAAGACGATGGAGTTCAAGGTTATCAAGCTTGACCGCAAGCGTAACAACGTAGTGTTGTCACGTCGTGCAGTTGTTGAAGCTAGCCAAGGTGAAGAGCGCGCTAAGTTGATGTCTAACCTCAAAGAAGGTAGCGTTGTTCAAGGTATCGTTAAGAACATCACTGACTACGGCGCATTCGTGGACCTCGGTGGTATCGATGGCCTCTTGCACATTACCGATTTGGCATGGCGTCGTGTGCGTCACCCAAGCGAGATGTTGACTGTAGGTCAAGAAGTTACCGCTAAGATTTTGAAGTTCGATCAAGAGAAGAACCGTGTTTCACTCGGCGTGAAACAACTTGGTGATGATCCATGGGTTGGTATCGCTCGTCGTTACCCACCAAACACCCGTTTATTCGGTAAGGTAACTAACCTGACTGACTACGGCGCGTTCGTTGAAATCGAATCTGGTATCGAAGGTTTGGTACACGTTTCTGAAATGGACTGGACTAACAAGAACGTTGCTCCAAGCAAAGCTACTGCATTAGGAACCGAAGTTGAAGTAATGGTTCTGGATATTGATGAAGACAAGCGTCGTATTAGCTTGGGCATCAAGCAGTGCAAAGCAAATCCATGGGAAGAGTTCTCACGTGGCCAACAAAAAGGCGACAAGTTGACTGGCGCAATCAAGTCTATTACTGACTTTGGTGTGTTCATTGGTTTGCCTGGCGGTATCGACGGTTTAGTTCACCTCTCAGACCTCTCATGGAATGAGCCAGGAGAAGAAGCTGTTAAGAAATACAAAAAAGGCGATGAAGTTGAAGCTACTGTATTGGCCATTGATGTTGAGAAAGAGCGCATCTCTCTCGGTATCAAGCAATTGTCTGGTGACCCATTCAATAACTACACATCCGTAAGCGACAAGGGTAGCCTTGTAACTGGTACTGTGAAGGCTGTTGATGCTAAGGGTGCAACTATTCACTTGGCTGATGAAGTTGAAGCTTACTTACGTGCTTCTGAGATCTCAACAGATCGCGTTGAAGATGCACGCAATGTATTGAAAGAAGGTGACACTGTTACTGCAATGATCATTAATATTGATCGCAAGTCCCGTGCAATCAATCTTTCAATCAAAGCTAAAGACAGCTCTGACCAACAAGACGCTATGAGCAAGCTCCAAGGTGATGCGCAGTCCGGCACAACCAACTTGGGTGCTTTGTTGAAAGCGAAGTTGGACAATCAAGGCTAAATCAATATCGCCGCTTTCCATTAGGAGAGCGGCGGTTTTTTATTGATAGATCATGTCAGATCAAGAGCAACAAGCAATTACTCGCTCCGAACTCGTGGAGAGCTTGGCGGAACAGTTTCCCCAGCTGCTACCAAGAGATGTGGAGTTAGCGGTAAAAACATTGTTAGACACGATGACTCACGCTTTAGCCGAAGGCAAGCGGATTGAGTTACGCGGTGTTGGGAGCTTTGTTTTGCATCACCGTCCTGCGCGAACTGGCCGCAACCCTAAATCTGGTGAGAAAGTATTGATCCCAGAAAAACGAGTGCCTCATTTCAAGCCTGGCAAAGAATTGCGTGAGCGCGTTGATTACAAGCCCCTGAAGCAAGTGAGCCCTAAAGAGGGTTCTGGTGCCTAGTCACATAGCGCATATCCAGTGGTCCATTCGGACCATTTTTTTATTGATGTTCTGCACAGCATGATTCAGATCGCAACCTCTTGGCTACTCTTGTTACCAGTGATGTTTGGTATTGGTTGGCTAGCTTCGCGCTGGGATTTGCGTCTTGAGAATCGCATGGATGAGCGCGAGCGCATGCGTCAGCAGCGCTCTACATTCAAAGGCTTAAGCCTTTTATTAAATGAGCAGCCAGACCAGGCAATCGAAACCTTGGTCAAGATCGCTCAACTCGATCCCGAAACAATTGAACTTCATTTTGCTTTGGGGAATTTATTCCGTCGCCGTGGTGAGACTGAGCGTGCAATTCGAGTTCACCAGCATCTGGCCAATCGCGATGACTTAAAGCCGCGCGATCGAGATCATGCTGCTTATGAATTGGGCCGTGATTTCCTTCGCGCAGGTTTATTAGACCGCGCCGAAGCTTCATTAAATCGCGTAGGGGAAGGTAAGTTTGCCGCCCCTGCGAAAGAGAGCTTGCTTGAGATGTATCAAATTGAGCGAGACTGGAAGAAGGCCATCATTGCCGCTAGCGAACTCGAAGGCTTGCAAGGAAAATCGCATCATACGGAGATTGCACAATTTCATTGTGAGTTGGGTCAAGAGGCTTTACGCCGTAAGGATTTGCCGGAGGTCGCGCAATCCATTCAATTGGCGTTACAGGCAGTTCCGCATCATGCTCGTGCACTGATTTTGCAAGGCGATTATTTGATTGCGATGGATCGTCCAGCTCAAGCAATTGAGGTGTGGGCAGTGATTGCGAAGACGCATCCTGCTTATATGCATTTACTAGCAGATCGTTGGATGGCGGCTCATGCCGCATTAAACAAAGCAGATGAAGGCTTAAGTGCGCTTTGTGAATTGCTAAAGACTCAAGCTTCTGGTGAGCTGCTGGATATTGTCCAAAAGCATATGACTCAGATTCGTGGAGCGCAAGCTGCTGAAGTCATGCTGGTTGAGGTGATGCAGCATTCGCCTAGCTTGAGCGCGCTTTCAAAGTTGGCAGAGACTCGTCTGGCATTAGCCGAGAGTAATGGCACACCAGAGAGAGTTTCCGATTTGCAGGCAACACTGAATTTATTAAAACAAAGAACCACAAGCTTGGCCCGCTATACCTGCGGTAATTGTGGTTTCCGTGCGCGTCGTTTCTATTGGCAGTGCCCGGGTTGCAATCATTGGGAGGCTTACTCCCCAAGACGCAGTGAGGGAGCTGTTCCTAGCGGCCCTTCAATGTAATCTGAATCGTAATGACTAATTTAGTACTGAATTACTTGGAGATATTTTGAAAGTCACCATCATTGGAAGCGGTTACGTCGGTCTAGTCACTGGGGCTTGCTTGGCAGAGCAGGGCAATAACGTCTTTTGTGTAGACGTCGACCCTAAAAAGATTGAGATTCTCAATTCTGGCGGCGTACCTATTTATGAGCCAGGCTTAAAAGAGATGATTGAGCGCAATCGTGCTGCTGGCCGCTTGCAGTTCTCCACTGATATTGCTGCTTCTGTTGCCCATGGCGATATTCAGTTTATTGCTGTTGGCACTCCTCCTGATGAGGATGGCTCAGCCGATCTGCAGTACGTTGTGGCAGCTGCTCGCAATATTGGTCGCCATATGACCACCCCTAAAGTAATCGTGGATAAATCGACTGTGCCAGTGGGTACTGCTGACAAGGTCCAAGCTGCTATTACCGAAGAGCTTCAAAAGAGAGCTCTCTCACCAGAGTTGTGCTCCGTAGTTTCTAACCCGGAGTTCCTCAAAGAGGGAGCCGCAGTGGAAGACTTTATGCGCCCCGATCGGATTGTGATTGGTACGCAAAATACCCCAGCAGGTCTGCGCGCTAAAGAGCAGATGCGCAAACTATATGCCCCCTTTAATCGTCACCATGAGCGTACCTACTACATGGATGTCAAAAGTGCTGAGCTGACTAAATACGCCGCGAATGCGATGTTGGCCACCCGCATTTCTTTTATGAACGAGTTGGCCAATTTGGCAGACTTAGTAGGTGCTGATATTGAAGCGGTGCGCCAAGGCATTGGTTCGGACTCTCGCATTGGTTACGGCTTTTTGTATTCCGGCACTGGCTATGGTGGTTCTTGCTTTCCGAAAGACGTCTCCGCCTTATCTAAGACTGCAATTGAGCATGGCCGTGATCTCAAGATCCTCGATGCCGTAGAGGCAGTAAACGAAGCACAAAAATATATCCTGGTTGAGAAGATTGAAAAACGTTTCGGTAAGGATCTATCTGGCAAGAAGTTCGCCTTATGGGGTTTAGCCTTCAAACCAAACACGGACGATATGCGCGAAGCGCCTAGTCGCGTCATCATCCAGGAGTTGGTCAAGCGTGGTGCACAGATCGTAGCCCACGACCCAGTAGCTATGCCAGAAACTAAGCATTGCCTCGATATGGACTTTAAAGGCAACCCAGAAGGCCTCAAGCAAGTCACTTTGGTAGATGATCCGATGACAGCCACCCAAGGAGCTGATGCCCTGGTAATCGTGACAGAGTGGAAAGCTTTCCGTAGCCCTGATTTTGATCTCCTCAAAGCCAATTTGAAGAACCCCATTATCTTTGATGGCCGTAACCTATATGAGCCTCAAGCTATGCAAGAATTAGGCATTGAGTACCAAGGTATTGGTCGTCATAATTAATCATTAGTAAAAAAGAATCTATTAGAGAGATTAGTTACATCGTGGAAAAAGCTAACCGAGAACAATTTTCTAAAGCCCGTTTATTGGTAGTGGGCGATGTCATGCTGGATCGCTATTGGTTTGGTGATACAAATCGGATTTCTCCTGAGGCGCCAGTTCCGGTGGTCCAGGTAGGCAAGATTGATGAGCGTTTAGGTGGCGCTGCTAACGTAGCTCGTAACGTTGCAGCTCTTGGCGCTAAGACGACGATTTTGGGTGTGATTGGCGATGATGAGCCAGGACGTCGCGTCACTGACTTACTGAAATCGAGTGGTGTTGATAGTCAATTAGAAGTTGATGGCAAAGTACCAACAACTGTGAAGCTACGTGTCATCGCAAGACAACAGCAATTGATTCGTTTGGATTTTGAAGAGGCTCCTAGTGAGTCAGCCCTCGCACATAAGTTGGAGCGTTACGAGAAGCTTGTGGGCGATGCTGATGTGGTGATTTTGTCTGACTACGGCAAAGGCGCATTAGGCCAAGTTGCTTTAATGATTGAGCAGGCTCGCGCTCAAAAGAAAATGATCTTGGTTGACCCTAAGGGGGATGACTATGCTAAATATCGTGGTGCCACGGTACTTACTCCAAATCGTAGCGAATTGCGTCAGGTAGTTGGTCAATGGACTGGCGAAGAAGATCTCACTAAAAGAGCGCAAGACCTCAGGAAATCTTTAAATCTTGAGGCTTTGCTACTCACCCGCTCTGAAGAGGGTATGAGTTTATTCACTGAAGCTGGCGTCAGCCATGTGAAGGCGCAGGCACGTGAAGTATTTGATGTGTCTGGTGCAGGTGATACTGTTATTGGCACACTCGCCGTAGCATTAGCGGCAGGTTGGCCACTTGAAAGGGCGATGGCCTTGGCTAATCGGGCTGGTGGTATTGTGGTTGGCAAGCTAGGAACCGCCACCGTTACTTCAGAGGAATTGCAATGACAATTATCGTAACTGGCGCTGCTGGATTTATTGGCGCCAATATTGTTCAAGCGCTTAATGCGCGTGGCGAAAAAAATATTATTGCGGTTGATGATTTACGTCCCGCCGATAAGTATCGCAATCTTGCAGACTTAGACATCATCGACTATCTCGATAAAGATGAGTTTCTAGAGGCATTTAGAAGTGGTCGTTTTGGTAAGGTCAAGGCAGTGTTTCATGAGGGTGCTTGCTCCGATACGATGGAAACTGACGGCATCTTCATGATGGCTAATAATTTCCGTTACACCATGGACTTGCTTGATATCTGTACAGAGCAAAAAGTGCAATTGCTCTATGCCTCTTCGGCAGCAACTTATGGTGGCTCTGATGTGTTTGTAGAGAGTCGCGAGCATGAGAAGCCGTTAAATATTTATGGCTACTCCAAGTTTTTATTTGATCAAGTGATGCGTAAGCGTTTTGCTGAAAAATCTAACACTGCACAGGTAGTTGGATTCAGATACTTCAATGTCTACGGACCACGTGAATCCCACAAAGGTCGTATGGCCTCAGTAGCCTTTCATCAATACCATCAGTACAAGGCCAATGGCAAAGTTAAACTCTTTGGCGAATATGGCGGCTATGGTGCTGGCGAGCAAAGTCGTGACTTTGTCTCAGTGGAAGACGTGGTTAAAGTAAATCTTTATTTCTTGGATCATCCAGAAATCAGCGGCATCTTCAATCTTGGTAGTGGCCGCGCGCAACCATTTAATGATGTTGCTCACGCGGTAGCTAATGCCATGCGCAAAATCGACAATGCCAATCCTGCTAGCCTAGAAGAGTTGGTAAAAGAAAAGGCGATTGAATACATTCCCTTCCCAGATGCGCTCAAAGGCAAGTACCAGTGCTTTACGCAAGCGGATTTAACCAAGCTACGCGCCGCTGGATACTCAGAACCTTTCCTGAATGTGGAGCAGGGTGTCAGTCGTTATATTGCCTGGCTATCAGCCAATGCAGATTTCTTAGCAAGCCCGCTATAAGTAGTTAAAAAAAGTAAACCGACTGAATCTTCATTCGTTGTAACTGATCCACTTGCACTTCGTGTGAGTGGATTTTTTATTAACTGATGGAGATTAAATGAATCAATTATTAAAGTCCTTAGTATTTTCAGTATTTGTAGCCGTTTCAGGATTGGCCGCTGCCTCACCGGTAAACGTCAATACCGCAACTCAGTCTGAGTTAGAGAGTATTAAAGGTATCGGGCCATCTAAAGCGAAAACTATTATTGCTGAACGTTTGGATGGGGGTCATTTTCAGGATGCTAATGATTTGCAAAAACGCGTGCGTGGCATTGGTATGAAATCGGTTGAAAAGATGGTGGATAACGGCTTGACCATTGAGGCACCAAGTTCCTTTCGCGAGCCCCACGGTAGGACCAACAAAGAGGGCTCCAAGGCTAGCAGACGTGGCTCGCGCGGTCAAAGTAGCTCTCGCCATAATCCGGATCGTGCGGAACCAGGTCGCCGAAATTAAACCCTTTTACGTCTAGCCTAGCTTATGGCTAAAATGGTTTCATGAGCACACCTTCTTACTTAACTATTTCACAGACCGTGGGTAATACACCCTTGGTTCGTTTACAACGTATTCCTGGCGCTGAAAACGATTCCAAAAATAATCTGATCTTAGGGAAGTTGGAAGGTAACAATCCGGCGGGGTCGGTTAAGGATCGGCCTGCGCTGTCGATGATCTTGCGCGCACAAGAGCGTGGCGAAATTAAACCGGGTGACACTCTCATTGAGGCTACCAGCGGCAATACCGGCATTGCTTTGGCGATGACTGCTGCAATGTTGGGCTATAAGATGGTTTTGGTGATGCCCGAGAACCAGAGTATTGAGCGTCGACAGAGCATGGCTGCTTATGGTGCCGAGTTAATTCTGACGGCAGCCTCTGGTGGTATGGAGTTTGCTCGTGACTATGCATTGCAATTACAGAAAGAGGGCCGCGGCAGATTGCTTGATCAATTCGCTAATCCGGATAACCCACGCGCTCATATCGAGACCACTGGCCCAGAAATCTGGCGTGATACCGATGGTCAGATTACCCACTTTATTTCAGCAATGGGGACTACCGGAACAATTACCGGAGTTTCTACATACCTGAAGTCCATGAACCCTGATATTCAGATTATTGGTGCGCAGCCAGAAGAGGGCTCGCAGATTCCCGGAATTCGTAAATGGGCTCCAGAATATCTGCCGAAGATTTATCAAGGCGATAAGGTTGATCGCATTGAGTATGTGAGCCAAGCGGATGCTGAAGAGATGGCTCGCCGCCTTGCGGCTGAAGAGGGTATCTTCTGCGGCATTTCAGCTGGCGGTGCTTTAGTGGTTGCCTTGCGAATTGCTCGCCAGGTGGAAAACGCTACGATTGTCTTTATCGTGTGTGACCGTGGTGATCGCTACCTTTCGACTGGCGTTTTCCCAGCGTAAGCGATTTCGTCTACTTCTGCTTTTTCTTGCTAGCAGTCTTCTTGGGTTTGACTGCTTCGCCTGACTTTACTTCTGGCTTTGCTTTACTTGTGACGGCGGGTACCACGCTTTGATTCTTATATCCCAAGGCTTCTGCAAACTCGGCAACACTTTGTGCGTAAAAGTAGCTGCGGTTGTACTGCACGATTGTCAGGAAATTATTTAAACCCACTACATAACGAACCTGATCATTGCCATCCTTGTCGGGGTAGGGGAGATCGACAATGAGCGCTTTGCTTTGTGGCTCAACACCACCTGCCTGAAGATCCCCTTGCTCTTTAGTCAAAATGCCTTTTGTGATCAGATCTTGGACGGAATATTTCAATTGAGGTTCGCCATCAGCTAATGCTCTCGCCTCACTGACCGCTCCTTCCTGTACGGGGAAGTAAATCGGCATGCCAGACTGCCAGCCATGCTTCTTCATAAAATTAGCCACACTGGCAATAGCATCTTTAGGGCTTTGCTTGAGATCAATACGCCCGTCTCCATCACCATCTACTGCGAAGCTGCGAATACTGCTTGGCATGAACTGTGGCAGACCAATCGCACCAGCATAGGAGCTGTTTTGATTTAGACATGCATTAAATCGTACTGGGTTCAAGCCCTGGCTGCTATTTTTTGCAGGAAGGGTTCCGCCGCCCTCAGTCCAGCACATAAGAATGAGTTCTTGAAGCTGGTCTTTAAATAGCTGTTCTCGACGGGCTTTATTGGGTGTGTCCGGATAACTAAAGGCTAAGGTGGAGAGCACATCTTTTACTCTAAAGTTGCCCGTTTGACGGCCATAGATAGTTTCAATCCCAATAATGGAGACGATGACTTCAGCCGGGACGCCTGATTCTTGCTCAACCTTAGTTAGGAATGCCTGGTTTTGCTCCCAAAAGGCCTTACCAGCCTTAAGGCGAACTGGCTCAATAAAGCGCTTTCGATAGGCTACCCAATTCTTTTTAAAGGTGCCCGATGGGGGTAACACCAATTTGCGTATGGATGGAATAGTTTTAGCATCTGAGAACCCTGATTCAAGGCTTGCCTGAGGGATTCCTTGGGTCTGGGCAATTTGGGCAATTAACTGGTTGAGGTTTTGGCTAAAACGGGCTTCTGTCGCCGCATCCTCAGACTGGTTTACGATAGTCTCTGTAGGGCTAACTTGCTGAGTAGGGGTGCTAGAGCAGGCGCTAAGCAGTAGCGCTATGAATATTGTTGCAGTAAGGTGGGAGACGCGAAAATTCATAGACAGGTAAGTGAGTTTTTGAGGGCTTGGCAGGTTTTATTACATTATAAAAACTACAGTTTTGCTATTGAGGATTACTAGTAATGACAACAGGATACATAACTCATCCAGATTTTCTAAAACATGAGATGGGTAGCCACCATCCCGAGTGCCCAGAGCGCATTCAGGCAATTAATGATCAACTCATTCGCAGTGGCATAGATCGCTTTCTGCACCATCTTGATGCGCCGCTGGCAACTGAAGATCAACTAGAGTTAGTGCACAGCCCAGATCATATTGCTTTTGTTAAAGAGCGTTCACCGGCTAGTGGTTACTTCATGCTTGATGGTGACACCATTATGAACCCTCATACCTGGAGCGCTGCGCTGCGTGCAGCAGGCGCTGCCATTGCTGGTGTTGATGCGGTTATGAAGGGTGAAGTTGAAAATGTATTTTGTGCAGTTCGCCCCCCAGGCCACCATGCAGAGCCAACTCGCTCCATGGGATTTTGTGTCTTTGATAACGTTGCTGTAGCGGCACGATATGCGATGGAGACCTATGGCATCGAACGTGTGGCCATTATTGATTTTGATGTGCATCATGGCAACGGGACTGAAGCAGCTTTTTTTAATGACCCCAATGTACTGATGTGCAGTTTCTTCCAACACCCGTTTTACCCGTACAGTGGTTTAGATGGGGCAAATAATATGGTGAATGTCCCGCTTCCTGCGTCGACTCGTGGGGATGTGGTGCGCTCGATAGTGGAAGAGCAGTGGTTACCCCGCTTAAGAGACTTTGAACCAGAGCTCATTATTATTTCCGCAGGCTTTGATGCTCATCGTGAGGATGATCTAGGGCAGATGGGTTTGGTAGAGGATGACTACGCCTGGATTACTAAGCAGCTTAAAGGGATTGCAAATCAATATGCTCAGGGTCGTATCGTTAGTTGCCTAGAGGGTGGTTACAACCTCTCCGCCTTGGGGCGTAGCGTGGTGGCGCATGTCAAAGCGCTTGCGGATATTTAAGCGCCATTAGATTTCTAGAATTTAAGAAGACCAATATTCAAGGAACGCATGTCTAATATTTTTGAGCAGGGTTTGGAACGTAACCCAGCAAACTTTACTCCGATCACTCCACTGTTATTTCTTGAGCGATCAGCTGAAGTGTATCCAGATCGTTTGGCAATTATTCATGGCAAATTACGTCAGACTTGGAGTCAGACTTATGAGCGTTGCCGTCGCCTAGCAAGCGCTCTGCAAAAGCATGGAATTGGCTTGGGTGATACCGTTGCCGTGATGTTGCCCAATACGCCGTCAATGGTAGAGGCACATTTTGGAATTCCGATGGCTGGAGCGGTATTAAATGCCTTGAATACCCGCCTGGATCCAGAGTCAGTCGCCTTTATGCTTAATCACGGTGAGGCAAAAGTTGTGATCGTAGATCCAGAATTTTCTGGAGTAATGAAAAAAGCTCTCGAGATTGCTAAGAAAGAAAGTGGTCGTGAATTTTTAGTGATTGATGTCGAGGAAAAAGAGTTTGATGTTCCTGGCGAAAAGCTCGGCAAACTCACTTACGAAAAATTTCTGTCTGAGGGTGATCCTCAATTTGCATGGCAAGTCCCTGCGGATGAGTGGCAAGCAATTTGCTTGAATTACACCTCGGGGACAACCGGTAATCCAAAGGGCGTGGTCTATCACCATCGTGGTGCGGCAATCAATGCCGTATCGAATATTTTGGATTGGGATATCAACAAGCATCCCACCTATCTTTGGACGCTTCCGATGTTCCATTGCAATGGTTGGTGCTTCCCATGGACGATAGCAGCCCGTGCGGGTATTAATGTCTGCCTACGTCGTGTTGATGCACAACATATTTTTGCCGCCATTAAGGAGCATGGTGTTACGCATTACTGCGCCGCCCCGATTGTGCACAACCTATTAGTGAATGCCCCTGATGAATTAAAAGAAGGTGTGCCTGCTGGCGTGAAGGGTCTAATCGCTGGTGCCGCACCTCCTGCCTCCATCATCGAGGGCATGGAAAAGCTCGGCTTTGATTTAACCCACGTATATGGGTTAACCGAAGTCTATGGTCCCGCAGCAGTTTGTGTGAAGCAGGATGAGTGGAATGAGCTTGATATTGGAGAGAGGGCTCGCCTGAATGCTCGTCAAGGTGTTCGCTATCACATGCAGCAAGCAATCGCCGTTCTTAATCCGGAAACCCTCGAACCCGTTCCCGCTGACGGCGAGACGATGGGGGAGATTATGTTCAAGGGCAATATCGCCATGAAGGGTTATCTGAAGAATGAGAAGGCAACCAAAGAGGCTTTTGAGGGCGGCTGGTTCCATTCGGGAGATTTGGCGGTAATGAATCCCGATGGTTACGTGAAGATGAAAGATCGCAGTAAGGACATCATCATCTCTGGTGGGGAAAATATTTCCTCTGTAGAGGTTGAGGATGTTCTCTATCGTCACCCGGCAGTCATTGCTGCTGCAGTAGTTGCCAAGCCCGACGATAAGTGGGGTGAGACACCTTGCGCCTTCTTAGAAATTAAGCCTGGCATGGAAGTGACGCCCGCTGACATCATTGCTCATTGCAAACAGCATCTGGCTGGTTTTAAGGTGCCAAGAGCCATTGTGTTTTGTGAGCTACCCAAGACCTCTACCGGGAAGATCCAGAAGTTTGAATTGCGCAAGCAGGCCGGATCCGCTTCAGCAATCGACGTCTAGCCTTACTTGGTGCTAGACGGATAAAATAGAAAAGTTACTCAAAAATAGAGAATTCAGCATGAAAATCTTAGTAGCAGTAAAGCGTGTCGTTGATTACAACGTCAAAATTCGGGTGAAATCAGATAACTCTGGTGTCGATCTAGCAAACGTCAAAATGAGCATGAATCCTTTTGATGAGATTGCAGTTGAAGAGGCTGTTCGATTAAAAGAGGCTGGAGTTGCTACTGAGGTACTTGTAGTTTCTGCTGGCCCTACTCAATGTCAAGAAACTCTCCGTACTGCTTTAGCGATTGGCGCTGATCGCGCTATCTTAGTTGAGACTGATGCTGAGTTACAGCCATTGGCAGTGGCGAAAATTCTTAAGGCGCTATCTGAAAAAGAGCAGGCACAGATCGTCATTCTGGGTAAACAAGCAATTGATGACGATAGCAATCAGACAGGTCAGATGCTGGCTAGCTTAATGGATATTCCGCAAGCAACTTTTGCCTCCAAAGTCGTTGTTGCCGACGGCAAAGCAAATGTGACTCGTGAAGTTGATGGTGGTTTAGAAACGATTGCAATTACTTTGCCGGCAGTCATTACAACTGACTTGCGTTTGAATGAGCCGCGCTATGTGACTTTGCCAAACATCATGAAAGCCAAGAAGAAGACCTTGGAAATTGTGAAGCCTGAGGAGCTGGGAGTTGACATTGCTCCACGCCTTAAAACCCTCAAAGTGGAAGAGCCGCCAAAGCGCTCTGCTGGTGTGATGGTGGCTGATGTAGCAGCTTTGGTAGATAAACTTAAAAATGAAGCGAAGGTGATTTAAATGGCCGCACTCGTTATTGCTGAACACGACAATCAATCTTTGAGGGCAGCTACGCTTAATGCGGTAGCGGCCGCCTTGCAGTGCTCCCCTGAGGTGGATGTATTGGTTGCTGGTAGTGGTGCCGATACCGCTGCTTCCGCTGCCGCTCAAATCGCTGGAGTGCGCAAAGTGATTCAAGTGGATGCTACATCTTTGGCTGACCAACTCGCTGAACCTTTAGCTGCGCAGATTCTCTCCATTGCTAATGACTATAGCCATATCCTGGCGCCCGCAACTGCCAACGGCAAGAACGTATTGCCACGCGTTGCTGCTAAGTTGGATGTAGCGCAGTTATCGGATATCACCAAAGTTATCTCGCCTGATACCTTTGAGCGTCCGATTTATGCAGGTAATGCTATTGCTACTGTCCAGTCTAGCGATCCAGTCAAGGTCATTACGGTTCGTACTACCGGGTTTGATCCGGTCGCTGCAAGTGGTGGATCTGCCGTAGTAGAAAAAGCATCAGCTGCTGACAGCAAATCTCAATCCTCTTTTGTTGGTCGTGAGTTGACGAAGTCGGATCGTCCCGAGCTTACTGCTGCCAAGATCATCGTATCCGGTGGTCGTGGTTTAGGTTCCGGAGAGAAATATCAAGAGATTGTTGTACCTTTAGCGGACAAGCTGGGTGCAGCTCTTGGGGCATCACGTGCCGCAGTGGACGCGGGCTATGTTCCAAATGACTACCAAGTGGGTCAGACCGGCAAGATTGTTGCTCCGCAGCTGTATATCGCAGTAGGCATCTCTGGTGCAATTCAGCATCTAGCCGGTATGAAAGACTCTAAAGTAATCGTAGCGATTAATAAGGATCCTGAAGCACCAATCTTTAGTGTTGCAGATTACGGCTTAGTTGCGGATTTAAATACTGCCGTTCCTGAATTGACTAACTTACTCGGTTAAGGCGACTCAGGATATCTTTTTAACCATCTTTACCCCCGATCCATAGGAATACTTATGCCGTATGTAGCCCCAGTTAAAGACATGCTGTTTGTGATGAACGAACTAGCGGGGCTATCTGAGGTTGTTTCCTATCCCTCCTATGTTGAGGCAGGTGCTGATGTCGATTTAGCCCCAGCGATTCTGGAAGAGTCTGCCAAATTTAATCAAGACGTTGTAGCACCTCTCAATTGGCCAGGAGATCAACACCCTAGTTCATTAAAGGACGGGGTCGTCACTACTTCTCCTGGTTTCAAAGAGGCTTTTGAACAATTTGCTGCAGCAGGTTGGCAGGGTGTTGTTCACCCTGCAGAGTTTGGCGGTCAAGGCTTGCCTAAGCTGATTGCCACCGCCTGCTTTGAGATGGTGCATTCAGCTAGTTTGTCGTTCGCCTTATGTCCGATGTTGACTGATGGTGCGATTGAGGCTTTATTGACTGCAGCAAGCCCTGAGTTACAAGAGCGCTATGTACCTAAGATGATCTCTGGGGAGTGGACTGGATCCATGTGCCTCACTGAGCCTCAAGCAGGCTCCGATTTATCGATGGTTCGTTCTCGTGCCGTGCCTGATGCTGACGGCACATACAAAATTTTCGGTACCAAGATCTACATCACCTATGGTGAACACGATATGGCAAAGAATATTGTCCATCTCGTATTAGCTAGAACACCAGATGCACCAGAAGGCGTGAAGGGCATCTCTTTATTTGTGGTGCCGAAGTTCTTGGTGAATGCGAATGGTTCGCTAGGCGAGCGTAATGATGTTCATTGTGTCTCGATAGAGCACAAGCTTGGCATCAAGGCCAGTCCAACAGCAGTCTTGCAGTTCGGCGATCATGGCGGTGCAATCGGCTACTTAGTTGGCGAAGAAAATCGTGGCCTGGAATACATGTTTGTCATGATGAACGCCGCTCGCTTTGCAGTTGGTATGCAAGGTATTGCAGTCGCAGAGCGCGCATATCAAAAGGCAGTGCAGTACGCCAAGGACCGAGTTCAGAGTCGCGATCTAGCTGGCTCCCCAGGTCCTGTGGCAATTATTCATCAGCCCGATGTGAAGCGGATGCTGATGACTATGCGTGGCTACATTGAGGCATCTAGAGCCTTGGCGTATTACGCCGCAGCTGCATACGATGCGCAGCATGCATCCCCAGATGAAGTGGCTCGCAAGCAGAATCAAGCGATATATGAATTCCTGGTTCCAATTGTGAAGGGTTTCTCCACCGAGATGTCAATTGAGGTTGCCAGTTTAGGTGTGCAGGTGCATGGCGGCATGGGTTTCATTGAGGAGACTGGCGCAGCACAACACTATCGTGATGCTCGTATTCTGACGATCTATGAAGGCACTACAGCTATTCAGGCAAATGATCTGATCGGTAGAAAAACAGTGCGTGATGGTGGCGCAACTGCAAAGCTGTTCTCTGAAAAAATCCAGCAAACTGAAAAAGATCTCGCAAGCAGCGGCACCGCAGATGCAAAGGCTGTTTTAAAGCAATTAACTGCAGCACGAGAAGTATTTGAATCCTCGGTGGCTTACATTGTGTCGAATGCAAAAACAGATATCAAAGCAGTGTATGCAGGTAGCTTTGCTTATTTACGTTTATGTGGCTTGGTATTGGGCGCATGGCAGATGGCACGTGCTTTATTGGCTGCGCAAGAGTTACGGGCGGGCGATCCCAATTTCTATGATGCCAAGATTGCCACGGCACGCTTTTTTGCAGAAAATCTATTGCCGCAATCTCAAGCTCTCGCAACATCGATTCTTGAGAGTGGGCAATCTACTAATGCGCTGACAGCGGAGCAGTTTTAAGGCTTAAATAACTTTCATTGCCAGTCAAAAAGCTATCCGCGTTACTGGGATAGCTTTCTTGCTTCCTGAAGCTGGGAGATGAAGAATTGCTCAAATGCAATTGCTAAGAAGGTCATCATCACACCGGCACCAAATACCAAAGAAAAAATCACAGTCAGCACAACTGGCCAGCCCGACCTAGTTGCTCTACTGGGCTCTAGGTTCGGGTTAAATTGTGCGTCCCACTTTTCATCTGCACGTAAGCCATAAGCGATTGTCGTTAGCCAGCTTGCCTCAAAAGTAATAAAACCAAAAGTGATTAACACCCAGCCCGGCGCAGAGTGGAAGTGTGTATCTTTTAGGATCAACCAACCAGCAATTCCGCCAATAAATGAAAATAGTTGTGCCCAACCCCAAAAGGATTTCAATCCTTGCAAATAAAAACAGTTAAAGCCGGTACCGGGAAAAAATAATCCGAGTGAGCAGAATAGGAGTTTGTATTTTTTCATGCTGACTTTCAGTAATGGGTCTATATCAATATTGATTTATTTTGCAGAATTATTTTTTTGCATGAAGCTTAAAACTTCACGATCCGCGCCAATCATCAAGAGCTGATCGCCGTTGCGCACAATGGAGCGGTAATCATTCAATTCATAGAGAAAGTCATTCTCTAGCTCCATGCGTTGTGGTGTACAGGCCATCTTTGTGGCGGCTATTTGATCCAGCGTAAATCCTCTGGCATCTTCAGTAATGCGAGCGGTAAAGCGATTGCAGCCTGTAGATCCACTCACACGCTCAGCATTGGCATCAAAGATGATTTGGATTGGGTTGCTATTGTCGCCCTGAGGGATTTGTCGGGCACGAACCTCACCTTTGGCATTGGGTGCGAGATTCCAGCGGACTAGCTCCCATTTGGTATTTCGGAATTCACTGCTTGGAGGGCTGGTTTTAGCGTTGCAGGACGGAATGACATTGGCGCAGGCAGTCAAAAAACCTAAGCCGAGGCAAGAAAGAATGAGAAAAAAGCGCTTTATAGGACCTCTGGAGGGGCTAAAAATGGCAGTTTTCATGGTGATATTTTTGTAAGTTATTGTTTTTAATAATTATTTTTTAATTAACTATCATCTATTCTACTGTTGAAGCTAAAAGAGTGCCCACTTAAATAGGTGGATCAAGTAGGGGTTTTCGTCTAGAATATGAGGTTTTCCGCTATACCGTGCATTTGTTTTATTAATTTGCTCAGTTAGTTGGAGCCCAAGATTTTGTAGTAATTTCATTGGGTTGTAATCAACCTGTTTTCATTTTAGATTTTAAGGAATAAGTATGGTCGTCATTCGACTGGCACGCGGCGGTTCAAAGAAGCGCCCTTTTTATAGCATCGTGGCTACAGACAAGCGCAATCGTCGCGACTCGAACTTTATCGAGCGTATTGGTTACTTCAATCCACAGGCAGCAGCGACTGAGCAAGCAATGCGTATTGCTCAAGATCGTTTGACCTATTGGACTGGTGTTGGCGCGCAGATTTCTCCAACAGTAGTTCGTTTGATCAAAAATAATCCTGCTGTCTAAAGACTTTATATCCAAAGGCTTTCTCTTAGTGACAAAGTCTTTGGTAGCAGAATTGACTTGTAGTGTTATTTGGGGAGTTGAGGTGGCTTCAATATGAATACACCTTCCCTAGATGATTTGATTGAGCTCGGTGCAGTTCAAGACGCTCAAGGCTTACAGGGTCAGATTAAGGTTCGCCCTCATTCTTCCGATCCCGTAGCACTCTTATCTAGCAAAGAACTTTGGTTATCTCTCATTCCTCGACGGAGTGCTGGAGTTGCTCCATCTCATGAGCAGGCTTCATTAAAGCCATACAAGGTGAAGCAAGCCAAGATGCATAGTGGCAATGTAGTGATTGCCTTGGACGGTATTACAGATCGTGATCAAGCTGAAGCCTTAAAAGGTGCTCGCATCTTAGTTGCGCGTGAAGTGTTTCCAAAGGCGGAGAGCGATAGTTATTACTGGGTTGATCTCATTGGCTGCAAAGCAATCAATCTCGAAGGTGAGAGCCTAGGTGAGGTGATTGACGTCAACGATAACGGCGCCCATGGAATCATCGCTCTTGGTGATTCAGAAACCAAAACAGTAAAACAGCTAGTGCCTTTCGTAAAAGAGGTGGTACAAAACGTAGATCTGCCAAACAAGCTCATTACTCTGGATTGGCAGCCCGACTGGTAATCTGCACTAAATGCAATTAGTCATTGATCTTCCATTTCCAATATGCGATTTGATGTAGTCACCTTATTTCCTGAAATGTTCTCTGCATTAACGCAGTGGGGCATCACTGGGCGCGCCTGTGAACAAGGTCTTGCCAGCGTCAATCTCTGGAATCCAAGGGATTATTGTCTCGATCCTCGCAAAACTGTTGATGATCGCGCCTATGGTGGCGGTCCAGGTATGGTCATGATGGTCAAACCATTGGAAGATGCGATATCTGCTGTTAAAGCAGCCCATCAAGCTCAAAATGTCGCTTCTGGGCCAATTTGCCTCTTGGCACCCCAAGGCGAGGTCTTTTCCCAGAAGATAGCGGCAGATATTCTTAATTACGGCAATTTAACCTTTATTTGCGGTCGATATGAGGCTGTAGACCAGCGTTTTATCGATCGCAACGTTGATTTACAGCTTTCTATGGGGGATTTTGTGGTTTCTGGCGGAGAATTACCCGCTATGACCATGATGGATGCTGTCATGCGCCTCATTCCTGGCGCCTTGGGTGATGTCGAATCTACTATCCAGGACAGCTTTATTAATGGTCTTTTGGACTATCCGCACTACACCCGCCCTGAAATATATGAAAATTTATCTGTCCCGGACGTGCTTTTAGGCGGACATCACGCTAAAATAGCGGATTGGCGTCGGCAGAAGTCTTTGGAGCTGACGCTAAGGCTTAGACCTGATTTAATTAAATCAGCAAGAGCTAATGGGTTGCTAAGTAAAGAAGATGAGCAATTTCTTCGAACGCTGTAAGTAATTATGGTTTTGAATGAAGTGTTTGTGTTTTGATTTAGTGAAATGGTTTTAACTGCATCCTCTGTCTGGTCCGTTGATGAAAGTCTCGGGATTAAACGCTGACAAGATGTTTAAGGATTAATAATGAATTTGATCGAAAAAATTGAGCAAGAAGAAATTGCTCGCTTAAGTGCTAACAAAGTACTTCCTACTTTCGCTCCTGGCGACACAGTAGTTGTTGGCGTAAACGTAGTTGAAGGTACACGTAAGCGTACCCAGGCCTTTGAAGGCGTTGTGATTGCTAAGCGCAATCGCGGACTGAATTCAAGCTTTATCGTTCGCAAGATTTCATCTGGCGAAGGTGTAGAGCGTACATTCCAAACTTACTCACCATTGATCGCTAGCATTGAAGTGAAGCGTCGCGGTGATGTACGTCGTGCCAAGTTGTACTACTTGCGCGATCGTTCAGGTAAGTCTGCACGTATTAAAGAAAAACTTCCTGCACGCAAAGTTAAAGCAGTTGCTGAGACTGTAGCGGAATAAGGTTTGCTTTAATCCAAAGAGAAGGCGGCCTAGGTCGCCTTTTTTATTGCCCTAAAATAAGCTAATGACTCAGAATCAGAAACCCCAAGAGCAAAAATTGAGTGCAGCCACTCCATTGAGCTTTGATGCGCAGGCGATTCCGATTCATGAGGTATGCGCAGATCAACCCAGGGTAGCTGACCATCATTTGCATCCAGTGAATCTGAAAAATCGTTTTCAGATTCCACCTGCTTGGCAGCCAGAGATCACCGATGAAAATCGACAGGTCATTGCGGCAGGCATTATTCAAAATCGCCAAGCTGCTGGAAAAATAACCCAGGCAGCGGTGCTCATCCCTTTGCTGTTGAAGGCTGATGGACTGTCGGTGCTGCTAACCCAAAGGACCGATCATTTACACGACCATGCTGGTCAAATTAGCTTTCCAGGTGGACGGATGGATCCGGGTGATTCCAGCCCTAATGACACCGCTTTACGAGAAAGTGAAGAGGAAATCGGCTTGGATAGGCAGGGGGTGGAAATCATTGGCCATTTGCCTCAGTATTTAACGGTTTCGGGCTATAGTGTGACGCCAGTTGTGGGATTGGTAAAACCTCAGGCAGAATATGCCTTAGATGCTTTTGAAGTTGCAGATGTTTTTGAAGTGCCTTTACATTTTTTAATGGACCCTGCAAATCATCAAGTGCGAGTCTGGGAGAGTGATCAGGGTAGTCGTCGGTTTTATTCAATGCCCTATGAAAATCGTTTTATCTGGGGTGCTACTGCTGGTATGTTGCGTAACCTTTATCATTTATTAAAAGTATGACTTTCTTTTCTATTCTCTTTGCCCTCATTGCTGAGCAATATCGCCCAGTAACTTCGACCCATTGGATCGCGCGCATGAGCGCTCGCTGGTTAGATTGGGTCGCCGGTGAATTCGGTGGCAAGACCGAAGAAGGCGCGAGCCCAGTAGGTGCTCGTATGGCATGCTTGGTCGCATTTATTCTGCCAACGTTTTTAGTATTTGTTCTCTACGTTGTCTTCATGGTGACCTTTCCAATTTTAGGTTTCATATGGAATGTATTAATCGCCTACTTATTTTTTGGTTTTCGCCAATTTAGCCACTCCTTCACGCTAGTACATGAAGCAATTGCTAATCATGATTTGCCAGCAGCACGCGCAGCCTTGGGTGAGTGGTATGGCCCTGAATTAGATGCCTCCAATCTCACAGAGACTGAAGTCATTTCACTTGCACTAGAGCGTGCCATTATTGGTTCGCATCACCATGTTTTTGGTGTGCTGTTCTGGTTCCTAATGCCAATGGGCCCAGCAGGCGTGGTCTTGTACCGCTTAGCTGATACAGCTGCTCAGCGCTGGTCAGAAAAAGGTGACTTCAATTTAAGTGAAGCGGCGCGTCATTTCTTCTACGTTTTAGATTGGGTGCCTGCTCGCATCACAGCGATGGGCTTTGCGATTGTCGGTAACTTTGAGGGCGCAGTCTATGCATGGCGTCATTTGACTGGCAAATGGTCCGACTCTTTATCAGCAGTGATCTTGGCATCTGGTAGTGGTGCTCTGGGTGTTCGTTTGGGTGAGCCTATGAGCGAGCCTGATAGCGATGAAGCTTTGCGTATGGCTGAAGCTGGTGAGCCCGTTGTTTACGAAGTAGGCCTTGAGCCGAATGAGCGCACGATGCGCTCTGCAATTGGTTTGGTGTGGCGCTTAGTTATCGCTTGGATGGCTTTATTGCTAATGCTGACCATCGCTCTTTGGCTTGGCTAATTCCCTGAATCTGCGTATCGGCCGTTTTTGAGTCGGACCGCAATTGCCTAAATAGCGCCAGTCTTTCTGGCGCTATTTCATTTCTGTCCACAGCTTCTCGTATTGCACAGTCCGGCTCAGATTGGTGAGCGCAGTTATGAAAGCGACACTTGCCCAGCAGATCATGAAACTCCCTAAAGGCATGTTCTAACTCGCTGACAGACATATGCGCCAAGCCAAACTCCTGAAAGCCAGGGGAGTCAATTAGGGCGCCCAATTTGCCGCTAGCATCACGCCCCCAAGCCTCGGGTAGCTCAAAGTAGCGACAGGCAGTTGTAGTGTGTTTACCGGTATCCAAGCGAACTGAGTACTCTTGAGTAATCGCTGCTGCATTCGGAACCCAGGCATTCAGTAGGCTGGATTTGCCCATACCAGATTGACCAACAAACACAGATACCTTGCCGCAAATAGCGGGGCGCAATGCTTCGATGGAGGCCTCATCAAACTTAGCGGATACCTCTGTTACGGGGTAGCCCATGCATGCATAGGGTGCAATGATCTTGCGCGCGTGCTCTAAGTTATCTTTGAGGTCGCATTTGTTGAGGAGAATGTGCAAACCAATTTGGTTTGTCTCTGCAGCAACAACTGCTCTTCCCAAAAGGTCAGGGGAGAAAGCGGGTTGCGTAGCCAGCACGACTAATATTTGATCGACATTTGAGGCGATGAGCTTGCTTTTAAAGGCATCAGATCGATAGAGTAAATTTTCTCGTGGTTCGATGCGAATAATGCGTGCTTGATCTACTGAGGTCATCTCCAGGAGCATGCGATCACCTACTGCACCAATGTGTTGCTTGGCTGGCGTACTTACCTGAATTAATTCACCGAGAGGGGATTCATTTCCACGCTCATCCTTGACCAATCGCTGCGCTAAATAATGCCTTCCATAGGAGGCTGTGAGTAGCGCATGAAATTGTTCCATCAACTAAATATTCCGGGTTACTCAGTTGAAACGTTTGAGATTGGCAATGCGTAATGGAGCAGGGGGGTGCGAACTATAAAAAGCGGTATAGATCGGATCTGGCGTTAAGGTCGATGCGTTGCCTTGATAGAGCTTGACTAAGGCGGAGATCAAATCTGCTGCAGAGGATTTATCTGCAGCAAAACCATCTGCTTCATATTCATGTTTACGTGATGCCAAGCTCGATAGCGGAGTCAGGAAGAAGCTAAAGACGGGCGATACCAACATGAAGAGTGCTAAGGCTAGGCCGCCGTTATAGCCATTGGGGTTGGGCATCACACCAAGATCGCTATAGAACCAAGGCTGAGTGCTGATCCAGCCTAGGAGTGCGAATGTCACAAAGCTCAAAGCAAAGGAAACTAGCAAGCGCTTGCGAATATGGTTGCACTTGTAGTGGCCAAGTTCATGAGCTAGTACGGCTTCCACTTCACCAGGGTTTAGCTTTTCAATCAAGGTATCAAAAAATACGATGCGCTTAGCTTTACCCATGCCGGCAAAAAATGCATTACCGTGCGCACTGCGTTTGCTGCCATCCATCACAAACAGGCCCTGACTGGCAAAATCACAACGTGTTAGCAGAGCTTCGATTTGGGTCTTTAGTGCACCTTCTTCTAGTGCTTCAAACTTATTAAAGATAGGCGCGATAAAGGTTGGAAATATCCACTGCATCAATAGGCTGAAAACAGTAAGAACGCCCCACGCCCATAGCCACCAAAAGTCACCTGCTTGAGCCATCAAGCTGAGAATGACCCAGAGCAGTGGAACGCCAATTGCGCCACCAACACCTAAACCCTTGAACATGTCGCTAAAAAAGAGCTTGGCATTCATGCGATTGAATCCAAAGCGCTCTTCTAGGTAAAACTGTTTGTACCAAGAGAAGGGTAGGTCAATAACTCCGGAGATCAGGACGATGGATATCAAGAGAGCCATTTGCTGTGCAATGCCCTCTCCCAATAATTGCAGAAGAGAGAAGTTCAAGATCTGTAAGCCGCCCAAGAGCGTGAAGCCCATCAAAACAATTGCACTGAAGCCATTCTCTAAAATACCGAGGCGTAGTTTGGCAATCGTATAGTCGGCAGCTTTTTGGTGTTCGGCCAGAGAGATCTGTGAGGCGAACTCAGCGGGCACCACATCACGGTTGAGTGCAACGTGACGAATTTGGCGTTGGGATAACCAGTGGCGTAGACCAAAGCTGGCGATGAAGGCGATTAGAAAAACAATTGTGAATGTCATGAGATGATTATAGATATGAGTGAAAAAACAAGTACCCCTGCACCAAAGGCGGCGCCAGCCAATGAACACCTGATTTGGGTGGATATGGAGATGTCGGGTCTAGACCCTGAAAAAGAGCGCATTTTGGAAATTGCTGTCATCGTGACCGATGCACACCTCAATACCATTGCTACTGCCCCAGTTTGGGTGGTTCATCAGGATGACGCCTTATTAGATGCGATGGATGCTTGGAATAAGGGCACTCATGGACGCTCCGGCCTGATTGAGAAGGTTAGGGCCTCAACTACAGACGAAGCTACTGCTGAAGCTGAATGCATCGCTTTTTTAAAGAAATACATCAAACCTGGAATTGCGCCAATGTGTGGCAATACGATTGGTCAGGATCGTCGTTTTATGGCGAAGTACATGCCAAAACTAGAGGCGTTCTTTCATTATCGAAATATCGACGTTTCTACCCTCAAGGAGCTTTGTAAGCGTTGGCACCCTGAGTTAGTAAAGGGCTTCACTAAAAAGCAGGCTCATACCGCCTTGGCAGACATTGAAGAGTCCATCGAGGAGCTTAAGTACTATCGAGAAAAATTTATCGTGCCCTTACCGGAATAATTCAGCATCTATTAGCGTGCAATATAAAAAGGGTCCATTACTGGACCCTTTTTATCTACCCTTTAGGATGCCTTACTTCTTGATGGCGCTTTTGGGTCTATAGACTTTAATAACGGATTCATGGGTTTGGATAATGGGGCCGCCAAAAAGTTCAATGCAGTAAGGCACTGAGGCAAAAATACCCTGCACGATGGATTTACCCTCAGCATCTTTGAGGCCTTCAAGGGTTTCTTTGATGGATTTAGGTTGACCTGGCAAATTAATGACAAGGGCGGTGTGCCCTTCGATTTCTCGTAAAACGGCAGTTTGACGCGACAAAATAGCAGTTGGTACAAAGCGTAGGCTAATTTGACGCATTTGCTCGCCAAATCCGGGCATTTCCCGGGTTCCCGCATCGATTGTGGCCTCAGGGGTTACATCTCTTCGGGAGGGGCCTGTGCCGCCTGTGGTGAGGACTAAATCGCAACCTAATTCATCTGCCAGTTCTACGATGGTTTCGGTGATTACTTCCCGCTCATCCGCGATCAGGCGCTCATGAAAGACATAGGGTGTGCTGAGGGCGCTTTCCAGCCATGTTCGGAGGGCAGGAACCCCTTCATCGGTGTATACGCCTTTACTCGCTCGATCGGAGATCGAGATTAAGCCAATTTTGATTTCGTCAGGGGTGGATCTTTTCCAAGCTTCGGTATGCTTCATGTTTCTATTCTAGCTATTATTAGGGCATGTTTACATACTCATCAAATCAGTTTCAAGAAATCATTGATTTCATGCTCACGGAAGCCAAAAGACGGGGCGCCTCAGATGCGGTGGCAGAGGTTTCTGAGGGACAAGGTCTTTCGGTTACTGTTCGCAAGGGCGAGGTGGAGACCATTGAGCAAAGCCTGGATAAGCAGGTTGGTGTCACGGTCTTTTTGGGTCATCGCCGCGGTAATGCCAGTACAAGCGACTTCTCCAAAGGTTCCCTGAAGGCAACGGTTGAAGCTGCGTACCATATTGCCCAACATACAGCCGAAGATCTTTGTGCTGGCCCAGCTGAAAAAGAGCTCCTCGAAAAACATCCCCTCGATCTCGATCTATTTCACCCGTGGAATTTAGATTCGGCAACAGCGATTGATATTGCACGCACTGCTGAGGGTGCCGCCTTTGCGGTTAGCAAGCAAATTCAAAATAGCGATGGTGCATCGGTATCCGCACATCACGCGCATTTCATGATGGGGACTAGTCACGGATTTATGGGTGGCTATCCATTCTCTCGCCACTACATTTCGTGCGCGCCGATTGCAAATGAGGGCGGCAAAAAGTCACTCATGCAAAGAGATGACTGGTATTCAAGCTCACGCATCCCTGAAGAGTTGGCCAATCCAGCTGCGATTGGGAAATACGCGGCAGAGCGTGCACTCTCACGTCTTAAGGCGAGGTCATTAACTACTCGACGCTGCCCAGTGATCTTTGAAGCGCCCTTAGCGGCTGGCCTACTTGGTGGATTGGTACAGGCTGTTTCTGGTGGTGCTCTTTATCGTCGCTCCAGTTTTTTATTGGATAGCCTAGGCAAACAAGTCTTGCCAAAGCACGTTAGCCTTTTTGAAAACCCTCACCTGAAGTCGATGACAGGAAGCGCACCGTTTGATGAAGAGGGTGTGAAAACTAAAGCTAGAACTGTGGTGGATAAGGGTGTGTTGCAGGGCTATTTCTTATCTACTTACTCCGCCAGAAAACTGGGTATGAAAACCACCGGCAATGCTGGTGGCTCCCATCATCTCAGCTTACAAAGTCGCAAGACGCCTAAAGGTGGATTGCCTGCGCTCTTAAAAGAAATGGGGACTGGCCTACTGGTGACCGAGCTCATGGGGCAAGGCGTCAACTACGTTACCGGAGATTACTCTCGTGGCGCTTTTGGTTATTGGGTAGAGAACGGCGAGATTCAGTATCCGGTGGAAGGAATTACGATTGCTAGCAACTTGCGCGATATGCTGATGGATATTCAGATGATTGGTAGCGATTCATTGATCCGCGGAACCAAGGAGACTGGCTCCATCTTGATTGGGTCAATGACTGTTGGTGGTAAATAAAACATCAATTAAAGAATATAAATAAAAAAGTAAATTATTTTGGAGGAGAAAAAGATGCAAAGACGTTCCTTTTTAAAGAAGGCCACCATTGGCGCAGGCGCGGCAGCACTAGCGGCCCCATCTATTGCACAGAGTTTGCCAACGCTCAATTGGCGTTTGGTCTCGAGTTTTCCTAAATCCTTAGATACCTTATTTGGAACGCCGGAAGTATTTGCCAATGCCTTGCGTAAAGCAACAGACGGTAAATTCAATGTCAAAGTATTTGCAGCTGGCGAAGTAGTGCCTGCCTTACAAGTATTGGATGCGGTACAGAATGGCACCGTGGAGTGTGGGCACACGGCTAGTTATTACTATTTAGGTAAGAACAGTGCATTTATTTTTGATACTGCTGCCCCCTTTGGTATGACAGCGCGTCAGCAAGCAGCTTGGATGCTGCATGGTAATGGCATGAAGTTAATGCGTGAGCTTTACGCTAGTTACAACATTGTGAACTTCTTGGGCGGGCAAACTGGTACTCAAATGGGTGGTTGGTTCCGCAAAGAAATTAAATCTCCAGAAGATCTCAAAGGGCTTAAATTCCGTATCGCCGGCTTTGCTGGACAAGTGCTTGCAAAGCTAGGGGTAGTGCCTCAACAGCTCCCTGCGGGCGAAATTTATTCAGCTCTAGAAAAAGGCACGATTGATGCTGCAGAATTTGTTGGTCCTTACGATGATGAGAAATTGGGTTTAGCTAAGGTAGCAAAGAATTACTACTACCCCGCATTCTGGGAGGGCGCGGCTGGCCTTTCATTCTTAGTCAACAAGAAACAGTGGGATTCATTGCCACCTGCATACCAGGCTGCATGGCAGGCAGCATGTTTTGAGGCTCACACTGATATGTGTGCGAAGTACGATGCTTTGAACCCGCCCGCATTGCAGCGCTTGGTTCAAGGTGGGGCAGTATTGCGAAAATTCAATACCTCAGTAATGGATGCCTGCTTTAAAGCTAGCCAGGAAACCTATGCTGAAGAATCAGCTAAGAATCCTCAGTTCAAGAAAATCTTTGAAGACTATCGTGCCTTCAGGAACATGGAGGCACAGTGGTTCGGTGTCGCTGAGCAGGCATTTGCACAGTACAGCTTCACCAAGAAGCTTTGAGATGCCAAGAAATAAGGGGGCGTTTCGCCCCCTTATCTGTATTTGTGGAGTCACCCTAAAACTTCCAGTTGAAATCCAATAAATTCTGTAGCGGAGCAGAAGAAATTGCCATTGGCCCTAGGAATGGGTGGATGTATAGAATCAAAAAGTACACGGCACCAGCAATGGTGAGGCCTAAAAAAATGGTCATCACAATGTGCGTACGCTTTGATTGCATCTTAAATAAGCAGGAAAAAAATAGAAATACAAAAGAGCTGCTGATGAGCCCAAACCATGCCGGATACGCTAGAGCGAACTGAGCGTTATAAATTCGACTGCGTCGTAGTTCTGCGTATTCTATGGCGAGCTGAAGTAATTTTTGATGTGCATTAATTTGGCCGGGATTCTGAGGTTGGTATTTAATGAGATCAAGCTCTAGTTCTAATAATTGTTTAAATGCCTTCACACTGAATTTATCTTGACTTAAAAGAGGCCACTCCTCATCTATGACAGTTTTTGTGTAAGCTCTCAGAGCTTGCTTTCCAGATTGATCAAACTCTGGTGGGAATGCTGAGTAAAGTCGATACATATTATTGAGGTGGTTGGCTTCCTTCGCCACTGAATCGCTTACATTGTTATAGCTTTGCCAAACCAGCACGGTAATAAAGGCAAATAAGATGCTGTATATGACACCCATCGCGTTATAGATATAACCAGCGTAGGGACCATCATCACCAAATAAATATTTCGGCGAAATTTTTTGAAAGAAATAAAATACGACGAAGCAAAGCGTTAAGACAATTGCAATGAGTTCCACCCGTAGCATGACATCCGAAGACTCAAGCATCATTCTTAAAACGGGAAAACTCATGGCTTAGCTCCTTGGATCGAATATTCGATGCTTTAGGTGGATGTGACGCTGGGCGGACTACTTTCGCTCAAGTGCAAGGAAATTAAAGTGAATATCACCTTCGGATGAGGGCGTTCTTTCAACCTCTTTCCATTGCTCAGGATTGGGAACCTCAAAGAAGGTATCTCCGCCATCAACATCGATCTCTATTTCGGTGATGAAGAGGCGATCAGCCTTGGGGAAAGCTTGTGTAAATAACTGCTCTCCACCAATCACAAATACCCTCGGAAACTCACTCAAATTACTCAGTGCTGCATCCAGTGAGTTCACTACTTCTGCGCCAGTTAGTTGTAAGTCAGGATTCCGACTGACTACGATGTTACGGCGCCCCGGCAATGGGCGGCCAATAGATTCCCAAGTCTTGCGCCCCATGATGACGGGGTGACCCATAGTCACTTTTTTGAAGAACTGCAGGTCAGCGGAGATCTTCCAAGGCATTTGATTATCACGACCAATCACGTGGTTGCGCGAGCGGGCAACAATCATCGAGATGGCGGGGTGCTTAGATGCAGTCATGGGTAATTTAATTTCTTAAACAGCTACAGGAGCTTTAATGGCGGGGTGGGATTCATAGCCAGCAATTTCAAAATCTTCGAATTCATAGTCAAAAATAGAATCTGGCTTGCGCAAAATATTGAGCTTAGGTAGCGGGAAGAAATCTCTCGAAAGCTGCAGATCCACTTGCTCTAAATGGTTGCTATAGAGATGGCAGTCGCCACCAGTCCATACAAAATCGCCCACCTCTAAGTCGCACTGCTGCGCCATCATGTGGGTGAGAAGGGCGTAGCTAGCAATATTAAAAGGTACGCCTAAGAAAATATCGGCACTGCGTTGATAGAGTTGGCAGGAAAGCTTGCCATCAGCAACATAGAACTGAAAGAAGGCATGGCACGGTGCTAAAGCCATACGAGGAATATCAGCTACGTTCCACGCAGAAACAATAATGCGACGAGAATCAGGATTCTTTTTAAGGGTCTCTACGACTTCGGCAATCTGATCGATATGCTGACCATTCGGCGCAGGCCATGAGCGCCATTGATAGCCATAAATCGGACCTAGGTCACCGTCAGGTGCTGCCCATTCATTCCAAATAGAAACACCGCGTTCTTTAAGCCAGTTGTTATCAGTGCTGCCCTTAAGAAACCAGAGTAATTCCAGGATGATGGATTTGAGATGCAGCTTCTTGGTAGTGACCATCGGAAAACCTTCGGCCAAATTAAAGCGCATCTGGTGTCCGAAGATGGAGATCGTTCCTGTTCCGGTTCTATCGGATTTTTGGACGCCTTTTTCGAGGACTTCCTTCATGAGATTGTGATATTGACGCATAGGTTTATTCGGCTAAATGATTCAGTGATATTAAGAGCTTACTCGAATGTCGGCGGGCTTACCCCAAGGGCTTTATGAAGCTTTGGGGAGGTGGTGGTGTACTGGAGTTGAATCTGCTTTTCAGGGGCTAGATAGGCTGCTGCAGCAAAGGCTGCCAAGGCTGCCTCATGAAAGCCCGACAAAATTAGCTTTTTCTTACCGGGATAGATATTGATATCTCCAACGGCGTAAATACCGGGGGTGCTAGTCTGAAAGCAGGCCGTATCCACAGCAATTTGCTTACGATCGATATCGAGACCCCAGTCAGCAATAGGGCCTAGTTTGGGGGAGAGACCGTAAAACAATAAGAGTGCATCTAAGTCAATGTTTTGAACTTCACCATCAATATTGGTGACGGCAATTTCTGTGAGTTTGTCGTCAGAGGTTTCAAGACCGGTAATTTGTCCAATGATGAGTTGCATCTTGCCGGTGGCGCAAAGCGCGCGCATCTTGGCGACTGATTGAGGTGCCGCCTTGAATTCATCTCTGCGGTGAATTAATGTCACATTGGCTGCTTGATCGGAAAAATGCAATGCCCAGTCCAAAGCAGAATCTCCACCACCACAAATCACCACACGCTTACCTACAAATTGCTCAGGATTTCTGACTCGATAGAAGACTTGTTTATCTACAAATGCCTCAATGCCATCCAGATTGAGCGTACGCGGTTGAAATGCGCCGACACCAGCAGCAATAAAAACAGCTTTTGTTAAAAACTGCTGATCTTGAGAAGTCTTTATTAGAAAGCGTCCATCAGCCTGCTTCTCAAGTGTAGAGACCTCTTGATTTAAGTGAAACTGAGGTGCGAATGGCTCGATTTGTTTTAGTAGATTACTCACCAGCTCACGCCCAGTGCAAACGGGGATTGCTGGAATATCGTAGATTGGTTTATCTGGATAGAGCTCGATACATTGACCGCCTACTTCGGGTAGGGAGTCAATGACATGCGCTTTAATTTCTAGAAGCCCAAGTTCGAAGACTTGGAAGAGCCCCACCGGACCGGCGCCAATAATGACTGCATCGGTTTCAATGGGGGAGTGCAATTTACTTTACCAGTTGGTCAAGTTTATTTTTAACGTCTTTCCACTCTTCTGCCTCAGGGAGGGCAGCTTTGGATTTAGTAATCGATGTCCATGAGGGTGACAACTCAGCATTTAACTTGATGAATGCCTGCTGATCTCCTGGAACATCATCTTCTGCATAAATTGCACTCACTGGACACTCAGGTACGCATACTGCGCAATCGATACATTCATCTGGATCGATCACTAAAAAGTTAGGGCCTTCACGAAAACAATCGACTGGGCAGACATCAACGCAATCGGTGTATTTGCAACGGATACAGGCTTCGGTAACGACATAAGTCATGATGTTTTACGGGTGAGGAGCCTAGATCAATAGGCCGACAAGTTATAAAAACTCAATTTTAGCCGAATCGAGCTATTTTTCAGTCAAAAGCCTCAATTTACTTGAGGTAAAGTCACGCTATGAACACTCCAGCAAGCAACTCAACAAACACTTCCAAACCAAAGATTTTGGTCGCAAGGGCGATTTTCCCTGAAGCGCTAGCCAAATTAGAGGAATCCTATGAGGTCCGCTCCAACCAGTCAGACAAAATATTTACCCCGGACGAGCTTCAAAAGGCGCTTTCAGAGGTTGAGGGGGCTTTGGTTGCAGGTAGCGAGCGTATTGATGCTGCAGCCCTATCTCAGTCAAAAAATTTGAAGGTGGTGGCCAATATTTCCGTTGGCTATAACAACTTTGATGTTCCAGCGATTACTGCTGCTGGCGTGATGGCTACCAATACCCCTGATGTCCTTACGGATACAACAGCAGATTTTGGCTTTGCCTTGTTAATGGCAACTGCAAGGCGGATTACCGAATCTGAACATTGGGTGCGAGCCGGTAAGTGGGATCAATGGTCAATTGTGAATAACCCATTGGGCATGGATTTACATCACAGCACCGTTGGCATTATTGGTATGGGTCGCATTGGACGAGGAATTGCGAAACGCGCTTTGGGTTTTGGTATGAAAGTGATTTATCACAACCGCAGTCATCTCTCCGATGCTGATGAAAAAGCTTGTGGTGCCAGTTATGTTTCAAAAGAAGAATTACTCCGCACTGCTGATCATGTGGTGTTGGTGCTGCCTTACACCGCGCAAAATCACCATACGATTGGTGCCGCAGAAATTGCGATGATGAAACCCTCTGCAACCCTGATCAATATTGCCCGTGGCGGTATTGTGGATGATGTGGCTCTAGCGCATGCACTGCAAAGTGGAAAGATTTTTGCAGCAGGCTTAGATGTTTTTGAGGGTGAGCCTTCGGTGCATCCGGAGTTACTCAAGTGCAGCAATATTGTGCTAGCTCCGCACATTGCGAGCGCTACAGAAAAAACACGTAGAGCGATGGTGGATCTTGCAATAGAAAATTTACGAGCAGCCCTTGATGGAAAAAAACCACCAAGCTTAATTAATTCTGAAGTATTGAGCGCTTAAGTAAGAGAAGGTCAAATAAGCTGTAAAAAAACGAAGGCGACTGAGAAATTAGTCGGCTTCGATTTCTTCTGGAAGTTCGCGGAGAGCCAGTTCAATCCCACCAAATTTCCCTGCTACCCAGTTGTAGACCTTGCAAGCAATCCACAGTAAAGCAAAGCCCAGCAATGCATTCAGAATCAATGCGGACAGTACGGTAAATCCGGGAATGGCGCCGTCACGAATGAAGGCCACAAATAGGGCTAACAACACAATCGGTACAGAGAAGCAGAGGTAGACCAAAACCAGGGTTTTAGCAGTGTGCATTGGATCTACGAAGGCGATTTCTTTTTTGGTGAGTTTCATGAGGTGCAATCTTAAAGCAGTCCGTCGAAAAGCGCCACATCTACCCAGTCACCAGCGGCGACATTGCCTTGGTCGTGGGACAGAATGACAAAGCAATTAGCCTCGCTCATTGACCGTAAAATTCCTGCGCCTTGGCTGCCAGTCAGTTTGACTGTGGGCTTGCCGTCTGGGCCACGCACCAAGATGGCGCGTTGATATTCCGTCCGGCCTGGTCGCTTCCGAATGGGGGCCTCGGCAATCGCCTGCATCAGCGGCGGCTCAGTCTGGCTTGCGCCATTGAGTTGCAATAATGCAGAGCGAACAAACTGATAGAAGGTCACCATTACTGCTACTGGGTTACCGGGTAAACCAAAGAAGAGGGTCTTGTGCTTGGATCCTTGAACTGGCTTTAAAACTCCAAAGGCCATAGGGCGTCCTGGACGCATGGCAATCTTCCAGAATCCTACATCACCCAATTCCTGCATGATTTGTTTGGTGAAGTCTGCTTCGCCTGCGGAGACGCCTCCGGAAGAGATGAGTACATCCGCTTTGCTTGCTGCCTCTATAAATGCGGCCTTGAGTGATGCCGGGTCATCTCGCACAATTCCGCAATCAATGATTTCTAGATCAAGGCGCTTGAGTAGTCCGATCAGGCTATAGCGATTGCTATCGTAAATATTGCCAGCCTCTAAGGCCTCTCCCAGTGGGCGTAATTCATCGCCTGAAGACAAAATAGCGACTCGCAATTTGCGATGAACGTGTAATTCAGAAATACCGAGGGAAGCTGCTAGGCCGAGATCAGAAGGGCGCAATAAACGTCCTGCAGTAATTGCTGGCTTACCTCGCTGTAAGTCTTCTCCACGCAAGCGTCGGTTTTCACCGGGTTTCACTTGGTTTGCTTTGAATGACACGATCGAGCTATCACTAGGACTTTGGGTTTCTGTAAATTCTTGGGGAATCACGGTATCGCAGTCGTTTGGCATCAAAGCGCCAGTCATGATTTTGAGGCATTCCCCGGAATGAACGCTACCTTCATAAGGCTTGCCAGCATAAGCTGTACCTACAACTTTAAGGGTAACGAGGTCTTCACTGTTACCTAAGCAATCACCATGAAATGCAAAGCCATCCATTGCTGAGTTATCTGCGACTGGAACATCGATTGGCGAGAGTAGATCTTTTGCCAAAATACGATTGATTGCTTTGTCCAATGTAACGCATTGGATGGCATCAGAATCAACCTTCTCATGGGATTCAGCGATCAAGTCTTTCACTAGATCAGAGACCGCTATACGAGCTTGGTCAACATGTAGTGAGCCGCTGATATAAATCGGATCGCTCGGAGGAAGATGTTTTAAGTCGGACATGGTGACAATTTTTCTAAGGCCGTCAACTCATCGGGTGTGTTGACGTTAGCAAATGCTTGCGGGTTATCAAAAACCACAGTGCCAGATCGCAACTCTTTAAACCAGCGATCAATCTTTAAATCGCCTTTACTTAAAAAGGAGTCTAGGGAGTCTTTCAAGCTACTTTTCATTAAGCAGAAAACGGGTTGAGCCCATATCTTTCCATCAGCCTCTTTTGAGGATGCAAAGACGAGTTCTAAATTATTTTCTTCCAGTTCAATTGCCATATTTTTGGCGAGATCGCTTGGCAATAAAGGGGAGTCGCAAGGCGAGGTCAGTAGGTAGGGTGTTTTGCAATGCTTAAGGCCGACCGAGAATCCAGCTAATGGGCCAGAGAAATCAGGGGTTTCATCCATGAGAACTGGATATCCATAGTGCGAATACTTCGTAATGCTGCGGTTGGCATTAATCAGAATAGTGCTGACTTGAGGTTTGAGTCGACTAATGGCAGATTCAATCAGGGGTTTACCGTGAAACGGGATTAAACCCTTATCAATACCACCCATTCTTTGGGCTCGACCCCCCGCCAAAATGAGTCCAGTCATGTTTTCTGAAGTAATCATTAGCCGCCGATGTAAGACATCTCTACTTTTCGAGAGGAATTTGATCCGGCGGTATTTGAGCCTCGAATCTCTGAATAGTGGTCATTGCGAGCAGACCATGTAGACATAATGGCATTAGCAATTTCTAAATCACTTCTATCGGAACGCAATAGCGTTTTGAAATCAAAACCTTCATTTGCAAATAAGCAAAGATAGAGTTGACCATCTGTAGAGATACGCGCGCGCGTGCACTCATGGCAGAAAGTTTGCGTGACGCTAGAGATGAAGCCAATTTCGCCGGAGCCATCAACATAGCGCCAGCGCTGAGCTACTTCACCAGGATAGTTGGCTTCGATAGGTTCTATCGGAAAGATGGCGTTAATGCGATTGGCAACTTCTTGTGAGGGTAGTACTTGAGACATGTCCCAGCCGTTAGAGCTCCCTACATCCATGAATTCAATAAAGCGCAGGGTCACACCGCTTCCTTTGAAGTGTTTCGCCATGCCAATAATCTCTTGGTCGTTAGTACCCTTCTTAACCACCATATTGACTTTGAGATTAGTAAAGCCGGCTTCTTGTGCTGCGGCAATACCGTCGAGTACATCGGTGACTGGAAAATCGACATCATTCATTTTTTTGAAGATGTCATCATTCAGGCCATCAAGACTAATAGTCAGCCGATGTAAGCCTGCCGCTTTTAATGCGGCCGCTTTTTTGCGCAAAATACTGCCATTGGTGGTGAGTGTTAAATCCAGTGGCTTACCTGCCACGGTACGAATCTTGGAGAGCATCTCAACAAGCACCTCCAGATTTTTGCGTAGCAAGGGTTCCCCACCAGTCAGACGAATTTTTTCTACACCAAGCGTAGCGAAGATGGTTGTTAAGCGAGTGATTTCCTCGAAGCTCAACAAGTCGCTATGGGAGAGGTAGGGGTAGTCTTTGTCGAAGATTTCTTTCGGCATGCAGTACGTGCAGCGGAAATTGCAGCGATCAGTTACGGAGATTCGCAAATCACGTAGGGGACGTCCCCGCGTATCTTTGGTTGAAGTATTAGCGGCAATAAGCTGTCCAGGAATGGACGGCGTAAGGCCTTTGCCTTCATCTAAACGTATGGGGATTACTTTTTCAACCATGTCTAATTATGGCTGTGAAACGGTGTTTCTGCCAAACTGCCAAATATCCTTGTGGGATAAATAGCAGTCTGGAGAAATTGGATTAAACCGTTTTTTCTTGGCCGCCGGTTTCAACTAAAACCATTGGACCGTTTTGCAGGCTAACAGGTGCCTTAGGTGCGCGACCCAAGGACACAACTTCTGGCTCAGCCTGAATTTGAGATTGCGCTTGCGCATGCTTGCTGGAGTCTGTTGCAACCCAGACCATGCCAGCAGACTGAACTACGCTATGCAACGGCGTCTCTTCGAGTGCCTGGAAGGCAACCTTTGGGAGCTCGGGCACTGGCTTAGCAATTACCTCAATCGCAGAAGCACTTACTGTTGCAAGCGCTACCTGTGGGGCAGGTGCAGCAGCAGCGTTATCGGAACGATTGCTTTGACGTGGCGCACGTTGCTCTCTTGGCTCTCTAGGAGTACGTGGCGCACGCTCTTTCACTTCATTCGAAGCTGCTGGCGCAACTGTATTTCCAAAGCTTTGAGCAAGGTTCTGAATCGGCATGGAAGCAGATGCTCCAGCCATTCCTACTGGTGGGCCTGAGAATGAGGTTGCTATTGCAACAACAGAAGCAATCGCTGCATCACCGCTGGATTCAGTGCGCTCACCACGTTGACCACGACCACGACCGCGACGGTTACGACCACGACCACGACGCTCTTCACCATCCGCACTTGGTGCTGTATCAGTGCCGGGAGCAGCCTCAGTCGCTGGAGTTACCGCAGCTGGGTTTTCTGTCTTTGGATTTTGATTGTTCTGGTTGCGATTGCCGTTATTACCGTTGCGGTTGCGACCATCTTGACGACCTCTGCCTGAACCAGCTTCGCGTGGAGCATTTGTACCTTCGGCACTTGCTGCACCTTCAGCTGAGCGCTCGCCACGATCATTTCGTTCGCCACGACGACCGCGATTGCGGTTGTTGCCGTTACGATTGTTTTGATTGCGGCCACGTGGCGCACTTGGAGCGGGCTTTACTTCTGGTGCAGGTGATGAAGAGAATAAGCTCTTAATGAATCCGAAGAATCCACCGGAGCTAGCAGTTTCAGTATTCGCTTTTTCAGTACGCGCAGGACGCGGCTGACTTACTGGTGCTGGTGCATTTGGTGTAATGCCTTTTACAGCAGCTTCAGGACGAACTTTAACGTCAGCATCTTTGCGACTTACTGCAGTATCGGTCTCGAGCTCAGCAGCAGCTTCTTCAGCCATCACATAACTCGCTTTTTGATCATCAAGACGTGGATCATCATGACGCAAACGCTCAAGCTTGTAATGCGGGGTTTCTAAATGCTTATTTGGAATCATCAAGACGTTAACTTTGAAACGTGTCTCAATCTTGATAACTTCAGCGCGCTTCTCATTGAGCAAGAATGCAGCCACTTCGACTGGAACTTGTGAATGAATGGCGGCAGTATTTTCTTTCATTGCCTCTTCTTGGATGATGCGCAAGACTTGCAATGCAGAAGATTCGGTATCGCGGATATGGCCTGTGCCGTTACAACGCGGGCAGGTTACGTGGCTGCCTTCAGAGAGGGCAGGGCGTAAACGCTGGCGTGACATTTCCATTAAACCAAACTTGGAGATCTTACCCATTTGAACGCGAGCACGGTCATGGCGTAGAGCATCGCGTAAGCGATTCTCAACATCCTTTTGAGCCTTGCTCGATTCCATATCAATGAAGTCGATCACGATCAAGCCACCCAAGTCACGTAAACGTGCTTGACGGGCGATTTCATCGGCAGCCTCTAAGTTGGTGCGGGTTGCGGTCTCTTCAATATCGGAGCCGCGGGTTGCGCGTGCAGAGTTAACGTCAACTGAAACCAAGGCTTCAGTGTGGTCAATCACAATCGCGCCGCCTGAAGGCAATGGCACGGTGCGTGAGTAAGCAGTTTCAATTTGATGCTCAATTTGGAAGCGTGAGAACAATGGAACATCGTCTTGGTAGCGCTTCACTCTCGGAAGGTTATCTGGCATTACTACAGACATAAAGGCTGCAGCTTGCTCGTAGATGTCATCCGTATCGATGAGAATCTCGCCGATATCTGGTTGGAAGTAATCGCGGATTGCACGAATGACTAGACTTGACTCGAGGTAGATCAATAGCGGTGCTGAATTGCCTTTAGCGGCTTCATCAATCGCTGTCCACAATTGCATGAGGTAACTTAAGTCCCATTGCAGTTCTGTGGCGTCACGGCCAATACCAGCTGTGCGAGCAATGATGCTCATGCCATCCGGTACGTGTAATTGAGACATAGCTTCGCGGAGTTCTTGACGGTCTTCGCCTTCAATACGACGAGAAACGCCGCCTCCACGTGGGTTATTAGGCATTAATACCAAATAACGACCTGCTAAAGAGATGAAAGAGGTGAGAGCGGCGCCTTTTTGGCCGCGCTCTTCTTTTTCTACTTGAACAATGATTTCTTGGCCTTCGCGTAAAGCATCTTTAATAGAGGCATTGCGAACATCGATACCCTCCTTAAAGTAGGTGCGGGCAACTTCTTTAAATGGCAGGAAGCCATGGCGCTCTTCGCCGTAATTTACAAAGCAAGCTTCGAGCGAAGGCTCAATGCGGGTAATAACACCTTTGTAAATGTTGCCTTTGCGTTGTTCACGACCGGCAGCTTCGATATCGATATCGATGAGTTTTTGACCATCGACGATGGCAACTCGCAACTCTTCTTGTTGAGTTGCATTAAATAACATGCGTTTCATAACACTCTCCTATTGGGAGTGTGTCGCTGCGCGCTGCGTTAGGGACAAGTTAGATACCGCTTGGGCATAGCCCATTGGCGGCTTTGGAGTGTGGATCAAGCAAATCCAGGCACTTACTGCCTAGTACACCAAGTTCAATGTTGTTAAACCGGTGCCACACTTGACGATCGCCGCAGAGACCTCCTTTAGGTCATCAATGCAGGCGCGCGCCTGAAAACTGTCTTCTAATCGCGGGTCGCGGCATACGGCACACCAACCCTGCGCCTCATTACAACGGGGGAGGGGCAACCCCGGGAGTCTATTAAGGGCGACTCCAAGCTCCAAACCTGAATCAGGTTAATCTCGGGCCAATAAATTGGCTAGAGCGTTGATTATACGGCACAAGTTGAAGGACAATGGGGTATTGTTGAGTCCCTTGTCGACCCCTGTCGAGGTGACAAGAGAGATAAATCATGAAATCCGAACCCATTTCCAAGCCTTTACAGGCAAAAACCGCCGCTCCAGCTGCCGTTCATCTCCAGACCATTGGTCCAGAAGAGGCTGGCCAGCGTCTGGATAACTACCTGTTGCGTTGGGCTAAAGGGGTTCCCAAAAGTCACGTTTATCGAATTATTCGTTCTGGCGAAGTTCGAGTAAACAAGAAACGAGCTGAGCCGACTACACGCTTGGTTGAGGGCGACGTGGTCAGGGTCCCCCCAGTTCGGATTGCGGAACCCGCTCAAATGGCAGCAGTGAATACCGCCCAAACCAAGTCTCGGGCGCAGGGTTATTCCGACAAAATGCCGATTTTGTTTGAAGATGACGCCTTATTAATAGTGAATAAGCCTGCAGGTCTAGCAGTTCATGGAGGTTCAGGCATTGCTCTAGGCGTTATTGAGACTTTACGAATCACACGCCCGGAGCTCAAATTCTTGGAATTGGTCCATCGCTTAGATCGTGATACTTCTGGCGTATTGCTCTTGGCTAAAAAGCGCAGTGCTTTGGTGGAGTTACATCGTCAGATCCGCGAAGGGCAAACAGATAAGCGTTATTACTTGTTGGCCCATGGGGAGATTGCTCAAGGCGCGGGGACGATGCAGTTGAAGTTTGCGCTACATAAATACCTATTGGCTAATGGCGAGCGTCGCGTTCGGGTTGACCCAGATGGTTTGCCAAGCCATACCGCCTTGCGTGTCACTAAATTGATGAAGCGTGGAGAGGTAGCTATCACCCTGGCTGAAGCCCAGTTAAAAACAGGACGCACCCATCAAATCCGGGTACATCTCCAAAAATTGGGTCACTCGATTTTGGGTGACGATAAATATGGCTTTGAGGATCAGGACAAGATCGTGAAATCTAAGCGCCTATATTTGCATGCCCATTTAGCTGGATTTACTCATCCACGTACTGGCGAGAAAATGCGCATTGAATCACCGCTGCCCGCTGAATTTACGGCAATGATGAAAACTTTTGAAGTGCCTGCAGAAAAAAGCTAAGTGGTTCACACTGCTGAGAATGATTAAAGAAGAAAAACCCGATAGACGTTACGACCTGATTGTGTGGGATTGGGATGGAACCATCATGGACTCCACGCCGACGATCGTAAATTGCATTCAGCAGGCTTGCCGTGATTTAGGCTTTAAAGAGCCGGATGACACTTTGGCAAGCTCGGTTATTGGCTTGGGGATTCAGGACTCGCTCAGAAGGGCAGTGCCATGGATTGAGCCGGCACATTTCCCAAAACTGACTGAGCGCTTTCGTTATCACTACCTTGCTAAAGATCACGAGCTAGATTTATTTCCAGGTATTCGTGAGTTACTACACAGCTTGCGTGAGGATGGTTACCTATTGGGTGTTGCCACAGGTAAATCTCGCGTTGGATTGGATCGATCTTTAAAACATCATCAGCTTGAGCAGATGTTCCATGAGACACGCACTGCGGACGAATCCTTTTCCAAACCTCATCCTGGGATGCTCTTAGAGCTTTCGGATGTCATGCAAGTACCCATGCGTCGTATGCTCATGATTGGGGACACCACCCATGATTTAGATATGGCGGCAAATGCTGGTGTTGATGCGGTGGCGGTAACGTATGGCGCACATCCTCCGAGCACTTTAAAAGAAGCGCCATCACTGATTCATGTCGATGATGTTTCACAGCTAAGTCAATGGCTTAGCGACAATCTCACTGTTAAAAACTAGCCAGTAACTAAGGATTAAAAAGATGGATCACAATCAATCCGAGAACGCCACTCAAAATTGGGAGCGTCAAGCCCTTGAGCATTTATTGCTAGAGAATTTAAAAGAGACTCGCAAGGCGCGTCGCTGGAAAGCGGTATTTCGTATCCTCACTCTGATCGTCTTTATTGGCATAGTGTTGGCAGTATTTGATTTTCATCTGCCAGGGCGCGGCATGGGCATGGAGAAGCACACTGCCTTAGTCACAATAGAGGGGGAAATTTCTTCAAGCTCAATGGCCAATGCTTTGGATATTAATTCATCGTTAAACGCAGCATTTGAAAATGAAAATAGTGCTGGTGTGGTCTTGCGCATCAATAGTCCTGGTGGCTCCCCAGTTCAGGCTGGGATGATGAATGATGAAATCCATCGTCTACGTAAACTCTATCCAAGCAAGCCGTTTTATGTTGTTGTGGAAGATATCTGCGCTTCAGGTGGTTACTACGTTGCTGTTGCTGGTGATCAGATTTTGGTTGATAAGGCTAGCTTAGTGGGATCTATTGGCGTGATCATGGAGGGCTTTGGTTTCACTGGCTTGATGGACAAGTTAGGTGTAACTCGTCGCATGATTACTGCTGGCTCGAATAAGGGAATGATGGATCCGTTCTCCAAAGAAAATCCACAACAAGTGGAAATGATTAAAACCATGATCGATGAGATTCACCAGCAATTTATAGCAGTGGTGAAGGCAGGTCGTGGCGATCGCCTAAAAGAAACTCCAGAGATGTTCTCAGGCCGTGTTTGGAATGGCGAACAAGCAATCAAAATTGGTTTGGTGGATGGCTATGGAACGGTGGAGACTGTAGCGCGCGATATCTTTAAAGCACCAGATATTTTGGACTACACCATGAGAGAGAATTTTGCTGAACGTGTTGCTAAACGTTTTGGTGCAGAGGTTGGCGCTGCAGCCGGCAAGACTTTAATTAAGACTCCCGATCTAAAGTAAAAAAACGATAGATCAACAAGTTAGTAAAAACCTAGGCCAGCAATAGAAATACTGCTGGCCTGTTTTGTAGTGAGGCGCAGGCAGTTTCATTTGGGAAGCGCTTACGCCAGTCTGCAATCGAGAGTGTGGTGATGGTTTCGCTTGGGAGGCTGAGGTCCATACCAAGACACAGGAGTGATTGTGGTGATAGTGCATTAAGGCAGGCCATTAGCATTGCAGTATTGCGATATGGCGTCTCAATCCAAATTTGCGTCTGCTGTAATTTTCTAGATTCGGCTTCCAGCTGCTTAAGTCGTGCGATGCGGTCTTGCGCATCATGTGGAACATAACCCTGAAACGCAAAGCGCTGGCCATTTAAACCACTGGCCATCAGACCTAATAAAATAGAGCTTGGACCAACCATTGGTTTTACTTTAGCGCCTAGCTTATGCGCTGCTAGCACGAGCTCCGCACCGGGATCTGCAACACCAGGAACGCCTGCCTCTGACATGAGGCCCATATCTTTCCCTGCAATGAGTGGTTTGAGTAAATCCATTGGTTTAACGGCATCGCCATACTTGGCATTACGAGCAACACCGCGCCACTCACTCATTTGCATTTCTTGAATAGTGCAGGCTAAAGGTGAAACGCTATCGACCGCTTTTAAAAAAGCACGAGCTGTTTTTGCATCCTCAACAATCCAATGAACCAGCCTGGCAGTTCGAGCAATAGTTTCACTTGGCAATACCCAAGGTAACTGTTCAGCACGAGAATCATCGCCCAAAGTATTGGGAATTAGAAAGAGGGTGCCTAAGGTTGAGCTCATTTATTTAGTTTCGTTTTTTGTTTTTTCATTTCTTGGCTGGAATAACAAAGCCAGCTTCGCGCAAGAGGCCGCTCAGCACTATCAATGGCAGGCCAATTAATGCAGTGGGATCATTGCTCTTAATGGATTCCAAGAGTGAGATTCCTAAGCCTTCAGATTTGGCGCTACCAGCGCAGTCGTAGGGCTCTTCGGCATGGAGGTATGCCTCTAGAACATCATCCGATAGCATGCGAAAGGTAACTTCAGTAGGAACATTGACAGTTGTTTCTGCATCACCTTTCATGAGGCACAGAGCAGATTGAAAAATCACTGTCGCACCGCGCATGAGTTGTAGTTGCGCCATTGCGCGCTCAAAGTTCCCTGGCTTACCAATAGCTGCACCATGGAGGTCTGCCACTTGATCAGAGCCAATAACCCAGGCTTCGGGATGATCTTTTGCAACTGCCGCGGCCTTAGCTTTTGCTAGGCGCAAGGCTAACTCTAAGGTGCTTTCGCCGGGAAGAGGAGTTTCATCAACCTTTGGTGAGATGACATCAAAAGGGATGCGTAGGCGCTCTAAGAGCTCTCGACGATAGATCGAGGTGGATGCCAAAATTAGTTTTTTTGCAGAATTACTCATTGCTACTTGCACTTTCGCTGAAGCCTTCATTTAGACTGATGTCATGAATCGTAATCAAGTTTTACCTCAAGTTGAGCTATCCACCGATCCTAAAGCTTTGAGCCGGATCGATTTTTGCGCCCCCCAATCCTATCAAGGCGCTGGTTTTTTGGAGATTGCGGCCTTGCCAAGATTGGCTCAAGAGGCCTCCAGTATTGAGCCGGGGGATGGCTTTCATTGGCAAATTAAGACCCATTTTGCAGATTCTCCGGGTTCTGAGCCCCGGCAAATTCTAGAATTGGCGGTAAAAGGACGAATTCACGTGGTCTGTCAGAGCTGTTTGAAGGATTGCGGCCTAGATTTGGCTCAGGAGAGTCAATTCGTCATGGTGGCCACGGAGGAGGAGGCGGATGCGTTTCCTATAGAGGACGACCAGCAAGAGCCTTTGGTGGCAAGTCAGCACTTTGATCTGTTGGGCTTGATTGAGGATGAAATTCTCTTGTCTATGCCATTGATTCCAAAGCACCCTGAGGGGGCTTGCCAACCGCATGCCTCCTCATTTGGAGAGGCGGGGGAGGCTCCGGATGCCTCTGAAAACCCCCAAAATCCCTTTAACATATTGAAAAATATGAAGAAAAATTGATTGGACCACTCGCATTGGGAGTGGCTTTTCAAATCTGTTTTATCAATTAATCAAGCATTTAGCTCAATTTACATGCTAGAATGTCGCCTTGCTTAGGAGTTCAATATGGCCGTCCAACAGAATAAAAAATCCCCATCCAAACGTGGCATGCACCGTGCGCACGACTTTTTGACCGCACCTGCTACGGCTGTTGAAGCCACAACTGGTGAGGCTCATTTGCGCCACCACATTTCACCAAACGGCTACTACCGTGGTCGTAAAGTTGTTAAAACCAAAAACGACTAATTCTTTAGTCTAAAAGATAGAAGCGGCTCCAATAAAAGCCGCTTTTTTCTTTGAAAAAAACCACTTGCAGCAATACGTAATTTTATGAGCGTCACTCTTGCTATCGATGCCATGGGCGGAGATCACGGAGCAGTTGTTACAGTTCCCGCTTGTTGCGATTTCCTCGAAAAACATGCTGATGTGAAGATTGCCTTAGTTGGCAATCCGGAAGTTCTCAAGCAAGCCTTGAGTAAATTTCCAAAAGCGCCAATGGAGCGCATTCAAATTATTCCCGCCAGTGAAGTTGTCTTGATGGATGACCCCATTGAGGTGGCACTACGTCGTAAAAAAGATTCCTCCATGCGCGTTGCTATTGAGCAAGTTAAGGAAGGCGTAGCTGACGCAATTATTTCCTCTGGTAACACGGGTGCCTTAATGGCTATATCTCGATACATTCTCAAAACCCTTGAGGGTGTTGATCGCCCTGCGATTGCTACTGCGATCCCCAATGAAAAGGGCCGCGGTACCACCATGCTGGATCTCGGTGCGAATGCGGATTGCGAGCCTATGCATTTGGTGCAGTTTGCGCAAATGGCTAACGTAATGGTTCAAGTGGTGGATGGTACGCAAAACCCTTCAATCGGTCTTCTCAATATTGGTGAAGAAGTGATTAAGGGAAATGAAGTGGTGAAGCAGACGAGTGAGTTGCTGCGTCAAACAAATTTAAACTTTTACGGCAACGTCGAAGGCAATGATATTTTTAAGGGCACTACGGATATCGTGGTGTGCGATGGTTTTGTTGGTAACGTTGTTCTCAAAGCAAGCGAAGGCTTGGCGAAGATGATGAGCGGCTTAATCAAAGAAGAATTTAATCGATCGTGGCTTACCAAGTTAATGGCGGTCTGTGCCATGGTGCCATTGTTGCGTGTACGCAAGCGCGTGGATCATCGTCGTTATAACGGTGCTGTACTCTTAGGTTTGCGTGGTTGCGTGATTAAGAGTCATGGCTCAGCAGATCGCTTTGCATTTGGTTTTGCGCTTGACCGCGCATATGAGGCAGCAAAAAATCGCATGGTAGAGCGTATTGCTCAAGCTTTTGTGGCGGAGACAAAATAATCATGAGTACCTATTCACGGATAGCGGGAACTGGAAGCTATCTTCCAGAGCAGCGTTTAACTAATCAGGATCTCGTTGAGCGTTTAGCGAAGATTGGTCTTGAGACTAGTGATGAATGGATTGTGACTCGTAGCGGAATTTCTGCTCGTCACTTTGCTGCAGATAATCAACTCACCAGTGATTTAGCAGTCAAAGCTGCTGAAGCAGCATTGGAAGCTGCTGGCTGTACTTCAGAAGATCTTGATCTCATTATTTTGGCAACATCTACACCAGATCATTTGGGTGGCTTTCCAAGTACTGCTTGCGTAGTGCAAGATAAGTTAGGCGCCCACACCAATTGCGCGGCATTTGATGTCCAGGCAGTATGTGCCGGCTTTACTTATGCTCTCGCCATTGCAGATGCCTTTATTCGCACAGGCACTTACAAAAAAGTTTTAGTTCTCGGCGCAGAAACCTTCTCCCGTATTTTGGATTTCCAAGATCGCACGACTTCTGTTTTATTTGGTGATGGTGCTGGGGCAGTGGTTCTCGAAGCCTCGAAAGAGCCCGGGATTTTGGCAACAGCCTTACATGCTGACGGTAGTCAACGCGACATCCTCTGCGTTCCGGGTCGTGCAAAGCAGGGTGGTGTAGAAGGCTCCGCTTACTTAACTATGGATGGTCCTGCGGTATTTAAGTTGGCAGTCAAAGTGCTTGAGCAAGTTGCGCATGAGGCTTTAGAAAAAGCCAATCTCAAACCAGAACAAATTGATTGGTTGGTGCCACACCAAGCCAATATTCGTATCATGGAGAGCACGGCTCGTAAGATGGGTATGGCGATGGATAAAGTGATTGTGACTGTGCATGAGCACGGCAACACTTCTGCTGCATCTATTCCTCTTGCTTTGGATGCTGGCGTGCGATCCGGTCAAATTCAACGCGGTCAGCACCTCTTATTAGAGGGTGTGGGCGGCGGCTTTGCTTGGGGTGCAGTAGCAATTAAGTACTAAAGCAAAAAATACATTAATAACCATTCTTCAGCGATTATTCCTATGACATTTGCATTTGTATTTCCTGGCCAAGGTTCCCAATCAGTTGGGATGCTCAACACCATTGCTGATCGCCCTGAAGTTCGCGCGACTTTGCAAGAAGCCTCAGAAGCTTTGGGTGAAGATGTTGCAAAACTAATTGCTGAAGGTCCTGCCGAAGCGTTGTCACTAACCACCAACACGCAGCCTGTGATGTTGACTGCGGCAATTGCGTTTTATCGCGCTTGGTTAGCTTCTGGGGGCGCCGTTCCTCAAATGATGGCTGGCCATAGCTTGGGTGAATACTCTGCTTTAGTTGCTGCAGGCGTAATCTCTTTCAAGGATGCCGTGCCTTTGGTGCGCTTTCGTGCAGAAGCCATGCAGACAGCTGTACCAGTTGGCACAGGTGGCATGGCTGCGATCTTGGGTTTGGACGATGCGATTGTGAAGACGGTTTGTGCTGAAGCGGCTGCAGCCTCTGGTGGAGTAGTAGAGGCAGTGAACTTCAATGCTCCCGGACAAGTAGTAATAGCCGGTGGTAGCGATGCGGTGACTAAGGCCTGCGAGTTGCTCAAGGCAGCTGGCGCGAAACGCGCTTTGCCATTGCCAGTCTCTGCACCATTCCATTCATCGCTGCTACAGCCCGCCTCTGAAAAACTCAAAGGTTACTTAGCTGATATTGAATTTAAGGTTCCCACTATTTCTGTAGTTAATAACGTTGATGTGAATGTCCTCAATGATCCAGCGGCGATTAAAGATGCTTTAGTGCGTCAAGCCGCTAAGCCTGTGCGTTGGCAAGAGACTATCAATGCCATGGCACAGCAGGGCATTACCCAGGTGGTGGAATGTGGTCCTGGGAAGGTCTTGGCCGGGTTAACTAAGCGTATTAATGAGAATGTTGTTGGCATTCCTATTTTTGATGAAGCTAGCCTCACCGAAGCCTTGGCTACAGTAAAGTAAAAATTCAAATAAGAAACAATCAAGAAACAACGGAAGACAAATATGAATCTCGACTTAAGCGGACAAATTGCATTGGTAACCGGCGCATCTCGCGGTATTGGTCAAGCCATTGCGGATGAGTTGGTGAAATGTGGTGCCAAGGTAATTGGTACCGCTACTTCTGAAGATGGTGCCAAGGCTATCAATGCCCGTTTACAGGCGAGCGGTGGTCGTGGTGAAGTATTGAATGTGACTGACCCAAAGGCTTGTGAGGACATCATTGATTTGATCGTCAAGGATTTTGGCGGCATCAATATTTTGGTGAATAACGCAGGCATCACTCGCGATAACCTCGCTATGCGTATGAAGACAGATGAGTGGACTGATGTCATCGACACTAATTTAAGTGCAGTTTTTCGCTTGTCACAGGCGGTAATGCGCCCAATGATGAAGGCGCGTGCTGGTCGCATTATCAATATCACCTCGATTGTTGGTCATATGGGTAATCCTGGGCAGGCCAATTACGCCGCTGCTAAATCTGGTGTTTCAGGGATGACTCGCGCCTTGGCTCGTGAAATCGGTAGTCGCAATATCACCGTGAACTGTGTGGCACCTGGCTTTATTGATACCGATATGACGCGTGCTTTGAGCGAAGAGCAGCAAAATAGCCTAAAAGCGAATATTCCTTTGGCTCGCCTAGGCAGCCCGGAGGATGTAGCTCAGGCGGTGGCGTTTTTGGCCTCTCCAGCCGCTGGATACATCACTGGGAACACCTTGCATGTCAATGGCGGCCTCTATTTAGCCTAAAAATACAGCAGAAATTTGATCATTTTTTGGCGGATTTACTAATTTAGCCCGCCAAGCTGATAAAATCCTTTTCATCGTTTTTTTACAACCCTTGGGGGAATTAATGGATAACATCGAACAACGCGTTAAGAAGATCGTCGCTGAGCAATTGGGCGTCGCAGAAGCAGATATCAAAAATGAATCTTCTTTTGTGAACGACTTAGGCGCAGACTCTCTTGACACTGTTGAATTAGTAATGGCTTTGGAAGACGAATTCGGAATTGAAATTCCGGATGAGGAAGCTGAAAAAATCACTACTGTTCAGCTCGCTATCGATTTTGCTCAGTCAAAAGCTCAGGGTTAATTCCCTAGCTTAGTTAAAAGCTATTACTGTGTCAGCATCAAATGGCCGTCGCCGGGTTGTTGTTACCGGCTTGGGCCTAATTTCACCAGTTGGTAACTCGGTTGATGTAGCTTGGTCTAATTTGCTCGCGGGTAAATCAGGCATCGCTACCATCACTAAGTTTGACCACACTCCGCTCAGCGTGCACTTCGCTGGCGAGGTGAAAGATTTCAATGTCGAAGAATATGTTTCTGCCAAAGAGGCACGCCACATGGATACCTTTATCCATTACGGCATTGCTGCTGGCACGCAAGCGATTCGCGATAGCGGTTTACAGGTAACGGAAGAGAACGCTGAGCGCGTTGGTGTCATGGTTGGTTCAGGCATCGGTGGTTTGCCGATGATTGAAGAGACTGGCGCTGAATTATTAGCTCGCGGACCTCGCCGCATCTCCCCATTCTTTGTGCCAGGCTCAATCATCAATATGATCTCTGGTCACCTCAGCATCTTGTTTGGCCTCAAAGGTCCAAACGTTGCTGCAGTGACGGCTTGCACTACTGGCTTACACAGTATTGGATTGGCCGCACGCTTAATCCAGTATGGCGATGCTGATGTGATGGTTGCGGGTGGCGCTGAATCTACGATTTCCGCATTAGGTGTTGGCGGCTTTGCTTCAGCTCGTGCGCTATCTACTCGTAATGATGACCCTGCAACAGCTTCACGCCCATGGGATAGAGATCGTGATGGTTTTGTTCTAGGCGAGGGCGCTGGTGTTGTGGTGCTTGAAGAGTATGAGCACGCAAAAGCGCGTGGCGCAAAAATCTACTGCGAACTCTTGGGCTTCGGTATGAGTGGCGATGCGTATCACATGACTGCCCCCAATATGGATGGCCCACGTCGTTGCATGGTGAATGCAATGCGCGATGCGGGTTTGAATGCCGATCAGATTCAATACATTAATGCGCACGGTACTTCGACACCTTTGGGTGATAAGAACGAAACCGGCGCCATCAAGGCTGCTCTTGGCGATCATGCTAAGAAGACGCTGATTAACTCTACTAAGTCGATGACTGGCCACCTTTTGGGCGGTGCGGGCGGCTTGGAATCTGTATTTACTATTCTGGCTCTACATAACCAGAAGTCTCCACCAACAATCAACATCTTCAATCAAGATCCAGAGTGCGATTTGGACTACTGCGCCAATACTGCTCGTGACGTGAAGATCGACCATGCCGTCAAAAACAACTTTGGCTTTGGGGGTACTAACGGTACCTTGATTTTTGGCAAACTGACCTAATATTCTTACTGGGTTATTTCTTTTCTTCGTTTCTTCAATTATTGGTTTTTACCAAGCAGGTCTATAGCATTATGAAAAAGTACCTTATTGCGCTCTTGGCTATCTTCAGCTTGGGGCAATTCGCATTTATTCCTCAGGCCTCTGCTCAGAGCCCACGTGTTTCTATTCCAGATTTTGCTGATCTGGTTGAGCGCGCCAGTCCGGCTGTAGTGAATATTCGTACTACTGAAAAAGTGATGCAGCAACAAGCTCAGGGTGGCTTTCCCGGGATGCCTGAGGAGCAAGCAGAGTTCTTCCGCCGCTTCTTTGGTGTACCTATTCCAGGCTTGCCTAGCGGGCCTAAGCAAGCCCAACCAAATTCCGGTAAGCCGCAAGAAGCAGATCGCGGTGTAGGTTCCGGCTTCATTATTGAATCCAATGGTTTGATTTTGACGAATGCCCACGTAGTTGAGGGTGCGAATACCATTTACGTTACCTTGACTGACAAGCGTGAGTACAAGGCAAAGTTGCTAGGTATGGATAAGCGTACTGATGTGGCAGTCGTCAAAATCGATGCGCGTGATTTGCCTAAGCTGCCACTGGGTGACTCTTCTCGTGTGAGGGTAGGTGAGTGGGTATTGGCTATTGGCTCGCCATTTGGCTTGGAAAATACCGTGACTGCAGGCATCGTGTCCGCCAAGAGTCGTGACACTGGTGATTATTTGCCCTTCATTCAGACGGACGTAGCGGTTAACCCCGGTAACTCTGGTGGCCCCTTGTTAAATACAGCAGGACAGGTGATTGGCATTAACTCACAAATTTTTAGTCGCTCTGGTGGATACATGGGTATCTCATTTGCGATTCCGATTGATGAGGCGATGCGGGTTGCAGATCAACTGCGTACCAATGGAAAAATGACTCGTGGCCGTATTGGCGTTGCTTTAGGCGAGATGACGAAAGAAATTGCGGAAAGCTTGGGCTTGGGTAAACCCCGTGGAGCCTATGTGCGTAACGTTGAGCCGGGCGGCCCAGCAGCTGCAGGTGGGATTGAGTCTGGGGATGTGATCCTCAGCTTCAATGGTCGTGATATTGGTAAATCTACAGATCTTCCTAGGGTAGTTGGCGAAACTAAGCCAGGCTCTAGCGCCTCAGTACAGGTTTGGCGCAAAGGGACTACCAAGGATTTAATGGTGACTGTTGCGGACACCGAGGCAGGGCAGGCCGCCGTGAAGAAGTCCGATAACTCGGGCTCATCGGGCGGGAATGCGAATTCTCTTGGGGTCATAGTTTCTGAGCTCTCAGACAGCAAGAAGAAGGAGCTCAATATCCGTGGTGGCGTAGAGGTTACCGGCCTAGGAGAGGGTCCTTTGGTACGTGCAGGGGTACGTCCTGGGGATGTGATTATCCGGATTGCAGATGCCGACATTACCGGGGTAAAGCAGTTTGAGAGCCTGGTGAAGGGTTTGGACTCCACTAAGGCTGTCCCAGTTTTTGTGCGGCGGGCCGATAGCACCATGATTATTCCGGTAAGGCCAAAATAAGCCAAAACCTGGGGTTTTGGATGAAATAAACGGGTTTGGCGCTATTTTGGCGCCACCCATTACAATCACTTTAAGACGGCTTTTTGCAGCGCATCATCGTGGTGCGTTCTGACAAGGCGTTTTTTGAAGACCACATAAGACGCTATGGATTTAATCCGCAATTTTTCTATCATCGCCCACATTGATCACGGCAAATCAACGCTTGCTGATCGCATCATTCAACTCTGTGGCGGTCTCTCCGATCGTGAAATGGAAGCTCAGGTTCTAGATTCGATGGATATCGAACGTGAGCGTGGCATCACTATTAAGGCGCAAACAGCCGCGCTGACTTATAAATCTAAAGACGGTAAAACCTACAACATCAATTTAATTGATACGCCAGGGCACGTCGACTTCTCCTATGAAGTGAGTCGCTCTCTATCAGCATGCGAAGGCGCGCTTTTGGTAGTGGATGCCAGTCAAGGCGTTGAGGCGCAAACGGTTGCTAACTGCTACATGGCGCTGGAACTGGGTGTGGAAGTAGTCCCAGTTCTCAATAAAATTGATTTGCCGCAGGCTGATCCCGAGCGCGCTAAAAAAGAAATTGAAGATGTCATTGGTATCGATGCATCGGAAGCGGTGACCTGTTCGGCCAAGACGGGATTAGGTGTGGAGGATGTCATTGAAGAAATGATTGCTCGCGTACCTCCACCAAAAGGTAATGCAGCAGATCCTCTACAAGCTTTAATCATCGACTCTTGGTTTGATAATTATGTTGGTGTGGTGATGCTGGTGCGCGTTGTCAATGGCACCCTTAAGCCAAAAGAAAAAATAACCCTGATGTCCAATGGTTCAAGCCACTTAGTCGAGCACGTTGGCGTATTTAGTCCAAAGTCTGTGGATCGCCCAGAGCTGTCAGCTGGTCAGGTGGGTTTTGTAATTGCCGGTATTAAAGAGTTAAAAGCTGCCAAGGTGGGCGATACAGTTACCCATACTCCTGGGCAGCAAGGTCGAGTTCCTGCGAGCGAGCCTCTGCCTGGTTTTAAAGAGGTGAAGCCCCAGGTCTTTGCTGGCCTATACCCAGTAGAGTCGAGTGAATACGACCAACTGCGCGAATCTTTAGAGAAGCTCCAGTTAAATGATGCTTCACTCTTGTATGAGCCTGAGGTTTCTCAAGCGCTAGGTTTTGGATTCCGTTGCGGCTTCTTGGGGCTGCTGCACATGGAGATTGTGCAAGAACGCTTAGAGCGTCAGTACGGTATGAATCTCATTACTACCGCACCAACGGTGGTGTATCAGGTAGAGCAGTCTGATGGCACGATCCTGTCGGTAGACAACCCATCCAAGATGCCAGAGGCCAGCAAGATCAATACGATTCTTGAGCCAATCGTGACAGTTAATCTGTATATGCCACAAGAGTATGTGGGCGCGATCATTACCCTGTGCGTTGGCAAGCGCGGCATTCAGATGGATATGAATTACCTTGGCCGTCAAGTGAAGCTCACGTATGAGTTGCCAATGGCTGAGATCGTTTTAGACTTCTTTGACAAAATGAAATCCATTTCTCGTGGCTATGCCTCCATGGATTACGAGTTCAAAGAATATCGTCCGGCCGATGTGGTTAAGGTCGACATTCTGATTAATAGCGAGCGAGTAGATGCGCTGTCGGTGATTGTTCACCGTAGTAATAGCCAACATCGTGGGCGCGAAGTGGTTGCTAAGATGCGTGGCATTATTCCGCGTCAAATGTTTGATGTGGCTATTCAGGCGGCAATTGGTAGCAACATCGTTGCCCGTGAAAACGTAAAGGCCTTACGCAAAAACGTATTGGCTAAGTGTTACGGTGGCGATATTTCTCGTAAACGCAAATTGTTAGAGAAGCAAAAAGAAGGTAAGAAGCGCATGAAGCAGGTAGGCAACGTGGAGATTCCACAGGAAGCCTTCTTAGCTATTTTGCAGGTAGACGATTAATGAATTTTGCTCTCATCCTATTTGTATTGGTGGTGGTCTCAGGCATTGCCTGGATTGCTGACCGCTATTACTTCGCTCCGCAAAGACGCATTGCTGGAATCGATCGCATGCCATTGTGGTTGGAATACACGGCTGGTTTCTTCCCAGTCATTTGTGCAGTATTTGTCTTACGCTCATTTCTTGTAGAGCCATTCAAAATTCCATCGGGCTCCATGATCCCGACACTGCAGATTGGTGACTTCATTCTGGTGAATAAATTTACTTACGGCATTCGTTTACCAGTAATCAATCAGAAGGTGGTTGATCTAGGCACTCCGCAACGTGGAGATGTCGTGGTATTTCGTTATCCTCGTGATGAATCAATTGACTACATCAAGCGTGTTGTAGCTTTGCCTGGTGACACCATTACCTATCAAGATAAGCGTTTAACGGTGAATGGTCAGCCGCTTCAATATAGCGGTGGTGAACCTTATTTGGACCCAGAAAACATGCGTTACGCCAAACGATTTGCAGAATCCTTCCCTGCAGATTTGGGTGGCAATAAGCATGAGATTCTGAATGATCCTGATCGACCTGCCGGCATGTTCCCTGCAGAACGTTTCCCTGGATTTGAAAACTGCCAATATATCAATGCTGGTCTCACTTGTAAGGTGCCGGCTGGACACTACTTCGCCATGGGTGATAACCGCGATAACAGTGCTGATTCTCGTTACTGGGGATTTGTGCCGGATAAAAATATTGTCGGTAAGGCATTCTTTGTTTGGTTGAACCTCGGAAATCTTGGCCGTATTGGCGGCTTCGAATAAAGCTATGAATGCCCGCGCTGCCATCGAGACTGCACCGCTACAAGCGCAAATAGGCTATACCTTTAAAAAACTAGAGCTGCTGAACCAAGCTCTCACTCATCGCAGTCACAGCAAGAAGAATAACGAGCGCTTAGAGTTTTTAGGTGACTCCATTCTGAATTGTGTCGTCGCTGAAATGCTCTATGAGCGTTATTCGGATTTAGATGAGGGCGATCTTTCCCGCGTGCGAGCTAACTTAGTCAAGCAACAAGCGCTCTATGAAATCGCTCAGACATTATCGCTATCGGACTATCTTCGCTTAGGTGAGGGGGAGTTAAAGAGTGGTGGCTTCCGTCGTCCATCTATTTTGGCTGACACACTTGAGGCAGTGACTGGTGCCATATTTTTAGACGGTGGATTTGATGCTGCTAAGACCTGTTTGCGGAAACTCTATTCCATCATTCTGGCTAATGTGGATCCGAAGACTTTAGGTAAAGACGACAAAACTTTATTGCAAGAGTGTTTGCAAAGTTATCAATTGCCATTGCCAACTTATAACGTGACTGGTACCAGTGGCGCAGCCCATAATCAGCAATTCGAGGTGGAGTGCTTAATACCCAACCTCAAGGTATCCGTTAAGGGTGAGGGCGCATCTAGACGCGCAGCAGAGCAGGCGGCTGCGAAGATAGCTTTAATTGCTGCATTAAAAGCTTTGCCACAAGAGTTGGGTAAACCTAAAAAGACTCGGTCAGCGAAAAAGAAAGCAGCAAAAAAAGTAGCAACCGAAGAACAGTTAAATCTTAAGCTGAAGGGCTAATCGTGTTTAGATGCGGCACTATCGCCATTGTTGGCCGTCCCAATATGGGCAAATCAACCCTCTTGAATGCATTGGTTGGTCAGAAAATCAGTATCACCTCCCGTAAAGCGCAAACCACGCGCCACCGCATTTTGGGAATCCAGAATCGCGAAGAGGCGCAGTTCATCTTTATCGATACACCAGGCTTTCAGACACGCTTAATGAATACCCTGAACAAGGCATTGAACCGCACGGTAACTACCGCCTTGCAAGATGTGAATGTGGCTTGCTTTGTAGTTGAGGCTGGTTACTTTGGTGAGGACGACAAGAAGGTCTTGAAATTACTTCCGGATGACTTGCCTGTTGTCTTAGTGTTGAACAAATTGGATTTATTTAATAGTCGCTTTCAAACTCCTTCTGAGCGAGATCAAGCTTTGCTCAACTTCATTAAAGAAATGGCTCGCCCTTGGTGTGAATTAGGCGGTCACGAAGATCAGAAGTCCGAGTTTGCTGAAATCGTGCCAATGAGCGCCAAGAGCCCTGGTGATGTTGAAAGATTATTGGATGTGCTTGAGGGATATTTGCCCGAGGCGCCGGCAGTCTATGACGGCGAAACTATCACTGATCGAAGCGAGCGATTCTTGGCTGCTGAGATCCTGCGTGAGAAGGTCTTCCGCTTTACTGGTGAGGAGTTGCCCTACACCAGCACGGTAGTCATTGATCAGTTCAAGATGGATGGCAAGATGCGTCGTATAGCAGCCACTATTTTGGTGGATCGCGATAGTCACAAAGCAATGATTATTGGCGCTAAGGGTGAGCGACTCAAGAAGATCTCTACTGATGCCCGTATCGATATGGAAAAGCTCTTTGATGGCAAGGTCTTCCTGGAGACCTGGGTTAAGGTCAAGCGTGGCTGGGCCGATGATCGCGCTGAATTACGGGCGCAAGGTCTAGAGTAATTATTCATGGCCTCTATTCGTGTTGCTGACGAACCCGCTTTTGTATTGCACAGCATTCCGTATAAGGAAACCAGCTTAATTCTGGACGTCTTTACTCGGCAACATGGTCGTATGGCTCTGATTGCTAAGGGTGCTAAGCGCCCACACTCCGTATTGCGCCCAGTCTTGCAGCGCTTTCAACCTCTATTGGTTTCTTGGAGCGGGAAGTCGGAGCTCAGAACTTTAACGAAGTCAGAGTGGGTTGGTGGTACGCCGTCTTTGGTAGGGGATGCCTTACTTTGTGGCTTCTATCTCAATGAGTTATTGGTCAAGTTCCTGGCTCGTGAGGATGACTATGAAAAACTCTACGACCATTACACCGATACGATCTCCGCTCTATCTAATCTCGAATTTGAATCCAAGGGTTTGGAAGAAATTCTGCGTCCTTTTGAATTAACACTCCTACAAGAAACTGGTTATGCAGCAGCGCTAGATCGTTGCGTCGAAACCAATAGCACCCCCATTTCAAATGAGCAATATGTTTATCAGCCAGAGCGTGGCGTGAGGCCTGCTCAAGGAGATGATCCAGGCCACTGGCCAGTGTTGAGTGGCAAGTCTCTCTTGGCAATTGCAGCAGGAGACTTTTCTGATCAAGAGACGCTTTCCGAGAGCAAGCAGTTGATGCGCTTCTTATTGGGCTTACACCTTCAGGATCAGGTGCTTACTACCCGTCAGATTTTGATTGATCTGAAGAAAATCTAGTAATCTATCCAAATGAATACCCAATCAAAGCTTGAGCTTGGCATCAATATCGATCACGTTGCTACTTTACGGAATGCGCGAGGTACGGTTTACCCTGATCCTTTAAAAGCCGCACGATTGGCCGAAGAGGCTGGCGCCGATTTAATCACTCTGCACTTACGTGAAGATCGTCGCCATATTAAAGATGCAGATTTGATGGCCTTACGTCCTTTGATTCAGACACGTATGAATTTGGAGTGCGCCGTTACGCCTGAAATGATTAATATTGCTTGTAGGGTTCAACCGCATGATGTTTGTCTGGTGCCTGAAAAGCGTGAAGAGGTCACTACGGAGGGTGGTTTAGATGTAGTAGGTCACTTTGAAGCAGTCAAAGCTGCAGCTACACAATTAAAAGCTACCGGTATTCGCGTATCCCTCTTTATTGACCCTGAAGAGAAGCAAATTCAGGCTTCTAAAGATGTTGGTGCAACAGTGGTTGAGTTGCACACTGGTCGCTATGCCGATCTTTCTGGAGATCAACAGATACAGGAGCTCGAGCGCATCAGAAAAGCAGCTCAATTTGGAAAAAGCATTGGTTTACGAGTTAATGCTGGTCATGGCTTGCACGAGGGTAATGTGATGCCCATAGCTGCGATCATTGAACTCTCTGAGCTCAATATTGGGCACGCCATTGTTGCCGAGGCGCTCTTTAAAGGCTGGCAAAAAGCGATCACTGATATGAAAGCTCTGATGGATCAGAGTAGGGCTAACGCTTCCAAATCAGAATGAGCTTGGTAATATAAAAATGATCATCGGTATTGGCACAGACATCTTGCAAATCGAGCGGCTTCAAGCTGCCTACGATCGTACCAATGGTCGTCTAGCTGAAAAAATCCTTGGGTCGGATGAGATGTTGGTTTTCAAGCATCGCTTGGCTAGAAATCACAAGAGGGGTATTGCTTTCTTGGCAACACGTTTTGCTGCAAAAGAGGCGTTCTCCAAGGCAATTGGTCTTGGCATGAGAATGCCGATGACTTGGAGATCCCTCCAGACATTAAATGAGCCAAGCGGCAAGCCGGTAACCTCTTATCTTGGTGCGCTAGCGGTATTTATGACAGAGAAAAACTGGGAAGCTCAAGTCACTGTAAGTGATGAGCAAGATATGGCAATTGCCCATGTCATCGTGGTTCAAAAATAAGACAGCCAGCAAAAGTAAACAAAACCAAAAAATTACGAGGAATACATGAGTAAGTCGACTATGAAACCAGGCCCAATTACTTTGGATGTTGTTGGCCTTGAGTTAAATGCAGAGGATCGTCGTCGCATCCTGCACCCACTTACTGGTGGTGTAATTTTATTTGGCAGAAACTTTGCCAATCGCAAACAGCTTACCAAACTCACTGCAGATATTAAAAAGCTACGGTCTGACGTATTGATCTCCATTGATCATGAGGGTGGACGTGTTCAGCGCTGCAGAACTGATGGCTTTACCCATTTGCCTGCCATGCGCAAGCTTGGTGAACTCTGGGGATCCAAAAATAAATCAAAACATACTGCAGAATCCGCTGCTATTGCGATGGCGGCAGCTACTGCCTGTGGATATGTTTTAGCTGCCGAGTTAAGGGCTTGTGGTGTGGACTTCAGTTTTACCCCAGTTTTGGATCTCGATTTTGGTCGTAGTGGTGTGATTGGAGATCGGGCTTTTAGTCGTGATCCACAAATTACCTTTGCATTGGCGAAGAGTCTGAATGAAGGTTTACGTCTTGCAGGTATGGCGAACTGCGGAAAGCATTTCCCTGGACATGGCTGGGCAGAAGCGGATTCTCACGTGGCTATTCCAGTGGATGAGCGTCCTTTGAAGCAAATTCTGAATGACGATGCTAAACCCTATGAGTGGTTGGATCTGAGTTTGACTGCAGTAATGCCTGCCCATGTGATCTATCCAAAAGTAGATAAGAACCCTGCTGGATTTTCTAAGGTTTGGTTGCATTCCATTTTGCGTCAAGAGTTAGGCTTTGAAGGCGTGATCTTTAGTGATGATCTTTCGATGGAGGGTGCGAGTGTTGCCGGATCGGTAGTGAAGGGTGCGGACATGGCGCTTGAGGCGGGATGTGATGCGGTCTTGATTTGTAACCGTCCAGACTTGGCTGATCAATTGCTCTCTCAACTCAAGGTATCTAAAGGAAAACAAGCGGAATCCGCCATTCGATTAAATCGCTTGATGCCAACTGCCACAGCTCCAGTATGGGATGAGTTGCAGTCTGAAGCCCAATATCAACATGCCAAAGGTTTACTCCAGCAACTGAATTTGATTGGGTAGAGTTTCTATTTCCTTGAAACTCTTTCCCATTCTGCGAGAACAAATTTTTTAATGCTGTAACCTTGCTCTCTGGCGCAGACAATAGTCTCTACATCGACCGGCTGATATATCTTTTGCAGTCTTAGCATGTCACCTTTGGTTGAAAAATTTGGCATCCAGGATCCCCAGAAAAATCCAATACTCTCTAGTCCAAGGTAAGCATGGGCTGCCGCTTCTTGTTCAATTGGTATATCCAAATAAATAGATGCCAGATTGAGGGCTTCTAATTTAGTGAGCTCATGTTTGACTGCAGCAACTAAATCGCTACCAATGCGATCGATTGCAATATTGGCTGTTTGAATATTGGAATTGATAACGGTATGAAAAGTCGTTGTTCCGCTAGCCGCTATATTCGAGCTCACAATATTGCGTTGAATATTTAAATCCTGCACCAATGATTTTGCATGCTCAGCATGTTGGGCTGGCATAAAAATGGTGTGAGGGCGATCATTTAGCTGCAAATAAAAAGCTAGCAGTGACATCCGAGTATCAGGATGATTTTCTAGGCCTTTCATAGAGATGGTTGCTGGGGTATCGCCAATAAACAAACCCGTTTCTTTGGCGTTAAGGGTAATCATTTCATGTTGGCTATATGGGTGGTTTGTTACGCACTCAGTCCAAAACCCCGGCAAAGAAAGTTCTTGGGCAATCTCAATTCGCTCCTTTGCCATGATTTCGGCAATATGCTGACCTCTAAAATTTGGATCAACCATCATCTTTCCGGCTTCAGGCGAAACATTATGGGCGCCATCAAATGTAAGTGCGCAATGCCCAATGATTTGACCGCTACCGAGTTTTGCTACCACTGAGTGCATCAACTTATTCTCGATAATTTCTTCTAATTGATTGATGTCATACATCACCTTGTTTGGATAGCTTTCACCATAACAGCGGCGCACGCAGTCAATCAGCTGAGGAAGATCGGCTGGCTTTAATCTGGTGATTTCTGGGGGGTTGGTATTAGTCATAGTTTGGATATTATGACTTGTACCTGAGAAAGAAAAAAGCCCGGCGAACCGGGCTTTTTGCTATCGAGTGAGCTAATTAGTTAGCGCGGCTACGATATTCGCCAGTGCGAGTATCGATTTCGATCTTGTCACCAGTGTTGCAGAACAATGGCACTTGCAATTCATAGCCAGTAGCCAATTTTGCAGTCTTCAATACTTTGCCTGAGCTGGTATCGCCTTTTACTGCAGGCTCTGTGTAAATGATTTCACGAACCAAAGAGTTTGGCATTGCCACTGATAGTGCTTTACCTTCGTAGAACACGACTTCGCAAGGCATGCTTTCTTCGAGGTAATGCAATGCATCGCCCATGAATTCAGCTTCAACTTCGTATTGGTTGTAGTCACCATCCATAAATACATACATTGGATCTGCGAAGTAAGAATATGTGCAATCTTTCTTGTCCAAGATCACTACATCAAACTTGTCATCTGCTTTGAATACGCCTTCGTTAGGTGCACCAGTCAACAAGTTCTTAAATTTCATTTTCACAACAGAGGAGTTGCGGCCTGAGCGGCTGTATTCTGCTTTTAAAACGACCATGGCATCAGTGCCGATCATTACTACGTTACCAACGCGGAGTTCTTGTGCTGTTTTCATCTTGCTATTCCTGGGTGCAGAGCTGATTTTCTGCGGTTTTTATCAAAAACAAGATTGTAACCGCCCGCAGGCGGATTTCGCTCAAGATCAGGCTACAAAGCCCATTAGGCGGGCAGCTAGGCCACCATCGGCTTGTTTTTTAAGTAAATCAGCTTGCCAGGCCTCGGAATGGGTGCTCCATTCATCTATTGATTGATACCACTCGCTAGGCATTGCCCAAGTCATTGCGGCTATTACAGCGTGTTTAAGCTCTTGTGATGCGTCTTCAAGATAGAGATCTAAAAATGCGGCCAACTTGGTTTCATGAGCGCGATCTTCCTGGGGATAAATATGCCAAATGAAGGGCTTTCCGGCTAACTGAGCTCGGACAAATGAATCTTCGCCTCGAACGATATTGAAGTCGCATTGTGAAAGCACCCAATCGTATTCATCTTGAGAAACAAAAGGAATCGAGATCAACTGAATGGAGTCGGGCAAAGTAAGCGGTTGAGTAGGGTGGGTCGAACTGAATTGCAATTGCTCGCGTTGTCCATGTGTCAGCACAATGTCAAAATTTTCATCCAGGGCTGCCAGATCTTCTAACCATTTCAGGAGTGGTGCGCCTGGGTAGCAAAAGATGCTAATGCGTTTTGTATTGGGTCGTAGGAGTGCCCAGCTTGCTTTGAGGCTATCCGGAATCAATTGCTCGCTCAGCAATGGGTCATTGGGGATTGGGTCAATTAGGATACCGCCCGCATTATCTTGGAAGCCTGGGAAGAAAAAGTATTTCGGGATACCGTGCGCTTGCGGGGATGCTTTCTGATGAAAGTCCACAATCCAGGGCTCTGCACTTAAGTACTCTAGATTAATGATGATGGGTTTTTTGGGGGCAATCAGCAGGCCCGCAAGGTAGCGCTCGGGAAGATCGCATCCAAATGCCTCAATGACTACATCAGGGGGTTCAACTGGGTGACGGCTATTGCTATGACTTGCTTCCCAAGGCTGGATATCAATACGACCCTTGATTTCAGGGTCAACTCCAGAAGCGAGTAAATTAAGGGTTGGCAGATCGTCACAGAAAATGCGCACGTCTTGGCCATGAAGACTTGTTAAGCTTCTTGCTAGGCGCCAGCAAACACCGGCATCACCATAGTTGTCTACGATTTGACAGAAAATATCCCAACGCATGAGCAATTCGCTTTTTGAAACCCTTCAGCAGGATGTTAAACGGCTACCCGGATTGCCGGGGGTGTATCGCTTCTTTGATGAGGCGGGACATATTCTGTATGTCGGTAAAGCGCGCAACCTCAAAAAGCGTGTATCTAGTTACTTTCAGCGAACCCAGCTTTCACCACGTATAGAGCTGATGGTGGGAAAAATTGCCCGCTACGAAACAACAGTAACACGCTCAGAAACCGAAGCCTTAATTCTAGAGAACAATCTCATTAAGGAGCTGGCTCCTCCATTCAACATTCTCTTCCGGGATGATAAGTCCTATCCCTATGTCATGTTGACAGGACACCAATTTCCTCGCTTGGCCTCGTATCGTGGAAAAACAGACAAGCGCAACAACTACTTTGGACCATTTCCGAATTCATGGGCAGTCCGCAATAGCGTGCAGATTCTGCAGAAAGTCTTTCGCCTGAGAACGTGTGAGGACTCTGTATTTAAAAACCGCAGTCGTCCTTGCTTGTTACATCAAATTCATCGCTGTAGCGCACCTTGTGTTGGTCGTTTGAGTGTTGAGCAATATGGGCAGGACGTAGCCCAAGCAACCCGTTTTTTAGAGGGCGATCATAGTCGCGTGCTTTCTGAGCTTGAAAAGAAAATGCACGCTTATAGCGATGCCATGGAATTTGAAATGGCTGCAGTGTTGAGAGATCGCATTGCAGATCTTTCCAGCGTATTGCAACAGCAATCGATGGACACTGTTGCTGATGGCGAAGGTGATGTTGATGTGATAGCTGTTGCTCAAATGGAAGGCGTGGTCTGCGTCAATTTAGCAATGATTCGTGGTGGCCGCCATTTAGGTGATCGCGCCTATTTTCCTAAAGGCTTACGCTCAAGCTCAGGAGAGCTTCCACCGCCCGCAGAAATTTTAGAAGCTTTTATTGCTCAGCATTATCTGGAGGAGAAGTCTGGGGATAGTGAAGCAACTACCAATTTAATTCCGCCTGTGCTGATTCTGAATCATCCCTTAAGAAAGCTAGTTGATGATATTGCGGCACCAGAAGAAAGTGCTGAAGATGTCTCTGAGCAATCATCCCCAGAAGGTTTGCATGATTTACTCAATGCACAAGCGGGTAAGCGCATCACCTTCCTTCATCAGCCACAAGGGCAGAGGCGGCATTGGTTGGCTATGGCTGAAGGCAATGCCAAGATTGCGATAGCGAAGCGTTTGGTAGAGACGGGCGGTCAACTGGCAAGGGCTAGGGCGTTAGCTGACGTTCTGGCATTGGAATTGGAAAGTCTTGAGCAACTGCGTATTGAATGTTTTGATATTAGCCATACCTCTGGTGAGGCCACCCAAGCTTCTTGTGTGGTGTATTCCAAAAATGCGATGCAGCCTAGTGAATACCGCCGTTTCAATATTAATGACATTACCCCGGGCGATGACTACGCTGCAATGCGTCAGGTCTTACAACGCCGTTATGCAAACTTTCAAGAGCTCCCTGTCGATAAGATGCCGCAAGTCATTTTGATCGACGGTGGTAAAGGCCAGGTTGAGATGGCTAGACAAGTTCTTTCTGAATTCGGTATGGATATTAGTCTCATTGTTGGCGTTGCCAAGGGTGAAGGGCGCAAGGTGGGTTTGGAGACTTTGATTTTTGCGGATGGACGAAAGTCGCTTGAGCTCGGCATTGATAGTGCAGCCTTGTTATTGGTAGCGCAAATCCGTGATGAGGCGCATCGCTTCGCCATTACGGGTATGCGAGCGAAGCGCGCAAAAGCCAGAACGGTTTCCCAGTTGGAGGAGATTGAGGGGATTGGTGCAAAACGCCGTCAAAAATTACTCGCCCGGTTTGGTGGTTTACGTGGCGTTTCGAATGCCACTATCGAAGAGCTTTCCAGTGTTGAGGGTATTTCCACTGCATTGGCCGAGCAAATTTACAAGCAGCTCCATTGATTCCCCAGTGCGCTCACATTGGTTTATGCTTGAGCCATGCCTTTTAATCTGCCTATCGCTCTGACCTGGTTGCGCGTTGCCGCAATTCCGCTCGTGGTTGCAGTGTTCTATTTGCCCAGTAACTGGCTTACTCCCTTTGAGCAGAATCTGACGGCCACTATTATTTTTGTGTTTGCGGCGGTAACTGACTGGTTAGATGGTTTCTTAGCTCGCAAGATGAAGCAGGAGTCGGCATTTGGTCAGTTCTTGGATCCGGTAGCCGACAAGCTGATTGTTGCTGCTTCATTACTGGTTCTCCTCAATATGGATCGAGTCCAAGTGTGGGTGGCCCTCATCATTATTGGCCGTGAAATTACCATCTCGGCATTAAGAGAGTGGATGGCGCTATTAGGTGCTGGAAAAAGCGTTGCAGTGCATATGGTTGGTAAGTTAAAAACTACTGCGCAACTGGTTGCGATCCCATTTTTATTGCTTAACGACACTTTATTTGGGTGGCTGAATTGCGCTCAAGTAGGTACTTGGTTAATCTGGATTGCGTCCTTTTTGACGCTTTGGTCCATGTTCTATTACATGAAAAAGGCCTTACCTCAGCTGGTAGATAAATCTAAATAAAGACTGCAAAGCCTGATGGAGTATGGCTTGGACTAATCTTTATTCGCCATGGTTTCTGGATCCAAACAACAAATAATGCCTTCTTGCAAATTGTTTGTTAAACTACTGCCCTGTTATGCGGGAATAGCTCAGCTGGTAGAGCGATACCTTGCCAAGGTATAGGTCGGGAGTTCGAACCTCCTTTCCCGCTCCAAGTTCGATGGGAAGCCCTAAAAAGCTTCCCATTTTTGATTCAAGCATATGGCGCGTTGGCCGAGTGGTTAGGCAGGAGCCTGCAAAGCTTCGTACGGGGGTTCGATTCCCTCACGCGCCTCCAGTAATTTGGATTGACGAATCAATCATATCGCCTAAAATACTTACAAATGCTGTAAGCGCTCTTGCGTTAATCACTTTGGGCTATCAAGAAAAACGATGAAATTTCAAACTCTAAAACTTAGCGCGCTTAGCTTTCTCTTCTCTGCTCTGCTGGTCGCTTGTGCGTCTTCTGGAGATTCTCCAACAGGTACGCCTAGTGAAGTTCAGGAAATTCAGTCTCAGCTTTTAGGCGATATGCCATTACCTCAGGGCGCTCGTCTTGCTGGTTCTGACTCAATCATTATCGGTCGTGGTAACGAGTGGGTTGGTCGGGCAGTAGTTAATGCGCTTCAGGGTGCAACTGATGTGTATGCATTTTTTCAGTCTGAATATCCTAAGGGTGGCTGGACTACAGTCACAGCCGTAAAAGCAAAGACCAGTATTTTGGTGTTTACAAAGGGCGATAGAACTGCAACGATTGAAGTGACTGAAGGTTCGCTTGGTGGACCTAAGTCTGTCATTACAATTACTTCCTCACCAAAGAATGCAAATGTATTAGCCCCATCTAGAAAATAAAAATTGAATTAATACCCGACAAGTATGTGTCTGGTAATTAAAAAAGGCCTCGTATAGAGGCCTTTTGCTTTATGGGGCGAGGCTTAAAGCCCGCCAGCCCTGATCAGGCCAACAGCCTGTCCCTCTACAGCGAAGTTCGGCTGACGTCTATCTACCAAAATATTTTTGAAGTCTGGATTCTCGGCCTGCAATTCAATCACCATGCCATCCGCAGTCTTCTTTTGGTTCCAACGTTTCACTGTCACTTCATCATCTAAGCGTGCAACTACGATATCGCCGTTACGAACTTCTGAAGTTTTTCTAACGGCTAGATAGTCGCCATCTAAAATGCCAGCATCGCGCATGCTCATGCCAACAACCTTCAGTAAGTAATCGGCACCTTTACTAAACAAGCTTGGATCAATTGGAACTTGTTTTTCAATATGCTCAATCGCTGTGATTGGGGAGCCTGCGGCAACACGACCAATGAGTGGTAGTGTCAGTTGCTGAAGTGCGCCAGAAGGCAAAGACATCTGGCGATATTTGTTTGGATTGTGTGTCTGATTAAAACGCTGTGGAATTCGAATGCCTCGCGAGGTTCCTGGTGTTAGTTCGATGTAACCTTTTTTTGCTAAAGCGCGCAAGTGCTCTTCAGCAGCATTAGCAGAAGCAAAGCCCAGTTGCGCAGCGATTTCGGCGCGCGTTGGAGGTGAGCCGCTTTCATCAATGGCTTTGGTGATTAATTCCAAAATCTCACTCTGACGTGAGGTGAGTTTGGGGAGGGCAGTCAGCTCCTCTGGAAAATCGACTGTATTTATGTCCATACTGGGATTGTATACAGCACTATTTGAATATTCAAGCTATTTGGAGGCGGATAATGGTGAAATGAGCTCAATTTCGAACGTTTCTGAAAATACACCCCATCTTTTGGTTTTAGGTATGGGTGGCACGATTGCGGGTCTTGCCCCAAACCCCGCAGAAAACCCTCTTCAATACCAAGCTGGCCAGGTAGGGGTTGATGCATTGGTAGCGCATGTTCAGTCAGTGGTGCCTGAGGGTGTTAAGTTGGTATCGCGCCAGCTAGTAAACATCGATAGTAGTAATTTGACTGAAGCCCATCTGACTATGCTGGGGCTAGCTGTAAGTGAGGCTCTTCTAGATGAAAGGGTCAAGGGGCTTGTGGTGACCCATGGCACCGACACGATCGAGGAGACGGGCGTATTTTTGCAGGCTACTTGTGGAAAATTAGCCCAAACTCAGCGCAAGCGAGTAGTTTTGACGGGGGCAATGCTAGCAAGTAATGTGCCCGGAGCTGATGGCCCCTCAAATCTTTTGGATGCATTGCGCTGGGCTTCTACTTCCATTGATAACTGTCCTGGTGGCATCTATGCGGTCATGGATGGGCGAGGATGTATGGCGATCGATTTGGCTAAGCGCCACGCTACAGCTCTGAATGCCCCTTTGCAAGATGCCCCGTCTAGCTCGGTTGGACTAATCAATCCCTCTTGGTTATCAGGCGTCAAGGCTGTTCAGGCGGCGTGGACTGAGGATTTACCAATTCCACAAGAGCGTGAGTGGCCTTGGGTTGAGATCTTGACCAGTCATGCAGGCGCACGTCCTGAAACCATCACACAGTGGCTCAATAGTGCTGTTGAAGGCTTTGTTATTGCCGGGACAGGGCATGGTGACTTTCATGATGACTGGGTAGCGCCTTTGGAGCGGGCAATGACCCAAGGGATTGCCTTGGTGAGAACGACTAGAACAGGTGCTGGGGCTACTTTGAGAAATATTCCTAGGTTAGATCCAGCTGGATGTTGTGCTTCAGGGCCCTTAACAGCACCGAGAGCCAGAATTGCGCTCCAATTGGCTCTAAATGCGGCAAAACAGGCAAAAATAGCCGGTAAACCCCTGACTTGGCAGGATTTTTTTGCTAGAATAGCGGACTTACCTGAAATTCGGTAAGGACTTAAAAGCAGTAAATTTCTGTAGTTAGTTTTACCTACAATTTGTTACTACCTTGTCACACTGGCGCTAACTTTAAAACCATCGGAAGTTAGCAAGACGCCCAGGTGACTTTATCCTTAAGGAGTGTTAGATGCGTCATTATGAAATCGTCTTTATCGTCCACCCGGACCAAAGCGAGCAAGTGCCTGCGATGATCGATCGCTACAAAGCGACATTAGCTGCTGCTGGCGGCAAAATTCATCGTATGGAAGATTGGGGTCGTCGTCAGATGGCTTACATGATCGACAAACTTGCTAAAGCCCATTACGTTTGTATGAATATTGAGTGCGACCAGAAAACTCTGGACGAGCTCGAGCACGCATTCAAATTTAACGATGCTGTTTTGCGTCACCTCATCATCAAGACTAAGAAAGCTGAAACAGAGCCTTCCATCATGATGAAAGAAGTGCAACGTGAAGAAGCGCGCAAATCAGCTCAATCCGACGCTCCTGTAGCAGCGGCTTAAGTTAGAAATTTGAAGAGGAATACACAGACTAGAAAACGTATCAGAGTGACGGAGCGGCGTTGAATCATTTCACCCTAACTGCATTCTTGGTAGCTAAAGACGCGATTCGATTTACACCTGCAGGAATACCGGTGATGCATTGCCAGCTAGAACATAGCGGCGAAGTAAGCGAGGTAGGAGTAGCAAGGAAAATTCAGATGAGTGTTGAAGCCATAGCAATTGGCCCGATTCAAAAGGGCTTAGAGCAAATGGATTTAGGAGCCGAGGCAGTATTTGAGGGATTCTTAGCACCCAAGACTCTACGTAATCAAAGACTTGTTTTCCATATCACCCATATTCAATTGAAAAATTAAAGAGGAAATCATCATGGCGTTTGGAAAGAAACCCGATTTCAAAAAGAAACCAGCTCAGAACCCATTGTTCAAGCGTAAGCGTTATTGCCGTTTCACTGTTGCTGGCGTAGAACAGATTGATTACAAAGATGTAGATACATTGAAGGACTTCATTGGCGAAAACGCTAAGATCACTCCTGCACGTTTGACAGGCACTAAAGCTAAATATCAGCGTCAGTTAGACACTGCTATCAAGCGTGCTCGTTACTTGGCTTTGTTGCCATTCTCCGATCAACACAAGAAATAATTGGGAGCCCTCAATGCAAATCATTCTTTTAGAAAAAGTAATTAACCTGGGCAACCTCGGTGACATCGTTCGTGTTAAAGACGGTTACGCTCGTAATTTCCTAATCCCACAACGTAAAGCTCGTCGTGCAACTGAAACAGCAATCGCTGACTTTGCAGTGCGTCGTGCTGAGTTGGAAAAATTGGCTGCTGAGAAATTAGCTGCTGCTGAAGCGGTTGGCGCAAAGCTCAAAGACTTGGTTCTCGAAATCGGTCAAAAAGCAGGTGTTGACGGTCGTTTGTTTGGTTCTGTAACCAATCATGACATCGCTGATGCTTTGAAAGCTAAAGGCTTTGTAATCGAAAAAGCTTCTGTACGTATGCCTACTGGCCCGTTGAAGATGGTTGGTGATCACCCTGTAGCGGTAGCTGTTCATACCGATGTAGTGGCTGACATCACTATCCGCGTAGTTGGCGAGCAAGCGTAAGTTTTAGATCTGTAAGCTAGCCTCATGGCTGAATCCCGCTCACGCTCCCTTATGTCAAATCCTGGCATGATGGGTTCTGGGGATGCAGCCTTGCAGGCTTTAAAAGTACCGCCGCATTCTGTAGAAGCCGAGCAATCTTTGCTCGGCGGTCTACTGATCGATAACACTGCCTGGGATCGTCTGGGTGGCGTGTTAACTGATAAAGATTTCTATCGCCCTGAACATGCTTTGATCTATAAGGTCATTCAGCGTTTAGTTGGCGACAATCATCCTGCTGACGTCATTACTGTTCATGAGGCCGTTAAGTCCGAACAGGGTGGTGATTTGGTTGGAATTGATTACCTCAATTCATTAGCGCAAAGCACACCAAGTGCAGCGAACATCAAGGGCTATGCCGACATTGTTCGTGACCGCAGCATTCTGCGTCGCTTGATTGAAGTATCTGACAACATTGTGAATTCTGCATTTGTTCCAGAGGGCCGTTCAGTGAGAACGCTCTTGGACGAAGCGGAGTCACGCATTTTGCAAATTGGTGAAGAGGGCAGTCGCAAGGCGGATTACCTCGAGATTGAACCCTTACTTAAAACTGTTGTCGCTCGTATTGATGAGCTCTACAACCGTCAAGGTGGGAGCGACATTACTGGTATTGCAACTGGATTTATTGATCTAGATAAACAAACTAGCGGTCTGCAAAAAGGCGACTTAGTGATTGTTGCTGGAAGACCGTCCATGGGTAAAACAGCATTTGCATTAAACATTGCGGAGAACGTCGCATTGGCCGAAGGCTTGCCAGTCGTTGTTTTCTCAATGGAGATGTCGGGTGAGCAGTTAGCTGCTCGCTTGCTAGGCTCAGTAGGGCGCGTTGACCAAGGTCGTATGCGTACAGGTAAGCTGCAGGATGATGAATGGCCACGCGTTACCGATGCAATTGCCCGCTTAAGTAATACCCAAATTTTGATTGATGAGACTGGTGCTCTTTCAAGTTTAGAGTTGCGTGCACGTGCGCGTCGTATCGCTCGTAACTTTGGCGGAACACTTGGCCTCGTTGTAATTGATTACTTGCAGTTGATGAGTGGCTCTGGCTCCGAGAACCGTGCCACTGAGATTTCTGAGATCTCACGTTCCCTTAAATCGCTCGCAAAAGAATTGCAGTGCCCTGTAGTGGCTCTGTCACAGTTAAATCGTGGTCTTGAGCAACGCCCTAACAAGCGTCCAATCATGTCTGATTTGCGTGAGTCAGGTGCGATCGAGCAAGATGCCGACTTAATTATGTTCATCTATCGTGATGAGGTCTATCACCCAGATACAACCCAAGATAAAGGCGTTGCTGAAATCATCATTGGTAAGCAGCGTAACGGCCCAATCGGAACAATTCGTCTGAGCTGGCAGGGTCCATATACCAAGTTTGATAACTTGGCGATGGGATCGGTTGGATATTCTTCAGGCGGGTATGAGCCGTTCTAATTCAAAGCCAATCAAGTAAGAGTTGCAGTTAATACGAATAAAAAAGCCTCGCATTGCGAGGCTTTTAGTTTGAAGAAAGGTGAATTACTTGCCGCCTTCACACTTCTTAATCGATGCAGCTTTAGCGGCCCCATACAGTGGCTTACCATCCTTGCTTACTGCCTTAGCTTCGCAGCTATTATCAGCAGCAGCGCTACCCATACATTTCTTGATGGAGGCATCTTTAGCAGCGCCATACAGTGGCTTACCATCCTTGCTGACTGCCTTAGCTTCGCAAGCAGCTTGATCTGCAAAAGCGATAGATGGGATTGCAAAACTGAATGCAATGCTTAAAGCAATGATGATTTTTTTCATGTGAATCTCTCCTCGGGTTGGTAATTCATTATTTCTAATAAATATTCGAAAGCATATTAGCTGTTGGGTTAATAGATCTTAACTATAGAGCTAATTATCATTTGGCCATTATCCAAATCTAGCGCTAAAAATTGATTTTATGAAATATCTCGTATTTAAATCCCCTATATTGCTCATGAAATTATTGGGCTGCTTTTTTATATTTTTTTCTAGCACTAGTTTTGCTGCATCAGTAGGAGGTTGTAATAACTACACTCCTGATGCAGGAACTTCAAGTGCTCGAGTGACGGTGACATGTAGTTCATCAGTAAGCCCAGATGCCACTTCAGGTGTTATATCTACGCAGGGATCAACAACGCTTGGGAATTATGTAACAGTCAATATCCTCAATGGAACATCCTTGATTATTGATGGCTCTACAGTTGGGGTTGGAAGCAATGCAAATATTAGTAACCGTGGCAATTTAAATACCAGCTCTTTTTATTATGGATACGGCATGTCTTCCGGTGCAAATGGTCGATCCCAAGCTGGTGGAAACACTTTGGTGAATGAATCTAATGGCACTATATACACTGGTGGTGGATATGCTGCTGGTATGTATGTAAGCGCTACTAATGCTTCATCAGTCGCCAATGCCTTGACTAATGATGGTCGTATTCAGACTGATGGTGTTGGCGCCGCAGGTATGCGTTTGGTTTCTGGGTCCACATCAGGCTCTGTAGTCAATTCCATCGTTAATACTGGCCTCATTACGACTAATGGTTCAGCGGCTCATGGCATTCAAGTTTCAGGAGTTGGGTCGGTTACCATTCAAAATACTGGAACAATCACAGCTAATGGGGCGAATGCATTTGGTATTTATAGTGCCGGAAACATTATTTCTCTTACCAACTCTCAGGGTGGCTCAAACCCTCTAACGTTTTCTGGTGTGCTGCCTACGAATTACAACGCAGTGATTGCAAGTCCAACTGCTTACGGTAAGTTAGATGCTAGCAATGGAGTCGTAACTGGTGTGATGAATTTTGCGGTTGCTAGCACCTCTACTGTAGCTGCAACTACCTACGTTACTGTGCTCTCAGGAATCAAGATAAATAATTTAGGCAATTCATATGGAACTGTCACTATAGGTGGAACTCAGTATCAATGGGCTTTAGTGCATCGTATTAATGGCCCTGCAGATAAGACGGATTTAGTGTTGAGCCCTGTTGTGCAGCCCAGCCTAGCTGCACTTGAGGAGACTCTTGCAACCCAGTCCTATTTAATTGCGCCGATTGCATACGACACTCAAGTTGCTCTATCTAGTATGGGTACAGCACTGCAGGGTCTTTTTTCTATGCAATCCGCTGGTGTGATCAATGGCATGAGCTATGACTGTTCATTATTCGGGGCAAATAATGTTTGCGTTTCTGCCGGCGGAAGGTTTACGAATGTTAGTGCCTATCCTTACAACAATAGTAGTGCTCTAGTTATTGGTGCCTATCGGGTATCAAACAACATTCGGATTGGTGGGTACCTAGATCAAAATCTTTCGCAGAGCACCCCTGGCGGTATTGCCCAATTAAGTAACGGCAGTCCAATGGTTGGAGTATTTGGCGTATGGTCGCAAAATCCGGATGGTACTGGTGTAGAGACAAAGGTTTCTGCGGGGTACGCAAACAAGGGTGCAACCCTAACTCGTCCGGTAGTTGGCGTATCTGAGGCTGGTACAGGCTCCACTTCCCTGACATCACAAGGTGTACTTGGATTATTTAAATACGGATTTGGCATAAACAATAAGACAGTTCTATCGCCGTATGCTGGAATGCGCTACGTAGTTGGTGGAATGAATGGGTATGCAGAGAGTCAGTCAAATACAGTTTCCAGTCCACTGACGTATAACGCTATTGATAATTACACGACAACTGTTCTTGCTGGAATTTCTGGAACACATAAGCTTAACGAAAAAACAAGCTTTCTTATTAGCGCTGGTATCGAAAAAGATACCAATGCAAATATTAGTAATTTAGTGACCACTGGTAATGGTGAATTCAATATCGCAATGAATAATAACTATCGCAGCACAAGGCCAACCGCAAGTTTGGGTGTTTTTCATGATCTGAGTATGAATGAGCGTATTGGAATTTCTGCGATTTATCGCCAAGAAGCTTATCAAGCATTGACCTCAGCCACAGTCATGGCTACGTATACAGTGGGCCTGTAATTAGCCCTATTAATTTGCTGTAGTGAGTCTTCTGGCTTCGGTAAACCTAGCGGCCCAGTAGGGCGTAGTGATGTACTCCAGGCGTACAGTTCCTCCAGCGCTTGGGGCATGCACAAATCTTCCTTGTCCTACATAAATGCCCGCATGTGAATACTTGGCGCCGGTTGTGTTGAAGAAGACGAGATCTCCTGGTGCAGGCGGACCATTGTCTACGCTTTGACCTCGATTGCTCATTTCTTGAATGGTTCTGGGTAGTTTGATGTTGGCAGATTTGTTGTAAACATAAACAATGAGCCCGCTGCAATCAAATCCTGCTTTTGGATTATTGCCACCATAACGATAGGGCACCCCCACTAAGCCAACTGCAGCAATAGAGATGTCTTCGGTGCCAACGCTAGTGTCCTGTTTGAACTGAGTCACGCGTGAAGCGCCAGATTTTCCGCTGAATGTACTGCACCCCCCTAGGGTGAGTAGGCTGATAATAAAAATGCCGCACCCGATTAAGGTGCGGCATGAGGGGGATTGCTTAGAGTGCGTCAGCAGCATGATCCGCAAGACGTGAACGCTCACCGCGAGCCAAAGTCACATGTCCGCCATGACGCCAGCCTTTGAAGCGATCAACCACATAAGTTAGACCTGAAGAGCCTTCAGTTAAGTAAGGGGTATCGATCTGGGCAATATTACCCAAGCAAACAATCTTGGTTCCTGGGCCCGCACGAGTAACTAAGGTCTTCATTTGCTTCGGAGTTAAGTTTTGTGCTTCATCAATGATCACAAACTTACTAACAAAAGTTCTGCCGCGCATGAAGTTCATGCTTTTCACTTTAATGCGTGAACGAATTAATTCTTGTGTAGCTGCGCGTCCCCATTCACCGGCGCCATCTTCATTGCGTTGTAACACCTCTAGATTGTCATCAAACGCACCCATCCAAGGCTGCATTTTTTCTTCTTCAGTGCCTGGTAAGAAGCCGATGTCTTCTCCCACGGGTACAGTTGCGCGAGTAATGATAATTTCGTTATAGCGCTTGCTGTCTAAAACCTGCTCAAGCCCAGCAGCTAAAGCCAGCAAGGTTTTTCCGGTACCAGCTTGACCCAGTAAGGTAATAAAATCCACATCCGGGTTCATCAGCAGATTCATTGCAAAGTTTTGTTCGCGGTTACGTGCTGTCACGCTCCATACATTGTTTTTCTGATGAGAAAAATCTCTCAAGGTTTGGAGGAGGGCAGTTTTGCCGTTGATTTCTTTTACTTGTGCATAAAAGGGTGTCGAGCCATCGGGATTTTCCTGATAAACAAACTCATTTACCAGCATGCTTGGGACAGAAGGGCCGGTGACGCGATAAAACATCGTGCCAGATTTACCGTCAGCCCAACTCTCCATATCTTTGCCATGTTTTGGCCAGAAGTCTGCTGGTAATGTCATGACGCCGGAATACATTAAGTCGCGATCTTCTAAGACCTGGTCATTGAAATAATCTTCAGCAGGCAGACCTAAGGCGCGAGCCTTAATGCGCATATTGATATCTTTGGATACCAAGACCACTTCTTGACCTTTTCGGGTCTTTTGGAGTTCGCTCACTACCGCAAGGATGAGGTTATCTCCTTTGCCTTCAGGCAAACCTTCTGGCAATGCCTGGGTAGTTAACTTGGTCTGGAAAAAGAGGCGACCAGAAACATCCTGATTGCCTAATTTATTTAGAGGAATACCTTCATCTAATGTGCCGCTGGTGCCGGCAACCAATTGATCCAATGAGCGGCTGACTGTGCGGGCGTTGCGCGCAACTTCAGTCATCCCTTTTTTATGGTTATCCAGCTCCTCAAGAGTGGTCATTGGCAGGAAGAGGTCATGCTCAGAGAAGCGGAACAGGGAGCTCGGATCATGCATTAATACATTGGTATCAAGCACAAATAAGCTTGGGGGTCCCGTACGAATAATGCGTTTTGGTTTTTCTGGGATGCTTGCTGCCTTCTTATCGCCGCGATCATTGCGAACTGAAACTGGACTGCGATCACTTTTAATCCTCTCAAGCGCGACCTCAGCAGCAGATAAATCTTCTTCTACATCTGTTGCCCAATCTGGCGCATGGCTCTCCATCACAACAGTTTTTGCTGGTGCAGGACGCTTCTTTAAATTTGGAGTGTCTTTACTGCTAATTTTTACTTGGCCAGCAATTTGAGTTGGGATTGGGGGCAATGGCATGCAGACTCTCCTAAAAGAAAAAACCGTCAAGCGGATTGCATTGACGGTTTATAACGAAACTGGGTGCAAAACGATCTGTAAAACGGCGGGGGTTGTTTACCAAGCCTGTTGTTAAGAATCCAGGCTGATGAGTCAAACGGATTATTAGACTTTCCCGTCGTTTACGGTGCATATGAACAACTTTACCCCAAATTTTGGGCTTTGCAAGTACCCCAGATTAAATTAATTTAAAAAATTATTTAGTTGCCTGGGCTGCCTGTAATACCTCTGTCACATGACCTGGAACTTTAAGGCCGCGCCACTCTTTAACAAGCTTGCCTGAGGAGTCGAAGAGGAAGGTGCTGCGCTCTACGCCGCGAACCTGCTTGCCATACATATTCTTCAGCTTCATTACGCCAAAGAGCTGGCAGAGAGTTTCTTCGGTATCAGCAACGAGCTCAAATGGCAGCTCAAGTTTGCTACGAAAATTGTCGTGAGACTTTAGGCTATCCCGAGATACACCAACGATCAGGGTATTGGCTTTAGTGAAGGCATCAATATTGTCACGGAATTCACCAGACTCTGCGGTGCAGCCAGGAGTCATATCTTTTGGATAAAAGTAGATGACCAGTTTTTTGCCTTTGGCTGAATCCGGCGTAAAAGTTAACCCCGATGTTGCTGGGATCGCGCACTGGGGCATTGGCTTGCCAATTTCTACTGTCATGATGATCTCTCTTGTTTGATCTTATGTATTACTTACACTGCTTGCAAAATCAGTTCGCCACTTCGGTTCGGAATTTCTCCCCAAGTGACCGGCTGCACGGCTATTTTATCGAGTTGTTTGGTAGCTTCCCAGGATTTATGAAGTTCACCCATGGTGACTAAGTCGTGACCTTGGTTTAGCCACCCGGCCAGTAGTTGTTCAAAAGCGGGTAGAAGCTTTTGGCCCTCTAGCTCAGCATGTAGAGTGAATACCTGATCATTTGGATTGCTTTGGGTAATCTCGAGTAGCTTCTTAACAGCACCAAACTCATCTGCGCCATCAATCCCAATCAACTCATCAAAGGTGGGAAGGGTAGTGGGGTACTGGACATGTTTTGCTCTACCAGACGGAAGCTCAAAACGATAGGGCATTAAATTTGGCTCAGCTCTGCCATCCGAAGAATATTGAATACCCCATTGATCGAGCTGCTCAAACGCAGCCTCATTCATTTGCCAACCAGCGGCGCCATAAGTGACTGGTGTATGTCCAAAGATCTCCACAAAACGATCCCAGCTTTTTTGCATCTGTGCTTTAGTCCACTCGGCGTCACGATTACGCACTGCGTCTTGCCAAGCCACATGATCCCAGGTATGAATGCCAGTCTCGTGACCGGCAGCATCAATCGCGCGCATCTCAGCAGCAGCTTGTTTGCCAATATCTGGGCCGGGAATCAAAACGCCGTACAGCAAGGTTTTGATGCCGTAATGCTCAACAACGGATGTACGACTTACTTTTTTTAGAAAGCCTGGCTTAAAGACTCGTTTGAGAGCCCAACCAGTATGGTCTGGGCCCAAGCTGAACAAGAAGGTGGCCTTGAGTCCAAAGCGTTCAAGTGCACGCGCTAGATTAGGGACGCCTTCTTTGGTGCCGCGTAAGGTATCAACGTCTACCTTGAGAGCAATCTTTGCCATGAACCTCTGTGCTTATTCTTTGTCAACCAAGTGGCGTGCTTTTTCCACATCTTCGCGATAGGCTTCGAAAATATTCTTCAGTGCATCACTCATATTGGTAGTGGGTTTCCAGCCCAATTCGCTCATCGTGTTGTCAATTGCTGGAACACGGTTCTGAACGTCTTGGTAGCCTTCACCGTAGTAGGCGCCAGAAGTGGTTTCTACGATCTTTACTTCATTTGCTGTCTTTGCATACTCAGGAATGCTGCGAGCAATCTCCAGCATCTGATTAGCCAGCTCACGAATAGAGTGATTATTTTTTGGATTGCCGATGTTGTAGATCTTTCCGTTAGCAACACCATCTTTGTTATCGATGATGCGCATTAAGGCATCAATGCCATCGTCAACATAAGTAAATGCACGTTTTTGTGCGCCACCATCAACCACATTGATGGACTCGCCGCGAACGATATGACCTAGGAACTGAGTTACTACGCGGGAGGAGCCTTCTTTTGGTGTGTAGATGCTATCTAGACCAGGGCCAATCCAGTTAAATGGACGGAAGAGGGTAAAGCGTAAACCTTCCATGCCATACCCCCAAATCACACGATCCATCAACTGCTTGGAGCAAGCGTAGATCCAGCGTGGTTTGTTGATGGGCCCGTAAACCATATTCGATTTGGCAGGGTCAAATTCACTGTCTTCACACATGCCATAGACTTCGGATGTGGATGGAAATACCAAATGCTTCTTGTATTTAACAGCTGAACGTACGATCGGAAGATTGGCTTCGAAATCAAGCTCAAATACTTTGAGTGGTTGCTGCACATAAGTTGCTGGCGTAGCAATCGCAACCAAAGGCAGAATGACATCGCATTTACGAATGTGATACTCAACCCATTCTTTATTGATGGTGATGTCACCCTCAAAGAAGTGCATACGGGGATGGTTTACTAAATCACCAAGGCGATCGTTTTGCATATCCATGCCATAGACATCCCAATCGGTTGTCTCAAGGATGCGCTTTGAAAGGTGGTGACCAATAAAGCCGTTTACGCCAAGAATGAGTACTTTTTTCATCTTTACTGCCTCGTTTTTAATCTAAAGAGTGCTGCTTTTAATTTGTTAGCTATTTGCTGGGTACCAATCCAGTATTGCTACTGCCTTTTGGTCGCCACAAACGCCGAATACCTGATTATCAACCACTTGGATGCCAGGAGTCTGAAGATCTAGCTGCCCCGGAAATGGCGCTTCCAGGCTGGTGCTGGCTACGATCCTGCGCTGACCTTGCCAGTCGGTAAAAGCCCCGGGATAAGGGGGCGCAACAGCTCTGACGAGGTTATGAACCTGCTGGGCCGTCTGATGCCACAGAATTTGCCCATCCGCAGGCTTTCGGCCTCCAAAATAGCTTCCCTCGGCTAGATTGTTAGGTTTTCTGGGGATATTGCCCCGAACAAGCTCTGGCAGAACTTGGTTCATGATGGCCACTGCTGCTTGACTGACTTTGCCAAAGACTTCTGTGGCAGTTTCATTAGGGCCAATCGAGACTGCGGACTGTCCCACAATGTCGCCTGCATCTGGCTTTGCTTCCATGATGTGCAATGTGGCGCCAGTTTCAGTTTCTCCATGAAGGATGGCCCAATTGACTGGCGCCCGCCCACGGTACTTTGGCAGTAATGAGCCATGCATATTTAAAGCGCCAATCTTGGCGCAGGCCAAGAGTTGTGCCGGGATCATATGGCGATAGTAGAAAGAGAAAAGGTAATCAGGCGATAACTTTTGAATCTGGGGCACGAGATCTAGCAACTGATTTGCATTTGGTGTGATGTATCGAATCTGCCGCTCCTCGCAGAGCTTGGCAACACTCCCAAACCAGACATTCTCATTGGGATCATCTTGATGGGTTACTACCAAATCAACTTGTATTCCCGCATTGAGCAATGCCTTGAGGCAATTGACGCCAACATCGTGATAAGCAAAGACGACTGCGTGCAATTATTTTTTCTCTAAAACGGTTTGCACAACATAGCGCGGACGCTCACGAACCTGTTGGTAGATGCGGCCAATATATTCACCGAGTAGACCAAGGCCAAATAGCATGACGCCAATCAGGAAGAAGGTGAGGGCGAATAATGTAAATACACCTTCAACCTCAGCACCTAGAACAAAGCGACGAACTAAAAGGTATATAAACAGGCTGCCCGCAGCCATTGCCAACAGCATTCCAAGGATCGAGAAAATCTGCAAGGGCATAACCGAGAAACCGGTTACTAAATCGAAGTTCAAACGAATGAGTTGATACAAGCTGTACTTAGATTCACCGGCAAAGCGCTCTTCATGTTTAACAGTGATTTCCGTAGGGTTTGAGGCGAAGGTGTAAGCCAGCGCTGGAATAAAGGTATTGCTTTCATCGCACTGTCGAACGAGGTCAACGATGCGACGGCTATAGCCGCGCAGCATGCAGCCTTGGTCGGTCATCGTGATACGAGTAATTTTCTCGCGCAAATGGTTCATCGCACGGGAGGCAAATTTTCTAAAGAAGCTATCGCGACGATCGGCGCGGATAGTGCCAACGTAGTCATGACCTTTGAGTAATTCATTTACCAAGGCATCAATTTCTTCGGGGGGATTCTGCAGATCAGCATCTAAGGTAATGATGTATTCACCACGGGAGTACTCAAACCCTGCCATGATCGCCATGTGCTGACCAAAGTTGCTATGAAATAACACGGCACGAGTGACATCAGGGCGCAGTTCAACTTGTTTGGCTAGGATGCCGGCAGAGCGATCTTTGCTTCCATCGTTTACAAATACCACTTCATAAGCGATATTGCGCTTGCTAGCCATCGCATCTAACGCAGGGTATAAGCGGTCAAAGAGTGCTTGAAGACCATCTTCCTCGTTATAAACGGGGATAACAACGCTGAGGGCGGGATTGCAGGCTTGGGTAGCTAAATTTGCAGTCATCCTGCAATTTTGCCTGATTCCTCTCTAAGCGCTAATTTTTACGATGTTTCTTCAGAATTTCAGTCAAAGCACTAGCTATACGGCCAATATCTTCATCTGCCATGCCTGGAAAGAGAGGGAGGGTCAAAATGGAGCGGCCAATGCGCTCTGCTACTGGGGTGCTTGCAGTTTTGTAGCCTAATTTTTGATAAAGCGTAAATCCAGTAATGGTGGGGTAGTGAACACCTGTGCCAATGCCCAAATCTTTTAACTCAGTCATCACCTGTGCTCGATCTACATTCAATTGCTCGAGCGGCAGAACAACTTGGAACATATGCCAGTTGCTATCGGTAAAGTTTTCTACTGGTAACTCTAGGTTGAGTTTATCTAAACCAGCAGATTTCAATTCGCTGCGAATAGCATCAAAGTACTGTCTTGCTAGAGCGCTTCTGCGTGCCTGAAAAGTAGGTAGTTGCTTCAGCTGATGCAATCCAATGACAGCGTTCACATCCGTCAAATTATCTTTACCACCAAGGACATCTACATCCATGCCATCCATACCTTGGCGTGTGAGACCTTGAAGTCGAAACTTTTCTGCGAGCTTTGCTTCGCCCTCATTGTTGAGTACAAGGCAGCCGCCTTCAACGGTCGATAAATTTTTATTTGCCTGAAAACTAAAGCTCACAAGATCGCCAATGCTGCCAATCTTTTGACCTTTCCACTGCGATCCAAATGCTTGCGCTGCATCTTCAATCACACGCAGCTTGTATTGCTTGGCCAAGTCATAGAGTTGATCCATATTGACAGGCAGACCAGCTAAATAGACGGGCATGATGGCGCGCGTCTTCGGCGTAATCGCTGCGGCCAGCTTGTTTAAATCAATATTGCGAGTGATGGGATCAATATCTACAAACACGGGCGTTGCACCAACACTCAGAATGACATTGGATGTAGCCACCCAAGAGATTGGGGTGGTAATGACTTCATCACCTGACCCAATACCGGCAACCTGCAGAGCGATTTTCATAGTGGCAGTGCCGTTGGCAAAACAACGTACAGGGCGACCGCCAAAATAGTCACTCAAGGTCGCTTCAAATTCGGCTAATTTAGGTCCTGAAGTCACCCAGCCAGAACGCAATACTTCGGCTACAGCATCAATCGTTTCTTGATTGAAGTGTGGGCGCGTAAAAGGAATAAAAGGCAGGGAATTTTGAGTAACTGACATAGGAGCCTTGAGAATTTATTGTGCTGAGCTGCTTTGTGATTCTGGGTGCTTAACAATGACGCGCCGAGAATCTCTACCAACTTCTTGCATGGGAACATTGAGTTTCTGCAATTCGATGTGTTGCTCTGGAACCATCAGGGCGTATGCGGTTTGATCTTCTTTCCAGCGCTCGATAAAAGCATCAAAGGTGGAGAGCCACAACTCTGGCTCTTGCTTCACGCCAAACTCAAGCTCGTCTGGAGACTCCACCATGATCATGGTTCTACCTAAATAGAAGGGCACCGTGTGATCTAGGATTCTGACTGAATAGAAGTTCACCTTCTCTGGAATTCCCGGTTTAACTTGCTGAACTAAATCGATGCCCGAGACTGCTCGACCTAGGGTCTCGTGGCCAGTGCCTGCAATGATTGCGCAGAGAAAAAATCCAGAGGCAAAACTAATAATGCTGCTCAAACCGTTGCGCTTGCTTTGCATAAATGCCAAGAGGCTAAATGAAATTAAAGCAATGAGTGCAGCAATAATCCAGTAAGTGTATTGAGCATACGATTCAATTTCATCTGGTCTGGCTTGTTTGCCAACCTCGCCTAAAAAGAAAAAGCCTACGCCGCCAAAAATTGCAAAGAAGAGAGCTTGTAATTTCCAAGGAGATCCCAGTGAATTACTAAAACCCAGATTGCGATCTAAGCGATGACCAACTAGTATTGCCAGTGCCGGAAAGACTGGGATGATGTAGCCAGGTAATTTGGATTGGGAGATGCTAAAGAAACCCATGATTACTGCAAACCAACAAGTCAGCAGCCAGCCGCTGGAGAACTCGCGATTGCGCTCTCGCCAAGCCTGAACTAGTGCTCCAGGTGTTTGTGCTATCCAAGGTAAGAAGCCAAGCAATAGCAGTGGGATGAAGTAATAAATTGGCCCTGTTCGGCTGTGTGCCGTTTGCGTGAATCGTTGCAGGTGCTCATGAATAAAGAAGAACTCCAGAAATTCTGGATTACGTTGTGCTACCAGAACAAACCAGGGCGCAGTAATGGCTAAAAATAAAATTGTGCCGCTAATGATGTGCAGGCGCTTCCAGATTTTCCAGTCCCATGCGCTAATGGAATAAACAACAAAGACCATGCCGGGGATGGCGACTCCGATGACACCTTTGGATAGAGTGGCCAAGGCCATGAATGCCCAGCAAGCCCACATCCACTTTCTAGTGTCGCTCGAGTTGCGAGAAGTTTGTGCCAATAGAAGGCTGCAGAGTGCAGCCACTAAAAATGCAGATAAACCCATATCAAGTGAGTTAATGTGCCCACCAATTACCCACATTGGACTGGATGCCAATGCGATAGCCGCCAACCAGCCTGCTCGTGCGCTGTAGATGCGTGCACCAGTAAATCCAATAAATACTATTGTCAGAAATCCAGTGAGCGCAGTCCACAAGCGTGCTTGCCAATCACCAATGCCAAAAAGATTGAAGGCGGTAGCAGTGGCCCAAATTTGCAATGGGGGTTTCTCAAAATACTTGTAACCGTTGTAGCGAGGGGTGACCCAATCTCCAGTGACAAGCATCTCACGCGCAATCTCAGCATAACGTCCTTCGTCGGATGGAATGAGGTGGCGGTAGTTGAGGGTGCCAAACCACAGCAGGGCATAGATCAGCACCAGAATCAAAATGCTGACTGGGTTGAGGGCGCTGGACTGCCGAATTTGGCCAAACTGCATTAGACGGATTCCACGATCAGGGCGAGCAGAACCTGGCGACCTTCGCCGACAAGAATGTTGTAAGTGCGGCAAGCGGCTTGAGAATCCATTACCTCAAAGCCAATCTTGGCCTCAATGAGGGTTTTTAAAAGCTCAGGCTTTGGGAAGCGCTGGCGTTTGCCGGTACCGATAATGATTAATTCAGGCTTAAGGGACGCCATTTGAGTGAAATCTGCTGGGCTCAGGCCCTCAAAAGACTGGACGGCCCATTCCAAGATTTCGCCATCTGAGCTCAGTAAAACCGCGTGACTATAGGGGATCTTATTGATCTCGATGTAGCCATCGCCGTAACCGGTGATCGTATTGGCTCCTGAATGGGGGTCAGATTGAAGCTTCACATGGACTCTCTGTCATAATTATGAGGATTATAGCTAGCTGTTTTTTCCTAGATTTCAAGAACTTACCCTTTAATTTATTGTGAAACCGATCCTAAAGTCTGAAAAACTCAATCACGTCTGTTACGACATTCGTGGACCCGTGCTGGAGCTCGCTCAGCGCATGGAGGAAGAGGGTCACAAAATCATCAAATTAAACATCGGCAATGTGGGTGTTTTTGGCTTTGATCCTCCGGAAGAGATTCAGTTGGACATGATTCGCAATTTGGGTAATGCCTCAGCGTACTCCGATTCCAAAGGAATTTTTGCTGCTCGCAAGGCCATCATGCAGTATTGCCAAGAAAAAGGCATCCAGGGCGTTACTTTGGATGATATTTACACTGGCAACGGCGTTTCTGAATTAATCGTATTAGCAATGAATGCATTGCTCAACAATGGCGATGAAGTTTTGGTGCCAGCTCCTGACTATCCATTGTGGACAGCTGCTGTGAGCTTATCTGGTGGAACCCCAGTGCACTACCTGTGTGACGAGTCCAAAGAGTGGGCTCCCGACCTAGCAGACTTACGTAAAAAGATTACGCCGCGTACTAAAGCGATTGTGGTGATTAACCCCAACAATCCAACAGGCGCAATCTACTCGAAAGAAGTGTTGGCTGAGTTAACTTCTATTGCGCGCGAGCATGGCCTGATTCTGTTTGCCGATGAGATTTACGACAAGATGTTGTATGACCATGAGAAACATATTTCTTTGGCATCTTTGTCTACCGATGTGGTCACTATTACCTTTAATGGTCTATCCAAGAACTATCGCTCTTGCGGCTACCGTGCTGGCTGGATGGTAGTTTCCGGTGATAAAGAGATGATTCGAGATTACATCGAAGGTCTCAATATGTTGTCTTCAATGCGCCTGTGCGCCAATGTGCCGGGGCAGTACGCCATTCAGACTGCGTTGGGCGGCTATCAAAGTATTAATGATCTTGTAAATGAGGGTGGACGTTTAGCTAAGCAACGTGATCTCGCTTGGAAACTCATTACAGAGATTCCCGGGGTGACTTGTGTCAAGCCAAAGTCTGCTTTGTATCTATTTCCAAAACTCGATCCCGAGATGTACCCGATTGAGGATGATCAGCAATTTGTTGCCGATCTTTTGAAAGAAGAGAAAGTGTTGTTGGTCCAAGGCTCTGGTTTTAACTGGGGTAAGCCAGATCACTTCCGCGTAGTGTTCCTGCCTCACGAAGATGTGCTGAAAGAGGCTATTGGCCGTCTTGCGCGTTTTCTTGAGCGTTATCGTCAAAAACATAGTCGTAAAGCGGCTAATTCAACAGCAACAAAGGCATCATGAAACCGATTCAAGTTGGTCTATTAGGTATTGGCACTGTAGGTGGTGGCGTATTTACTGTTCTCGAGCGCAATCAGGAGGAAATTACTCGTCGCGCTGGTCGTGGTATTCGCATTAACACTGTTGCTGATCTCAATGTAGAGCGCGCCAAAGAGTTGGTGAAAAATCGCGCTGAAGTAGTGAGTGATGCTCGTGCAGTAATTAATAATCCTGAAATCGATGTCGTAGTTGAGTTGATTGGTGGCTATGGCATTGCTAAAGACTTAGTGCTGGAGGCGATCGCCGCTGGCAAGCATGTAGTTACAGCGAACAAGGCGTTAATTGCTGTACATGGCAATGAGATTTTTAAAGCCGCCCATGAAAAAGGTGTGATGGTTGCATTTGAGGCAGCTGTTGCCGGTGGAATTCCAATTATTAAAGCGCTTCGCGAAGGTTTGACTGCAAACCACATCGAGTGGATCGCCGGCATCATTAATGGCACAACGAACTTCATTCTTTCTGAGATGCGCGACAAAGGCCTGGACTTCGCGACTGTCTTAAAGGAAGCGCAGCGTTTGGGCTACGCAGAGGCGGATCCTACTTTTGATATTGAAGGCGTAGATGCTGCTCATAAGGCAACCATCATGAGTGCGATTGCATTTGGTATTCCAATGCAATTTGAGAAGGCACACGTTGAAGGTATTACAAAGCTGGATGCCATCGATATTAAATATGCTGAGCAATTGGGCTATCGCATTAAGTTGCTAGGTATCGCTAAGAAGACAACGACCGGCGTTGAATTGCGTGTACACCCAACCTTGATTCCAACTAAGCGTTTGATTGCAAACGTTGAAGGTGCTATGAATGCCGTTCAAGTATTTGGCGATGCAGTTGGCACTACGCTTTACTACGGAAAAGGTGCGGGCTCTGAGCCAACTGCTTCCGCAGTGATTGCTGACCTAGTTGATATCACTCGTTTATTGGGTGCAAGCCCTGAGAACCGAGTTCCTTACTTGGCGTTCCAGCCTGATGCAGTTCGAGATATTGCAGTGTTACCAATGGGTGAAATCACCACCAGCTATTACTTGCGTTTGCGTGTAGCAGACCAAGCTGGCGTGTTGGCTGACATCACAAAGATTTTGGCGGCTCATGGCATCTCGATTGATGCGCTCTTGCAAAAAGAGGCTGATGAAGGTGAAAGTCAGACTGATTTGGTTGCGCTAACTCACGAGACTAAAGAAAAACACATGTTGGCAGCAATTGCTGAAATCCAGAACCTCAAAACTGTTGCTGGCGAAGTAGTGAAGATCCGTTTAGAAAATCTTTCCTAAGTTAAAGACATGCGTTACCAATCAACTCGGGGCAATAGCCCACAACAATCCTTTTTAGAAATCCTGCTTGGTGGCTTGGCTCCAGATGGCGGCTTATACCTGCCAACAGAATATCCACAGGTAACTAAAGAGCAGTTGGATTCATGGCGTGGTTTGTCTTATGCTGATCTCGCTTATGAAGTATTGAGTTTGTATTGTGACGACATTCCAGAAGCGGATTTACGCGCATTGTTGCGTAAGACGTATACAGAGCAGGTCTATTGCAATGGCCGCGCTGAAGATAACGCCAAAGACATCACCCCATTACATTGGCTGGGTGAAGAGCGGGGTACGCGTATTGGTTTGCTGAGTTTATCCAACGGACCTACCCTTGCATTTAAAGATATGGCGATGCAGTTGCTCGGCAATCTCTTTGAGTACGCCTTAAAGAAGAAGGGTCAGAAGCTCAATATTTTGGGCGCGACCTCTGGTGATACCGGTAGTGCTGCTGAATACGCAATGCGTGGCAAAGAGGGTGTGAAAGTATTTATGCTTTCTCCACGCGGCAAGATGAGCGCTTTCCAATCCGCGCAAATGTATTCTTTGCAAGACCCCAATATTTTTAACTTGGCGGTTGCTGGCGTATTTGATGACTGCCAAGATATTGTTAAGGCAGTGAGCAACGATCACAGTTTTAAAGCGAATCATCAAATTGGTACCGTGAACTCGATTAACTGGGGTCGTGTAGTTGCCCAAGTGGTTTACTACTTCCAAGGATATTTGCTGGCCACCAAATCGAGCTCAGAAAAAGTTTCTTTCACCGTACCATCTGGCAACTTTGGCAATATCTGCGCTGGTCATATAGCTCGTATGATGGGTTTGCCAGTTGCGCATTTGATTGCCGCTACCAATGAGAATGATGTTCTCGATGAGTTCTTCCGCACAGGTGTTTATCGTGCGCGTAAGTCTGCTGAAACATTGCATACCTCAAGCCCATCCATGGACATTTCCAAGGCGAGTAATTTTGAGCGTTTTGTATTTGATCTCATGGGTCAAGATGGCAAAGCGACTGCAGGTATGTTCAAGCAAGTTGATGAAGCTGGTGGCTTCGATATTTCTAAAGATGCTGTCTTTAAAGATGTCGCCAAGTATGGATTCCAATCTGGTCGCAGTACTCATCAAGATCGCCTAGATACGATTCGCAATATTGACTCGCAGTATGGTGTGATGATTGATACGCACACAGCTGATGGCGTGAAGGTAGCGCGTGAGCATTTGCAAGCAGGCATTCCGATGATTGTTCTGGAGACTGCTTTGCCAATTAAGTTTGAAGAAACGATTGAAGTGGCATTAGGACGTCCTGCAGAGTGCCCAGCTGCATTTAAAGATATCAAGTCCAAGCCGCAGCGCGTTGAAAATATCGATGCTGACGTCAATCAAGTTAAAAACTTCATTACTGCCCACATCAACTAACTCAGAAATTAAGCGCCATGACTAAGCCTCCGATGTTGACTGCTCAGCAGGCCTTAGATCACCTCCTTTCTCACGCAAAGCCTGTGAATGAGGTTGAAACACTTGCAATGCAAGCCTCTCTGGGCCGAGTGCTTGCAGAGAATGTGAATAGCCTAGTAGATGTGCCACCACTCGATAACACCTCGATGGATGGTTATGCAGTCCGTACAGCAGATACCCAAACTACTGGAAGTACTCTTCGAGTTGCGCAACGTATTCCAGCGGGATCCATGGGTACCCAACTAGAGCCTGGTACTGCCGCCAGAATCTTTACCGGCGCTCCAGTCCCCCCAGGTGCTGATGCCGTTGTCATGCAAGAAGACTGCGCCATCCCTGATGGATCAACCGATCAAGTGCAGGTTAATATCGCGCCAACATCGGGTCAATGGATTCGTCGAAGAGGTGAAGACCTAACTGCAGGCAAAACAGCTCTGACTGCGGGTACCTTTTTACGTCCACAAGAATTAGGTGTTGCAGCATCTGCTGGCTTAACGCATTTAAATGTCAAACGTAAAGTTAGAGTTGCTGCATTTTTCACGGGTGATGAACTTTCTCTGCCGGGAGAGCCGCTTAAGCCAGGCGGTATCTATAACTCGAATCGCGACACATTACTGGCGTGCATCAAATCCTTGGGCTGTGATGCCACAGACTTTGGAATTGTTCCTGACAGTCTTGAGGCTACTAAAGAAACCCTTCGTAAGGCCAGCAAAGATCATGATCTGATCATTACTTCTGGTGGTGTATCGGTTGGCGAAGAGGATCACATTAAACCTGCGGTGACTGCTGAGGGCAGGTTGGATCTCTGGCAGATTGCCATTAAGCCTGGTAAGCCTTTGGCCTTTGGTGCTGTGCGTAAGTCAGATAATTCAAGCAACAATGCGGAAACCTGGTTTATCGGTTTGCCGGGTAACCCGGTATCCAGCTTTGTAACTTTCCTATTATTTGTACGACCATTTATTCTCAAGTTACAAGGGCGAGATGCGGGTGCGCCGCAGTCTTACCCAATGCGAGCTGATTTTGATTGGCTCAAGGGTGATCGTCGTAATGAGTTTCTGAGGGTCAAGATCAATGCGCAGGGCGGTTTAGATCTATTTCCGAACCAGAGTTCTGGGGTGCTGACTAGCGCTTCATGGGGTGATGGCTTGGTAGATTGTCCGCCAGGTCAAGTATTTAAGGCTGGCGAGATGGTCAAGTACATCCCGTTTAATGCACTTCTCTCTTAATCGTATTACGATCTCTTTATGAAACTTGAGCTACGATTCTTTGCCTCCTTAAGAGAGGGCCTTGGGCTTTCCAGTGAGAGCATTGCTACGCCAGCTGAAGTAAAAACTATTGCTGACTTAAGAAGCTACCTTGCTCTGCGTGGAAATCCTTGGTCTGAAGTGTTGGCAAGCGGCAAGGTAATTCGTTGTGCCTTAAATCAAGAGATGGTGAGCGACTCTGCTCCGCTAGTGGAGGGTGCTGAAGTAGCTTTCTTCCCTCCGGTTACAGGTGGCTAAGATGCAGATGGATTTCATCCGCGTTCAGGAGGTCGATTTTGATCTATCGACCGAAGTCAAAGCACTCCGTCAGGATGACGCGCGAGTGGGTGCTGTAGTGACTTTTGTGGGTACTGTCCGAGATATGAATGACGGCAGTCAAGTCAAGGGCATGACGCTGGAGCACTATCCTGGCATGACTGAAAAATCCCTAGAGGAAATCATTAATCAGGCCAGAGGTCGCTGGGATCTTTACAAGACCCTAGTCATCCATCGAGTGGGTCCGCTTCTGCCAGAAGATCAAATTGTCCTCGTAGCGGTTACTAGCGCTCACCGGGGTGAAGCATTTTCTGCTTGTGAGTTCATCATGGATTATTTAAAAACAGCGGCTCCCTTCTGGAAAAAAGAAGAAACTCCGGAAGGTAGTAAATGGGTTGATGCCCGCGTCACTGACGATGCTGCAATGGCGCGTTGGAAAAATAACTAATATTTAAATTATTAATTTTGTTTCAGTTTTACCCCTATTAGGATAAGTTCAATGAAGAAGATAATCACTCTGGTGCTCAGTGGAATCGCATTCGCCGTCAGTGCCAGCGAGGGCCCGATTGTACAAATTGAAAATGGCCGGCTTCAGGGCGCCATTGAATATCAGATGCAGGCCTTTAAGAATATTCCTTATGCAGCCCCGCCCGTGGGTGAGCTGAGATGGAGGCCACCACAACCAGCAATTTCCTGGAGCGGAGTTCGTGATGCCAGAAAATTTGGCGCTTCGTGTCCGCAAATGTTCGTTAAAAATCTCAGCGCAGGCCTTATTCTTCCTGGTAGCGAAAATTGCCTAAAGCTTAATGTCTACACGCCACAAAACGTCAGTCAGAACATGCCAGTCATGGTTTGGTTTCATGGGGGTGGGTTGTTGGTGGATGGCGCTAGTGATCCGCAATTCACACCCATTAATTTAGTAAAAAATGGTGTCATTGTCGTTACTGTGGATTACCGTTTGGGATCACTAGGTTTTTTTGCCCCTAAAGAGTTAATAGACGAGGCAAAAGCCAAGGGTGAGCCAGTGGGCAATTACGGAACCATGGATCAAATTGCCTCACTCAAGTGGGTTAAAAATAATATTGCTGCATTCGGTGGGAATCGAAATAATGTGACGATCTTTGGACAGTCAGCCGGTGGTCGCAGTGTGACTTGGTTGATGGTTTCTGATGCGGCCAAAGGTTTATTTCATAAGGCAATCGCACAGAGTGCTCAACAAAGTCCCTTGCGCGGTATGACCGAGAAGCGATTAGGTCTCATGCCTGAGGTAGACATTGATGCCAAATACATGACCGCATTGGGCGTGAAGTCGCTGGCAGAATTGAGAAAACTGCCTGTAGATAAGTTAACTCTTGATGGCACCTCTTATTACTCTGGTGAGTTTGGTGGACCTTTTATCGATGGTCAAATCATTAAAGGCGATCCGATACCCTTATTTGCGGCTGGTAAGCAGGCGAAGGTGCCATTCATGATTGGTACGAACTCGTTTGATTCCGACTTTATGTTGCCTGGTGAACCCTCGTTGGATGTCTTTTTAAAGCAAGTTCATGAAGATCCAAAGATCATCGAGAAGCTCTATTCCAACGTGAAAGACAAATGTATTTTGAACTCATTTGTGATTCAAGATCTAATGTATCGAGCCAGCACCAAGTTGTTGGCAAATAGTATGAATGGTGTGGCTCCTGGGTACGCTTACTACTATGATTATTTAACAAAAAATATTCGACCCGCTTTCCCGGGTTCCCCACATACCTTTGAAATCACTTACGTATTTGGAAGTTTGGCATTGATGCCTCAGGCTCCTAAGCAGGTTGAGTCTTCAGATCAATGCGCCAGAATTGAAAGGGATATTGCTAGCTTTAAGAAAACCCGTGATTGGCCAAAAGATTGGTATCCAATTGTTGATAAGAGTAGCCCTCAAGATCAGGCTATAAGCAAGAGAATGTCTGAAAGTTGGGCTGCATTTGCAAAAACTGGTAATCCCAATGTCAGTGGGCAGCTTAGCTGGCCTATTTACAATCTGAATGCGGATGTAATGAGAAATTATTCTGATGGCCCAGAAACCATTACTGGTTTGCTTAAAGATCGTGTGGCTTATCAAATGCTGCATTTGAGAGAAATTTACGCACTAGAGCGACTCAAGAATGCATTCTAATTTCTTGTTCAGAACTCAATAAACCACTTTACGAGGTGGTTTTTATCAATTCAATCTCTGCTGCCAATTCCATGCCGCTTAGCCAGGCGCCTTCTACTCTGCCACCATTGAGCCAGTCCCCACAAAGCCCTAGACCAATATCTGGTAGCGAAAAAAAGCCGATTGAATTTTCTAAGCCACCGCTCGCATAGCGCCAACGGTGCATGCTGATTTCAGCATCCTGACAATTTAATCCAAGACTAGTCATACATTTCACCATTTGATCTTGGGCATCCTCTTTACTTGACTCAACATGGTTTTGGCTCCATGTCGGATTGCCATGAATGGTCCAGATATTGCCGTGGCGCATTGGCTTGGATCCATTCTGACAAATCCAGCTAATGATTTCTTGATTGATAAAAGCGGAATCAAAATCTGTGCTTTTTTGATTCGGGAGATGCGCCATCATGGTCCAACAGGCTTTCATTTGCGCTGAAGAAGCAATATCGGCGGCTCTCGCATCAAGATCCTTAAGCAAAGCATTTGCCTGAGGGGCGGGTATAGCTATTACGACAAAATCATATGCCCCTCTCATTTCAGTAAGCTCACTGCATTGAAGGGTCCATTGATCTCCTATGCGCTCTAATCCGCAAACCGTTGCCTCATAATGAATTGATAGATCTTTGGCAAGATGCTTCCCGGGTGAGTTCATATTGGGGGTGCCAACATAGCGGTATTCTTGTGAGTTACTTTCACGCCATATCCCCGCCTCATAAACTTTGATATTAGGTTTCCAGATGGCAGCAGTGCCGGCTTGGACCCAACCTTGTACTTCCTGAATAAAACGGGGGTCTCTAGCTGTAAAGTATTGAGCGCCATGGTCAGCCGACCATTCTTCACTTCGACGAGTACTCATCCGTCCACTGGGGCCTCGACTCTTCTCAAAGATATCTACTGTTATGCCATGTGATTGAAGCTTCCTTGCGCAAGAGAGGCCCGCTATCCCTGCGCCAATAATTGCCACCCTTTTAATTTCTTTATTGGTATTCATGTTCTGGGAAGTATTTTTCGAAAGGTGAGATTGATTCGCGGACTTATCACTGTTTTTGTCTTGAGAAGACTGTGCTGCCAATATTCTTGAATAGGAGGATGCATGATGAGTAAACTCCCATGCTCTAAAAATACCGTGCTAGTAGTTTTATCTTGCTTATGGCGAAAAGCAAACTTACGTCGAGCCCCTAAGCTAAACGACGCGATAGGATTGGAGCTATCTAACTCCTTTTCGTTGTCACTATGCCAGCCCATACCCTCGGCACCACTGTGATACAGATTGAGTAAGCACGAGTTATAGGCATGGCCAGTCAATTGTTCAATCCCTTGCTTGATTTGCAGTAAATCTTTAGTCCAGGCTTGAGGTATTTTTTGAACTCCAGAGTAGGTATAGAGACAATCGCGATCACCTACCCAGGCAACCTTTCTTGCAGTTCGGACCAATCTCCCAAACATGAGAATTTCATCGGACTCCCAGGTAAGCGAGTCCAATAGATTTGCAAACAGGCTATCGGAGACTTCTGCATCGTAAAAATTACTGAGATATTCAGCTCGACCATCTTTTGCCAATATCACTACAGGCTCTGCGGCATCTTGGCGATCAAATAACTGTTTTTGCATGGTTCGTCAATCAGCCTGAGGTGGGTACGCTATTTCAATAAAAACTCTAGAATAGACTTCATTATGAATTGTTTAGGATTGGTAGATTAATTATGAAGGCACCAGATAAGCGTTGCTGTGGCTCAGGCGTTTGCATCATCAATGAAGCAGGAGAGTGTTGGTGTGGGCAAGTATGGGATGGCGAAAAAATGAGTGCACCACCCCTGATGTCGGCTAAAAGCCATAGCAACGATCCGCAAGTAAGTCCGGAAAAATCTAAGTCCGGATCGCCGGACCCTCTTTGATGCAAGCTTTGCTGGCTTGCTGTTCAGCGGCCTTAAGCCAGGCTGGATTACCCCCACTTTGATTGAGCTCTTTTACTTGGTCTGAGCTGATATTGGTGATCAGTTTGCGTGCGGTGCAATCGCAGTACTCGTTAAATGATTCTGCCGAAATATCTTTCATCTTCGCATGTATTTGAGCCTGCTGTTTTGTGCATGACTCTTTGTAGCTCTTAGCAAACTTCTCTGCATTTAACTCTTGAGCATGGGTGCCTGTGGCGAACCCCACAAATAGATTGGTAAGAATGAGTGTCTTGATTGGTTTCATTATGTTTTAGCCAGTAGATAGATAAAAATACACAGCTGCAAGAGATTGATTGCAACGCTAAGCCCGTGTAATACATGGAACTGTTTACTCTTACCTTCATCTTTTGCAGCATTGATTTTCCCTGTTAGAAAAAATAGGGTAAAGGCAAATAACACAGCGCATGCTATTAGGTAAAGTCTGTTAGCAGAATCCTGTTCAAAGAATATGGCCAGCAAAGTCACAAGACCTAAGCTGGCATAGTATTTTGGGAAGAAGTTTCTGACATATTTACTGGACCACTCAACAGGGAGCACCTTAAATATGGTGGGGGCCACTACAACAGTAAAAAACAGCATGATTCCCACCATGCCAGAAATAAGATAGTTCGTAATCATGCTTACCTTTTTATTTTGGTGATCCGTAAACTCTACGCAGTGAATGGGCCGCTACGCCATCCTTCAGTGCTTCTCTGACTGGAATTGCCATCAGTCGAATGGCCGAACTTATTGCTAGCCGTTCAAGTCGTCCTGGAATAGGTCGATCAATGATGGGGTACACCCAATCGGGTAGATTCAAAAATCCTGCGCGACTAATCATTTTGACAAAAGGCTTGGAGCTGAGATTGCTTGGGAAATGATCAAGTAACGCAATGATGGATTTGGCCCTATCCCCATAGTGAAGTTGGGGTATGTATTGTTTGATAGTTTGCTCTGTAGCGAGATAGGTATTAGGCAGATTTTTAGCACCTAATTTTTCGCCGAGCATTTTCATTTCTGCAAAATATTGATCCTTCTGCTGACTTTGTAGGGTTTCGCTTCGGTATGACTCGTAGGAGCGCATAAAGCTACGAGTTTCTGTTAGATGAACCCATGCAAGCAAGTTGGGGTCATCAGCTCTGTAGGGCTCGTTAAATTCATCAAATCCGGTGACTTTCCGGTGAATCTGATTAACGCGACTGATAGCGTTATCGGCCATTTCTTGAGAGCCGTAGGTAGTTGCGGCAATGAAGAATGCTGTTCTTCCCAGTCTGCCTTTGAGATCTTCCCTAAAACTAGAGTGATCCCATACCCCCGCAAGTGCTTTGGGGTGAAGGGCTTGAAGCACTAACGAGCTGATGCCGCCAATCATCATGGAAATAAAATCCGCATGTACTTTCCAGGCGATTGACTCTGCACCGAATAGACCTCTATCCCCAGGTGGCTCTAAAAATGCGACAGGAGGGCCTCCACCGCCCACCATTTCTCGAATTGACCGACGGATGAGCTCATCAATCATTTCGTTAGTGAATCACGATATTGCGTAAGCCATCATCCTCAATAATTTCTGAGATTAAATCGAGTCGGATTCTAGGATTACTTTGAGCAAGTAAATGGTTCTTCTGGGCTGGAGGGAGTGGTAAGAGTTCGGCCAATCGATTGGCAACCCATCCGCAATCATCCAGGTTTGCTGGCATTTTGAATGCATCATCTCCAAGTAGATCTTCACTTTGGATAACGGAAATAATTTCTTGAAGTAGTGCCGCTACCTTTTCATGCTCTTTTGGTAAGGGCATCTCAGGATCGGGGTCTATCAGCTCAACTTCACCCATCCATAAGCCATCAAGCTCTTGTTTAATAGAGATCAACTTAAAGCGTTGTGTCCCGTAGGACTTAGTCATGTAGAGGGCAGGCTGAACTGCATCAAACTCCTCTAATTTCGCCAAGGTGCCAATATTAGAAAATTGGGCAGATGCACTAGTATCTGATTCACTCGAATTACCATCAAGGATGCTCACAACACCGAACGCGGTATCTTCTCGCAGGCAACGTTTCATCATGTCCAAATAACGTGCCTCAAAGATTTTGAGGGCAATAACGCCCCCTGGAAATAAGGTGGTGCCCAGCGGGAAAAGGGGAATCCAGAGGGCATTTGGTGAGGACTTATGCATGCATTTAATTTAAAGGATTTCAGCTAGTTTTGCTGAGCGCCTGAAAAGGTGTCGCGCTCAGCAGTAATTCTGGATTTCAGCTAAATTGCAAGTATTCAAAGGAGAAACAATATGATCCAAAAGTTTCGGGTTAAGCTTGCGCGCTGGATTCTGGGTAAGCATTGCCCTTGCTACCAAATGGGGTATCACTCGATGGTTGATTTTCAGCAGCGAAGCGCTGATCAGCTTGGGAGGGCTAAACAAGCCAAGGCAGTCAGTAACTAGACCATAGTTTCGCTAGGATCCTCACCTTACAATGAAAACCTGGAAGATGAGACGAAATTGCGCGTTGACCCCTGGCCAACTGCTCAAGTTTTACCTCGCTCTTGTAGCCCTCTCCTTAACCGTTGCCACAGGGTTTTTATTGGCCGGGGTGAAAATTATCCTCATCTTCACTGCGATCGAGTTGACTGCTGTTACTGCTGGTTTTTTGATTTACTGTCGGCATGCCCTGGATTACGAGGAGATTGAGATTAATGGCACGCGCCTCATTGTGAGGAAATTTATCGCCTACAAAGAGACTGTTTTGGAATTTAATACCCGTTGGGCCAGGCTATCTCAGCCAGAAGAGCATGCCAAGGTGTTTTCCATTGCGCAAACAGGGCAGAGTGTCGAGCTAGGCCAGTTTCTGAGGCGTGAGCAATTTAAGTGTCTTCTTGTTGAGCTACGACCGTATTTGGGTTGATTGCAACCATGGATCCTTCAGGGTTAAAGCTTGGCGCCCTGCAGAAATATGCGTTTAACTTGATACTGAATTCAATTCAACATATTTGCAAAACTAATCATGAACGTCAATACAGCAGTGAAGGCCGCCCTCAATACTTTGGTTGATATTGCATCCAATTCAAATAGCATTCAGCCTATCACCGGATTAGAGCTGGCGCAACGCCAAAAATTATCGATTAGCAGAATAGAGCTTTTACTCAGCGCCTTACGTGCCGCAGGAATCGTCAAGGGTACTAAAGGTCGTAATGGTGGCTATACCCTTCTGCAAGATCCGCGAATGGTCACCATTAAAGACGTGGTCTTGGCAATGAATTACATCAAGAAGCGTAAGGTTGAGGCTTGCGACATTGCAAGTGAGTTATATCAATCCTTGGAGACTTATATGCTCAGTTGCATGGCCAATATGAATCTCTCTGATGCTATTAAAGATTATGTGCCGCGATTTAGCGAGGCCAAAACCGCTCCAGAGCGCAAGACTTTTTCTTATCCAGAATTGAAGGCGCATAAGCCATCTAAGGGTGAGATTCAGAGGGTTATCAAGGCGCCATTTAAAAAAGTAGAAGACGTTCCTCTGGGACCAAACTCGATTTTTAGTTTTGGCGACTATTTGCACAAAGCAGGATAGATATAAGGCCCCACATGATTAAGGCAACAAAGCGTAATTTCATTAGCAAGCTATTTTTATCTCTTGCCCTTGTAATGACACCCTGGGTGGTTTCAGTGGCTGCTGACAGCGCTCCAGCGAAGTCTGATCCAGCTTGGCTAACGGATGCCCGTGCCAGCATTAAATCCAATAATTATGATCAAGCAATAAAGCAATTGCAGTCGGCAAACGAAGTCAACTCGGCAGACTGGAATAATCTCATGGGATACAGCCTTCGTAAAAAACAGCCACCAGATTTAGTGTCATCTGAGAAGTATTACCAGGCGGCACTCAAGATTGACCCAAGTCATCGGGCAGCTTTGGAGTATTACGGCGAGTTACTTTTGATGAAGAAGGATTTGCCTGGAGCTGAGGCTATGTTGGCAAGACTCGACAAGGCGTGTTTATTAAGTTGTGAAGAGTACAGAGATCTCAAAGCGAGTATTGCGAAGTATCAAGGTAAAAAGTAATTCTTTGTCACCGATGTCAACGAGCGATCTTGAGTATCCCCCACTAGCATTTGTTGATATCGAAACAACGGGCTCTCATTTTGAGCGCGATCGTATTACTGAGGTGGGCATCAAGTCTCTGATTCATGATCAAGTAGAGATTTGGGAAAGCCTCATTAATCCTCAAACATTTATTCCGCAAAACATACAGGCCTTGACTGGCATCCGTCCGGACATGGTGAGTAAGCAGCCTCCCTTTGGGTGTCTTGCAACAGAAATCGCCCGAGAGCTCGAGGGAAAGATTTTCGTAGCCCATAACGCTCGATTTGACTATGGTTTCTTGAAGGCGTCTTTTAAGCGAGTGGGTATCAACTTCAAACCCAAAGTGCTTTGTACCGTAAAGCTATCTAGATTGTTATTTCCTGAGCAACCTAGACATAACCTAGACACCATCATTAGCGCTCATAAGTTAAAAATTAGCGCTCGGCATCGTGCGCTTGGTGACGCGGACTTATTGCTCCAGTTTTGGCGAGTATGTGAAGCAAAGTTGGGGCGTGAAGCTCTGCTTAAAGCAGTTAATCAGCTTATTGGAAACCCTAGCTTGCCACCTAATATCGATAAGGCGCTTGTGGACTCGATTCCGGAGAAGCCGGGTTGCTATATTTTTTATGGTGAGAATCGGGTTCCGATTTATATCGGTAAGAGTATTTCACTGCGAAGTAGAGTGATGGGGCATTTTCAAGGCGCGCTCACCCAGCGCAAGGAAATGAAACTATCAATGCAGGTTTGGGATATTGATTGGATTGAGACCAGTGGAGAGTTGGGCGCACTGATTTTAGAATCGCGACTCATTAAAGAGCGCATGCCTAGTATGAACATTAAGTTACGTCGCTCTAAAGATCTCTGCGCCTGGAGACTGGGGCTCGATGAGGTCGGCGTACTAACTCCTCACTTAGTCGGTCATCGTGAATTAGATCCCGGGGTTCAAGATAACTTGTTTGGCTTGTTCTATAGCAAAAGAGAAGCCAATAATTACCTTAAGGCAATAGCTAAAAAACATCGTCTCTGCGAGGCCCTTCTGGGCCTGGAAAAGCATGTTGAAGGTAAGGCTTGCTTTGGTTATCAAGTCAAGCAATGTAGTGGTGCATGCATTGGAGACTCCGCGATTGAGCTCCACAATCTTCAGCTCAAAACTGCATTAGAGTTATTTCAGGTTCAAGTCTGGCCCTATAAAGGAGCCATTGCAATTAGAGAGGCTGGTCATATGCATGTAGTTGATCGCTGGCGCTATCTAGGCACCGCAATCAACGAGGATGAGCTCTATGAGCTGGCTGATTCTGGAGGGGCTGAATTTGATCTGGATATTTACAAGATCTTAAAAAAAGCGCTGGCAGGAAGCTTTAAGAGCCAAGTGATTCCGTTAAAGCTTGGGGATCCCGTCTAAGTCGAACCTAACTTTTAGGTTTTAAAAAACCCCAACTTTTCAGATCTCGGTAATTTCTTCAGTCTAGCCTCGGCCTTAGAGGCCTCAGATCGGTCCGGATGCTCTTGAGTTGCCAAAAGGGTAACTGGTCTACGAGCCCTCGTATAACGAGCGCCATCCCCTGAGTTATGCGCATCCAAGCGATGTTCTAGCCGGTTGGTAATGCCAGCGTAATAGCTGCCGTCCGAGCACTCGAGGAGGTAAACAAGCCAGGTCAAAATAGGGGTAAATTCGCTTAAAAAGTGGTCTAACAGACTTGAAATTATGAAGAATGCCCCTATATTCTATAGGTAGAAATAGATAAAAATAGTTGAGGTAAATAGGACTTAAAAATGAGAATAGATAAATTAACTACGAAGTTTCAAGAAGCCCTCAGCGAGGCTCAAAGCCTTGCTTTGGCAAAAGACAATCAATACATCGAGCCAGCACATTTGCTCTTGGCCATGTTGCGGGATTCCGATGGTGGCGCTAAGAGTTTATTAACTCGCGCCGGTGTAAATGTTCCTGGTCTTGAGAAGGCAACCGAGAAGCTCATCAGCAACTTCCCAGAAGTGCAGGGTACTAGTGGCGAAGTTCAGGTTGGACGTGATTTGAGTAACTGGCTTAACTTATGCGAAAAGGAAGCCAATAAGCGCAATGATCAGTTTATTGCTGGCGAGCTCTTCTTGCTGGTGGTAGCGGATGATAAGGGCGAGCTCGGCAAGATTGCTCGTGAGAACGGATTAAACCGTAAATCGTTAGAAGCGGCTATTGATTTAGTGCGCGGAGGAGAATCAGTGAATAGTGCAGATGCTGAAGGCCAACGAGAAGCCTTAAAGAAATACACCGTCGATTTAACTGAGCGTGCTCGTATGGGCAAGCTCGATCCGGTCATTGGTCGTGATGATGAAATTCGTCGCACCATTCAGATCCTGCAGCGTCGCGGTAAAAATAATCCAGTACTGATTGGTGAGCCAGGTGTAGGTAAGACTGCCATTGTGGAGGGTTTAGCCCAACGCATCATTAATGGCGAAGTTCCTGAGACCCTGAAGAACAAGCGCGTCCTCGTGCTAGATATGGCTTTGTTATTGGCTGGCGCTAAGTATCGCGGTGAATTCGAAGAACGCCTGAAGGCTGTTCTGAGTGATGTTGCCAAAGACGAGGGTCAAACCATCATCTTTATTGATGAGATTCATACGATGGTAGGTGCTGGCAAAGGTGATGGCGCTATGGATGCTGGCAATATGCTCAAGCCTGCATTAGCCCGTGGCGAATTGCATTGTATTGGCGCTACTACTTTAGATGAATACCGTAAGTACATTGAAAAGGATCCTGCGCTCGAGCGTCGCTTCCAAAAAGTGATGGTGGAAGAGCCGAGTGTAGAAGCTACCATTGCTATCTTGCGTGGCTTGCAAGAGCGTTATGAGCTTCACCATGGAATTGAGATTACTGATCCTGCAATTGTTGCAGCGGCTGAGTTGTCTCATCGCTACATTACCGATCGCTTCTTGCCGGATAAGGCTATCGATCTGATTGACGAAGCTGGCTCTCGCATTCGTATGGAGATTGACTCCAAACCGGAGGTGATGGATAAGCTCGAGCGTCGCCTTATTCAGCTCAAAATTGAGCGTGAAGCTGTCAAGAAAGAAAAAGACGAAGCATCGCAAAAACGTTTCGGCTTGATTGAAGATGAAATCAAGCGTCTGGGTGCTGAGTACGCTGATCTAGAAGAGATCTGGAAGGCGGAAAAGGGCGCTGTATTAGGTGCTGCTCACCTCAAGGAAGAGATTGAAAAGGTACGCGCTGATATTGCCAAGCTTCAGCGCGACGGTAAGTTGGAGCAAGTTGCTGAATTGCAATACGGCAAATTACCTGAACTTGAAGCTAAGCTTAAATCTGCTGCTGCTGCCGAGGCAAAAGGCAATAAAGATGGCGTAGTGAAGAATAAGCTCTTGCGAACTCAAGTGGGCGCAGAAGAGATCGCAGAAGTAGTGTCACGTGCTACAGGCATTCCAGTATCGAAGATGATGCAAGGTGAGCGCGATAAGCTGCTCAAGATGGAGGAGCTTTTACACAAGCGCGTGGTTGGTCAGGAAGAAGCTATTCGTGCGGTGTCTGATGCAATTCGACGTTCCCGTGCCGGTCTTGCTGAAGAGAATCGTCCTTATGGATCATTCTTATTCTTGGGTCCTACTGGTGTTGGTAAGACTGAGCTCTGCAAAGCTTTGGCTGGTTTCTTGTTTGACAGCGAGGATCATCTCATCCGAATCGACATGAGTGAGTTCATGGAGAAGCACAGCGTAGCGCGTTTAATCGGTGCGCCTCCAGGCTATGTAGGTTACGAGGAGGGTGGTTACTTAACCGAGCAAGTGCGTCGCCATCCATACAGCGTCATCTTGTTTGATGAAATTGAAAAAGCGCATCCAGACGTTTTCAATGTACTTCTACAAGTATTGGATGATGGCCGCTTAACAGATGGTCAAGGTCGTACTGTTGATTTCAAGAACACGGTGATTGTGATGACCAGCAACATCGGCTCACATCTCATCCAGTCCATGACAGATAAGAAGCAATCTGAAATTAAAGATGCGGTATTCGAAGAGCTGAAGAATCATTTCCGTCCTGAGTTCCTCAATCGTATTGATGAGATCGTGGTATTCCATGGTTTGGACAAAGGCAATATTGCGAATATCGCGAAGATCTTGCTGAAGAACTTGTCAGATCGCTTGGCAAAGGTCGATATGCAGATGGAAGTGAGTGATGCTGCTCTTAGCAAGATTGCAGAGGTAGGCTTTGACCCTGTGTTTGGAGCTAGACCACTGAAGCGTGCGATTCAGCAGCATATTGAGAACCCAGTGTCCAAGATGATCTTGGAAGGCAAGTTTGGTCCTAAGGATACCGTTCCTGTGGGTGTTGATAAGAATGGGGATTTCAGCTTCAGCAAGTAATATCGCTGTATTTCAGCAGGAATTTCCCTGCGCCAGTAAACTCGGTACATGACTGATGCCCTGAAAAGTAGGCGCGCCAGTGATGTCCGGGTTGTTGGTCTTATTAGCCTGGCTCACGGCAGCTCCCATTTCTTTCATTTAATTCTGCCGCCCATGTTCCCATGGTTGAAGGCAGAGTTTGGCTTTAATTATGCTGAGCTAGGTTTGCTCATGACCATCTTCTTCGTGGTCTCTTGCGCTGTTCAGGCTGCATCAGGTTTCTTGGTGGATCGTATTGGTGCTCGCCCCGTATTGTTTGCTGGTGTAGGCTTGCTTGCGGTAGCTGCACTCACGTACTCCCAAAGCAATGGCTATGCCATGTTGGTTCTAGGTGCAGTAATTGCGGGTTGTGGCAATGGCGTCTTTCATCCAGTCGATTACACATTAATCAATCATAAAATTTCACCACCAAATTTGCCTTACGCTTATTCCATTCATGGGGTGACGGGTTATATTGGTTGGGCTGCAGCCCCAGCTTTCATGGTGGCGGTCGCTAGCATCGCCGATTGGCGTATTGCTTTTCTATCTGCAGCAGCGCTCGAAGCACTGATCTTATTAACGCTATGGATTAGTAGGGCGCGCTTAATTGATGATGTAGCTGCAAGGCGTGCGGAATCGCAGGCTAGTCATGCCCAAAGCAATCCCGGTGGAGCCCCAATGAGTACCTTTGGTTTTCTGAAGCTTCCCGTTGTTTGGCTTTGTTGGATTTTCTTTTTCTTCAGCATGGCTGCAACTACCGGCTTGCAATCATTTGCACCCACAGCGCTTTTTAAAATCCATGACATTGCTGTCAGTTCTGGAAATTACTATCTCACGCTCATGTCTATAGGCGGCGCCGGAGGAATGCTATTGGGCGGTTATCTGGCCACTAAATTAAAGGTGCCCGAGCGCATTATTACGATCTGTTTTACGGTCAATATTGTGATGGGTCTTTTATTGGCCACCGGTCTGGTGCCTATCGAATTGATTGTGATTGCATTCATTGTGATTGGTCTTGGCTTGGGCATTGCCGCGCCATCACGTGATTTGATGATTCGCTCAGCGACACCCTCCGGGTCATCGGGTAGGGTGTACGGCATCGTCTACTCTGGCATTGATCTTGGAGCGGCTATGAGTCCATTAATCTTCGGGATCTTCTTAGATGTCGGTTTACCTAAGCTGCTTTTTGTAGGTGTAGCCCTTCTACAACTCATGATTATCTTGACTGGATTTAAGGTCGCATCCATAGGTAATCCTAAAACCGCCTAAAAGAGCTGCTTAGATGGTAAGTTGTTTAAACTGAACCATATTGCACTTTCTCGGAGTCTCTTGGCGCAAAGCAGATGAATACCCAGCAGTTTGACCTACAAGCCTCCCTCAATCATTTTTTGAATGCAGAATGCTTAGCCCTAGAAGCTAAGGACATCGAAGCATTTTTATGGTTAATCGACGAAAACGTTGATAGCATGCATGACTTTTTGCAGGCATTAGTTCAAACAAAATTATGGGCAAGCTGGAGTATTGATCGAAACCCCTATGTATCGATGATTTTATCTGTGGGTAAAGAAATTGATCGCCTAGCATCAGTTCATGCTGCACCTGCTTTTCATTCTAAAAAGCACATGATGGAAGTGTGTCTGATGCTTTCTTATTTTCTGATGCATGAGGATGAATGTATTCATGCAAATTCCATTAATTCCGCCTGGGTAAGCTCATCACTGGAAAAGTGGCAGCTATTGCTGGCAGCTGCCGCTCATGATCTAGGGCACCCCGGATTGATTAATGCCACTCCTGGTCAATTGGAGCAGCACAGTTTGGATTTATTAAAAGAGCTGTTGACTAATTCAGCTTACTCATCGTCCATGGTGGGTGAAGTGTTGAAAGTTTTAGAGCCTTGGGTTATGGCCACTGATCATGGGCAATACAAGACCTTATTGGAGCGCCTCAGCTTTGATCCTCCTGCCCATGTAGATTGCCTTGCGATGCTGTTAGTAGAATCCGATCTAGCAGCCAGTGTTTTGCCAAAGAGAGGTCAGGAGCTAACCAATAGACTGGTTCAGGAGTGGGCAGGGCCTTATCCTGAAAAATCGATTGCTCTTCAAAATCAGCTGGGTTATCTTAGCTTTCTTGCCAGTCTGCAGTTTATAAGCCCTCACTCCTCCAGGAGTGGACTACCAAACATATTGAATAATTCCCTCTCACAGCTTCGCTCCCCATCGCCATGAAAATCAAGCACAGTATTTTTTCCTTGCCTAAACCTATATTTTGGCTTTTGATTCTTGCCAACATCGTCTATGCATTTTGGTTGGATCAGCAGTTTGGTTCATTTTGGGCTTGGAATATTGCTGATTTAGCTAATAAGCATGATTTCAAAATAGATGATTTTGTTGCGGTAGGCCAATTTATCCTTTTTGCAGTTACTGTAGATATGGCCATCCGCCATTTTGTGGTTCGCTTTAATGAAACTACCGAAGGTAATCATCTGCCTGCAATTTTGGTTCAGGCTATCACCATCGTCTGTTATGCAGTAATCGGCTTAATTGGTTTTGTTGTGATGTATGACCACTCAGCTGGTGAGGTATTGGCCGCGTCGGGAGCCGTAGGTTTCGGCATTGTTTATGTGTTGCGTGAATTCATTGCAGATATTGTTGCTTGCATTCAAATTCAATCAGAAGGCCTAATTAGTATTGGTGATTATATTGAGGTTGAGGAAGGCGAATACTACCAAGTAGTGCAAATCGATCACCGCATGGTGATCTTAAGGAATGCGGTCAAGCATACTATTCGAGTTCCGAACCGTCGCTTTATTGGCATGACTTACGTGAATCTCAACAAGCAATCTGAAAAGGTGGGCGCTCGTCGAATTATTGATATTGAGTTGGATTCCGGGAATGATGCCGATAGGATCATTGAGTTATTAACCCAGGCTGCAGACTACATTGTTAAGGCTGATCCTCGATATCCTTGGTATCAAATACGGTTAGCAAAAATTAATAATGGAACATATACATTTACCTGGCAATATGAATGTGATCCCTCTGTAACTCCAAAGGGTTCAAAGCATATGGTGAGCTTGGCCGCTGCTCGGTTTCTCAAGTTGGGCGGCATGAATATGAATTCCACTGTTGAAGTAACTCGTTCCTCGGAGTTGGTCCGTACGATTAATAGTCGTCTCAAGGATGTTTATCGATTTGGAGTTCTTAAGGCTTTAAGTATGGAGCAGGTGACTCGTTTATCCGATGTTGCTCAGATTGTGACGTGTCGGGCCAATCAGTTGCTCATCGAAAAAGGTCATAACGCAGATAGCATGTATATCTTGATGGAAGGTGGCCTAGAGGTAACTATTCCTAACGATCAAGGTGAGCAGGTAGTTGTCGCCACTATTTGGCCTGGCGAATGTGTGGGTGAGATGTCCCTGTTGACTGGTGAACCTCGTTCAGCCAATGTTAGAGCAAAGATGAACTCCACGCTTCTAGAAATTACTAAGGCAGATATTACCCCGATTTTTGAGGATACCCCTGAGTTAATAGATGAAATTTCAACCCTACTCGAAGAGCGGAAGGCCGCAAACCAAGCTTACTTTAACCAGGCGCTAGAGCCAGAAGAAGTTAGGAAAAATATCAAAATCCTCGCTAAGAAGATTTTGAAGTTCTTTTTCAATAAAGGTTAGTCGGACTTAAGGCTTAGGCATGACTCCATTTTCTTGATATCTAGCTAGCTCGAAATGGTAATTGCCTTTGAGAAATTTGTTAGTATCGGAACAAATTTGATTTATTCTTTAAATGCCAGCATATTGAGTCAGCTCAAAGCTAGACTCTCACCCCTATTTAGGAATCTGTGGAAAAAGTTCGCGTTCTAGTTGTCGATGATTCTGCCGTGATGCGCAAAATTATTGCAAGCGCCTTGCAAAAAGAACCTTCAATTGAGATTGCAGGCTTTGCTGAGAATGGCTTGCAGGCAATAGAAGCCATTCAAACTTGTAATCCAGATGTGGTCACTTTAGATATCGAGATGCCGGAGATGGATGGCTTAACGGCGTTAAGAGAGATTCGTAAAGAAAATAAGTATTTGCCGATCATCATGTTTAGCTCCTTAACCCATCAGGGTGCTCAAGCAGCAGTGATGGCGTTGACAGCAGGCGCAAGTGATTATGTGGGTAAGCCTGCCAATACTACCGGTGGAATTGATGACACATTTAAGATTTTAGAGTCTGAATTAATTCCTAAGATTATTGGTTTAGCTAAGCGCGTTAAAGCACGCAGGGCTAAAGAGGCTCAGGCTGGCGGTATTGTTAAGCCTGCCATTCCTGCGCCAGCTAGAGCTCCCATTCCTCCAATCAAGTCAGAACCACCGCTAGCAGCTCAGATCAGCAAAGTCAGTTCAAGCATCTTGGCAAAGCCTGCAGAAGCGGTCTGTATTGGTGTTTCTACGGGCGGCCCTGAAGCTTTAATGCAAGTATTCAGCGCCTTTACCGCCCCGATTAATGTACCTATTTTTATTGTTCAGCATATGCCAGCTGAGTTCACAGCTCTTTTGGCTGCCCGATTGACTGCCATTGGCGTCATGACGGTGAAAGAGGCAAAAGAGGGTGAAAGCGCCGAACCAGGCATGGTTTATGTGGCGCCGGGTGGATTTCATATGACTCTATCAAGATCAGGCACCAAGATCATTACCCATCTCAATACCGATCCCCCTGAAAACTCTTGTAGACCGGCTGTCGATGTCTTATTCAGGTCGGCAGCCGCAGTCTATGGCAATAGATTGCTGGCGGTCATACTTACTGGTATGGGTTATGACGGCTTAAAGGGTGCGCAACTCATCAAGGAGCTCGGTGGACAAGTCATCGCGCAGGATGAGGCATCCAGTGTGATTTGGGGGATGCCTGGTGCGGTAGTTCAAGCTGGTTTAGCTGACAGCATTCTGCCAATTGATCAAGTTGCTAACGAGATTGTTTTTAGAACCCGAAAAGTTGTTGCTGGTCAACAGCATGTCTAAGGACTATCTGCCGCAGTTTTACGTCATGCTAGAGAAGCAGGTGGGAATCGCTTTGGATGACACTAAGCAATACTTGCTTGAGTCCCGTTTGCTACCCCTTGCAACTAAGAATGGATATCTTGATGTATATGCTTTCATTAAATATCTAACCCAGAATGCTGTAGGCCCAACTCATTGGCAGGCATTTGAAGCGCTCACTACTAATGAAACCTTTTTTTTCCGAGATAAGCATGTATTTGAGGCCTTAAAAAATACCATCTTCCCGGAACTCATTCAGGCTCGCAAGAATGAGAAAACACTACGGATATGGAGCTCTGCTTGTTCTGCAGGTCAAGAGGTATATAGCTTAGCGATGATGCTGAGGGAGGATTTTGCGCAACTCCATGATTGGGCTATTCAGCTTCAAGCTACAGATATCTCTGAATCAATCTTAAAAAAAGCAAAGTCTGGAATTTATAATTCAATGGAGGCGCATCGCGGTCTTGATGCTCATTACTTGAGAAAGTATTTTTCACATCTTGAGGATGATACTTATCAAATTTCGCCTGCAATTCGACAGATGGTCAATTTCTCGCATCATAATCTTGTGGGCAGTTGGCCGTTTTATCCCAAGTTCGATTTAATTATGCTCAGAAATGTCCTTATTTACTTTAAGCAAGATGCCAAAGATAAGGTGCTCTCAAAAATACGGAAGCAATTAAATGGTGATAGCAGTATTTTAATTTTGGGTGCTGCAGAATCCATCCATTCAAACGACCTATATAAATTAGTGCAATTAGATAAGATTTCGTATTACAAACCCAATATTCTCACCAAGGTCTGATATGGATAACCCAAGCGCTTCTCCTGCAATTGCAATTGACCCAATATATGCAGATGCATCCGTATTGGTGGTTGACGATAGTCGCACGCTAAGAAAGATTTTGATCCGAGAGTTAAATTCTTTGGGATTTAAAAATATATCTGAAGCTGCTGATGGCATCGAGGCGATTGCGTTTGTCAAATCCAATCCTGTAGACCTGATGCTTCTTGATATGGAAATGCCGGAGTTGGATGGTCTGGGAGTGCTCACGCAATTAAAGGCGGATGATACTCATAAAGCATTGCCAATTATTGTGATATCCGGGGCAGATCAGTTTGAGAAGACTATTAAGTGCATTGAAATTGGTGCGGAAGACTATTTGCCAAAACCGTTTGATCCAATTCTATTGCGAGCACGGATTTTTTCTTCGCTCGAGAAAAAACGCCTCCGCGACCTAGATCGCAAGCATTTAGAAATGCTTAACCATGAAAAGCAGCTGTTAGAAGTTGAGCAGATGAAGACTGAAAAGCTCATGCTAAACATTCTTCCTCGGCCTATCGCTGAGCGTCTTAAGCGTGGTGAAAAGAACATATCTGGCAGCTATCCTGATGCCACAATTTTATTTAGTGACCTAGTGGGTTTCACCAAAATGTCATCCAAGACCACAGCAACTGAGCTTGTGAAGTTATTAAATGATTTATTTACTCGGTTTGATATTCGAGCAGAGGCTTTGGGCTTAGAAAAAATTAAGACTATAGGTGATGCTTATATGGCAGTAGGTGGTTTGCCTATTCCACGCCCTGATCACGCTGCTTTATGCGCTGAAATGGCTTTGGGAATGTTTGAGGATCTGAAGAGTTTTAACCAAGAAAATAATGCAGAGCTCAATATGCGGATTGGGATGAATTCAGGTCCAGTCGTAGCGGGAGTGATTGGTTTTACTAAGTTTTCTTATGATTTATGGGGCAATACTGTAAATACAGCAAGTCGTATGGAGTCGACATCCCAGCATGGGAGGGTGCAGGTTTCACCAAGTACTTACGAAGCTCTCAAGGATGCTTATGACTTTGAGGATGCCGGTCTGATGGAGTGCAAGGGGTTGGGGGAGATTAGCACCTACCTATTGGTCGGCAAAAAGTAGTAGGTTGATTAGCTGTATTCAGTCTAGAGCCTTCCTTCATATCCGTCTTGTGAGCGCTAAACCTATAAAGTAAAAAGGCATCCAATGGATGCCTTTTTACTAACTGTTAAGATTGCTTAGCACTCAAATTTAGATACCAACTCTTTAAGTTTGGCAGCGACTCGAGCCAATTCAGCGGATGAGTTTTGAATTTCAGAAGATCCCGAGGAGATTCCACGAGAGGCAATAGCAACGGCTTCAACCGTTTCTGTAATTCTCGCTGAACTACCTGCAGAAGTAGAGATATTTCGCGATATCTCGCCAACCGTAGCGGCCTGCTCCTCAACTGCAGTAGCGATAACGCTGGAGATGTCATCGATCTTATTGATGATGAGTGTAATCTCTGCAATGGATTCAATAGCTCCCTTTGCGTCAGCTTGGATAGCGTCAATTGACTGGCCAATTTCGTTAGTTGCTTTAGCGGTAGAGCGCGCCAATTCTTTAACTTCATTTGCTACTACAGCAAAGCCTTTACCTAATTCACCAGCACGTGCAGCTTCAATAGTGGCATTTAAGGCTAGAAGATTGGTCTGCTCTGCAATGTCGGCAATGACTGCGACTACCTCACCAATTTGAATACTGCTACTGCTCAGCTTGGACATTTGCTGATTTGTGCTATTTGCAATAGTGACTGCCTGATTGGCGACCCGTGATGCCTCCATTGCATTAATGGAAATCTCGCGGATGCTTGTGCTGAATTCTTCTGCAGAGGTAGCAACAGATTGCGTATTTTGACTCACGATATCGGATGATTGCGCTACTTCATTGGCTTGAGAAGATGTCTCTTCAGCATTGGCATTGAGTTGCGCACTTACTACTGCCAATTCTTCAGAGGAGGCGCTAATCATTAATGCATTATTGCTAATTTCCTGGATGGCGCCACGCAGATTGTTTTGAAGTGTTTGGGCTGACTGCGCAATTTGGCCAACAACGCCAGCGTAATCCAGACCTTCAATGGTGGTGTTTAGACGGGAACCAGCCAAATCATTCAGGGCTTCTTTAGTTTTATGCAAAGGATCAATAATCGACTGTCTGAAGCGAATACCAATCAGAATGCTGAGTAATATTGAGATCGCGATAGTGACAAGCGTATAGATAATTGCGTAATGTTTCGCCGCTTCTGCTTCTTGATGAAATAGGCTGGCGCTCTCTAATTTAGCATCTACAAAGTCTTGTAAATTCTTATTAATACGTGGTTTAAAGCCTTGAAACTTTTCACCAAAATACATAGTAGTAGCGGTAGATGGCGCGCTCTTTTCGAGAAGGGCAATTTGCTCAATAGCTACTAAATAAATATCAAAGTCTTCAACGAGCTCATTAAATTCAATTCTTGTTTTGGAGCGAATGATATTTTCGTCAACACGTTTGATTGTCGTTCTTAAGCTTTCTTTTAGCTTTTCAATATTGCCTAGAGACTGCTCACGTAATACTTGACCTTCAGATTTATTTGCAAGGGTGGAGGATAGCAATAAGTGATTGAGTTCTATATCTAGTGCAATAGCCTCAATTTGTAATTGCTTGGAATCCTCAATTCCTTTGGCGCCTTGTACATATAACCAATCAGCACTTTTGCCCATCACGTTGTAGCTGTAAATCGAGATGCCGCCAACAATGAGTGTAAAAAATAGAATTAGACCAAAGCTCGCTACAAGTTTGGTTTTGACGGTTGATCGTCTGTCGAAGTTGTCTAAAAGGGTGCGAAACATTCGGTAGGGCTTCCTGTAGAAGGTTCATGCTTAAGTCAGGCTATTGGGTGGTGCTTGCTTGTTAGATTATTGCCTAATATAGGCTAATATCTCATTAGCCCACATTCTATCCGCCCGCCCAATTAAATGTCCATTACTATTAGCCTACATGGAAAATCACGACGAAATCCTTGCTGAATTTATCCTGGAAGCGCGGGAGATCATTGATCGATTAGATGTGGATTTTGTACGTCTGGAGGAAGATCCTAGCGAACAAGCTCTCGTTGGAAATATTTTTCGCGGTTTACACACCCTAAAGGGTAGTAGCGGCTTCTTTTCTTTAAAGAGGCTGGAGAAGCTGTCCCATGCGGGAGAAAGCTTGCTGGGCAAGATTCGTGCCGGTCAAGTGGAGCTTGATTTTGACAAATCCACTCGTCTCTTGGAGATGAATGACATTCTGCGGCAAATTATTGATGGTGTAGAGGCGAGCCATGTCGAGCCTGCAGGTGACGACCAAGAGCTCATCAATGCATTATTAGGCTTATCTCAGGCCGAAAGGATCAGTCCAGCTGAGATGAGTGCCCCTGATGTTGAGGTCAAGTTGCCGGACGCGACAGTACGGGAGGAGTCTGTAGAGGTCCTAGAGTCTACTGAAATCGCTGTTTCTGGCATTTCTGGGCAAGAAGTTGTGGTTCCCGTCAAGGTCAATCCAGAGGTGCTGGATAAGTTAATGAATATTGCTAGTGAGATGGTGCTGGCTCGCAATCGACTACTGCCGTTTTCTCAGCAATCTTCCGATAAGCTCTTTACTAGCGCAGTTCGCAGTATTGACCTTCTGACTCTAGAGTTGCAGGAGCGCATGATGAAAATGCGAATGCAACCAATTTTTCATATTTGGGATAAATTTCCGCGTCTAGTGCGAGATGTTGCGGCTGAATGCGGTAAGAAGGTACGTCTTTTGCAAGAGGGTGCAGAGACTGAATTGGATCGAATCTTATTGGATAGTATTCGAGATCCCTTGGTTCACTTAATCCGAAATAGTATCGACCACAGCATTGAGTCTCCAGAGATGCGTCTCGAAAAGGGGAAGTCTGAGTTAGCCTATTTAGTGCTTCGTGCCGCCCATCAAAATGGAACGGTGATAATAGAAGTTATTGATGATGGCGCTGGTATAGATTATGAGCGTGTTAGACAGCGTGCCATCTCTCGCGGGTTGATTAGCGTTGAAAAAGCCCACACCCTCGGCCACAAAGAACTAATTGATTTGATTTTCTTGCCAGGATTCTCGACACGTGAAACGGTTTCCAACCTTTCCGGAAGGGGGGTTGGCATGGATGTGGTCAAGAACAATATTGAGAATATTGGCGGCAGCATTGAGATTACGAGCGTTCCTGATGAGGGTACACATGTCAAATTAAAGATTCCACTTACCTTAGCCATCTTGCCAACGCTATTTGTCAGATGTGCTGATGAAATCTTTTTGATCCCTCAAAATCGTATTTTAGAGTTAGTGCGCTTTACTCCAAATGAGCCTAACAATGGAATTGAAGATTTCTACGGGACGCCTACTTTCAGGTTGAGGGATAAGCTCATTCCTTTGTTATTTTTGAATGAGCAACTAAATTTAGCTTCTACTCCTCTCAAGCCCAAGCAAAAGTTATTTATCGCAGTGCTCAATTTTAATGGCACGCTCTTTGGTCTGGTTGTCGAAGAAGTTTTGAATATTCAGGATATTGTGATTAAACCTTTGGGTGATTTGCTCAGGGATATGTCTAATTTTGCGGGCGCCACCATCATGGGCAATGGGGAGGTTGCATTGATCTTGGATATTGATGGAATTGCGCGACAGTCTGGCCTGATTGAGCGCCTGCAGGCTAATCCACTCAGGCAGGAAGAGCGTTATGTGGCACCGGTTGTAGAGATGATTTCGGTCCTACTGTTCGAAATAGCGGGACTGCATAAAATTGCTCTGCCATTGGATGCGATTGACCACATTATCAAATTGGATTCTGAAAAGATTCAACAAAACGGTAACCGTGAAGTGGTGTATTTCAATGAGCAACTGATGGATTTGGTGCGTCTAGATAAATATGTAAGTGGAGGCCTCAGAGAGGCTCAGGTACAAAATGCGGGAGCACCAGTGCTTACATGCCAGTATCGAGACCGCTTATATGGATTGGTAGTGAAGCAAGTGACCGACATTATTGAAGTTCCTGCAAAGTTACATGAATTGTCGACCCCTCAAAGGGGTTTAAATGGATGCATCATTTATAACGATCAGGTGATTAATGTATTGGATCTAGAGGAGGTGCTCATCATGCACAATATTCAGGAGGAATCCAATGAATATCCTCAAGTCATCGATGTATATCTGCCTAGTTAATCATGGAACGTTCATTTTTAGTTTTTCATGTTGGGTCTTACACTTTGGGCGTACCTGCCGAAGAGTTGATTGAGGTTAATCGTAATTTGGGATACACCAAGGTGCCGGGCAGTCCAAAAATGATTCGTGGAATACTCAATTTACGCGGATTGTTGATGCCTGCTGTAGATATGGGGGCCTATCTTGATATCCCTGATTCAACTTGCAACTCTTTCAGCATCATTTTAAAAGTGCAGGAAAATCATATTGCCCTCATGGTTGACTCCATTGGGGACATTATGGGTTTTCATATTCAGGAGTTGGTATTGCCGCCAACCCATTTATCTGGGCAGTTCCAAGAAGCTATCGAAGGGGCGTTTAAATTACCCAACAGCCTGCTTATTATTTTAGATACGAAGGCCATTTCTCGTAACGCTCAACATCCTCATGGGGTCATTCCTCTTGGGTCATTAGTCCAAAGGTAGGTCGGGCTAGATTCGAACTCGCGACCAGCGGATTAATTGGCTGCCATTCTTTTCATAATATGAAAAGACATTCCCGTACGCAAAATGCGGTGCAAGATTCTCACTTGGGTCGTATCTCGCCCCTTGATTCATTATTTCATAATGTAAAAATATCAATTTAAGTTATTGAATTAATTCAATTAATTATTTTTAGTAAATGCTGAAATAGTTCTTGCATGCTTTTCTTGGATGCTTAAACTCTTATATAAGACATAAGACTTGAATGTCTAAATATTTGAAGTACTTGTTTAACTTAGGGAGAAAAACATGGCAGATCGCAAAGCAGAAATCGCAGCACTACAAAAAGACTGGGATACCAATCCGCGCTGGAAAGGTATTACTCGTGGTTACACGGCTGAGGACGTTATTCGTCTTCGTGGCTCATTGAAGATTGAGCACACATTGGCTAAGCATGGCGCAGAGCGTCTTTGGGAATTGGTTAATAACGAAGCTTACGTTAACTGTTTAGGTGCCTTGACTGGTGGTCAAGCAATGCAACAAGTTAAAGCGGGTGTTCAAGCTATCTACTTGTCAGGTTGGCAAGTTGCTGCTGACGGTAACTCATACGCAGCGATGTATCCGGATCAATCTTTGTATCCAGTTGACTCAGTTCCTAAGATGGTTGAGCGTATCAATAACTCATTCCAACGTGCTGATGAAATCCAAACTGCCAAAGGTATCAACAAGGGCGACGCTGGTTATATCGAATATTTCGCTCCAATCGTTGCTGATGCTGAAGCTGGTTTCGGTGGCGTATTAAATGCATTTGAATTAAGCAAAGCCTTGATCAAGCAGGGCGCTGCTGGCGTTCACTTTGAAGATCAATTGTCTTCTGTTAAGAAGTGTGGTCACTTAGGTGGCAAAGTATTGTTGCCTACTACTGAATCTGTTCAAAAATTAATCTCTGCGCGTTTGGCTGCTGACGTAATGGGTGTTCCAACTATCATCTTGGCTCGTACTGATGCTGAAGCCGCTGACTTGTTGACATCTGACTATGATGCAAACGACAAGCCATTCTTGACAGGCGAGCGCACAGCTGAAGGCTTCTACAAAACACGTAAGGGCTTGGATCAAGCGATCTCACGTGGCTTGGCATACGCTGCTTATGCTGACATGGTTTGGTGTGAAACAGGTACACCTGACCTCGAGTTTGCTCGTCAGTTCGCTGAAGCAATTCGCGCGAAGTTCCCAGGCAAGATGTTGGCCTACAACTGCTCACCATCTTTCAACTGGAAGAAGAACTTGGATGACGCAACGATTGCGAAGTTCCAGCGCGAATTGGGTGCAATGGGCTACAAGTATCAGTTCATCACATTGGCTGGTATTCACTCTATGTGGTACAACATGTTCGACTTAGCTCAAGACTACATGCAGCGTGGCATGACTGCTTACATCGAGAAAGTACAAGAACCAGAATTCGCTGCTCGTGATCGTGGTTACACATTCGTATCGCATCAGCAAGAAGTTGGTACTGGTTACTTCGACGATGTTACTACTGTGATTCAAGGTGGTAAATCTTCAGTAACGGCATTGACTGGTTCTACAGAAGAAGAGCAGTTCCACTAAGAAATCCCTAAGTAGTTCGTAGCAGCAGTAATATCCTTACTGTCGCGGCATCTAAATTACCCCACAAGGGTGACTTAGATGCCGTTTTCGTTTACATTCTTCACATGACTAACTGCATACTTTGTAAAGAAGAGCTTAAGCCTGAAGAGGGCCAATTGATCTGGCGAGGAGATGACTGCCGAATCATTCTTGTGAACGATCCCGACCTACCTGGGTTTTGCCGTGTTATTTGGAATCACCATGTCGCAGAAATGACCGACCTGACCTATGGCGAGCGTGAGCATCTGATGGCTTTAGTATTTGCAGTAGAGGGGGCGGTACGTCATGTAATGCACCCAGATAAGGTCAATATTGCCGCCTTGGGCAATATGGTTCCGCATATTCATTGGCATGTCATCCCGAGATACAAGGATGATGCATTCTTTCCGGGATCGGTTTGGTCTGAAAAAATTCAAAAAACTGATGCAGGTAGGCTGGAAGAGCGTAAGCTTTTAGCGCAAACATTACCCACTGCAATACGCAGCGCTATTTCATTCCTTGCTTAATTTAAATGAGGGTAGCTAAATGGTGAGTCCAAGAAATCAAATCTTGACACCCACCTTTAAAAGCTTTTACTGTAATTTATCGCAGGTCTCTGGCTTGATTTGGTCAGGTTTTTCTTGGCCCAAATAAACTCCTATTACAGAAACTGGCCCTTTTCCAGATGATTTTCCATAGTGGCACCAATTTATTGCCTCAACGTATGAACTACCAGCAGGAATAACCTTTTTTCCTTTGGAGCCGTAATCTACTTCGAGCTCGCCGGATACTACATAGACATAGAGCGGCACAAGATGTTGATGAATATCAGTTTTCTTGCCTGGAGCAATTTCAATATTGAAAGCCTTGATGAGAGGTGCGCCAGATGGAAATTTAAATTCTTGTCCAATAATTGTTTTATTGGCTCCAATCATAGGAATTGCAGTCGCGGTAATATCCTCGTAGGCTGTTTTCCCATCAACATGATTAACCGCATTTGCAGATGCAGCAATCAATATAAAGCTTGAAGAGATAATCAGTTTATTTGTTAATAATTTAAACATATTCATACAGGCTTCCTATTGAGTTCATTATGAAAAAACCAATTATGATGGAGAGAATTTTAAACCGCAAGCGGTAGATTAGATTCAATCAAGCTCCCACTGTTTCTAGTCCCTTATTTCCGGGTTGAATCAGTTTCATCTATTTGCATCATTCGAAAACCCTTACCAGTTATTCTATAAACCAATGAATACATCTTCAAATTGCCCTGGTTCAGTTGTAGCTGGAATCTCTGGGTTTGGTACTTACGCTCCTGAGACGCGGATCTCAGCAGAAGAATTGGCGCGTGATGCCAATATTCCCGTAGAAAAATTAACAGAAGGGATTGGTTTTACTCATATTCATAAGGCAAATGAGGAAGAGCATCCGTTCACTATGGGGTTAGCCGCCGCCAAGGATGCGCTTGAAGATGCTGGACTTGATGGCAAGGACGTTGATCTCATTATTTTTGTATCTGCCGGAGATTATGACTATCGTTTTTGGTGCCCATCGAGCGCTGTGGTTCGCGAGCTGGGTTGCCATCATGCTTATGCCTTTGAAGTCAGAAATGGTTGTGCTGGCGGAAATTTAGCATGTAACGTAGCGATGGGATTGATGGAAAGAGACTCATCAATTAATCATGCGCTAGTTATTTGTGCTGATACATTGACGCGGGTGGTTTCCTCCAAGATTCCAGAGTGCCGACCTATTCTCTATTTTGGTGATGGCGCTGCTGCGGTGGTTCTGAAAAGAAATCATCCGCGCTACCAACTGTTAAGTTTTGCTGAGCATACGGATGGTGATTTAGGTGATTTGCTGAGAGTCGATGCAGGAGGAACTCGATTACCAATTAAGCCGGGCTTCAATGAATGGGAAAAGACCTACTCTAGGGTGGATGAGGATGCATTTGCAAAGTTGGTGAATCAAATCTATTTAAAAGAGTATCTGAGCGTCATGAATAAAGCGCTTGAGCGCTCAGGGCACACTGCCTCAGAAATTGAATATGTACTAATGAATCAGATTAAGAATTCTTTGCGAATTCATATTATGGAGGGCATTGGAGTGCCCGAGGATCATACGTACATCACTATGGGGGAGTTTGGCCATATTGGCCCTGCGGATTGTCTGTTTACGATGGCAAAAGCGCATCGTGAGGGTTTATTGCCTGAAGGCAAGTTAGCAATCTTGGCCGCCAGTGGCCTGGGATTTTCATGGTCGGCCAGTGTTATTCGGTGCTAATTGCTTAATCATTGTGATGCTACTGAAGTCTTTCATTATGGAAAAATCTGCGGGTGAATAAAGAATCCAAAGGAATGCTGATTGGCTTCATTGGCATTCTGATTTTTAGTCTAACTTTACCCATAAGCAAAATTACTGTTGTCACTTTCAATCCCTATTTCATTGCGTTTGGTAGGGCTGCTTTAGCCGGCTTAGTGGCATTAGCCTATCTCTCATACAAGCAGGAGCCGCTCCCCAGCAAAACAGACTTAGTGAAGTTTGCCGTTATAGCGCTGGGGGTTGTATTTGGATTTCCGATCTTTACTACTGTAGCTATGCAAGATGGATCTTCTTCCCATGGTGCTGTTATTTTGGGGATGATGCCTTTGGCTACTACTGTGATCGGAGTGATTCGCTTTAAAGAGCGCCCCTCCATTGGTTTCTGGTTGGTATCGATGCTAGGCGCTGGCTTGGTAATAACGTATGCGTTTCTTAAAGGTTCCGGCAGTTTTACCTACATCGATGGCCTCTTAGTGCTTGGCGGGATCTGCGCATGTATTGGTTATGTAGAAGGTGGCGAGCTATCCAGAAAAATGAATCCTCGCACCGTGATTTCTTGGGCTTTGGTGATTTCATTGCCCATCAACCTGGTTATGACTTATTTCACATTCTCTTCTTCGTACTTGAATGCAGATGTCATTGCTTGGACTAGTTTTGTATACCTGAGCTTATTCCCAATGTATTTAGGCTTTTTCTTCTGGTATGAGGGACTTGCAATCGGTGGCATTGCGAGGGTCAGTCAAGTTCAGCTGATTCAACCTTTTTGCACGCTATTAGCCTCAAGCTTCTTTTTGGGCGATCATCTTACGGCCATGAATATGGTATTCGCTTTTCTGGTCGTCTCAACCGTCATTTTGAGTAAGCGGATGCTGGTAAAGCGCAGCACCTAATTCAAGCGCTGCAAGGCCTCTAAATATTTCTCAGGGCTTAATGGTTGACCTTCTCTCTGCGCTTCCCACATTACTTGCCCTAGGCATTCCATCATGGCGTGCTGTGCCTCATGTTTGGATCCTAGCTTCTTAGCTAAGGTTTCCGAGATCTCTTTGATTCCTGGTGGTTGATCAATGGAGATTTGTTCGCTAATCGATAGGTGCATTGAGAGGTGCAAGAAGGGGTTGGTCTCACCGCGCTCTGGTGTGTAGTCTTGCGCAACAGCACCTTCTGGATCGGCGAGTAAGGAGTGATATTCCGGGTGTTCAAGCATCCAGTCGCTAGCAATCATTTCCATTGGTGTCAGAATTTGATTGTCAGTTTTCTTCTTCCAGGTATCGCAAAAAAAGCGACGCACTTCTTCACGGGTTGGATTAAATATTGCCACGAACTTTTCCTTTGCCAGTTTTTTGTTTGAACTCACACAGTGGTTCAACAATGCATTGCTCGCAATCCGGATTACGTGCTTTGCAGGTATATCTGCCGTGCAGAATAAGCCAATGATGCGCATCCATCAAAAACTCTTTTGGCACGCGTTTGAGTAATTGCTCCTCTACCTTTACAACATCCTTGCCTGGCGCCAAGCCGGTACGATTGGAGACTCTAAAGATATGGGTATCAACAGCCATAGTGGGTTGGCCAAAAGCGGTGTTGAGGATGACGTTCGCAGTTTTTCTGCCGACACCTGGAAGCGCCTCTAATTCTTCGCGATTTTGGGGTACTTCACCGCCATGTTTATCTATCAGTAATCGACAAGTCTCTTGTATATGCCTGCCTTTAGAGTTAAACAAGCCGATGTGCTGAATGAAAGGCTTAACCCCTTCCTCACCCAGATTTAGGAGCGCCTGAGGCGTGTTGGCAATCTTAAATAGCTGCCGAGTGCCCTTATTTACAGAAATATCAGTTGCTTGTGCAGACAATAGAACAGCAATCAGTAGCTCAAATGGGGAGCTGTATTCCAGTTCTGTTTCTGGGTGGGGATTATTTTCCCTGAGCAACTCAAAGAAGGTTTGGCGCTTTTCAAGATTCATCATGTTTTCTGCTGAGCTCTCGCAATGGCAGCGGCAATGATGGCACGCTTTCTCTCTTGTTCTTTGATAGCTTCTTCTGAGTCTGGACTTTCTGCATTAACTGATGCCAATTTAGCCGCAGCTTTCTTTGCTAGCCGCTCATCATTGTCGCGTTGCTCGCGATCCAGTCGGGCATCACGCGCTTCATATCGTGAGCGTGCGAGTTGTGCTAATTCTGGGGACCAGGCATCCCAACCAGTTTCATTGCCGGTGACATCAATCATGGTGATGCAGTCTACGGGGCAGGGCGGAATACATAGATCGCAACCAGTGCACCAATCACTCAAGACTACATGCATTTGTTTTGAGGCGCCCACAATCGCATCCACAGGACAAGCTTGAATACACAGGGTGCAACCAATACAAGTATTAGGATCGATAAATGCAACTGGCCTAGGGCGCTCCAACCCACATTCAGGATCAATCTTGGGATGCAGTTCAAAAGCATCTTTGGGGAAGGTGGGCTTGAGGATATCGCTAAGCCTTTGAATACCCTCTATACCCCCAGGCGGGCAGCGATTAGGTAATACATCACCCGTTGCCATTGCTTCTGCATAAGCTCGGCAATCTGGGTAGCCACATTTGGTGCATTGGGTTTGAGGAAGCGCGTCCTCGAGACGATTGGCAAGTTCTTTCGTCTGTTGAATGTTCATTGCAATTAGGGTGCCCTGAAACTAGAAGCGCGACCCGAAAGTCGCGCCGCTGGTTTATGCAGCTTTCTTAGATCCCAGCTTTGGGGGTCGAGCTTTTGTTTTCTTCTGAACACCTTGATGCTCACGAATAAATGACTTAATTTTTGGATACACCTTTTCGCGCCAACGACGACCAGAGAAGATGCCGTAGTGACCAGCACCAGCAACTTCATAATGGTCTTTGGAAGCTTTTGGAATGCCGGCACACAAAGCATGTGCTGAGCGGGTTTGTCCGCTACCAGAAATATCATCCAGCTCACCCTCAACAGTGAGGAGGGCAGTTTTCTTAATATCCTGCGGTTTAACTAATTCGCCCGCAACTTCCCAAGTGCCATTTGGCAGTGAATAGTCCTGGAACACAGTCTTGATAGTGTCCAAGTAAAACTTAGCATCCATATCGAGAACTGCGTTGTACTCATCATAGAAGCGAATATGCGCTTCCGCATCTTGCTCGTCTCCACGCACCAAGTTTTGGAAATAATCCCAATGTGACTGCAAGTGGTTCTGAGGGTTCATGGCGATAAAGCCCGTGTGCTGCAAGAAGCCTGGATATACCTTGCGCCCAGCCCCTGGATAGCTTGGCGGGACCTTGTAAATGACGTGGCTTTCAAACCAGTCATAGGATTTTTGATCAGCCAAATTATTTACAGCAGTTGGAGACTTACGTGCATCAATTGGGCCGCCCATCATGATCATGGAGGCTGGCGTCTTTTCACCAGCTGAGGCCATCAATGAGATTGCGCCTAATGTTGGAACTGTTGGTTGGCAAACGGAGATCACATGTAAGTTCTCGGCACCAATGGTGCGAATGAAATCTTGCACATAGTGAACGTAGTCATCGAGACCAAAATCACCTGCATCAGCTGGAACAATGCGTGCATCGATCCAGTCGGTAATGTAAACCTTGTGGTCTTGCAATAGGGTGCGAACAGTATCACGCAACAAAGTGGAGTGATGCCCAGAAAGCGGAGCAACAACTAGTACTGCTGGATCATCTTTGAGCTTCTTAATGACATCCAAATCATCGGAGAAGCGTTTGAAACGAATCAGGTTGCAGAATGGCTTTGCGACAATTGTTCTTTCATGAATCGCTACTTCGCGACCGTGCGCTTGCACTGAGCGGATACCAAACTCTGGTTTTTTATAGTTTTTTCCTAAGCGGTATAAAAGCTCATAGCTAGCAGCCAAACGATCTGAACCTGGAACCTTGGACGCGGGGTTTGAAGCATTAATAAATGCTTCGGATGCTGCTCGAGCCCATGAGCTTACTGGTTGAAGTAGAGCTTTTTGAAATTCATGTAACTGATATAGCATGTTGCCTCCTGATAATTCAGTGTAACCGCTTATTACACGTTATTACGCCAATACGCGGGCTATTGCTTTAGCTACCTTATCAATATTTTTAGTATTGAGGGCGGCGACACAAATACGGCCTGTGGAAAGGGCATAAATGCCATCTTCCTTCTGTAAACGCTCTACTTGCTCAGCACTTAAACCTGAGTAAGAGAACATGCCGCGCTGCGCTTCAATAAAAGCAAAGTCTTGCTTTACGCCAGCAGCAGCGAGTTTTTGTACAAGTCCTTGACGCATTGCTTTAATACGATCACGCATCTCGGCTAATTCATCTTCCCAAAGCTTTCTGAGTTCTGGTGAATTTAGAACTGCAGCTGCAATTGCAGCACCATGAGTAGGAGGATTTGAATAGTTTGTGCGAATCACGCGCTTCAATTGGGAGAGCACGCGAGTAGATTCATCTTTGCTCTGAGTCACGATAGACAAAGCACCAACACGCTCACCGTAGAGTGAGAACGATTTGGAGAAAGAGCTGGATACAAAGAAAGACATTCCAGATTCAGCGAACAGACGTACTGCAATGCCGTCTTGCTCAATACCAGCAGCAAAGCCTTGGTAAGCCATATCCAAGAATGGAATCAATTCTTTTGCTTTACAGATAGCGATTACTTGACGCCATTGAGCTTCAGTAATGTCTGCACCAGTTGGGTTATGGCAGCAAGCGTGCAGCAGAACAGTGGTGAACTTTGGGAAAGACTCTAAAGATTTCACCATGCCATCAAAATCAACGCCACGGGTCTTGCCATCAAAGTAGGTGTACTCAACCACTTCAAATCCAGCAGATTCAAAAATGCCGCGATGGTTTTCCCATGTAGGGTTGCTAATTGCGCAAGGCGCATTCAAGTTGAGGCGCTTAATAAAGTCCGCGCCAACGCGCAATGCACCAGTTCCACCAAGGCACTCAGCAGTAACAACGCGACCATCTTTAATGAGGGAGGAGTCAGCACCAAATAACAAGTTTTGAACTGCACTGTTATAGGGGTTTGGACCTTCGATTGGAATGTAGCTACGAGGAGAATGCTTTGCAACAATTGCCTCTTCAGCTTTGATAACGGCCTTCAAAAGAGGTACCTTACCTTCGTCCGTGTAATACACACCTACACCTAAGTTGACCTTGTCTGCACGTTGATCGGCGACATAGGCTTCTGTGAGGCCAAAAATAGGGTCTTTAGGGGCTAGTTGGACTGAGTTAAAAAGGTTCATTTGAGGGTCGAAAAGGGTTGTTAATAAGGTATTGCAGGGTTAATTGCCGTTAAATTCAGTTAAATTTACTTTAAATGGCTGTTTTTGAGGCTAGATTCAACTATTTCTAAATAAAAACGGCAAAATCATTGTTTGTACAAAATTCTCTGTGAACTAAAAGTCACAGGTGAAATGATAGCTGAGATGCCCCCTAAGTTGCCTAAAACTTCCTCAAATTCCAAAGTTGCTGAAAGCAAGAAAAGCCCCGTGGCCGATCCTTTGGGTGAGGTAGGTCATGACCTAGATCCAGCTAAGTTCGTTTCCTTCCCAGATTCGCCATTTCAGCTCTATCAGCCCTTCCCGCCGGCAGGGGATCAGCCGGCTGCAATTGACGCTCTAGTGGCTGGAATAGAAGATGGATTGACCTTTCAGACCCTTTTAGGGGTTACGGGCTCGGGTAAAACCTTCACCATGGCCAATGTGATTGCTCGAACTGGGCGTCCTGCCATCATTTTTGCTCCTAATAAGACCTTGGCTGCTCAGCTTTATAGCGAGTTTCGGGAGTTTTTCCCAAAGAATGCAGTTGAGTATTTTGTTAGTTACTACGACTACTACCAGCCCGAGGCCTATGTGCCGACGCGCGATTTGTTTATTGAAAAAGATTCGTCAATCAATGAGCACATTGAGCAAATGCGATTGTCTGCTACTAAGAGTTTGCTGGAGCGACGTGATGTGATCATCGTTGCAACTGTCTCTGCAATTTACGGTATCGGTAATCCAGGTGACTATCACAGCATGGTGATGACTTTGCGTCCGGGTGACAAGATGAGTCAGCGCGATATTTTGATGCGCCTAATTGCGATGCAATACGACCGCAACGAAACTGATTTCAAGCGTGGTGTTTTTCGAGTGCGAGGCGATACGATTGATATCTTCCCTGCTGAGCATAACGAATTGGCGGTGCGCGTTGAGCTCTTTGATGATGTTATTGAGAGTTTGCAATTCTTTGATCCGCTCACCGGAAAAATTCGCCAGAAAATTCCACGCTTTACGGTCTACCCAAGTTCTCACTACGTCACACCACGCGATACCGTTCTTAAAGCGATTGAAACAATTAAGGCGGAGTTGCGTATTCGCCTAGATGAATTTGTTAAGGACGGTAAGCTGGTTGAAGCGCAACGCTTAGAGCAGCGTACTCGCTTTGATCTAGAGATGCTTAACGAGCTGGGCTTCTGTAAAGGCATTGAGAACTACTCTCGCCACCTCTCCGGCGCTATGCCTGGTGAGGCGCCGCCTACCTTGGTGGACTATCTGCCAAATGATGCTTTGATGTTCTTGGATGAGAGCCATGTTCTCATTGGGCAGCTTAATGCCATGTACAACGGTGATAAGTCTCGTAAACATACTTTGGTGGAGTTTGGTTTCCGTTTGCCGTCAGCAATGGATAACCGACCTCTCAAGTTCACAGAGTTCGAAACGAAGATGCGTCAAACCGTATTTGTTTCTGCAACACCAGCCGATTACGAAAACACGCATACCGGACAAGTGGTGGAGCAGGTGGCTAGACCAACAGGATTGGTTGATCCAGAAATTGAAGTATTGCCAGCAAGCACACAAGTGGATGATCTATTGAATCAGATTCATGAGCGCGTCAAAGTACATGAGCGTGTCTTGGTAACGGTGCTCACAAAACGAATGGCTGAGCAGTTGACTGATTACTTATCGGATAACGGTGTGAAAGTGCGTTACGTGCACTCAGACATCGACACTGTAGAGCGTGTAGAAATTTTACGCGACTTACGATTGGGTGTCTTTGATGTATTGGTGGGTATTAATTTATTACGTGAAGGCTTGGATATTCCAGAGGTCTCACTAGTTGCTATTTTGGATGCGGATAAAGAGGGCTTCTTGCGTTCTGAGCGGAGTTTGATTCAAACAATCGGTAGGGCAGCGCGGAATATCAAAGGTAAGGCCATTCTGTACGCTGACAGGATTACTGACTCCATGAAGCGGGCGATGGGGGAGACCGAGCGCCGCCGAACCAAGCAAATTGCTTTCAATAAGGCGAATGGAATTGAGCCACGCGGCGTCCAAAAGCGCATTAAAGACATTATTGATGGGGTCTATGACGTCCAGGAGAAGCGCTCTGAGATGCAGGTGGAGCAGGAGCGGGCTCGCTATGAAGATATGAGTGAGAAGGATCTAGCGGGCGAAATTAAGCGCCTGGAGAAGCAAATGAACTCCGAAGCTAAGAATTTGGAGTTCGAAAAGGCTGCGGCCACCCGCGATCGCCTTACTAAGGTTAAGGAAATGGCCTTTGGCGCCCGTTCCAGGGATGCTGTTTAATCCTGAGCAGATTAGTGGGGTATATGGTAAAGTTGAGTGGAATGGTCGGGTATTACCCGCCCGACTGTTAGCTGTCCATAACAATCCATTACCAAGGTGACATATGAGACTTACAACCAAAGGCCGTTTTGCAGTAACCGCAATGATCGATTTAGCCCTCCGGGAAACCCATGGGCCCGTAACTTTGGCTGGAATTAGCCAAAGACAAAAGATTTCCCTGTCTTACTTGGAGCAGTTGTTCGGCAAATTACGCCGCTTCAATATTGTTGAGAGCACTCGAGGCCCCGGCGGTGGATACACCCTGGCGCGTAAGTCAGAAGAAATTAGCGTAGCCGACATCATTGTGGCTGTGGACGAGCCATTGGATGCAACCCAATGTGGCGGCAAAGGAAATTGCCATAGCGATGAAGAAAATCATGGCCGTTGTATGACGCATGACCTGTGGTCGAATCTGAACGCCAAGATGGTTGAGTACCTGAGCTCCGTATCCTTGCGTGACTTAGTGCAACAACAAGCTGGGCGTGGAATCGTATTGCACGATTTGCGCCCTAAGAAATTGAAGGCGGATAGCGTCAAGGCTGATAAGCCGGCAGCAGCCGTTACAGCAGCAAAAGAGGCCGCTCCGAAACAGCCTCTAGTGAATTCTGTTTTTAACCTGGCTAGACAAAGTTAATCTCAAAGATTTACTTTTTTAAACCAATTAATTGATAAGTAAAAAATGAACGCACCACAAGACATTCCTCAGCAGCCAGTACCGATGTTTAGTCCAAAACACTTCCCGGTGTACATGGACTATTCAGCTACTACGCCGATTGATCCACGTGTAGTGGACAAGATGTTGCCTTATTTGCGTGAGCAGTTTGGTAACGCGGCATCTCGCAGTCATGCTTATGGTTGGGCTGCGGAAGAGGCGGTTGAATGGGCGCGTTCAGAAGTTGCTCAGCTAGTTCATGCTGATCCAAGAGAGATCGTATTTACTAGTGGAGCCACTGAAAGTATTAACTTGGCGCTGAAGGGTGCCGCCCACTTTTATAAAGAGCGCGGCAATCACATCATTACCGTGAAGACTGAGCACAAGGCGACCTTAGACACTTGTCGGGAGCTCGAGCGCGAAGGCTTTGAAGTTACTTATTTAGATGTTTTGCCAGATGGCTTAATTGATTTCGCGCAACTTGAAGCAGCAATGAAGCCTGGCACGATCTTGGCTTCAGTAATGTATGTGAATAACGAGATTGGTGTAGTGCAAGATATCCCTCGCATCGGTGAGTTATGTCGTTCCCGTGGCGTGATTTTCCACGTAGATGCTGCGCAAGCGACTGGTAAGGTAGAAATTGATTTAGAAAAAACCAAAGTCGATTTAATGAGTTTCTCCGCACATAAATCCTATGGTCCAAAAGGTATTGGTGCGTTATTTGTACGTCGTAAGCCTCGTATCCGTATTGAGGCTCAGATTCATGGTGGTGGTCATGAGCGCGGTATGCGTTCAGGCACTTTAGCTGTGCATCAAATCGTAGGCATGGGCGAAGCTTTCCGTATCGCTCGGGTTGAGATGGCTGAAGAAAATAAGCGTATTCGTGCGTTGCGTGATCGCTTGCTGACTGGCTTGAAAGATATCGAAGAGGTCTATGTCAATGGCGATATGGATCACCGTGTTCCGCACAACCTCAACATTAGTTTTAATTATGTTGAAGGCGAGTCGATGTTGATGGCATTGAAGGATCTGGCTATCTCTTCTGGCTCTGCATGTACTTCGGCCTCCCTGGAGCCTTCTTATGTATTGCGTGCGCTTGGCCGCAATGATGAATTGGCTCATAGTTCAATTCGTTTTACCTTAGGTCGTTTTACTACCGAAGAAGAAGTGGATTTCACAATCAAGTTGGTGAAAGAGAAGATTGCTAAGTTGCGCGAACTCTCACCACTTTGGGAAATGTTTAAAGATGGTATTGATCTTAGTACCATTCAGTGGGCGGCGCACTAAGCGGCCTTGTACATAGTTAAGCAAGATAAAAGATATAACGAGGAAATGCCATGGCATATAGCGACAAAGTAATTGATCATTATGAGAACCCCCGCAACGTAGGCTCTTTCGAAAAGGGCGATGACCAGGTTGGTACTGGAATGGTTGGCGCACCTGCTTGCGGCGACGTTATGAAGTTGCAAATTCGTGTGAACGATCAAGGCGTGATTGAAGATGCTAAGTTCAAGACCTATGGTTGTGGCTCTGCAATTGCGTCTTCTTCCCTGGTAACCGAGTGGGTTAAAGGAAAAACTCTGGATCAAGCTTTAGAGATTAAGAATTCCCTGATTGCTGAAGAGCTGGCTTTGCCCCCTGTAAAAATTCACTGTTCTATCTTGGCTGAAGATGCCATTAAGGCGGCAGTGGCTGATTACAAAGAAAAGCATCCAGCCAAGTAAAGATAAAGAGGCTTTCATCATGGCAATTACCTTAACCGACAAAGCAGCAAAACATGTTCAGCGCAATTTAGATAAGCGCGGCAAAGGTTGTGGCTTGCGCTTAGGTGTTCGCACGACTGGTTGTTCTGGATTAGCTTATCAACTGGAATATGTGGATGAGGCTGCGCCTGAAGATACTCAGTTTGAGTCTAATGGCATCACCATCTTCGTTGACCCTAAGAGCTTGGCCTATTTAGATGGTACTGAATTGGATTTTGTGCGCGAAGGCCTGAATGAGGGCTTTAAGTTCCAAAATCCAAATGTAAAAGACGAGTGTGGTTGTGGTGAATCCTTCCGCGTCTGACGATTACTTTCGCTTCTTTGGTTTAGAGCAGCAATTCAATCTTGATTTGTCTGCGTTAGATCAGGCTTATCTAGCAATTCAGAAAGAAGTGCATCCCGATCGCCATGCCCGGGGTAGTGATACCGAGCAAAGGCTAGCCATGCAAATGGCTACCTTGGCTAATACCGCTTTTCAAACCCTTAAGAACCCCATTCAGCGCGGACTCTATCTTTGCCAGCTCCACGGGGTAGATGCCCGTCTAGAAACTAATACCGCCATGCCGGCTGCTTTTCTCATGAAGCAAATGGAATGGCGCGAGAGTCTGGAAGATCAAGATGAAGATCTTGGCGCTCTGGAGGCCTTGGCTGAAGAGGTTGATCAGTCCAAACGCGATACCTTAGTGGAAATTACACAAGCCATTGATGGCGCCAAGAACTATGAGCGCGCTGCTGAGTTGCTCAGAGGCCTACTCTTTATAGATAAGTTTGCGCTTGAGCTAGATGACGCTATCTCAGCCTTGGTATAGCTTTACACTCTAGTCCCCATGGCCTTATTACAAATCTCCGAACCCGGTAAATCACTCGCTCCACATCAGCGTCGAATTGCAGTGGGTATTGATCTGGGCACTACCAACTCCTTAGTGGCTATTGTGCGTGATGCCTTGCCTAAGGTTCTCCCAGATTCAGAAGGTCGAGAATTGCTTCCCTCGGTTGTGCGTTATCTCCCAAATGGCAGAACGCAAGCTGGTTTTGAGGCCATTGAAAGCATTGTTTCCGACCCAAAGAACACGATTGTCTCTGTAAAGCGCTTTATGGGTCGCGGCATTATCGATGTAGAAAACATTGAGAGTGCGCCATACGACTTTGTTGATGAGCCTGGAATGTTGAAGTTACGCACGGTGGCTGGTGATAAGAGCCCCATCGAAGTTTCTGCAGAAATTCTGGCGCGTTTACGTCAGTTAGCTGAAGACTCGGTAAATGATGACATCGTTGGCGCGGTGATTACTGTGCCAGCCTATTTTGATGATGCTCAACGTCAAGCAACGAAAGATGCTGCCAAGTTGGCTGGTATCGAAGTCTTGCGTTTGTTGAATGAGCCAACAGCAGCTGCCATTGCCTATGGCCTTGATAATGCCTCTGAAGGTATCTACGCTGTTTACGACTTAGGTGGCGGCACATTTGATATCTCTATCCTGCGTATGAGTAGGGGGGTATTTGAAGTGCTCTCGACTGGCGGCGATTCTGCTTTGGGTGGTGATGACTTTGATCATCGCCTGTATTGCTGGGTGATCGAGCAAGCCAAACTTCCACCGCTCTCGATTCAGGATCATCGTAAGCTCCTACTCTCTTGTAAGCATGCAAAAGAGCAATTAAGTCATAACCCATTAGCCCGTGTTCATGAAACACTCACCGATGGCACCGTTGTGAACGTCGGCATTAGTCAGGCGCAGTTCTTTGAAATCACTCAGAACCTAATTAGCAAAACACTCACAGCAGTAAAGAAAGCCTTGCGCGATGCGGGCCTCAAAGCGGATGAAGTTAAAGGCGTTGTCATGGTGGGCGGCGCAACTCGTATGCCTCATGTTCAGCGTGCCGTTGGTGAACTCTTTGGCACTAAGCCTTTAAATAACCTCAATCCAGATCAAGTTGTCGCACTGGGTGCGGCTATGCAGGCCGACTTACTTGCCGGCAATCAAAGCAAAGATGATGAGTGGCTCTTATTGGATGTCATTCCACTTTCTCTCGGTATTGAAACTATGGGTGGTTTAGTGGAAAAAATTATTGCGCGTAATACGCCCATTCCAGTAGCGCGTGCCCAGGATTTCACGACCTTTAAAGATGGTCAAACGGCTTTAGCTATTCAGGTAGTGCAGGGCGAACGTGAGTTAGCACAAGATTGCCGCTCTTTGGGTAAGTTTGAGTTGCGCGGTATTCCACCTATGGCTGCTGGCGCTGCCCGCATTCGTGTGACATTCCAAGTAGATGCTGATGGCCTGCTATCGGTCAGTGCAATGGAGCAGGGCTCAGGAGTTCAAGCCTCGATTGATATTAAGCCGTCTTATGGTTTGACTGATGCTGAGATTGCTCGCATGCTGCAAGACGGTTTTGCTTCCGCCAAGGTAGATCTCTTAGCGAGATCTTTGCGTGAAGAGCAGGTCAATGCGCAGCGACTATTGGATGCTGTACAAACTGCATTAAATTCTGACCGTGGATTGTTGAGCCCTCAGGAGCAGGATGCCGTGGATCAAGAGATGGCTACTTTGCAAAAGATTCTCACAGAAGAAAAAGATAGCGATATTCTCAGAAAAGCAGTTGATCATGCAGCTAAAGCTACTGATGAGTTTGCCCAGAAGCGCATGAACTCAAGTATTCAGAAGGCCTTAGCTGGCAAGAACGTAGCAGAAATTTAATCAAAGAAAATTACCAAGATGACTCAGATCGTTGTTCTACCTCATAGTGAATATTGCCCAGAAGGCGCTGTAGTTGAAGTAACGCCTGGTACTTCTATTTGTGAGGCTTTACTGGAAAACAATATTCCAATTGAGCATGCTTGCGATATGGTTTGCGCTTGCACTACTTGTCACGTGATTGTGAAAGAGGGCTATCAGAGTCTCAATGAGCCGGATGAGAATGAAGAGGATTTATTGGATCGCGCATGGGGACTCAATCCTCAGTCGCGCTTATCTTGCCAGGCTATTGTTGCTCGCCAGGATCTGGTTATTGAAATTCCGAAGTATTCAATTAACCACGCAAAAGAAAATCACTAAATTCAAACTCGGTATTAAACTCTAGAAATCTTAGAGGATTAACGGGCGTATGAATATTCAATATAAGGCATGCTACTTCATTGGTTTGGCGACTTTATTAAGTGCTTGCTCAAATAATAGTGACCCCTATCAAAATTCTGCCTACCCCCAGGCTTATGCGCAAAGTGATGGCTATAGCGCATCTCCGCAACTAATTTCTTCTGCGCAATTGCAGTCATTGGTTTCTCCAATAGCGCTGTACCCAGATTCCCTTTTATCCCTGATGTTCTTGGCTTCCACCTATCCGCTGGAAGTGGCAGAGGCTTATAACTGGCGCAGAACGAATTCCAATCTGAGTGGAGCTGCATTGCAAGATGCCCTGAAGGCTCAATCTTGGAACGATAGTGTCAAGTCTCTCATCTCCTTCCCCCAAGCATTTGACATGATGGGCAGTAAGCTGCAGTGGACTCAGAATCTCGGGAACGCTTATAAATTACAGCCGGGCGATGTCATGAAGGCTGTGCAGGTTTTGCGTAAGCGCGCTATGCAGGCCGGCAGCCTCAAAACCAATCAGCAAATCACAGTGAGTACGGATGCAGATTCTAATATTTTGATTGCACCTGCTAATACCCAGGTTGTTTATGTACCAAGTTACAGTCCAGCAGTAGTTTATGGACCGTGGCCATACCCGGACTATCCTCCATATCCTGCCTATAACCCTGCTTGGGGAATGATGTCTTTTGGAGTTGGTTTAGCGGTTGGTGATGCATTTTGGTCAACGCCTAGCTGGTCTAACGGCACGATCAATGTCAACAATAATGGCGGTATTAATGGCAGTAATAATTCTGGACGTTCTAACAGAGGCTTAATTGGCCCCAGTAGCATTCAGAATCAGCAGCGGCTTCTCAATGATTGGAAAAACAATGCCACCCCTCAAGAGAGGCAGGCTGCGAGATCCGCAGGCCAACGTGCTGATAGCGCTTTTCAGAAGGATGCCACTCCACAAGAGCGTACCCAAGCTAATCGCTTAAACCAAAAAGCTCGCAACGATTATCAGCAAGATAAGGCAAATCCAAATGCCTATCGTGAGGCTGCTCAAGAAAATGCGATGCGAGATCAAGCGCGTTACGACCGAATGAATGATGATCGATTTGGCGGCCGTGGTGGTTTTGGTGGTGGTCGTATGGGTGGATTTAGGCGCTAATAGATAGAGAGCTAAGAGATGAGATTATTTAAAAGTACCCTATGCTTATTGAGCGCAATTTTGCTCATGCAGTCAAATGCATTTTCTCACGCTAATTTGCCAAAAGGGGATGCATCTACCGCAGCTTTGGTTGATCTGTGTAAGAACCTAGATGACATTGATGGGCAAAACTTTTGCTTTGGGTTTGGTGAGGGCGTTTATCAGGCTTACCTGGCAAGTCGCAATCCAAAATTAAAACCAAGCATTTGTTTTTCATCTGATTCCAGTACAAGAGAAGCCATTCTGCAGGAGTTTTTAGCTTGGAATCAGGCTAACCCCCAATTCAACCAAGAGCGCGCAGCCAAGACTTTAGTTCGATTCTTCGAAACTAAGTACCCCTGCAAGTAGGGCTAGAAGCGCCATCCACTCTATTTGCACCAATTTAGAGCATGACGCACTTAAAGCAGGCAAAGCAATAATTGAGAGAGGGGCTGTGGGAATAGTATGAAGTTGTTGTTCATTCTTTAGTAATACCTCCATAGATTTTCTTTCAAACCACCCTGCGGGGTGGTTTTTCTTTGTATCTTGACGGTCGGCAATTTTCCTAAGGGAGTAGCGAATTAGAATTTAGCTATCAATGTTTAAGCTAATCAAAAATTATTTCCCTGGCCTGATGGTTTGCTTGGTCATCGCCATGTCAACCAGTTTTCTTTCTGAGAATTATGGTGGGCCTCAGTTGTTGTATGCCTTGCTGATTGGTTTGGCACTCCACTTCCTCTATCTTAATGAGACAGTAAAACCGGGAATCGATTTCTGCGCAAAAACAGTTTTACGTTTAGGTGTTGCGTTCTTGGGTATTCGAATAACCTTTGCAGATATTGGTGCAATAGGATTGAATACCGGCTTAATGGTGATATTTTCCGTCGGTGCTACGGTAGTCCTTGGATTTTTTCTTGCCAAACTATTGAAGCTGTCGCCGGACTTTGGCTTGATTGCAGGTGGTTCCGTGGGTATTTGTGGGGCTTCTGCTGCTTTAGCGGTGGCCTCCGTTCTTCCTAAAACAAAAGAGAATGAACGATTTACTTTGCTTGTCGTGGTGGGTGTAACCGTTCTCTCAACAATCGCAATGGTCGTGTACCCCTTTGCATTGCAGTTACTCAATATCACTGCTTTACCTGCGGGTATTTTTTTGGGGGCCACAATTCATGATGTCGCACAGGTAGTTGCTGCTGGTATGTTATTTGGCCCTGAGGCAGGTGATGTAGCCACGGTTGTGAAGCTATTCCGTGTTGCATTGCTATTGCCCGTTGTTTTATTTATTTCTATTTTCTTTGGTGCTGAAAAATCATCTCAGCGATTGGGTTGGGGCAGTTTACGGCTAATACCGACATTCTTATTGGGATTTGTTGCCTTATCAGTTGTTGCATCCATGCAGATTTTGCCCGGTTCCGTAACCCATTCTATTGGCGACTTATCTCGTTGGATGCTGGTAATTGCTATTGCCGCCGCCGGGCTAAAAACCAATTTTCAAGAATTAGCGAAGTTGGGATGGCAGCCGGTGGTAATGTTGGTCGTTGAGACTATATTTATTGCCGCCATCGGACTAATCTTTATTCTCAAAATGACCTAAGTTGAACTAGGCAATGGCCGCTCGAATCATTCCGGCTGCAACTGTATGGTTTGTGGCTTCATCAATTAGTATAAATGCGCCAGTTCGTTGTGATTGATTAAATAAGTCAGAAACAATGGGCTTTTGCAGAACAAAATCTACGCGACCTATTTCATTGGCATTAAGAGGGTGCGTTTCAAGAGCGTGAGACAGTGTTTGCACATCTAACACTTGTTGAATTTCTTTAACCTTTGCGCCAATCGTATTAGTGGTGTGGCGCAAGGCATATTTACGACTTAATGACAGTGGCTCACTATCTAGCCAGCAGAGATCAGCAGATATCTGCTTGCTGAGTGTCGGTGGATTGAGATCTTCAGCGCTGATAAATAAGCAACCTCTAGAAACATCGATATCCTCAGTCAGGCCAATTGCTACAGCCTCACCAGTTTTGGCGGACTCTACTTCATTGTTGGTATTTTCGTGATTTAAACGATTGCCTAAGTAGATCTTCGAAACAGTTGCTTCGCGATTTTCTGGAAGGACTTTAATTTTTTGACCAACTCGAACGCTGCCAGATTCAATTTGACCTAGATAGCCGCGGAAGTCATCGGAAGCACTGCCATCCTGACGAGCAACATATTGCACTGGAAAGCGTAATCCAGTCTTTTCAGACTGAGGGCTTGTATCTAGGCTTTCTAGCCACTGAAGTAATGTAGGGCCCTTGTACCAAGGCGTCTCTTTACTAGCAGTGACAACGTTTGCACCCAATAAAGCCGACATCGGAATTAATGTAGGTGCAGGTAAGTCAATCTTGCTGCATAAGTCTTCAATCGATGCCTTGATGGTATTGAACACTTTCTCATCAAAGTTAAGTAAATCCATTTTGTTAACGGCAAAGACAACGTGACGCAGGCCAAGTAAATGAACGATGGCTGCATGACGTTTAGTTTGCGCCAATAAGGTGGCAGGATTGGTGCTGAGATCAACACGGGTTGCATCAACCAAAATCACTGCCACATCAGATTGAGATGCTCCTGTGACTAAATTACGGGTGTATTGCTCATGTCCAGGGGCATCGGCTACGATAAACTTACGCTTTGGTGTCGAGAAATAGCGATAAGCTACATCGATGGTGATGCCTTGTTCACGCTCAGCTTCAAGACCATCAGTGAGTAGTGCCAAATCAACGCCTGCATCTGATGAAGTCACACGGGCATGCTTAGTTTTCGATAAAGACTCAAGCTGATCAACTAAGATGGACTTGGTGTCATATAGCAATCGACCAATTAGGGTGCTCTTACCATCATCTACGCTACCGGCGGTGATGAAGCGGACCACATTTTGATTTTGAGTTTGGTTCGTAGTCATCAGAAGTAACCTTCTTTCTTGCGGCGCTCCATCGAGGCCTCATTGGTTTGATCGTCCATGCGCGTTGCGCCGCGTTCTGTAATTTCAGTAATGGCGGTTTCGGCAATGATGTCAATTGGCGTAGCGGCAGTACTGAGAACTGGGCAAGTGCAGCTGATATCACCAACAGTGCGAAAACGCACGCTCAATACTTCGCTCACATCACCAGGCGCTTTAGGGGTGATGTTAGTAACGGGAACTAAGAGACTATTCTTTCGAACTACTTCACGTTCATGTGTGTAGTAAATGCTTGGAAGCTCTAATTTCTCGCGCGCAATGTATTGCCAGATATCAAGCTCGGTCCAATTGGAGATGGGGAATACGCGCATATTTTCTCCTTTTGAAATACGTGCGTTGTAAAGGTTCCAGAGCTCTGGACGTTGTGCCTTAGGATCCCATTGGCCGAATTCATCACGGAAGGAGAAGATGCGTTCTTTAGCTCGGGCTTTTTCTTCATCACGGCGTGCGCCACCCATAAGGGCATCGAATTCATATTCGGCAATAGCTTCAAGTAGGGTTACGGCTTGAGCAGCATTGCGTGAATCGGTTTCCTTGCGGAGACGTACAGTGCCTTTTTTGATGGAGTCTTCAACATGACCCACAATGAGTTTTACACCAGTATTTTTAACCACCGCATCACGATAAGCGATGACTTCTGGGTAATTATGTCCGGTATCAATATGTAGAATTGGGAAGGGGAGTTTTACTGGGCGATCACCAAACTGAAAGGCTTTTCGGGCCAAGTGAAACATCACAATCGAATCCTTGCCTCCTGAAAACAGCATGGCAGGATTGGCGCACTGAGCAACTACTTCACGAATAATGTAGATTGACTCTGCTTCTAGCCAATCCAAATGATCATCTAATAATTTTCGTTCTTGCATTTCGTAATTCGTTCTTTGCTAAGTTTTACTGCTGAAGTAATTATTTATTGACGTGTAGACCACACTCTTTGCTATCGCTCTGTAACCACCACCAGCGTCCTGCACGAATATCCTCGCCTTGTTTCACTTGTCGTGTACAAGGTTCGCAGCCAATGCTGGGGTAGCCTTTTAAGTGCAGCGGATGAATTGGTACATTCTCTTGTTTGATGTATGCCCAGATATCGCTTTCAGTCCAGTCAAACAAGGGATTAAATTTGACAATACCGCGTGCATCATCATGCTCTTCAAAATTCAACTCAACACGGGTGGTCGATTGCTCTCGTCTCTGACCGGTAAGCCATGCGTCAGCGCCAATCAATGCAGCGTTCAAAGGTTTAATTTTACGAGCGCTACAGCAAGCTTTCTTGGCTACTTCGCCATCGTAAAAACCATTCATGCCATATTGATCAATGAATGCTTGAATATCACTTTCTTCTGGATAGACTTGAGCAATCGAAATCCCATAGTGGTTTTCAGTTGTCTTGGTCATGTCCACCGTCTCTTGATGCAGGCGACCAGTGGCTAAGGTGAATAACTGAATATTGGCCTTAGACTTAGCAATCGCATCAGTGATCACCATGTCCTCAGCTGCCAGACTCGTAGCAAAGCGAACATCAGAAAAGCGTGAATCGATATCTAGTAAGCGGTGTTTGAAGGTGGCCGTCTTTCTGGCTAATTCAGACTCGGAAGGTGTATCTGCGGGGATTGACCAAAATTCTGGAGCAATCATGAAGACACCAGCTTAATTCCGACCAAAAATAATGTTCCCGCAAGCGTTGTTCTTGTGGCTCGCTCAGACAGCACGCTGGAGAGTTTTGCGCCTAACCAAATAGCGGGCACGGATCCAATGAGTAATCCAAACAGCAAGTCAAAATGCACGTTGCCGAGCCACCAATGCCCCAGTCCAGCCAGTGCAGTCAATGGCACAGCATAGGCAATATCCGTGCCTGCAACTTCAGATGCCTTTAAATGCGGGTAAAGCAACAAGATGAGCGTTGCTCCAATTGCGCCAGCGCCAATTGAAGAGACGGTTACAAGAATTCCGATTACAGCGCCAACGCTTATGGTTGCAGTCTTGAGGGCGGTGCCAGTAGGGAGGTAGCGTGGATTCGCCTGCACCCATTTTAAGATCTTGGCTCTAAAGAGAAGGGATGCTGCCGTTAATAAAACAGATATTCCAATGGAAATGCTAATGACATGATTCCAGTCTTTTGAAACTGGGCCGACATATTTCAAAACGAGGATGGAAAGTATTGCGGTGCTAATACTACCTATGCAGAGAAGGCGAACAATATCCCAGCGTACATTTCCGTGAAGACGATGTGCGGCAGTTCCAAACCCTTTGGTAATTGCTGCGAATGCTAGGTCCGTACCAACGGCGGCCGTGGGAGCAACCCCGAATATCAGCGTCAGCAATGGCGTCATCAGTGATCCGCCACCGACACCTGTCATACCAACCAGTAATCCAACTAGTGCGCCGGAAATAATGAAATGTGAAGAATCAATTAAGAAGTGAATCATCGGTGCGCCCAGTCAATTAAGCAAAGGTTTGCTCAAACTCGTCGAGCTTGATGGCATTCATGAGAAACAGAATTTGACGCTGGAAGCTTTTGCGTTCCGCCACATTCTCATGTGGCAAGCGATCATGTTCGCGTAATAGCTTGGTAATGATCGGGTTGTAGTGCTCGCGTACGGGGGACATCTGAATTCCTTGGTAAATATCTTGTTAAGAAGAATTTACCAAGGGGTCTATATATCCACAAGGAATATATAGAGATATCTAAATTACTTTTAGATATATAGGTTAAATTACTTTTCTACGAACGCACGTTCAAATACGTAATCACCTAATTGACCGAGGCTGGGAGATACCTTAAAGCCTTTGGCATCCAGCATCTCAGCGGTTTCTTTGAGCATAGATGGGCTGCCGCAGATCATCGCGCGATCTACCGCTGGATCTAGTGGAGGCAGGCCAATATCTTTAAAGAGTTGACCAGATTCAATCGCAGTAGTTAAGCGACCGGTGTGCTTAAAAGCCTCGCGTGTCACTGTTGGGTAATAGATCAATTTCTCGCGAATGATCTCGCCGATATATTCATCCTGAGTGAGTTCATTCTTAATGTAATCAGCGTAGGCTAATTCACTTACTAGGCGCACGCCATGAATCAGAACGACTTTTTCAAACTTCTCGTAAGTATCCGGGTCACGAATGATGCTCATGAATGGTGCTAGCCCTGTGCCCGTACTAAACAAGTAGAGATGTTTTCCAGGATTTAAGTCATCAATGACTAGGGTGCCAACGGATTTCTCGCTCACCAAAATAGGATCGCCCACCTGAATCTTCTGCAGTCGGGAGGTGAGGGGGCCATCCTGAACCTTAATACTTAAGAACTCTAAATGCTCTTCGTAATTAGGGCTTGCCACGCTATAGGCACGAACCAATGGTTTGCCTTCAACCTCTAGGCCAATCATTAAAAAATGACCGCTACGGAAGCGTAAGCCCTTGTTGCGAGTGGTAGTGAAGCTAAAGAGGGTGTCGTTCCAATGATGAACAGTGAGAACGGTTTCGGTGTTGTAGGCTGCCATAAACGCTTAATAATGAGGTCTAAAACTTAATTATCCTCATTCTGAGCGTGGTTCTATAGATATAAAAGTATTTAGCTTATAAAAAGGGATTCTTTTACTTATAAACGCCAAGCCCATAAGATCCTCTTGTACCTAATTGAAGGAAGTCTTATGTCTACAAAGCCATCGAGCGAAAAAACCTTATTTTTCACCTTAGCCAGAGTTTTGCTGGGTTTGGCTCTCTTGAGTCTGTCGACTTACCTTGCCCTGGAAAGTGCTAGCTATCTTGAGGTGCTTAATCAAAATGGCCTCAATCAATTCCACGCCTTTGGTTTATTGGTCTGCGTTAGTTTTTTTTCGGGAGTGTTCTTGATTGCTCAGCACGTATTGGCGCAAGATCAAGCTGATGTTGATGAGGCTTTTGAAAAGGCCATTACTTACTGATTGGGTTGGGCTGTTGGCCTATCCATACAAACTGGCTCTCCAGAATTTAGCGTCTAGCACTAAATTCCAATCCCTTCTTGTCCGCTGCCTTCTGTTATTTAAGCGGGCGGTACCTTTATATCAATAAAGATATATAGATTCTACATTTAATTATTTGTTGAAATATGACTATCCCTAGACAATGTGCTGGCTATGTATAAATATGACCATATTGACCAAACGCTAGTAGATCAGCGGGTTACTCAATTTCGAGATCAGGTTGAGCGTCGCCTTAACGGCACTCTCGCTGAAGAAGAATTCCGCCCACTTAGGCTACAAAACGGCCTCTACCATCAGCGCCATGCTTACATGTTGCGCGTTGCTATTCCATACGGCTTGTTGAGTGCGAGACAGTTACGTACCCTCGCTTTCATTGCAGATAAGTATGACCGTGGTTATGGCCACTTTACGACTCGTCAAAATATTCAATTTAACTGGGTAGAGCTTGAGCAGACTCCCGATATTTTGGCTGAACTAGCCAAAGTCGAGATGCATGCCATTCAAACTTCGGGTAACTGTATTCGCAATATTACGAGCGATGCTTTTGCTGGAGTCGCGGCTGATGAATATATCGACCCTAGGCCCATTTGCGAATTGCTACGCCAATGGTCTACCTTGCATCCAGAGTTTGCCCATCTGCCGCGTAAATTTAAGTTTGCAGTCAATGGCGCCAAAGAAGATCGCACCGTATTACTTTGTCATGATGTCGGCATTGAGCTCAAAAAAGATTCTCAAGATCGATTAATTGCCGATATCTACGCGGGTGGCGGTATGGGCCGAACACCTATTCTGGGTTCACTCATCAAGCAGAATGTTCCATGGGAGGTTCTGCCTAGCTACTTAACGGCACTCTTGCGGGTATATAACCGATTTGGTCGGCGTGACAATCTGTACAAGGCTCGGATCAAGATTTTGGTCAAGGCTTTGGGTCCAGAAGAATTCGCACGGCAAGTGGAGGGTGAATGGGCTCAACTGCATAATGCAACTAAGCAGGGTAAAGATAACTTCACACAAGCTGAGTGGGAGCGTGTCGCTAAGCACTTTACCAAGCAAAGCTACAAAACACTTCCAGCATTAAGTGATGAGCAATTACAGTCTCATGCTCAATCAAAGTTGGATGCCAATGAGAAGATTGTATTTACTCGCTGGCTAGAGCGCAACGTAAAGCCGCACCAAGTACCTGGTTATGCTTCCGTCATTTTGTCTCTTAAGCCACATGGCACTGCGGCTCCTGGCGACGCTACTAGCGCGCAAATGAATGCCATCGCCGACTTAGCTGACCAATATAGTTTTGGTGAACTTCGTGTAACGCATGAGCAGAATTTAGTTTTAGCTGACGTGGAACAGGCCGAGTTGCTTAACCTCTGGCGAGCAGCAAAAAATTACAATCTTGTACTGCCTAATATTGGTTTATTGACCGATATCATCGCTTGCCCAGGTGGTGACTTCTGCTCACTAGCCAATGCCAAATCTTTACCGATTGCTAAAGCCATCCAAGAACGTTTTGATGATTTGGATTACCTACATGACTTAGGTGATATCACTTTAAATATTTCAGGCTGCATTAACTCTTGTGGACACCATCACGTTGGCAATATCGGGGTGCTCGGCGTTGATAAAGATGGCGAAGAGTGGTATCAGATTACGCTGGGTGGAGATCAAGGTAATGATGCTTCTATCGGGAAAGTCATTGGACCTTCTTTCTATGCCAATGAAATTCCGGATGTGATGACCAGCATCATCAACACTTATGTAGAGCAACGCTCAACTGATGAACCATTTATTGAGACCTATCGCAGATTGGGCGTAACTCCATTTAAGGAGGCTGCCTATAAAAATAATGGAAAACACTCTAAAGGTGCAGCGGTCTAATTACAAAAACACTATGAACCAGCAGATTATTTATTACCCTAAAGACGGAAAACCCACTTTGATTGCCAATGATTGGCAGGTATGGGATGGCGAGCGCGATGAAGGCGGTATTCCGGATTTGGAGCATGGCTTTAATAAGGTTCTAGTGCCATTCCATTGGTGGATTACACATCACAAGAACGCTGATGTAGCCAGTAGAGCAGGTAAAGGCGAGATTGGTGTTTGGTTTGCTGCCGATGACGACATTCTGAAGCACTCTGAAATCATTGAAGAGGGTAAATCACTCTGGCCGGTGGTTGGGGCGCATTTCCCTATTTTTAGAGATGGTAGAAGCTTTAGTACCGCCGCCTTGCTAAGAGATCGCTTTGAGTGGCAAGGTGAGGTACGTGCCATTGGCGATGTCTTGATTGACCAGCTATTACAAGGCGCACGCGTCGGCTTTGATGCCTTTGAATTACGTCCCGATCAAAACCTCGATATTGCTCTCAAGCAGTTTGATCTTTTTTCGGTGGTGACGCAAAACAGCTGGCGCGATCAACGCGCCACTATTGCATAAACTCCTCACAGAAACAGCGAATGTCTACAACTCACACTCCAGAGCTTGGTAAGGTTTTTTTGGTCGGAGCAGGCCCCGGGGCTGCAGACCTCATCACTTTGCGTGGTGCAAGATTATTGGCGCAGGCGGACATCGTGTTTCACGATGCTTTGGTGGATCCAACAATGTTGGAGCTTTGCCCTCAGGCAACTAAAGTAGCTGTAGGTAAACGTTGCGGCAAGCTCTCTTCCGCACAGCATTTTATTAATAAGCGCTTAGTGGATGCGGCAAAAAACCATCAAATTATTATTAGGTTAAAAGGTGGCGACCCCATGATGTTTGGTCGTGCCGATGAAGAAATCCAAGCACTCAAGCGAGCTGGTATTCAGGTGGAAGTGGTGCCTGGTATTACTGCGGCTTTAGCTGGGGCCGCTTCGATGCAGCAATCACTCACCTTACGTGGCGTTAGTAGAAGTGTTGCTTTTGTCACTGTAGCGCAAGGGCAAGACCCAAGCAGCGATAGTCCTTCAAAATCAGAGCATATCCCTCTAGCGCAACCCAATGCAGATACCTTGGTGTATTACATGGGGCGTAAGGACGCAACAAGCATTGCTAAGCAATTAATTGAGGGCGTTACAAACCACGATGATGGGACGCCTGTCCATATTCTGGAGGCCGTCAGCACCAAGAATGAACGTCACTGGTCTAGTACTCTTGGTCAATTGGCTAATGGTGAAGCAGATGAGTGGTTTAATGCCGCTTCGCCGGCGTTAATTATGATTGGCGAAGCTTTAAGACAGAAGCCACAAGTGCTGTCCTCAGAGCTAGATAGCTCTTGCAGCGAACTCAATGATGGACTGCAAAACAGCATCGTCCTCACCAACTGCCGGCGTAGCGCTTAAAGTAATTTCAGGAAATTTTTCACGACAAGCAGTTAGAAGGGCGGGGAAGTCATTCCGTAAATGGCCGCCTTGCCCAAAAAAGACTGGCAGAACCGTTATTTCTTTGGCGCCCTTGGATACTAAAGAACTTACTGCCATCTCAAGGCTTGGCTCCATCAGCTCCAAAAAGGCGAGCTCGACCACTATATTGGAATGCTGCGCTACCCATTTTTCCTTTAAGCGGTCAAATGGCTCACGCCAGCGAACATCACGGGCGCCGTGGCCAAATAAAATGAGAGCTTTCATGCAATCCTTCTGATTGAGATTCTTTTATGTTTCAAAGCTTACCCTGAATTTCATTAAGTGTCTTTAATACCGTGATAACAGGGTGATTGCCTTTAAAGCGAACGAGACTTTTGACGGGGCCAGCACTTGCTGTTATGGGTAGACTGTGACATTCTCCCCAGAAGGCCTTAGCAATGAACAACTTTTCTCCAAAATCTATTATTGAACGCGGCGCTTGGTATGTCGTCATTCAGGCAATTCTGATTGGCTTGATTTTGTTCGGCCCTAGGGGGCAAGATTTACTGACTTCCGAGCCTCTCAAAAATATCTTTACGTCGTGTGGTATTTCAGTTGGCCTGATTTCAATCTTGGTGATGCTTATTGCAGTGATCAATCTTGGTAAAAATCTTACCCCCTTGCCATGCCCAAAAGACAATGCGCAGTTAGTGCAGTCTGGCCTCTATCGTTATGTGCGCCATCCAATATATTTTGGGGTGCTTCTGGCAGCTTTTGCTTGGCTGCTTATCTTCCCCGGTGTTTATGTTTTGGCTTATGCAATTGCCTTACTTGTTTTATTTGATATCAAGGCAAGGAGGGAGGAGATTTGGCTGGTAGAGCGATTTCCTGCCTACACAGCATACCAATTGAAAGTTAAAAAATTAATTCCAGCTATCTATTAAGATGGTGTTTTAAGTGATTGGAGAGTATATGAGCATCGAACCCTCTGTAAGACTTGTTCAGCAAAACGATTATCAGTTTGCTATTTATTACAACGAAGAGCGAGAGCCAATGATCGGTGATGAGCCACCGCCCTTGGGTCAATCGCAGGGTGCAACGCCATCACAATTTTTATTGGCAGGCGTTGCCAATTGCTTATCTGATTCTTTGTTATTTGCTTTGAGAAAGTTTAAGCAAAATCCTGAGCCAATAGAAACTAAAGCCAGTTGTGAGATAGGTAGAAACGCTGAAAATAGATTGCGTATCTTGGCAATTCAGGTCGAGATTCGGATTGGTGTGCCTGGTAACACTCTTGAGAACCTGGAGCGTGTATTGGCTCAGTTTCAAGACTTCTGCACCGTATCTTCTAGCGTTAGCCTGGGCATTCCAGTCAATGTCACAGTCATCGATAGCGAGAACACAAAACTATATCCAGCAAGTTGAGTCTTCCAGGTCTGAAATAAAAAAAGCCGCAGAGGATTATCTGCGGCTTTTTTTATTTCTAAAAATAGAGTTTGAGCTAATTACTCTTCTTCGCGACGGAGATGTGGGAACAAAATCACATCACGAATATTGGGCGCATCAGTCAATAGCATGACTAAGCGGTCAATACCGATGCCGCAGCCACCAGTTGGAGGCATGCCGTATTCAAGTGCGCGAATGAAGTCATGATCGAAGTACATTGCCTCTTCATCACCAGCTTCTTTTTGCTCTACTTGCTTGCGGAAGCGATTGGCTTGATCTTCAGCATCGTTCAACTCGGAGAAGCCGTTAGCGATCTCGCGACCAGTGATAAATAGCTCGAAGCGCTCTGTAATACCAGGGCGTGTATCGGATTCGCGGGCAAGAGGGCTCACTTCGATTGGGTAATCGATGATGTAGGTTGGCTCCCATAGGTGTGACTCGGCAACCAATTCAAATAGAGCTAATTGAAGGGCGCCAATACCAGCGTTCTTCAAGGTAGGGGAGTCTGGATTCTCACCACCTTTTTTCAATTCAGCGCGAATGAATGCAGCATCATCTAACTGAGCTGGTTCATAGCTCTTGTTGGATTGGCCGCAATATTTAAGAATTGCTTCGGTGATAGTTAGACGCTGGAAGGGTTTGCTCAAATCGAGTTCACGGCCCTGGTGAGTCAGAACAGCAGTGCCTTGCGCATCGATCGCTGCGGCACGAATCAAACCTTCTGTGAAGTCCATTAACCAACGGTAATCGGTATAGGCCGCATAGAATTCCATCATTGTGAATTCTGGATTGTGACGTGGGCTAACGCCTTCGTTGCGGAAGTTGCGATTGATTTCAAACACGCGTTCAAAACCACCAACCACTAAGCGTTTTAAATATAGTTCTGGCGCAATACGCAAGAACATCTGCATATCTAAAGCATTGTGATGCGTAATAAATGGCTTAGCGGTAGCGCCACCAGGAATGGGGTGGAGCATTGGTGTTTCGACTTCCATGAAGTCTGCATCAAGCATATGGCGACGCAAGGAAGCGATCGTATTGCTACGCGCTCTAAAAGTATTGCGGCTCTCTGGATTCACAATCAAATCAACATAGCGCTGACGATACTTAGTCTCTAAATCTGAGAGGCCATGGAACTTATCTGGAAGAGGGCGCAACGATTTGCTTAGGAGACGTAGATTGCTACATTCAACTGAGAGCTCACCCTTATTGGTCTTGAATAAATTACCTTCAGCAGAGATAAAGTCACCCATGTCCCAGTGCTTAAATGCACCATGGGTATCCGCACCACTGATTTCATCATTAATGTAGAACTGAATCTGGCCGCTACGGTCTTGGATGGTTGCGAAGCTAGCTTTACCCATGACGCGCTTGAGCACCATGCGGCCAGCCACCTTGACATGTACCTTCTTGGCAGCTAATTCCTCTTTGGTGAGGCTATCGTAGTGAGTGTGTAGATCCGCAGCTAAGTGGGTTGGCACGAAGTCATTTGGAAATGCCACTCCGCCTTCGCGTAACTTGGCTAATTTCTCGCGGCGCTCTGCAATGATGTGGTTTTCATCAACAGCTTCAGTAGCTTGATTAGGATTGGAGTTCACTTGATCGTTCATATGGAATATAGATAGCTGGAATAGGGGTAATGAATCAAACGCCTTGCTTGAGGCTGGCTTCAATAAAGGCGTCGAGATCACCATCCAAAACTTTTTGTGTATTGGAGATCTCAACGTTGGTGCGTAAGTCTTTAATGCGGCTTTGATCCAGTACGTAGGAGCGGATCTGATGACCCCAGCCCACATCAGTTTTGCTGGCCTCAAGCTTGTCTTGCTCTGCACGACGCTTTTGCATCTCATGCTCATACAAACGTGATTTCAACATCGTCATCGCTTCTGCTCTATTGCGGTGTTGACTTCGGTCATTCTGACACTGCACCACAATTCCGGTTGGCAGGTGGGTCAAGCGAACTGCAGAGTCGGTTTTGTTAATGTGCTGACCACCCGCACCAGAGGCGCGATAGGTGTCGGTACGAATATCTGCTGGATTGACATCAATCTCAATCGAGTCATCAATCTCTGGATAAACATAGATACTGGCGAAAGAGGTGTGACGACCATTGGAGGAGTCAAATGGTGACTTGCGTACCAAGCGGTGCACGCCAGTCTCTGAGCGAAGGTGCCCATAAGCGTACTCGCCATCTACCTTAATAGTGGCACTCTTAATACCAGCAACGTCTCCATCTGATTCTTCAAGAATTTCTGTTTTATAGCCTTTGCGTTCGCAATACTTAAGGTATTGGCGGAAGAGCATGCTAGCCCAGTCGCAAGCCTCTGTTCCGCCAGCGCCCGCTTGAATATCAATAAAGCAATTACAGGAATCCATTTCGTTATGGAACATGCGACGGAACTCAAGATCATGAATGATCTTGCTGTAGCTCTCTACGTCCTGTTCGATAGCGCCAATGGTTTCAAAATCACTTTCTTCTTTGGCCATGTCGAATAGTTCGATGGCACCGGTGATATTGCTATTTAAATCAGTGAGGGTAGCAACAACACCATCGAGCAATTTCTTTTCTTTGCCGAGGGCTTGTGCTTTCTTTTGATCGTCCCAGATAGTGGGATCTTCAAGAATTGAGTTAACTTCAGTAAGGCGTCGTGACTTTACTTCGAAGTCAAAGATACCCCCGAAGTGCTTGCTCACGGGTGAGCAGATCGGACAGGGTATTTGAAATAATATTGAGTTGTTCGGCTTCCATCCCCTGATTATAAGGGGGTTATTAGAGCTCAGGCCTCGTCGTGGGCCTCAATCATGAGTTGCACGCGGGCCTGCCCCTGAAAGCGGTCAGTTACTAGGCGATAGGCCAGCTTGGCCTTGGCTGGCAATGGTTGGGTCCGATTGAACCAAACCCCGGTAAATGGCTTGCTAGCGATTTGACCATCTCCAATTGGGCGGAGTTGCAAGCGTAAATGTTTTTCTTTCATGAGGCTCTGTTGCCCAACCTCAAATTCCCCGTAAAAAATGGGTTGCGGAAAGCCCTGTCCCCAGATTTCTTCAGCCAGGAGATCGCCAGTTTCTGGGGTGAACTCAGATAGATCAAGGGAGCCATCATGAATATGGCGGCGCTCTAATAATTCGTCATTTAGTAATTCATTGGCAACTTGCTGAAATACCGCATCAAACTTTTCAAAATCTGCTTTTCTAATACTGAGGCCCGCTGCCATCGCGTGGCCACCAAATTTGAGAATGAGGCCAGGCTCACGTTTAGAAACAATATCCAAGGCATCTCGCAGATGAAAGCCTGTTAATGATCTACCGGAGCCACGTAACTCTTCTCCACTAGCGCCATCTGCGGGTGCAAAGACAATCGCAGGGCGATTAAAGCGTTCTTTGAGACGGGAAGCCACGATACCAACCACGCCTTGATGCCATTCTGCATTCCAAAGGCAAATGCTAGAGCGATCAGCCATAGTGCCCGCCAATTGATCTTCGGCAAGATGGGCGAGGGCGGCTTCTTGCATTCCACCTTCAATCACGCGTCTCTCTCGATTAATGCGGTCAAGTTCATAAGCCAGCTCAATAGCCTCATCAGGTTTATCGCTGAGCAATAGGCGAATGCCTAAGGTCATATCTGCCAGACGCCCTGCTGCATTTAGGCGAGGGCCGATGGCAAAACCTAGGTCAAAGGTATTGGCCTTGCGAGGATCACGCACGGCCGCCTGAAATAGCGCCTGAATACCAGCTTGAGATACGCCAGCACGTATGCGCTTTAAGCCATTCGAAACCAAGATGCGGTTATTGCGATCAAGCTGTGCAACGTCTGCTACGGTACCTAAAGCCACAAGGTCTAATAGGTTCTCAATTTTTGGCTGAGTCTCGGCAGTAAATTTTCCGCGCTTGCGCAGCTCCGCACGTAGAGCCACTAGTAAATAGAACATCACACCCACACCTGCAAGTGCTTTGCTTGGAAAGGTGCAGCCAGGTTGATTGGGGTTCACGATTGCAGTCGCCTTAGGCGGTCGATCGCCTGGCAAATGGTGGTCGGTCACGATGACTTCCATGCCTAACTCGCGAGCTCGCTCAACCCCGGCTTCGCTGGCAATGCCGTTATCTACGGTGATGAGATATTTGGGCTTAGGATTTTGCTGAGCTGCCAAGTCAACCACTTCTGGAGTGAGTCCGTAACCCATCGTAAAACGATTTGGCACCAAGAACTGAATGGGTGTATCTGGACTACCTAGCATCTTTAGGCCTCGGAGCGCAACGGCACACGCAGTAGCGCCGTCACAATCGTAGTCCGCCACCACCAGCATGGATTCCTTGCGCTCCAGGATATCGGCGAGTAGGGCGGCAGTGCTGATGCAGTTCTTCAGCTCAACTGGTGAGAGTAGTTGCTTGAGATCTAGCGAGAGTTCATCGGGTTTATCAATGCCACGTGCTGCATATAGTCTGGCAAGTAGTGGGTGTAAGCCGCTTTGTTGCAGCCAGCTGGCCGTGCGATCAGAGAAGGGGCGCCTTGAAAATACGCTCATGCTGAAATGATTTCTGACCAAGTTAAGGGCTCTGATTTTTTCCAGAAGGCCCATGACTTTTTATTTAAGTCTTTAGCCGTAAAGATTCTGTGGCGAGCTTGGCCCTTTGGAAAGTCGATAATTTCAATTTCATCTAACTCATGGCTCAAGAGGGCGCTTCTCAAGTTATCCCAAATACTCTCAGGACGTTCAATCCAGGCAAAGGTATTTTGTAGATCTGAAAAATGAATTTCATTCTGTTGAGGTATACCAAGATATTTGGCCAATCCAGCCAATAGTGGGTGGTCTCCATAAATCTGAGATGTATTGCCCAAGAACTTAGGCGCCTGAATATCCGCTAGCTTTCCGATGCCGCTAATCCAAAGGGAGTTAATGCTTGGATATCCACGTTGCTCACGTTCTTCATTAACTGGGTCAATGTGCCAAAGCATTTGAATTTCATTTTGAAGTTTGCGCCAGAGTTTGGCAATTCCAATTTCGCTCGTATCGCGCGGCATCCACCAATCGATATTGCGGCCATGCGCCTGATCAATGGAGTGGGTGGCTAAGCTAGCGAATGGGCCGGCTGGAATAAACCAATCGCGCTGTCCTTGGAATAAAACTTTGACCCCAAAATCTTCTTCGATAAAAGGGAGAGCAACTTGAAGTAAGTTGGCGGATTCATTTACTGTCAGATCAATCTGACTTTGGGCCATCAAAATCAGATGATCTCTGGTGGCATGAAGGTGAACCGGCTGAAGGCAAGCGATGATTTCATTCGGGTCTACCGATAAATCACTTTGACCTAATAACATTACTGGAGCAATCGGCAAGCGATCTCCTAAGAGAAAGCGTTCCTGCGGCAAGCCGCTGGGCGGCTCATTCTGGTCCAATCCAGCGTCAATAGCATCCTCTCCTGACACCATCAGGGTGAAGCGTCGCAAAGCGCTTGCTGGGGAGGTGAAATTGGCAGTCATTCCCCTGATTTTAGGTGGCATTTACAGAAACCATTGGATTACCCATTTAATTCACTAAACTGTAACTATGTTGAGACTTCCTATCGAGCTAGAAATTGGCCTACGCTATACCCGTTCCAAGCGTCGTAAGACCGTGGGCAAGCGTGATGGCTTCCTTTCCTTTATTTCCGGAATCTCCACCGCAGGCATCGCTTTAGGCGTTGCCGCCCTGATTGTGGTGCTTTCGGTGATGAATGGGTTCCAAAAGGAAGTGCGCGATCGGATGCTTTCCGTACTTTCTCACGTTGAAATTACCGCTCCAGATGGTCTCGCCAATTGGGAGCCAATTGCTCTGAAGGTAGCTGCTCAGCCCCACGTAGTTGGTGTCGCCCCAATGGTGAGTTCACAAGGTTTATTGAGTCGTGATAGCGTGATGCGCGGCGTCTCTATACGCGGGGTGCTACCCAGTGAAGAGGGTAAAGTTTCTGATTTACCTAAGCAGTTCGTCGCTGGCAGTATTGAAGATCTCAAGCCGGGTGCTTTTGGAGTTGCCTTGGGTGCACAGCTTGCCAATATCGTTGGTGCGCGTGTGGGCGATCGTATTAATTTGATCGTGCCAGAAAGTGATCTCACGCCTGCAGGTGCTATGCCTAGAATGCGAACACTGCAAGTAGTTGGCATTGTGGATAGCGGTCATTATGAATATGACAGTTCTTTAGCCATCATGCATTGGAAAGACGCCGCTGCTTTATTACGCTTGAAAGACCCATCTGGTTTACGTGTCAAGGTAGACGATATGCAGCGGGCGCCAGAGATTGCTTCTGAGTTAGCTCAGGTTGTTCCACAAGCTTTATGGGTGAGCGATTGGTCGCGCTCTAACCGAAATTGGTTTGCTGCTGTTCAGACTGAAAGAAAGATGATGTTCATCATCCTGACCTTGATCATTGCTGTAGCTGCATTTAATTTGGTTTCTACTCTGGTGATGACTGTCAATGAGAAGCAGGCCGATATTGCGATCTTAAGAACCATGGGTGCAAGCCCAGGGCTCATTCAAAGAATCTTCTTAGTGCAAGGCTTAGCGATTGGCTTATTAGGCTCTCTCGCGGGAGTTGGTTTGGGTCTACTAATTGCTTTAAACATTGATGTGATTGTTCCTGCTATAGAAGCGATCTTCCGAGTGCGCTTCCTGCCACGCGATGTGTACTTTATTAGTGAGTTGCCTTCCGATGTGCGTTTATCTGATGTAGTGACGGTTGGTTTGATGGCTTTCGGCCTCTCTGTGTTGGCTACCTTGTACCCAAGTCGCCGCGCCGCCCAAGTTCAACCTGCGGAGGCATTGCGCTATGAGTAATTCCAATCAAACCATTCTGAGCGCTTCTGGTTTAGCAAAGACCTACGGCAAAGGTGCAACAGCGGTTGATGTCCTCAAAGAGATTGATTTGCAAGTGAACGCCTCCGAAAAGGTTGCCATCGTAGGATCTTCTGGCTCAGGGAAAAGTACCTTATTGCACCTTTTGGGTGGCTTAGATACTCCGAGTGCGGGCACTGTGATTCTTGCTGGGAACAATCTACATAAATTGCCAGTGAGTAAATTAGATCAGCTTCGTAACCACAGTCTGGGATTTATTTACCAGTTTCATCATCTCTTAGACGAATTCAGTGCCGTTGAGAATGTGGCTCTTCCATTACGCATTCGTGGGCTAAGCAATGAAGAGTCCATGGAACGTGCAAATACAATGTTGCACGCAGTAGGCTTGGCAAAGCGAGTGCAACACACCCCAGGTGAGTTGTCTGGCGGCGAACGCCAACGTGTTGCTGTAGCTCGTGCGCTAGTCGGTAACCCCGTTTGCGTTCTAGCGGATGAGCCAACGGGTAATCTGGATACCGAAACTGCTGATGGCGTATTTGACTTGATGTTGGATATTGCTCGTGAGCAGGGCACTGCTTTTGTGATCGTGACCCATGATCCTATTCGCGCTAAACGTTGTGACCGAATTTTGCATTTAGAGCGCGGAGTATTAAAGACGTTCGCACAATGAGCGATGCCAGCACAGAGCTCACTTGGGTTGATACCCATTGCCATCTAGATGCGCCAGAGTTTGATGGCACGCTTTCGGAAATTATTTCAAGTGCAGTGAATAAGGGTGTTAAAGCCATTTTGCTGCCGACAGTTCAAGCCTCCGATTGGAAGCAGGCTAAAAATTTAGCAAACCAGTATGGCAATCAAATTCCAGGATTAGTCTACACGCTAGGTATTCATCCTCTGTATATCAATCAAGCCCAAGAGAGTGATATCGAGATTCTTAAAAATCAAATTGAGCAATCATTGAATGATCCTCGATTTGTCGGGATTGGTGAGATTGGCTTAGATTATTTTGTCGAGGGCCTCGATCCTCAGCGCCAAGAGTATTTTTTCCATAAGCAACTCGATTTGGCTCAGCATTTCCGGCTGCCAGTAATTTTGCATGTGCGCCGTTCACAAGACGCCATCCTGAAAGCGTTACGCAAAAGAAAGGTGCCCGGTGGCATCGCACATGCATTCAATGGCAGCCATCAGCAAGCCGAGCAATTTATCGAGCTAGGTTTCAAGCTTGGCTTTGGCGGTGCTGCAACCTACGATAAAGCCTTACAAATTCGTCGCCTCTTACAAGAGTTACCTCTCGAAAGTATCGTTACCGAAACCGATGCTCCTGATATTCCACCGGCATGGCTCAAGGAGGAGGGCGGTCGGCTTAATGAGCCCGCCTTACTCCCGAGAATTGCTCAGCAATTGGCTGGCATTCGAGGCGCTAGTGAGGAAGTATTTGCAAGGTCAGTTTGGCAAAATGCCATGCATGCATTACCTCGTTGGTCATCTCTCATGACTTGCAAACCAAACCCACAATCCGCTTCCTAAGAACTTGCGCATCAATATTGCGGCGTTCATCGCCGGGGGATCGCTTCTTCTATTTTTGCCTGTCGTGCCAGAGAATTGGGCTTGGATCTGTGCGGCGACCATTGCCATCTCCCTATTTGGTGTTTGCATCAATTACACCTCAATCCAAAACTGTTATGCGAGTAGCGCATTCCTAGCGGTTTGTTGTTTCGCCTTGGGGTTTGCCTGGAATGCCCGGTACGCACAAAGTCGATTGGCTAATGTCCTTTCAATAGAGTATGAGAGCAAAGATCTTATTCTCGAGGGCAGAGTTAATGCCTTGCCACAGAGCTCTCCTGGTGGCGCAAAGTTTTCATTTGAGGTAGATCATGCATTTCTAGGGAAAGAACTTATTCAGTCGTTTCCTTCGCAGGTCTATTTGAGTTGGCAACCAGCATGGCGTAATCCCCATAGCATTCCAGAGATTATTCCGGGTCAGCGTTGGGAATTCAAAGTCAAAATCAAAAGACCCTATGGATCTCTAAATCCCCACACTTTTGACTTTGAGCGCTGGTCTTTTCATCAAGACTTTGGTGCCAGCGGATCAGTTAGGTCGGGAAAGTTATTGCTTGAAAAAGATATTGCCTTTACTGAGTTCGTTCTAGCCATGGAATATCAGCGCTGGAAATTAAGGCAAAAGATTCAACGTTTATTGCCAAGAGATGCGCGCTATGGCGGTGTGATTGCAGCTTTGGTGATGGGTGATCAGAATGCGATTGCTCAAGAGGATTGGCGTGTATTTAATGCAACCGGCATCGGTCATCTTATAAGCATCTCTGGTCTTCATGTAACGATGTTGGCGGGATTTGGTGCCATGCTTGCTGCATTTATATGGCGCCGAAATTCTCTGCCCCTATTTATTCCGGTAAGTAAAGTTGCTGCAGCAGCAGGATTTTTGACGGCATTTGTATATGCTTGGTTAGCAGGTTTTCAGATTCCGGCGCAGCGGACAATGTATATGGTCGGAGTAGTTGCTTTTGCTCTCTGGTCAGGCAGAAATCCCCGTTCATTCGATATCTGGTGGTGGGCACTTGCATTTGTTCTGTTGGTTGATCCGATGGCACCCTATACACCTGGGTTCTGGCTATCGTTTGGCGCTGTAGCGGCAATTTTGTATGCGATGCAGGATTCGGATGGCTTATTGGGTGTACCTACTGGCAGAGAGCTGCAGCTTGATTGGCGACATAGAGTGACGCAAGCTCTTAGAGAGGCTTGTCGAGTTCAGGCGGTTGTCACTATTGCACTTCTACCATTGACCTTGTATTGGTTTTCTCAGGTCTCGATAGTGTCACCGCTAGCAAATGCAATCGCCATTCCCGTGGTGAGTTATATCGTAACCCCTCTAGCTATCGCAGGCGCTTTACTCCCCGACTTTATTGGTAAATGGCTGTTGATCCCAACACATATCACGATGGATTACTTAGCAATCATGCTTACTTGGATGGCTAATTGGAAATGGGCAATCGCCTGGTCTAGTCAGCCCGCTTGGTGGGCGATGTTGTTCTCAACTATCGGCATTATTGTGGCGATTCGTCCGGGCTCTATCAGGGAAAGTTGGATGTCTAGAGTGGTCGGGCTCATGCTCACTACAAGTTTATTTATTTATCCAACTCAAAATACCAATTTATCTCAAGGTGAATTTCGGGCAACAGTGTTGGATATTGGCCAGGGCACAGCAGTCCTTATCGAAACCAAAACAAAAAAATTGCTTTATGACACCGGTCCCATTCAGGGGAAAGATAATGCTGGTCAAAGAATTATCCTGCCGTATTTAAGAGGGAGAGGAATTGATCATGTTGATCGGATGGTAATTAGCCATAGTGACAGTGATCACATTGGAGGTGCTGCAACCCTACTGAAAGAGATTCGCTTTGAGTCAATGATGGGTTCTTTGCCAAGCACCAATCCATTGCTCGCTAATCTAAGAGATAGAAGAATCCCTGCGATACCTTGCCGCTTTGGTCAGAAATGGAGGTGGGATGGGGTGGGGTTTTACATTTGGCATCCGAATGAGTTCACAGTTTTTGAGGATCAACATCCTAGAAAGCCAAATGAGGTCAGTTGTGTTCTAGAGGTTCGTAACTCAAGAACTTCATTCTGGTTGACGGGGGATGTAGAAAAGCAGGGTGAGGCCGAAATCACTGAGCGATTAACTCGTGCTGCCCTCAATGATTTGAATGATAAGAGTTTGATATTCATGGCCCCACATCACGGTAGCAAAACATCCTCATCTCAAGAGCTCTTAACTGCGCTAAATCCTGATGAAGCATTTGCACAAAACGGATATCGCAATCGATATGGTCATCCACATCCAACGGTCACCGCCCGATATGAGGAGATGAGTATCCCCTTCTATCAAACACCGATGACTGGTGCGCAGATATGGCAATTTTCGGCCGCATTAGAGTTAAACCAAGGAGAACCGCTATTTTGGCGAAAGCATGACAAGCGCTTGTGGCATCGACACTCTAAATACAGCGTAAACTGAGTCTATGAAGAAGTTCATCACATTTTTATTTATCAGCCTCTTTGTCAGCCAAATCAATGCTGCGATGATGCCTGTTGATTTAAATGCAGAAAGCACTGCGGTAATAGTTTCCGGGCATGATCATTGCCAAGAGATGGCATCAGTTGGCCACTCTGAAGAAGGTATGTCCAGTACCAACATTAGTCCTACCCATTACTGCTGTGCAGTCGTTGCGATTCTTACTGCTTCACCCGAGTTTTTTTCAGTCAAGCAGGCCGATGTATATGTGCGCAGCGATATTTCAAGACCAAAATCTAGTATTGCTGAGTCTATTTACAAGCCTCCCAAAAATTATCTTTAGTCACTTTTGATTGTGGCATTTAGATGCCTTTTGATAATTTCCGTTTTGGAGAAGACTTATGAACATGACTCACTACATGGAGCTATTGGCTGACAATCAGCCTTGGAACCTCTTAATCTTTATGGCAATACCAATTGTGCTTGCTGAAACTTTGGCAATCACTGAGCTGTATATCCTATTTACTAGGAAGTTTGATGGCTTTGTTTATCACCTGAATCGATTTGCGGGCACGACAGTAGGCCTGTATTTTATTGGTGTGATCGCCTATTTAATGACTACTGCTGTGCTGCCGATTACTAAAAATCATGAATGGCGTACTGCAATTGATGTGATAGCGGTTGGTAGTTATCTGATTGGGGGCTTGCCTTTGATCTGGATAGCCTTGCAAGAGTTTGGTTTTGTAAATAAAGCCCTAGATCAAATGGGTAAGCTCAAGATTCATGCTATCTGCGTAGCTTTGTTCTTAGTCTTTGGGCACATCGCCATGATTGCCGGCATGCTTGATCCTTCCTTACTTGGTTACAAAGGCGGTGGCGCCCATCAAATGGGTGCTGCTGGCAGTAGCGCTGACCATGAGTTCTGTCATCCAGAGATGCATGAGCAAATGAAGGGGGCGCATCAGCAGATGATGAATGGTGAAAGCATGAAAAATGTTAGTCCCAATAAAATGCCAATGAGTTCGCAAGGTCATTCGCATTAATGGTTGGTGTGCATGAATGTAAAAAGACCGCCCGAGGGCGGTTTTTTCATTGCGCTACTGAGGAATTACTCTAATTCTAATTTTTGCTTGGCAACAACGTCTTTATAAGTTGCCAGCTCTGCAGCCATTTCTTTCGAGAAGGCCTCAGGACCATTTACGTTAATGATGGAGCCGGTATCTTCAATACGTTTTCGTACTGTAGGGTCAAGGACTGCTTTTTGAGCCGCGGCATAAATCTTGTCTACAACATCTTTAGGCAAGCCTGCAGGTCCTAATAGACCGTAGTAGGCCATTCTGTTTGCAGGCGCTAAACCCACTTCAGTAAATGTAGGTACGTTTGGCAAAATCGCAAGGCGTTTAGGTGCTGCGATCACAATCGGAATCAGGCGACCATCTTTAATGAAGGGAGGGGCGGAAGGTAAGTTGTCAAACATGATGGGTACTTGGCCAGCTACAACATCGATAAGGCCAGGGCCTGCACCACGGTATGGGATGTGAACAATATAGGTCCCAGTCAAACTCTTGAAGAGTTCTGTTTGCATATGACCAATGCCGCCAGTGCCAGAGCTTGCATACGAGTATTTGCCGGGATTCTTTTTGATAACCTCAATAAACGTTTTGTAGTCTCTGGCTGGAAAGGATGGGTTCACCACAATCACATTCGGTGTCGCAGCAATATTCGTAATTGCTGTGAAGTCTTTCAGTGGGTCATAGCCAATCTTGCCATTAATTGCTGGATTGGATGCCGTAGTAGAAATGGTTGCAATTCCTAAGGTGTAGCCATCTTTTGGTGCGCGCACAACTTCTAGGGCGCCAACAGAGCCGCCACCACCAGCCTTGTTTTCCACAATGACAGATTGGCCTAATTGCTTGCTTAAAGGATCAGCCATGCTGCGCGCAATGATGTCGGTACTGCCGCCCGGGGCAAATGGAACAATGATCTTGATCGGTTTGTTAGGGTAGTTTTGGGCTATTGCGCCAAAGCTAATGAGTGAGCCGCAGGCTATTGCGACTAATTTACTAACTAATGTCATTACTTGTTCTCCAAAATAGACAATTCATGGGCATTGAGAATTCATGCCTCTATTTAGGATAGTAGACGACTGAGAGTATCCGAATAGACCTTTTCCCTACTTTGGGGCGTTATGCCTAGACATTGGGTGCCCGGAAAAGCAAAAAGGCTTCTGAGTCATATGACCTAGAAGCCTTCTACTTGTTTGGTTGCGGGGGCAGGATTTGAACCTACGACCTTCGGGTTATGAGCCCGACGAGCTGCCAGACTGCTCCACCCCGCGTCTGAAGCTGAAATTCTACCATTTTTTAAGGGTCTCTGTCGAGCAATACCTTTAAATAGAGCTCAAATAAGCGGCTTTTAGGGCTAAACATCACCCCTGAGTCAGTCTGCATAAGGAGTAACATATTGCCGTGCAACATCACCTTAAGGTTTTGAGATGTCGATTAGCAATCCAGAATTTTCCAGCTCCACACTTTTGAACCCAGTTGAGGTTCATGGAACAGGGGGCGAGCATAAAAAGAGCCTCGGCGTAATGATGCTTGCGGCAATCGGGGTGGTCTTTGGAGACATTGGTACCAGTCCACTCTACGCTCTCAAGGAGTGTTTTGATCCGGAGCACGGCATTGCATTTACACCAGAGGCGCTGTTTGGTGTGATCTCGATGATGATCTGGGCTCTGATTTTGGTGGTGACCGTGAAGTATGTGCTGTTCGTTATGCGGGCAGACAATAAAGGTGAGGGCGGCGTTCTCTCATTAATGGCGCTAGCTCTTCGCTCCTTCGATAGCAAATCAAAGAGTTACTTTTTCTTCATGATCATCGGCATGTTCGGTGCGTGCATGTTGCTTGGTGAGTCTGTGATTACGCCAGCAATCTCTGTTTTATCTGCGGTAGAGGGTATTGAGATTGCGGCACCCGCTTTGCATAAATTTATTATTCCGATCTCATTGATCATTTTGGTTGCCTTGTTTCTGATTCAGAAATACGGTACGGCTGCTGTAGGTAAATTATTTGGACCTGTGACGTTGGTGTGGTTTTTAACGCTAGCCGCCTTAGGGATAATTAATATTGGCGATGCGCCACAAATCATTGCAGCATTTAATCCTTGGTATGCCGTGAGCTTCATCATCAGTCATCCAACAACCGCTTATATCGTGGCGGGTGCGGTGGTATTGGTGGTTACGGGTGTTGAGGCTTTGTACTTAGATATGGGTCACTTCGGACGAACCCCGGTGCGTTATGCCTGGTTGATCGTAGTGCTGCCTAGCTTGTTGATTAATTATTTAGGTCAAGGCGCTTTAGTTCTGTCTAACCCAGAAGCGATTAAAAATCCGTTCTATTTAATGGTACCCGATTGGGCTTTGTGGCCAACAGTGGGTTTAGCTACTGCAGCCACTGTGATTGCTTCGCAGGCAGTTATCTCTGGCGCCTACTCTTTGGTTAGTCAGGCAATCTTGTTGGGCTTTATGCCTCGCATGAATATCCTGCACACATCTGATTCTGAGCAGGGGCAGATTTATATTCCGATTGTGAACTGGGCTCTGCTCTTTATGGTCGTAGCGACCGTAGTTTCGTTCAAGGGTTCCATGAATTTGGCGGCCGCTTATGGTATCTCGGTGACGTCAACGATGCTGATCACGACTATCTTGCTGGCTGTAGTGATGTTCCGTGAGTGGAAGATGAACATTATTCTCGTCAGCATTGTGACGATCGCATTCTTCATTGTGGATCTTGCTTTCTGGACTGCTAACTTAATTAAGATTAAGGATGGTGGTTGGTACCCATTAGCGCTTGGCTTACTTTGCTTTACTTGTCTCATCACTTGGTTCAGAGGTCGTCAGATTTTACGTAAGCGCGCCATGGAAGAAGGTATTCAACTGGCTAGCTTTATTGAGTCCTTACTCAAACATCCGCCACATCGTGTAGAGGGCACTGCAGTGTTCCTTACTGCGCACGTTGATTACTTGCCAGTTTCTTTCTTGCATAACCTCAAACATAACCACGTTTTGCATGAGCGTGTTTTCTTCCTAAAGGTCAGCATTTGGGATGTGCCTTATGTTAGCGACGAAGAGCGCATCACCATGAAAGATCTCGGTGGCAACATCCACGTAGTACGCGCTATCTACGGCTTTAAAGAAACTCCAGATATGGGCTCCATCATTGATTTGATTGAGAAGACCTTCGGCATGAAATTCGATTTGATGAATACCTCATTCTTTTTATCGCGAGACACGATCGTTCCATCAGCAATTCCAGGTATGGCAATGTGGCGTGAACGTCTGTTCTGTTGGATGTATCAAAACGCTGGTCGCCAATCTGACTTCTTCAAGATTCCTGCCAATCGTTTAGTTGAGCTTGGCGCAAAGGTCGAGATTTGAGAAAGCCAAGTTCTTTGCGCTCCTTAGTTTCATTAGGCGCTTTTCTGCTCGTTTGCTCCTTCAGCAACTTAGTGCTCGCCACTCCTGCTGAAGAGGCTCAGTTAGAGCAACTCGACAAGATTGAGCGTGAATTAGAGTTGCAGCGAGATTGGGCTAAATACCGTTGGGATAAATCAAACTCGGAGTGCTATCAAAAGTATTGGGTTAATAGTTGCTTAAAAGACTCCCGTGCTGAGTACCGTAAAGAGATTGATCCGATTCGTGCGCAAGAGGTGGAGTTGCATGAAGTGCAGCGTAAGTTGCGCGCTAGCATTAAAGATCAACGTGATGCCGCTAAGATCGCCGAACGTGCCTCTGCTGAAAAAGCGGCTGAGCGCTCAGCCAATCAGAAAGAATTTGAAGAGAAGCAAAAAGCAGCAGCAGCTCGTGCAGCAGATGTAGAGCAACGTCGTAAAGATGCGCCTAAGCGTGCTCAAGAGAATAAAGCGGGCACACAGCTCGATTAACTGATTTTTACTGCTGCACTAACTAATTACTAGGTAATACTTTGGCCAAGATTAAAACAATCTATATCTGTCAGTCATGCGGTGGGACTTCTGCTAAGTGGCAAGGACAGTGCCCTTCATGTCAGGCGTGGAACACGCTGGAAGAGGGCTTACCTGAGGTGAGTTCAAATACACGTTTTCAAGGTCTAGCGCAGTCGCTACCACGTCAAAAACTCTCTGCCATTTCTGCTGAAGACCTTCCGCGTTTTAGTACTGGCGTAGAAGAGTTTGATCGCGTACTGGGCGGCGGACTAGTTCCTGGAGGTGTAGTGCTCTTGGGTGGTGACCCAGGCATTGGTAAATCCACCTTATTGCTACAAGCGCTCGCTGAAATGAGTGCCGCAGGCATGAACGTCCTCTACAGTAGTGGTGAAGAATCTGCCGCTCAAATTGCACTGCGAGCAAAACGTATCGCATTGGATGCTCCTCAATTAGAGGTGTTGGCTGAGATTCAGTTAGAAAAGTTGTTATCCATCATGGATACGGTCAAGCCACAGGTATTGGTGGTCGACTCTATTCAGACCTTGTATTCAGAAGTGTTGAGCTCAGCTCCAGGGTCTGTTGCGCAAGTCCGCGAGTGTGCGGCACAACTCACCAGAGCTGCTAAATCTAGTGGCATCTGTGTCCTCATGGTGGGACACGTCACGAAAGATGGTCATTTGGCCGGCCCACGTGTACTTGAGCACATTGTCGATACGGTACTTTACTTTGAGGGCGATACCCATTCTTCATTTAGATTGGTGCGCTCGATTAAAAACCGCTTCGGCGCAGTCAATGAGCTCGGTGTATTTGCTATGACTGAAAAAGGTCTGCGCGGAGTGGCTAATCCTTCAGCAATTTTTCTGTCTCAGCATGCAGAGATGGTGCCTGGCGCCTGCGTATTGGTTACGCAAGAGGGCAGTCGCCCACTCTTGGTAGAGATTCAGGCGCTCGTAGATACTGCGCACATTCCCAACCCTCGCCGCTTGGCTGTTGGTTTGGAGCAGGCTCGTTTAGCCATGCTCTTGGCGGTACTACATCGTCATGCGGGTGTTGCCTGTTTTGATCAAGACGTCTTCTTAAACGCAGTGGGTGGTGTGAAGATCTCTGAGCCAGCGGCTGACTTAGCAGTGTTGTTGGCAATTCAATCATCGATTCGGAATAAGGCGTTACCTAAAGAGTTGATTGTCTTTGGTGAGGTTGGTTTGGCTGGAGAGATTCGTCCCTGCCCACGTGGTCAGGAGCGCCTGAAAGAAGCTGCAAAGCTGGGCTTCACGGTAGCAATTATTCCGAAGGCCAATATGCCCAAGACAAAGATTCCGGGATTAAGGGTGATCCCGGTAGAGCGAATTGATCAAGCGATCTCTGCAGCAGCAGAGTTAAGCTAAGTCAACAATGAACTTAGCGTAAGTCTTCTGCCTGAATGAGTAGGACTTGCTCGTCGCCTGCGGATACTTCCATCCAAATGACGGGGATCTGCGGAAACGCTCTTTTAAAGTGCTCATACTCATTGCCAATCTCAATCAAAATGGCACCACGTTCAGATAGGTAGTCAGAGGCACCAGCAATAATTTTACGGATGAGGTCCATACCGTCATCACCACCTGCTAATGCCAAGGCAGGTTCTGCGTGATATTCAGCAGGAAGAGCGTTCATGGAATTGGCATTGACGTAAGGCGGGTTGCAGATGATGAGATCAAAGAGATTGTCTTCATGGGGTTCTGGAAGCGCATCCCATAGATCGCCTTCAAAAAGTTCTACTTGAGAAGTGAGGCTATGACGATCAAGATTTCGAGAGGCAACTGCTAATGCAGGCAGACTAATGTCACAAGCGCTGACATGAATATCAGGACAAGCCAAGGCTAGCAAGATCGCTAAAGAGCCGTTACCGGTACATAGGTCCAAGGCTTTGCCATCGGCGGGCAACCAAGGCTCCAGTGAGCCATCAACAATGAGCTCAGCGATCCATGAGCGGGGAACAATACTTTGCTCGCTGGAGTAAAAAGGTACGCCCATTAACCAAGCTTCACCCAAAATGTAAGCCAAGGGCTTGCGTGTCGAGATGCGAGTTTCGGTAACTGCAAAAGCCCTGGTAATTTGCTCGGCAGTCATGACTTGTTCTAGGTGGTCGAGTGCATCTGCAGGACTTAGATTCAGTTGTTTGCTGGCGATCCACAGTGCCTCGCTCCCGGCATCAATGGCACCATGCCCATAATGCAAATCCGCTGCTTCTAGTCGTTGTGCAATTTGATCAATGCATTGATCAAGCGTCAGAGATTGCTGGGGCGCAGGGGCCATTATGTATAGAAAGTAATTAACTAAGCAGTCTTAAGCAACAAGTTGCTCGAGAGTCTTGCGGAAGATATTTTTGAGTGGCACAACATCATCCACAATCACGCACTCATCAATTTTGTGACTTGTTGCGTTAAGTGGACCAAACTCGACCACCTCTTTGCAGATCTTAGCAATGAAGCGACCGTCACTTGTGCCACCAGTTGTGGAGAGCTCAGTATCGATTTTGGTTTCAGATTTAATGGCTTTACGAAGAGCGCCAGCAAGAGCGCCATCGCCAGTAATGAATGGACTGCCGCCTAGGACCCAGTCAATCTCAAAATCTAGGCCTGCGGCACTGAGGATGCCCTCTAGGCGACTACGCAACTCTTCTGGCTTGCTCTCGGTAGAGAAGCGGAAATTGAAATCAATTGCTAGCTCGCCTGGAATGACATTGTTCGCGCCAGTGCCCGCATGAATATTGGAGATCTGAAAGCTAGTAGGTTGGAAATACTGATTACCTTTGTCCCACTCAGTTTCAACAAGTGCTTGAATCGCTGGTGCTGAAATATGAATCGGATTTTTACCAAGGTGAGGGTAGGCAATGTGCGCCTGAATTCCTTTGACCCGAAGTTTGCCTGAGAGTGATCCACGACGACCGTTCTTAATCATGTCGCCAAGCCGATCAACAGAAGTGGGCTCACCAATCACGCAGTAATCTAAACGTTGGCCATGCTTCTGCAGGCGCTCACACATAATGACCGTGCCATCATTTGCGGGACCCTCTTCATCACTCGTAATCAAGAAGGCGATAGAGCCTTTGTGATTAGGGTGGGTGATGACAAATTCTTCTGTGGCAACCACAAATGCCGCCAGTGAGGTTTTCATATCCGCAGCGCCACGACCATAGAGCATGCCATCTCGAATGGTCGGGGTAAATGGATCGTTGGTCCATTTTTCTAGTGGGCCAGTAGGTACAACGTCGGTATGGCCGGCAAACATTAAGACTTCGCCTTGATCCCCAGCCGTACCTTTTTTGATTGCCCACAAATTAGTAACCTGAAAACTCTCCGGGCCACTAACCACGCTCTCAGTATGAAAGCCTATAGCTTGAAGGCGTTTAGCAATGAGCTCCTGACAGCCCCCGTCCGCTGGGGTTACCGAGCGGCAGGAGATGAGGGCTTCAGTTAGCTCAAGGGTGGCGCTCATAGATTTAGCTTAATCGCGCAAGAGTTCGTTGATCGCAGTCTTAGCTCTAGTCTGAGCATCAACCTTTTTCACGATGATCGCTGCGTACAGGCTGTACTTGCCACAGGCAGAAGGAAGTGAGCCTGGAACCACAACAGAACCCGCTGGTACACGACCGTAATGGATTTCACCGGTTTCGCGGTCGTAGATCTTGGTACTTTGACCAATGTATACGCCCATAGAGAGAACTGCGTTTTCTTCAATAACAACGCCTTCAACGACCTCAGAGCGGGCGCCAATAAAGCAGTTATCTTCAATAATCACTGGGCCGGCTTGGATTGGCTCTAGAACACCGCCAATACCAACGCCACCAGAAAGGTGAACGTTTTTACCGATTTGAGCGCATGAGCCTACGGTTGCCCAGGTATCAACCATGGTGCCTTCACCTACATAAGCGCCAATATTGACGTAAGAGGGCATTAAAACGGCATTTTTGCCAATAAATGAGCCACGGCGAGCCATTGCAGGGGGAACTACGCGGAATCCGCCATTGGCGAAGTCTTCTGCGGTGTAGTGCTCAAACTTGCTTGGCACCTTGTCGTAGAACTGGGTATAGCCACCAGCACCCATGGGTTTGTTGTCTTCCAGGCGGAAAGAGAGCAAAACAGCCTTCTTTACCCACTGATTTACTTCCCATTTGCCGACGCTACGGCGTTCAGCCACACGAATGCTGCCGGTATTGAGGCCTTCGAGTACGGCGTTCACGGCGTTGCGAATTTCTCCAGAAACGGCCTCAGGAGACAGGTTTGCGCGGTTTTCCCAGGCTTGTTCGATGATGCTTTGTGGTGATTGGCTCATGCTTTTCAGTTAACTATCAGATTGTTAAGGGGTTTTGCCCCTGGAAGTAGATTAATCATTATATCGGTGGGGCAAAAACCCGTGTGAGGAGCCCCAAGCTTGCTATCATCTTCCCACTTTAGTAATAATTTTTACCCCCTTATTTGAACCCCTTTTTTCCCTGCAAAGTACGCCGTGCAACTGAAATCCATCAAACTTTCCGGCTTTAAGTCATTCGTAGACCCAACCCATTTCGAAATGCCAGGTCAATTGATCGGTGTTGTGGGTCCTAACGGTTGCGGAAAGTCGAACATTATTGACGCTGTACGCTGGGTTTTAGGTGAGTCTCGCGCTAGTGAATTGCGTGGCGAATCGATGCAGGACGTGATTTTTAATGGTTCGGGTTTGCGTAAACCATCTGGCCGTGCCAGCGTTGAACTCATTTTTGATAATTCAGAAGGACGTGCTCAGGGTCAGTGGAGTGCTTTTACAGAATTAGGTATCAAACGCGTTTTAACGCGTGATGGCAATTCCAGTTACTACGTCAACAATCAAGTTGTACGCCGTAAAGACATTCAAGATATTTTCTTGGGCACAGGTATGGGTCCAAGAGGCTACGCCATCATTGGTCAAGGCACGATCAACCGCATCTTGGAAGCAAAGCCAGAAGAATTGCGCGTGTTCTTGGAAGAAGCTGCGGGCGTTTCTAAATATAAAGAGCGCCGCAAAGAAACCGCCTCCCGTCTTGAAGATACAAAAGAAAACTTAGTACGCGTAGAAGATATTCTGCGTGAGCTCGATCAACAGCTCAACCGCTTAGAGAAACAGGCAACCGTAGCCGAGCGCCATGCTGAACTCTCTACTGAGATGAAGTCTCAGCAGCAGTTACTCTGGTTTGTTCGTCAGACTGAGGCTGGTAAAGAGCAAGAACGTCATGCCAATGGCATCCGCGACACTCAAGTTAACTTAGAAGAGCAGACTGCAAAAATGCGTCATGCTGAAACTGAGCTTGAGACTATGCGTACAGAACAATACGCATTGCAAGATAAGGTGTCTCAAGCTCAAGGTGACTTGTATCAAACCAATGCTGATGTCAGTCAAGTAGAGGCACAGATTCGTTACGTGCAAGAAGCACGTCAGCGCCTGCAGCAGCAATCTCAAGATTTACAAGCCCAACTTCAACGTTGGACTGTTCAAGAAACAGATGCTGCGCAAGCACAGCGCACTGCCGAGCAAGAACTCAGCTTAGCTGCAGAAAAAGAACAAACACTCATTGCTGATTTATCTGGCTTGCAAGAGCAAATGCCATCCCGCGAAGAGGCTTATCAAGTTCACGCACGCGAACTCAATGATGCTCGTGAGAACTTGGCAACGATTGATCAGCGCTTAGCTAGTTTGGGTGAGCGCGTTAAAGCTATTACTACTCAAGTTGAAGAGCTCAAGGGGCGCGATACCCGTCTTGAGGCAGAGCTTGCTGGTATGCGTAGACCCGATGCCGAAGCATTGCAAATGGCAATTGATCGTCATGCGATGGCGCAGCGCAAAGTGGATGAAGCAAGACAGAAAGCAGGCGAGGCGCAGCAACGTGTGCCAGCTGCCGATGAGGCTCGCAACACTGCACAGCAACAGATTCAATCAGCTAATCAAGAATTAGCTCAAACCGAAGCAAAGCTCACTGCATTAACTGCATTGCAAGCGAGTGTTCAGGCGCAAGGAAAGATTGGTCCATGGCTTGAGAGTAAAGGTTTAAAAGAGAGCAAACGTTTATGGCAAGAGCTCAAAGTTGAGAGTGGCTGGGAAGCGGCATTAGAGTCTGTATTGCGCGAGCGCTTAGCTGCCGTTACAGCGAAAAGCGTTCAAGAAACTTTGGCTTTAGCGAATGACGCTCCTCCAAGTCGTTTAGCGATTTTATTAACAGAAGATATTTCTCCTGCGCACACTGCTGTGCCAGCAGATTTCATTCCTCTATTGACCCGCGTTCAAAGCGCAGGTGCACCACGTGTTGCCGCCGTATTACAAGAGTGGTTAGATAATATCTATATTGCCAATAGCTTGGAAGATGCATTGCATCGTCGCGAGAAGTTACCCGCTGGCGGCGCTTTCGTTACCCAACAAGGTCATTTGGTTAGTCGTGTGGGCGTCCAGTTGTATGCGGCAGACTCTGAGCAAGCGGGTATGTTGGCACGTGCTCAAGAGATGGAAGGTCTTGAGAAGCAATTGCGTGCTCAGAAGCTAATTCAGAGTGAGTTGCAAGGTGAGTTGGATCAATGTGTTGTCAACTATCAAGCCGCCCACCAGGCTGCTGAACAAACTCGCATCGCTGCTGAGCAAGCCGTTCAAGAAGTGCATGGTTTTGAAGTAGAAAGAATGCAATTAACTCAAGCCGAAGAAAAATACAGCCAACGCGCTGAACAAATTCAGGGTGAGTTAAGTGAGCTGCGTCAGCAAATGGAGCAATTGACTCAAACTCAAGAGCAATCTGCAGAAGAGCTTGCGCAATCAGAAGAATCTAAACAAGGCTTACAAGAGAATCTGGCAATTGCTCAAGAAAAACTCGAGTTAGCCACTCAAGAACGTGATCGTCTCCGCGAGGCTTTACGTTCGTCCGAGATGTCCGCTCAAGAAGCGGCATTTGCAACTCGCTCTTTACAACAGCGGATTGCTGACTTACAGCGCGATCAAAGTACTGCTCGTATCCAGATCATGGAGATCCAGGATAAGCAGGCTACTTCTGAGCAAGAGCTTGAAACGCTCAGCGATGAAGAAGCGCAAGACAAATTACAAGGCCTCTTGTTGGCTCGCAGTGCTCGTGAAGCTGCATTAGCCAATGCCCGTACTGAACAAGATGCGTTATTGCATCAATTACGTGAAGCGGATGAAGTGCGTTTACAGATTGAGCGTAGCCTTCAGCCAATGCGTGACAAAGTGGTTGATTTACAGTTGCGTGAACAGGCTGCCCGTTTGAACTTCGAACAGTTTGCAACCTTACTTTCAGATGCTGAAGCAGACCTCACTGCATTGGAATCTAGCTTTAGTCCTGATCTCAAAGTAGGCGCATTGCAAACTGAGGTTAACCGTCTGAATTCTGAGATTCAGTCTTTGGGTCCAGTCAATATGGCTGCGCTGGATGAGCTATCCAGCTCACGTGAGCGCAAGCAGTTCTTGGATGCACAGTCTGCTGACTTGAATGAAGCAATGCAGACTTTGACGGATGCGATTGCCAAGATTGATGCTGAAACCCGTGATCTCTTGCAAGGCACCTTTGATCAGGTTAATACCCATTTTGGAAAACTATTCCCTGAGCTATTCGGTGGTGGTCATGCTGAGTTGGTAATGACTGGCGAAGAGATTCTCGATGCTGGTGTGCAAGTGATGGCACAACCTCCAGGCAAAAAGAACAGCTCTATCTACTTACTCTCCGGTGGTGAAAAAGCCTTGACCGCGATTGCCTTGGTCTTCTCCTTATTCCTCCTCAATCCTGCACCATTCTGTTTGCTCGATGAGGTTGATGCACCATTGGATGATGCGAACACCTTGCGTTATGCGCAGATGGTTGCCAAAATGTCTAATAAGACTCAATTTGTGTTCATCTCACATAACAAGATCACTATGGAAATTGCTCATCAGTTGATTGGTGTCACCATGCAAGAGCAGGGTGTATCTCGTATTGTGGCGGTGGATATTTCTTCTGCAGTATCTATGGTGGAGGCAGCTTAAGTGGATCTAGAGCAATTCATGACAATGCTAGGTTTGTCTGATTTGCAATTCGCTTTGGCTGTTATTGGCCTACTGATTCTGATTTCAGTAGCCGTTCTCAATCTCAAATACGCTCGCGCACGCCGCAAGGCAAAAGCTGCTGGTGAATACTCTGCTGATAATCGCTTTATAAAAGAACCCTCATTTGGCCAAGGTTTTGCTGAGGCTGAAGAACGGGCCGAGCCTTCTTTTGGCGAGATTAATCTCCCAGTAATCTCTGTCCCGGAAAGTTTCTCGATTGATCCTCGGATTGATTGCGTGATCACTCTGCGTTTTGACGAAGGCATTAGTGGTGCTGAAATTCTTGAAGAGATGAAGTTATGGGCTGATGGGCCATCTAGCTCAACAGCGCGCTGGATGTGTGAAGGATTAAATGCAGACGTTGATGCTGCTGAAGATTGGGAAGCCCTGCGTCCAGAAGCTTCTTATTCTGAGTTGCAGTTAGCAATTCAATTGGCTAGCCGCCGTGGCCCGATTGGTGTTTTAGAGTTGTCTGATTTCTGTTCACGCGCTCAAGCGCTTGCAGAAACTCTGGGTTCTCAAATTGATATGCCAAGCGTCAGCACTATGCTCGAGAGCGCTAAAGAGCTTGATTCCATGGCAGCAGAGAGTGATATTCAATTGAGTATCAATGTGTTGTTTGATGAGGCATGCCCTGGAGCTAACTTTGATGCACTGATGCGTAAGCGCGGTTTTAGACTCTCTCGCAATGGCCGTGCTTATGAGTTCTTTAGTAATGGCGCACTGATCTTTACTAGCGCGGAAATTGATCCTAATGCGCCAGTTCAGCAGGTGACCTTGTTGCTCGAGGTGCCTTTGGTATCTCATGAGGAACGTGCTTTTGAGCGCATGCTCGGTGAAGGTATTGAGATCGCCCAAGCCGCCCATGGTCGCTTGGTAGATGACAACGGTATTAATCTGACAGAAGCTGCTGTGATTAGCATTCGTCAGCATCTCGATGTTTTATATGCGAACCTCGAGAAGGGTGGCGTTTCAGCTGGCTCTTCTACCGCTAGCAGACTCTTTAGCTAAGGAATTGCTTTGTCGTCCTCTAGTCCGATAAATTTAGCGGATCGTTACGCATTCTTACAAGCTGAGTTAGCGCGTTTAGAGCATGCGTACTACGTTTTAGATAACCCAATAGTCCCCGACAGTGAATACGATCGTCTATATCGTGAGTTGTTAGAGATCGAGGCAGCCCACCCTGAGTGGATTACTTCGGATTCACTCTCACAAAGAGTGGGGGGTACAGCACTTAAAGAATTTGATTCGGTTGCCCATGCTGTGCCAATGCTTTCATTGAATAATGCGTTTGAAGATGCTGAGCTCATTGCTTTTGATCGGCGTTGTCGTGATGGTTTGCATGTTGATCAAGTGGATTACGCTGGAGAGCTTAAATTTGATGGTTTGGCGATCTCATTGCGCTATGAGCATGGTTCCTTAGTTAGGGCTGCCACTCGTGGTGATGGTGCCAGCGGTGAAGACGTCACTGCCAACATCAAAACCATTCGAGCGATTCCATTAAAACTATCTGGTGACAAAATTCCAGCAGTCTTAGAGGTGCGTGGCGAAGTCTTTATGTATCTTAAAGACTTTCAGAAAATGAATGAACAAGCTGCTGCCCAGGGTGAGAAAGAATTTGCCAACCCTCGTAATGCGGCAGCAGGAAGTTTGCGCCAATTGGATTCCAAGATCACTGCCAAAAGGCCGCTCTCATTCTTTGCTTATGGCTTAGGTGCATTGGAGCCACAATCTTGGCTACCTAATACCCATGAAGAATTGCTTAATGCCTATCTCAAGCTAGGCTTGCCAGTTTGTTCGGAGCGCCGTGTTCTCAAATCTGTAGAAGAGATTTTGGCTTTCTATAGCGAGGTAGGTGCCAAACGGGATTCTTTACCTTATGACATTGATGGCGTGGTTTATAAGGTCAACTCATTTTCAGAGCAAGCTAAGTTAGGTTTTGTATCCAGAGCTCCACGCTTTGCTTTAGCCCATAAGTTCCCAGCCCAAGAAGCCTTAACTACAGTTCTTGGAATTGATGTTCAGGTAGGACGCACGGGCGCTATCACTCCAGTCGCAAGACTTGCTCCTGTAGAAGTGGGTGGGGTTACTGTCACAAACGCGACTCTCCATAATGAAGATGAGGTGAAGCGCAAAGATGTACGCATTGGCGACACCGTTTCAGTGCGAAGAGCGGGGGATGTCATTCCGGAAGTAGTTTCGGTAGTGAAAGAGCGTAGACCTGCTAATGCAACAGAATTCATAATGCCAACACATTGCCCTGTATGTGATTCACATATTGAGCGCTTGGCAGATGAGGCGGTTGCGCGTTGTAGCGGCGGCTTATTCTGCGGAGCACAGCGCAAGCAGGCATTAATTCATTTTGCGCACAGACGTGCATTAGACATTGAAGGTCTGGGCGAGAAGATTGTGGATCAATTGGTTGATCACAATTTAGTTCGAACACCCGCCGATCTTTATCGTCTTGGATTTACCGCTATCGCGAATCTAGAACGCATGGGTGAGAAGTCTGCAGATAATCTTATGCAGGCAATCAATCAATCTAGAAATACGACGCTAGCGAGATTTATCTTTGCATTGGGCATTCGCCATGTCGGCGAAACCACCGCTAAAGATCTTGCTAATCACTATCAATCCATGCACGCCCTGATGGATGCGAACCTCGAAGACTTGCTAACAGTTAAAGATGTTGGCCCTGTAGTGGCCAACTCCATCACTAGCTTTATGGAAGAATCCCATAACCGTGAAGTGATTGAGCAGCTCTTAGCCTCAGGAATGCAACTCTCTGTCGAAGAAAAAGTCATCAGTGCAGCTGTGGCAGGAAAAACCTTTGTACTCACAGGTACATTCCCAACAATGACAAGGGATGAAGCAAAAGATCTACTCGAAAAAGCAGGCGCCAAAGTCGCTGGATCAGTCTCTAAGAAAACTGACTACGTCGTAGCTGGAGCAGACGCCGGAAGCAAGCTCACTAAAGCGGAAGAACTGGGTGTGCCTGTGATTGATGAGGCGGCTATGGTGGGTCTCCTTAAGTAGGTAATTTCCTACACAAACATCAGGTAGGCATTTTTGTTTCTCGTCGATAAGCTTAAGGCTTTGAGAGGGAAGAATGCATCAAAAGACAGTCAGCAAGCTCTTGGGGGTCTCCGATTGTTTGAGGATCGAGAGCAATATATGTTCAAGCGAACCGCTTACTAGCATTGCAATAATTGGGTGCGGCGCCTCAGGAGTTGCGACTCTAGCAAGCCTAATTGAATTTATTAAAAATTCAAATTATCAAAAATACAAAATAAATATTTTTGAGAAAAATTCGAACTTTGGGTCAGGGCTCGCATATCAATGCGATAGCGATGATTTATTGATGAATATGGTTAGCTCAACCACTTCCATATTTGAGAATCGAGAAACTGATTTTTGGGAATGGGTGGTTGATAAGGGTCATCAGATGGGTTCAGGCCAAGTCTTGTCGGGATCTGGGGTTTCGCCAGATGGTTACATCTCACGACAATTCTTTGGTCTGTATTTGAAAGATCGTCTTCAAGATGCAATTTCTGATGCCAAAAAAATCAATGTCTCAGTAGGGTTAGAAAATCATGAGGTGATTGATATTAAGCGTAGGAATCAATACTTTGAGGTGGCTGATTGCGCAGAACGTGTAAGCCGGTTTGATTATGTAATTTTATGTATCGGAAACATTGAGCCACATGACATGTTTAAGTTAAGGGGCAAGAGTCGGTACGTTAATAACCCATACCCTACTAATCGCTATGCCATGGGGATTGGAAGGAGTGATTCTGTTGGCATTATTGGTGGCCAACTAACTGCTGCAGATATAGCTGTGGTGTTAGCACGACAAGGACATGCTGGACCAATTCATTTTTTTACTAGAGGATCAAATCACCCCTTAATGAGGTGCTCCAAGGAAAAATTTGAGTTGATCTATTTCAATCTTAAAAATTTAGAAGTTATCAAGTCCAGGCAGTTTGGTGAAATTTCATTAAGACAGGCGCTAAGACTTGCTAGAAAGGATTTTATAAGGGCTGGAGTTAAGTGGAATAAGTTCTTTAATCCAGTGCAGCACTCCTATGAGGACTGGATAAGACACCTACTGTCCAAAGGGGATATGTATGCAGAATGGCAGAATTTTGCTATTGCAAGTGATGCTGTTATCAGCAATTATTGGGATGCCTTATCTACCTCCAGCAAACGAATTTTTATGAATAAGTATCACCGGCTTTGGATGTGCAAGAGGGTTCCGCTCCCAGTGCACACTTATTTAAAAATATATTCCCTACTGAAGGCCGGAATCCTAAATCATCAAACCCCATTGCTTGGCATTGAGGTTAGAGACCCTGACAAGTTTGTTGCCTCAATTTCAAAGGCTGACTGTTCAGGTGAGTCAATCAAGGTTGAGTGTGACTGGATTATTAATGCAACTGGACCAGCCCGATTGATTGATGGCAACTCCGGATCACTGCTATTAAACAACCTTATGAAATCGGGATTGGTAATGGTCAACCCATTTGGCGGTATTCAGGTTGATTATGAAACATCGATGGTTCGAAGGGGTGGCGATAAAGTGAAAAATTTTTACGCTATTGGGCACCTTACTTCCGGCACCTACTACTTTGTCAGTTCCTTGGATATGGTTTCAATGGGCGCCAAGAGGGTAGCTCGTGATTTAGTTGGCTCTTATTGGCGATCAATTAATCCAATGGAGTCTATAAGGAAAAAACAATTTGGGGTGGAAAATGCAAATTAAGCATCCCTTTTTATTGCCGCTTCTAATGATTTTGGTTGTAATCCCCATGCTGGCAACTGACATATATTTGCCCGCCATTTCATCTATGGGTGAAGATCTGATTGCCAATCACTCCGCGTTAATGTGGACCTTAACCTCTTACATGGCTGGCTACTCTATTAGCTTGCTAATTTCAGGCGTCCTTTCAGATATATATGGTCGAAGAGTGATTGTTCTTTACGGCATCTTGATATTTACCTTGGCTAGCCTAGCGAGCTGTTTTGTAACTTCAGTCGAGCAGTTAACTTGGTGTCGATTTTTTCAGGCCTTGGGTGGTGGGTGCAGCACTCTGTTGGCTAGAGTAATTGTTAGGGATTTGTATGATTTCAAATCTCAAGTGAGGGTTTTAAGTTATTTGGCGGCCGGTCTAATTGCATCCCCAATTTTGGGGCCAATAATTGGGGCTTACCTGACAATTAATTATGGCTGGAGATCAATATTTTATGCCCTTACCTTTTTTTCATTTATTTCATTTGGGCTTATTTGTATTTTTATGAGGGAGTCTAGACCGATCGAACTTAGTGGAGATTTATTGGTTGGCAATATTCTCAAGAAGTATTTAAAACTACTGACCCACCATGAATTTATTTTTCATACGCTAGTTATCAGCTTTGCTTGGACGGTGTATTTTTCCTTTACCTCTTCCTCTCCAGGATTGATTCAAAAGATTCATAAATTCAGCCCATTGGAATATAGCTACATCTTCTCCTTATCAGTTTGTGGATATATATTTGGAACAATTTTCATTCGTCGCAATATTGATCGCATGGACCTTAAGGACTTGGTTTATTTTTCAGGATTAATTATTTTAATTTCCACATCTTTTCTGGTGATTCTCTCTTTGTTGAATATAGACTCACTCTTCATGTTGCTGCCCTGTATTTTTCTCTCATTATTCGGAGTCGGTGTAATTTTTCCTGCTACTCAGGCAGGCGTGACACGGTCATTTAAAGCAGATATTGGATTAATTTCAGGATTGTTTTACTCTATTGAGATGATGTTTGGTGCATTTGCGAGTCTTATTCTTTCGAGCTTTTCTAGTGCCTCGTGGATCTCTACCTCGTTACTGATGCTTTGCGGCGCTGTCATGATTGTCACTCTAGCTTGCCTAGACCGGTTTTCAAGTCCCAGGCTCATTGGTCGCCATACAAAGGAGATTCTATGATGGACCTCAAATTTGCTTTTGCTGCACTTTCACGGAAAATATTGGCCTCAGATAATCCATTCTCAAGGGCTAATCGGATGGGGCACATCACGGCAAGCGGTCTAGTGATCAATGATGGTAAAGCCCTTCTTATATTTCACCCTTACGTTAAGCAATGGTTCCAGCCTGGCGGTCATATTGATGATGGAGAGGCGCCTATTCAGGCGGCGATTCGTGAAGTATTTGAAGAGACTGGTGTGGTTTGTGAATCTCTCAGCGAATTCTTAGATCCTATAGATATTGATTTGCATGAAATACCTACAAATCTAAAGAAGGGTGAGGGTGCGCATTTGCACATCGATCTTTTATTTGCGCTGCAGGTGATTGAGGAGCAAGAATCTCCTGAGGAGATTGAAAAGGCATGGGTACCTTTTGATCAAGTTAGCAGCCCGCGTATTAAGCGAGCGTTGCTAAAACTACAAGGTCAGACTTAAGCCCCTAAAGCCTCTAATAAATCCGTTTCCAACAAGATCTGCAACTTAGGGTTCTTGCTCAGGTTAGCCGCATCCAAAAGGAATACGTCTTCCACTCGCTCGCCCAAGGTGTTGATGCGTGCGGTATGAAGTGAAACCTGATGCTTGGCCAGGACTCTGGAGATGGCATAGAGCAGGCCGGTTCGGTCACTAGCCGACAGAGACAGTGCGTAGTAATGGCCACGTTCATCTGGAATCATGTGCACACGTGGCTGAATTGGGAAAGTACGCGACTGTCTTGAGAGTCTACCCATGCTTGGTGATGGCAGGGGATCATTGTTTTGCAATGCAGCTGTCAGTTCATACTCCACTAACTGTATGAGGTCACGGTAACTTCCACCTTCATCAACTAAATTACTGCCAGAGATTTGGAATGTATCCAGTGCATAGCCATGCTTTGTCGTATGAATACGCGCATCCCAAATCGAGAAGCCGTGGCGTTCAAAGTAGGCACAAATTCTGGCAAAGAGGTCTTCTTGGTCTTTGACGTAGACAGCAATCTGCAATCCTTCGCCAACTGGAGAGAGTCGAGCACGCACAACGGGTATCTCGCTATCTACTTTATTAAATAGATGTCTTGTGAGCCAGGCGATATCAGCTGCATCTTGACGAAGGAAGAAGGCAACATCCAATTGCTTCCAGAGATTCTCATAAGCCGAGTCCTCGATTGCATAAAGTCGTAGCTTGGCCCGAGACTCTTCTTGATGTTGCGCCAGCTCAGAAGATGCATCTGGTTTTGCGCCACCTAATATTCGCAACGTTACTCGATATAGATCCTCTAATAATTTTCCTTTCCAGGCATTCCATACTTTAGGACTGGTTCCACGGACGTCTGCAACAGTTAACAGATATAGGGCGGTCAGATGACGCTCATCCCCAACCTTTTTAGCAAACGCTTGCACCACTTCCGGGTCTGTAATGTCTTGTTTCTGAGCAACTTGGCTCATGTTCAAGTGCTCTGCAACTAGCCAAACCAATAGCTCGGTATCTGCTTTGTCTAAACCATGGTCTTTTGCAAACTTGCGCATGTCTGCTTTACCAAGCTCAGAGTGATCACCGCCACGACCTTTAGCAATGTCATGAAAGAGGGCGGCAATGACCAATAGCCAAGGCTTTTCAAAATGGGCGATCAGGCTACTGCAGAAAGGAAACTCGTGCGTGTGCTCAACCACCATAAAGCGTCGTACATTACGCAGCACCATCAAGATATGTTGGTCAACCGTGTAGACGTGAAATAAGTCATGCTGCATCTGGCCAACGATTTTTCTGAAGGCTGGTAGATAGCGACCAAGCACGCTGGTGCGGTTCATGAGTTGAAAAGCGCGACTAACTCCTTCAGGCTCTTTTAGGATTTCAATAAAGAGTGCACGATTTACTGGATCTTTACGCCATTTGCTATCCATCTTCTGGCGAGCGTTATACAAAGCTCTAAAGATGGTTGCAGATAAGCTTTTGACGTTAGCGGTTTGCGCAAAAACCAAAAAGGTTCGCAGAATTTGTTCTGGGTGCTTCTGAAATAGCTGGGGGTCGGTGATATCTAAGACACCTTGACGCTCAATGAAGCACTCATTGCCTTCGCCGGCAATCGCGTGAGTTGTTTTGGACTCTTGAGGGAAGAGAAGTGCTTCAATGTTCTGTAGCAGTACGTCATTCAATTGAGTGACTGCTTTAGCTGCCCAATAGTAGCGACGCATGATGGCTTCGCTGGCCAATCTGGAGGATTCTTCTTCGATACCCATTGCTGCAGCAAGGGGTGCCTGCAAGTCAAAAACCAATACATCTTGCCTACGCTTTGCAAGGAGGTGTAAGTTAGCGCGCAGTGCCTCTAAAAAACGCTGGTTGCGATTGAGTTCGGTTAACTCACGTTGAGTAACTAGACCGGCAAGACTGAGATCTTTGAATGTATTACCTAGGTGCGCCGCTTTACTGACCCAAGAAATTACTTGAAGGTCACGTAATCCACCGGGACTCTCTTTGCAGTTGGGCTCTAGGGAGTAGGGCGTATCTTGGTATTTGTAGTGACGTTGAATTTGCTCAGCAAGCTTAGCCTGAAAGAATGCCTTTGGATCCATGGCCGCTTCAAAGGCTTTTTCAAAGTCTTTAAACAGTTGTTTATTGCCGCACAGTAATCGCGCCTCTAAGAGTGAGGTGCGTACAGTGACATCTTGCTCAGATTCGGACATGCATTCTGCAGTGTTCCGCACTGAAGACCCTATCTCCAGCCCCATATCCCAGCAGCTGGCAATAAATTGTTCAACCTGTTTTGATAAAGCGAGCGCTTGTTTTTCTTCGGATGGGAGCAGAATAAGAATATCGATATCAGAATGAGGGAATAAAGCATTCCTTCCGTATCCGCCAACGGCAATTAAGCTAGCTTGATTGTTTAAGCCGCAGCCATTCCAAAGATGGGCGAGCACTTGATCGCTCATCTTTGTAAGTTGTTTGGTTAACCTGCCTACTGACTGTGTTTTTCTAAACTCGTCGTACACAACTTCGCGAGCTGCTCGCAGACTAGCTGCATCACTAATATTGCTGGCTGCCCGAGGCTCATTCATGAATTTATGCGCTTGCTAGACTTGGCCTAAAGGATAGCCCTTTAACGCAATCAGGTGCTGGGTTACTACCTTCCGACCAAGTGAGCACTTCAACTCCAGTAGCCGTTACCAAGAGGGTGTGCTCCCATTGTGCAGAGAGGCTGCGGTCTTTAGTCTTCACAGTCCATTGATCGGGCATGGTTCGTATATCTCGCTTACCTGCATTAATCATTGGCTCAATCGTGAAGGTCATTCCTTCTTTTAATTTCTCACCAGTACCAGGGCGACCGTAGTGAAGAATTTGTGGATCTTGATGAAACACTTTGCCAATGCCGTGACCGCAGTATTCACGGACTACTGAGTAGCCAGCTTTTTCAGCATGAGTCTGAATAACATGGCCAATATCACCAAGCGATGCACCAGGTTTTACTTGGGCGATGCCAAGCCACATACATTCAAAAGTAATTTGAGTCAGACGTTTCGCTAATACTGAAACTTCGCCGACCATAAACATGCGGCTGGTATCGCCGTAGTAACCATCGGGAGTAATCACGGTGATATCGAGGTTGACGACGTCACCAGTTTTTAAAATCTTCTCACCAGGAATGCCATGGCAAATCACATCATTGACAGAGGTGCAGATGGATGCTGGAAAGGGTGGGTAGCCTGGTGGCTGGTAGTTCAGTGGTGCTGGAATGGTCTTTTGGACATCGCGCATGTATTCATGGCAAATGCGATCCAATTCAGCTGTGCTGACCCCAGCTTTAACGTGCGGGGCTACATGGTCAAGAACTTCGCTGGCTAAGCGGCCAGCTTCGCGCATCCCTTGGATGTCTTTTTCGGCGGTAAATACACTATTCATGCCTTGATTATCAACGACTTGGCGGTTTTTGGTAGATCTCTAATGCTCAAAAATGAGGCATATAGCTCGTTGGAAGGTATATCCAAGGGGATTTAGATTGCTTGGGTGGGTTATGGGGTGCCTAGGTGATTGATATTTAAGCTATAATTTCGCTCTCAGGTCAATTTTGATCTGAAATCGCGGGTTGAGCCTTCCAGGGTGGCGCTTTTTAGCGCAGCTAGGACTCAATCTTAGAAATTAACCCTTAGGAGAAGTTATGTCAGTAACTATGCGTCAAATGCTGGAAGCCGGTTGCCATTTTGGTCACCAAACCCGTTTCTGGTCCCCAAGAATGGCCCCTTACATTTTCGGCCATCGCAACAAAATTCACATCATCAACTTAGAAAAAACATTGCCAATGTTTCAGGACGCCCTGAAATTTGCAAAACAAGTTGCTGCTAATCGTGGAACTATCTTATTCGTTGGTACTAAGCGTCAGTCACGCGAGATCATTGCTGAAGAAGCTGCTCGTGCTGGTATGCCTTACATCGACAGCCGTTGGTTGGGCGGTACGCTCACTAACTTCAAAACTGTTAAAGGTTCCCTCAAGCGTTTGAAGGATATGGCAGTTGCTAAAGAAGCTGGCGATTGGGAAAAGCTTTCTAAGAAAGAGGCTTTGACTAACGATCGTGATCTCGACAAGTTGCAAAAAGCACTTGGCGGTATTCAAGATTTGAACGGCGTTCCTGATGCGATTTTCGTAGTGGACGTTGGCTATCACAAGATTGCTATTACCGAAGCCAACAAGCTTGGTATTCCTGTTATCGCTGTGGTTGATACCAATCACTCACCAGAAGGTGTTGATTACATCATCCCTGGTAACGACGACTCCAGCAAAGCTGTTCTTCTCTACGCTCGTGGCATTGCTGACGCAATCCTCGAAGGTAAATCAAACTCTGTTCAAGAAATCTTGACTGCCGTTAAAGAAGGCGAAGAAGAGTTTGTTGAAGAAGGGAAAGCTGAATAATGGCCGCTATTACCGCTGCAATGGTTGGCGAGTTACGCGCCAAGACAGATGCTCCGATGATGGAGTGCAAAAAAGCATTAACTGAAGCTGATGGCGATATGGCTCGTGCAGAAGAAATTCTGCGTGTAAAGCTTGGTAGCAAAGCTGGTAAAGCAGCATCCCGTGTTACTGCTGAAGGTATTGTTGCTTCTGCCATCAATGGCACTACAGGTACTTTGCTTGAAGTGAACTGTGAGACTGACTTCGTTTCAAAGAACGATGATTTCTTGGCATTTACACAAGCCTGCGCAAATCTGATTTCTGAAAAGAATCCAGCTGATGTTGCTGCGCTACTTGCATTGCCAATGAATGGTCAAACTGTTGATGAAGTTCGTAGCGCCTTGATCGGCAAAATCGGTGAGAACATCATGCCACGCCGCTTCAAGCGTTTTGCTGGTAGCAACAAGTTGGTTTCTTACCTCCACGGCACTCGTATTGGCGTCATGGTTGAGTTCGAAGGCGATGAGACTGCAGCTAAAGACGTAGCAATGCATATTGCTGCGATGAAGCCAGTGGCTTTGTCGATGGCTGATGTTCCTGCTGAAGCAATTGCTGTTGAGCGTAGTGTTGCTGTTCAAAAAGCTGCTGAATCTGGCAAACCACCAGAAATCGTTGAGAAGATGGTTGAAGGTTCTATTCAGAAGTACCTCAAAGAGGTTTCTTTGTTGAACCAAACTTTCGTTAAAAATGACAAGCAGTCTGTTGAGCAAATGCTCAAGGCCGCTAACACCACAATCAAGGGTTTCACCATGTTTGTTGTGGGCGAGGGCATTGAGAAGCGTCAAGACGACTTTGCGGCTGAAGTTGCTGCTCAGGTGGCTGCCGCCAAAGGCGCTTAATTAGCTTCAAGATTGCTGGGCTTACCCAGTAAGGCTGTAATACCCAAAAGGGCGTAGAAATCTCGGTTTCTATGCCCTTTTGTTTGATCTGTGCCAAGCCCTTTATAATTTGGGCAAGATATTAAAAAGTACTTAAAGATCAATAAGCTAAGCAAATAAATTGCTTGGCAAATTACGGAAAATAAAACGATGCCAGCCTACAAACGTGTTCTCTTAAAACTTTCTGGTGAAGCCCTCATGGGGGATGATGCTTTTGGTATCAACCCAGTAACCATCGACTCCATGGTGAAAGAAATTGCCGATGTAGTGAATAGCGGTGTTCAGTTGGCAATCGTGATTGGTGGCGGAAATATTTTCCGCGGTGTAGCAGGTGGTGCGGCCGGTATGGATCGTGCAACAGCTGACTACATGGGAATGCTTGCCACCATGATGAACTCACTTGCACTCCAAGATGCTTTGCGCCAAAAAGGTGTTGAAGCACGCGTGCAATCTGCTTTAAGAATGGATCAAGTAGTCGAGCCCTACATTCGTCCACGTGCGATTCGTGCGTTGAGCGAAGGCAAAGTAGTAATCTTTGCTGCGGGCACTGGTAACCCGTTCTTTACTACTGATACAGCTGCAGCCTTGCGCGGCGCTGAGATGGCCGCAGAGATCGTTCTAAAGGCTACTAAGGTTGATGGTATTTACAGCGCTGATCCAATGAAGGATCCAACCGCCACCCTATACAAGACAATTACTTTTGATGAAGCAATCATCAAAAACTTACAGGTGATGGATGCAACTGCTTTTGCATTGTGTCGTGATCGCAAATTACCCATCAAAGTGTTTTCAATTCTCAAGCCAGGCGCATTGATGCGCGTGGTTCAGGGTGAATCTGAAGGCACTTTAGTACACGTTTAATAGGAGGCTTGATGTCCGCAGCAGAAATTAAAACCACTACCGATCAAAAGATGCAGAAGTCTCTTGAGGCTTTGAAATCTAACCTGGCCAAGATTCGTTCTGGTCGTGCAAATCCAGGAATTTTGGAGCACATCCAAGTCGATTATTACGGTAACCCAACACCACTAAGCCAAGTGGCTAGCTTAGGTTTGGCTGATGCCAGAACGATTAACGTTCAGCCATTCGAAAAGACTATGGTTGGCGCAATTGAGAAGGCGATTCGTGATTCTGACTTAGGTCTTAATCCAGCCTCACAAGGTACCGTGATTCGCGTACCAATGCCAGCTTTGACAGAAGAGCGCCGTCGCGATTTAACTAAGGTGGTAAAGAACGAAGGTGAAGATGCCAAAATCGCCGTACGTAATTTACGTCGTGATGCAAACGAGCATCTCAAGCGCCTCACTAAAGATAAAGAAATTTCTGAGGATGATGAGCGTCGTGCGACTGACGATATTCAGAAGATGACTGATCGCACAGTTGTCGAGATCGACAAGATCGTCTCTGAAAAAGAAAAAGAGATCATGACGGTTTAATCGTCAGATCTATTTTTTATTATTCGCCTGATGACTCAGCACACTAGTTCTACCTTAGCCGTTCCAGAGGTTAGTGCTATTCCTCGCCATGTTGCCATCATCATGGATGGTAATGGCCGGTGGGCTAGTAAGCGCTTCATGCCGCGAGTAGCGGGGCACTCAGAAGGGCTGGGGGCGGTTCGCAAAATTGTTCAAGAGTGCCGCCGTCTTGGTGTTGAATATCTCACTGTATTTGCATTTAGCTCTGAAAATTGGCGTCGCCCACCTGAAGAGGTAGGCTTCTTGATGAAGTTATTTCTAAAGTCATTAAAAAGCGAAGTTTCACGTCTTGCTGAAAACGATATTTCTCTTCGCCTCATTGGAGACCTTAGTCGCTTTGATTCCGCCATTCAGGAAATGGTGCAATTCTCTGAAGAAAAAACTGCTGCTTGTAAGGGGCTGACTTTTACGATTGCCGCTAATTACGGCGGGCGTTGGGATATTTTGCAGGCAATGCGTCAATGCCTGGCTGCCAATCCTGACTTGAAGCCTGAGCAGATATCTGAAGAGTTGCTTCAACCGCACCTCTCAATGGCTTATGCGCCAGAGCCAGATTTATTTATTCGTACCGGTGGTGAGCAGCGTGTTAGCAACTTCTTGTTGTGGCAGCTAGCCTATACCGAGTTGTATTTCACGGATACCCTCTGGCCTGATTTTGATGAAGCTGAATTACACAAAGCGTTCAACTGGTTTAGCCAGCGCGAGCGTCGTTTTGGACGCACGAGTGCTCAACTGGCTTCCGAGCCCTTGAGCGACGCGGTTTAAGTACCCCCCAAACCCTCATATGCTAAAAACCCGAATCATTACTGCCACTATTTTGATGGCAGTGCTATTGCCTATCTTATTTTTGCTGCCCCCAATCTACTTAGGTGGATTTTTTCTTGTGGCGCTAGTTGTCGCTGCTTGGGAGTGGAGTCGCATGATTGCGCCTGAAGCAAAAAAGGCCGCATGGCTCTATGCCACTTTTTGCTTAACCATTATTTTATTTTTGCTGGGTACGCAGGCGATTTCATGGCAGTTTTCTTTGTTGATGATGGCGGTCTTGTTTTGGTTCTTTCTAGCGCCATTTATTTTGGCAAAGGGGATGAACTTATCTCTTCAAAAATTCAAACCTTTTTATAGCATTCTGGGTTTAATTGTTCTTCCGGCAACTTGGTTTGCTTTGGTCTTCTTACGCGAGTTGGGCTTAGTATTTTTATTAAGCAGCATGGCGCTAGTTTGGGTTGCTGATATTGGCGCTTACTTTGTCGGCAAGGCTTTTGGTAAACATAAGCTGGCCGTGAATATCAGCCCAGGGAAGTCGATTGAAGGAGCGTTGGGCGGTCTTGTACTTTGCTACATCTATGCCTTCTTGTGTGTAATGTACCTCCCTCTTGGCGATACGCTCTTTGGTGCTTGGGCTATTCGATTTGGTTGGGTGCCGATGTTCTTGATGGTTACTGTATTGGCTGCGTTCAGCGTCTTCGGTGATTTGTTTGAGTCTCAGTTAAAGCGCTTGGCTGGTGTCAAAGACAGCAGTCATTTGTTGCCTGGCCATGGCGGCGTTCTGGATCGCGTTGATGCACTCATCCCAACAATGCCAATTGCTGCATTACTAGCCGGACTAATTTGATGTCTCTTAAACAGATTGCTATCTTAGGATCGACGGGATCGATTGGCGTCAACACCTTAGACGTGATCCGTGCCCATCCTGAACGCTTCAAAGTGGTAGCCCTGACTGCCGCAAAACAAATTGAGCGTCTTGCTGAGCAATGTATTGAGTTCAAACCAAATATTGCAGTAGTGGCTGACGCTGAGGGTGCTGCCAGGCTGAGTCAGCTCCTGCAAGGGAAAAAGATTGCCACTCAAGTTCTCTATGGCCCTAAAGCCTTGGTGAATGCCATCACCGAATCGGGTTGCGATACCGTCATGGCGGCGATCGTAGGTGCTGCTGGTCTAGTGCCGGCCATGGCCGCGGCGCAAGCGGGTAAGCGCGTCTTGCTGGCCAATAAAGAAGCGCTAGTAATGTCGGGTAATTTATTCATGCAAGCCATGAAAGTCGGTGGCGGCGAGTTGCTCCCAATCGATAGTGAGCACAATGCGATTTTCCAATGTTTGCCAGATCAATTTACAAAAAATCCATCCGAGCATTTAGGCGTTGAGGAGCTCTGGTTAACTGCTTCTGGTGGGCCATTCAGAGATAGGCAGCTTGTTGATTTAGCAGGCATTACTCCTGAGCAAGCTTGTGCACATCCAAATTGGGTGATGGGTCGAAAGATTTCAGTTGATTCCGCAACCATGATGAACAAAGGTCTTGAAGTTATTGAGGCTTATTGGCTATTTGGTTTGCCGCTTGAAAAAATTAAGGTATTGATTCATCCGCAGAGCGTAGTGCATTCGATGGTGCGTTATCGAGATGGCTCGGTGCTGGCGCAAATGGGCCAGCCTGATATGCGGACGCCCATCGCTTATGGATTGGCTTGGCCTGAACGTATTGATGCTGGTGTTGCCCCTTTAAATCTGACTCAGTTGACTGGCCTTAGCTTCACTGAGCCGAATTTTGCTCAATTCCCTTGTCTTGCTCTAGCCTTTGCTGCTGCAAAAGCAGGCGGTACTGCTGCTGCCGTCCTAAATGCCGCTAACGAAGTTGCTGTAGCAGCTTTTTTGGATGATGGCTTGCCATACTTAAGCATTCCAAATGTAGTAGAGCACTGCTTAAATACTTTACCTTCAGTAGATGCAAGTTCCCTAGAGACGATTCTCGAGGCTGATGCTCTAGCTCGTCAAACTGCGAATCAGTTCATACGAAATAGCAAAAGATAGATCGGTAGATTTGTGCAGGCTTTAATCACTCTTGCTGCATTCTTAGTCACGCTCGGTGTGCTGGTGAGCTTTCATGAGTACGGCCATTTTTTAGCAGCCCGTTTATGCGGTGTCAAAGTACTTCGATTTGCTTTAGGTTTTGGCAAGCCATTATTTACTTTTCGTGCCAGTAACGGGACGGAGTGGGTTCTGGCTTCCATCCCTTTGGGTGGCTATGTCAAATTATTGGATGGCCGCGATGGTCAGCAACGTATTTCAGTAGAAGATCGTCCGGAATCTTTTGATGTGAAGCCGCTATGGCAACGCTCTGTCATCGTCGCTGCTGGACCACTTGCCAACTTCCTATTGGCAGTTATTTTATTTTCGATTATTTATGTCTCGGGCGTTCCTCAGTTGCCGGCAAAGCTTCAAGCTCCTCCTGAGCAGTCGATTGCTGCAAAACTGGGAGTAGCAGCAGGCGATCAGGTTATTGGTTGGCAATCGCTGTCATCTGATTACAGCAGCACCCCGATTCTTGATGATTTTGATGCCGTTCCCAGTTGGAATGCTTTGCGTTGGCTTCTTTTGGATGCACTTACTGGAGAGCAGGGTTTTGCCTTGGAGGTGCAGGACGTAACTGGTGCTCGCCACGTTAAATCTTTTAGGCAGGATGATTTACCCCCAATTGCGCCAGAATCTGACCCATTTCAAGCGCTGGGATTGCTTCCTCAAGTCAGCGCACCCTCCGAGTGGAAAGAGCTCAAATTGGGGCCTATAGATGCCCTAGGCTTTGCTACCCAACGGGTGTACCTGATAACCAAGGTCTCCACCCGACTCATGTTGGGCTTGTTTACGGGCAAAACGACTCTAAAACAGCTTGGCGGCCCATTGAGTATTGCCGATATGGCAGGGAAGTCTGCTCAGGTCGGCTGGCAGCCGTTTGTTGCCTTTTTAGCCCTCATGAGTATCAGTATCGGACTCTTGAATTTGGTGCCCTTACCAATGCTAGACGGGGGTCAGCTCCTGTATGATGCATGGGAGTTGGTTGCTGGTAAGCGAATTTCAGTATCTCTGCAGGAAAAGCTCCAAAAAGTGGGTTTTTTGCTGTTGATAGGCATTTCCTTGCTAGCCTTGTTTAACGATTTGCAACGCTACCTTTCACCTTGAATTTTTTGATCCCTTCTTTTCGCTCTGTAACTCGATTTGTTGCTCAAGTCGCCTTGATTCTTGCTGCTGGTTTTTGTGTGAATGCGCAGGCTGCTGACTCCTTTGCCATTAAAGACATTCGAATTGAAGGTTTGCAGCGAGTAGAGCCGGGTACTGTATTTAGTTATTTGCCAGTTCAAGTGGGCGACACCTTCACCGAAGAGAAGAGTGCCGAGGCCATTAAAGCTCTCTACAGCACTGGCTTTTTCCGAGACGTCCAGATCCAAGCGCAAGGCAATGTGTTGATCGTGATCGTTGAAGAGCGTCCAACAATCTCCCGTATCGAATTTACTGGGATGAAAGAGTTTGATCAGGAGGTAGTGCGCAAATCCTTAAAGGCGGTCGGTGTTGCCGAGGCTCGCTTCTATGACAAAGCATTGATTGATAAGGCAGAGCAAGAGCTTAAGCGTCAGTATGTTGGCAAGGGTATGTATGCTGCTGAGGTGGTTGCAACGGTTACTCCGGTGGAACGCAATCAAGTAGCGGTTTATTTCAATATCGATGAAGGTCCTGTGGCCAAGATTCAAGAGATTAATTTCATCGGTAACAGTATTTATAGTGAGAGCACTCTCAAGAGTCAGATGCAGTTAAAAACTGGCGGCTGGCTCTCCTGGTATAGCAAAGACAATTTGTATTCCAAGCAAAAGCTCACGGCTGACTTAGAAAACATTCGCTCCTACTATCTCAATCGCGGTTACCTTGAGTTTGTCATTGAGTCGACTCAGGTTTCTATTACCCCAGATAAAAAAGGCATCTATCTCACGATCAGTATTCGTGAGGGCAATAAGTTCACCGTTAAAGATGTTCGTTTGGCTGGTGATTTATTGGGTAAAGACGCTGAGTTGATCCAGCTTGTAAGTCTTAAACCAGGCGATACCTTCTCATCCGCTAAGTTGACTGAGAGCACTAAGGCGATTGCAGATATTTTAGGTTCGTATGGTTATGCGTTTGCAACCATTAACCCGCAGCCAGATATTCGTCGTGAATTAAGCGAGGTAGACCTCACTTTGGTGGTTGATCCAGGCCGTCGCGTTTATGTTCGACAAGTGAACATTACCGGTAACGCCAAGACTCGTGACCTGGTGATTCGTCGAGAGATGCGTCAGTTTGAAAGCTCTTGGTTTGATAGCGAAAAGATTGAGTTATCCAAAAAACGTTTGGGCCGCCTCGGCTACTTCACCGAGACTGATGTATCTACACAAGACGTTCCTGGCTCTCCGGATCAGGTTGATGTGGGCGTTAAAGTGACCGAAAAGCCAACTGGGGCGGTTACTTTGGGTGCTGGTTTCTCCTCAACTGAGAAGTTGATTCTCTCTGCAGGTATTAATCAAGAGAATGCCTTTGGTACCGGTACTTCAGTAGGCTTGAATTTCTCTCTCGGCAAGATTAATCAAAGTTTGGCATTGTCAAACTACGACCCGTACTTTACTGAAGATGGCATCAGTCGCTATACCGATTTGTTCTATCGCTCATCCAAGCCTTTGTACTACGTTGGGGATCCTGATTACCAGATCAAGTCCGTTGGCTCAAACATTAAGTTTGGCGTTCCCTATACCGAGGTAGATCGCGTATTCTTTGGTTCGGGTATTGAGGTGTTCCAGATTCAATCGACTATCAATACGCCTCAGCCTTATTTGAATTACATGATGGATTACGGTGCGCCTTCACCAGGCTATCCTTCAACGCTAAATACTTACAACATACCAGTTACTGTTGGTTGGTCACGTGACGGACGTGATAGCGCATTGATCCCATCAACAGGTTCCTTGCAGCAGTTGAATGCTGAGGTAGGTACACCCCTGGGCAACATGATGTTCTATCGCCTCTTTGGCCAATACCAGAAATATCACTCTTTCTCTAAGGGAAATATTTTGTCCTTTAATGGTGAAGTGGGCTACGGCGAAGCTTATGGAAAGTATCCGTTCCCAATTACCAAGAACTACTATGTTGGTGGTATCGGATCGGTTCGTGGATATGCCCCAGGATCTCTTGGGCCAACCTATTTCAACACCAATACCGGCCTAAATCAGCCAACCGGTGGACAGTCTAAGATTGTTACCAATGTGGAGTACACCGTGCCGGTTCCTGGATCTGGTGTTGATAAAACCTTGCGGGTATTTGGCTTCGCAGACGGCGGTAATGTCTATAACGAGAATATCAATCTTGTCTTGCGATATTCTTATGGCTTGGGTTTATCATGGATATCACCACTAGGTCCGCTAAAATTCAGTTACGGTATTCCGATCAAATCTTTACCAACGGATAATATTCAGCGTTTGCAGTTCCAAGTGGGTACGGCGTTTTAATTGTTTAAGGAAAGTTTTATGAAGCTTCATCAATCTGCTAAATGGATTCAATACGGTTTAATTGCCGTTTCATCACTGATTGCTCTCCCGCAAGCACTTGCGCAAGATGCAGGAACTCGAGTTGCGGCTGTAAACGTTGAAAAAGTATTCAATGAGTCCAATATGGCTAAAGCAAGCCAAACTAAATTGCAAAATGAATTCATGAGGCGTCAGAATGAGATTCGTGACAGCGCTCAAAAAATTAAGTCTGCTGCTGAAAAATTAGATCGTGATTCAGCTGTCATGTCTGAGGCGGATCGTGTTCGTCGTCAACGTGAGTTGTCAGATCAGGATCGTGAACTGCAACGCAAGCAACGTGAATACACAGAAGATCTCAATCAGCGTAATTTTGAAGAGCGTGCCAAGATTGCTGAAAAAGCCAATCAAGCCCTCAAGCAAATTGCTGAGCAAAGAAAAATTGATGTCATTATTCAAGATCCAGCCTATGCCAATCCAAAGGTTGATGTTACTGATGATGTCATCAAGGCTTTGAATAGTCTCAAGTAAGTTTTATGCCCACCGCCATCGAGCTGGCCGAACAGTTTCAAGTAAGCTTGGTGGGGGATGGCTCCCTCGCGCTTCAGGGTCTCGCTCCTCTCGAGCGAGCCCAGTCAAGCCAAATATCTTTTCTCTCCAATCCGCTCTACCGACAGCAAGCTAGTGATAGTGGCGCAGGTGGCTTGATTGTTAATCAAGCAGATCTCGATTTTCTGCAGGCAAATCCTGGAGGTCAATCGGCAGGCCGGGTGTATTTTGTCTCCAAGAACCCCTATGCTACTTTTGCCAGAATGGCGCAGCACTTTGCTAAGATTTTGGCGCCCATTTATGCCGCAGGAGTTCACCCTAGTGCAGCAATTGACCCTTCTGTAGTCATTCCTGCTTCATGTCACATCGGACCCTTTGTGCACATCGGTCCTGGTGTGAAATTAGGTGAGCGCGTTACCTTGTTGGGTAATACTTCGGTTGCCAGAAATTCTGCTATTGGCAGCGACACTTTGATATACCCGAATGTCTCGATTTATTCAGAAACCATTATTGGTGAGCGCTGCATTATTCATAGCGGTGCTGTAATTGGCTCTGATGGTTTTGGTTTCGCCCCTGACTTTTCAGCTGCAGGTGGTGAGTGGGTCAAAATTCCTCAGACTGGTGCTGTAGCAATCGGCAATGATGTTGAGATCGGGGCATCGACTACGATCGATCGCGGCGCCATGAGTAATACCGAAATAGGTAGCGGAACAAAGATTGATAACCAAGTCCAGATCGCCCATAACGTAGTAGTGGGTAACTGCTGTGTGATCGCTGGTTGCGCAGCGATCTCAGGTAGCACCAAAATTGGTAATTTCTGCATCATTGGAGGCGCGGCTAACTTTGCCGGGCACCTCACAATTGCTGATAGAACGACAGTATCTGGAAACACATCAATTATTCGCTCCATTACCGAGCCCGGACAGCACTACACAGGCGTTTATCCTTCAATGCTCCATGGTGCCTGGGAGAAAAATGCAGCGATTCTACGCGGCCTCGATAAAATACGTCAGCGCTTACGATTATTAGATAAATCTAAATAATATCGTCACCATATTAAAAAATTAAAAACTTTATCCAGCAGGTAAACATATGAGCAAACCCATCGCTATCGATATCAATCAAATTTTGAAATTGTTGCCACATCGCTATCCATTTTTATTGGTGGATCGTGTATTGGAGATTGAGCCTCGCCAAAGTATTACAGCACTCAAGAATGTCACTATGAATGAGCCATTCTTTCAAGGGCACTTCCCAGATTTTCCAGTAATGCCCGGCGTCTTAATTATTGAAGCGCTTGCTCAAACTGCTGCACTACTTACTTTTTCAGAGGTGCGTGAAGAGAATGCCATTTATTACTTTGCTGGTATCGATGGCGCTCGCTTCAAGAAGCCAGTTTTGCCTGGTGATCAACTAATTATGACTGCCAAGTTAGAGCGTGAGCGTGCTGGTATTTATAAGTTTCAGGTGCAAGCTACTGTAGATGGGGAGTTGGCTGCAGAAGCTAACATTACTTGTGCTGTTCGTACGAAAGGTGCGTAATGACTCGGATTCATGCATCCGCTGTAGTCGATAGTAAAGCTGAGATCGCTAGCGACGTAGAGATTGGGCCATATTCTGTCATTGGTCCTAATGTCAAAATTGGCGCTGGCAGCAAGATTGGGTCTCATACCGTCATCGAGGGTTTCACCACGATCGGTAAAGAAAATAACTTTGCCCATTTTGCTGCAATCGGTGGCGCTCCCCAGGATATGAAATACCGCGGTGAGCCTACTCAATTGATCATTGGTGATCGCAATACGATTCGTGAGTTCACCACGATTCACACGGGCACATCACAGGATGAAGGCATCACCAGAATTGGTGATGACAACTGGATCATGGCTTATGTACATATTGCACATGATTGCCAAATTGGTAACCACACCATTTTCTCAAGCAACGCACAAATTGCTGGTCATGTGAAGGTGAGTGACTGGGCGATTATGGGTGGCATGTCCGGTGTACATCAATTTGTCCGTATTGGTCAACATGCCATGTTGGGTGGCGCCTCCGCACTAGTGCAAGACATTCCACCATTTGTTATTGCTGCTGGAGATAAAGCTTCTCCACACGGCATTAACGTGGAAGGTCTAAAGCGTCGCGGTTTCTCAAGTGAAACGATTTCTGCATTGCGTCAGGCATATAAAGTGCTTTACAAGGATGGCCTTAGTTTTGAAGAGGCTAAGGTAGAGATTCAGAAGATGGCGAAAGCTAGTGCATCTGATGCCGCTACAGCCGAAAAGCTGACAGAGTTTCATGACTTTATTGCCGCCTCTACACGCGGCATCATTCGATAGAGTAGATCGAGTGTCTAAACTTGCTTGTGTTGCCGGAGAGCCTTCGGGTGACTTGCTGGCAGCGCCAGTACTCAGTGCGCTAAAGCAGATACCCGATACTTCTAATTTGGAGGTTTTCGGTATTGGTGGTCCGCGTATGCAGGCGGAGGGTCTGCGTTCAGATTGGCCAATGGAGACCCTCAGCGTGCGTGGTTACGTAGAGGCAATTAGGCAGCTGCCTGCCATTCTGAGATTGCGCAAAGACCTAATTGCTAATCTAACGGGCGAAGCTCGCCCAGATGTCTTCTTGGGTATTGATGCCCCCGATTTTAATTTAGGTGTCGAGTTAGCTTTGCGTAAAGCAGGCATTCCAACCTTGCATTTTGTTTCGCCATCAATTTGGGCGTGGCGAGCAGGGCGCATTACTAAGATTAAGCAGGCGGTTGAACGCATGCTTTGCATTTTCCCTTTTGAAACTGAGATTTATGAGCGTGCTGGAATTAGCGCAAGCTATGTTGGGCACCCGCTAGCGAGTGAAATTCCTCTAGAGCCAAATCCAGCGATAGCAAAGCAAAAAATAGAAAAAATCTTGGGCCTTCCAGCTGATGCTTTGAATGGAGTTGTTATTTCCGTTCTACCGGGCAGTCGTGGTTCTGAAATTGAATTGATTGCACCAGTCTTTTTTGAGACGATGGCAGAGCTTGCGAAGCGCATGCCAGGACAAGCACTCCACTTTGTCATTCCAGTGGCAACCCCACGCCTGCGTACACCCCTAGAGATCCTACTTAAAAATACTCTTGAGAAAAATCCTGATCTCAAAATTTATTTGATTGATGGGGAGGCTGATGCTGTACTTGAAGCTGCTGATGTCGTGTTGATTGCCAGTGGAACAGCAACATTACAGGCGGCGCTCTGGAAAAAGCCAATGGTGATTTCCTATAAGGTGCCTTGGTTAACCGCGCAGATCATGAAACGACAGGGTTACTTACCCTATGTTGGGCTCCCAAATATTTTATGTGGTGAGTTTGTTGTTCCTGAGCTTCTGCAGGATGCGGCTACTCCAACTAATTTAGCCGATGCCTTATTGGCTTGGTTAAATAACCCTAGCAAAGTCACCCAACTAAAAACGCGTTTTGCAGAAATGCACGAGACCTTGCGCAGGCCAACCGGTTTATTGGTTGCTCAGGCTGTGGCTCAAACGATTGCCGCCACTAAAAATCGGGCTACTGTGTGAGTGTAATTTGGGTATGCGGTGTTGATGAAGCGGGGCGGGGTCCATTGGCGGGGGCAGTTGTCGCTGGTGCGGTCGTTCTCGATCCTGAGAACCCTATTGCTGGATTAAAAGACTCTAAGAAGTTATCGGCTGCGAGACGCGAGTTTTTATTTGAGCAAATTCAGCTCAAAGCAAAAGCATGGGGTATTGGTGAAGCGAGCCCAGCTGAGATCGATGAGATCAATATCCTCCAGGCAACAATGCTGGCAATGCGCCGAGCGATTGAGGATCTCACCACGCGTTTAGGCGCCTGGCCAGATAAAGCTTTGATCGATGGCAATCGCTGTCCCGAACTTCCAATTTCAGCAGAAGCTATTGTGAAGGGCGACACTAAGGAGCCAGCAATTTCAGCGGCATCGATCTTGGCTAAAGTGACGCGCGATCGTCAAATGATGGCTCTGCATGAGCTGCACCCACAGTATGGTTTTGCTCAACATATGGGCTATCCAACAGAGGCACATTTTTCTGCCTTAAAGGAATTTGGTGCCTGCGATCAACACCGTCGAAGCTTTTCACCGGTTCGCAATGTCCTAGCTCTGCATAGTCGATAATCCTCATTATGAAAATGGAATTTATCAGCTCAAAAGACAATTCCTTGTTTAAGGAAATTCGTCAATTACAAGCTCCCGGCCCTAAAGGCCAAAAGGCGAGATTTGCTTGTGGTCAGGCTTTGCTGGAAGGCATTCATTTAGTGCAAACCTGGGTGGGCAATCCAGCGCTAAAGACCTTGATTACCTCTGATCTTGGTTTGCAAAACCCGGAGATCGCGCAGGCTGTATATGACCATGTAGAAATTTGTCCTGAGACTCGTGTTTATCAACTGGATAAAGGTCTATGGGACTTACTCAGTGATTTAGTCAATGCTCCGCAGATTGCAGGCCTATTAGATCTCCCTGAGTCTGCATTAAACCCACAAAAATCGGTTGCAACAATTTCTGGGGATGTGATTATTTTGGATCGCATTCAGGATGCGGGTAATGTGGGTTCTATATTGCGTACTGCGGCAGCAGCAGGCTTTACCCAAGTAATTGCGCTGTCTGGTTGCGCTCACCTTTGGTCAAGCAAGGTATTGCGTGCTGGCATGGGTGCTCATCGCTTGCTAGATCTTTACGAGGGTTGGTCAACTCCGCAAGTATTGAGCGCGGTAACAGCACCTTTACTGGCTGCTACTGCTGATGGTGAGTTAGATCTCTTCAATATGCCCAAGGTATTAATGCATCCAGTTGCTTGGGTGATGGGAAGTGAAGGCCAAGGCGTTTCTGAAGACCTCATGGCTCAAGCTAAAGGTATATCGATTCCAATTGACCCCCGCGTGGAATCACTCAATGTATCTACTGCTGCAGCAATCTGTTTATTTGAAACGGTTCGAGTGCGCCGTAGTTAAAAAAATCAGGCTAAGCTAAGTCAATAAAAGACTAGCCTAAAATGGTTTTATCGGACTTAATGGATTGCAAGACAGTGGTAGCAATCTCTTCAATCGATTTGCTGGTTGTGGCCACCCAAGGAATGGATTCTTTTTTCATCATGGCGGTGGCTTCATTAATTTCGTAGCGACAGTTTTCCAACTTTGCGTAGTTGCTACCAGGACGTCGCTCATTGCGAATCTCAGATAGGCGCTCTGCATCGATCATTAGGCCAAAAATCTTATTGCGGTAGGGAATCAAATCCTTTGGCAATTGTCCACGCTCAAAATCTTCGGGAATAAGTGGGTAGTTGGCTGCCTTCATGCCATATTGCATTGCCAGGTACAGACTAGTTGGCGTCTTACCTACGCGAGATATTCCAACGAGAATGACATCGGCTTCAGCAAGGTTGCGGTTGGACTGGCCATCATCGTGGGCCAAGGAGTAGTTAATGGCCTCTATGCGGTTTTTATAGGCTTCGGTATCGGCATTATGGTGAAGTCGATTCATGGCATGGGTCGATTTAACCCCTAGGGCTTGCTCCAAAGGCGCCACAAAAGTCTGGAACATATCGAGAATCAGGCCATTAGCCTTGCCGACAATCTTATTCAGGTCTGGATTCACCAAAGTGGTGAAAACGATAGGCTGAACCCCGTATTTGGAGGCCGCCTGATTGATGCTAGAAACGGCGTCATGGGCTTTTTCAGGGCTATCTACAAAAGGTACCCGAATATGCTTAAAAGTGGCCTCAAATTGAGCCAAAATCGACTGGCTGAAGTTCTCGGCGGTAATTCCGGTGCCGTCAGAAACAATAAAAACAATGCGGGTTTGGGTAGACATGAGATTGGCCTATCGGTCGTGGTCAGCACTACAATATGTAGTTAATGAAGTATGCCGTATTTTATTCGGCCGCTCGACCAGTTTTCTTATCTTTAGAGAGTATTTTATGTCCAACCAACAGCAACAAAGTAATGATGTAGCAAATGCCTATGTTTTGCCTTTTGAGCAACTCCGGATGACCGATGTTGAGTCAGTCGGCGGTAAAAATGCCTCACTCGGTGAAATGATTTCTCAGTTGTCCTCCACGGGGGTTCGTGTTCCCACTGGATTTGCAACGACATCATTAGCGTTTCGTGATTTCTTAGAGCATAACAATTTGACCGAGCGCATTCAGAAGCGTTTGGAAAATCTCAATATTGATGATGTTCGCGCTCTAGCTGAAGCTGGTAAAGAGATTCGAGGCTGGATTGAAACTGCCCCGTTTCAAGCGCGTCTTGACGAAGAGATTCGTGCAGCATTTAAAAAATTGGATGACTCTGGTAAAGGTTCTTTCGCGGTGCGCTCTTCTGCAACCGCAGAAGATTTGCCTGATGCCTCTTTTGCTGGACAGCAAGAAACTTTCTTGAACGTTGAAGGTATTGACGATGTTCTGAAGAAGATTCGTGAAGTATTTGCCTCCTTATACAACGATCGCGCGATTTCTTACCGCGTCCACAAGGGCTTTGCTCACGCTGAAGTAGCCTTATCTGCTGGTATTCAACGTATGGTTCGCTCTGACTTGGGCGCAGCTGGTGTGATGTTTACTCTGGATACCGAATCTGGCTTTGAAGATGTCGTATTCATCACTTCAAGCTATGGCCTAGGTGAGACAGTGGTGCAGGGTGCAGTGAACCCGGATGAGTTCTATGTATTCAAAACCACTTTGGCTCAAGATAAGAAGGCGATTATTCGTCGCTCCTTAGGCTCGAAGTTGATTCAGATGCAATTCGCCCCAGCAGGTTCCGCTGAGAAGGTAATGACTGTGGATGTTGCTCCTGAGAAACGTAATCGTTTTTCATTGGAAGATGCCGACATTACTGAATTAGCTAAATATGCCGTGATCATTGAGAAGCACTATGGCCGTCCAATGGATATTGAGTGGGGTAAGGACGGTCAAGATGGTCGTATTTACATCCTGCAAGCACGCCCAGAGACAGTGAAGAGTCAGGCTGCAGGCCAGGTTGAGATGCGCTACAAGCTCAAGGGTACCTCTAAGGTTCTCGCCAAAGGCCGTGCAATTGGTCAAAAGATTGGCGCAGGTCCGGTTCGCGTGATTCGTGATCCAAGCGAAATGGATCGTGTGCAGCCGGGTGACGTATTGGTTGCTGATATGACTGATCCTAACTGGGAGCCGGTCATGAAGCGTGCTTCTGCGATTGTGACCAATCGTGGTGGCCGTACTTGTCACGCTGCGATTATTGCTCGTGAGTTAGGTGTTCCTGCGGTAGTGGGTTGCGGCGATGCGACTGAGCATTTGCAAGACGGCATGATGGTGACAGTTTCTTGTGCAGAAGGCGACGAAGGCCATATTTATGATGGCTTGATTGAAACTGAAGTAACTGAAGTGTCTCGTGGTGTATTGCCAGAGATCCCAGTCAAGATCACCATGAACATTGGTAATCCACAGTTGGCATTTGATTTCTGCCAGATCCCTAATGCTGGTGTTGGTTTGGCTCGCCTCGAGTTCATCATCAACAACTACATTGGTGTACACCCACGCGCTGTGTTGGAGTACCCAAATATTGATCCTGACCTCAAGCGCGCTGTAGAAAGCGTTGCTCGTGGCTATGCAAGCCCACGTCAGTTCTATGAAGACAAATTGGTTGAGGGTGTAGCAACGATTGCTGCTGCTTTCTATCCAAAGCCAGTCATCGTTCGCTTGTCCGACTTTAAGTCAAACGAGTACAAAAAGCTGATCGGTGGTTCACGCTATGAGCCGGATGAAGAGAATCCAATGCTGGGTTTCCGTGGCGCATCCCGTTACGTATCAGCAGATTTCGGCGAAGCCTTTGCTTTAGAGTGCGCTGCGATGAAGCGTGTTCGTGAAGATATGGGTCTGGATAACGTCGAGATCATGGTGCCGTTTGTTCGTACCATTAAGCAAGCTGAGCGCGTGATTGACATGATGGCGAAGTTTGGTCTCAAGCGTGGTGAAAAAGGTTTGCGCCTAATCATGATGTGTGAGATTCCTTCCAATGCTATTTTGGCCGACCAATTCCTCGAGCATTTCGATGGATTCTCAATCGGTTCAAACGATATGACTCAGTTAACACTGGGTCTTGATCGTGACTCCGGTATGGAATTGCTGGCAATTGACTTTGATGAACGTGACCCTGCGGTTGAGTTCATGATCGCTCGTTCTATTGAGGCTTGCCGCAAGCAAAACAAATACGTTGGTATTTGCGGTCAAGGTCCTTCAGACCACCCAGACTTTGCGCGTTGGTTGGTTGCTAAAGGCATTACTTCAATCTCTCTCAACCCAGATAGCGTAGTTGCCACTTGGGAAATGTTGGGCAAGAAAGAGGCATAAGCCACGCTAGCTAATCACTAGCAATATGCAAAAAGGCCTAGAGAAATCTAGGCCTTTTGTCTTTTGAGTAGCAGCTAAACTATCGTTTAGTTTTTACAGCCACCTTTTTCTTTGGACTGGCTTTGACTGTTGTCTTGGTTGGTGAAGCTACTTTTTTAATAGCTTTGCTGTTGCGATGAATTGGTACTGCACCCATCTTCTTGGCAGGAGATGCAATCGAGCGCGATGGGGTTGCTCCCGACCAACTAGGCTCGGCAATCGAATTAAACGCGGAGCGTAATTTTTCACCCCATAACTGATGAATCATTTGGAAGTAGGGGTTGGACTCATCCATGGTGACCAACTTACTCGCTTGCAATGAATTCTTTTCATAAACCAATAGATCTAGCGGTAGGCCAACAGAGATATTGCTGTTGAGTGTTGAATCCATTGAGATGAGGGCGCACTTGGTAGCTAGATTAAGTGGGGTATCAAAGCTAATAACCCTGTCCAAGATTGGCTTACCGTATTTGGATTCCCCGATCTGGAAATAACAAGTCTCTGGCGTAGCCTCAATAAAGTTGCCAGCTGAATAGATGTTAAAGAGTCTTGGGCGCTCGCCCTTAATCTGTCCGCCAAAAATGAGATTGCAATTGAAATCAATGCCTGCTTTTTCTAGCGCTTTGTGATCTCGGTCATAAACCTGCTTGATGGCATCGCCGATGACTACAGCTGCATCGTGAGTGCTATCCACATTCCACAGATTCTTCCCATTGAGGAGTTGGCCTTGTAGCAAGATCTCTTTAACTGCTTGGGTAATAGCAAGGTTGCCAGCGCTCATTAGGGTGAAAAAGCGATCTTTATCCTTCTGGAATAAGGACATCTTTCTAAAGGTGCCAATCTGATCAACGCCCGCATTGGTGCGGGTATCCGATAAAAATACCAAGCCATCTTTTAGGCAAAGCCCAACACAATACGTCATCCTGCAGCCCCTTTAATTATTCCTCTGAATTATCTCTTACTTGACTTTACTGGGGGCTGATTTAATTGGCTTGGGCAATTGAGATGCTGGCACTCAACTCTTCACCGCCGCCACCAGAACGAACCCCTTTGACGGGGGCTGCCGAGTAGTAATCTCTGCCAATCGCTAGGCGAACATGGCGCGCATCGGTAAAACAGGCGTTGGTGATATCAATGCTAAGCCAGAGTCCTTTATCAATATCTGAGCAGAAATCAATCCAGGCATGGCTTGCGAGGTTAGGGGCATCTTCAGCAAAGAAATAGCCGCTGACATAGCGTGCCGGTATGCCTGAGGCGCGGCAAAGACCCAGCATGATGTGTGCATGATCTTGGCAAACGCCAGATTTCATGGCAAAGGATTGTGCGGCAGTTGTTGTGGAATTGGTTTGCCCTGGGAAATACAGAATAGTTCCTTGAACTGCTGCTGCTAACTCTAGAACCTCATCAATCGAGTTTGTCTTTGGAAGGGATGCTGCGAAATATTCCAGCATCTCTGCTGTGGGTTCAGTCAAATTGGTTTGTTGGAGTAGGTGATAAGGTGAAACAGCCTTAGGGTCATCCATAAATTCAAAAGCATCTTGTGTATGTACTTCACCCTCAGCCTCAATCATCATGGAGGTGTATGCATTCTCTTGAACAAATACGCTGTAGAGGTTTCCAAAAGCATCCAGTGATGTGCTTGCCTTAATCGGGGTGCTGACTTTCCACTTAGCAATAGTTTGTCCAGCTACATCGGGTGGCGTGAGTCGTAACTCTTGAATGGAGTAGCGTACCGGCATTTCATAGCGGTATTCTGTGCGGTGACGAATCTTCAGGTGCATAGTGATCTTTAAGCTACTGCTAATGGTATGAGGTAGGCATTACTGAATTCATCAGCAATATGATTGATGCGCTCTAAGAACTCCTCAATGAACTCCTCTAAGCCTTGCGAGAAGACCTCATCAATATCGGAATAGTCCAGACTTGCTTTGAGCTTACCAAGCAGGCGTTCAATTTCTTTGGATTGCTGATTCTTCATCTCTGCAATTAGAGGGATCAGTTCATTGACGCAGCACACCAGTGAGCGCGGCATTTGCTTATTGAAAATCAAGAGTTGAGCCACTTGCTTAGGGGTCACTTGATCGGAGTAGATCTGACGATAGATCTCAAAAGCAGAGACTGAACGTAGAAGTGCAGCCCAGTGGTAGAAGTCAAAAAAGTCACCATCAGCTCCATCGATAGTCTCAGCGGCCTCACCTTCAACTGCCTTACCTTTTTTATCGGTGCGCAGTACCTTTAGTGCAGCCTGACCTTCATATTTAGTTTCTAAAATACGAGCAGTGTTATCAGCTCTTTCTAGGAGGGTGCCGACATTCATAAAGTAAAAGGCTTCATTCTTGAGCATAGTGCCATGCATCACGCCCCTAAAGAGATGGCAGCGATGTTTTACCCATTCCAGCAATCTGCTTGGATCGGCTTGATTGCGGGCTTCAAGAATGCGCTGTAACTCCAGCCAAGTGGTGTTCTGAGTTTCCCATGCCTCGGAAGTAATTTTTCCTCGAATGACGCGAGCATTCTCACGAGCGGCAAACAGGCAGGACACGATGCTAGAAGGATTGCTAGTTTCATAAATCATGAAATCTAAAACATTCTCACGAGTAACTACATCGTATTTCATCAAGAAGGCGTCTTCTAGTTTAGAAATCGTCAGTAATTTTTTCCAGCTTTGCTCTAAAAACTCTGCAGGCTGCGGGAGAAGGGAGGTTTGATGATTGACGTCCAACATACGTGCAGTATTTTCTGCGCGCTCTGTATAGCGGGCCATCCAGTAAAGGCAATCAGCGGTACGACTCAACATAATTACTTATCCCTTTTATTCTTCTAGAACCCAGGTATCTTTAGTGCCGCCACCTTGTGAGGAGTTCACGACTAAAGAACCTTCTTTGAGGGCAACACGCGTAAGGCCGCCTGGCACCATCTTGATTGTTTTTCCTGATAAAACAAAAGGACGCAAATCAATATGGCGCGGCGCAACACCCGACTCAACAAAAGTTGGGCAGGTTGATAGCGCTAGAGTTGGTTGTGCAATGTATTTATCTGGGTTGGCAATCAAGTGCTTCCGAAATTCTTCTATCTCAGCTTTGCTCGATGCTGGCCCGACCAGCATGCCATAGCCACCAGCACCATGTGTCAACTTCACCACCAACTTATCTAAATTGGCTAAGGTATAGGCGAGATCATCCGGCTTACGACACTGGAAGGTTGGCACATTATTCAGAATGGGCTTCTCACCCAAATAGAACTCAATCATGTCTGGTACATAAGGGTAGATCGATTTGTCATCGGCAATGCCGGTACCAATCGCATTAGCCAGAGTCACATTACCCGCACGATGTGCTGAAAGCAATCCCGCAACCCCCAATGTTGAGTCGGAGCGGAAGGCCAGTGGATCCAAAAAGTCATCATCGACGCGACGGTAAATTACATCAACACGTTCAGGCCCTTGGGTGGTGCGCATAAAGACTTGCTCATTCTTTACAAACAAGTCTTTGCCTTCCACTAATTCAACCCCCATTTGTTGGGCGAGGTAGCTATGCTCAAAATAAGCCGAGTTGTACATGCCTGGAGTTAGCACTACAACATTGGGTTTTTTGACATCATCAGGTTTGACTGACTTTAAGCACTCTAGTAAAAAATCGGGATAGTGCTCAACGGGTGCTACACGATACTTTTGAAATAGATCTGGGAAGAGTCGCATCATCATCTTGCGATCCTCAACCATATAAGACACACCAGATGGAACACGCAGGTTATCTTCTAAAACGTAGAACTCACCTTCGCCAGCCCGGACGATATCAATCCCGGCGATTTGTGCATAAATATCTCGCGGCACATTGACGTTGCGCATTTCAGGGCGGTATTGCGCGTTGTTATAAATCTGCTCAGCGGGAATGATGCCGGCTTTGATAATTTCTTCTTCGTGATAGACGTCATAAATAAACCGATTGAGTGCTTTAACCCGTTGGCGTAGACCGGCCTCAAGTTGTTCCCATTCTTTGGCGGTGAAGATGCGGGGCACTTGATCAAAGGGAATGGTTCTCTCAGATCCAAGATCGTCTCCATAGACGGCAAAGGTAATGCCAACTCTTCTGAAGATGAGGTCGGCTTCAGCGCGTTTGAGGCCCATCAGCGTATCGCTTTGCTGCTTGAGCCAGTTATGGAAAACTTGGTAATGGGGACGCGCTTTTCCGCTGGCGTCGAGCATTTCATCAAAAGGCAATTTCATAGTTACAAACTAATGCCTTTGGCTTAATTGCATTTAGGGATATGGGGCAGCTTGGTGCCTGAATGCACTTTATTGGTGCATTAAAGGCTGAGAAACCTGCTCCAGGGCTTAGGCGTTGAGGTCGCCCCTAGCAATGCGTCCCTTTTGAACTTCCCACTCACGTTCTTTAGTGGCTGCGCGTTTGTCGTGCTGTTTCTTGCCTCGGGCCAGCCCAATCTCGCACTTCACGTTGCCTTTGGAGAAATGCAGATTCAGCGGCACGAGGGTGTACCCCTTTTGCTCCACTTTACCGATGAGTTTTTTAATCTCAATTGCATTCAGCAGAAGCTTGCGGGTACGAGTGCTGTCTGGGACGATATGAGTGGAGGCCGATAGTAGGGGGGTGATGTGACAGCCGATGAGGAATAGCTCCGCCCGACGGATGACAACATACGCTTCTTTAATGTGGACTCGACCGGCGCGAATGGCTTTTACTTCCCAGCCTTCCAGAACCAGTCCTGCCTCGAACCGTTCCTCGATAAAATAATCGAAGAAGGCTTTTTTGTTATCGACGATACTCATATTTATTTAGCTTCTCAAGATCGATTATGGCAGACGTCTACAAGACCGTTTTAATTGGCCAGTCAGCCGACCGCATGTATGGCTTAGTCACCGACGTTGCCCGCTACCCAGAGTTCTTGCCCTGGTGTGGCGGAGTGGAAATTTTTGAGCAAACAGAGACGGTTTTGGATGCCAAAATCAATATCCACTTCAAGGGTATTAATCAATACTTTCATACTCGAAACATCAATCACCGCCCTGAAACCATCGATATGGTCTTTGTAGATGGCCCATTCAAGCATTTTTCTGGGCAGTGGAACTTTATCCCCCTGAAGGAAGATGCCTGTAAGGTGGAGTTCAAGCTCCACTGGGAGTTCAAAAGCGTCATCCTGGATAAGATTATTGGCCCGGTATTTGGTCATATTGCAGGTACCTTTGTAGATTGCTTCGTTAAGCGAGCTGAAGACCTCTATGGCTGATCAGTCAATGGAGATTCTGATTTGCGATGCCCGCTTGGGTGAGCCCCAGCTTAAACCCTTCACCTTCTATTTATCGGCATCCGAGGCCCCTACAGTGGGCCTAGCCCTGCTTAAGTCTGGGATTGCCCAAGGCCCTGACGACCCCATCTTGGCTAGAAAAGGCTGTTTTGGCGTCTTTGGTAAGCGCAAGGACTGGGACAGCCCTATTTACGAAGGTGATCGTCTAGAGCTGTATTCGCCGCTCCTGGTGGACCCCAAGGCCGTCCGCCGCAAGAAGGCCAACCAGAACCAAGATGCCAAATTCCAGGCCGCCGCAGCTAAAAGAAAGGCTAGGAGGCTATAATCGGTTTTTGCGACTAGGGGTTTTGCATGCGACTCATTCAAAAAGCACTCACTTTTGACGATGTGCTCCTTGTACCGGCTTATTCATCGGTACTCCCTCGAGATGCCAGCTTGGCAAGTAAGTTAACTCGAGATATTTCACTCAATACACCATTGGTGTCCGCTGCAATGGATACCGTCACAGAAGGTCGTTTGGCAATTGCCATGGCCAGCGAAGGTGGCATTGGGATTGTTCATAAAAATCTCAAGCCTGCTGAGCAAGCTAGGGAAGTGGCTAAGGTCAAACGTTACGAGTCTGGCATTTTGCGTGATCCTATTACAGTGGGTCCGGATGTCACGCTACGTCAAGTCATTCAACTTTCTCGTGAGCATGGTTTTTCAGGTTTCCCAGTTCTTACTGGCAAAGAAGTGGTGGGCATTATTACCAACCGCGACTTGCGCTTTGAGGAAGACTTGGATGCGCCAGTGAAATCCAAGATGACTCCACGTGAGCGCTTGATCACGGTGAAAGAGGGTTGCTCTTTAGAAGAGGCGAAGCGCTTGATGAGTCAGCATCGCTTAGAGCGCGTGCTGGTCGTGAACGACAGGTTTGAATTGCGCGGCCTCATCACTGTTAAAGATATTTTGAAAGCTACAGAGCATCCAAATGCTTGTAAAGACAGCGAAGGTAAATTGCGCGTTGGTGCAGCTGTTGGCGTAGGTCCTGACAACGATGAGCGTATTGAACTTTTAGTGCGCGCAGGCGTTGATGTCATCGTAGTGGATACTGCTCACGGCCACAGTCAAGGCGTATTGGATCGCGTGAAGTGGGTTAAGAAAAACTACCCTCACGTGCAAGTGATTGGTGGAAACATTGCCACTGGTGATGCAGCTAGAGCATTGGCTGATCATGGTGCAGATGGCGTTAAGGTGGGTATTGGCCCTGGCTCTATTTGCACAACCCGAATTGTTGCTGGTGTAGGTGTTCCGCAAATTAGCGCAATTGTGAATGTGGCAGCGGCACTCAAAGGCACAGGCATCCCTTTAATTGCTGACGGTGGTGTGCGTTACTCTGGTGACGTTGCTAAAGCGCTAGCAGCTGGCGCAAGTTCAGTCATGATGGGCGGAATGTTTGCTGGTACAGAAGAAGCTCCCGGTGAAGTATTTCTCTATCAGGGTCGTTCATACAAGAGCTATCGCGGAATGGGTTCTCTGGGCGCGATGGCCGATGGTTCTGCAGATCGTTATTTCCAAAGTGATATCAGTGCAGCGAATGCTGAGAAGCTGGTGCCTGAAGGTATCGAAGGTCAAGTGCCTTACAAAGGTAGTGTTCTTGCGATCTTGCATCAACTGACTGGCGGTATTCGTTCCTCAATGGGTTACTTGGGTTGCAAGACGATTGATGAGCTTCATGAAAAAGCGAATTTTGTGGAAATCACTTCAGCGGGTGTACGCGAGTCACACGTTCATGATGTGAAGATCACGAAGGAAGCCCCGAATTACCATATTGATTAAGACTGTTCCTTTCGTGCACGACAAAATACTGATTCTCGACTTTGGTTCACAAGTCACCCAATTAATTGCCAGACGCGTGCGTGATGCACGTGTCTATTCCGAAATCCATCCCTACGATTGCGATCCAGAATTTATTCGCAAATTTATTCAAGAGCAGGGTGGCAAGGGAATCATTCTTTCTGGTGGACCAAGCTCTGTTACAGAAGAGGGTAGTCCTCGTGCACCACAAATCGTTTTTGAATTAGGTGTTCCTGTTCTGGGTATTTGCTACGGCATGCAAACCATGGCAACCCAGCTTGGTGGCGCCGTTGCTTCTGCTGAATCCTTGGGTAAAGCCCGTGAGTTTGGTTACTCCGAAGTACGTGCTCATGGTCACACTAATTTGCTCAAAGGTATTCAGGACTTCTCTACTAGCGAAGGCCACGGCATTCTGAAAGTGTGGATGAGTCATGGTGATTCAGTCACGACATTGCCGCCAGCATTTAAGTTAATGGCTTCAACAGAGTCTTGCCCGATTGCTGGCATGGCAGATGAAGAGCGCCGTTTTTATGCATTCCAGTTTCATCCAGAAGTAACGCATACCTTGCAAGGCGAGGCTATCCTAGGTCGCTTTGTACATGAGATCTGCAAGTGCAAGCCTGACTGGGTGATGGGTGACTACATTAGTGAAGCGGTTGAGCATATCCGCAAACAAGTTGGCGATGAAGAAGTCATTCTTGGCTTGTCCGGCGGCGTTGACTCTAGCGTAGCAGCAGCATTAATCCACCGTGCGATTGGTGAGCAACTCACTTGTGTGTTTGTGGACCATGGCTTACTTCGTCTAAACGAAGGCGACATGGTGATGGAGATGTTTGCTCGCAACCTTGGCGTCAAGGTAATTCGAGTAGATGCCAAAGAGAAATTTATGTCTGAGCTCGCCGGTGTCGCTGATCCAGAGGCTAAACGCAAAATTATTGGCAAAGAATTTGTTGAGATTTTCCAAATCGAGTCTGGCAAGATTAAAAATGCCAAGTGGCTTGCCCAAGGAACTATTTATCCGGATGTCATTGAGTCTGCCGGTAAGGGTAAAAAGGGCGCGCATACGATTAAGAGCCACCACAATGTGGGTGGCTTGCCTGAAGATATGCACCTCAAGCTGCTTGAGCCATTACGTGAATTATTTAAAGATGAGGTGCGTGAACTCGGCGTTGCCTTAGGTTTGCCGCGTGAGATGGTCTATCGCCATCCATTCCCAGGACCTGGTCTTGGTGTGCGCATCTTAGGTGAGGTTAAGGCTGATTTTGCTGACCTCTTGCAACGTGCTGATGCCATTTTCATTGAAGAGTTGCGCAATACGATTGATGAAGCAAGTCAAAAATCCTGGTACGACCTCACCAGTCAAGCCTTTGCAGTGTTCTTGCCAGTCAAATCTGTTGGCGTTATGGGTGATGGCAGAACCTATGAGTATGTTGTTGCGCTCAGAGCGGTGCAAACACAAGACTTTATGACTGCACACTGGGCCCACTTGCCACATGAGTTGCTGGGCAAGGTATCTAATCGCATTATTAACGAAGTGCGCGGCATCAATCGCGTGGTCTACGACATCAGCGGAAAACCTCCGGCAACTATCGAGTGGGAATAGTTTTTATTTTGTAAGTTGTTGATTTAATTGATTTTTCAACTTACACAAAAGTGACACAAGGCGTAATAAGTACTTGATTTTATTGAGCGCAGGATTTACAGTTGCACGTAAACCTACACAAAAAAGTACTTATTGATTTTCATAAGTGCTCATACGCCAAAAATGACGCTTAAAAAAACCGAATACGCTGACGATGAAATTCCGATCTATGACGAAGCTGTAATCTACAAGCGTGGAGATTACTGGCAGATGCGTATGTGGCTGGGTAAAGAAAAAAAGTACGCACGCTTCAGCCTAAGAACACGCAACAGAGATACGGCAATAGATAAAGCCAAGAAGCAATACCATGAGCTGATGGCTATGGAGCTTTCTGGAAAGACCTACTTTTCACTGACAACAAAGCAAGGCGTTGAGTTTTATCTTGAGCAGCGCAAACGTGACATACCAGAACACATTACTGAAGGTCGCTGGAAAACAATCAATACACATTTACAGCACTGGCTTAAATTTATTGGGAAAGATGTAAAGTTAAAAGAATTGAGCAGGACTGACTGCGAGAACTACTTTAATGAGCGAAGACAGACAAAAAAGCGGAATGATATAAAAATTAGCCAGAGCACCATTGTTAATGAGCAAGCAAGCATAAATGCAATGATTAACTGGCTTTTTAAGAGGAACGAAACTTATATTGATGCGTTTGATTTTAAAAGATTAAAGCCTATTGATGCAGGTGATTTAGCACTCAAGAGACCAATTTTTACAAAAGAAGAATTGAAGCACATAGATGATGTTCTTCGGGTATACGTACATGAGCCTGCGGAAGATAAGAACGATAAAAATAATTTAACTAAGGCTGTTTGTGGCTACTTCAACGCAATATCGATGCTTACAGGGATGCGCCGTGGCGAGATGATGCAATTACAATGGAAGCACATAAGCTTTAAAGATAGTGAGCTACAAGTTAGAAAAGCGGATGGCAGGTTTGTCGATACACTCTTTTTTATTACTGTTCCTGGGGCAATAAGCAAGGTAAGGCGTACACGTCAGTTTATGGTCGGCGATGATGGATATGTATACGGCTTGTTATATCTTGCTGCAAAGCGTATTAAATTTAAAGGGTTGCCATCAAGCTATTCGAGAAAAGCAGAGCAATTCATTGAAAAAAACTTTAATCTCATACAAAAAGAAATTGCAGAAGATTTAATCTTTAGTGTTGATGGTGATACTCCAATAACGCCAAGGGCGCTGTACGTTCATTTTGATAACTTGCTTCAAAGAGCCAAAATTACAGATTCAATTCAGCGCGGTATCGTCCACTATAGTTTTAGGCACTCATTTATCACCCATAAGGTCAACAGCACAAAAGACATGATTGCTGTTGCTGAAATGGCTGGTACTAGTGTTGCGCAGATTGAGAGAACCTACTATAGAACTACTAGAGAAAAAATGCGCAAAAACGCACTCGCAGAATAGTTATACAAGTTCTACAGCGTTACGCAGCACACCTGGTCTCAAGTCAATGTAACGTTGCGTGGTTGCCATATTGGCATGACCAGCGAGTGCCATCATTACGCGAACGCTGACACCTTTCTCAGCTAAGTTTGTCAAAAACCCTCTACGTCCACTGTGACTGCTAGCACCATCAAAACCAGCGTGTTTATAAATGCCGTTTACAACTTGGGTAAGCGAGTTGGCTGTAAATGCTGCGCTACGCTGTGTTGCAAACAATGCTTGCTTGCTGTCGCGTACACGGACTGAGCGAATGTAAGTTGCTAATTCCGATTGCATGCGCTCGTTAAGCAAAACGCTGCGGCTGCGGTTGCCTTTGGTTTGTGCTGCGCTAAGGTTGATTTCTTCGCGAACGCTGCCATCGCTTGCAAGCACATCACAAACACGTACAGCAGCAACTTCGCCAATGCGCATGCCAGCTAAGTGTGTTAGAAGCAAGATGGCGCGGTTGCGTGTTGCGTTCTTTGTCGTTTTCACGAAATCCAACAAACGTTGCAGTTCGCGTTCGTTTAGTGTTTTGGCTTGCTTTGACATTTGCACCTTTCGCGTTGATATGTTTAAAGTGCTATTAGTATGTTTTCGTATGTGCAAAATTCCTACCCCTTTTTTGCCTCGTGCAAGCCTCATATAAATCAACAACTTAGCTGCACTGAGCATATTTTGTGTAATTTATGCTCAGTGATATTTAGCCCAGTCTCGTGGCTAAAGCGCCACGATTTACAGCGCAACTTGCAATTTGCAAGTTTGCAGCCCTACAAGCGTTTTGACTGCATTTCGCTGGTTTGGGTAGCTGGGCTGGCACTAGCGCAGCTTGTAGGGCTTTACAGACGGTGGACTTGCGCTGAAAAAGGGTTACAGCCCCCAAAAAACAAGCTGCGCAAAAAGTTGCAGGGGAGTACTTATGCTTTTGAGGTGGTGATTTTTGACCACTGTGTCCGCAATGTTCGCTGTCCGTGACTGTTCGTGAACATTTTGCTGGTAACTGAACCGATATTAATGGTAAAGTGGATACACATTGGAGACACGGAGGCAGTATGAAAGATGCTGGAATGCGGATACGGGTTGAACAGGATTTGCGGGAAGAGTTCGTTGCCGCTTGCCAAGCTCAACATGTGCCAGCGGCGCAGGTGCTTCGACAGTTTATGAGGGGCTACGTAGAACAGTTGAAAACGAATGCAACCAAGACTAAAGCAGCAATTAAAACTAAAAAGATGGCAGGTTAACTATGGCTGAAATCGTATACGTACTTACAAATGAAGCAATGGACGGTCTCGTAAAGATCGGCAGGACTTCAACAAGCGTAGAGCAGCGCATCAAAGAACTTGACAACACAAGCACTCCACTGCCATTCCAATGCTTTTTTGCAGGTGAGGTGAACGATTCGACCTATGTTGAAGCACATTTGCATAAGGCATTTGCTGATAAGCGAGTCCGAAGTAATCGGGAGTTTTTTCGAGTTGACCCCAACCAAGTCCGTGCTGCAATCATGATTGCTAGTCCAAAAGACGTTACGCCAAGAACTGACGTTGTTGTTGATGCTAGTGATGTACAGGCATTGCAGAAGGCAGCAGTCGCACAGGATAGACGATCAAGGCTTAAATTCAGCGAGCTGAACATTCCTGTTGGCGCAACGCTTGTTTTTGTAAAAGATGAGGCGGTGACTTGCACGGTTGTTGCAAACGGTGAAGTGGACTTCCAGAATCAAATCATGTCGCCAAGCAAGGCGGCACTCATTGCTACACAAAAGATGGGCTACAAATGGGCGGCTGTAAGCGGTAGTGATTACTGGAAATTTGAAGATGAGACGTTGACAGCTCGACGTTTGCGCTTGGAGGATGAGCAAGACTAACGCTCACATCATGCGCCCGTATTCAACCTACCAATCAAAGCTGTTTGCTACACAACTTACGTTGCGGCAACCAGCTAACAGCATTGACAAGCTCAGTCATGCAATAGCCTCAGCACGAGTTGACTTGAATCCACACCAAGTAGATGCAGCGTTGTTTGCTGTACGCAGCCCACTTAGTAAGGGCGTAATACTTGCTGATGAAGTTGGTTTGGGGAAGACCATTGAAGCTGGTATCGTCATCAGTCAAAAATGGGCTGAACGTAAACGCAAGCTGTTGATCATTGCACCAGCAACTTTGCGAAAGCAATGGCAGCAGGAGTTAATGGACAAGTTCAACATTCCAAGTACTATTCTTGAAAATGGCACATACAAGCAATTAAAGAAAGACGGGACATTGTTAAGTGGCAATAGCTTGCTTATCTGCTCTTATAACTTTGCTGCATCAAAAGCTGATGTGCTTGAGGATGTTGAGTGGGATTTGGTCGTTGTAGATGAGGCGCATAGGCTGCGCAACGTCTACAAAGTTGGAAATAAGATGGCATCAGCAATTGCTGGTGTTGTTGCAGATGTGCCCAAGTTACTGCTGACAGCTACACCGTTGCAAAACAGTTTGCTTGAGCTGTACGGACTGGTAAGCATCATTGACCCGCACGTGTTCGGTGACATTACTAGCTTTAAAGAACAGTACATCCGTGGCGTAAATGAAAACCTGCGTAACTCAAGATTAAAAGAGCGCATCAAACCTTTTTGCCAGCGCACACTCCGTAAGCAAGTTCTTGAGTACATCAAGTTCACGCAGCGTGTGGCGATGACGGAAGAGTTTGTTCCAAGCGATGATGAGCACAGGCTTTACGAGCAAGTGTCAGCGTATCTTCAACGTGAAAAGTTAAATGCACTGCCAAGAAGTCAGCGAACGTTGATGACGCTTGTTCTGCGAAAATTATTGGCATCGAGTAGCTATGCTATTGCTGCAACACTGCAAAAACTGGTCGAACGACTTGAACAAACCCAAGCACGCCAAAGTGTTCTGGAATTGCTTGATGGCGAGATTGAAGGTCTTGACGAACTGACGGACGAAATTGGCGCTGATGCAGTAGAAGAGGCAAGCGGTAAGTTGACTGAAGAAGAGCTGCAAGACTTGCGGCTTGAGTTAGCAGAGTTGCGAGACTATGCAAAACTTGCCAGCGGTATACGTGAGAACGCAAAGGGTGCGGCGTTACAAAAGGTCTTAGCTACTGCGTTTGAGAAGCTGCAAGGTATCGGTGCTGCGAAGAAGGCTGTAATTTTTACCGAATCAACACGCACTCAACGTTACTTGGCTGAGCTGCTTTCGCAGTCTGGCTTTGAGAACCAAATCTGCTTGATGAACGGGACAAACACAGACCCACAATCAAAAGCAATTTACGCTGACTGGGTTAAGAAGCATGCTGGAAGTGACAAGGTATCGGGTTCAAAAACTGCTGACATGAAGGCTGCAATTGTTGAGCACTTTAGAGACACCGCAACAATCCTAATTGCCACTGAGAGTGCGGCAGAAGGTGTGAACTTGCAGTTCTGCTCTCTTGTAGTTAACTTTGATTTGCCATGGAACCCTCAGCGTGTAGAGCAGCGTATTGGGCGTTGCCATCGTTACGGCCAGAAGTTTGACGTGGTTGTCGTTAACTTTTTGAATAAACGCAATGCTGCTGACCAGCGTGTGTATCAACTACTGGCTGAAAAATTTAAATTATTTGATGGTGTGTTCGGGGCAAGCGATGAAGTACTTGGCGTAATTGAGAATGGCGTAGATATTGAGAAGCGGATTGCAGGGGTTTACCAAACGTGCCGAACAGCCGATGAAATTCAACTTGCATTCGATGAAATACAAGAAGAGCTTGACGAGCAGATTAAGGCCGCACTTGAGACAACACGCTTAAAGCTGCTTGAGAACTTTGACGAAGAGGTAAATGCACGTTTAAAAGTTAGTCACGATCAAACTAAGGCAATGCTGGACAAAAGAAGTAGCTTGCTGCTCATGCTTGCAAAAACTGAGTTAGCAGATATTGCTAAGTTTGAGGCTAGCGGAACAGTCTTTGACCTACATGAAAGTCCAGTAGACAGTGGCGCTCTAGTGGGCACATATAACTTTGATTGGCGAGCTGCCGATAGCAAAGACCAGCACTTTTTTGCAGAAACAAGTCCACTTGCAAGTTGGATTGTTAGCAATGCGTTGGGACGTGATTTAGATAGCAACGTTACGCTTGAGCTTGATTACAACGCATATCCATTCAAAGTCAGCGCACTTGAGCCGCACCTTGGTAAAAGTGGCTGGGTTGCCGCAGAAAAGATAACTGTAAGCAGCGTTGAGGATGAGGATTTCTTGGCTATCACTGCAATAACAGATGATGGTGAAGTGCTTGATGCTGAATTAGCTGAACGGCTAATGGCAATCCATTGTTCAAGCATTAGTTCTTGTACTTCTCAAGTACCAACAGTGCAGCTTGAAATGGCAATAGGTAAACAACGTGATGCCGTGGCAAGAAAACTGGATGAGCGTAATGCTGTTTACTTTGATGAAGAGGCTGGCAAGTTAGATAGCTGGGCTGATGATTTGAAGTTTGGACTTGAGACTGAAATCAAACAGCTTGACAAGGACATCAAAGAGGCTAAGAAGTCTGCCTCCACAGCCATGTCACTTGCATCAAAGTTAGAGCATCAAAAAAACTTACGCACCCTTGAACAAAGTAGAAATGCTAAACGTAGAAGCTTGTATGAGGCGCAAGATCGCATTGACGAACAGCGTGATACGTTAATCAAGAAAGTGGAAAAACAATTGCAATGTACTGTGAACAAGACGAAACTGTTTGTTGTGCGATGGAGCTTGAAATAATGACTAAAAAACACAAATTAGAATTGAATTGGGTTGGCAAAGATAGCCGCAATAAAGTTGAGCCGCGAATACTTATTGAAGATGCAGAGCTTTCCTACCACGCTTCAAAGCGATTTACAAATGAGGACTTATTTGATAACAAGTTGATATATGGTGACAACCTGCTTGCACTTAAGGCGTTGGAGCAAGAGTACACGGGTAAAGTTAAATGTGTGTTTATTGACCCACCTTATAACACTGGCTCAGCATTTGAGCATTATGAAGACGGACTTGAGCATTCAATTTGGTTATCGCTTATGCGTGATCGAATTGAAGTGTTGCATAAACTTTTAACTGAGGATGGTTCTCTTTGGATAACGATTGATGATAATGAAGTTCACTATCTAAAAGTATTGTGCGATGAAATATTTGGAAGAAATAATTTTGTTATTCAAAACACAATTAAAAGAAGTGCTCCAACAGGTCATAAATCAATAAACCCATCACCAGTCCAAGTTGCTGACTATTTGCTTGTTTATGCAAAAAATAAAAGTAGATGGAACTATAAGCAGCAGTTTACTGAGCGTGAATTTGATACTGCTTACAACAAATTTATTGAAAATTATGAGAAAGGTACTCAATACTGGTCTTTTGTGTCTTTAAAAACAGCCTTAAAGAAATTGAACTTAACCTTGGATGAATGCCTTGAGCGTTTCCCCGAGAGGATTATTAGATTTGCACAGCCTAACTTTGAAGGCGTGGGCAAGGAAACCAAAGAACTTATTTTGGAATCAAGAAGTCGCCCAACTGAAATCTTATTGCAAAAGCGCGAAGATAACCCAGACATTTATTTGATAAAAGGCGACAGAATTCTTTTTTATAAAGACAAGATGAAAGTTATCGATGGCAAGCTAGTGACTGGTGAGTTATTAACAAATATGTGGCTTGATATTCCATATCAAGGCATCGCAAATGAAGGTAATGTGGTTTTTCCAAAAGGCAAGAAGCCAGAAAAGTTATTGCACAGAGTTATTGAAATTGCGACTGAAAAAGGCGACATAGTATTGGATTCGTTTGCGGGTTCTGGAACAACAGGTGCAGTTGCTCACAAGATGGGGCGAAAATGGGTAATGCTTGAGTTGGGGGAGCAATGTCATACGCATGTGATACCTAGATTGAAAGCAATTATCGATGGAGATGACCATTCTGGGGTAAGTAAGGCGTTAAATTGGAAAGGCGGCGGGGGTTTCCGTTACTACAAACTTGCACCATCTTTGCTTGCAAAAGACAAATGGGACAACTGGGTAATTAATAAAGACTACGACGCCAATATGCTTGCTGCTGCTGTGTGCAAGCATGAGGGGTTTACGTATAGCCCAAGTGAAACTGAATGGTGGGCACATGGTTACAGCACTGAAACAGACTTTATATATGTAACTACGCAAACGCTTACAGAAGAACAGTTGGTTGCACTGAGCGAGGATGTTGGTAGCGATCGCACGTTGCTAGTCTGTTGTGCCGCATTTAAAGCAAGTTCGTCAATGCTGAATGACAAGCTATCAAACTTAACACTTAAAAAGATGCCGCATGCACTGCTATCTAAGTGTGAGTGGGGCAAAGACGACTACAGCTTAAACATATCTAATTTGCCTTTAGCAGAGATAGCCGACGAGGAATTAGTAGCTCCTAAAACGAAAGCAGCAATGAAAGAAGCTGACTTGTTTGGCGAAGAGTAAAGAGAGTAAACATGACAGCCTTCTACAGCCTCAACGAACAATCAAAGCGCAACGTGAATGCAATCAGTTCACGGCTTAGCCTTCGTCAGCCTCAGCGCGACAGTCTTGAAATTTTGGCTTACATACTTGAGCTAAATCCACCTGTAAAAGGTGGTGACTTAGTGGCTGAACTAGCAAAGGTGCAGGAGGCCTACCCAAACGTTGCAAGCTTTGATCGTGACTTTGTGTCACTTTGCTTTGCGCTAGCCACTGGCGTTGGTAAGACACGCTTGATGGGGGCATTTATGGCTTTGCTCTACACGCAATACGGTGTGCGTAATTTCTTTGTACTTGCGCCAAACTTGACCATCTACAACAAGCTAATTACTGATTTTTCACCAGCATCGCCCAAGTACGTGCTCAATGGCTTGCAAGAGTTTGCAAATAATCCACCATTAGTGATTACTGGCGACAACTATGACAGCGGTATTGACGTTGGCAGCGGACGCTTAAATCAAGATGAAGTAACCATCAACGTTTTTAACGTTGCAAAGATTAGCAGTGAGGTGCGTGGTGGTAAAGCCCCGCGCATCAAACGCCTAAGCGAGTACATCGGTCAAAGCTACTTTGAGTATCTAGCCAGCTTGGACGACTTAGTAATGATCATGGACGAGAGCCATCGTTATCGTGCAAGTGCAGGTTTTAAGGCAATCAATGAACTCAAGCCTATGCTTGGATTGGAATTAACTGCTACACCGCAGATTGAAAGCGGCACAACACCCGAACGTTTCAAGAATATTATTTTTGACTACCCATTGGCTAACGCGATTGCGGATGGCTTTGTAAAAGAGCCAGCAGTTGCGACACGTGAAGACTTCAACGCCGATAACTATGGCGAGGAAGAACTTGAAGATTTGAAAATACGTGATGGCGTTGTGGTGCATGAAGACACAAAGATCGAGCTTGCAACATTTGCCCGTAATCACAATTTACCAATTGTTAAGCCGTTCATGCTTGTTGTGGCAAAAGACACTGCACATGCGGACAATATTGTTGAACGCATAAAGCGTGATGACTTTTTTGATGGGCGCTACAAAGACAAGGTAATCACCGTTCACTCCAACCAAAAGGGTACTGAGAGCGATGAGACGATTGCACGTTTACTTGCAGTCGAAGACCCAAATGAGCCGACAGAGATTGTTGTCCACGTAGATAAATTGAAAGAAGGCTGGGACGTTAGGAATTTGTACACCATCGTTCCATTACGTGCTGCCAACTCCTCGACACTGGTTGAGCAAAGTATTGGTCGTGGCTTACGTCTGCCGTACGGTAAGCGCATGGGTGTTGCTGCCGTTGATAGATTGACCATCGTTGCGCACGACAAGTTTGATGCCATTATCAACGAGGCAAACAAACCAAACTCAATCATTCGTTCTGTCGTTCGTATCGGCAAAGACGTTAGCTTGGTTGGTAAAAAGGCTGTGACAGTGACCAATACTGCCATTGAGCAGCTCATTGGTCGCCCTACAGTTCAACCCGTGCCATCCCAGCAATTTGAGTTGGGCGTACAGGAAAAGCCCGTGCTAACAACACGCGAAGAACAGACCGTGGTCAACTTAATCGTTGAGGCGATCAAGGAAAACGAGCGTAGGGTATCGGATGTACCAAATCTTGAAGCCCTTATCAAGCCAGACGTACAAGAACGTATCGCAAAGAAAGTGACTGAGGCATACGAGACCACTTACCAACCAGCGCAAGCTGAATTTGCTGAAACAAGTACAAAGCCCGATATTGCAGCCATTGTCAAAGATAGCTTGAAGCGGTACTTGGACTTGAATATTGGTATTCCGCGTATCAGCGTAAGACCAAAGGGCAATGTGCGAACAGGCTTTAAAGATTTTGAACTTGATACCAGTGCTATCAATCAGCAGCCAGTTGATCAAAACATTCTTATTCAACACTTGAGGACTAGTGACAGGTCAAGAATTCATGCGGACTTAGCCTACGCAACTGAAGAGCGGTTTGAGGATTACATCGTCCGTAATTTGGTGGATTTTGATGACATCAGCTACGACGAGCATGCGGACATTCTTTACAAGCTTTCTAGTCAAGTGGTAGCCAAGCTACGCAGTTATTTGGATACCGATGAGAAAGTGCTGAATGTCATTCAGTTCAACCAGCGTCAGTATTCCACCTACATTCATGCCCAAATGCAGCAGCACTGGTGGCAGGAGGCTGACGAGGGCTACGAGGTAACTGTTAGTCGTGGCTATCAAACGTTTACGGATACAAGCTACTCGGCTGATGGCGATGAGAAGCTGCGTAACGTACATCAACCTTTGGCAACGGGTGAGCGTGACAGGATCGGCGGTATGTTGTTTGGTGGCTTTGAACGCTGTTCATATCCAGTGCAAAAATTTAGCAGTGATAGTGAACGTGCCTTTGCTAGCTTGCTGGAAAAAGACTTGGACGTTAAGAAGTGGTTTAAGCCTACTCGTGATCAATTTTCTATCAGCTACCGAGATGCAAGCGGCAGTACTGCTAACTATGAACCAGACTTTGTGGTTGAAACGGCGACACACAAATACATCATCGAGCCTAAGCAAGCCAGCATGATGGATGATGTTAACGTGCTAGCTAAGAAGAGTGCTGCGGTTACGTGGTGCCAGAATGCAACTGCGCATGAGGTGAAGAATGGCGGTAAAGAGTGGGCCTACATTCTTATTCCGCACACTGCAATTCTTCCTAGTGCAACACTGAGTGGACTGGTCAAGCAATACAAGGGTTGATATGCCTAAGCTGACTGATCAAGACCGTCAAATCCGTATAGACAAAAGGATTGCTGAACTTGAGGCAGGTGCAGAGGTGCATCCTAGAGATAAAAAAAATTTACTGACACCTGCACAGCGATTGGAGTTAGATGCGGCATGGGCTGACCAGAAAGCATTGCGTAGTAAAAAAAGGGCAAGAACTCAAGAAGAAAAAGATGCCCTAGGTTGGAAATCTAAACGTCAAGTACAAATTGAAATCCTTAAAAAGTCTAGCAAGGAGATAGAAGATGGCTTGCTAGATGCCTATGAAAAGTCGATTGATAAGATTGAAATTCGGCGGGCTAAGACTTTTATAGATGCTTTTTTTAAAGCAGTTGATGAGAATAAAAGTCCTTATCCAGCAGCAAATAATGCGCTTGTTCGTTCTGGACTTAAGCCTTTCAATCGTGTGGTGTTGTCAAACCAGACTACTCGGGACAAGCAGGTACAGGAAATTGAGGAACAATTACTTAAAATGCTAAAGAGCGAGGCAGATGACGAACAGTGATGAATTCGTGAACGCGATGAACGCGATGAACACGATGAAACGGCGGCAATTTTGTGAACAAATGACCAAAATTGCGTCAATTAATGGCTAATGGCTGGCTGAGTAGTGGTTTTTGGAAATGCAGGTTTTTTGCCAACTTTTACGAAAAACCATGCTTTTTCATAAACCCGAGGGTTTTATCCCATCTCTAAGTCTGGATTTGAATGAAGCAAACTGCGTTTGCTTGTGCCTTCGTCAAGCCCATTCGCTATCGCTCTTGGCTTAACTTGGCACTTTTTAAAGCTGAACACAACGGAGTTGTGTGAAGTGGTTTTGGTTGATTTAGATTAGATTGGACGCACGACGGCTATAGCACGAGGTTTGAACCTTGGTGCTATGAACCGCCGTGTCGTGTAGTTGATTTGAGTTGAGTCGTTACTACACGAACGTAACAGAGTTGGTTTGGAGACTGATGTATTGAAACTCCCAGCCGTTTTTACACGTACTGCTCTGCGGCACACCTATTTTTTCACACGCTGTTACGTCAACATGTGTAGGGCGGGGTCATTAGCCGTCATATTTCAACCCGCGTTTTACCTGTTTTTTTACGGTTGGTTGTACCGTGGATTTGCCTATTAAATTCCCTGCGCTAGTTTGTGCGCTTTACGCTTGATTTGAGTGCTGATGACAAATATGGCCTTGGCTGCCTCTGGTTTTAGCTTCTTTCGTATGTGCCCTGTGTTCATTTTTATTTGGAAGTCTTTCAGCTTTTTCTCTTGTGCCGGTGTCAATAGATTTTTGTAGTTGTTAAGTAGGTCATGCGCCTTTTGTTTTGCCTGTATTAGCTTTACGTGTGTAAATGCAAAGGTTTGAGAGTTGATGCCATTCTCTTTTAACCAATCATTGGACTGTTTTGTGTCCTTTTGCGTCTTTGATTCGATCTGTCTTTGTAGCTGTGTTGGTTTGCGATTTTTCATGCAAGTATTTAGCCGCATTGATATGAATTCGTGAAATTCTTGGCTCTATTCAATTCAGTCCCCATCTTTCCGGTTGCCCAGCCAATGTCGGTGAAACTAAATTTGTGTTGCCCTGTAAAACATGAAAGGAAACACAAATGGCAACACTTGCATCACTCAAGCTCGTAGCAGCGAAAAAGCCGACAAACCAACCGCCTGTCTTGCAGCGTAGGAACAAACTTAGCAGCAAAGTTTTTGAACAAATCCAGCTAGCTAAGGCACAAAGCGAGGGCGGTACTTACGCTCCTACAAAGCATAAAACCGTCACAAACGCCGATGGAGAGCGTGTCGCAGTGACTGTGCCCAAGCGTATCAAGCCATGGTGGTTTGTTGCAGAAAACGGCAAGTGCTGCATTGCAATTCGATATGGCGCAAAGGTGATTGAACTTGCAAAAGGCAAGACTGCAATTGAGGTGGCTAGCCCAGATGCATTGATTGAGGCTTTGGAAGCTGTTAACTCAGCAGTCTTGGCTGGCGAACTAGATGCGCAGATCGAATCTGTTTCTGGTCAATTGCGTAGTGGGTTTCTTAAGTAAGTAGGTGGTGTGCTTGCCTAGCGCTAGCACACCCATAAATACTTTTTTAGGAACGTATATGAAAGCATTTGAATTTGTTGATGCCGCCCAGCAGCGTGTAGATGCAATGAGGCAACAAGCTAAGGCGCTACAGAAAAGAGCCAAAGAAGCCGCGCTGCGCTTAAAGCTTCAAAAGACACAGCAACGATTAACCCAAGTAGTTACCAAACCCGTATGAAATTATCAACCCAAGAACTTGTAGAAAATCTCAGTCAATTCATTGGCACAGAGCGTTACTACAGACTGCTACCAACCTTTGTGGTTACCGATGGTCTAAAGTATTTGATGGAACAGGCTGACTGCTATTGGCTTGGTCAACTTTATGGCCTGCATTTGGTAGACGTAGATTTCAACCAAAATCCGTTCACCGTCTTGAAATTCATGCGCAAAGGTCATGGTGGCAGGGTGAATATCGAAGATGGCAACGGGAAATTGCTATCTTTCCAAGGTTTTGACTACACCGACTTTCCTCTAGAAAAGTTCAGTTTGTATGGCTGTTGGAATGGCGAATACTGGGTTGGTATGCTGACTAGTGAGTACTGAAACTCAGTCAAATGAATCAAATGGCGGGGGTTTTTTCTCCCTTAGGTATGTCGCTGCAATCTTGATGACATGCTATGTGAAGAGAGTAAAAAATAAAATTACTTTTTGCTCTTTGGGTTAAATCAATTTCTTCCAGCGAGCATATTTATTTTTGCCATTGGTTTGACAAGCACACCGTGTAACTTTCTTTTCACGTAAAATATGAACTGTCCAGCGGGTGCACGTAACTATGAGATGGCGATAAAAAATGATGTTGCACAAAAGTTACACACAATCAAAACGAGCTTGTAAGTTGTTGAAAATAAACAACAATTTACAAGGTAATTATTGAATGGGAATAGGCGACTAAGTCCGCCTTTACCCATGACCATGCTTGAGTTACGAGAAACCTCCCTCGCAATACTGGCAAATACCGATGTGCAGTCCAAGGTGAGCCAGTTAGCTAACTTGTTTGCAGAGCATCAGGCTGGACGCATTGCTATAAATCCTTCCAGCAACCTTGATAGTCAAAATCATTGCCTCCCTGGGCGACCAGCTAAACCAGATTTAGTTGCACCAAAGTTTGTTCCTAAAAGAAAAATGGATACGGTTGAAGGCAGAGTCATTCTTTGGCATTCCTTGGCTCACATTGAATTTAATGCTATGAATTTAGCGCTGGATGCCATCTGGCGTTTTCCGAATATGCCTGAGGCGTATTACGAAGATTGGCTCAGGGTTGCAAAAGAAGAGTCATATCATTTCAGTTTGATTAATGCGCACTTACAGTCCTTCGGATTTGGCTATGGTGATTTCCCGGCCCACAATAGTTTGTGGGAGATGGTTGAGAGAACGACCGATTCGGTGATTGCGCGCATGGCCTTAGTTCCTAGAACAATGGAAGCAAGAGGTCTTGATGCGGTTCCGGAGATTCGGGATCGATTCAAGCAAATCAAAGATGATCGCGCTGTAGAAATCCTGGAAATTATTCTCCATGATGAAATTGGGCATGTACTTGTAGGTAATCGCTGGTTTAATTTCTTATGCGCCAATGACAATTTATCTCCGGTTGCGACTTATCGAGAGTTAGCTGAAAAATATCGCGCACCTACTTTGAGGGGGCCATTTAATTTCGAAGCACGCGAGCAAGCAGGGTTTACTGCTGAAGAATTAAATTTACTAGAATCCGTCAGTGATAAACGGACGCAGGCGGCATGAAGATTCTGAGTCTCATTCCGCCGATGACGCAGCTTAATACGCCGTATCCATCGACTGCTTATCTCACTGGATTTCTGCGCTCACGTGGTTTTGATGCCGTTCAAGAGGATTTGGCCTTGGCCTTAGTGTTGGGCTTCTTTACTCAACAGGGTTTATTGGAGATAAAAGATCAAGCGCTGAAACTGCCCGAAGAAAATCGTAGTGCGAGCATCAACTTTTTCTTGGATTACTTTGCGGATTATCAGAGCACCATCGCTTTAGCTATTGCTTTTTTGCAAGGGCGGGATAGTACGCTTGCGCATCGCATCAACAGCCGCACTTTGTTGCCTGAAGGCCCTCGATTTGCATCGTTAGACGCCTACGACGAGGAGGAGGGTGGCGATTCATTGGCATGGGCATTTGGTGCGCTAGGCTCTCAAGATCGCGCTCGTCATTTGGCCACCCTGTATCTCAATGATCTATCCGATGTCCTGCGTGATGCAGTAGATGAGCGTTTTGAGTTTGTACGCTATGCAGAATCCTTGGCTGGTAGTCAACCTACGTTTACGCCTTTAGCAGATGCTTTGGCTGCAAGCCCTACATTAATGGATGTGCATTTACAGGAGCTGACACGAGCCTCAATTGATCGGCATCAGCCTGGCTTGGTTTTGCTCTCAGTGCCATTTCCTGGAGCAATGTACGCCGCATTAAGAATCGCCCAAACCATCAAGCGAGATTACCCCAGTATCAAAATTGGCCTTGGTGGTGGCTATGTCAACACTGAGTTACGTGAACTCACGGATCCGCGGATATTTGATTTTGTGGATTACATCACCCTAGACTCGGGTGAGAGGCCATTACTTGCTCTACTTGAGCATTTGAATGGTAAGCGTTCTGCAGAAAGATTGGTGCGCACCTTTATCCGGAATGCTGATAATGAAGTTCGTTACATTAACTGGCAAGAACCGGATATTCCATTCGAGGAAGTCGGAACTGCCACTTGGGATGGCTTGCCGCTCAATTCCTATTTATCTTTACTGGATATGCTCAACCCCATGCATCGCTTGTGGAGTGATGGGCGCTGGAATAAGCTTACCGTTGCCCATGGTTGCTATTGGAAAAAATGCAGCTTCTGTGATGTCAGTCTAGATTACATCTCTCGTTATGAAACTGCTTCAGCAAACCTTTTGGTAGATCGTATTGAAGCAATTGTTGCCGAGACTGGTCAGACAGGGTTTCATTTTGTAGACGAGGCGGCACCACCCAAAGTCTTGAAAGCCCTTGCTGAAGAATTGATTCGTCGTAAGGTAGTGATTTCCTGGTGGGGCAATATCCGCTTTGAAAAGACCTTTACACCAGAGTTATGTGAGTTGTTAGCACAAAGTGGGTGTATTGCAATGTCGGGAGGCTTAGAGGTAGCCTCTGACAGGCTGCTTGATCTTATGAAGAAGGGAGTCTCAGTCGAGCAGGTTGCTCAAGTAACCAAAGGATTCTCGGATGCAGGTATCCTGGTTCATGCCTATCTCATGTACGGCTTCCCAACCCAAACCGTTCAAGAGACTGTCGACTCGCTTGAATACGTTCGCCAGCTTTTTGAGAACGGTTGTATTCAGAGCGGTTTTTTCCATCGATTTACTTGCACAGTACATTCGCCTGTAGGTCTTGACCCAGCGGCCTATGGAATCGAGCTTGTGCCATTGCCTCCCATTAGCTTTGCTAAGAACGATGTTGCCTTTATTGACCCTGCTGGAGTGGATCACGATCTACTTGGGATTGGCCTTAAAAAAGCGATTTATAACTTTATGCACGGCGTAGGTTTTGAAGAAGACGTCCATAAGTGGTTTGATATTCGGGGTATTCCAAAAGCTTCAGTAGGGCGCAATAAAATCGCCAAGGCACTGAAGCATATATAAGCATTATTCACTCAACTTATTTATTTAATTCACTGTGAGTAGCAATATGAATCTATCTCGTCGCACTTTCATCGTATCGGCCGCTTTGTCTCCAGTAGCTTGTGGCGGACTCTCGTATGAGCATGGCATTCCAGTGGTTCAGCCAAATCCATTGCCAGTAGTTCGTCCGCCGAAAATTGGTCAAGAGTGGACCTATATCAAGAAAGATGTCTTTGATGGCAAAACTCTGGATGTGATTACTGAGCGGGTTTCCAATATTGGCTCAACCATTGTGATTGACCGCATGACTGCTGATGGTGCTCGCCTACCTAGTGAAATTCAAACTTCATGGGGAATGGTTTCTACAGATACCCAGTGGTCACGCTTGCTGAACTTCAGTCCGTCTTTGCCGCTTTGGCCGGAGCAACTCTCCAGTACCTGGGCTAAGCAGTTCAATACTAAATACAGTATTGCTGGCTACCCTGACTCGCGAATGTACTGGCAGGAGTATATGAGTGTGCAGGGATGGGAAAAGATCACTGTTCCTGCTGGAGAGTTTGTAGCGCTTCGTTTTCAGACCCTGATCTATTATGAGAGTGATGATGACAACAAGGTCGATTGCATTCGCAAAGAAACAGTTTGGTTTGCCCCTCAAATTGGACGCTGGGTTGCCCGTGAAGCATCTGGTTCTTATCAAATTCAAGGGCAAATTGGGGCGGTCATTCTAGAAGGTAGCTACCAGTGGCAACTGAGTTCTTACAAGTAAACGCAATACGAAGATTGCTTTTATTATTGTCGCCAGCATTGCTGGTGGCCTGTATTGCTACGCAGCCTTATCCGACTTCAATAGCTTTGCCTCAGCCGATTACCCCTCCAAAGGTGAGGGCCCCGCAAGTTGGTCAGCAGTGGGTATATAACGTTCGCAATGTCTTTAACCAAGAGTTGGTGGATGTTGTTACGGAGAGGGTAGTTGCTATTGGGCCCCAGATTCGAATTGAGCGAAGTGGACTAAAGGCAGGGCAGCTCCCTGATGAGATTCAGCAGCCGTGGGGTTATATCTTGCAGGACCCACACTGGAACCCTCCTCAAAAGTTTTTGCAGCCAATTCCATTGTGGCCCGAGCAACTTGTCCCGGGATGGTCAGGTTTTTATCGAAACCGCTATCAAGTAGTTGGATACCCCGACGGCGACTATTACTGGGGCCTCAATATATCCGCAGTAGGGTGGGAGCGCGTTAGTGCTCCAGCCGGGCAATTTCCGGTCTTAAAGTACCAAAACGAGGCACCTTACTTCACCAGCAATGACTTCTCTCGGATTGCTAATTACCGCCAGGAAGATGTTTGGTTTTCCCCAGAAATCGGTCGTTGGGTTATTCGGCGCGGCTATGGGCGTTATTTATGGCCGGGCATGTTTTGGAATAATGCTCTCTGGGAAGACTATTTAGAGTGGGAGCTTGTGTCCTGGAAGTAAGCAAAGCGCATAAAATCAAGATATAGCTATGTATACCGTTAAAGAACTCTTTCCAACCCTTCAAGGTGAGGGCGCCCACGCTGGTCGCGCGGCTGTATTTTGTCGTTTTGCGGGGTGCAATCTATGGAGTGGTCGCGAAGAGGATCGCTCAACTGCGATTTGCCAATTTTGCGATACCGACTTTGTTGGAAGTGACGGCATTGGTGGCGGTAAGTTTGAGACTGCTGCTTTACTAGCGGACACCATAGAAGAAGTCTGGAGTAGTACTTCGGCGGGACCGCAGCAGCGTTATGTTGTCTTTACCGGTGGTGAGCCATTATTGCAATTAGATGCCGCTTTGATTGATGCTTTACATGCCAAAGGTTTCGCCATTGCTATCGAGACCAACGGCACGATTAAAGTCCCTAAGGGCGTTGATTGGGTATGCGTCAGTCCTAAGGCTGGCTCTGATCTAATTGTCTTGCAGGCAGATGAGATTAAAGTGGTTATTCCTCAGGTGGGCCATGGTTCTGTTGAAGTCTTATTGGCTCGGTTTGAGAAGATGGATTATCGCAATCGCTTCTTGCAAGCCATGGATGGACCAAACCTTCAAGAGAACCTCGCATTAGCAGTACGTCTATGTCAAAAGCGTCCTTTATGGCGCTTGAGTGTTCAGACTCATAAAATGATCGGTATTCGATAGTAGTTTTATTTAGCGTTATTTCAGAATTCAGAAAAGTAATTATGACCACCAAGCAAGAAGCTATTTCCATTACCCGCCGACTTGAATTTGACTCGGGACATCGCATTCCGAATCATGATGGTCAGTGCCGCCATTTGCATGGCCATCGTTATGCTATTGAAGTAACACTCACCGGTGTGATTGCTGATCATCCAGGTAAGGCAGACGATGGCATGGTTCTGGATTTTGGGGACATCAAGCGCCTTACCAATCAATATGTAGTGGAGCCATGGGATCATGCATTTTTGGTGGCCAAAGAAGATGCTGGGTTGGTGAATTATTTAAATTCGATTCCGAATCACAAGACGGTAGTGATGGAGCACGTTCCTACTGTTGAAAATCTAGCGAGTGCAGCCTTTAAGGTATTGCAACCTATTTTTGAAAAAGCATTTGATGGTCGACTTAAGCTGGCATCTATTCGCCTCTATGAAACCCCCAATTGCTGGGCTGACGTTTCTCACTCCTAAGAAGCAATATGCAAGCAGAGCTTGATCGCCAATTTATGCAGCAAGCTTTGGATCAAGCCAAGCGCGCTGCGGTCGCAGGTGAAGTACCGGTCGGCGCTGTATTAGTGCGAGATGGTCAAGTAATCTCAACTGGTTTTAATCAACCAATTAGCAACAGCGACCCTAGTGCCCATGCCGAAATGATGGCCTTGCGCGCAGCAGCACTAGAGGAGTCTAACTATCGTCTACCAGGCACCACCCTCTATGTCACTCTTGAGCCTTGCACCATGTGCGCTGGGGCGATGCTGCATGCCAGGGTAGACCGCGTAGTATTTGGTGCGCCTGATCCTAAAACAGGTGCCGCAGGAAGCGTGCTTAATGTATTCTCGGAAAAACAGATTAATCACCAGACCCAAGTTGAAGGTGGCATCATGAGCGAGGAATGCGGGCAAATACTGCGTGATTTTTTTAAGGAGCGGCGTTGAAGCAAATTCATTTGATTGCTCCTTCGGGGGCCAGTCTAGACACTCGTAGCCCATTGGCTGGAATCGAGTGGCTGCAGAAGCAGGGTATTGAGGTTCTCAATACTTCATGTGTAAACCGAGTTGAGCAACGTTTTGCTGGCTCCGATGCCGAGCGTTTAGCTGAAATTAACCGACTTGCTGAGCTACCTCCTGAAGTAGCTGTGGTTGCTATGCGTGGAGGCTACGGCTTGCATCGCTTGCTTCCAAATATTCAGTGGGATGCGATTGCCAATACTATTAAGAGCGGTCTACAGATTTGTGGGCATAGTGATTTCACGGTCTTCCAGCTCGGTTTATTGGCCAAGACTGGGGCAGTAACGTTGGCAGGCCCCATGCTCAATTTTGATTTTGCTTGTCAGGGCGAACAGGGCACAAACCCCAATGAATTTATGTGGGCACATTTCCAACAAGCCATCAACGAGCGCAAATTGGAGTGCACTATTCAGTCCAATCAAGCCTTCTTAAAGCAATCCGTTAAAGGTCAAGCTTCGGGTATGCTTTGGGGTGGAAATTTAACCGTATTAGCAGGTCTAGTTGGAACGCCATACTTGCCAAGCCAGCAACAAACCCAAGGCGGGATTCTGTTTCTAGAGGATGTGAATGAACATCCTTACCGAATAGAGCGTATGTTGATGCAATTATTGGATGCTGGCATATTGAGCAATCAAAGCGCTATTCTCTTGGGTGGATTCTCGGCCTATCGTCTTTACGACAATGATCGTGGCTACACGCTGGAAAGTGCAATTGAGGCCATTAGTAAATGCCTCCCCGACAATATCCCGTTATTAACAGGATTGCCCTTTGGCCACCAGGCGGAAAAGCTGACTTTGCCTGTGGGTGCGCAAGCGCACATTCAATATGATCTCTCAGGATTTACCATTCAGTCTCAGTGGTAGTTTTTCACATTAAGGATATCTCCTTGCGAGTTTTAGCATTTCTCACCAGCATATTGATTGCGAGTACTGTAATGGCAACTGAAGAGCCGAAATATGTTGTCTTGGAGAAATCTGAGCCATTTGAATTGCGTTCCTACGCACCACAGATTGTGGCGGAAGTGAAGGTAGAAGGTGATTTGGATGCAGCCTCTAACCAGGGATTTCGTTTAATTGCGGCTTACATCTTTGGAAAAAATCAGGTATCTGAAAAAATTGCCATGACTGCGCCTGTTGGCATTGAGTCAGGTGACCAAAACAAGAGTGCAAAGATTGCCATGACTGCTCCTGTAGGCATTGAGAGTTCGGGTAAGCAATGGACGGTATCGTTTGTGATGCCTGCAGAGTACACCTTAGCTAGCTTGCCAAAACCATTGGATCCACAAGTCAAAATTAGAGAAGTACCAGCCGACCAAAGGGCTGTGATTAATTTCTCTGGTTTTTACAATGCAGAGAAAGTGCAGGAAAAAACTCAGGCGCTAAGAGATTGGATGCAGCAGAAGAATTTAAAGCCGGCCGGCGAACCTCAGTTTGCTCGCTACAACCCGCCTTGGACATTGCCCTTCATGCGTCGGAATGAAGTGATGATTCGAGTTCAGGAATGAGTCTCTCAGCCTGAATTACCAGCTCTTAGACTTCAAAACTCTTTAAGACAAACCCAGCGCCTCTATCTTGGCCTAGCGCTTTGACAAGAGTAGGTAGACTTTCAGCCAATTGCTTTTCTAGAGTCCATGGTGGGTTAATGATGAACATGCCGCTAGCCTGAAGCCGGCGTTCTTTAGGGGCATTTTCAACCCGCAGTTCAACCTGTAACCAAGAGCGATTATGAGTGGCCGCAATCTTTTTCATGTGATCGGGCAGAGACGCTGATTCTCTTCTGGAAAGACATGGATACCAGATGGCATAGCAACCAGTAGCAAAGCGTTGTAGCGCCTCCTCCATCGTAGTTTCTAGGTAACGATAATCCTGCTTATCTTCGTAAGAGGGGTCGATTAAAACTAGCCCACGCCTACTGGGTGGCGGCATCAATCCCTTTAATCTTGCAAAGCTATCTTCCGCATAGATATCAATTTGCTTTGATTGCTTAAGCTCGCCGATATTGTGGCGCAGGATATCAATCTCTTTCGGGTGCAGCTCAAACAGCTTGAGTCGATCTTGCGATCTCAGTAAGCGCGCCAAAATAAATGGAGAGCCGGGATAGATCGCGATCTCTTCAGCAATGTTCTCTGCTCGAATGCATTCTAGGTAATTGGCAATGCCAGGGCTTACAGAGTTTATCTCCGAAAATTTGGCTAAACGATAAATGCCTTGATCAGCCTCATTGCTAACTGCTGCAAAGCCATCAATCAGGCTATAGATACCGGCACCAGCATGTGTATCGACAATGGTTAGGGCGCCAGGCTTTTCTTGTAGATATTCAACTAAATGAATCATCACAAGATGCTTCAGAATATCGGCATGGCTGCCCGCATGAAATGCATGGCGATAGCTAAACATCTTTATATGCCTCTCGGTTTTTGCGCTCTAATAAATAAAACTAGGGTGATGCTGATTAACACCGTACAAGCATATTGCAAAGATTGATTGAGTTCTGAGTCAAGAGTTTGTGTAAGCAGGACATAGATCGCCGCGAGACCACCCAGAGCTAGCAAGCGAGGCCCGATTTTATTGGGCGCTAGCTGAGTATCTGGAATAAACCTGACGGCAAAAGCGCCTAGCATGCCTGACCACAATCCAATAGCGCAGCCCGCCAGAACATCGGTGAGCCAGTGAGCGCCAAGCGCATTTCGAGAGAGGCCAGCGAAGCACGCAATGATAAAGATCCACCACAAGGAAGATCTTCTATCTCGATTGCTAGCAAAGTAGATGCCGGAAACTACCGCAAAAGCAGTAAGCGTGTGCCCTGATGGCATTGCTCTGTGTAATAAAGGTTCACCAATACGATAAAAATCTTCTAGGGCCAATACTCCCGCGGGACGAGGTAGGGCTAAAAAAGGTTTAATGATTTGACTAATGCTTCCGCCAATTAGTGAAGCCACCAGTCCAGCGCTCAGCAATCGGGGTGCTAACAAAAGGAGTGGAAAGCACAGGGCGAAGATACCCCAGCCATTTCCGAGAAACGTCATCCAGGCCCAGAAAGTGTCCGGGAGAATCTGGGTGTAGCGATTGATAAATAAAAAAGTCGGAGTTTGCAATTCACCAAAATAAATGGCGGTTGCTAAGCCTAGTGGTAACAGCGGGAAACACCAAACCCAAATTGATGCAATTGCTAAAAGCGATTTGCGCTGCTCAACCATGCGAATTAACGTGCTCGCCCTTGATCAGCTTCATTGAGTTGATGCACCATCTTCTCCAATACTTGGGGAACGGTAATGGCTTGCATGCAGACATTGTTGTGGCACGGTGTCTTACGGTGGTTGGCTGCGCTGACGCAGGGGGAGCATGCGAGATTGGCTGTAATGGCAATCGAGTTACCAACGGAGCCATAGAGTGCTGGAGTTTCTGGTCCAAATAGAACCACAGTACGCAAAGGCGTGACAGCAGAGAAATGACCTGGCCCGGAATCGTTAGTCACCATCACATCAGACAGTGTGTAGAGCGGCGGCAATTCTGCGAAGCTCACTTGACCTGCAAAGTTCAAAGCATTTTTAACATTAGCAACTGCACGAACTTTTTCAACATACTCAAACTCAGCGGGGGAGCCAGTGATCAAAATCAGATCATTGGGATAAAGCTGGTTTAGGCCTTGAATGAGCTCGGAGAAGCGCTGTTGTGCCCAACGTCTTTGAGGCAACAAATCACTTGCATTAGGATTTACCAAGATGAGGCGTTGCTGACCTTGTTTAAATTGAATGCCAAAAGTCTCACTTAGTTTCTCAATGCGTTCGCGAACTTTGTCCAATACTGCTGGATCAATTACCGCCTGCTCTAAGCGAACCTCTGAGTCTGCAATATGTATTTTGCTGAACGGTACTTCTATATCTTTGGCAAATGCCGCATGAATGAGGGACAGGAAATTCTTGGTAATGTGGATGTGTGGGTTGTAGTGAACTTTTCGAGTCAGCATAAAGCCACGCCACAAGCCTTCACCATGAAAGATGTGATAACCCACACGGCGACGAGCACCACAGAGGCCAGTTAGCAGGGCGGTAAAGCGGGAAAATAATTCTAAGTCAATGACGGTGTCGATGCGATGCTTGCGTGCTACAAGTAAAAATTTGAGCGTGTCTTTAATTAGGCCGCCTAAGCTAGAGGAATCAATCGTAAAAATATTCTCAGGCTTTACTGTATTTAATAAGGTCAAGCTGGCACGATTGCTTTTAAAGATCAGAAAAAATAGTTCAGCACCACGTGCCTGCGCGTTACGCATAGCTGGGTCTACCAAAATTGCACTACCCATCTCTGATAACTCAATAAAGAGTAGTTTGCGTGGCGTATCTGGGCCACGACTAAAGAGGTTCTTAATGCCATCCATCAAGGCAACTATTGGGCTTACGATTGCGCAAAGTGGCACACCGACCCAATGGTCAATGGCGCGCATGGTGCTGACGCTAATACTCATAGTTGGACTCTAGAAAATTATTTCCGTTTTAATAAAAAGTAAGCGCCAGGCAACACTGATAAAACAGTAATGGCGCCATAGCTAATGGATGCTAGTACCGTCATAGAAGGACTTACTCCCCACAATGCCAGTACAGAAGAAAGGGTGGCCTCGCGCAAACCCCAGCCAGAAATGCTGATTGGCAACATCAATAAAAGGCTCAATGCGGGTAAGCCAATCATGAGGGCTTCAATAGGTGCGTCTACTCCATAAGCCTTGAGACAGAACAGTAGCGTCAAAATGGTGAGTGAGTGAATGCCAATTGCAAATACCGCTTGAGCTACATTCATGGGCCAAGAAAAGGCTAGCTTAATGCCTGGCAGAGCATGATTCATTTTGAGGCGGTCTAATAATTTTTGCAGCAAATTACAACTAGGGCCCCAGGCCAAAATTGCAGCAATCAGCAGGCCGGAAAAGATCATGATGCCTGTAACTGCATAACCTAAGTCTGTTCCCCAGGCAGCCAAAGTGGCGCCACCCAAGATGAGGCCAAGTCCACCCAGTAAATTGTTTCCCGCTAAGCCCAGTAGGCGATCTACTAAAACCATGGAAAAACTCAGTCGGAGTTTTGGGGTTGCGTGCTCTAGGTCAACGGAGTGATGGAGTTCTTCATCAAGCTCTTTTGCTTCGGTTAATTTTCCGCTGCTATTTAAATGGCTTGCAGTGATGGCGCGATAGCTGTCACCACCAAGCGTACTTGGCAATCCTTGATTGATTAGTCCGCCAGCAAAGTAGAGTGCTACAAAATTGGCGAGGCTTCCTTGAAACCCAACTTTGCGCATTAAAAATCCCCAGCGTAGTCCACCGCAAATAAATGCGGACAGCATGGTCAAGCCTGCTGCCAAAAACCACCAAGGCTGCATCCGAATCTCAGAATCTAAAAGAGCGTGCCAATCAATTCCGCTAGTGGCTTTCCAGAGGAGGGCGACCGATAGCAAAATACGAATCGTGGGCCAAGCCCGTTTGAGGATTGCTTTCCACCCAGATGTGGCTTTTGGGGTGGTTTGGGGTTGTGAACTCATAGGCGTAAGGATAATGCCTTGAGAGTCTAAGGTCTTGAATTTGGGGAATTAACGCGCTATCCCAGCGTCCTGCCAGTTGCGGCAAAGGCTATAGTCAAATTTAGATAAAACCTGCCCAAATCGGATGATTTCTAGGCTGTCTAAGGGTTCGCATAGCTCAAAAGCCAGATTGCCTCCTATTGGCGGCTTAAATGCCATTCCTGACCAATTGATGAGTACAACACTTGCCCCGGCTGGTAATTGCCCAAACCACAGGTCAAACTGATCCTGTCGTTGGTCCAGGACAAAGACAGGAAGTGGTTGGGCATACCAAGCAGCGCGACTACCCAAAGTCCAGTTTTGGACTGCAATACCATTTGCCTTAGTGGCCTGCGCTAATTGAGCCGCTTTTTGACCGGCAAGTTTCCAACCATAGATATCGGCAATTGGATTGGACTTAATGGCGGCGGAACTAATGCCTCCCGCTAATACAAAGCCAAAGCCTAGTAAGCAAATGAGTAATTGCCCAATCAACAAGATGCGAATTGCCAGGCGATGCTGCATAGCCCAAGCTTTGGCTAAGCCAATGCCGGCAAAGGGTGCCAAACAAAACCAGGCAGGAGTAGTCCAGTGGGGTAGGCCGCCGCCTCCAGATAGCGCTGCAAAAATCACAAACGGAATTGCAAAGAAACTCAATAAGGCAATGAGAACCAACTTCTGCGAGTGTAGGCAGTGCTTCAGAAATATATAAACACCTAAAAGCAATAAGGGGCCAAAGCATGCAATCTGAATGCCCATAAAGGCTGCAACTCTGCGCCATACCCAAGTGCCACCACTGCCATGAGCAATTTGATATTTGAATGAGATCCAATCATTAATCCAGTTCCAGTAAAGAACTGGGCTAATGACAATCAAAGCAATTGCTGCTGCAAGCCAAAAGCCGGCTTTGGTAATCCAGGCTTTTTTGGGGGATGCAACGAAAACGAAGAGTAAGGCAAATGCGGTGAAGGCAGCGGTGTACTTACTCAGGCCTGCTAAACCCAGTATCAAGCCGGTAATCACCCAGTCCGCAATGGTGAAATGATCTTTGCGGGTCCAGCGCAAAGCCATCAGCATTAAACCCAAACTTAAGGGGGTAAGTAGGGTATCGGGCAAAAGGCCGATTGCTAAAACATGAGGTAATGGTGCCGCAATAATAGTTAGTACAGCCAGCAATCCACATAGATTGGCAGAGGGAAGGGTGGTAGTTAAGTAGCCCGCATTACGCCCCTGTAGGAGGTGATGAATTTCTAACGTGACTCGATATACGAAGAAAGCAGAAAGCACCCAGAGCAACTCCGGAATCAGACGAATGATTCCCTCAGATGAGGTTAGGGTAACTAGCGGCAACTGGATCCAACCGACTAACGGCGGATGATCAAAGTAACTCCAAGCAAGATGCTTTGCGTATAAAGCGTAATGGGCCTCATCTACAGAGAACTCCACCGAAAAGCCGAGGGCAAAATGCACCAGCGCAGCAATGCAGATGCTGATGAAGGCCCAGCTAGAGGGTGATTGATGGCGCATTTGATGATTTTAGACTTAGCGCACCATTGTTTGGGACAATTCAAGGGATGTCTGCATATAACCACTTTCGATCCCTGCTGCTTGTAACAGCTACGGCCATCTCTTTGGCGGGTTGTGCGGGCTTGACTGGGAACTCGATCGAGAATGAAGCGGGCCAACCATTTAATGCCGATCAGCTACCAGCGCAAGAGGATTTACCGAAATTCTCTGCTGAGAAGCCAAGGGATGGAATGCCAGATGGTTGGCATTTCTATCGTATAGCACCTTATAAAAAGAACACGATTTACCGACTTGAGAAATACCAGGGGCGCACAGTGCTAGCTGCCAATTCCAAAACATCAGCATCTGGTCTTGCAGTAAAGCTTCGTCCGCGCTCAGCACAAAACTTAATGCTTCAGTGGGAGTGGAAGGCGGTAGGGGCAATACCGCAAGCAGACAATGCTGAAAGTCAGAATGACGATGCACCGCTCCGTATTTTGGTGGCTTTCGATGGAAATAAATCTAAGCTTCCCTTAAAAGAAAAACTCACCTTTGAAATGGCTAGTTTAATTAGTGGCCAAGAGATGCCGTATGCCACGGTAATGTATATCTGGTCAGGAAAAAATCCGGTCAATACAGTTCTGAATAATGCCCATACCTCTCGTGTAAAGATGATTGTGGTTGACTCTGGTTGGGATGGTTTGGGCGAGTGGCGTAAACACGAGCGAGATTTGGCGGCAGACTACAAGCTGGCTTATGGTGAGGCGCCAGGTAATGTGATTGGTATTGCACTTCTTACAGATACTGATAACACTAAATCAGAGACCCGTGCCCTTTATGGCGATATTGAGTTGGTGCGCAAGAATCCCAAATAAGCATTAAGAATGCATAGGGCGCCAACGCTTTAGAAGTAGGGCATTGCTCAAGACGCAGAAACTAGAGAGCGCCATCGCACTGCCTGCTAGCATGGGTGATAAATAACCCAGTGCTGCCATTGGTATGCCAATGGTATTAAATGCAAATGCCCAAAATAAATTTTGACGAATCTTGTCCCACGTTTTCTTAGAGATATCAATTGCATCTGCTACCAAAGTAGGGTCTCCGCGCATCAAAGTAATTCCAGCGGCCTGCATCGCCACATCAGTCCCAGTAGACATTGCCATGCCAACATCCGCCGTTGCTAATGCTGGCGCATCGTTTACACCATCACCAATCATCGCTACAAATTGTTTTTGACCTCCAGAACCAGTTTGTAAACGTTGAATGATTTCTGCTTTATTGCTTGGCATCACTTGAGCATAGACTTCATCAATTCCGATGACTTTGCCTACACGGTTTGCGGCAGCTAAATTATCGCCAGAGAGCAGCACTGTTCGAATATGTAATGTATGTAATGCATCAACTGCGGATTTGGCGTTGGGCTTGAGCTCGTCGCCAAAGCTAATTACAGCGATTGGAGTTGATGCTGTATTTTCCATATTGCCCGCATTCATCAATACGGAAACAGTCTGACCCTGTTCTAAATAAGCTTGCGCCTTTTGCAAAATGAGAGGGTATTGACTGCTACCTTCGAGAGAGAAAACGCTTTGAAGGCGAAGTGTTTGGCCTGTAAATGGACCTGCGCTAGGCACGCCTTCAATTCCAATACCAGGCAATCCTTTGCTCGCTGAAGTCGCAATCGGTGCAATGCCTTTATCTTTGGATGCATTTAGGAGCGCCTTAGCTAAAGGATGCTCACTACCCAATTGCAAGCCTGCAGCACTAGCGAGTATTTGATCGACATCTATAGATGAATGCTCAAAAGGAAGCAGTGCCAGCATACGTGGCTTACCAACAGTTAATGTCCCAGTCTTATCAAAGGCGACGAGATTTAGTTTGTGCGCTAGCTCCAATACTTGTGGATCCTTAATCAGAATTCCAAAGCGTGCGGCAACACCAGTGCCCGCCATGATTGCAGCTGGAGTGGCCAAGCCAAGCGCACAAGGGCAGGCAATGACTAGTACAGACACGGCGCGCAATATGGCAATAGAGATGGAGTCTAAGTACAGCCAGTTGCCGATACCAGCGATGAGCGCAAGAATAATGACAGTGGGGACAAAGATGGCACTCACCTGATCTACTAATTTTTGAATCGGCGCTTTTTGAGTTTGCGCTTCTTCTACTAAATTAATAATTTGGGAGAGTACGCTCTCAACACCAACGGCTTCTGCTCTTACGATAAGTACGCCTTCATCATTTAAGGCGCCTCCAATCACTTTTGATTCAATCGATTTTTTAACGGGCGCGCTTTCACCCGTGAGCAGAGATTCATCAACATGGCTAGAGCCAGAAATAATCACGCCGTCGACTGCAATGCGTTCTCCGGGAAGTATCAGCACTCGATCTCCTGGGAGCACTTGATCTAAAGGTAAGTCGCGGTATTGATTTGTACCCATGCCAACCTGGCTTTGTAGATCAACATCGGCGTTTAACACTTTTGCATGCTCAGGCCAGAGTTTTTGCAGGGCGCGAATAGCTTCACTGGTTTGTTGCTTGGCGCGCGCCTCTAGCCATTTGCCCAATAAGACCATGCAAATAATGACTGCTGATCCCTCGAAGTAGAGCTCATGTGCATGATTTGAAGTAAGCAAGAGATATAGACTGAGTCCGTAAGCAGCGCTCGTACCTAGGGCGACCAGTAAGTCCATATTGCCCGCACCAGCCATTAAGGATTTATAGCCCGCTACATAGAAGCGCCACCCTAAAATGAATTGCACTGGTGTGGCTAAGGCCAATTGCCACCAGCCCGATAAAGACCAATGAATACCAAGAGGCATCAATAACATTGGCAAGAAGAGGGGGGCGGAAAGCAAAAAACTGAGGACGACACGACCCAAGCCGTCAGCGGCCCAAAATGACTTGGTATTTTTCTGATCCAAATTGCCCCGAGCTGAACTCTCTTTAGCCTCGTAGCCCGTCTTATTAACTAATGTAATGATTTCTGTCAGGGTGGACGAGCCCCTCCGCACCCGAATCCTTGCCTGCTCGGTAGCTAAGTTGACAGTGGCTGCCTCAACCCCAGGAATCCTGTCCAAAGCTTTTTCAACCCGACTGACGCACGAGGCGCAGGTCATTCCGCCGATATCGAGACTAAAAAACTCTGAATTACTGGATTCTGTAGGGGTCATGTAGAAGATAATCTACTGTAAGGTGAAAAAAAGCCATCCACAACCGTATTTTGACAGTTTTAAGGGGTAGGTTATGTTTACGCTAAAAGTATCAGGAATGACTTGTGGTGGCTGTATTAATGCGGTGACACGAGCTGTTCAGGCCCAAGACCCTCAGGCTCAAGTTCAAGCGGACTTGGCGACTCAGCTTGTAACCCTTGAAACAACCCTAACTCCAGAGCTAGCTGCAGAGCTGATTACAGATGCGGGATTCCCCGTTTTGCAATAGTCTCTCAGTTCGGCTTTAGCAATTTTTTGCATGTGCGGTTAATCTACCCACTATTCCATTATTTGTAGTCAATCCCAGTAGATCCTATTGGGATTCCCTCGCGGGATTGTTTATCTTAGGAGAAGTCGGTGGCGCTTACTGTAGAGGCTGTGCAAGCAGCATTAAAGAATTTAATTGACCCAAATACGCAAATTGATTTTGTGTCGGCAAAGAGCGTCAAAAATTTAAAAGTAGACGGCGGCGATATTAGTTTAGATATCGTTTTGGGTTATCCAGCAAAAAGTCAGTTTGATTCGATTCGAAAATCCGTTATCGCTGTTCTTCGCGAATTACCCGAAGTCAAAAATGTGAGTGTTAATGTCAGCAGTCAAATCGTTGCTCATGCTGTTCAGCGAGGCGTCAAGTTATTGCCTAATGTAAAAAATATTATTGCAGTGGCCAGTGGTAAGGGTGGGGTAGGAAAGTCCACCACAGCGGTAAATCTAGCCTTAGCCTTAGCGGCTGAAGGTGCGCAAGTGGGTATGTTGGACGCAGATATCTACGGCCCGAGTCAGCCGATGATGCTCGGTATTACTGGCAGACCGGAATCCATTGAAGAAAACACGATGGAGCCGATGGAAGGTCACGGCCTGCAAGCAAGCTCAATTGGTTTCTTGATCGATGATGATGCACCGATGGTGTGGCGTGGCCCAATGGTGACCTCAGCTTTAGAGCAGTTACTGCGTCAAACTCGTTGGCGTGATCTGGATTACCTGATTGTGGATATGCCGCCAGGCACTGGTGATATTCAGTTGACGCTGGCACAGAAGGTGCCTGTTACTGGCGCAGTCATTGTGACCACTCCTCAAGACATTGCTTTGCTTGATGCACGCAAGGGTCTCAAGATGTTTGAGAAGGTTGGCGTTCCGATTGTGGGCATCATTGAAAACATGAGCACTTATGTTTGCCCAAGTTGCGGCCATGAGGAGCATGTATTCGGTACTGGCGGTGGTCAGAAGATGTGCAAAGAATACGGCGTTGATTTCTTGGGTGACTTACCGCTGAATTTATCAATTCGTGAACAGGCCGATGCAGGGCGCCCAACAGTAGTGGCTGATCCTGATGGTGCTATTAGTGCAATTTATAAGACGATTGCAAGACGAGTTGCCATTAAAGTGGCGGCCTTGTCTAAAGATATGAGCAGCAAATTTCCTAACATCGTGGTTCAAAATACCTGAGGCCTTATGCGTTTTGCAGTTCTCATGCGCAAGCAGTTCGTTGACAACCCCTGGATTTCTTATCGGTGGGCGCCGCAGGAGGTATTGCCAGATTTTGGTCAATTCAATCATGTAGCTGCCGATGCGGGAAAAATTGTTGGGCAGTTTTTAGGGCGCGATGATGAGGGTGAGTCCTGGTTATTTACTGGATATGAGCTTAATCTTTTCCCGGATGAGGCTGAAGGCTACTACCTGAACCTCTCTGCTGCACAACCTTGTTGGTTTGTGATGTGGCGCTTAGAGGAAGATATTGAGCGCTATATTGATGCTCAGTCCATAGAGTTGGCCAAGTCGGAGTCCACGATTGCTGTCCCGCACCGGATTTGTGTAAGTTACAACGAAGCGGGTCGCTTATTGGATGGTGGCGAATCAGTGGATAACATCCCCCTATCTTTGGAACACGCTTCTTGGTTGCAGGAGTTTGTGAATGAGCATTACCGCCCTGAGCCTAAGAAGCGCCATCGCCCTGAATCTTTCAAAGGCGCTAATCGTGGGGTAGAAGATTAATGGCTGGCGGATTTCTAAATCGTTGGTCGCGCCTTAAATCTGGTGAGCAGCTCGAGCCCGAGAAAAAACAAACTGATCAACTCAAGCAAGAATTAGCATCTAGTTCAGATACAAGCAATCCGAATGCTGTCGCTCAAGACACTCCTCCATCTGCAACCCTCGAAGACGTCGAGAAAATAGATCGCTTTGCACCTGACTTTTCTGCTTTTATGAAGCCAGATGTAGATCCTGCAGTTCAGCAAGCTGCGATGAAGAAGATGTTCTCGGATCCGCACTTCAACATCATGGATGGTCTGGATATTTATATTGATGATTACTCCAAGCCAGACCCCATTCCTTTGGAAATGCTCAAGCGCATGGTGCAGTCCGACATGCTCAATATTTTCCGTAAAGATAAGGATGAGGAAGTCCCGGCCACACAAACTGCTGCCAATGCGGTATCTGAACCGGAAGAGCAGGCTTTACCCCTAGCTCCTCAGACTGATTTAACATCCACCCCAGCACCTATTCAGGAAGTGGGGGATAAAGAGCCCTTGCCCGTGGATAAGAAAACCAGTTAAGAAGAAATCAATGAGTCAAAAATTAGTCTGTAATTGCAATGGAACCATGCCTTTAGATGGAAAGGCGCTTGGTGTCACCATGCATACCTCCTTATGTAGACAGGAGATTGGTTCTGTCATCAAGGCATTCGATGGTAGCGACTCTATCGTGATTGCCTGTACTCAAGAGCGCGCTTTATTTGGTGAGCTGGCCGAGCAATCTGAAAAGCCTTTGATAGCGCCATTACGCTTTGTCAATATTCGTGAGTTGGCTGGCTGGACTCAAGAGGCTAAAACTTCTACACCGAAGATTGCTGCATTGCTTGCCCTGGCGGATATGGCTGAAGCAGAGCCTGTGCCGGTGGTGAATTATGAAAGCCAAGGCCGTTTGCTGATTGTTGGTTCCGGAGATCAGGCTTTGCCTTGGGCTGAAAAACTCAGCGACTCTCTTGATGTCTCGGTTCTCTGCACAGAACCAGGCGCATTGCCGATCGCCAAAAATTTTCCAATCTACACCGGCGAAGTGATTAAGTTGGATGGGTATTTGGGTAAATTTTCTGTTGACTGGAATTTACAAAATCCGATCGATCCTGAGATGTGTACTCGTTGTGGTGCTTGTGTTGAGGCTTGCCCAGAAGGTGCAATTGATGATTCGTTTCAAATTGACTTGGATAAATGCAAATCTCACCGCGCTTGCGTAACAGCCTGCGCTGGTATTGGCGCCATTAATTTTGATCGAGTAGAGCGTCAGCGTAATGCTGAGTTTGATTTGATTATGGATCTACGCGCTGATCCCAAGATGCGTATGAGCCAAACTCCTCAAGGTTACTTTGCCCCCGGAAAAGATCCGCTTGAACAAGCATTAGTGGCAAACCAATTATTAGGTTTAGTTGGTGAATTTGAAAAGCCTAAATACTTTGCTTATAACGAGAAAGTTTGCGCCCATGGCCGTAACGGCAAAGTGGGGTGCAGTGCTTGTATCGATGTCTGCTCTACAGGTGCCATCTCCTCCTTATTTAAGAATGGACAAGGCACGGTAGAAGTCAATCCTAATTTGTGTATGGGTTGTGGCGCCTGCTCCACAGTTTGTCCATCGGGTGCGATGCGCTATAACTACCCAAGCGTGACACATCAGGGTAAAGAGATTAAAACTCTTGCGAATGTATTTACCGCGGAGAGTGCTAAGACTAAACAATCACAAGCGCCTGCTTTGCTATTGCATACCCTTAAGTCGGGCACCCAAGCTCTGGATTCACTGGGACGCTTGGCGCACTTAAGGTCAAAGCAGTTTGAGGGATTGCCATCCTTTGTCCTGCCTTATGGAATTGAGCACATTGCCTCCACAGGCTTAGATCTCTGGCTTGGCGCGCTTAGTTATGGTTTTGGTGAAGTTATTCTGCTGCTGACAGGTGATGAAGATCCTGCATATCGCGCCGCACTAGAAACACAGGTTGATTTGGGCAATGCCATCTTGGCTGCCTATGGTTTTGATGCCAGATTCTCGCTAATACAACTTGGATCTACTGATGATCTCCAGCCTGCATCTGCAGCAATGGGCAAGCTGCGTCAGCGTGGCGCTTTGCCAGCAATTTGTTCGCCTGCCACTTTTGGGTTAGGTAATCAAAAGCGTGAAACTGTCGAGATGGTCTTGGAGCATTTACAAAAGCAAGCTAAAGCACCGCTTCCAGCTGGTGGCGCTGCTTTGCCAAAATCTTCCTTCTTGGGTGGTCTCAATATTAATAAAGATGCCTGCACACTCTGCATGTCTTGTGTGGGTAGCTGTCCCGAAGGCGCTTTGCTTGATAACTTGGACGAACCTAAGCTTTCCTTTATTGAGAAGCAATGCGTTCAGTGCGGTATCTGTGTTCAAACTTGCCCAGAACAAGCCTTATCCCTAGCCCCTCGCTTATTGACCGTAGAGGATCGCAAGCAAAAGGTGGAGCTCAACGAGACCAAGCCTTTCCATTGCATCAGCTGTGGCAAGGTCTTTGGAACTGCCAAGATGGTGGATTTGATGTTGGTGAAGCTGGGTGCTCATGGCGCCTTTGCTGGTGCTGGACTGGATAGACTCAAGATGTGTGGCGATTGTCGCGTTGTAGATATGGTGAAGAAAGAGTTATGAGCGAGCAGATAAAAGAGGGCACCTCTACTGAGGTTGGTGACGTTGGGCTACCAGAGGATTTGGCCAGAGCGGATTTATACGGTTTGATTGCCAGATTCTTTCATCAGCCGCCAGATCAAGAGTTATTAGATCAAATAGCCGCGTCCATTCCAGATGGGCAGGAGAGCCAGCCTGATGACGCACCACTAGCCAAGGTTTGGAATAGCGTGGTTGAGGTTGCTAAAAATAACCCCGCGAAAGCCTGGCACGAGGAGTTTGACCGCAACTTCATTAGCGTAGGTCGCCCTAATGTGATCTTAAACGGCTCTTTTTATATGGCGGGCCATTTAAATGAAAAACCGTTGGTTGATATTCGCCGTGCTTTAGACACTTTTGGCTTGGAGTCGGCTGAGGAGGTTACGGAGACTGAGGATCATCTATCTGCCCTATGTGAGGTGATGCGCTACCTCATAGCTGGGGATGATGTCGAGATCTCCAATCTGACTAATCAACGTGCATTTTTTAATGACCACATCCGTCCTTGGTATGACGAGTTGTGCGATGCAATAGAAGATATTCCAGATATGCATCTTTACCACCCGGTTGCTGCTTTAACCAGGGAGTTTCTAGCCATCGAAGGGCAGAGTTTTGACATGATTTAATGTTGCGCTGCACAAGAGGAAAACCCCTAGAAGAAAAAAAATTCCAAATATGCAAAAAATACAATTACCAATTACACTTTGACCTATATCAAATTTGCACTAACCAGGAGCATGCGATGACCACTAAATCCGCAACTGCAGTAAATGAAGAAAACAAACCTTCACGCAGAAAGTTTTTTATCGGAGCGGGTGCCACCGTTGGTGCCGTTGCCGTTGCTTCGCAAACCTCAATTGGTAAGGCAGTAATCCAAGAAATCGGTAGCACTGTTCAGGGCAAAGATGACGGCTATCAGTTGTCTGCGCATATTCGTAAGTATTACGAAACCACCATGCTTTAAACCCAGTTGTTAATGAAGTCGTTTCCAAATAATTAAATAAAAATATTTTTCAGGGACAACATATGAGTCTGACTCGTAAATCCAATACCCCACAGAGCGGTCGCTCTACACCTGCATCACGCCTCATCGGTAGTTTGTCACGTGGACTTCAGTCTGCAGTGCCAACGATGGATCGTCGTACCTTCCTCAAGCGCTCTGGCGTTGGCGTTGGTGCTGGTATCGCAGCAAGCCAATTAAGTTTGGTGCAAAAAGCGGTTGCTGAGCCTAGTAAAGCAATGCTAGATGGCAAGGGCAAGATTGAAGTTAAGAGAACGATTTGTACTCACTGCTCCGTAGGTTGCGCAACTGACGCTACTGTTGAGAATGGTGTTTGGGTTCGTCAAGACTCTGCATTTGATTCCCCGATTAACTTGGGCGCTTATTGTGCCAAGGGTGCGTCATTGCGCGAGCATGGACACGGAGATTTCCGTCTTCGTTACCCAATGAAGCTGGTTGATGGTAAATACCAAAGAATTTCTTGGGATCAAGCTTTAACTGAAATTACTGCACAGATGAAAGACTTGCGCAGCAAGTACAGCCCAGATTCACTGTTCTTTATCGGCTCTTCTAAGCACAATAACGAACAAGCTTATTTAATGCGTAAGTGGGTTTCTTTCTTCGGAACCAACAATACAGACCATCAAGCTCGTATCTGTCACTCCACTACAGTTGCCGGTGTTGCTAACACCTGGGGCTATGGCGCGATGACCAATAGTTACAACGACATGATGAATGCCAAGGCAGCTTTGTATATTGGATCAAATGCTGCAGAAGCGCATCCAGTATCCATGCTCAGCTTGTTGCATGCAAAAGAAAATGGCTGCAAGGTTATCGTAGTTGACCCACGCTACACACGTACTGCAGCGAAGTCTGATCAGTATGTCCGTATTCGCTCGGGTACTGATATTCCATTCTTGTTTGGTGTTCTGTATCACATCTTCAACAATGGTTGGGAAGATAAGAAGTACATCAATGACCGCGTGTACGGCATGGATGAGATCCGCAAAGAAGTCATGGAGAAGTGGACTCCAAAGAATGTAGAAGAGGCTTGCGGAGTTCCAGAAGCGCAGATGTATAAAGTTGCTGAAACAATGGCTAAGAATCGTCCAAGCACATTGGTCTGGTGTATGGGTCAAACACAGCACACCATTGGTAATGCCATGGTTCGTGCGTCTTGCATCCTGCAATTGGCCTTAGGCAACATCGGTAAGTCCGGTGGCGGCGCAAACATTTTCCGCGGTCATGATAACGTTCAAGGCGCAACTGACGTTGGTCCTAACCCAGATTCATTACCTGGCTACTATGGTCTTGCAGCGGGCTCATGGAAGCATTTCGCATCTGTATGGGGTGTTGATTACGATTGGATTAAAGGTCGTTACGCTCCAGACATGATGGAGAAATCGGGTACTACGGTATCTCGTTGGGTTGATGCGGTGCTCGAAAAGAATGACATGATTGATCAGCAAACCAATGTAAAAGGTTTGTTCTTCTGGGGTCATGCACCGAACTCACAAACTCGTGGCTTAGATATGAAGCGCGCGATGGATAAGTTGGATTTATTGGTTGTTGTTGACCCATATCCAAGTGCTACTGCAGCCATGGCAGCAATGCCACCTGCAGAAGGTCAGACAGTAAACAAAAATCGGAATGTTTACTTATTGCCAGCCACCACTCAGTTTGAAACAACTGGTTCGTGCACAGCTTCAAACCGCTCATTGCAGTGGCGTGAGAAGGTGATTGATCCACTGTTCGAGTCTGTTCCTGACCATGTGATCATGCAGGCATTTGCTGACCGCCTTGGTTTCGGTGAAGAGCTTTCAAAGAACTACAAGATGCTCAATTCCAAATTTGCTGGTAAGCAATGGAAAGAGCCTCAAATTGAAGATATCTTGCGTGAAATTAACCGCTCTGTTTGGACGATTGGTTACACCGGTCAAACCCCTGAGCGTTTAAAAGCTCACATGAGAATGGCGGGCGTATTTGATCCGAAGACCTTGAAGTCACGCGGTGGTGTTGATCCGGTGACTGGTTACGATACAACTGGTGATTACTACGGCTTGCCTTGGCCTTGCTACGGTACTGCTGCGATTAAGCATCCTGGTTCACCAAACCTCTATGACACCAGCAAGAGCGTCATGGAAGGCGGCGGTAATTTCCGTGCCAACTTTGGTGTTGAAAAAGACGGTAAGAATTTGTTGGCTGAAGATGGGTCTTACTCTAAGGGCTCAGCAATTACTACTGGCTACCCAGAGTTTGACCATGTATTCATGAAGAAGTTGGGCTGGTGGAGTCAACTGACTGAGGAAGAACAAAAGGCAGCTGAAGGTAAAAACTGGAAGACTGACTTGTCAGGCGGTATCCAGCGCGTTGTTATGAAAAACGGTTGCCATCCATTTGGTAACGCAAAAGCGCGCGCAGTGGTTTGGAACTTCCCGGATGCCATTCCAACTCACCGTGAAGCGCTCTACAGTACTAATGAGCCAATGATGCGTAAGTACCCAACATCTGCGGATAAGAAGAATTTCTGGCGCTTGCCGACTCTCTACAAAACAGTTCAGGATAAGAACTTGAATGAGAAGCTCTACGAGAAGTTCCCAATCATTTTGACCTCTGGTCGTTTGGTTGAGTACGAAGGTGGAGGAGACGAAACTCGTTCCAACCCATGGTTGGCTGAGTTGCAACAAGAAAACTTCGTGGAGATCAATCCTAAAGCTGCAGAAGTTCGCGGCATTAAGAATTGGGATTACGTATGGGTTAAGTCACCAACAGGCGCCAAGATCAAAGTGCGTGCATTGGTAACTCCACGCGTTGATCAAGGTACTGCATTCGTACCATTCCACTTTGCTGGTTGGTGGCAAGGCAACGACTTGCGCAAATATTACCCAGAGGGCGCTGCCCCAGTAGTTCAAGGTGAAGCAGTGAACACTGCAACAACCTATGGCTACGATCAGGTAACGATGATGCAAGAAACCAAAACCACCATGTGCCAAATCGAAAAATTTGCCTAAGTTAAAAAATAAAGTCAGGAGAACATCATGGCAAGAATGAAATTTATTTGCGATACAGAGCGATGCATTGAGTGCAACGGCTGTGTCACGGCTTGTAAGAACGATAACGAAGTACCTTGGGGCATTACCCGTCGCCGCGTTGTAACGGTAAATGACGGTGTAATTGGTCAAGAGAAATCTGTCTCAGTAGCTTGTATGCACTGTTCAGATGCGCCTTGTATGGCCGTCTGCCCAGTCGATTGCTTCTATCGCACCGATGAGGGTGTAGTGCTGCATGACAAAGATATCTGCATTGGTTGCGGCTATTGCTCTTTTGCCTGCCCATTTGGTGCGCCTCAATTCTTGAGCAAGGGCGCCTTTGGTTCCCGCAGCAAGATGGACAAGTGCACATTCTGTAGCGGTGGTCCAGAAGCTAACGGTAGCGTTGCTGAGTTTGAGAAGTATGGTCGTAACCGCTTGGCTGAAGGTAAGTTGCCTTTATGTGCTGAGATGTGTTCAACCAAGGCTTTGATTGGTGGCGATGATGAAGTGATTTCTTCAATTTACGCTAAACGGGTATCCGTACGTGAAGCGAACGGGAGATATCCAAGTAACGATATCTTCGGTTGGTCTACGGCTTATGGTCCATCAGGATCGCCTGCACCTAAACCAACACCTGCTGACAAAATTCCAGGAGCAAAGTCATGAAATTGAATTTCAAAACTCTCGGTCTATGCATAGCAGCTGGCGCTTTATTGGCTGCTTGTTCAGAACCTCCTGAAATTGCAGCAAAAGCTGCAAAGCGTCCAGACGTAGCTCCTTACATGGGTGCTGACAATGGATTCATGACGAAGGGTTGGACTCCGGGTGATCAAGCCAGTTGGACGGAGGCGATTAACAAGCGCAATCAGAAGCAATCTGAGTATTCACGCGCTAAGTGATCAGTTAAACAACAATAAATAAAACGAAAACGTTTAAGGATATTTGTATGAATCGATCATTTTCAAGTGTTAGTCGCTCCTGGGTCTTGGCTCTGGGCGTATCACTTAGCTTGCTAAGCGGTGTGAGCTTGGCCGAGCGTGCGCCAATGCAACCATTGCCATCACCAAGCGGAATTGATATTCCTAAGAATCTCAATGCAATTCCTAATGGCACTCAAGCTCAATCACAACCAGCAAATACTGCGCCTAAAGAGGGTGCAATTTGGGATACGGCTAATAGCGATCCTTACAACTACGTGAGCATTCCAGACAAAGAAGCGAGTGTATTGATTCAGCGCTCAGGTCAGCAGTGGCGCTTAATTCGTAACGGCGTGATTACTGTCTATGGTGGCTGGTTACTAGCTATTGCATTCTTTGGTGTGATTGCAATGTATACCCTCAAGGGCTCAATCAAGCTACATGAGCCGATGTCTGGTGTAAAGATCAAGCGTTTCAATGGCTTTGATCGACTGACCCATTGGACTATGGCATTTAGCTTTATTGCTCTTGCATTTACTGGCTTGTTGATTTTGTACGGCAAGTTCTTTGCCATGCCATTGATGGGTGGTGCAGCTTATGGCTCATTCTTAATGGTTTGCAAAAACATTCATAACTTTGTTGGTCCGCTATTTACATTAAGCATCGTTATTTTCTTCCTCCTCTTTGTTCGCAAGAACATTTTCGGAGAGGGTGACATGGCTTGGTTAATGTCTTTCGGTGGAATCTTCTCTGGTAAGCATGTGCCAGCCGGCTTCTTTAATTTTGGTGAGAAGTTCTGGTTCTGGTTTGGTATGGTTTTCTTGGGCTTGATTATTTCTGCCTCAGGATTTGTGCTCGATATGATCGTGCCATTCATGGATATCCAGTACTTGCGCGGCACTATGCAATTAGCCAACATCATCCATAGCTCCGCTGCTATCTTGATGACCGCAATGGCAATGGGTCACATCTACATTGGTACGATTGGTATGCAGGGCTCAATCGACGGCATGAAGACTGGCTATGTTGACGCTACTTGGGCTAAAGAGCACCATGAGCTCTGGTATGACAAGATTAATAAATAAGGACATGGCCATGAAAAAAATCATTGCTTTCACTCTCTGTTCATTTGCAAGTGCTGCTGCATTCGCTGCCTTGCCGCCTTTGACGCCAGAGGCTCAAGCAGCAGCCGATCTTGCAAAAGCTAAGACAGCATATTCTGGAAGGGTTGGGGCTTATCAGCTTTGCCAATCTATGAATAAGGTGGCTGATAAATTCCGAGTGGCTGGTACGCCTGCCCCTGCAGCTTGTGTAGCACCGCCACCATTTGTAGCACCGGTGGCAGCAGCAGCTGCTCCAGCGCCAGCAGCAAAGTAATTAGTCGGCGAGCAACTCTTGATGTAAGTAGCGCTTAGCTGCTTGTGTTTGAGGATCGGCAAAGAAAGGACCTACGGGTCCTTTTTCTTTTATCTGACCCTGATCGATGAAGATGATGTACTCCGCCAGTCTTTGCACTTGTGCGAGTTGGTGGGAGGTGAAGATGACATCTGAACCCTGCAGCTTAAATTGACGCATCATTTCTTCAACTTGCTCTGTGGTGTTTGGGTCTAAATTGGCCGTAGGTTCATCTAGTAAAACCAGATTCGGCTTTTGCAAAATAGCGCGACCTAAACACAACTTTTGCCTTTCTCCTGCGGAGAGCTTATGCGCAGGGCTATTGGCAAGTTGGCTTAAGCCGATCTGCTCCATGACTGCATTAATGGCGGCTGAGTGAATTGAGGGATCAGAGTCCTTGACCATGGCCATGTTGGCTCTCGCTGAAGCCTTGATCATTGGCGTATGGTGCAATACCAGCGATGACTTAACGGGTCCATTCGAATAGGTGATGGTGCCTGAATCCGGTTTAATCAAGCCATCGATTAGCTTGAGGAAGGTTGTTTTTCCAGCGCCATTGGGGCCAATGCAGGCACAGATTCGATCGGCGGGAATAATGGCATGAGGAATATCTAGAATGATGCGCCCATCGCTTTTGACGATGACGCCTTTCAGTTCGATAAATTGCTTAAATTGTTCGGAGGTATTAACCATAGCGACGCTCCGCAATCTCGCGTACTGCAAATGTAAAGAGGTTTGCCAGTAGCACAATAGCTAGCAGCACAATACCTAAGGCTAGAGCTAAGGGTAGATCACCCTTGCTGGTTTCTAGTGCAATGGCTGTGGTCATAGTGCGGGTGGAGTGATCAATATTCCCACCTACGATCATTACAGCGCCAACTTCCGATATTGCCCTAGCTAGTCCAGCCAATATGGCAATCGTGAGTGAAAAGCGGCAGTCCCAAACTAGCCATTTCAGGGCAGAAAGCCTTGGCAGTCGAAGTGCCATAAATGATTCCCGATGAATTCTCCAGGAATCTTCTAGAATTTGGCGGCTTAGAGCCGCAATTAAGGGGGTTGTGAGCAGTGTTTGGGCTAGGATCATGCCCTTGGGTGTAAAAAGCCATCCCCATACGCCTAAGGGCCCTGTACGTGAAAGCAGGAGGTAGACCACGACGCCAACGATCACTGTTGGGACGCCCATGAGCGTATTCAGAGTGATCGTAATTGTCTGCTTACCCTTAAATTCTTCTGTTGCCAGCAGGGCGCCGATGGGCAAGCCAAGCAATGTGCCGAGCAGCAAAGCGCTCAAGCTGACTAAGAGGGAGACCTGCACAATACCGATAACCCCAGCATCGAGATGTGCGAGGAGTGAAAAGGCGTCCTGAAAGGTCGTAAACATGGGCTCGATTCTAGCAAGGCGATGGCAAAATGGCATAAATGCAAACAATTCCTCCTTTTTTGACCCATGGCTGAAGTTATCTGCCTCTGCAATGAGGTTCTTGATATAGATCTTCGCGAATATCTCGACGAGCATCCGATTAACTCCATTGATGAGTTACGTGAGCAGGCTTCCATTTGCAATAAGTGCATGCAATGCCAGGATTTGGTTGAGGGTGAAATTTATTTGGCACGCGTAAGACGCCAACGCGCTGCAGGACAGTTTTAATGACTCAAATTCACTTAGGTCGATTTAGCGTCATGACGATGAATGTGCATAAAGGTTTATCTCCTTTACACAGAAAGTCCACTATTTATGAGTTACGTCAAAAAATGCGTAGCCACCACCCGGATTTACTATTTCTGCAAGAACTTCAACAAGAACATCGCGGGCGAATTAGGCGATTTGGCCAATGGCCTTTGACTGAGCTAACCCATTTTTTATCTGAAGACTTTTGGCATGATTGGCATTACGGAAAAAATGTCGAGTATCCCAACGGTCATCATGGCAATGCGATCCTCTCTAAAAGGCCATTGCATAAGGGTGAGAACTATGACATCTCTGCTTATCGATTTGAGAGGCGGGGTTTGCTTCACAGCATTACCCAATTAGAGGGAGTGGCAACGCCAATACATTGTTTTTGTGTCCATCTCGCTTTATTTGAAAGAGGTCGGGAGCGTCAACTAGATGAGATTATTCATTACATAGATTCTCTTGCTGGTGGTGGCCCAGCGATTGTGGCGGGCGACTTTAATGATTGGCGCAACCGCATTAGTGCACCGATGCGTGCCGCTGGTTTTGACGAAGTTTTTGAGGTGCTCACCGGCGCCCCTGCAAAAACTTTCCCAAGCGTAAAGCCGATGCTGCCGATGGATCGAATTTATGTGCGGGGCTTAAAAGTCCATTCTGCAGAAGTGCTGCATGAATGGTTGAAATTATCTGATCACTTAGGCATTACAGCGGAACTTGAAATCTTATGAACATATTAAATTACCTACTGGGATCCATCTTTGGTTTTTCATTAATTTGGGTGCCAATAGCACATGCCATTATTGTGATTCTGTTCGGATTCAGATTGATTTCCGTAAGAAGGCCGGTAGGTGTTGTTCTCGCATGGTTCCTGATTGTGGTTTTGTTCCCGGTTCTAGGTATCAGTCTCTATATCTTGATTGGCGAGCGCCCCGTTGGTCGTAAGTTGACTCGAAAAATTATTCGCATGGATAAGGAGTATGCGGCTATTACCGACAGTATGCGCAAGCGCTACTCGGCAGATAGGCAGCAGTTACCAGTAGAGGGAAGGGCGCTCAGCTTATTAGCAGAGGCCAAAAATGGCTCTCCAGTAGTTGCTGGCAATAAGATTGAGCTCCACACTAACTCGCTAAATATTCTGCAGCAATTTATTGATGAAATAAATCAAGCAAAGAAAACGCTGCATTTGGAGTTCTATATATGGGCTCTGGGCGGTGATGCGGATCGTGTTGGCGAGGCCTTAATTGCTGCAGCTAAGCGCGGCGTAACTTGTAAGGTATTACTAGATTCCCTTGGTAGTAAAGACTGGTTTAAATCTACCTGGCCTAATCGCTTCAGAAAAGCAGGAATTCAGGTAACAGAGGCCTTACCCATTCAAATCGGGCGCTTTCAATTTCGCCGCGCTGATCTCAGGCTGCACCGCAAGATTTTTGTAATCGATAACGCTATCGTGTGGACCGGTAGCATGAATATGGTTGACCCGCGTACATTCAAACAAGACTCAGGGGTGGGTGAGTGGGTTGATGCCATGGTCAGAATTGAGGGACCTGTTGCATCCCAGTTTGAGCTGACATTCTCATTTGACTGGAGTGTTGATAATCCAAATATTACGCACTTCAATGATGTAGTGCCGGCCTCTAGTCCGGATGAGGGAAAGGTCTTGGCGCAAGAGTTTTCTTCTGGGCCAGTCTATCGTGACGATATCTTGTATCAGGTACTGCTCTCTGCAATCATGGATGCGCGAGAAGAGCTCACCATTACTACACCTTACTTTGGGCCAGACGATGGTTTGATTCAGGCCTTAATGGCTGCGGCTAGTCGGGGCGTAAAAACTACTTTGATTGTGCCGAAGTTAAATGACTCTACTTTGGTCGCTTGGAGTAGTCGCAGTTATTACGCCGATCTGATGAGTGCTGGCGTCAATATCGCTGAATTTCATGGCGGCTTATTACACACTAAGAGTTTGTTGATTGATAAGAAAGTGGCGATTTTTGGTTCAGTGAATTTTGATCAACGTAGCTTACGTCTCAATTTTGAGATTAGCTTAATCGTCTATAACGATGAGTTTTGCGCCAAGCTTGAAACTTTGATTGAGTCCTACTTGGCTCAATCCGATATGGTCGATCCAGTCAAGTGGAGCAAGCGTCCACGTTGGCGCTTCATGCTAGAGAATGCCGCCCACCTGTCTTCACCTTTGCTTTAAATCGCCCCTTGAGTGCGCATCGATTCAATTTCATTTGCTGAAATGCCTAACTCAGACAGGATTGCATCAGTATGTTGGCCAACTGCGGGAATGGAATCCATGCGGTAGTCGAAGCTGTTATTGCTACCCGGGGGTAGCATGGCTGGAATAGGGCCCACAGGTGAACCCACTTGCACCCATCGATCTCGTGCTTTGAGTTGATCGTGATTCCATAGGCCTTGCATATCATTGAGGCGGGCATTGGCAATTTGGGCCTTATCTAGTTTTGCAATTACCTGCTCGGTGGTGAGCTTGCTAAAGCAAGCGTCAATGATGGAGAGCAATTCATCTCGCTTTTCATTGCGCTTGAAGTTTTTATCAAAGCGCTCATCTTTAGCAAGGGCTTGATTTTCAAGAACCACCTCGCAGAATAAAACCCATTCACGATCATTTTGTAGGCCCAGCATGACGGTGCCACCATCACCCGCCTTAAAAGGTCCATATGGGTAGATCGTTGCATGAGATGCGCCATTACGAGGAGGGGGTGTGGCTCCTTCATACGCGTAGTAGAGCGGATAACTCATCCATTCACCTAGGGACTCGAGCATAGATACATCGATAGTGGATCCCTTGCCAGTTTTACCTCTCTGCAGAAGTGCCGCCAGAATATTGGTGTAGGCATACATGCCTGCCGCAATATCTGCAATCGAGTTTCCTGCTTTGCTCGGAGTTTCTGGTGTGCCGGTAACCGATAGGAATCCGGCCTCACTTTGAATCAGTAAGTCGTAAGCTTTTTTATCGCGATAAGGACCATCATTTCCATAGCCCGAGATATCGCACAAAATCAAACCTGGATTATCTTTTTGTAAGAGCTCTGCAGTTAGCCCCATACGTGCTGCTGCACCAGGTGCTAAGTTCTGCACGAGTACGTCCGCAGTTTTGAGAAGTGCTTTGAGTGCCGCTAATGCGGATTCTTGCTTGAGATCTAAGGTCAAACTCTCTTTGGAGCGATTCACCCAGGTGAAGTGAGAAGACATGCCATTAACGCGCTCATCATAGGCGCGGGCAAAGTCTCCAGCGCCTGGCCGTTCAACCTTGATGACGCGTGCACCTAAATCAGCTAACTGGCGCGTACAAAAAGGAGCTGCAATGGCATGCTCCAGGGAAATTACGGTAATGCCATCTAGAGGGCGAATGCTCATGTAATTACTTATCCAGCTGAATGAATGAAAAGACCTGACTTCCTAGAACGAGCGAGGGAGCCCCAGAACGTGCTCGGCTACATAGGAATAGATTAAGTTAGTCGAAATTGGTGCTACCTGATAGAGACGAGTCTCTCGGAACTTGCGCTCGACATCATATTCATTAGCAAAACCGAAGCCACCATGAGTTTGCAGGCAAACGTTGGCAGCTTCCCAGGAAGCTTTAGCGGCCAGGTACTTAGCCATATTTGACTCTGCGCCACAGGCTTGTTTGGCATCGAAAAGTTCACAGGCTTTAAAGCGCATCAGGTTGGCAGCTTCCGTCTCAATATACGAATCCGCAATTGGAAACTGAATACCTTGGTTCTTGCCAATCGGGCGATCGAAAACTACGCGCTCATTAGCGTAACGACGTGCTTTATCTACAAACCAATAAGCATCACCAATGCATTCGGCAGCAATCAGCGTGCGCTCTGCATTGAGTCCATCCAGGATGTACTTAAAGCCTTGACCTTCCTCGCCGATTAAATTCTCAGCAGGAATCTCTAAGTTATCAAAGAAGACTTCATTGGTTTCATGATTCACCATATTGGCAATTGGCTGGATTGTCATACCTTTGCCAATCGCATCCTTGAGATTGACGATGAAGATGGACATGCCTTCTGATTTTTTCTTTACCTCTGCTAGTGGGGTAGTGCGCGCCAGCAGAATCATTAAATCAGAATGCTGAATGCGAGAGATCCAAACCTTCTGACCATTCACCACGTACTTATCACCTTTTTTGATGGCGGTAGTTTTGAGTTTGGTGGTATCAGTTCCGGTAGTAGGTTCTGTCACTGCCATAGTCTGAAGGCGCAATTCTCCGGTAGCGATTTTAGGGAGGTAGAGTTTCTTTTGGGCATCCGAGCCATGGCGCAGCAAAGTACCCATGTTGTACATCTGACCATGACAAGATCCCGCATTACCGCCAGAGAAATTGATCTCCTCCATGATGACGGAGGCTTCGGCAAGACCTAGGCCGGAACCACCGAATTCCTCTGGAATTAAGGCGGCCAACCAACCGGCTTGCGCCATGGCATCGACAAATGCTTCTGGATAGGCTCGCTCATGGTCCACTTTTTGCCAGTATGCAGAGTCAAAACTTCCGCAAAGGTCGCGCAAGGCTTCGCGCATATCTTGGTATTGGTCTGGCTTGGGGATAGGGTGATTCATTTGGCAATCTGTAAATAAGAGTAGTTGAACAATAGGCGTATTCCTACAGTTTAAGCAAGAATTCAGAATTGCGGGCGAGCCAAAACCAGTCTTGCCCATCCAGCTGATTGTTAGCCTTGATGGGGCTTGGGGCATACTTGGGGGATGACTAAGAACTTGCTTGCTAGCTTACCCGGGGCCCTTGCTTAATGGAGCAAATGCTGAGCCAGTTCTTCGACTTCTTTGGTATGCCATCAGTTGGTTTGCCCGCAGTATTTATCAGCGCCTTTGTCTCTGCAACTTTGTTGCCCGTTGGCTCCGAGCCCATCCTGTTTGGATATGTATCTGTTAATCCACATCTGTATTGGATTGCTATCCTTGTTGCCACCATTGGCAATACCTTGGGGGGTATGTTCAATTGGTGGCTTGGACTGCTCAGTCGCAATAGTTTCGAGTCTCTTAAGGGGCCCTCAAACGGCAGAATGCAGCGTTGGTTGGAAGAGCGGGGCCCAAAGATGCTCCTATTATCTTGGCTGCCTGGATTTGGTGACCCCCTTTGTTTGGCTGCAGGGTGGCTTAGGCTGCCTTGGGCGCCTTGCTTGATTTATATGGCCATAGGCAAGCTACTGCGTTATCTCACGATGACTTGGCTTCTAACCCTGGTGCCTAATAGCGTTTGGCATCAATTGGGGCATTGGCTTCATCTCATCTAAATTCTTCCGTTGTATCCTATATTTTTCTTGTATATCTCTAGAGGGCAATCATGTCTCAATTAAAAGGTAAAACCGCACTTGTCACTGGCTCGACTAGTGGCATTGGTTTAGCAATAGCTATTGGATTGGCAAAGCAGGGCGTCAATATTATGGTCAATGGCTTCGGTGAAAAAGATGCTGCTATTGCTGCCATCAAGGCTTGTGGTGTTGAGGTGGATTATCACGGTGCAGATATGAGCAAGCCTGCTGAGATTGAAGATCTGATTCAGCAAACTGAAAAGCGCTTTGGCGCCCTCGATATATTGGTGAACAACGCAGGCATTCAGTACACCGCTAATGTAGAAGACTTTCCAGCGGATAAGTGGGAATCAATTATTGCGATTAACTTAAGCTCAGCTTTTTACACTTCTCACCACGCTTTGCCTGGAATGAAGAAGCGTAATTGGGGCCGCATTATTAATATTGCTTCCGTACACGGCTTAGTTGGTTCAGTTCAAAAGTCGGCTTATGTGGCTGCTAAGCATGGCATTGTTGGCCTAACTAAAGTGACTGCACTAGAAAATGCAAAAACCGGCATTACCTGCAATGCAATTTGCCCGGGATGGGTGTTGACGCCCCTGGTTCAGAAGCAGGTGGATGCACGTGCTGAGCGTGATGGAATTTCAAATGAAGAGGCTAAGAAGGCGCTGGTTTCTGAGAAACAGCCTTCAGGCGAATTTGTGGCTCCAGAGCAATTGGCGGCCCTGGCTGTGTTCCTCTGTGGCCCTGACGCCTCTGAGGTGCGGGGAGTGGCCTGGAACATGGATGGCGGCTGGACAGCCCAGTAAGCTTCAGAAGGGGATTTCAAGCGAAACCCCTGTTTTCATGCCCAAACAAAATCGCCAGAATCGTCTATAGTTAGGGCGAATATGGCTGCTATAGCTATCCGTTTAAAACGATTTACAAGGAAGAAATGATGGAACATACATTACCTCAGTTACCTTACGCACTAGATGCGCTTTCACCATTTATCTCAAAAGAAACTCTCGAGTTTCACTATGGCAAACATCATCAGACTTATGTTACCAATCTCAATAACTTAATTAAAGGGACTGAGTTTGAAAATGCTTCTTTGGAAGACATTGTTAAAAAATCTGCGGGCGGTGTTTTCAATAACGCAGCCCAAGTATGGAATCACACTTTTTATTGGAACAGCATGAAGCCAAATGGTGGCGGCGCTCCAACAGGTCCATTAGCTGACGCTATCAATGCCAAGTGGGGTTCTTTCGATAAATTCAAGGAAGAGTTTGCAAAGTGTGCAATTGGTACCTTTGGATCTGGTTGGGCTTGGTTGGTGAAGAAGGCTGATGGCTCCCTAGACTTGGTTTCTACAAGCAATGCTGCTACTCCACTGACAACTGATGCAAAGCCTTTAATGACTTGCGACGTTTGGGAGCACGCTTATTACATCGACACCCGTAATGCGCGTCCAAAGTACCTAGAAAATTTCTGGAATGTAGTGAACTGGGATTTTGCCGGCAAGAATTTTGCCTAATTTCATCTGACATCCATATTTAGAAAGCTTTCATGTCATCTATTTTTACCTCATTAGGACGCACTGTTTTAGCTGGTTTTGTCCTCCTTGTTTTAATTGTTTTGGCTTTAGGTGCAAACCTCAGTTCAATTGAATTGCCATTTCTGTTCCGCTGGATTCACGTGATGGTTGGTGTAATGTGGATTGGTCTGCTTTGGTACTTCAATTTTGTGCAGATTCCTTCGATGCCAAAAATTCCGGATGAGCAAAAGCCGGCCATTGGAAAAGTCATTGCTCCGACAGCTTTATTTTGGTTCCGCTGGGCGGCCTTATTCACTGTTGTGAGTGGCTTGATCTTGGCCGTATTGAATGGTTATGCACATCAAGCATTTACGCTGCAAGCTCCATTCCGCGCAATCGGTTTAGGAATGTGGATTGCTTTGGTGATGGCATTCAATGTTTGGTTCATTATCTGGCCAAATCAAAAACGTGCCTTAGGTATCGTTGCAGTTGAGCCAGATGTAAAGGCAAAGTCAGCTCGCATCGCGATGTTGACTTCACGTTTCAACACCATGCTGTCCGTTCCAATGCTGTTTTTGATGGTTGCTCAATCACACAACTCAACATGGTTTGTTGTTGTTGCTTAAGTAAATCACTGCAGTTCATTAAAAAGGCCCGCAATTGCGGGCCTTTTCTTATCTCTAGATCCATTCAGACCATTTGAGGTCGCCTACAAAGGCTTGCCTCTACTGCAGTATTGGCGGTAGCTCTTTTGTCAGTGCGCCACGTTGTGCTGTTGCCGTTCCAAGTAGGGCAAAGCCAAGTAACTTACCATCACCAGATTCAAAGCGTGCCTCAAGACCATCCTCAGACGAGATTGTTTTCCAAGTGCCGGTTGCCCCTTTAGCTGGCGGCGAAACAATGGTCGGTAGCGAGGGGGTCTTCACCATTACTGGCATAGCAGGGTAGGTGAGAGTGGCCGGCTGTCCAATGAGGCTTGGTGCTAGAGCGCGTGCTGCCTGCATGATCGGCATGACATAGGGTAGAACCAGGCCGTCGACTTCAGCGCAATCACCAATCGCAAATATATTTTTCGAGCTAGTCTCTAGTTGGCGATTAACGGTAATGCCTACACCCGTTGCAATCCCTGCAGCCTTCGCTAAATCCAGGCGGGGCTTAAGACCTACAGCTGACAGAAACACATCGCTAGTAATCACAGATCCATTTGCGAGAGTGACTGAAATGGAATCCCCGTTGCGGTCAATCGATTGCACGGTCGTATTAAAGTGCCAGCGAATACCAGCCTCACTTAACTTTGATTGCAGGGCTTGAGCTGCTGCCTGGGGTAGTAATCGACCTAAGACCTGTGGTGCTAAGTCAATCACGTCTACTTCATAAGAATCTAATGCCAAGTCATTTGCAAATTCGCAGCCAATAAGGCCGGCCCCTAGAATGACAACACGCTTCTTACCTTCAATTTTTTTGCGAAATTGGGCATACTCAACGAGGTCATTAACGGTAATGACTTCATTGGCTGCATTGCCTTGTAAAGGCAGGCGAATTTGATCTGCGCCCAAACCCAGCACTAGCTTTCCATAGGAAATTTGTCCCTTGGAAGTTTCAATGGTCTGAGTGGCGGTATCGATGGCTGATACATCAGTCTCCCCTAGAATCGTTATTTCTAGTTGAGCTGCCATACCTTCTACATTAGTGGAAACCAATTGCTCCGCAGACTTCTTACTAGCTAGCGCAGTAGAAAGCATTGGCTTTGAGTAAAAGTAGCCTGGCTCGCGAGTCACGAGCGTGATCGGTACGGTCTTATCGAGCTTGCGCAATTCGCGAATAACTGTAAAGCCAGCTAATCCGCTGCCAATAATCACAATGCCGGATTGAGATAAATCTTTTTGATGATCCAAAGCTGGACTCCCTAATAATGCAGTTGAAAGAATGGTGTTTTGCTTAAATTAGGAGACTTGCACCATCTCAAAATCAGACTTTGCTACGCCGCAGTCTGGACACTCCCAATCATCAGGAATATCAGCCCAAGCAGTGCCAGGGGGGATGCCTTCTTCAGGCAAACCTTTTGCTTCGTCATAGTTAAAGCCGCACACGATACATTGCCAAGTTTTCATCAGGATTCCTTGCTAATAAAGATTACGAGCAGTTTAAATTCAAAATCAGTTGTTAGTTGGGATCCCATTCTTTTGCACTCAGCTTCTCAATATTGATTTATATGCTGAATAGGAATGCTATTATTTATCCAATAAATTGATTATAGGGATACCTACACATTATGGCCGCTCTACCTTCATTGCGTCAGCTTCGCTATTTTGCGGCCGTTGCTCAAGAGCTTAATTTCACTAGGGCAGCAGAGATCTGCTTCGTAGGTCAATCCACGCTGAGTGCTGGTTTAAAAGAGCTGGAAGATGTCCTGGGTGTTCGCTTGGTCGAGCGGGATAGGCAAAACGTAGCCATTACTCCAATTGGTCTAGAGATTTTGGAGAGGACGAAGACGATCTTGGCCTCATCTCAAGATCTGGTGGAATACGCGAGTGCGTCTGGTCAGTCTATGGCGGGGACAATTCGCTTGGGTGTGATTCCGACTATTGCACCATTTTTATTGCCATATGTATTGCCTGATATTCGAGAGCATTACCCCGATCTGAAAATTGCTTTGCGCGAGGATTTGACTGCAAACTTGTTGGCGCGATTGGCTGATCACCAACTCGATTTCGCATTAATTGCCTTGCCCTATGACACGTCTGGACTCTTGGTGAAAGAGTTATTTATCGATGAATTTTGGTTGGTCGCCGGCGAAAATGATCCTGCACTAAAAGGCAAGGAAATTCATTTGCCGACCAAAATGGTGGAGAGGTTGTTATTGCTGGAGGAGGGTCACTGCCTTCGAGATCACACCATGCAGGCCTGCAAGCGTTCCGATATTCGTAATGTTGACGGCATGGAGGCAACTAGCCTGCTCACCCTGTTGCAAATGGTGGAATCTGGCATGGGTATTGCGCTACTTCCTGAGATGGCAATCAAAGGAGGGCTTTTAAATGGAACCACACTGGTAGCTCGGCAGCTTGCTCCACCCGCCCCCAATAGGGTGATTGCGCTTGTTGCCCGCGCATCTACTGCACATCTTGAAGAGTTTCAGGTGCTGGCTGAAAGCATTGAGTCCAGATTTAAATCTAATCCAAAAGTGAGTCGCGCTACTCGAAAGGGCGCTCAAAAGGTTTAATGGGCTACAGGCAAGACTTTGTTATCCCTGCTAAAGTTGCTCATCAATTCACATATCCAATTTCAAAGAAAGTAGTTCATGTCCGGAAAAGAAATCATGTTTACCCCCGTCAAGCTTGGCTCTATTGAGTTAAAGAATCGCCTAGTGATGGCGCCGCTAACTAGAATGCGCGCTATCGATGGAGATGTGCCAAGTCCATTGGCAAAAACATACTATTCACAGAGAGCAAGTGCCGGCCTCATTATTAGCGAAGCAACGCAAATCTCTCCAATCGGAAAAGGTTACCCTGCAACCCCTGGAATTTATTCTGCCGAGCAAACTGCAGCGTGGAAAGAGATTGTGAGTGCTGTGCACGCCAAGGGTGGCAAGATGGTTGCCCAGTTATGGCATGTTGGCCGTATTTCTCATTCATCTTTACATCCAGAGCAGGGTCTACCTGAAGCGCCTTCTGCAATCCCACCTGCTGGCCAAACCTACGGTGCCGATTGGAAGTTGCATGATTACGAAACTCCTAAGGCGATGACGACTGAGGATATTGCGCGCCTACTAAAGGATTTTGAATTGGCTGCCGGCAATGCTAAAGCAGCAGGTTTTGATGGTGTGGAAATTCATTCTGCGAATGGCTATTTACTCGATCAATTTTTGCAAGATAAAACCAATCAACGTACTGATGAGTATGGTGGCTCTATCGAAAACCGTATTCGCCTATTGGGCGAGGTAATTGAGTCGGTTGCTAAGGTGTTCCCGAATGACCGTATCGGTGTACGCCTGTCGCCTTATGGCAGCTTTAACGATATGGCCGATAGTGATCCTATCGCCTTGTTTAATGCAGTGATCCAAAAGCTCAATGGTTACCAGTTATCTTACGTCCACATGATTGAGCCGCGCTCAACGACTGCTGGCGGGAATGATCAGGTTGATGCAGGCGCTCCAATCACTTCGGAGATGTTCCGAACTGCATACAAAGGTCAATTTATTAGCGCTGGTGGATATGACCAAGCTATGGGTGAGGCTGTCCTTGAGGCTGGTTTAGCGGATGCAGTGGCCTATGGACGTTTGTATATTGCTAATCCGGATTTGGCTGAGCGTTTTGAGCAGGGCGCAGCTCTGAATGCTTATAACCGCGCAACATTTTACGGCGGAGCGGAGGTCGGATACACCGACTATCCAACACTCTAATCTTCAAAAGATGAATCAGGGCCTCTATCGAAAAATGGGGGCCTTATTTTTTGTCTTCAGGATCTTTCAGTAGATCGTAGTGGTTCGCAACGAGCAGTAGCGCAATTGAAGCGCAGCCCATGGCAAAGAATTCCCATTGATGCAACATGGCAGTGCCAACGACAGTCATTAAGATAGTCCATCCAACTGCCATCTTGGCTTTTTTACTTAAGGGTTTCATATATCAGAATTCAGTTAAGAAGTTATCGAACAGAAAGTCTAGCTCTAGCGCTAAGCTCATTTAGGGCTCCGCGTTTATCGATCTGAGAAAGTCGTAGCGCCTCTTGTTCAAAGTCAATTTGAGCTGGATGAAACTCAATATTGCCTAAGTGAATGACATAAGTCCACACCAACTCACGACCTCGATCTTTGTATACATCTACAACGCGCTTCATTTTTTACCGCCTATAGTATTTGCAGGACTCTGCACAGAATTCATATTGTGTTTTAAATCAATTAAATTTCGTGGATCAATGCGAATCACGCCACCACGAGGGCTATCAATGTCTGCAATCAAAAAGAATGCAACAGAAATCATCATTGGAAATATCATAAAGAGGCCGACATTGCGCTTAAAGTTTCTAGCGCCAAAACCCACTAAAACATTTGCGCATACAGCAACTGCAGCCATTAACCACCAGGCGGCTGTCGGAATGCGATTCCACCATGCAGCCTGTGTATATCCCTGAGAGTTGATGACGTCATTCATTCCAGAGACCGCTAGCGCAATAGTTGGGGTGGATTGTGCGCGCGCCACTGGGAGTAATTCATTCCACATGGCATTTTCTATTGAAAGAGTGCGCTGTGTAATTTGCTTGGCAGTCTCTCGATCTTGTTTGGAGTAGAACAAGATGCGCTGATCCAAGTAATCGTTCAAAAGCCCCTTGATAGTTTCCGCCACTGGGTTCGGCAAGAGATCAGCTCTTAAAAACTCAGTGCCGATGGCATTTGCCTCTGCTTCCTCGTAAGTCTGGCGCAGATCATATCGAGCCATGGCCATGGAGAAGGTGAAACCAATAATGAGACCCAGCAAGGTCAGTGTCGCAGTCTGAATAATCCCTAAATCTGCAGAGGTCTCGGTATCCTTGGTGCGGTACTTGCTGAGTATTGCATTGCCAAACCAGACTGAGCCCGAGAGGGCTACAGCAGAAACGGCAAATACCAGTTCGGGGTAGTTGGCTAAGTGTGGAATATTAAAAAGTTCCTGGATACAAAATATCTTTAGTCACGTTTTGAATGTCACGGTGGCCTGTAAATGCCATAGTGATGTCCAATTCGTTATGAATGATTTCGAGACATTTGGTAACGCCCGCTTCACCCATAGCGCCCAAGCCATAAAGGAAGGGGCGGCCAATCATCGTGCCACGAGCGCCGAGCGCCCAAGCCTTCAATACATCCTGTCCAGATCGAATGCCGCCATCCATCCAAACCTCAATATCTTTGCCAACGGCGTTCACGATACCCGGTAAGGCTTTGATGCTAGAAATCGCGCCATCTAATTGACGACCACCATGATTGGAAACAATCAAGGCATCTGCGCCAGAGTTAGCAGCATGGCGCGCATCTTCTTCATCCAAGATGCCTTTAATGATGAGCTTGCCACCCCAGAGTTTCTTAATCCACTCTACGTCATCCCAGCTTAGCCCAGGATCAAACTGCTCAGCTGTCCAAGAGGAGAGGGAGGACATATTGCCAACACCAGTGGCGTGACCAACAATATTGCGAAAGGTTCTGCGTGGCGTCATTGCCATACCCATGCACCAACGCGGTTTGGTCATCATGTTGATCATGTTGGCAATAGTCAGCTTTGGAGGCGCAGACAGACCATTCTTTAAATCCTTATGACGTTGCCCTAAGATTTGTAAATCCAAAGTCAGAACAAGGGCAGAGCACTTGGCTGCCTTCGCGCGCTCAATCAGACGCTCAATAAAGCCACGGTCTTTCATGACATAGAGCTGAAACCAAAATGGCTTAGTGGTGCGTTCTGCAACATCTTCAATAGAGCAAATACTCATGGTGGATAGGCAGAATGGAACGCCAAATTTTTCCGCAGCACGAGCAGCCAGAATTTCACCATCTGCATGTTGCATGCCCGTTAATCCAGTTGGCGCAAGTGCTACTGGCATCGCAACCTCTTGACCGACCATGGTAGTTTTAGTGGTGCGGTTGGTCATATCTACAGCAACGCGCTGACGCAATTTGATTTTCTGGAAATCGGATTCGTTGGCTCGGTAAGTGGATTCAGTCCATGACCCGGAGTCTGCATAGTCATAGAACATCTTAGGGGTGCGCTTCTGATGCAAAAGTCGTAAATCTTCAATATTGGTGATGATTGCCACTAAAACCCCTTTGTATATTGCCAATGCCAGATGTCTGGCGCTAATTTAAGCTCTATCTTAGCAATACCAGGCAATTTGTTTCTACAATGCGTAGGCAAGGCCCTTCTTGGGGCTCAAAATACCCATTTATTCACTTATATCCTCCTGAATGCCTCAAATACCCCTGTCGACCGTCTTCTATTTAACGCTGGCTACTTTGCTGTGGGCGGGTAATGCGATCTCTGGACGGGTATTAGTGGGAAGTATTTCTCCAATTACCTTAAGTGCAGTTCGGTGGGGTCTGGCGGCACTACTGTTGCTCCCTATGGGGTGGAAGGTGTTCAAACCGAGCAGCGCCCTTTGGCAAAACAAAGGCCGTTTCTTGGTCTTAGGGCTTTTGGGGGTAGGTAGCTATAACGTGCTGCTGTACCTTGCTTTGCAAACCTCCACCGCCATCAATGTCACCCTCATCGGCGCAAGTATGCCGATTTGGATGCTCTTTATTGGCGCCGTCTTTTATAAGGTGAAGCCAACGCTGTTGCAGATGTTGGGTGCAGTTGTTTCTTTAGTGGGTGTTGCTGTCGTTCTGACGCGTGGCGAACCCACTAGTCTATTGAGTATGGAAGTAGTGATGGGTGATTTACTCATTATGTTGGCCACCATTCTTTGGGCTTTCTATAGCTGGATGATCAGTCGCCCGGGGAAGAGTACCGAACGACAATGGCCGTGGGCTGAGTTTTTGATGGCGCAAGTCTTCATTGGATTTATGTGGACGATGTTGTTTGAAGGTGCAGAGATTGCCTCAGGACACGCTTTTATTGATCTCAACTACTGGACGGGTGCACTGATTATCTTTGTGGCAATTGGACCTTCCTTGATTGCCTATCGTTGTTGGGGTTTGGGAGTGAACGGCGCTGGGCCGACAGTAGCGGCATTCTTTGCCAATTTCATCCCCTTATTTACAGCTTTACTCTCGGCTGCCATTTTGGGCGATCCACCCCAGCTTTTTCATGGCCTGGCTTTTGCCCTGATTGTTATCGGAATACTGGTCTCTTCTACAGCGAAAAAAAGTAGCTAACCCGTCTCATTTGCTTAAAAAGCCTGTTTTCAGGGGGTGGGTACCCAAACAGCACTAAATCAGTATCATTTAGGGCTAATCACACGATTTACTAGGAACTTACTATGCCAGGCTTACTCCCGAATGTTGATCCAGACGGTTTATTAGAGTTTTCGGTTGTTTATACAGACCGCTCGCTCAACCACATGTCTGAAGAATTCAAAAAAGTCATGGTGGACATCTCTAGCGTCCTGAAGGATGCGTATAACGCTAGCTCAGCTGTCATCGTTCCGGGTAGCGGTACTTTTGGTATGGAGGCAGTTGCTCGCCAATTTGCCAATAATGAAAAGTGCCTTGTTTTGCGCAACGGTTGGTTTAGCTACCGTTGGACTCAAATTTTTGATCTAGCCAATATTACTCAGGACGTTACCGTTATCAAAGGTAAGCAATTGGAAGATACTGCGCAGGGTGTTTTTGCTCCGGCACCGATTGAAGAAGTAGTGGCCTTCATTAAGAAAGAAAAGCCAGCAGTTGTTTTCGCTCCTCATGTAGAAACCTCTGCCGGAATTATTTTGCCGGACGACTATCTCAAAGCGGTTGGTGAAGCAGTTCGTTCAGTCAATGGTTTGTTTGTGCTGGATTGCATCGCTTCAGGCGCAATGTGGGTAGATATGAAGGCTTGTAATGTTGACGTGGTGATTACGGCGCCTCAAAAAGGCTGGAGTAGCTCACCTTGCTGTGCCTTGATTGCGATGGGCGACAGAGCACGCGAGCGTATTGAGTCTACACAAAGCAGCAGCTTCTCAATGGACCTCAAGAAGTGGCTCCAAATTATGGAAGCCTATGAAAAGGGTGGTCACGTGTATCACACCACCATGCCAACAGATGCACTCAAAATCTTGCGTAATGTAATGAAAGAAACTCAGGCCTTAGGTTTTGCTGCGCTGAAAGCTAAGCAACAAGAGTTGGGTGATAAGGTTCGTGCCTTATTGGTATCCAATGGCTACCACTCAGTTTCGGCAAAAGGCTTTCAGTCTCCTGGCGTAGTAGTGAGCTATACCAAGGATCCAGAAATTCAATCAGGTAAGAAATTTATTGCGCTGGGTTTACAAACTGCTGCTGGCGTGCCATTGCAGTGTGATGAGCGCCCAGACTTCCGTACTTTCCGAATCGGTTTGTTTGGTCTGGAAAAGTTAGCTCATGTTGACCGTACTGTTGGTCATCTTGCAGCAGCTCTGGAAAAAATTACTGAGACTGAAGCGCAACCAGCTTAAGCAGTAAAAAAGAGTAAGCCAAAAAGCCGTCTTAGGACGGCTTTTTCATTGCCTCAAGTGCAAGCGGATTAGGGGTGGCTTCGCTTACCTTGGTTAGGACATTGGTATCTAGGTGATGAAAAGGTTCAGCCTGGCCTTTAATCATCATCACGGTATCTTGTTCGTAAGACCAGGTGCCATCCTCCAGGATCGTCACCATAATGCGGTACTCAATCGTTTTAAACGCGTAGTCTAAAAAGGGGCTGGAGGAAATTCCGGCAGTTGGATCATCAATTTTGGCTACGCATTCAAACTGGGTTGCATTAGCTGAAGCTTTGCCTGTCGCCATGGTGATCATGCCGCGAGGAATGGTGAGCGTATGAACAATGGATCCAGTCGCCGGCTCCCAAAGCCAGTAGCCAACTTGATCATGATAGGTTTTGACTTGATCTGGTTTGGTGATATGGAGGTGATAGCGCAAACCATAAAACAACTGTGGCCCATTGGTTTGTGGATCAATTGGCTGCATCTCAATACGCTCGGTATACACCTGCTTCTTTGAACCTTCGGCTTTGGGTTTAATGTCTAAGCCCCGCTGACCTTCCCAGATCCCAGCAAGGCGGGTAAGGGGGCCTAGGTTTTCTAGGGTATTGATGGAATATCCCTGAGGCTCTGTATAGATATCAGTGGGAAAAGAGTTCATGCGACGCCTTAGTGAAATGAAGCATTAATGCCAAATAATTGAGTATTATCAAATTATCCCAAACCTGATGGAGTCTTAAATGAATATTCGCTTTGCAAAACTGACTTTGGCCACACTCATTTCCGCCTCTATTGGTTTATCACCGCTGACTGTGATGGCGGCTGATCCAGCGCCGGCTCCTGCTCCAGTAGCTGCTCCAGCAGCAGTGCCTGCTACTCCTGCACCTGCTGCCCAGCCAGAGAAGGCTGCTAAGAAGTCTAAGAAGCAGGCAAAGAAAGATAAAAAAGCAGAGAAAAAAGCTAAGAAGAAATCAAAGAAAAAAGCAAAAGCAGCGCAAGAGCCTGCAGCAGCTCCACAGCAATAAATTCGTAGTAATTAAGTTAGGGGGTCGGATCCCTCAAGGTCTAAGGGCTTTGTGGAATTCAACCCCTTTTGCTTTTCTGGTGCATTGTTACGCACCAACAACCACATAGCCCCCATTACCAAACTCATTCCACCAAGCTGAATCCAGGTAATTGGTTCGGATAGCACGATCCAGCCCATAAATAGTGTTGAGACTGGTCCAAGTATTCCGGCTTGGGCAACGAGAGGTGATCCAATGCGATTAATCGCAATCATGATTAAGAGCATGGGAATGACAGTGCACAGACTGGCATTGAGTAGGCTGAGCCAATAAATCTGATGTACTTGTACAAATACAGCTGCAGGATCGTAAATCAGAATTTGAATGATGCTCAGCAGTGCAGACGCAGAACTGGCATAGACCACTAAGCGCACGCTACCCACGCGCTTTACCATTTCTCCAGATCCAATCATGTAGATTGCATAGGAGCATGCGCTGGCAAAAACCAGCAACATGCCGAGCGCGGCCAAAGAACCAGTCGAGCTGGCATCTTGGATGAACACTACGATCACGCCAAGATACCCAACAACCAGCGCATACCATTGCAAGCGACTAATGGATTTATTTAATACAAAATAAGAAATCAACAAGACGATAGTTGGGGTGAGGTAAAGAACAATTCGCTCGAGCCCAACAGAAATATATTGCAGTCCCAGAAAATCGAGATAGCTCGAAAGAAAGTAACCCATAAATCCCAGGGCAAATATCTTGACTTGATCACGCCAAGTAAGTGCACTCATGACTTGTCGACGTGCCTGCCACCAATAAATTCCCCAGAAGAGGGGAAGGGCCATTAGCATCCGCAGGGCAATTAAAGTTTCCGCATTTGCGCCATAGCCAAATGCAAGTTTGATCAGAATAGCTTTTCCGGAAAATAGGACTGAGCCTAAGCCGGCCATTAGGAGGCCGTATACATAACGACGATGCTGGAGAATTCCGCTAGCTGATTGCATGCTGTTTTATAACAGCTTATTTAAGAGGCTCCGCATTTCTAAAATGACCTCTGATGGAGTAAGTCCAATCGGCCCAATTTGCTTAGCAACCAAACTATCTGCTGCGGATGCATGGAGCTGAACTCCTACGCAACTAGCTTCCCACAGGTTGAGATTGTGGCGTATGCCTTGGGCGGCAATTGCTGCAATAGTGCCGGTTAAGGCGTCACCCATTCCACCGACAGCCATCCCAGGATTGCCTTCGGCGCATTGGACTGGTAAATGAGTGGAAGAGGCAATCAGTGTATGTTGACCCTTGAGCACCACAATGGAGTTGGTGAGTTTCACTAAATCAGATAGGGCGCCAAGGCGGTTTGCTTGGATATCCGAGGTAGTCGTATTCAGAAGATGTGCAGCCTCTCCAGGATGCGGGGTGAGAACACTCATGCCTGGGAATGCTTGATTACGTTGCTTGAGAAGATCTAAATACTCCGGAGTATCGGCAATTAAGCCCAGAGCATCAGCATCAATCACTACTGGCACTGTTGGGTAGCGTAGTACGGCTATCAGCCAATCTCTTGCAAGATCTGAGAAGCCTAGTCCTGGACCAATGGCAATCACATCGGGTGCCGTAGACTGCAATTGCTCTTCGGCGTGAAAGCTAGCTAAGCGCACCATCAATTCAGCTTGTTCTGGCATGGCATGAGCGGCTGTAGGATCGAGCATTTCCAAAATGGTCCAGCCAGCTCCTAAGTGGAGTGCGGCGCTACCAGACAGCATCAAGGCGCCGGCCATACCAGGTGCGCCACCAATGAGCAGGACTTTGCCGGCATTTCCTTTGTGCTCTGAGGGTGCTCGCTTGAGGCGGGTGATGAGCTCAAGCGAGTTGAGTTTGGCGGGAGAATTCATACAAATAGTATCGCTCGAATCAGTGTCTTAGCAATGAATCTTATCGGGAGTATGCTTTAGGAATGAAAATCCAATTTCTCGGTGCGGCAGGTGAGGTTACAGGCTCAAGACATTCTGTGGAGGCCACTGTTAGTGGGCGTGAAGTCCGATTTATGGTGGATTTTGGTATGTTCCAGGGCGGGCGCGAAGCGACTACAAAGAATTTAGAGCCCTTACCATTTTCTCCCAAGGAAATTGATTTCGTCGTACTAACGCATGCGCATATTGACCATAGTGGTCTCTTGCCAAGACTATGCGCCCAAGGTTTTTCTGGCCCCATCTATTGCACGGATGCCACATTCGAGTTACTTAAGATCTTGCTGCCTGACAGTGCTCACCTTCAGCGTTCGGATGTTGAGCGGGCGGAACGTAGACAAAAGGCAGGTAAGTGGCGAGGGGATTTGCCTGTCGCGCTGTATTCCATGGAAGAGGCTGAGCTCGCACTTGGTCAATGCGAAGTTCTAGCTTATGGGGAGCATCTAGAGCTATGCAAGGGTATTGATTTGGAGTTCCAGAACGCGGGACATATTCTGGGATCTGCAATTGCACTGATCGATGTCACCGAAGACCATGCTAAGAAAAAACGCTGCGTTTTCTCCGGGGATATTGGTATGAAAGGTAAGCTCTTAATGCCTGATCCCACCAGGATTGAGCAGGCAGATGTAGTGGTGGTGGAATCAACCTATGGAGATCGCCTGCATAAAACTTTGGCTGATACCGAGGCAGAATTAATTCAAGTGGTGAATAGTACTCTGAGCGGTCATGGAAATATTGTCATACCCGCCTTTGCTGTTGGCCGTACACAGGAGATTCTATTTCTATTGATTGATTTGGTAAGGCGTAATTTATTACCCCATCTGAGTATTTGGGTTGATTCTCCGATGGCAACTGCAGCTACCCACTTGACGCAACGTTTCTTTGCGCAATTAGATAAAGAGTCCCAATCCACCTTTGAGTGGTTTCAGAAAAATCCGGGTGCGGTGGATCTGCGATTTATTGCTGATGTAGAGGAATCTAAAGCGCTCAATAAGATCAAGGGCGGGGCGATCATTATTTCTGCGAGCGGGATGTGTGATGCTGGCCGGATTGTTCATCACTTGCAAAATAATTTGCCGCGTGCACAAAATGCAATTGTCATTACTGGTTTTCAGGCCTATGGCAGTTTAGGTCGTCGCTTGGTAGATAAGGCAACTAAAGTACGCCTCTTTGGTGAAGAGGTTGCGGTACGTGCATCTATTCATACGATTGGTGGTCTATCCGCCCATGCTGATCAAGCGGGCTTATTAGATTGGTTGCGTGGTTTTAAATCTTCACCCCAATCCGTTTTTGTGGTCCATGGCGAACCCGAGGCATCGGCCGTCTTGGCTCAATCAATACGGGAAGAGTTGGATTGGAATAATGTCATCATTCCAGAGCGTCTTCATACCTATTCTTGTTAACACTTACTCTGCGACTTTGGCGCCCTGAACTTGGTGACGTTGCATTGCCTCTGCAATGAAACCAGAAGTCTTGAGCTGCTCTATCTCATTACTAAGATAGACATTTGTTCTTTCAAAATTAATTCGTGCTTTAGGAATTCCAATGGCCTGGTTGATCACCATAAAGCGGCCGGGAAGCAGTCGCAATCCTTCATAGCGTTGTGCATCACTCTCTAATTGCTGTTTAACTCCAGCGGCAACATTTCCCGCTCCAGACATAAAGTCATCTACCACTGCTTGTGAGTTGGCTGAACGTAACAAACTTGCTTGTTTGATCTCGCGAGTGAGATAAAGGTCGTAGGCACTACCTTTGCCAACGACAATTTCGTTGCCTGCTGCATCTACATCTTCATTCTTAGTCAGCGGTGAGGATTCCTTAACCATATAGGCACCTTCAATCTGAATGTAGGCGGGGGTGTAGCTGATGTCGGTTCCACGAATAGGGTCAATTGCCACAAATACCAAATCTATATCCCCCGATTTCACGGCTTCAACTGTCGCCCCAGCCATCTGATAGCAGGTGAAAGCAATTGGCAGCTGTAGATTGCTGGCAATGTGATTTGCAATGTCGACAGTAATCCCTTTGGGTTTGCCTGTATTTTCATCTAAGCTGGCTAAAAGAGGATTGCCTAAATTAATACCCACTCGCAAGATGCCAGTGGGAGCAAAAGAGCTCAGTGCTGAAGGGTTCAATTTATGCATTTGAGGGAGGGGTGAATAAAAAGTTATAAAAAAACCGCGGCGAACCGCGGCTTGTTTTTCTCTGGAAGAGATTATTTCTTAGCGTCAGCCGCTGGAGCTGCTGCAGGTGCAGCTGGAGCTGCAGGAGCATCCTTCTTAGCTTCTTCCATGTGAGCTGCTTCAGCACCATGCTTTTCGCCACCCATATCAATGTCGCCGTCGCCCTTGATGAGTAAGTAGGCTGTAGCACCAAGTAATACTAGTACCATGATGATGATTGAACGGTTGCTCATTGCTTTTCCTTCGGTTTGGTTAATATCTTCTAATATTAACGCCTGTAGCGCTAGCGGTAAATCCGAATAAGCCCTAGATGCCAAATTAATGCAATATTCTAGGTAGTAATACTAATTTTGATGGTGCATTTCTGGATTCAATCGTCTCACTAATAGCACTCAGAATCTAAGATAAACCATTATGAAAGCTTGGAATAAAGGTCCATAGATGAGCTCAAGACTCCCTGTCAATAACTCCCAAACCATCACTGATTTTCTGAATCTACAGAGAAGCCAGCTGGAGGAAAATAATTCTGAAGATTCCTATCGTTTTGCGTTTGACGATCAAGCCTTTTTAGCCCGCCGTGAAACTTTGGGGCTACGCTTTCAGTTGGAGCTATTAAAGCCGGAAATACTCTTGCATGAGCGGGGAATTGAGCACACGATTACGGTTTTTGGGTCTACTCGCTTTGTAAGCTCTGAAAAAGCGCGAGAGTTAGAGAAGGATGCAAAAACACCAGAAGCTATAGCCGAGGCTAAACAAGCATTACTTCACTGCAAGTACTATGATTCCGCAAGAGAATTTGGAGCAATTGTCGCAGGCTATAACGCCACCCAATCTGAAGATCGAAATAAATTACACATCGCTACTGGTGGTGGCCCCGGAATTATGGAGGCTGCAAATCGCGGTGCGTTTGAGGCAGGGGATCAGAGTATTGGTTTTAATATCAGCTTGCCGAGAGAGCAGCATCCCAATCCCTATCTCACCCCAGGTTTAAGTTTTCGCTTTCATTACTTTGCCATTCGAAAAATGCATTTCATGCTCAGGGCGAGGGCGATTGTGGCCTATCCAGGGGGCTTTGGTTCCTTCGATGAGCTTTTTGAGGTCCTTACCTTAATGCAAACTAAAAAGGTGGAGCGCTTTCCGATCATTTTGGTGGGCAAGACCTTCTGGCAGGAAGTGATTAACTTCAAGCAAATGCTTGAGCATGGAGTGATAGACCAGGCAGATATCGATTTAATCCACTTTGTTGAAACTGCCCCAGAAGCGTGGGCAGTCATTCGAGACTGGTATCAGTTGGCCTAAAGATCTCGCGGGAACTGTAAAATAGGCATGCAGACACTATGACTATCTCTAACACCATAAACCTAAGCTCCGAACTGGATCTTCCCGCCTATTTATTTGGTATCGCCATGCTTTTGCTAGTGATGCTGGTGCATGGCCTTGTATTGCTCCAAATTGCAAAGCGCTACGAGGTTAAATCATTTCTATATCTTTCGGAGCAGAAGTACTCTTCAGTCGCTTTGGTCTTTTATATCAGTGTGCTGTGCTTATTTCTGACGCATATTTTTGAGATCATCCTCTGGGGTATCTCCTTGCGAGCATTTAATCTTCTACCAAATTTAGGTGAGAGTATTTTATTCAGCGGTAGCACCTATACCGCAATGGGTTTCATGGATGATCTCTTGCCAAAAGGTTGGAAGATGTTGGCAATTATTATTGCTTTCTCAGGCATGTTTGCTTTCGCTTGGACTGCTTCGGTCATGATCTCCATGACCAAGAATTTTCGTCAAGCCTATACCCGTTTGCATATGCAAAAACTTAAGCTGCCGACTGAAGTCATTGAGCGGTTTAAGTGAGTAATGAGTAAATCATGGGATGCCATCGTCATCGGTGGCGGTGCAGCTGGGCTCTTTTGTGCTGGCGTTGCAGGTCAGCTGGGTAAAAAAGTTTTAGTACTAGACCATGCCGAGGTCTTATGTGAAAAAATTCGTATCAGCGGTGGCGGGCGTTGCAACTTCACTAACTTACATAGCAGCCCAGCCAATTTCCTCTCTCTAAATCCACACTTTGTAAAAAGTGCTTTAGCTCGCTATCCCGCACGGGACTTTATTAAGCTAGTGCAGTCCTATCGGATTGCTTATCACGAGAAACATCAGGGTCAATTATTTTGCGATGATTCTGCCAAACAGATTATCGAGATGTTGCTTAGTGAGTGCGCCAAAGGAGGTGTGGATATTCGTTACCCGGTTACGGTCGAATCTATCTCCAATGAAGCTGGGGTTTGGAGCGTTAAAACTAATACAGGCATTGAGAGATCCAAGTCTATCGTGATGGCAACAGGCGGGTTGCCGGTTCCTGCAATTGGTGCGACGGCATATTCCTTGGATATTGCTAAGCAGTTTGGATTGAAGGTGGTTGACCCCCGTCCTGCATTAGTACCGCTCTCATTCACTTCTGGAGAATTTGACAACCTGATGGCGCTATCGGGACTCAGTTTGCCGGTTCGTATTGCCGCGGGATCAAAGGGTAATCGCTATGGTGCCTGTCGATTTAACGAAGATTTACTCTTAACGCATAAGGGTCTTTCGGGCCCTGCAGTCTTACAGGCAAGTAGTTATTGGGTTGAGGGTGAGGCAGTTCATATTGATTGGCTAGGCGCAGTAGAGGCCAATGGGCGCTTTAGCTGTGATGAGTTATTTGATCATGAAGACAATCGCCTCAAGCTGACCGAGAATATCCTGGCCTCAGTGATGCCTCTGCGTCTAGCTAAAGCATTTGCCGAACAAAAGAATCTTTTAGGTAAAAAGTGGGTCGAGGTTTCTAAAAAAGACAGGCAAGCCCTGAAAGAGCTCATTACCAATTGGTCGGTAAAGCCGGCTGGAACCCTGGGCTGGAAAAAGGCGGAAGTAATGTTGGGTGGTGTGGATACCAAAGAGTTAGATGGTCAAACCATGATGGCTCGCAATCACCCGGGTTTGTATTTCATTGGTGAGTGCGTTGATGTCACGGGACATCTCGGTGGTCATAACTTCCAGTGGGCTTGGGCTAGTGGTTTTGCCTGCGCACATTCAATCTAGGGCGCTCAAAAACTAGCTAGTACATTAGTTTGGCTGGTTCCTCATCCAGTCTGCGGTATTAAAAAATGACTCCTCTAGTTGCGCACCAATCTGGCCATCAATACCGCAATCTTCCATAGCGCGATACATACAGGCTAACCATTGATTGCGCTCTTTTAAGCCAATCTTGAAGGGTAGATGTCTCGCACGTAGCATTGGATGACCGTACTTGGGTGAGTAGACATCTGGGCCACCCAACCATCCTGATAAAAAAAGTTTGAGCTTATCTCTGGAGCTCGATAGGTCTTGGGAGTGCATGGCTCGCAGCTCGGCAAAAGGCTCTTCTAGTGCCATCAAGTCGTAGAAGCGGTCAACCAATTCTTCAACCTTAGCCGCGCCACCAATAATCTCGTAAGGGTTTTTTCTTTCGCTCATAGCTTAATTTTAATGCCAATAAAGCCAGGATTTGGCAAGTGACAGATTTGGGTATAGAGTAAGAACATAAGGTAGCACTCTAATTTAACTAAGGGAGAGATGTAATGGATAAGAAAGACATTCAAGCATGGCAGCAAGAAAAGGCAAAGGAGTTGTTTGCTTATTCCCATAGATTATTGGATGCAGCTAAGGACCTCAGCGCACACCATTTGGAAGAGATTCAGTGGGGCATGAAAAATGCTATGGAGAGCGCTAAGTCAGCCGCTAAAAACGACCTTACTAAACTTAAGGAGCTGCAAGAGTCAGCCACCAAAGAAGCGGCTAAGCGTGCGACCGTATATCAGAAGAAGGTGAAATCTGTTCTAAAGGATATCGGTGACGATGCTGCCGATGGAACTGAAAAACATTTAGAAAAAGTTCGCAGTTCTTTAGTGAGTTGGCTCGAAGATGTTGAGGACAAAATCCCAGGCCATGCTGATAAGTTATCCAAAGTAGTTCACGATATGTCCACTGCAGGTCAAAAGATGTTTAAAGAAGGTCGAAAAATTGTGAACCAAGTAGCGGATGCTGCAGAGAAAAATATTGAAGAATTCAAAAAGCCTTCAGATGCCAAGAAAAAATCGAAGTAAGGTTTTCTAATTCAGTTAGAAGTAAAAAAGCCGTCTGTAGCTCAGGCGGCTTTTTTATACCCAGCCCTGAAGCCAGGCCTCAGTTTCTTTGAGATCTCGCCAGGGAATGACTTGGATGCTCTTGTCAAAGACGGCCTCCAGTTCGATGAATTCAATTGCACCCTCAGGAGGCTCTGGAAGGATGACCTTGCTCACCAAAAAATGCTTTCGCTTATGAGTGGGCTTTACTGCTGTCCATTTACTCAGTAGCAGCTTCTTAGGGTTGAGGGGGTTTTGTTCTTTAGAGTTCATTGCACTGAAATTCTTGGGTATTGCTAATGAGCTTGCCAGAGCTTGGCGTAAAAACTTTACTGGAGTCCTGAATTTGAGCGGGACACTTTGAAGCAAAATAACTTATTGGACCCAAGCTTCCACAGTAGTCAAATTGACTATCCTGAAACTGCATCTGCGCTTTTTTGAGAACCATTGGAAATTTAGATCCAGCGCTATCGATGCATGACCAGGTGGTGTAGGTTTCTCTCTCGCAGCCTAAAAGACCAATCGACAGAATGACAAGGGCAATGGTTTTATACATAGAGCATTCTAAGTTGGTGGCACCAAAGTGGCGCCACCAAGATGGATTAAAGAACCCAGAAGTGATGTGTACCATCCTTGCCTAGCTGCTCAACCAAGCCAAACTCCCAGTCTAGGTAGGCCTGCATTGCTGCTGGGTCTACGCTGGTGCCCTCGTATGGACGTTTGTAGCGATCCATTGGTGGCGATGCCAAATGGGTAGCGCCTTTTTCAATCTCTAGTCCAGCATCAATCCAGGCTTTATTGCCACCAGTTAATACAAAAATCTCGGCGCTTGTCAGTGCTTGTATTTCTTTTGCAGCAAATACGGCTAGTTCACCCGTCGTGCTGGTGAGTACGTATCGATTGGCTTGCGGTAAATTTTTCAAGGCATTGGCAAATTGAGAGCGAAGTGCAAACCAGCTTCCAGGAATATGACCTTTGACGTAATTTGCATGGGTGCTGAGATCGATGCAAATCGTTGTGCTATCGCTACCCAGCCATGAAGACGCCGTCTTGATATCAACCATTTGAATCTGAGGTGTGCTTGGCAGGGCGGGGCTCCAAGGACCTTTTTCAGTCAGGTCTGCCGCCTTAATATCATCAATGACATAGACATCCCAAGCCATCTGGGCAAGCCATGAGGCCGGCATATTGGCTCGAACACCACCTGGGTCAGATAGCACAATGCGCGCACCACGAACTGGGGCGACCATTTCAGTCTCTTGCACCAGTTGTCCACCTGGTGTCGACCGGAATCCAGGTAAATGACCCGCTTCATATTCTTCAGGAGTTCTTGGGTCAAAGAAGTAGGTAGTGCGTTCAGCTTGAGATTTCCATTGCTCAATATCAGCAAGTTTGACTCGTTTCACTCCAGCCTGATCAGCGACGCTACGTGCGCGCTGAGCGGCTTCCATCGCAGTACTTTCGCTAACCTCTTTGAATTTACGACTTTGTCCTTTGTCTAATTCTTGTCCTGCTAAGGTCCAGCCAATCGTGCCATTGCGCAAAGCGTTTACTTCATTGGGGATACCTGCATTAATGAGGGATTGGGTGCCGATGATACTGCGCGTTCTTCCGGCGCAGTTCACGATGATCTTCGTCTTTGGATTGGGTGCAAGCTCTGGAAGACGTAGGACCAATTCAGCGCCAGGAACGCTGATGCCGGTCGGTATGCTCATGGTTTGGTACTCGTCAAAACGACGCACATCTACCACCACAACATCTTCTTTGTCGTCTATTAACTTCTTCACTTCTTGTGCTGACAAAGAGGGTGTGTGTCTTTTGGATTCGACGAATTCACCAAAAGATTTGCTCGGAACATTCACATCTTTAAATACTTCTCCGCCAGCTGCTTTCCAAGCTGGGACGCCGCCTTTAAAAACGGAAACATCTACGTAACCTAGTTCAGAGAGTCTTTGTGCTGCCAATTCTGCAGCACCCTCGCCATCATCAAGTGTGACGATGGGCACATCTTTTCTGGGGAGTTTGCTAAATGCATCTACCTCAAGACGTGACAGCGGAAAGTTGGCTGCAAACAAGGGATGCTCTTGAGCATGGGGATCTTCTTCGCGAATATCTAGCAGCGCAACTTCTTCTTTTTTAAGCAGCTTGTTGCGAACAAAGGCGTAATCTTGATATTTGATGGACATGTGTTTATCTCTTTAATTTTTATGTGTACCGATTGATATCACTCTAGTGCAGTATTTTTAGGTGATGGAGCGATCATTGGCTGAAGGGGGTCGAAGTAAGGGTTTTGGCCTTAAAACAGGGCTATTTCTCATTTTTGGGTGTGTCTCCGTTGGTTTTTTTATGTTTTTTCTATTTTGGAGGATTTATAACATCTAAGAGTTATCCCTGATATTACCGGTGAAATCCAGTGGTTTTTATGGGGATATACTAATTCCGAGCTTAGTACTCAAACATTGAACGGATATATAGGAGACAAGATGTCACAACACGATACATTGTTGGCTGCTTTCGAAACTTACAAAGCAGAAAACGAAAAGTTTATTGAAAAAGGCGTTAAGGCATCTGCTGCACGTGCACGTAAAGCTTTGCAAGAAATTGCTGGGGCATGTAAAGAGCGTCGTAAAGAAATTACAGCCGCTAAAGAAGCGATGGAAGCCAAGAAGTAATTCGTCTTACTCCGAATTGAATTCAGCCTGGCCCCCACAAGGAGCCGGGCTTTATTTTTTATATGCTGACAGAAAATAATGTCAACTTCATAGCCTTGCTTCGAATGGGTAGTAGGTTTTGATATTCGGGGCTGCTGGCCCAGGCCTCCGATGCTGCCACATTTGGAAACTCCAGTTCCACAAAGCCGCTAAAGGTATCGCACTGTAATTCATTCCAGAGGAACGCATTGAACGATCCTCGAGAGCTAATGTTGCCTTGATAGAGGGCTACCGTATTTCCTACCTGAGACCGGTACTCCTCAAATGCTTCCGGATCATTTAGTTGAATAAGGCCAATCACTTTAACGCTCATGCCATCCCCCAGTAATTTATAGGACTAGTTTATAAGCAAGCTATAGTGAGATATTAGAACTTCACCATCTCATTAGAGGCGCATATGAAAGTTGCATTTTTAGGCTTGGGTAATATGGGGCTGCCCATGGCTCTCAATTTAATTAAAGCAGGGCACCAGGTCCGTGGCTTTGATTTAGTGCAAGCTCAACTTGATGCTTTTAAAGCTGCCGGGGGACTTCCTATGGGTAGCGCATCTGAGGCCTCAGGGGATGCGGATGTCATCATCAGCATGCTTCCGGCCTCACGACATGTAGAAGCTTTGTACCTGGGCGATTCTGGCCTGCTATCCACTGCTAATCCCAAGGCCCTATTGATTGATTGCTCTACGATTTCACCTAAGGTTTCCCAGGCTGTGGCTGCTGCGGCAAAAGCGAAGGGCTTTGCCATGGTTGATGCGCCGGTTTCTGGCGGAACTGCGGGTGCCCAGGCCGGAACCTTAACCTTTATGGTGGGTGGAGATGGAGCTGATGTTGAGCGCGCTCGACCGTTACTAGAGCAGATGGGTAAGAACATCTTTCATGCGGGTCCGAGTGGCAGTGGTCAAACTGTCAAAGTCTGCAACAACATGTTGCTGGGTATTCAGATGTTGGGGACTAGCGAGGCCTTGCGTTTGGGTATCGCAAATGGCATGGATCCTAAAGTGCTCTCAGACATTATGTCTAAGAGTTCAGGCCGAAATTGGGTCTTGGAGCTTTACAACCCCTGTCCTGGCGTTATGGAGAACGTGCCATCCTCGAAAGGGTATGCAGGCGGCTTTGGCGTAGATTTGATGCTGAAAGATTTGGGTCTGGCGACTGAGAATGCAAGTGACCTAGATGCTAGCGTTCCATTGGGAGATCTATCCCGCAAGCTTTATGAGGTGCACAGTCAAGCAGGTAATGGGCAGCTTGATTTCTCAAGCGTCTTTAATCTCAAGGCGGATTAAAGCAATACCTCTACAGATTGAGTTTGCTTGTCGATCATTTTTCCAATGACGCAGGCGCTAGTGAAGTCATGTTTTTTAAAGATATCTAACACAGCACTCACAGCATCTGCGCTACAAGAGACAAGTAGTCCACCACTAGTTTGGGGATCCGTAAGCAGAGCCTGCTGCGCAGGGCTAAATTGTTCAGGCAAGCGAAGCTCGATCCCATAACTTTGCCAGTTACGATCAGATGCACCTGTAATGACGCCTTGGTCGGCTAAAGCCTGAACATTCGATAGAAGGGGAACTTGAGGCCAGTGAATTTGAGCGGTGAGATTGGAGCCACGAGCCAATTCCAAAGTGTGGCCTGCTAGTCCAAAGCCTGTCACATCAGTTAAGGCATGTACGCCTGGCAGCTTGGCTAGTTCTGGGCCTGCGGAATTTAACTTTGTTGTATTGGCGATCATCTCTTGATAGCCTGCATCATCCAGAAGATCTTTCTTGAGTGCGGCAGACAGGATGCCTACACCAAGGGGTTTACCCAAAATAAGTACATCTCCAGCCTGAGCAGCGGCATTGCTCTTTACGAGCTTAGGATCAACGATCCCGATGGCAACTAAGCCATAAATAGGCTCAACCGAATCAATTGTGTGGCCGCCCGCAATTGGAATTCCAGCGGCCCTACAGGCTTCGGCACCACCTTCTAAGATGCGGGCAATGGTTGCATTCGAAAGAACCTTAATGGGCATACCAACAAGCGCTAAGGCAAATAGTGGGGTGCCTCCCATGGCGTAAATATCACTGATTGCATTTGTAGCGGCAATCTTGCCAAAATCAAATGGATCATCCACGATGGGCATGAAGAAATCAGTTGTCGCAACAATCGCCTGAGATTCATTTATTTGATACACAGCAGCATCATCCGAAGTCTCAATGCCAATTAAGAGTTCTTTAGGAAACGGTAGTTGTGGAACACTTTTTAGAATCTCTGAAAGAACTCCAGGAGCAATCTTGCAGCCACAGCCGCCGCCATGCGAGAGTGAGGTTAAGCGAGGCTCTTGAGGATTGGTGGTATTCATATCAATTAACTCTATGTATCAATAGTGTGGATGCAATATTAGCGGAGATTTATCGATTAAAACTTCTCTTTGGTGGGCTACTACGTTTAGCCGCAGGTTTGCCTCCGCCATTACCACCACCGGCATTACCTGGCCGAGGCTTTCTAGATTGTTGGTGCTGTTGGCTGCGCAATTGGATTGGTTGGGCTACGGCATTAGGGTCTGGCTCAAATCCAGCAATCACCTCTTGGGGAAGTTTTTGCTTAATTAGTTTTTCAATATCTCGCAGCATCTGATGTTCATCAACACAGACCAAAGATACCGCAACACCATTTGATCCAGCTCTACCCGTTCTTCCAATGCGGTGCACATAGTCTTCGGATACGTTGGGCAAGTCATAGTTCACAACATGGGGGAGTTGATCAATATCGATTCCACGAGCTGCGATATCGGTAGCTACTAAGACGGTGATTTTTCCATCCTTAAATTCAGCTAAAGCTTTAGTGCGAGCACTTTGACTCTTATTGCCATGAATCGCCATCGCAGTAATGCCATCTTTTTCAAGCTGAGTAACCAACTTATTGGCGCCATGTTTGGTACGTGTAAATACGAGAACCTGTTGCCACTGATTGGTTTTAATCAAATGCGCCAACAAAGGATGCTTTTGGGTTCTGTCTACCGGATGAATGAGTTGAGCAATGGCTTCATTTGTGCTGTTACTGCGCGCCACTTCAATCAATGCTGGTGAATTAAGTAAGCCATCAGCCAAAGCCTTGATCTCGGTAGAGAAGGTTGCTGAAAACAGTAAGTTCTGACGTTGCTTTGGCAATGCAGCCAAAATCTTTTTGATATCACGCAGAAAGCCCATATCCAACATGCGATCTGCTTCGTCCAAGACGAGGATTTCAATATTGGCGAGTGAGACGCAGTTCTGAGACATGAGGTCAAGTAGGCGACCAGGCGTTGCAACCAAAATATCTAAGCCTGCAGCAATCGCTTTAATCTGTGGGTTTGCACCGACACCGCCAAAGATGACAGTGGATTTCAAGCCCGTATATTTACCGTAGGTCACGACAGATTCTTGAACTTGTGCCGCTAACTCACGGGTAGGGGTCAGAATCAATACGCGTAATTGACGTTTGCCGCCAACTTTGGCGGTGCTGCTTAGGCGCTGCAAGATCGGCAGAGTAAACCCTGCAGTTTTACCAGTGCCGGTTTGAGCGGCAGCAAGTAAATCTCCACCCTTTAAGACGGCGGGAATGGATTTTTCTTGAATAGGGGTAGGGCTGGTGTAGCCTTCCTCGCTAATAGCGCGAAGAATGGATTCTGATAAACCGAGATCTGTAAATAACATAGGGGCCAAATAAATATTGACCCGTATTCAATTAAACGACTATCCCGGTCAATGGGGTGAGCTGCCACACTTACAGTGTTTGCAGAAAGAGTCCATATTTTAAGCTATCAGGACACTTTCTCTGCTGCATTCCAAAGATTGGGTGTTACAGAATTAGCATATCCCGAGATAAACAATTTTTCTGAGCCCGTAATGGGGTCGAATACTGCGCGTTGGATACGGCCAATATTTCCGCCATACACATGGATGCTGATAGATGTTTGGTCGCTTAAAGCATTCTCCACTACGTGGATGTCATGCGTATCAGGGGATACGGTGGCTACTTGACCTGGCTGGCAAAGGAAGGATTCATCAGCCTTGTAACTGCCATCAGCTTGTTGGTAGTAGTTTGCACTTCGTTCTTGCCCACGTAATTGACCGACCATGCCCCAGACAGTATGGTTATGTAATGGCGTCTTTTGACCAGGACCCCAAACAAAACTAACAACTGAAAAACGATCAAGTGGATCTGCATATAGCAAGTATTGTTGGTAGTACTGTGGATGCGGTTTACAAAATTCTTCTGGCAACCAGTCATCAACGCGAATCAGATTTTCTAAAAGATTCTTTCCTTTGGAGAAAATAATCTCTTCGCTAGGTTTGCTCTCTAGCAGTATTGCGAGCTCTTTTACAAATGTCAGTAACTTGCCTTCTTGCATTGAAGTCTCTTCAGTAGTGATGTTATTGGTCAGCCGCAAATAGCCAGTCAGGTAGACCCTTAGGCTTTAGGGTGGTGGTGTCAACGCAGACAATATGAAGTACCGCGCTAGCAATGAGCTCTGGCTCGAGGCCCTCAACAATCCGTTTTGCAGTTTGTTTCACCGCAATTTGGGTTCTTCCACGATGCTCGATGATTTGATCAATGCTCAGCAGATCATCTAAACGCCCAGGCCTATGAAAATTCATCGTGATTTCACGAACGGGGAGAACGATCCCAAATTCCTTAACTAATTTTGTTGGGCTCAAACCTCTTTGTTGCAACCATTCGGAGCGACTACGCTCAAAAATCTCGAGATAGCGAGCGTGATACACAAATCCTGCGGCATCCGTATCCGAATAGCAAACACGAAAGAGGAAGGGCGGGTTGGTCAATTGAGTCATGTCAGTAAGATGCTTTTAGATAAATAGAATCATATCGCGATGTGCAATACCTGCCTCGTTATAGACATCACCTTCTGCAATAAACCCAAATTGCTCATAAAACGGAATAGCAGTGAGTTGGGCATGTAACTTCAGTTTAGTAATACCCTGGGACTTGCTCTGATCAAGCAGGGCGCCCATTAAATTTTTGCCAATGCCTTGTCTGCGATAAGCGGGCAATACAGCCATGCGCCCAATCTTCCCCATATTGTTAGGTAAGGTCAGCAGGCGAGCTGTCCCGATACATTGGGATCCTATGTAAGCTAGGGCATGCAGTGCCGCTGGGTCATGTTCATCAAGCTCCATTTCCTCAGGAACATCTTGCTCTTTAATGAAGACACGCTTGCGGATTGTCCAAGCATCTGGTTTGGCATCCTGCCAGGATTTAATCAAGATCACGCGCTGTCTCTTTGTTATCAATCTATTCAGGAGAATGGGCCATTAAGACTCCAATGTAGCAAATTGCACCGATTTAGGCTTTAAATATTAGCTCTAAGGCTTATAAGTAAGCCACTTCATGGTTAAAATGGATTGGTGGTGCCAGATGATTGGCGCCCCTCATAAACCTTTATCTAGGAGTTATCTTGAAGAAATCTTTATTGGCTACATTAGTTGCCTCACTCGGTTTGGTAGTTGCAAGCTCAGCATTTGCTCAAGCTCCTGCAAAAATGTTGCCTTTGGCAGCTGAAGCAGTTGTATTGACCGCTACCGTTGATTCAGTGGACGTAAAGAATCGTATCGTTGTTCTTAAGGATGCTAACGGTAACTTGGCTCAAATGAACGTATCTAAACAAGTAAATGATTTAGATAAAGTGAAGAAGGGCGATGTGTTTGTGGTTGAGCATGCTCAAGCGATTGCAGTTGGTTTAGTTGCTGCTCCTAAGGGCGCAAAACCAGGAGTTTCAGGTGTGCGTTCAGTAGTGGTTTCGGGCAAAGGTTCCGCAAAGCCATTTGAAGAGACTACTGATACTGTTTATGCAACTGTGAAGATTGGCACAATCGATGCGAAAACTCGTGTAGTGACATTCACATTGCCATCAGGCGAGAAGCAAAAAGTGAAGGTAGATCAGAGCGTTTTAGGTCTTGAGAAATTTAAGGCTGGTGACGACGTGTTGGTTGAGTTCGTTGATGACACAGCAATTGGTTTTGTAGCGCCAAAGAAATAAGTATTCAAAACTAATTCAGCATTTAAAGTGCTGAAGCAGTAAAGAAAAAAGGCCCGCAATGCGGGCCTTTTGCATATCAACTACTGATTAAGCGTCTTTAGCAATCATGACATCAGAAGCCTTGATTACTGCCCAAGCTTGATCACCAACCTTGAGTTTGAGTTCATCCACAGCCTCATTAGTAATGGAGGCGGTTACGATATGACCGGCGCCAATATCCAGCTTCACATGAGAAGTGGTTTGACCCATTTTGAGCTCGACTACTTTGCCGCTGAGGGTATTGCGTGCGCTGAGTTTGACTTTTAGTTCCATGATTTTTCCCGGTTAATTATTTCTTAGCATTTGGAAAGAAGAGTTGTTCGCCACCAATTTGGTAGCTAGCAATCACGTCTTGACCATTCTTGGAAGTGATCCAATCGATAAATGCTTGTCCTTCAGCTTTTTTCACATGTGGGAACTTAGCTGGATTTACCAACATGACACCATATTGATTAAATAGTTTTGGATCGCCTTGAACCAAGATAGCTAGGTCACCACGGTTTTTAAATGCCAACCAGGTAGCGCGATCAGCCAAGATGTAGCCATTCATTGCGGATGCAGTATTGAGAGCAGGACCCATGCCTGAACCAGTCTCTTTATACCAGGCGCTAGGTGCTACTGTGACGCCAGCATCTTTCCAGTAGCGTAACTCTGCAGCATGTGTGCCGCTCTTATCGCCGCGTGATACGAATGGAGCTTGAGCAGTTGCAATCTTCTGAAACGCAACTTTGATATCTTTGCCGCCGCCAATTTTGGCTGGATCAGATTTAGGTCCAATCAATACGAAGTCGTTATACATAACTTCTGTGCGCTTGGTTGCATAACCCTCGCTAACAAACTTCTCTTCTGCAGGCTTGTCATGCACAAACACGACGTCTGCATCACCACGACGACCAATGTCTAGTGCTTGGCCAGTACCAACAGCAACCACTTTGACATCAATACCGGTTTTCATTTTGAAGATTGGCAACATGAAGCCAAAAAGACCTGATTGCTCTGTTGAGGTTGTGGATGACACCACAATACTTTTCTCTTGCGCGTAAGCAAAATTGCTTAAAAGTGCTAGCGCAGTAATGGCGGTTGCCAGTAATCTGTTAAATGACAATTTCATTTGAGTTCACTTCCCTTAGGTAGGTTCGGTTAAGATTTGTCATATTACAAAACATGAATATGCAAAAAATTACATATGAGAATTCAGATCCGGCCAACCCTCGTTTTTGGTAGTAAAAACGCAAAAGACCCGGCAGTGGTCGATTTGGTGTGGTTGACCGTCCTGTTAAAAGACATTGAGCATGGCAAAACACTTATGTCTGCCTGTAAGAAAATGGGCTTGTCTTATAGAAATGTGTGGCAAAAACTCAACGATGTAGAGCAGGCGCTCGGCTTTAAGCTCATAGACAGGGTGAGGGGGCATGGATCCCAGTTGTCGGAATACGCCAGATACTTGATTCAATTTACCGAGGACTTTGATCAAAAGACGATGCGTTTGGGTCAATCCAGTCTGTTGCACTTAGAAGAGGGTTTTGCTCAGTTTAGGGTCAAGGCAAAAAAACAGTGGCGCTTTGCTAGTAGTAGCGATCCCATTATTCAAAAGGCAGTTTTCGAGATTGGTGGCTTTGAGCTAATTACCGCTGGATCGGGTGAGGCTCTGGAGCGCCTATTGAATTACGAGGTTGATATTGCGGGCTTCCATGTTTCAGATCCACAAAGCTCTCAGATTATTTCCAAGAGACTCCAAAAAGAGGGAATGCAAATATTTCCGGTAATGAAACGTGTACAAGGTCTATTGGTTGCCAAAGGTAATCCGCTCAATATTATTTCGCCCAAGGATTTATTAAGACCCAAGATTCGCTTTATCAATCGGCAGAAGGGGTCTGGAACGCGCCTATTGCTCGATACTATTTTGGCAAAAGATGGTATCGATGCTATCCGCATTAAGGGTTACGAGAATGAGGAGTTCACCCACTCTGCAATTGCTACGGCGATATTGGCTAAAAAAGCAGATGTCGGTATGGGTGTAAAAAGTATTGCCTTGGAGAATGGCTTGGATTTCATACAGCTCAAGGAGGAAATTTTCTTTCTGGCTATGAATGAGGACCTCAGTACTAATCCCGATCTAGCCAAACTCATTCGAAAAATTCGAGTCCTTTCCAGCGCTAGTCCTGGTTATAAATCCATTGGATTAAAGAAGCAGATCGCCGGGTGGCTTTAAGGTTTTAATCACCCAATCTGCAACCCATTTGTGCTGGAATTGGGCTTAATTAATACATTCGTTTAAAAATTGAGATACATTGTTGTCATTCCCAACAAACTTTATTGGTATCGATATGACTCTATCTCTTCGCCCTTGGATTCTTGCTGCTAGTGTTCTGAGCTTTTCTGCCTTTGCTGAGCCGGGTGAAAATACTTATAAGCAAGTTTGTGCAGCCTGTCATGGCTCTGGCGTTTTGAATGCGCCTAAGTTTGGCGATAAGGCTAAGTGGGCTCCTTTGATTGCTGAAGGTCAGGTCACTCTGACGGCTCACGCTTACGTTGGCGTGAGGGGTATGCCTGCCAAGGGTGGCAATCCTAACCTCACAGTTGAGGCTTTCTCGGACGCTGTGGCTTATATGGCCAATAAAGCCGGTGGCAACTGGAAGACTCCGGATGCAAAAACCTTGGCTGCAATTAATAAAGAAATTGAAGCGCGCAAAGCCGGTCTTAATAAAAAGCAGTAATTGAATGAACTTACAGCCACATCAGATTGAGATTATTGGTTACTGCGCTGCGTTTCTGACAACGATCGCTTTTCTGCCCCAGGCTATTCAATCCTGGCGTACCCGAGATCTCTCTGGAATATCGGTAGGCATGTATAGCTTATTTACTGCTGGGGTAGGTTTATGGCTTATTTATGGCCTCATGATTGAGACCTGGCCTTTAATTCTGGCCAATGCCTTAACCTTTGCCTTAGCTTTGAGCATTTTGGTTCTCAAGCTGCGTACCAAAGATCACAAATGACCTTCCTTCAAGTAATGTCATAATGAATTCACACAATAATTATTAAAAATTAGACACCCATTAGAAAGGCTAATCATGAGCACCGCATACGTTATTGATCCACCGATCGTTCCATCACTTCCTGTAGTGGGTGACACACGTCGATTTGCCGTGAACCGGATTTATTGCGTTGGTCGTAACTATGCTGATCATGCTCGCGAAATGGGTCACGATCCCGACCGTGAGCCACCATTCTTTTTCATGAAGCCGGCGAACTCAATCGTGGCTGATGGTAAAGATATGCAATACCCAAACCTGTCGAACGATGTGCATCATGAGGTCGAGATGATCGTGGCTATTGGCAAGGGTGGCGCCAATATTCCTGCGGATAAAGCGCTCGAGCATGTATATGGTTATGGCGTTGGTTTAGATATGACTCGTCGTGACTTGCAAGGCGAGGCTAAGAAAATGGGGCGTCCTTGGGATACTGGTAAAGCCTTTGATCAGTCAGCCCCTTGTGCAGCTATTACTCCTGCCGCTCAGTTCGGACATCCGAGCAAGGGTGCAGTAAAGCTATTGGTGAATGGTGAAGTACGCCAAGAGGGCGATTTAAACCAGCTAATCTGGAATGTTCCAGACACGATTGCTTACCTCTCTACTTTATTTACGCTCGAGCCAGGCGATTTAATTATGTCTGGTACACCTGCAGGTGTAGGCCCTGTTAAAAAAGGTGACGTGCTTGAGGGTAGCGTCGAAGGCCTTACTCCACTCAAAATCAAGATTATTTAATCTAATAGGATTTACAGAGCACTACTTGCCAAGCCACTTTGGTGGGCGTCCTTCAAGGAAGGCATTCACTCCTTCTTTGAAGTCGACGCTGTTGTAGGTCTCTCTCATGAGTTCGGTGCAATCCGGTAAATTGCTTTCCATCAAGCGTGCCAATGTGACTTTGCTGGCCTTTTGAGTAATTGGCGCTAGTGCTGATAATTTGCTAGCCAAAGCTTCAGCTGCACCTGTCATTTCTTCTGGGGTAGCGGTTTGATACAGGTAGCCTGAGTTCTGCAACTCTGGCGCCTTGATGAGTTCTGCGGTGAGCAGCATCCGTTTCACCATTGGAACGCCTAAATGGTTTGCTATCCATGACAGATTGCTTGGTGATAGACAATTTCCCAAAGTCTTTGCTACTGGAATGCCAAAGCGTGCATCAGTAGTTGATATTCTGAAATCGCAAGCAGTAGCAATCAATAAGCCGCTACCGACAGCTAAACCTTCGATCAGCGCAATGGTGGGAATGGGTAGGTGCTGCAAGGAGTGAAAAATGGCATCGACTGCAACTTCATAGGCCTCATTTTCTTTCAGGTCGACAAATTGCTGAATATCGCTACCTGACACAAATGCCTTGTCGCCAGCACCCCTGAATATCGCTACCTTGATCTCTGGTTTATCTGCTATGTCATCGCAAATTCGCTTGAGCTCTTCGTACATTGGCCAGGTTAAGGCATTGCGTGCCGTAGGATTATTGAAGGTAATTCGGGCGATAGCTCCGTCGAGCCGGAGGTCGATACAAGGTGGGGTGGAGTTCATGAGTGCATTCTATACAAAAGACCCTTTGAACTGCTTGTTTTCAGGGTTTGAATCGACCTGCGATAGAATTCATTTATGTATATGTTTCTACCTTTCCTGACGGCCTTTATCGGCCTTGTCCTCGTTTGGTTTGAGAAGCGTCTGGCAGGTCTTGCAGTGCTCGCTATCACCGTCGGTATTCTGATGTTCTGGTTCCGAATTCACGCAACAAACCACTTAAATATTAGTCTGTGAGGAAATGTGAATAAGCATTCCCTTCCTTCGCTGGCCGGTCTAGGTAATCAGCTCGCTCTAGCTGCGATCGTTGGCATGCTGTCTTATGCTTTTGTCGATCAACTTTATTTTGGTGAGTTGCCTTGTCCTCTGTGCTTAATGCAGCGAATTGGTTTTGTGATCATTGGTTTTGCCCTAGTGCTCAATATTCGATGTGGCGCCCATTCTTCTCACTATGGATGGGGCATCATTGGTGGCTTAGTGGGAATGACCGTCTCTTTGCGCCAAGTACTTTTGCATATCTTGCCGGGCGATAAAGGATTTGGGGCAACCTTTCTAGAGTTGCATTTTTACACTTGGGCTTTTGTTGGCTATCTCGGTTTGATCGCTGGCCTTGCTATTTTGTTAATGCTGCCTAATCGCGAAGTGCGTTCACGTTCCCTGTTTGCAAATATATTAGTCATTCTATTTATCGTTTTAGTCTTTGCTAACTTCGCATCCACGCTCTTGGAATGCGGTATCGGCCCTTGTGCTGATGATCCTGTTAAATACGAGGGATGGATCTGGTTGCGTAACCGTTTTGGTATTTAACAAAATGCGAGTGATTGCATGAAGATCACTTTTCAGATGCTAAAGAGTCTGGCGATCCTGATTACTTGTCTGAGCTTTGCTAATGCGGCTCAAGCACAAACAGCTAAATCCAGCACTAATACTACTTGGCCTAAGCAGGCGATTCGGATTGTCGTGACGTTTACGCCAGGTGGTGCACCCGATATTTTGGCTCGCGTACTTGCTGAGAATTGGCAGCAAAGTTTGGGAGTTCCAGTTCTAGTCGAGAATCGTCCTGGCTATGGCGGCAATATTGGCGCTGACCTAGTGGCAAAGAGTGAGCCCGATGGATATACCTTACTCATTGGCACGGTGGGTATTCATGCGATCAATGGGGCGCTTTATGAAAAGCTTCCTTTTCATCCGATAAATGATTTCACGCCCATCAGCTTCTTGGCGAGCACACCCAATGTACTAGTAGTGAATAAGAAGTTGGGTGTGAACAATTTGCACGAACTAATTGAGCTCGCTAAAGCAAAACCCAATGAGCTCACTTTTGGCTCCTCAGGTGTTGGCACTTCTTTACATATGTCCGGTGAGCTTTTTAAAGAAATGACTGGAGTGCAGATTCGGCATATTCCGTACAAGGGGAGGGCGCAATCTTTACCCGATCTAATTAGCGGTCGGATTTCAATGCTCTTTGATAATCTATCTTCATCCTTGCCCCTGATTAAGGCCGGTGAGGTGCAGGCTTTGGCGGTAACCACCTTAAAGCGGTCATCGGCAGCCCCCGAGATTCCAACTATGGCTGAGCAGGGCTTGCCTGGTTTCGAGGCAATATCTTGGTTTTCACTGATGGCGCCCGCCAATCTACCCCCAGTCCTGCAAAAACGCTTGAATACCTTAACTCGCCAAGCCCTCAGTCAGCCTGATGTCAGAAAGAAGCTACTAGCTAGCGGTCTCGAGCCTGCTCCAGGTAGTCCGCAAGAGCTTTCCAAGTTGATTCAGTCCGAGACCAATAAATGGGGTAGAGTGGTTTATAAGTCAGGCGCAAAATTAGAGTAATAAGCCCTTTTTATGTCAGCCTTAGCCTGTTTTCAGGCGTTATAGGCATGACAGCCAAATGAAGTCGCAATTGTTTTTCTTCCAAATCCACCAAACTACTAATTTGCTTAAATTTTCAGCATTAGACTTTTCTAAACTCAGCATCATGCTTGCGGTTGCCTTATTGGCTGGCTGTGCAACCCAGACTCAGCAGTTGAAGATGAATGAAACTAAGGAGTCGTTCAAGAACGGGGATCTGCAAAATACTGCCGCGGTTATTCAAGGTGCGTTCAAAGATAAAAATACCCTCTACTACATGGAGATGGGTGAAGTGCAGCGCTTACAAGGGCCTGCTCGGATTCCGAATAGTACGCAAAATCTATTAGCTGCAGACCAATTGGTAGATCGTTGGGAGATAACAACCAGCGACAAGCTAAGACGCTCTTTTTCAGGGGTCAGTTCTTATGTTTTATCTGAAGGCTTGAGTAGTGAGTACGAACCCAAGCCTTATGAAATCAGTTTATTAAGTCAAACTTTAGCTTTGAACCATCTTTCTCAAGGTCGATGGGATGACGCCATGGTGGAAGCTAAAAAAATGGCGCAGCGAGAAAAGGTCATTGAAGGGCTGATTCAAAGCAAGGTTTCGGCAGTATCCAAGGTGGAGGGTGAGCAGAAAGCTAACCCAAAGACTCAGGGCGCTACCAGCCGCATTGAAAATATCAGTGGTTATCCCATTAATTTATTAGATGATGAAGAAACGCGTAGCCTCAAGAACTCGTATCAAAATCCGGGGGCTTATTACTTGTCAGGTTTTATTCATGAGTCACAAGGCGAGGCTAGCTTGGCTGCTCCGGGATATCGTCTCGCAATTGAGTTACGTCCACAAGTCAATTTCTTTAAAACCAGTATTGCCAAGTTAGACTCAAATATTGCCAATCGCAGTAAAAAATCATTTGCTGATACCTTGATCGTGATCGATACGGGATACATGCCAAAAATTGTCCCTTATCAAATTAGCCAAACTTTTAATATCGGCGGCAATTCAAAGTTGGTTACCTTAACCTTTCCGGTTATCGAGCCATCGACCGAGCGCTTTAGACCATCATTGATTCAATTAGGTGATAGGGTGGCTAACCCGGAACTGGTTGCGAATATTGATGCGATGGCTCGCAAGAACTTGCGCGATGAAATGCCGGCCTATGTCTTAAGAGCCTCCTCAAGAGCACTTGTATCCCTGGCAGCACAATATGCGGCAGATCAAGCTGCCCAGCAAGCAGCAAATAGAAATAACCAAAATAACCAGAACAACGGTACCGCTGTCCTCATTGGCGCTATTGCAGGAATGATCATGGGATATGGCTTGCAAGCAATTAACGTGACCGATGTACGTCATTGGTCAACCTTGCCTGCACAAACTTATATGGCCAGAATGGGTCTGCCAATTGGGCCCACTGTGCTGAAATACACTTTGCCATCTGGAGTAACAGCGTCTCAGACAGTCAATTTAGTAGGTGGGTATAACGTTGTCTATATTCGTATGTTTAGAAATCGGGCGACAGTACTGACATCAAATGATCCTGCGGCGCTTCCGCCCAAATCAGTAGTTCCTGCACCGGTTGTCGGTAGCTTGAATGAAGTCCCGGCCGCCATCCCTGCGACCGTTTCTTCCTCTATATTGCCGCCATCCCAACCATCAGGAAGCGCTCTTGATGGTCTCAAGAAACTCTGGGGCAGTTTTCAGGATCCAAAACCTGAGGAGCCTGCTCCTACAGCACCACTCCCCGTTACTAATGCGGTAGTTGCCCCCGCTCCAGTCGGAGCTCAGTCTAAATTGCCAGATTCCAGTCCGGCTTCCACTGACAGCCCCGCAAGCAGTAATATAGAAGAGGTAAAGGTGGATGAACAACCCAATCTGCTAAACAGTTTGCAGCAGTTTTTTAAATAGGAAAGACCCCGATGAATAAGTACCTTGCCATTCTGTTAACAGCGCTTGCACTAGCGGCATGTAATTCAACTCCATCCATGAAAGATATGACAGTACGTATGGGTGATACAGATAGCGTTCAAATTACTGATATGCGAAGTCTGGTGCGTAACGGTGTATTGACCGCGCAAGTGACTATTCAGAATGACAGCAAATCCAATCTTGTTTCTTATCGATTTAAGTGGATTGGTAAGAACGGTATGACCGTAACCGATGAAGAGCCATGGAAGCCCGTGACAGTCGGAAAGGGTCAGTCGACCGTTATTATGGGGATAGCCCCAACACCAGATGCTACAGACTTTCGTTTTGAGTTAAATCAATACAAATAAAAAAAGTACATTAGAAGATATTAGGACTTAATAAAATGACTATGAACATGAAAACTATTCAGTTATCCGCCATTGCTTTATCTGCAGCAACTCTAGCTGCATGTTCAGGCCCGCAAGTGCGCTATGGGGATGCGAAGGCTGTTGAGACAGTGAATGCCAATTATGGATCGACTGATCTGCAAATGATTGCCGAGGCAATGACAAGATCATTGCTGCAATCTAAAGCAATCTCTGGTAGCAAGGATGCCCCCATTGTGACTTTGGCAGATGTGAAGAACAAGACATCTGAGTATATTGATACGCGAGTGATTACGGATAAGATCCGCACGCAACTCATGAAGAGTGGCCAAGTGCGATTTGCGGTTAGTGTCTCTGAAATGCAAAATCAAACAGATGAGCTGAAGCGTCAGAACCAGTCAGGCCTCTATAAGAACAGCACAATTGCTAAAACAGGCAATATGCAAGGCGCGCAATATCGTATTGAGGGATCCATTGCTTCTATTGTGAAAAACACCAAGGATGTTAAAGATGTTTACTACGTCTTTAATTTGAATCTCATTAATAATGAATCCGGCCTACTTGAGTGGGCTGATGAAAAAGAGATTCGTAAGACTGCAACGCGCTGATACGCCACACCATACAGTAGAGGATTGAATGTTATTAAGTAAAAAAACCTTATTCGCTTGCACGAGTGTTGGTCTGGTATTTTTGGCTGGCTGCGCTACCAAACCACCCGCTCCAAAAGCGGAATCTGCGATTGTTGGTCAGGTACCTGCTGATCCACCAAAGAATCCAGTCATTAATGCCGAGGCTCTGAAAGCGGATTCGAAGTCGATTGCTGTGACTGATATCTATTTCAAAAGGGAAGGTAAAAACCTAACCTTTATTGAAGAGACTAGAACAACTACTGGCAATAGCATCTCTTCCACGATTGCCCCAAAAACAATTGAGGTGGATGCCGATAAGGCGGATGCTTCTGCGCTTACTGGCGGTGCAAATTCATCTGCGTTTCCTGTGAAGTTCACTAATTTGGCTGATCCAAAGGCGACTAGTCCTGGTGCAGGCGCGCCCCCAGCCCCCGTGGTTGATTCAGCGCCATCAAGTGCTAGCTCTTCGAGTGCCAACACTCAAAGCATGAAGAAGTCTGGTTACCAGGCTAATAATGAGTATGGCGAATTGCGTTACTTGGCAAACCCAATTCGTGGTTTATTAATTAAGTCAGGCTACAAAGTGGTGCAAGCTAAGGCTACCGTAGCTGCGCCTAATCAAGGTGACGAGTTCTTTGATATCGTGAAGCGTATTAAGGCGGGTGATTTCGGTGATGCTGATTATGTGCTGTATGGCGTTTTAGCTGAGGTCTCTACTACAGATAATGTGGCCGATATTCCTGGTACAAAATCGACATCGCAACAGATCACTCTTGAGGTGACAGTGGACTTTAATATTGTCGACACTAAGACATCTCAAATCGTGGCATCATTTGTCGCCTCAGGTGAAGGCAAGGATGTTCAGATCGACGGAAGAGATACCGGTCATAAACCTAGTAATGCAAAGTTAATGAAGTTGGCTTCTTTAGATTTGGCGGAAGATGTTCGCAAGCATTTGGCCGATCAAAACTTTATTACGAATAATCCAGGATCTGCAGGGCAGCAGCGCAATCTAAAGAGACGCTTGGATGATGATGCTTCTACTTTGAAAGTTTACAAGTAAGTAGACAAGCAAAGCAAAGGCGTGACTAAGGCCTTTCATTAAACCTCGACCGGCGGATGCGTTTTCTCAAAGCGCGCCGCCGTTTTTCTAAAGAGGTAGAGCAAGAGCAGGGCGGCTAATCCCAGGCTCATACTGTTGCCAGCCCAAAAGCCATTTGCGCCCTGTAAAAACTCTGGCGTATTGCCAAATACATTAAAGCCCATCAAGTAGCCGCCACCCAGGCCGACGCCCCAGAGTGAACCGGCATAGATGACCATAGGCCAAAAGGCAATACGATACGCCCTCAGAATAAATGCTGCAGTAATCTGCAAGGCATCAAACACTTGATAAAAAGCAATAAACAAAAAGAGCGGGATGGAAAATACTTTCACCTCTTCTGGTGGGTCATATAGATCTAGCAGCTGCACTCTAAAAATCCATACTGCAATACCAATCGAAACACACAAGGTGGTTGTAAAGAAAACGGATGACCAGCCAATCTCTTCGGCACGTTCTTGCTTATTGGCCCCAATCGATTGAGAAACTAGCGTCATGGTTGCAATGGATAGGGACAGGGGAACCATATAGATTACTGTTCCCATATTGGCCACAATTTGATGTCCGGCTAAGGCGGTAGTCCCTAGACGCGCGATGAAGAGTGACATAAACGTAAACGAGGTCACTTCAATCAAGTAGCTAAAGCCAATCGGTGCACCTAATTTCAAAAGAGTCCAGATGCGATGCCAGTCGGGCCAGCTAAACCGGGCAAAGATCTTAAATGGTTTGTAAAAGCCATCAAAGAGCACAAAGCCAAGGGTGATGATGAGCCAAAACCAATTGATGATGACAGTAGCTACTGCACAGCCAGGGCCACCCATACCTTCAATGCCTAAGCCACCATAGATGAATAACAGATTGAGCGGTAGCTTTAAGCCTAAGCCAATCAGTTGCACTACGGTGATAACTGCTGGCCTAGAAACGGCGTTATGCAGAGCCATGAGCACGCGCATTGCCATGCTTGCCGGTAGGCCAATGGCAAGAATATTGAGATATAGCTTGGCTTTGCCTTCAATGTCTGGTGTGACTTGAGAGATTTGTAGAAGGTAATCCGCATTGAGCAGAATGGCGCCGCCCAATACAGTTAAACCTAAGGCTAGCCAAGTGGCTTGACGCACCTCTTCACCAATCTCGCCAAAACGCTTGGCGCCAAACAGTTGCCCAGCAATTGGGGCAAGGGCGGAGACTACACCAGTGAGGCCAACATAGATGCTAATAAAGATAGCTGACGCCATCGCCAGTGCCGCTAGGTCATCGGCAGAGTACCGTGCCGTCATGGCGGTATCCAGTACGCCGAAAGTAATGACAGCGAGCTGACCAATCAGTAAAGGGCCAGCTAGTTTTAGTAGAGAGGGGATATCCTCGCGCAAACGCGATAATTTAAAGTGCAACACGTTTTATTCTTTGCCGGCGGGAGTAATTTGATAGAGGCGCAAGCGCTCATCGCGGTCAGATGCGCGGCGATCTTCCCAAAGTAATTCAATTTTCTTTTTGTTGAGGCTAGCGTATGCCTTGGCCTCTGAAGAGCTGTGAGTCAGCATGAGATTGCAACTCGGGTCATCACGCAAAGGGAGTTTGGTGAAGTAGCTAAATGAAGCTAACTGTGCGGGGCCAAGATTGCTGGTATCAATGCATCCAGGTGTATTGGCGATAACTTGTACCAGTCGATCGGATACATAGCGATAGGTCTTTGCGTAATTAATCGTCGGCAACCATAAGGTCATCAATAAGACCCACATTAATGTGGTGCCGGAGGCGGAGATGATGAGGCAGCGCCAAATTTCTTTTGGAGCGCGAGAAGTTCTCCAGCGCACAATCGCCAACCAAACGCCGGTAATGATGAGGGCAATCACAAAGCCAATGTAATCAAACTGCGCCTGAAAGCCTGGCAAGATTCGCGCCAAATTGGCGGCGGTCGTTTCTGGGAAGCCAGTGACCTTAGCGAGCCAAATAATCCAAATAGCCAAAGCGATCATGGTGAAGCTAAACATCGCAAACCAATCGATGAAGCTAATCAGGCTACGCTTGAGAATCGGTAGGCTAAATGCGGCAATGATTGATAGGCTTGGAATCAAAATGATGAGGTCATGTTCGTTTGCCTCTAAGCGGAACAGAACATAAATCAGGCAGCCAATAAATAAACTGAGTGGTATGCAAAGATGGGGAGCGCGCCATTGACCTGCTTCTTTAACTCGTCCCCAGTGAGCGAGGGAGATGATGGCTAATGGCCAAACGGGCCAGGCATAAGCCCAAAAGTTGACGCTTAAAAATCCAAGTGACTCAATTGATGGTGTGGCGCGCATTTCTGGCATATTGCGCCAGCCTTCTTCAGCGATGTGGCGCCACTCGGGAGTGAGGTTACCTAAATACCAAAGCGCAGGCCAAATTGCAAAACCAATCAAGCCTAAAACCGTGCTGGTTAAAGTCCAACGAAACCGTAGCTTAGCGTTGCTTGCAATGACGGCGATGATGGTGGAGCTCACAATGATTAAGCTGAGTGTGAGATTGCTTGAGAGGGCGACGATGGCAATGCCAAGACCAGTCCATAAGCCGCCTTGCCATGGCTTATCTAAGCCACGTACTGTGCCGTACAAGACAATGCTAATACCCATGAGTTGCGCCATCATTGGCGTAGTCTCATGTGCGCGCTGTGCAAGACCGACGCAGGCTAAGAAAATTAACAGCGCACCATCGGCTAAAGTCATGCCGTAGTTTTTGCGGCCAGGCTGACCACCAACCGCTAGGACCATCGGCTGGACTTCTGGGCGACGCCCCAATAGATAGGTCGCATACCAAATAGCTAGAGCAGCAGCAAAGAAACAGATTGCTGCGTAAAGTCGTGCGGCATTTGCCATGCCAATCAACGGACCAAATAGATCCATCAGTGTGGCACCTAGCCAATAGGGAAAGGGTGCACCAAGAGAAACATCGCGTCCCGCAAGATGCGGAACAATCCAGTCAAGTGCTTTACCGCTCTGTAGGGCCCACATACCACCAAATCCGATTGCATCTTCATTCTTCCAGGGATCGCGCGCAAAGAGGCCGGCAAAACCATAGACCAAAGTCAACGCAAAAATAATGATGCGTGGAATCGAGGTGGTGGCGGCGGCGGTGAGTTTGACCATATAAAACTAGCAATAAAAAAGGCAGCAAACGCTGCCTTGATTATCTCGCAGGGGAGGGTGAGTAGTAATTACCCAGCCCCTTTGGAGAGTAAGCCTATTACTTCTTCTTAGCTGGCTTTTCAGCAGCTTTAGCTTCTGCAGCAGCAGCTTTTTTCTCAGCTGTTTTAGCAGCGCCATCACCGGAAGCTTTAGCAACAGCTTTAGTACCGAATTTCTGACGGAATTTCTCAACACGACCAGCAGTATCCATAATCTTCTGGGTGCCAGTGTAGAAAGGGTGTGACTCAGATGAAGTCTCGATCTTGGCTAATGGATATTCATTGCCATCTTCCCACTTGATTGTCTCTTTAGTAGACATAGTGGAGCGAGTCTTGAAGCTGAAGTTATTAGAAACGTCTACAAAGACGATTTCACGATATTCGGGGTGAATGCCAGGTTTCATTATTAAGTCCTATTAGCAGGCAGCCGTTTAAGTCCAAAGACCCAAATACTTACCCAGTTAAATGCAAATTATTAAAGCGGTAAAAGCGAAATTATGCCATGAAATCAACAACAAAGCCCACTTTTACCGACTCTGAGAGCCTAAATTAGCCACCCTTACGCATTAAATCGAAGAATTCACCGTTATTTTTGGTGGATTTGAGCTTATCAACGATAAAGTTCATCGCCTCAATATCGTCCATATCGGCCAATAATTTACGTAAAACCCAGATTTTCTGGAGGTTTTCAGCTTTAACCAGCAACTCTTCGCGGCGGGTGCCAGACTTGTTGAGGTTGATCGATGGGTAAACACGACGCTCAGCAAGGCGACGCTCAAGGTGAACTTCCATATTGCCGGTACCTTTGAACTCTTCGTAGATGAGGTCATCCATACGGCTACCAGTTTCAATCAAGGCAGTAGCGATGATGGTGAGTGAGCCACCTTCTTCAACGTTACGTGCAGCACCGAAGAAACGTTTTGGACGTTGTAATGCGTTTGCATCCACACCGCCGGAGAGTACCTTTCCAGATGAAGGGATGACGGTGTTGTAAGCACGAGCAAGGCGGGTAATCGAGTCAAGCAAGATGATGACGTCTTTTTTCATCTCAACTAAACGCTTAGCCTTTTCAATCACCATTTCGGCAACTTGAACGTGACGCACAGCTGGCTCATCAAATGTAGAGGCAACTACTTCACCACGAACAGACCGCTGCATTTCAGTAACTTCTTCAGGACGCTCATCCACCAGCAATACGATCAAGATTGCATCTGGATTGTTCGCAGAAATCGCATGAGCGATGTGCTGCATCATCACAGTCTTACCGGATTTAGGTGAAGACACGATCAAGCCACGCTGGCCATAGCCAATTGGGGAGATCATGTCGATGATGCGGCCCGTTAAATTCTCTTCAGCTTTGATGTCACGCTCTAATTGAACAACGCGATTTGGGTGCAAAGGCGTTAAGTTCTCGAACATGATGCGGTTCTTTAAAGCCTCAGGAGGCAAGCCGTTGATCTTGTCTACCTTAACCAATGCAAAGTAACGCTCGCCATCTTTAGGGGTACGAACCTCGCCCTCAACGCTGTCACCAGTGTGCAGGTTAAAGCGGCGGATCTGCGCAGGGGAGATATAGATATCGTCCGGAGATGCCATATAAGAGGCATCTGGGGAGCGCAAGAAACCAAAGCCGTCAGGCAATACTTCCAAAGTGCCGTCGCCGAAAACAGATTCACCTTCTTTAGCGCGCTTTTTCAGGATGGCAAACATCAACTCTTGTTTGCGCATACGTTGCGTATTTTCAATCTCTAGGCTAGCTGCCATTTCAAGCAGGGCGGATACGTGGAGTACTTTGAGTTCAGATAATTGCATGTGGTTCTCGGGTGTAGATAAGGATGTAGATGTGTTTTGGGATATCGCTGTCTAGATGGACATCAGACAGATTGGAAAAACAGAATTTGGGAGTATTTGCTAAATGAAGGGGGGGAAATTGCTAGAAATCGGGGCACTGAAAGTGCGTTGAAATAGATACTACACTAAAAACTGCTGAAAACCACAGGCTCACCCAGTGAACCTGTGATCTAAGACTATTTACAGATGACTATCAATAAACGCAGTCAACTGGGATTTAGCCAAAGCGCCTACTTTTTGAGCAGCAACAGTGCCGTTCTTAAAGAGGATCAATGTAGGGATGCCGCGAATATTGAACTGGGCAGGAACGCCTTGGTTCTCGTCCACGTTCATCTTAGCGATTTGGATCTTGTCACCGTATTCGCCAGCCAGCTCTTCAAGGATAGGGCCGATCATCTTGCAAGGACCACACCACTCAGCCCAGAAGTCGAGGAGAACAGGTTTATCGGACTTGAGAACGTCTTGCTCGAAAGAAGCGTCAGTTACATATTTGATGCCGGCACTCATGAAAATTCCTTAATTAGTCTATTTAGTTTTATATAGTTATTGCGCTACAACGCTTATATTAGCAATAAGCCACACTTTCTGCCTAAATACTAAAAAACCAGCCCCAGAACCACCCTCAATGCCGCACCCATTTCCAATCCTGAATGATCAAAAGCAGCCACATGCTTGGGCAATAGCACCTAGTGCCAGTGCTCTGAAGTCGCTCGCCGAGGGTATTTGGAGTTGTGCGGTGCAAACGAACCAGCGCCCCTTGGTGGTGCTGAGTACGGCAGGCCCATTAATGGGGGTGAGAGCCGCCCTAGAAAAGTACCGTCCAAGCAATCTGCCAAATCAGATTACTTTCCTGCCGCAAGTCATGAGTTTTAATGATTGGCTGGAAGCAGCACCAGGCGCATGGAAGTTTCCTAAGAAACAAGCCGATCTAGAGCGTTGGTTGTCTGTATATGCAACTCTGCGCAAACACAAACAATTGCAAGCTTGGTTTAAAGCAGAAACCGAAGCAGGGTCATGGGGTTTGGCACAAGCCATCATTGCGGCCTGCGATACCTTATCCAATTCCATAGCACCCAGTCTTCAGCAAGAGCTGCATCAGCTGATTAGCAATCAAGAAGAAGTATCCACTCAAAATACCCAATCTTGGATTGAGACCCTTGAACCATTATTGGATCGCACTATTGGTCAGGCATATCCAGCGCTAGCTAGAAAAGTAGTGGATCAAGAAGCGCAAGTGCTACTGACATTTTGGAGATACATCACCAGTCCAAGCAATCCTGCTTTCAGAAAACAATTTGCTATGGCCGCCCATCTCGAGGCTGCCAAAAAAACTTCACAAGCAAGCACAAGACCTTTGATTTGGGTAGAGACTGCAGACCCAACTCCGATTGAGAAGCAGCTTATCCAAGGATATTTAGCGGACTATGCACAGTACGCCCCAGCAGTTGAAGTAACGATGAACTGGGACTCAGTTGCACTCTGGGCGGAAGCATTAAGCCCTCAGATGCCCGAAGAGAAAAAGCTGCAGGCAATTCAAAGCAATATCGATTACGCGAATCCAGAGCATTGGCATTTGACTGCCGCTAAACGATTTGAAGAGTTAGCATGGGCAACAGCTAAAACCATTGAGCAACAATTAATAGAGGGCAAAACTAATATCGCCCTAGTAGCGCAAGACCGTCTCGTTGCCAGAAGGGCACGTGCATTGCTGGCACGTCTAGGCCCATCCCTCAAGATTCAAGATGAAACGGGTTGGAAGTTATCCACCACCAGAGCGGCAGCGGCACTCAATAGTTGGTTAGAGTTATTGCGTGCACCGCCAGAGGGTCCGAGTGCTGCTGACCTATTGGAGTTTTTGCAAAATCCATTTTTAGATCTTGGAAAGTGCCTTAGTTCCAGCATTGTGCGTGACGCAGAATCTTTAAATGGATTAGTGGCAGAGCTCGAAGATATTTTGATTGCTAGCCAGGCTAAATCTGGCTGGGAAACTTTTCATATGGCGATTGAGGCATCGGTTTCTCACGGTTCAGCTGCACCCAATCCGCTGCTACTAGAGCTTCTACAAAACATTCGTGGACGATTGAATCGCTGGCGCGGAATCAAAATTAACTGCGCTGTTGCTCATCAATACCTGATGGATGATCTGATTCAAATGGGAATGACCCAGGGTTTAGAAAAAGATTCCGCTGGCAAACAATTGATTGAGCTCTTGGAAACATTTGATTTTGATGCAGAGCATCAGCAAATAGCGATGCGCCTCAATGAGTGGTTGAGTTTATTAAAGACGGTGATTGAAGAATCTTCTTATGAAGAGAAGGGCATAAGCGCAGAAGCTACTTTGAGCATCTTGCCATTGAGCTCCACCCGCTTTAGAGAATTTGAATCTGTAGTCATGGTAGGTTGTGATGAGCAGCAACTCCCTGCATTTTCTGAGCCACCATTATTTTTCTCGGATGCTTTAAATCGACTCTTAGGTGGATCTAGTATTGAGGCTCAATTTATTCAGCAGGCACGAGATTTATCTCAGCTACTCATCTCATTTCCTAGTGTTAATCTCCTTTGGCAAAGCAAGAGCAAGAGTGGGGAGCCACTAAGGCCATCCGCCTGGATTCAGAGACTCCAGATAGATTTACCGGAATGGCAAGTACAAAATGCCACTAATCTATTTGCACCTCGCAGTGGTATAGCAGCCCCATCACAGATGGCTACCGCAACATTGGATTCAGATTTACCAATGCCAGTCTCGATGAGTCCGAGTGCTTACAAAGCATTACGTGACTGTCCATATCGCTACTATGTGCGCAGTCTGCTGGGTCTACGGAAACTCAAAGGCTTTGAAGAGGGCTTTGATGCCTCGCTGGCTGGTCAAACTTTGCACAAGATCTTGCGCAATTTCTATCACGCTATGAAAAGCGAGGCGCAAAAATCCTCCTCGCCAATTAATACCGATCCAGAATTACGTCGTACTTGGATGCGGGAACAGTTAACACTGATCTCTGAGCAGGTCTTCAAGCGTTTAATTGAGGGTGACGCCAGAGTCTTGGGAGTTTTGAGAGATTGGCAAAAGCAAATCCCGAGTTTTATTCAGTGGCAGTTGGATCGTGAGAGTCAAGGTTGGCAGTTCTACGACGCTGAAGTAAAGGTCGGCTTTGATCTGCCATTCACTGATGTAGATGGCAATGAGCGTCATATTCGTATTGAGGGCTATGCGGACCGCTTTGATGTAAGCGTTCATGACCCTAAGGCTGCATCAGTGATTGACTATAAAAATCAGAGCCTCACTAAAGTTGAGTGGCGCTCTGAAGTGGTGTTGGATGATCCACAGCTATTAATCTATGCCAGAGCTTCTAATGAGAGCAAGAAAATCCCCGGGCGCGCAGTCAATGCAGCCGAGTGGGTTGCTTTAAAGGCCGACGTAAAAAAAGGTGGGGATGAGGCTGAGCGTTCTGTAGTCATTTCAGAAATGCCAGAACTCATGCAAGAATTTTCTGAGCAAATTACTGAAGATGTGGAATCACTTTGGTCCGGAAAGCCTCTCAAAGCATTTGCACCTGATAGCGTTTGCCAGTATTGCGAAGCTAGGGGTATTTGCAGAAAGGGGATGTGTTGAGTAAGTCTACGTTCCCAGTTGATATTGCTTGCGATCCCAATCGTTCAGTCATCGTATCCGCTTGTGCGGGTAGCGGTAAGACTTGGCTATTAGTCACCCGAATGGTTCGCCTCCTGTTGGCGGGAGCAAAGCCTCAAGAAATCCTCGCACTCACTTTTACTCGTAAAGCGGCTCAAGAGATGCGTGATCGTCTTTATCGCCTGCTAGAGGAGTTTTCTCAATCGAGTGAGGAACAACTTATTGGGCATTTAACTGAGCGCGGTCTGAGTGCTGATGAAGCTAAGGCATTGCTGCCTACTGCCAAATCCCTCTATGCCAAAGTTCTCGCAAACCCACAAGGCATTGTGATTGATACCTTCCATGGCTGGTTTGGCAGACTCTTAGGTGCAGCGCCAATTTCAGCTGGCATACAGCCGGGCTTTAGCTTGCGAGAAGACGCGAAGCGATTGCAGGAAGAGTGTCTAGATGATTGGTGGGGTAATTTGCCTGACGGTATCCAAGTGCACTACGACACCTTGCTAAAGGCGCTGGGTGCAAGTGAAACCCAGAAGTTCCTGATGAGCAATTACAGTCTCTTCAAACAAAGAGGCGCTTGGGTATTTTTCTCGCAAGCATGTAAAGCTCATGGCACTACACCCATCGAGAAACTCAAAGCAGATTTGCCCAGACTGAAGATCGATAATCCGCTCAACTTGGTTTGGGATGCCATCAACGCTAAGGCAGATTTGGAGTTTCTACATCGCTGCTTTAGTAATAGTAGCGCCACAGAAATGGCCTATGCGCCGATTATTCAAACCGCCATCAATCTCAAGGCTAGTGGTGGTGATGTGATGGAGATGGCTTCCGCACTGCAGTCAGTATTTTTGACTCAAGACGACAGCAATCGCACCTCGAATGACAAAGCCGCAGGCGACCTCAAGAAATATCTCAAAAAAGAGGGTGAGCAAGATCGCGAGCTAGAGCATGTGACTTATAAGCAAGCTTGGGCAACAGCATTCCTAGAATTTGTTGCCTGGAAAAAGGAGCAAGAAGCCTACGCCCTGAATGAAGCCTGGTTCGCAATGAGTGCCGCAATGTTGGATCACGTAAATACGACTAAAGAGTCTATGCGTGTGCGGGACTTTGATGATCTGGAGATTGGTGTCAGTCAACTAATGGCAGATTCTGCTAATGCGGCCTATTTACAGTCTCGACTGGATGCGAAGTACAAACATATTCTGGTGGATGAGTTCCAGGACACCAATCCCTTGCAGTGGCAGATTCTGCGAGCATGGCTAGAAGGTTATGGTCAGGATGAATCTAAGCCTACCGTCTTTATCGTAGGGGATCCTAAGCAATCGATTTACCGATTCCGTCGGGCTGATCCGAGATTATTTAATGATGCGCAGGCTTTTTTAGTAAAAGAAATGAACGCGGCCTCATTAAATCAGAACACCACCCGCCGCAATGCTCTAAAAATTAACGAAGCAGTAAATCAGATCTTTGGCACTGAGCAATTGCCGCAGGCATATCCATTTACCGCGCAAAATACTTTGTGGAAAGCGCCGGCAGGAAGTGCTGCTAATACGCAATACTCAAATGAGGGTGAAGCCTATTTATTGCCTTTAGTGAAATACGAAGCTGAAGAGTTGGAGCAAAGAGCCGGCAACGCCTTTGAAGAGGCGATTGTGGATGCGCGACAAACTGCTGATGTCACTCAGCGCTACGTTGAGGGACAGCAGGTCAGCGCATTGATCCAGTACCTCATCGAGACGCGCCCTGTAGCCGATCGTATCAATGGTAAAGAAGTCTGGCGCAAGGCTAGAGAGAGTGATTTCTTATTATTGGTTAAACGCCGCAAGTATCTTCCGCAATTTGAGCGCGCCCTGCGTGAGGCGGGTTTAGCATTCGAGAGTTCAAGACTGGGTGGATTGCTCAATACTCTAGAAGTTGATGATCTCATTGCGCTCTTAACGGTCTTGGTAACGCCGCGCCATGATTTACCACTCGCGCAGGTGTTAAGAAGCCCGATCTTTGCATTTACCGAAAGCCAAATGCAGGCTCTCAGCAAATCAATGGCATCGAATCAATACCGCTCTTGGTGGGATGCATTGCAAGATAGTCCCGATGTAAGTCTGATGCAGGCGGCACGTTATTTGGAGCATTGGCGCATGCTAGGTGAGCGCTTGCCAGTGCATGACTTGCTCGATCGCATTTATCAAGAAAGTGATTTGCGCATTAAATACGCAAGCGCTTCCCAAGAGATTGCCCGCGCACAAGTCTTAGCAAACCTCGATGCCTTCCTGGAGTTGGCACTGAATCAAGATGGTGGCCGTTACCCAAGTCTGGGTCGCTTTATTGAGGAGATCAATACTATCCGCCGTGGCGACGATGATGAAACTCCAGATGAGGGTGATGTTGAGGCGGAGGTGGATCTCGTTGAGCTCGATGAAGAGAGTGAGTTATCTGAGGAAGATAAGCATAAGCGAGTACGCATGATGACGATTCATGGAGCAAAAGGCTTGGAGTCGCCATTTGTCATCATGTTGGACGCTAACCATACTGAAGGCAAGGCAGATCATCGCGGCGTCTTATTGGATTGGCCGCCCGAGAACGAAAGCCCTAGTCATTTGTCAATGTATACCTCGGCCACCTTAACCAATCCGCGTAGAGAAGTGCGTGAACGTGAGCTACTGATTGGTAAGAACGAGAACTGGAATCTGCTCTACGTAGCAATGACTAGAGCAAAGCAGGGGCTTTGGATTAGTGGTGTGGCAAAAGCACCCACCGCAAAAAATCCTACAGGTCTAGATGAGAAGTCTTGGTATGGCAGGGCAATGCTAGGTCAGTTAGCCACCCTCGAAGATCAATTCACACCACCAACCAACATAAGCCCAGCACCAACAAGCCAAAAGCCAAATAATCCGACGGGTTTCATGATGGATGACTTTGAGCTTTCCTGGGGTGCCGCTAAGGTGAGTCACGAGCAGCAGCTTAAAGATATTGAAAGCGGTATGACTCTCGAAGTCTTTCAGGGCGATGACAGTGCACCCGATAACTCCAAAATATTGGAAGAGGGCGTGCACTTTCATCGTTTACTCGAGCATCTCGCCCATCAAACTGGTGCAACAAGTCCTGAACCGATGAGTGCGGATCAAATAGCCCGCTGGCTTGGTATTGGTCATGAGTTGGCAAGCAAAGCATTGGACCAGGCAAACACCGTTCTGAATACCCAAGAACTCCAGCCATACCTCACAGCAAATCAGTGGGTGCAGGCCTGGAATGAGATTGATGTTGTGAGCCTAGATGGCAGAAGCTTCCGCTTGGATCGCCTAGTGGAGTTTGATGATCACTTGGCTATTCTTGATTACAAGCTCACCATCCCTGAAGCGGGTAGCGAGGCGCATAGTAAATACCGTGCGCAACTCAATAACTACAAACAAGAGCTAACCAGAATACGTCCGGACAAGCCTGCTAAGGCGTATTTAATCTCCGCCAAGGGTGAGCTCAAGGAAATGAGCTAGTCTACAAACCCCTTGAAATCCCCCTAAAAGACCCTATATATGTAGGGAATAGCAATAATCCCCAAACTAGGGATAATGAAATTCACACGAAACATCCTACAAGGAGTCATGATGACAATTCGTAAAGTAATTCATTTATTCGTTGGCGTATTCGCAGCGGCGGTACTGCTAACTAGCAATGCGGCATTTGCTGAGGCAACTTTGCCTGAGGTATATCAAGCCGTGCAATCTGGGCAAATGGCTAAAGCCGATGCCATGATGAAAGAGGTTCTGCAAAACCACCCTAATAGCGCCAAAGCGCACTACGTAGCTTCTGAGCTTTACCTTAAAGAGGGTAAGTTAGAAGCGGCGCGTAATCATTTCATCAAAGCGCAAAACTTAGCCCCTGGTTTGCCATTTGCTCAACCTGAGTCTGTGCAAAAGCTCCAAGTGCAATTAGCAAGCGGCGCAGGTATTCCTGCTGCTGGCCAGACATCTATTTTTAGCAATCCAATTTTTTGGGGTTTGATTGCCATCTTGGTAATTGGTGTCATGATCGTGATGAAGCGTCGTAAGGCTGAAGCAGTGCAGGTCTACAACGCACCAAGTGCTGGTTATCCTGGAACTCCAGGTGGCCCAGCTGGCTATCCCGGTGGTCCTGGCGGCCCCGGTACTCCTGGGTATCCTGGTGCCCCAGCTGGCGGCATGGGTAGCGGCTTGATGAGCAGTCTTGCAACTGGTGCCGCATTGGGTGCCGGTATGTATGCTGGTCAAGCATTGGCAAGCAACCTCATGGGTGGTCACGATAATGGCCATTCCAACGCCGGCTCCAACCCTAACTTAAATCAAGTTGGTGGCCCAGCGTCTTTAGATCCAAACTTTGGTGTACGTGATGCCAGCTCTTGGGATGATGGTGGCGCAAGCTCGTGGGATGACAGCGGTGGTGGCGACTTTATGAGTGATGTTTAATCCACTCTCAATCTAGTATTCATATAAGAAAGTATTTATGGCAATTTCCATGTACCAAGCATCGGTTCCTCAGTTAAAGAAAATGCTGGTTAATCTGACCACCATTTTGACGAAGGCTGAAGAGCATGCAGCCGCAAAAGGAATCGATGGCAAGGTCTTGGTAGAGGCGCGCTTGTTTCCAGATATGTTCCCTTTGGCCAAGCAGGTGCAAATTGCTTGTGATCAAGTGAAGTTTGGTTTGGCACGCTTGGCTAGTGTTGAAGCGCCTAAATTTGACGATACCGAAAGCACGCTTGCGCAATTAAAAGAACGCATCGCTAAAACGATTGCCTTTATGGATAGCATTAAGCCTGAGCAGATCGATGGCACAGAAGCCAAAGAGATTAAGTTCTCGATTAAAGAATGGAGCTTTGAATTCGTAGGTGAGCAATATGTACTCACTTGGATCATTCCAAACTTCTACTTCCACGTTACAACCACGTACAACATCTTGCGTCACAACGGTGTTGAGCTTGGTAAAGCGGATTACCTCGGCTAATGGAGCGAGTAATCGAGATTATCGAAGTAGGGCATGCCTGGCTGTATCGGGCAAGTATCTATACCTCGAATGCATTCTTAGATGATCCAGCCATTCTGGCATTTGCTTTTTGCTAGAAACCCACTAGCTACTCCCGCTACATTAGCCACCTGCGGGTGGTTTTTTATTGCCTAATATTTAGGCAAATAGCTCAAAAGCAACAAAAAGAGCGTCATTTTTAAGGTTTTTGCATATACTGTATAAACATACAGTATATTAATACCTATGACGACTCAGATGACCTCCCAAAAAGTGACCTTAAGCCAGGCCCCACAAGCCTTAGCTGCTCATGGCACCTATGAGTTCAAGCTTCTGAGTCACCGTATTTCAGCAGGATTTCCGAGTCCAGCGGCGGATTATGCGGAGGAAGGACTCGACCTAAACAGCTACCTCGTTCAAAACAAGCCGGCCACCTTCATGTTCACCGTAAAGGGTGATTCGATGATGGGCGCGGGTATTTGTGACGGTGACAAGGTGGTGGTCGATAAGGCCCTCAAGCCAAAACATAAAGACATAGTGGTTGCCGTAGTGGACGACGAGTACACCATCAAGCGCTTGTATCAATTGCGCGGCAAAACTGAGCTCCAGCCAGAGAACCCAAATTACGAGCCCATTACCTTTAACGAGAACAGCGAACTCCAAATCTGGGGTGTAGTCGTTGGGGTGGTTCGTAAGTACAGCCACGCAAGCAGCAGAAACGGGAGGTCCGCATGAACCAGGCTGGTCAAACCAATCAACTCTTCGCACTCGTGGATGTGAACAATTTCTACGTATCTTGCGAGCGGGTGTTTGCTCCTAAGTTGGAAGATGTGCCAATGGTAGTGCTATCCAATAACGATGGCTGTGCAGTAGCGCGTAGCGCTGAAGTCAAAGCGCTGGGCGTGAAGATGGGTACACCCTGGTTTCAGATGAAAGATCTGGCTAAGCAACATGGCATCCAAGCTTATTCATCAAACTACACCTTGTATGGTGATATGAGCGGCAGGGTAGTAGAAGTCTTAAGAAAGTTCACACCCAATTTAGAGGTCTACAGTATTGATGAGAGCTTTCTGCAAATCGAGACCGTACTCAAGCAATATGCTGACCCAACCAGCTTAGGTCAAATCATTAAGCAAGATGTGAAAGACACGACAGGCTTGCCTGTATGCGTTGGTATTGGTGCTAGCAAGACACTCGCTAAATTAGCTAATCACTTAGCCAAAAAGAATCCCCAGTTTGCTGGCGTGTGTGACATCAGCTCCATGTCCAAAGAAGCGCTTTATCAATGGATGGCAGAGACAGCGGTAGGTGAGGTATGGGGCATTGGTGGCAAGACTGCCAAGAAACTCAAAGAGCTCAAGATCAATAGCGTATTTGATTTGGTGCAAATATCACCACAAGCCATGCGTCAACAGTTTGGTGTTGTGGTTGAGCGTATTTGCTACGAGTTGCGTGGCGTATCTTGCCTGCAGCTCGAAGAAGTGGCTCCAGCTAAACAGCAGATTATCTCTTCAAGAAGTTTTGGTAAGCCGGTGACCTCCATGGAAGAGTTAGCTGAATCTGTTGCTACCCATGCCGCAAGAGGTGCTGAGAAACTCAGAAGCCAAAAGTCAGTCACGGGCGCGCTCACTATTTTTGTGCAAACCAATCCACATAAGCCATTTGAGCCACAACATCACCAAAGCATTACGGTAGTGCTGAGCGATCCAAGCGATAACACCCTAACCCTCACTAGCGCTGCATTGAAAGGCTTAAAGCAAATCTACAAGACAGGCTTTAAGTACAAGAAGGCGGGCGTCATTCTCAATCTCTTGGCTGACAAACCCACCATGCAGCAATCTTTATTTGATGACATGGAGGTCAAAGGTAAGTCTGCTGGATTGATGAAAGCCATGGACTCCATCAACAGTCGCTTTGGTAATGCCGCCATCAAAACTGCAGCATCTGGAACTAAGCAAGACTGGCAAATGAGATCAGGCAATAGATCACCGAACTACACCACGCAGTGGGATGAGTTACCCGTAGCGCGATAAAAAATTAATCAACCAATCAAGTAACAAGTAAGCAAAAAGTAAATAAGGAGAAATTAAATGGAACTATTAAATAACTTCAACGGCATCTCACTCGCAGTCATCATGGTTTTGTCTTACTGCGCAGTGCTGAAAAACACCAAGCGTAATGAGTCTAGCAATAATCAAGTATTTAGCCGCAAGTACCAATAAGCAGTAGCTGCCTGGAAGGGGAATAAGGAAATCACGGATTCCTTATTCCCTAGTAAAGGCAATTATTTTGCTTCAAGAGCTTTACGCAAGAACTCCGATACATTGTCTTGGCGTAGCATCCACTGCTTATAGTCAGATGGAACCATGCTGATCAACTCACCTTTGTGTTTACCAAAAGGCATAACCGTTGGAATGCGAGCTTTCCCAGAAATTTCCCATAAAGCATCTAAAGAAGATGGCTTAAGCTTCTCAATGATCTGTCCAAGAATCTTGGAGCAGATCCATACATCAGCTAACGCGCTATGCGCATCACGTAATTGTTCTCTAGCAGTAGCTCTTTCGAAGTAATAGAGTAGGGCACTTTGAGTATGACTATCAAGATCAGGCCAAAGACTACGAGCTAATGCAAGGGTGCAAATACGTTTCACATCAGGCTTACCAATAGCCTCCCAGTCAAAATCAACGCTATGACCAATGATGTATTTAGTGCCACCAGGCAATCTAAATGAAGTGCTAGCAGGGCAGTTAACCAACTCCTCATCCATGATGTGGTGAGTAGCTAAAGCGCCCAAGCTAATTGGCTTGCCAGGGTTGTAACGCTGGACCCAAGGATTGCCAACTGCTAGAGGATTGATGGAGGTGACGTCTAAAGATGCGGCCTCAATAATGACGGCATTGTTCTTATCGGTTGCTTCTACATCGAAAATAATGGCTTGGGGCATGGGCTTCTTTAGTAAAAGATATTTGAGAGACTATTGTGCCTTGAGTTTGGATTGCCTCTGCCAAAAATCGTATTTAATAAAACTTAAACCGCTTTCATTTCAAACTTAATCATCTTGCCAAGTGCAGATGCAGCGCTTGTTAGTGTCAGCAGCGTGAGGCTAGTATCCGATTCATCAAGTAAACGATTGAGGGCTGCCCGGCTGGTATGCATTTTCTTGGCCATCAAGGTCTTGGTAAGCTTTTGCTTAATCATTTCTTGTTCAATTTGCCAGGCGATGACTCTTTTGACTGCCACTGCACTGGAGTGGTCAAAGATCGATTCTTCTTTTAAGAAATCATCAAAGTTACTGCCAATGTGTTTTTTCTTCATGAGTGCCTCCTTAATTTCTTCACCCTATCTTTTGCCAGATCTAAATCAGACTTCAAGGTTTTCTGCTGCTTTTTGATAAACCCGTGAATCAATACTATTGAGCTCTTATCTAGTACAAACAACACTCTGGCGATGCTCTTGCTAAGGTTCACCCGAACCTCCCAAATGCCCCCATCAAGATGCTTTACCAAGGGCATCCCTAATGGCCATCCAAATTGAACAGTCTTGATATCTTCCCCAATACGTTTCTTATCAAAAGCACTCAAGGACTTCAGCCACTCCCTAACTGGTTCATTTCCTTGTTCTGTTGCATAAAAATTAACTTCTAGGATGGGATTTCTCATCCAAGTAGCGTACCAATTATGGTACGTATCTTACATCATCTTTTACTGAAAAGATTGTAGGAAGGTACGTAATTTAGAAAAAACAGCTCAGTTGGTTAGAGCGGGGGACTCATAAGAAAGAAGCCCTAGGGGTCTTGTAACAAAGACCTCAATAGTTTCAAGAGGTTAGTGGTGAATTAGGCGGTATAAATTCACTACGCACCGCTTACACACCGGAGCTTTTTTCATGGTGTGTAGTAAATGCGGTTTTAGTGTGGTTTTGAAGCAGTTAAGTAGTACAAAACTGCATGTAAAGATTAACGGGCCTATAGCTCAGTTGGTTAGAGCAGAGGACTCATAATCCTTTGGTCCCAGGTTCAAGTCCTGGTGGGCCCACCAGAAATGAAAATACCAACCTTCGGGTTGGTATTTTTTTTGAAGCAAATAAAGCTCATAATCACCCAATGAGCACTAACTTTAGTTTTACCAAAAATCAAAAATTAATTATTGAAAAACTTAATTCCTTAAATGTGGAATATTTGGTTATTGGTGGACTGGCTGTAAAGAATTATTACTCAAAAAGAAAGCCTAAAGATCTAGATATATTGTTGCCATGTAATTTGATTAACTCTCTACAGGTAGCTTTAATATTCAGAGCGATGAGGATGAATGAAGATCCTCATAAGGGGTGGGAAGAGGTACTAGTTACACCGGGCGTGAGATTAGCGTGCCCCAATGAGTTCAATGTAGAAGTTGATATCCTAACTTCTATTGATGGAATAGATTTTCAATCTTGCTACAGTAGATCAAATCAAATAAATATGAATGGACTGAATTTTAAGATTCCTTCAATCCTAGACCTTATCCATATGAAAAACATTTCACTTCAGTCGGGTAATTCCGTTGAAGCGCACGAGAAAGATCGGCAAGATATTTTAATTCTTACCAAATTGGTTTCGAGCGTTACTTAAAGTAACGCTCACCCCCTTCCGTAATTCCCAATACTCTTTCACAGCTAGCCATACTTTCTTTTGGCTAAACTACTCGAATGAGTGCCAAAGAAAAATCCTTAGATCAGATTCTCCAGGAATCCAGGGAGATTCACGCTTGGACTATTTCAAGCTTAGATGACATACCCTTTCCAGTGAATAAAAGGCTGCTACTTTCTATTGCAGCTTTTGATGTTGTTTTAGACCACTTCACGGGAATCACGGCTTTAATTGAAAAGCGGGTATACGGAGCTGCATTTGCTTTAGTGCGACCATTGTTTGAAACTTTTGTTCGAGCTGTTTGGCTAAAAGATTGTGGAACAGATCAGGATCTCCTTCTATTTGAGCGTGATGAGTTTTCTAGAAGCTGTGGTCAGGCTTTAAAGGAGATTGAGCAATTAGAGTCCTTTAAAAGTGGAGCGCTATCAAATCTAAAAAGGCAAGCTTGGTCAGCAATGAGTAGCTATACCCATGGAGGGTTTCAGCAGATTGCTAGAAGGGTTAAAGGTAAGACTATTAACCCCAATTACACTGATGAAGAAATTATTGAGGTTTTAAGGCTTTCGCAAGCATTTGCCTTGATGGCTTTTATACAGATTGTTTTAGTGGCCAATAGAAGGGACTTGGAGCAGCTGGCAATTCAAAAGCTTTATCAGACGGACTTATTTCGGAGGTAATCTCCCTAGTGGTCTTCACTGGGCCCCAACTAGTTGGAGGATGGGCTTAAATCCTATATCCTTTTATATATAGCAATTATAAGAATAGTAAAAAATATGGAAAATTTAGCCCTTCAAAAAACTCTCGCTGGACCATGGAGAAGATTTTTTGCACGAAATTTCGACTTGTATCTTGAAATAATGATTCTGGCAATGATTTTGAATCCAATACTTTCAAAATACTCGGCAGGCTATACATCAATCTTAAATATGCCAAATAATGATTATGTGATGGGAATGATCTATGTGCCTATCGCATTATTTGTTGATGCAATCATTTGTAAGATATTTGGTAACTCACTTGGTAAGCACCTTTTAAATCTTAAGGTTGAAAAAATAAAAGGTGATATGGATGCGAGAGATTGGTTCCGTCGGACCCTGGGACTTTGGGTTAGGGGTTATGGATTAGCATTTCCATTAGTCTCACTCTTTACTTTTTGGAATCAGTATTCGAGGGTCAAAGACCGAAAGCAAACGAGTTACGATGAAAAAATAGATTGCCAAGTTTATGCAACCCCACTCTCAAAAGGGCGGATGATATTGGCAGTAGTTGCTATTGTCACCATGTATGCAGTTGTAATTGGTTTATCTGCAGTTGGAAAGCAGGACGAACAGCAAATTAGTAAAGCTGTTAGTGCTCCTCCGTACGTTTGGCAGAATCCGTATACAAAAATCGATGCATCAATAAGCGCAATTTGGAAGTATTCTGCAACTAAAAATTCAGATCAGCAGTCTATATATACTTTTACAGAGGTTACTCAACATGCTGTAGCTATATTAGGTCTTGAAAGTGCAGATATAACCCTTAATAACTATGCAAATGCATTTATGTCCGCCTCTAAAAAGACGATGAAGTTTGATGATGGCGGGAAGTATTCAACCAAGGATGGATTTGAGTCTTGGGATGCATATGGAGCTATGACTGATTTTCCAGATTCCAGATTGCATGTGGCAGTTCGCAAGGAGGGGCCTAATTTTTGGCGTGTGGTGACAATTCAAGATAAGCCATATGCATATACGGATGCCGAAGTAGAAAAATTAAGTAATGAGCTCTGGAAAACTACAACCGCAATAGCTAAAAAATAAAGGATTGGTATATGTGGATTGGTTTTGGGCTAATTTTTATCGGGTTTGTAATGTTGTACATATCAACCAAAGATCGCTGGAATTGGGGTAGATTTGGATCGTTGGCATGGAAGGTTATTGCAGCCCTGATAGTCATACCACTTATTATTTTGATGATTGTTTTGGCTAATGACAAGCTTGAGTCTAATGCTCGAAAAAATAAAGAAATTGAAGATGCAAAGCCTAAAGCACTTATTGGTTGGTATGGGGTCGAAGTAGGTGAAAAATTGGCTGATGTGAAGTTTAAGATTGCAACGAAAAAAATGGATGCTTCGAAAATCACCAATAGTCCAGAGGTTGATGTATATGCAATTGCTGGGGATGGCCAAGGATTTGGCCAAAACTTTATAGAGGTTGATTCAACAGTTAGTAAAGTTGAGGCAATATTCCACGTGTGTAAGTATGATGGGTCGACTGACTATGCTTCGCTTAATGGGGTTGCGTGTGGTTCTAGTGGCGATTCTATTGTTGATCGTTACGGATTATCTAAAACTAAAATATTATGTGGCACCTCAAAAGAGCTTGATGCTGCCGTAGTTCGTTACTACTTCTTGCCTGATTTCAATATCTATTACACAGTTGTACGAAATAAGGTCACAGATATGTCGATATTGAGAGCTGCATTTTTCAATAAAGAATATGCTTCTCTGAAGCCATGTGATCAAATTGTTGGAAAGTAGTCGGGAATCATTTTGTTCGATCTGTGGAAATTAGCTACCTATGGCTACGGTAATGCCCCCTGACATATGTACCATCTTTTCTATAGTACCCGTCAACCGGAACCGTCTTAGGTAGATCCGTAACGTTGCTGATATCACCATAGCAAGATCCATTTTCAGCGCATGGACCTATGTTTTGTATCGGTGCAGAAGGTGCGTAAGTCGTTGAATTATTTTGAGCTGAAGGTTGGGGACTTGAATAAGTCTGGTTTTGATTAACTCTTGGTTGATGCGATAGCGCTAAATTGCTTGAGTTCCCATCAAGCAATGATTTATTGCAGTACCCGATACCACTAATGCAATTATTATAATTTCTCTTCAGCTCACTTTTGTGAACTGCCTCAGCTTGAGTCTCGGTAAGGTTGGGCTTACTGCAAAATCCTATGCCGCTTATGCAACTATTGTAGTTACGGTGAAGCTCATTTTTTTTCACCGTTTCAAGTTCATTGACGCTTAATAAATTGCGGTCGCAATAGCCAATTCCAGAGCTGCAGTTATTGAGGTTTCGTCTTATTTGATTGGACTTAACAGTTTGAGCTTCTTTATCTGTTAATTGAGAGGCATTGCAAAATCCAATGCCGGTTGCGCAGTTGTTGTAGTTTCTTTGAATTTCACCTCGAGAAACCGCTTCCAACTGTGGGGCTGTAAGTTCAGTTTTATTGCAGAATCCTATGCCACTTAAACAATTGTTATAGTTGCGCCGAAATTCGCTTTGGCGAACTTGCTCGAGTTGAGTTTGTCCATAGCTATTTGAGCTACAAGCCAGCAAGAAAAGGATCGCCCCATAACTGGCGAGCATTTTTTTGATTTTTGAATTCATATACGAATATTACTACTGCCTGCCCACAAACTCACCATATTCCCCCCATTCACCACCACTCTTAGCCACACTTTCTTTTGGCTAAATTGACCTTGATAATTCAGCCAACTTGGTTGCTCTAGCCTAGTGTAAGAAGCTAAAGTATGTGTATGGCAATTAAAAAAGAAAGTACACATCAACTCATACACCGTAACCTAACCCTCTATCAACGCGAGCATAGTGCCGTATGGCAATGTCGCTATAAGGTGGATAACAAGTGGATACGGGCTATTACCAAAGAGACTCAGTTTGATTTGGTCGCTAATATGTCCAATCAATACTTGCTGAGGCAATGACTCGTCCTATTCCTACACTGAAATCATCCCCAATCCCTGTCATTTGGCATTGCTAAGCTCTACGCTGAATCTTTCTGACTACCGGGGGATTGGGAATGCACCTAGCTATTGAATGTAGACATAAGCAACAACGATTGTTTAGATTGGTAATGGATTCCCGGGTAGTCCTGGTTTTGCTGATTATTTGGATGATTTGGGGAATCATTAGGGTCTTAAAGATCCTGTAATTGAGCTAAATCTAGCTTGGGGGAGGTGGACGAGCCCGACCCCCGGCACTGACAGAATTGGGTTTGGCTGCTTCGTTCCCGACCTGACCAGGTTATCCAAACCGCCATGCGGGGAGGCCCGTCCAATTCCATTTTAGCTTGTTAGAATGTAATACATGACAGCATTGGCTTTAGCCCGTTCGTGGCGCCCTAAAACTTTCTCCCAATTGGTAGGACAAGACCATGTGGTTAAGGCATTGACCCATGCCTTAGACCAGGGTCGACTACACCACGCTTGGCTATTTACAGGCACTCGTGGGGTCGGAAAGACCACAATTGCCCGAATTATGGCCAAAGCCCTCAATTGCACTGGGGAAGACGGTCAAGGTCGCATGACCTCAGAGCCCTGTGGAAAATGCCCCGCTTGCCTAGAAATTGATGCCGGTCGCTTTGTTGACTATATCGAGATGGATGCTGCGAGTAATCGCGGGGTAGACGATATTGCCGCTCTATTAGAGAAGGCAGCCTACGCTCCTAGTAATGCGCGTTACAAGGTCTACATGATTGACGAGGTGCACATGCTCACCAATCATGCCTTTAATGCCATGCTCAAGACTCTCGAAGAACCGCCTGAACATGTGAAGTTCATACTTGCAACTACTGATCCGCAAAAGATTCCAGTAACTATTCTGTCCCGCTGCTTGCAGTTCAATCTCAAGCAAATGCCGGTGCCGCTCATCGTTGAGCATTTAGAAAAAGTACTCGCTGCAGAAAACGTCGATTGCGAAACTAATGCACTCCGTGTTTTAGCAAAAGCAGCACAAGGCTCGATGCGTGATGCCTTATCACTGACCGATCAAGCCATTGCATATGCTGCTGGCAAAGTTTCGGAAGAAGCAGTACGTGGCATGCTCGGCACATTGGATGATGCTTATCTCATTCGCATTCTGGATGCCCTGATTGCAAAAGATGGAGCGACATTGCTAGCCATCTCTAATGAGATGGGCGAGCGCAGTATGTCTTTCTCATTAGCGCTTGCAGATTTATCCAGTCTCATTCAGAAAATCGCTGCTGCACAAATCGTTCCAGAATCTGTTTTGGAAGATTGGCCTGAAGCAGCAGAGATTCGTCGCTTAGCCAGCGCGTTGACAAAAGAAGAAGCGCAACTCTTTTATCAAATTAGCATTACGAGTCGTCCAGATTTATCGCTTGCTCCAGATGAACAAACTGGCTTTGCCATGACGCTTCTGCGTATGCTGGCCTTTCGTCCCGGAAATGAAACTCCAGGCAGAGCAGGGAACTCCGCACCACCAGTAGCAAGTGCTCCAAGACCAGCAGCCCCAGCAAATCAAACAGCCGCTCCAGTTAGATCTTCAGCGCATGCAGCATCTGCTCCAGCACCTATGGCAGCTAAGCCTGCCGCTTCTGCTCCTCCAGCTTCTGCACCAGCAGTCACTGCATCTGCGGCCAATCGCCCAGACTGGCATGCCTTGATGCGCCAATTGCCGGTTAAAGGTTTGGTGCAGCAGTTAGCATTTCAGACAGAGTTGCAAGATTGGGAAGACTCGCCAGCAGGCGTGCGCGCTACGGTTGTAACGCCGATGCCGCAGCTGGCTTCTGAAGCTTCTGTTGGTCGTCTGGCTGATGCATTAAGTGCACACTTCGGCAAGCCGATCAAAGTATTAATAGAGAAGGGTGAAGTTGAAGGCAAGACAGTAGCTAAAGTCGATGCTCAGATTCATCAAGAGAAAAGACAAAACGCAGAGCAGATGATTGCTCAAGATCCATTTATTCAGCAATTAGAAAAAGAGTTTGGAGCCAAAGTAGTTGGTGGTTCTGTTAAGCCTCTTTGATTGCCAGATTTAACAATATTAGATACAAGGAAATAAAGCGATGATGAAAGGTGGCCTTGCTGGTTTGATGAAACAAGCCCAGCAGATGCAAGAGAAGATGAAAGTAGCGCAAGAGCAATTAGCTGCGCTAGAAGTCACTGGCCAAGCAGCCGGTGGTTTGGTTAAAGTCACCATCTCTGGCAAACACGAAATGAAGCGTGTACAGATTGATCCAGGCGCAATGGATGATCGCGAAATGCTCGAAGACTTATTAGTCACTGCCTACACAGAAGCATTCAAACAAGTAGAAGCTGCTAGCTCACAAGTGATGTCTGGTGCTACTGCTGGCATGCCGATGCCTCCTGGCTTCAAGTTGCCTTTTTAATCATTAATAAAAAACTGTTTATTTAATGGCACGTCAAGAAGCTCCACAAGATGCCCTCGGTCGATTGATCGAGGCATTGCGTGTATTGCCTGGAGTAGGACCAAAGTCAGCGCAACGCATGGCTTTTTATCTACTGCAGCATGATCGCAATGGTGCAGCTGTACTTGCCCAATCATTAGGTGAAGCTGTAGAGACGGTAGGGCACTGCGCCCGTTGCAATACTTTCTCAGAAACCCAAATCTGCGCAACTTGTAATGATGATCGTCGTGATCCATCATTACTGTGCATTGTGGAAACACCTGCTGACCAAGTGATGGTCGAGCAGACATTGAGTTTCAAAGGTAATTACTTTGTATTGATGGGCCGCATCTCACCACTCGATGGCATGGGCCCAAATGAAATCCATTTCGATCGATTGCTTAATCGTATTGAATCTCCGGATACTGGAGTGCCAGTCAGAGAAGTAGTGCTGGCAACGAATTTCACGAGTGAAGGTGAGGCCACAGCCCACTACATTGGTGAAGTGCTTAAATCCAAAGGCATCAAAGTCACCAGAATCGCCAGAGGGATTCCGGTGGGGGGTGAGCTGGAGTATGTGGATGCAGGCACATTAGCCAGAGCGCTGATGGATCGCCGTACCGTTGGCTAAGTGTCACTAAATCGACATAAATTCTAGGTAAATTGCCTCTTTTTGGAGATAATTTGGCCTGCACCCCTGTTGAGCTTCAGTCTCACGCCGTGCCTATCCGAGTTGTCTTGTTTTTACCCCGGTAGATCTGGCCCTTAATTTTCATTGGCCATTGATGCTAAGCATTGTGAAATTGTGAATGACCCACAAATCCTATCTTCTCCTGCCTTGCTTGCTTGCTGCAATTTGCAGCATGAGTGTGCACGCCCAGAAGGCAGGATCCGGTTCGGATCAGATCGCCAGCTTTGCATCTCCAATTCAGGATGTGCCTACAGAAGGTGAGTTGTTTGGGTTACCTGTAAACATTCACGGTCAAACAACGTATATCAATCAGCGTTACAACAATTTCACATCCTCCTACTCTGGTCAGAATAGTTTGAATGCAGAGAAGTCGATGAGTTACACCTGGTCGGGAACTTTATTCTTTGGTGCGCGCATTGCGCCAAATACTGATGTCTACTTCAATCCAGAAGTAATCTCTGGAGTGCCGTTCTCTGATCTTTCTGGTTTAGGTGGTTTCACCAACGGAGAGGGTAGTAAAGCGACTGGGACTCAGGCCAAGTTTTACTCTGCTCGTGCGTTTGTGCGTCAAACCATTAATCAAGAGGGTGACAAAGTCGTTCTTGAGAATGAAGCTAATCAAATTACCCAAACGGTGAGTAGCAATCGTGTAGTTCTAACTGGCGGTCAGTTCTCCACACTCGATATTTTTGATGACAGTCGTTACGCCAAAGACCCCCGTATTCAGTTTATGAACTGGGGCAATATGACCTATCTAGCCTATGACTACGCAGCAGATGCGCGCGGATACAGCTGGGGCTTAGCAGGCGAGTGGTATCTGGATAACTGGGTGATGCGCGCCTCGCGGATGCTTGCTCCTAAGTCTCCCAATGGCCGTGACCTCAATTGGCAAATTTTTAATACCTATGGCGATCAGGTCGAGGTAGAGCGTCAGCACAATATTGCAGATCTTCCCGGCAAGGTGAGCGTCTTGGCTTATCGCAACAAAATGATGTTGGCTAGGTTCTCAGACGCTACTAATTACATTGATCAGGACCCGAGCGCTCGCCAAGGCACTCAAGCAATTAATAATGTCCGAAATAATATGCAGATCAAAACAGGTATTGGTATACATGGGGAGCAGGCCTTAACCAAGGACTTGGGTATCTATGGTCGTGCCTTTACGTCTGATGGTCATACTGAGACGATGTCATTTACTGAAGCAGACAATTCCATCTCCATTGGTATGGGTATGAATGGCAGTAGCTGGAGTCGTCCAAAGGACAGCATTGGTATCTCAGCCATGCAAAACGGTTTATCAAGTTATCGCCGTAGTTACTTGCAAGCAGGGGGCGTGTCTTATTTCATTGGTGACTACGCTAACCCAAGCCAGACAATTTCATATTCACCAGAGCGTATCGGTGAGGTGTACTACAACGCCACCGTGATCAAGAACGTTCTAGCTGGCCTTAACTTTCAGCACATCATCAATCCTGCCTATAACTCTGCCCGCGGACCGGTAAACATCCTCTCTTTTAGGGTTCATGCTGAATTCTAGGCGCTGCAAGCACCTCTGATTAATTATTGTCTTTAGAATCAATAAGATAAGAATTTGCATTTCATAGACATTTACCTCTAGCCCCCTATAATTGCTAAAACCACTTGGAATGTAGGGAAATCTACACTCAAGGCTATAAAAACAGTGTTAGTACCAATTTAGAGGCAGCCGATTTGATTTACGGCCACAAGATAACAGGCGATATTGCTGCACGAGCATTCAATCCTATCAATAGGATTGTTTTTGCCTTTGCCTCTGCTTTGCTGATTAGTTCTGCATCTGCGCAAATAAATTCGTCCAGTGTCACTGTGCAAACGAATGAATCAAAAGATTCTTTGTCGGCGCCACCATTAGTTAGTAACGAAGCCATAAATCCTGCTAACGCTGCATCATTATTCTCTCCAGTAACTCAAAGCAATACACCGAAGATCTATACCAAGGGTACGCCATCGGGACCTGCAGAGATGGATTTGCGTCAACTCTGGAACGAACTCAAATTAAACAACCCGCAATTGTCTTCATTACGTGAGTCTTACTTATCCGCAAAAGCAACCGTTCCGCAGATCAATGCTCCAGCGAATCCACAAGTAGGATTGGTATGGTCGGGGATGCCAGCAAATTCACCTTTGGGTTTGGGTGGAGCTAATGCACCATCTCCGCAGTACCCTAACGGCATTAGTAGTAATAACGCCATCTCTATTGCACAGCCGTTTCAGTTTCCTGGCAAGAAGAGTTTGGCATCCGATATTGCCAATACCAATGCCGAAGCACTCTTAGCGCAAAGTGAGTCCACTTACTTGCAGTTGGGTGCACAACTATCCACCTTGTATTACAGTGCGCTGGCATCGCAAAAGCAGTTGCAGGTTCTGAAAGAGTCTGTAATGCGTTTAGAGATGATTAAGAACGTCGCTAAAGCGCGCTACTCCAATAATGCCGCAGCGTATGTGGAATATCTGAACGCGCAAGTAGCCCAAAGTTCAGCACAAGCCGATCAATTTAATGTTGAGCGACAACTATCGGTTGCCTTAAATAACATCAATACTTTAGTGGGTCGTCACTCGAGAGAAAAGTTGGTCTTGCGCGGTGATGTACGTCGCGCCATGAGCAGTGTTCCAACCTTAGTTGAGCTCGAAGACTATGCAGAAACCAGTCATCCTTCTTTGAAGAGCTCGGCATTACAGCTAGAGGCTGCACGCAAGGGTGTTGATTTAGCAAAGAAGGCTTACTTGCCAGACTTTCAGGTGGTTGGTTCTTCATTTACGCCACGGGGTCCGTTCTCAGCTAACAACGGCACGATGTTCTATCAGCTTGAGTTGGATCTCATCATTCCGCTGTATTTCTTTACTAAGGAAAAGTATGGGGTAGAGCAGGCACAGCGCAGCCAGGCGGCGGCTGAAGCGGGCAATATTTCCAATCGCCAGCAAATTGTATTGGCGGTCAATAGTGCTTATGCCACATATGAGCAAGCCAAAAGTCAGGCGCAATTTTTAAAAGAGCGCCAAGTACCTCAAGCCGATGCTGCATATAAAGTTGGCTTAACTCAGTACTCCAATAATGGACAGGGGTTTAATGATTTACTGACAGCACAAACTCAGTTGCGTAGCCTCGAAGTTCAATTAGCGCTAGCTGAAAGTAATTTATTGCAAGCGCAAGCAGTATTGCTAGTGACATCTGGCAAAGAACCTTTTTAAGGAGCAGTGTTGAAAGACAAAATGCTTTCTTTTCTAAACAAGCTTGCTGTTAGGGCAAAACCTGTTGTTGATAAGGTCTTACATTTTGGCGGCCATCGACTGCAGGTTGCGCTTGCAAGCGTAGGTGCTTTGTATTGGAATCTCAGTCCACAAAATCGTTATCGGATGCGCTTGGCAGCATTTGCCTTTGCGATTCTATCGATGGGTATCGTTTTAGGCCGCATTACTAATGTCAATCGCAATGTAAAGATTGAAGCCTCTGATAAGGCTCTCAAAGTGGAGAAGAGCGGTGTCTTGGAGTTAAAACTTCCTGGGGTCCGGTTGAATCCAGATATTTATATCTTCCAAACGGCAGAAAAAGTGCAGGTACCAGTAGACATTAAGGTCCCCGGACGTTTAGCGTTTAATGCAGAGAAATCTAAAGTACTCGCTGCTCGTGCACCGGGAAGAGTGGAGCGTATCTATGCTTTTGATGGCGCTGAAGTCAATGTCGGCTCCCCAGTAGTAGAGCTCTATAGCCCAGAATTTCTGTCTGCTCAGCAAGAATATTTACTCTCCTCGAAAACGGCGAAGGTATTGGAGGGTAACAAAACGATGAGTGATTTGCTGGGTGATGCGCGTATTACTCAGCAGGCTGCTGCCAATCGCATCCGTAATTTGGGTGCTGGTGAGGGGGATATTAAGGCTCTCGAGACTACTGGAAAGACTCAGGCAAATCTGATCATGCGCTCTCCAATTAAAGGGGTTGTTGTTAAGCGCAATGTGGAGCCTGGTGCTGCCGTGAGTTCCGGCGATGTCATTGCTACCCTAGCTGATCCAAAACAATTGTGGTTTATGGGTAATGTCTTTGAGCAAGATTTACGGCTGATTAAGCAGGGCCAAAAAATGGTCTTACATGTCGAGGCATATCCAGATAAAGAGTTTGTTGCCTACGCCAATTACATTGCCCCCACTATTGATTCGCAAACGCGCGCATTGCTTATTCGTGCGGAGATTGAGAATAATGACGATCTTTTGCGACCAGATATGTATGCCTCAGCTAGATTAACTACGGGGATGGCTGATGCCATTGTTGTACCGCAAACAGCGGTGGTACGTATACGTGAGATGCGGTATGTCATCGTGAAGGTGGGTGACGAGGCTTATCGTCGTCTGCCCGTCAGGGGATATGACCTCAATAGCAAGACCTTTGCGATTACCGAAGGTGTAGAACCGGGTTCACGTATCTTGGCTGAGGGTGCTGTATTGCTCAACGATCGATTTGCTAAGCAGGAAGACTAAGTGAGCGCATTTACCTCCTTCATTCGAGGTGTTGTTGAGAAGCGGGTGCTTGTCATCATTGCTTCCATTGTGCTTTTGGGTTTGGGGATGTTTAGTCTCTCTAAATTACCTATTCAGCCATACCCAGGCGTAGCGCCCTTAACAATTCAGGCGATTTCCCAATGGCCGGGGAGAAGTACTACTGAGGTTGAGCAGCAAGTAACCATACCGGTAGAAAATGCCTTGGCTGGTATTCCAGGTCTGCAGGCTTTCCGCTCCGTTTCTTTATTTGGTTTGTCTGTTGTTACTCTGAAATTTAATGATGCTACTGATCCATTTCAAGCGCGCCAACGTTTTATTACAAGCTTGTCAAATGTTAGCCTCCCGCCAGGAGTGACATCAAGTATTAGCCCTGACTCTGATGCTACTGGCGAGATCATGCGTTATGAGGTGAAGTCTGACTATGCTTCTTCCAGTCACTTGAAGACCCTGCAAAACTATGAGATCTATAAAGAGCTCAAGCAAACCCCTGGAGTTGCTGATGTTTCTTCGTTTGGCGGCAAGGTACGTCAATATCAAGTGATTGTTAGCCCAGAAAGTCTCCAAGCTAAAGGTGTCACCGTTACTGAGCTCATTACCGCCTTGACTAATGCCAATAGCAATACCGGTGGAGGGCTGTTACCTAGTGGAGAGCAGCAATTTGTAGTACGCGGTGTAGGCCTACTTAAAAACATTGATGACATTAAGCGAGTGGTGGTTTCTATTCATAACGGCGTGCCAATTCGAATAGGGGATGTGGCGCGCGTAGAGATTGGTAATGCGCCACGTTTAGGCATGTTCCAGTTCAATGAGAACCCAGACTCAGTTGAAGGTATTGTTTATTTACGCCGCGGTGAGAATGCTACCGAGGTATTAGCGCGTGTGCGCAACACGGTTGAGAATATTAATAAGCAAGTGCTACCACCCGGTATTGAAGTGGTGCCATTTTATGATCGTCAAGTACTTCTAGACATTACCATTGGCACTGTGAAGCACACCTTATTTTTCGGTATTTCATTGGTGCTTGCAGTTCTGTTTTTCTTCTTGGGTAATTTGCGTGCCGCAGCAGTCGTAGCGGCAGTTATTCCTCTGGCCTTATGTGTATCGTTTATTCAGATGCATCTATGGAGTGTGCCGGCAAACCTGATCTCTCTTGGTGCGATCGACTTTGGCGTCATTGTCGACTCGGCGGTGATTCTGACTGAGAACGTTATGCGTCACTTGGAGGAGGGTGGTAAGCGCCTAAACCAAAGCATCATCTTGGCAACAAGCGAAGTGCAGCGCGCCATGATTTACTCCACCGGCATCATTATTGTTGCCTACTCCCCATTGTTCTTCATGGGTGGCGTAGAAGGAATTATCTTTAAGCCAATGGCATTCACCATGGGCTTTGCTTTGATTGCCGCCATGATTCTTAGTTTGACTTTCTTGCCGGCAATGATTTCTTTAGTCTTTGGTGAGAATCTGCATCACAAACCCCCTGGATTTATTACTAAGTTATTGAATGGCTATAAGCCTTTACTAAGAAGGTGGATGGATCGTCCGCTAACAGTCGTCTCTGTGGCGGTATTTGTATTGGGGTTGACCTTACTAAGTGTGACACGCTTAGGAACGGCATTCTTACCCACTTTAGAAGAAAATAATATTTGGTTGCGAGTTACCTTGCCCAATACGGTTGATCTAGACTATTCAGTGAAAGTCGCCAACCAGTTACGCGAGACTTTTTTAAAGCAACCAGAAATTGAAAAAGTTGCAGCCCAAATTGGTCGACCTGATGATGGCACGGATTCCACCGGCGTCTTTAACCAGGAGTACGGACTGTATTTAAAGAGTCCTGACAAGATGCCAGGTGGCTCGAATAAGAAAGCACTGATTGCTCATTTGGAGGAAGAGCTCAATAAGATCCCGGGCGTCACCTATAGCTTTTCTCAGTACATTCAGGATAACGTTAACGAGGCACTTTCTGGGGTGAAAGGTGAAAACTCCGTCAAGATCTACGGAACCGATCTTGAGGTTCTGGATCAAAAGGCCCATGAGGTAATCGATTTGCTGAAGAAGGTTCGTGGCGTTGCTGATGAAGGCATCTTAAAAGAGCTTGGACAACCAACGCTGAATATTCAGATTGATCGAGAGCGTGCAGCTCGCTATGGCATCAATGTGAATGATATTCAAACAGTCGTGGCCAATGCGATTGGTGGGGCTGCAGTCACCAATCTCCTAGAGGATGAAAAAACCTTTGGCATTGCTGTGCGCTTAAACGAAGGTAGTCGCAATGACATTGCCGATATTGGCCACCTCTTGGTAGATTCGTCTAACGGACCCTCCATTCCTTTGTCGATGGTGGCCACGGTTCAACTCTCGGATGGTCCTTTCTTCATCTATCGCGAAGCCGGTAAGCGCTATATTGCGATTAAGTTCAGTGTGCGTGGTCGTGACTTGGGTAGCGCGGTCGAGGATGCGCAATTCCTGGTTGAGAAAAATATTACCTTGCCCCCAAATTACTCGATTAGCTGGGATGGTCAGTTCAATCAAATGAAACAAGCGCAAAAGAAACTCATGTTGATCGTGCCATTAGCGCTCCTAGGAATTTTCTTATTGCTTGTTAGTGCTTTTGGTAATTTCCGGGATGCCGTGATTGTGATGATTAACGTGCCATTTGCAGCTATTGGCGGTGTTATTGCCTTGCATCTCGCAGGCGAGACTTTGAGCATTTCTGCTTTCTTTGGCTTCTTATCTCTCTTTGGTATTGCCATTCAGGATGGTGTGATTCTGATCTCCTTTATCAATAAGACCGCTGCTACCGAGCATGGGGAAATGAAAGACGTGATGGTAGAGGGCGCTTCCTTACGAGTCCGCCCGGTATTGATGACGGCAGCCTTGTCTGGTCTAGGCCTCTTACCGGCCGCCTTATCGCACTCTATTGGCTCTGAAGCCCAGCGCCCCTTGGCCCTTGTCATTGTTGGCGGCATGGTCACGACCACAATTTTGACCCTGTTGGTATTGCCAGTAATATATGGATGGTTTAGAGGTCGCAGCTTAAGTCAGGCCTCCAAAGCATCTGCAGCATAAAGAAGTGCTAATAAGGTATTTACATTCATGAGTGAAAACGCAAAACAGCCGCATATTCTGATTTCGAACGATGACGGATATTTGGCTCCTGGTCTCCTGGCTTTGGTTAATGCTATTCGTCCACTAGGGCGGGTAACAGTTATTGCCCCAGAGCAAAATCACAGTGGCGCCTCAAACTCTTTAACACTCTCACGACCACTATCGATTCATCGAGTGGCTGGCGGTGAGCGTGATGGTTTCTTATTTATCAACGGTACGCCAACCGATTGCGTACATATTGCGATGACAGGTTTTTTAGATGAAAAACCTGACCTGGTAGTTTCTGGAATTAATCAGGGCGAGAACATGGGTGAAGATACTCTTTACTCCGGTACTGTTGCTGCTGCGGTTGAAGGTGTGATGTTTGGTGTTCCTGGTATTGCCTTCTCACAAATTGATAAAGGCTGGAACCGTATTGAGGACGCCGCTAAAGCAGCCCACGATATCGTGGCACAGATGCTGGTATCTAAGTTGGCTCACACCGAAGGTGCGGCCACTTTACTAAACGTGAACATCCCCAATCGTCCTTATGCCGACCTCTATCGTTGGCGCGTCACTCGCTTGGGTAATCGCCACCATTCTCAGCCAGTGGTTGTGCAAAAAAGTCCGCGTGGTGACGATATCTATTGGATTGGTGCAGCAGGTCATGCGAAAGACAACTCTGAAGGTACAGACTTTCATGCAATTGATGGGGGATGTATCTCGATCACCCCAATGCAGTTGGATCTAACCCATCATGCTCGCTTAGCTGCGATGCGTGCAAGCGGATGGGATCGCGGTTGAAGTCTGCGGCAGAGCGTAACTCTGGTCACCGGCATGCTTTAGCGGCTAAAGTTTTAGCTGCTGGCGTAAAGCACGGTAAAACTTTGGAGGCAATCGCAACCGTTCCTCGCCATGCCTTCATGGATGCAGGAATGTATCCTCAGGCCTATGAAGATACTGCCTTGCCAATTGGCCATTCGCAAACGATTTCTAAGCCATCGGTGGTGGCTCGCATGATCGAGCTTTTGCATAAGCCCAAGCAGCCATTAGGAAAAGTATTAGAAATTGGTACTGGGTGCGGATATCAAGCAGCAGTACTCAGCTTGTTATCTGAAGAGGTTTATTCAATCGAGCGTATTCGTCCATTGCACGATATGGCTAGAGAGAAGCTGCGTCCATTTCGGATTAAAAACTTGCGCCTCATTTACGGGGATGGCATCTTGGGCCTGCCACAAGCGGCCCCATTTGATGGCATCATCCTTGCTGCTGCTGGTTTGGGCATTCCAGACGCCTTATTGGATCAGCTGGCTATTGGTGGCCGTCTAGTGGCTCCAGTTGCCAAGAATGAGAAAGAACAGCAATTGATCATGGTTGAGCGGATGAGCTCCCAGCGCTACCAAAGAACAGTTCTGGACGAGGTCTTTTTTGTCCCCTTACAATCAGGGGTAGTATGAGATACCCCATGAATTTAATGACTAAATACCTTCTGTTGCTGCTCGCTGCGGCCTCATTGATCCTTAATGCAGGTTGTTCGACAACCCCTCGTGCAAAACCCGCTAATGTGGTTGATCGCAGTGGTGGTGGCAATGAGCCAGCTCCCCCAGGCTACTACCGCGTAAAGCGCGGCGATACCTTAGCCCGTATTGCTTTAGATAATGGCCAATCCCCGCGGGATTTAGCGCAGTGGAATAATTTATCAAACCCAAACTTAATTGAAGTGGGTGATTTGGTGTTGGTGAGACCTCCCGCAGGTTCACGATCTGCAGTGAAACCAGTACCGAAGACCTCAGTCAACACAGATGTAACAAAAGTAGATACTCCGAAAGCGGAGCCTGCAAAAGAAATGGTTGCTGAGCCTGGAATTCGTTTGTCATGGCCAGCTAAAGGCAAGGTCAGTGAAGATTTCAGTGAAAAGACCAAGGGTATTGATATTGCCGGCAAGTTAGGTGAACCTGTGACAGCCGCCTCTGACGGTAAAGTTGTATACGCTGGCAATAGCTTGCGTGGCTATGGCAATCTCGTCATCATCAAGCATGACAATACCTACCTCACAGCCTATGCCCATAACCGCACACTCTTAGTAAAAGAGGGTGATACGGTGAAGAAGGGGCAAAAGATTGCTGAGATGGGTGATACCGATGCTACTTCGGTAAAGCTCCACTTCGAACTACGCGTGAATGGCAAGCCAGTAAATCCAACGCCATACTTGCAGTAATTGTTCTTGATCAATTGCTAGCGATTTAAGTATGGCAACGGTTCTCGTTTTCGATATTGAAACTATTCCAGATGTAGCTGGGCTGCGTCGTCTAAATGACTATCCCGATACGCTATCTGATAGTGAAGTTGCTGCCAAAGCTATGGCCGAGCGTGCCGAGAAGACGGGCAGTGAGTTTTTGCCGCTCTACCTGCAACGCATCTGCGCCATCTCCTGTGTTATTCGCAGAACAACCAAGGATGGCTCACCTCAAATAAAGGTAGGAACCTTAGGCACTGCGCAAGATGATGAGAAGGTATTGATTCAGACCTTCTTTGAACTCGTTGAGAAATATACCCCTCAGTTAGTGTCTTGGAATGGCAGTGGTTTTGACCTGCCAGTACTGCATTACCGCGCATTAGCAAACCATGTGCAAGCGCCGCGCTATTGGGAGATGGGTGAGAGCCAAGAAAACGATAGCCGTGAATTCAAATGGAATAACTACATCAGTCGATATCACATGCGCCATCTCGACTTGATGGATCTCTTAGCTAAATTTAATGGTCGCGCTAATGCACCACTAGACGGACTCGCCAAACTGTGTGGTTTCCCGGGCAAGATGGGTATGGATGGTAGCCAGGTATGGCCTGCTTATCAAGAAGGTAGGATCGATGAGATTCGTCGCTACTGTGAAACCGACGTCGTCAATACCTATCTGATGTACTGCCGCTTTCAACTGCTGCGTGGCGGCTTCTCATTAGACGAATACAAAGAAGAAATTACTTTTGTTAAAGCCTATTTAGAAAAAGAATCTAAAGAGCCGCATGGCGAGCAGTGGCAAGAATATCTCTTGGATTTTGCTCCCGATGCGTAGAGGAGAAAAGCCAGTCCATATCGTTGTGACTGAGCCAGTACGAGTTGACTCCCTTGACTTAGACGCTCAAGGAATTGCGCGCTTGGCACCCAATGAGGAAGAGGCTGCAGAGGGTCAAAGCGGCAAGGTCATTTTTATTCAGGGGGCACTGCCAACTGAGCTTGTTACTTATGTCATTACACGTGATAAAGCTCGCTTTAGCAAAGCCAAGGTCCTCGACATCCTTAAGCCTGCGGTGTTTAGAGCGGAACCCAAATGTAAAGCCTTTGGCATATGTGGTGGTTGCACTATGCAGCACTTGGATATTCGGGCGCAGGTTGCGATGAAGCAGCGCGTACTCGAGGATGATCTAAAGCATATTGCTAAAGTCGCTCCAGAAGAAATTCTTCGTCCAATGGGTGGCCCAGCTTGGGAGTATCGCCATCGCGCGCGCTTAAGCGCGGTAAATCGATCCATCAAAAAAGGTACAGTCCTAATTGGTTTTCATGAAGGGAAGAGCGGCTATGTCGCCGACATGACTGCCTGTGAGATTCTGCCTAGACACGTTTCTGATCTGCTGCCAGAAATGCGTAAATTGGTCATGGGCTTATCCATTGTCGATCGCATGCCCCAAATTGAAATTGCGGTTGGTGAGCCCGAAGATCCTAATTCAGATGACCCCAAAAAAGCAAAGCCAGTCACTGCATTGGTTTTTAGAAATCTTCTGCCTTTAACGCCAGCCGATGAACAGTTACTTAGAGACTTTGCGGATACTCATCAAGTGTGGATTTGGTTGCAACCCAAAGGTATTGAAACCGTTGCACCGTTCTATCCATTAACAGGCAAGCTTTGTTATCGCCTACCTGAGTTTGAAATCGAGATGCCATTTAAGCCGGCGGATTTCACGCAAGTGAACCACATGATGAACCGGGCTTTAGTTAGTAGGGCGATTCGCTTGCTGGAAGTTAAGCCAGGTGATCGTGTACTCGATTTGTTCTGTGGCATTGGTAATTTCACATTGCCGCTCGCAAGACGAGCGAGCCAGGTCTTGGGTATTGAAGGTTTAGAAAGCCTGACTACTCGAGCCAAAGCCAATGCAGAACACAATCAACTCGCCGATAGAGTTAGCTTCATGCAAAGCAATTTGTTTGAAGTGACAACAGAAACCATTGCCTCATGGGGTAGGGCTGAGCGCTGGCTAATGGATCCTCCCCGTGAAGGCGCTATGAAGATCTGCCAAGCCTTAGCTCAACTACATGAGCAGGGCAGCGATCTCCCGCCCCAACGCATTGTTTACGTCTCTTGCAATCCAAAGACTTTAGCTAGAGATACAGAGATTCTGTGTCATCAAGCTGGCTATGTTCTCAAAAGTGCGGGCATTGTCAATATGTTCCCTCACACATCGCATGTGGAGTCGATGGCGGTATTCGAAAGACCCTGACAGCGAACAGTTCAATTGAGCAGCAAATCAGAATATCGAGATAAAGAAAAAGGCACCCATGGGTGCCTTTTCTATTGAAGCTTTAGTAATGCTTAGTCTCTATTGCCGCCCACAATGCCCAAAAGTGCGAGCAAGTTGGTAAAGACGTTATAGACATCTAGGTAGATTGCTAAGGTAGCCATGATGTAGTTAGTCTCGCCACCGCTGATGATGCGCTGTACATCAACCAAGATGAAGGCAGAGAAAATGGCAATTGCCAACACCATCACAGTCAACATCAAAGCAGGCAACTGCAACCAGATGTTTGCCAATGAGGCTACGATCAAGAGCAGTACGCCAACCATCAACCATTTGCCCATGCCGGAGAAATCACTCTTACTCACGGTAGCGATGGTTGCCATCACAGCAAAAATCGATGCGGTGCCACCAAAGGCCAGCATGATCAAGGTAGCGCCATTGCTGTAGCTATTGAGTGTGAAGCCCACTAGGCCGGACATCATGATGCCCATAAAGAAGGTGAAGCCTAGCAACAGCAGAACACCGACTCCGGTGTCTTTGTTTTTCTCAATTGCCCAGAAAAAGCCAAAGGCGATTGCCATAAAGACGATGAAACCCATAAAAGGGTTGCTCGCCATAAAGTTGAACCCAAAAGCAACGCCAAGCCATGCGCCAATGACAGTAGGGACCATTGAGAGCGCCAAAAGGGCGTAGGTATTGCGTAGTACGCGGTTGCGTATCTGTGGGGTGCTAATCGAGCCTGTTTGCCCAAAGCCGTAAGAGTTCAGATCACTCATATTGACTCCTTTTTCATAGTTAATACACGAGCCCACCAGGGGCTGTTGACAGTAAGTATAGACAAAATAGGGTAATTTCAAGCCCCCCATGAAAAAGACTACAAATCGAAGGGTTATGCCCTGTAAATTCAATGGTTTAGCTATGCTTAGATCAGGGTAAATACGGTCAGCCGATGTATAATTCGGGGGTCGCTGAATTCCTGGCGCGTTGTAGGAAATAGGGTAGAAGTTCGCCCTGGGTCCAAATTGGCGCTAATTTCAGCAAAATCTTTGAAATCACTATTGGAGTTTTACATGGCTATCGAACGCACCCTTTCAATTATCAAACCTGATGCTGTTGCAAAAAACGTAATCGGCAAGATCTATGACCGTTTCGAATCTGCTGGTTTGAAGATTGTTGCGTCCAGAATGGCGCATTTGTCGCAAGCTGAAGCTGAGCAGTTCTACGCTGTGCACGCTGCACGTCCTTTCTTTAAAGATTTAGTGAGCTTCATGATTTCTGGTCCTGTAATGATTCAGGTATTAGAAGGCGAAGGCGCTATTGCTAAGAACCGTGACTTGATGGGTGCTACTGATCCTAAGAAGGCAGACAAAGGCACTATCCGTGCTGATTTTGCTGACAGCATTGATGCAAACGCTGTTCATGGCTCTGATGCTCCTGAAACTGCTGCTGTCGAAGTTGCATTCTTCTTCGCTGGCATGAACGTTTTCAATCGTTAATTCACGATTGCTTACGAACAACCTATTTAATACATAAGTAGGCGCATTGACCTCCCCGCGCGTAAATCTCTTAGATTTTGACGCTGACCAAATGGCAGCGTATGTCGCGGGGTTGAATGAAAAGCCCTTTAGGGCGAAGCAGCTCATGCAGTGGATACACCAACGCGGTGTTTCTGACATCAATGACATGAGTGACTTAGCAAAAAGCTTTAGAGCAACATTGCTCGATAAAGCAGAAGTCCTTTCTCTCCCGGTAATTAAAGATGAGCATGCAGCAGACGGCACTCGCAAGTGGTTGCTAGACGTTGGTGCTGGCAATGCTGTGGAGTCGGTATTTATTCCTGAGGATGATCGTGGCACTCTGTGCATCTCCTCTCAGGCTGGTTGCGCAGTCAATTGCCGTTTTTGCTCAACCGGACATCAAGGCTTCTCGCGCAATCTCACCGCTGGTGAAATCATTGGCCAGCTCTGGTTTGCAGAACATTTGCTCCGCACTGATCCGAATGCCGTTCGCCGTATTGAGAAATACCCAACACCAGGCTGGGAGCATACCGGTCGTGTGATTTCAAATGTAGTGCTGATGGGGATGGGTGAGCCGCTGCTCAACTATGACAATGTTGTCACCGCTTTACGTTTAATGCTTGATGACCGGGCCTATGGTTTATCGCGACGTCGTGTGACGGTATCTACGTCTGGTGTAGTGCCAATGATTGATCGCTTGGCTCAAGATTGCCCAGTGGCATTGGCGGTGTCATTGCATGCGCCGAATGACAAGCTGCGTGATCAACTTGTTCCGCTAAATCAAAAATATCCATTAAGAGAATTGCTTGCTGCGTGCGAACGGTATTTACCTTTTGCCCCGAGGGATTTCTTAACCTTTGAATACTGCATGCTCGATGGTGTGAATGATTCTGATATTCAGGCAAAAGAGTTGGTACGCTTATTGGCGAACATCAAGTGCAAGATCAATCTCATTCCATTTAATCCATTCCCTGAGTCTGGATTAAAGCGTTCATCAGCCCAGCGTGTCCATGCATTTGCTAGCATTTTGCTGGATGCAGGCATGGTAGCTACAGTTCGTAAAACTCGTGGTGATGATATTGCTGCGGCTTGTGGACAGTTAGCAGGTGATGTAGTCGATCGCACCCGAGTGCGTGAGCGCGCCGTGCATGACAAGCAGATTAATCTCGATCAAGATGATGATGTTGAAGGTCTGGATGATGAAGAAGACGAGCAAGAGTATCAGCCCGAGCACTCAGTGCAATGGCTCAAACGATTAGACGACTGATTTCACAATACAAGTCCAATGAGTAACTCATCCAACAATCTTCCAAAGCTTCCTTTAGGCCCGTCGCCTAAGAGGGCTACACGTCAAGCAACAGTCGCCTGGAAAACCAACATCATTACGGTTGGTGGTGATGCGCCGGTGCGCGTCCAGTCTATGACCAACACGGATACGGCCGATGCTGTCGCTACCGCTATTCAGGTAAAAGAGTTAGCTCGCGCTGGCTCAGAGATGGTACGTATTACTGTAGACACGCCAGCTGCTGCTGAAGCAGTGCCTTACATTCGCGAGCAGTTAGACAAGATGGATGTTTTGGTTCCATTGATTGGTGACTTCCACTACAACGGCCATACTTTATTGAATGACTATCCAGAGTGTGCCAAAGCGTTATCTAAGTACCGCATTAATCCCGGTAACGTAGGTAAGGGCGCAAAACGCGATCCGCAATTTGCACAAATGATCGAAGCCGCTTGTAAATATGACAAGCCGATTCGCATTGGCGTGAACTGGGGTAGTTTGGATCAAGACTTGCTTGCCAGCATCATGGATGCGAATGCGGCGCTGCCAATTCCAAAGACTGCACAAGAGGTGATGATTGAGGCATTGATTCAGTCCGCATTACAGTCTGCCGAAAAGGCTGTGGAGTTCGGCATGAACCCCAATCAAATTTTGCTGTCTTGCAAGGTGAGTAATGTGCAAGATTTAGTAGCTGTGTACCGTGATCTCTCTAGACGATCTGATTACCCATTGCATTTGGGCCTCACAGAAGCGGGCATGGGTAGCAAAGGCATTGTGTCTTCAACTGCTGCCATGGGTATCTTGTTGCAAGAGGGTATTGGTGACACCATTCGGGTTTCATTAACACCTGATCCAGGCGCGCCACGTGAGAATGAAATTATTGTGGCCCAAGAGATTTTGCAAACCATGGGATTGCGTAATTTCACACCGATGGTGATTGCTTGCCCTGGCTGCGGTAGAACAACCAGCACCACCTTCCAAGAGTTGGCTGCGAACATTCAGTCATACCTGCGTCAGCAAATGCCAGTGTGGAAAAAAACTCATCCCGGTGTTGAGGCAATGAACGTAGCCGTCATGGGTTGTATCGTCAATGGCCCCGGTGAAAGTAAACACGCTAATATCGGTATCTCATTGCCTGGCACCGGAGAAACCCCTGCGGCCCCCGTCTTTGTGGATGGTGTGAAAGTAAAAACTTTGCGTGGTGAGAACATTGCCCAAGAATTTCAGGCAATTGTGGATGAGTACGTGAATCAGAATTACGCACCCAAGTAAATTAAGTACAAAAAATAAATAAGAACAACAAAGAAGAACTGAAGCGCACACCATGACTGACCAGGCGAACCAAGCTAATCCAGCTAAAACACAAAAGATCCAAAAAATTAATGGCGTTCGCGGCATGAATGATCTCTTGCCTGCTGATGCTGCGCAGTGGACACATTTAGAGCATGTCTTACGTGATCTGACTCGTGCTTATGGTTACGAGTTCTTGCGAACTCCGATTGTGGAGGCGACTGCAGTATTTCAGCGTGGCATTGGTGAAGTAACCGATATCGTTGAAAAAGAGATGTATTCCTTTGAGGACCGTTTGAATGGTGAGCAACTCACATTGCGCCCAGAGGGTACTGCTGCCGTAGTTCGTGCCGTAGTTGAAAACAATTTGCTGTACGAAGGACCAAAGCGTCTTTGGTATACCGGCCCAATGTTCCGCCATGAGCGCCCACAACGGGGTCGCTATCGCCAATTCCATCAATTTGGTATTGAGGCGATGGGATTCGCTGGCCCTGATATTGATGCGGAAATCATTTTGATGGGGCAGCGTCTTTGGGATGAGCTGGGTCTCAAAGGTGTGCGTCTAGAGATTAATTCTTTAGGGCAGGCTCCAGAGCGTGCTGAGCATCGCGCTGCCTTGGTAACGTACTTCGAGAAAAATAAAGCGCAGTTGGATGAAGATTCGCAACGTCGTTTATTAACGAATCCATTGCGCATCTTAGATTCTAAGAATCCAGCAATGCAGGATTTGATTGAAGGCGCACCAAAATTACTCGATTTCTTGGGAGAGGAGTCGCTCAAGCATTTCGATGCAGTTCAGGCTCTATTGAAAGCGAACAACATCCCCTGCAAAATCAATCCCCGTTTAGTGCGTGGCTTGGATTACTACAACCTGACTGTCTTTGAGTGGATTACCGAAGAGTTAGGCGCTCAAGGCACGATTGCTGGCGGTGGTCGTTATGACCCCTTAATTGAGCGCATGGGCGGTAAAGCAGCTCCAGCCTGTGGTTGGGCAATGGGAATGGAACGCGTTTTGGAGCTGATGAAGGTTTCTGGCTCTTTGCCAGAGCCGCAAGCTCAATGTGATGCTTTTGTCATTCACCAGGGTGGCGAGACCTTGACTGCCGCCATGATTATTGCTGAACGTCTGCGTAATGCTGGCATCGATGTCATCCTGTTTTGCCCTCCAGATGGCCAAACCGCTAGCTTTAAGTCCCAAATGAAGAAGGCGGATGCCAGTGGGGCTGCTCATGCCGTCATTATCGGCCCGGATGAATTGGCTAAGAATGAGGCTCAACTCAAGGATTTACGGGGTACTGGTGAGCAGAAGGCAGTAGCTTTGGATAGTGTTGTGGAAGCCGTAATTGATGCCATAGTTGGCTCCACCGAATAGAATTAAGACATTAATTATTAATACCGCATTTATTAGCTTGGATTGACATGCCTTTAGACCTAGAAGAACAAGAACAATTAGATCAACTTAAAGCATTTTGGCAAAAGTATCGCAACCTCATTACTGGTGTAGTGACGGCGGCTTTATTTGTCTATGCAGCCTATAGCGGCTACCAATGGTGGCGTACTAGCCAAGCCGCCGCTGCTTCACAGTTGTATGAAACGATGGTCACTGCAATTAATAAGGGTGATAAAGATCAAACTTTACGCGCTGCTGATGATTTACAAAAACAGTTCTCAGGTACGCCTTACGCTGCGATGTCTAGTTTGGTAGCAGCGAAGATTGCTTCTGATGCAGGTGATTCAGCTAAGGCCATGGAGTATTTGCGCTGGGCTGCTAAGAATTCATCTGACAAGGGTTATCTGGCTATAGCTAAGTTACGCTTAACAGCTCAATTAATCGAGCTTGGTACTGAAAAGGATTTTGCTGAGGCAGATGCAATCCTTAAAGAAAAGCCTGTCGCAGGCTTTGAGGCTCTCTGGTTAGAGCGTCGCGGCGATTGGTATTTGGCTCAAAAGAATACCGCTGATGCGCGCAAAAGTTACGAAGCTGCATGGAAGCAGTTGAACGATGTAAAAGAATTCCCTGAAGAGGCGCGTCGTCTCTTGAAGGTTAAATTGGATGCCGTCGGAGGAGTAGCACAGTGATGATGGATTGCAAACGCGTAGCAAAACTAGCAAGCACAGTCTTAGTGCTGGGCTCGGTAGTAGTGGCCTTGACAGCATGCTCTGGTAACTCACGTGTTCGCAAGCCTGCTGAGTTAGTCCCAGTCACTAATCAATTTGATTTGGCTGCCGTATGGTCAACCAGTGTCGGTTCGTCCGAGTCATTCAACTTTCATCCTGCAGTAGCAGGGGATGCTGTTTATGCTGCATCTCATCGTGGCAACTTAGCCAAGATTGACTTGAGGACTGGTAATAAATTATGGGAAGCCTCCGTACCGGATCGCCTATCTATTGGCCCTGGGTCTGATGGGCGAACTACAGCTGTCGTAACTACTAAGGGCACTGTCTATGCTTATGACGATACTGGCAAGCCTATCTGGAATTTCAGTGTCGGCAGCGAAGTATTGTCTGAGCCAGTCGTAGCTGGTGGTGTGGTCATCATCCGCACATTAGATAGTCGATTTGTTGGTTTAGATGCGCAAACTGGCGTTCGCAAATGGACCTATCAACGCCAACAGGCTGCACTATCTTTGCGCGTAGGTTACGGCATGCTAGCTATTGGTAATGAGGTGATTGTGACTGGGTTTTCTGGTGGTCGCTTTGGCATGATTGCAATTGCAAACGGCGGCCTAGTTTGGGAGACTCCAGTTTCATTTCCAAAAGGTTTTTCAGAAATTGAGCGCCTGAATGATGTGACTGCTAAGCCAAGCATGGAGGGCGAAATTATTTGCGCCGTTTCCTATCAAGGTCGCGTAGGTTGTGCTCAAGCACGTACGGGTAGTTTGTTGTGGTTTAAGGATTACTCCAGTTTTACCGGCACAGCCCAAAGCCCTAGTTTGGTATTTTCTTCAAATGAAAAATCCTATGTCACTGCCTTTGCAGTGAAGGACGGCTCGCAAGTTTGGGAAAACACCAAACTGTTGTTTAGAGATGTGGGTGAGCCTACGGCAGTCGGCAAGGTATTACTCGTAGGTGATGCGCAAGGTTATGTGCATGCACTTTCACAAGAGAATGGTGAAATGCTGGCACGCATTCGTCATGATAGTAGTCCAATCACAGCCGCACCGATTGCGGTGAATGGCCTCATCTTGATTCAATCTCAAGGTGGCAAACTAGCGGCGTATAGTCCAAAATGAATCCAGTAATCACCATTGTCGGTCGTCCTAACGTCGGTAAATCGACACTCTTTAACCGCTTAACGCGTTCACGCGATGCTTTAGTTGCTGACTTCTCGGGTCTAACCCGTGACCGTCACTACGGTAAAGGCCGTATCGGCGAGCGTGCATTTATTTGCGTAGATACCGGAGGTTTCGAGCCGGTAGCCAAGACCGGCATCGTTGCCGAGATGGCCAAGCAAACCAAACAAGCCGTTGCCGAATCTGACATCATTATTTTCTTAGTGGATGGCCGTTTAGGTATGGCGCCGCAAGACCGCGTGATCGCCGATTTCTTGCGCAAAACCGGCAGACCAGTCATTCTGGCAGTGAATAAAACAGAAGGCATGCAAGCTGGCGTTGTCACTGCTGACTTCCATGAATTGGGTCTTGGCGAACCGTTCCCAATTTCATCTGCACACGGCGATGGTGTGCGCGGTTTGATCGATGATGCTTTGGATTCTTTAGGGATTCCAGAGCCAGAACCAGAAGAATTAGAAAACGATCCAAATCGACCAATGAAGATTGCGGTAGTGGGCCGTCCTAACGTTGGTAAGTCAACCTTGATCAATAAATTGATCGGTGAAGAACGTGTTATCGCATTTGATATGCCAGGTACAACACGGGATGCAATTGAAGTTCCATTTGAGCGCAACGGTAAGCCTTATATCTTGATTGATACTGCGGGTCTGCGTCGTCGTGGCAAAGTCTTTGAAGCAATTGAGAAGTTCTCAGTTGTTAAAACATTGCAAGCGATTGCCGATTGCAATGTGGTGATCTTGATGCTCGATGCCCAGCAGGATATTTCTGAGCAGGATGCACATATCGCTGGCTTTATTGTGGAAGCAGGGCGTGCATTGGTTGTGGCTGTGAACAAGTGGGATGGTTTGGATGCTTACGTTAAAGAGCGTGCGCGTTTAGAAATTGCGCAAAAACTGCGCTTCCTCGATTTTGCAAATGTACATCCGATTTCTGCGAAAAAAGGTACTGGCCTTAAAGAGCTATTTAAAGACGTTGATCTCGCTTATGCTGCAGCGATGGCAAAATTGCCGACGCCAAAATTGACCCGCATTCTGCAAGAGGCAATCGAGCATCAACAGCCTAAGCGTGTTGGTATGGGGCGTCCAAAATTACGCTATGCCCACCAAGGTGGTATGAACCCTCCAATTGTGGTGATTCATGGCACATCCTTGAGTGGCGTGACTGATAGCTATAAGCGTTATTTAGAAGGTCGTTTTAGAGAAGTCTTTAAATTACGCGGCACGCCATTGCGCATTCAGATGAATACAGCCAAAAACCCCTATGTTGATGCGGACAAAGGAAAAAAAGGCAAAAAGAAGTAAAAAGTTAAAAATAGCGGTACAGTTTTAGAAGTGTTTTAGTAAGGGGCTTGATTTTTGAATATCAGACCCCTTATGTTGGAGGTAGACAGTAGTAGTGCGCAGTAGAGAATTGAATAAAAAAAGCAAGACTCCCAAAATAGAAGCAGCTTATAAAAAACAATAAGGAGCAGTATGAACAACAGCAAAATCCAATTACTACAGGATCCTTTCCTCAATGCTTTGCGCAAAGAGCATGTTCCTGTCTCAATTTATCTTGTCAACGGCATCAAGCTGCAGGGCAATATTGAATCGTTTGATCAATATGTTGTGCTCTTGCGTAACACCGTGACGCAGATGGTTTATAAACACGCCATTTCCACGATCGTTCCTGCTCGTGCAGTGGAGTTCCGTACGGAAGAAGTTAGCTCTGTATAAAACAGGTGTAGATGCGGCACGTGCCGTTCTGGTTGGAGTTGATACCGGCCGCGAAGATTTTGCGGACAGCATGGCTGAGCTCAGCCTTTTGGCTGACAGTGCCGGCTCTATACCTATCGCTAGCGTAATTGCGCGTAAGGGCAAAACTGATCCAGCCTTATTTATTGGTTCGGGTAAAGCTAACGAAGTCAAAAAAGTGATGGAAGAGCAAGGTGCTGAATTAGTCATCTTTAACCATCCCTTATCCCCAACGCAGCAACGCAACCTTGAGCGCCATATTGGTTTTCATGTCATGGACCGAACGGGCCTGATTTTGGATATCTTTAGTCAGAGAGCGCAAAGCCATATCGGTAAGACTCAGGTTGAACTAGCTCAAGTGCGTTATCGCATGTCTCGTTTAGTGCGCGCTTGGAGTCACTTAGAACGTCAACGCGGTGGTATTGGTGTGCGAGGCGGCCCTGGCGAAACCCAGATGGAGCTTGACCGACGGATGCTAGCAACCAAAGCTAAGCGTTTGGAAACCGAGTTGGAGAAGCTCCAGCGCCAACAAAGAACCCAAAGAAGGGCCCGTAATCGCAAAGATGTCTTTTCTGTATCTTTGGTTGGATATACCAATGCGGGTAAATCTACGCTATTTAATGCCCTTACAAAAGCAGGGACATATGCAGCAGATCAGCTGTTTGCGACCCTTGATACCACTTCCCGCAAAGTACATTTAGAGGGAGTGGGGTCCATTGTGGTCTCCGATACGGTCGGTTTTATCCGTGAATTACCGCACCAACTGGTGGAGGCCTTTAGGGCCACTTTGGATGAAACCATCCATGCAGACCTGATTTTGCACGTCATTGATGCGTGTAGCCCCGTTGCCAGGGAGCAAAAGGCCGAAGTAGAGGCTGTTTTACGGGAAATTGGGGCTGACGACATCCCTCGAATCGAGGTAATGAATAAGATTGACCAGATGCCTCAGACCTTTACCGAGGGGGCAGCCTTGATTCGGGATTCTGAGGGAATTCCGAGCCAGATTTTCCTTTCCGCCAAGACGGGCCTGGGGCTAGATTTATTGCGTTCAGCCCTCGCCGAATGCTCTCAAATGACTGATAGAATAAGGGTCGAGCAGAATCGCGCCAAAGTCCAAATGGACCCAGATGAGTTTTTAGCTCCTTTACCCGAACGACCAGAGACTTCTGAATTTAACCCGATTCCTAACCGAAAATATTCACCAAACGATGCGTAAATTTCTCGAGCTGTTCTCGGTCAACGACCCAGGTTGGGGCAATAGCCACTCAGGCGCTGGATCTAAAGATGCCAAAAGTGGGCAGGGTAGTGAGCAATCCCCTCAAGCTGAACCTGGTAATTCCGAAACTGAAAAGCCAGTAGAGACTCAGCCAAGCACCCCAAGACCAACGAATCAACCCGCTAAACCAGATGGCCCTCCTGATTTGGATGAGCTTTGGCGTGATTTCAATGATCGCATCAGCGGTATTTTTGGCGGCAAGAAAAAGCCGGGTGGATCAGTAGGTAAGCCTGCAAATAAACCAAGCAGTACCGATATACCTCCGCCATCTCAGCGCGGAAATGGTGGTGGTAACAACGGTGGTAATGGTGGCGGCATGAGTGCGCCCAACTTTAACTTCACAAATCCTTTTGGTTCTAAAGCGACGGTGATCCTGGCCGCTGGTGGCGTAGCATTGGTTTGGATTCTGAGTGGTTTTTACATCATTCAAGAGGGTCAGTCAGGCGTAGTGACTACCTTTGGTAAATACTCTTATACGGCTGGTCCTGGTATTAACTGGCGTATGCCTTGGCCGGTGCAGGCTGAGCAAACCGTCAATGTATCGGGTGTACGTTCTGTAGAGGTTGGTCGCTCAATCTTGATTAAAGCAACCAATCAAAAAGATACTTCGATGTTGACCGAAGATGAAAACATTATTGATGTGCGCTTTGCCGTTCAGTACCGCTTAAAAGATCCAACGGATTATTTATTTAACAATCGTGATCCTGATACGACTGTTGTTCAGGCTGCAGAAACTGCAGTTCGTGAAATTGTGGCACGCAGCAAGATGGATACTGTTTTGTACGAAGGTCGTGAAAAGATTGCAATTGACTTGGCGGCTTCGATTCAGAAAATTCTAGATAGCTACAAAACGGGTATCTATGTTACGAGTGTGACTGTGCAAAACGTTCAGCCACCAGAGCAGGTGCAAGCGGCGTTTGATGATGCTGTAAAAGCGGGTCAAGACCAGGAGCGTTTGAAGAGTGAAGGTCAGGCATATGCTAATGACATCATTCCACGTGCAAAAGGTACGGCCGATCGACTGATTCAAGAGGCTGAAGGTTATAAAGCTAGAGTTGTTGCAACAGCAGAAGGTGATGCAAATCGCTTCAAGCAAGTTTTAACTGAGTATGCAAAAGCGCCTGGCGTGACTCGTGATCGTATGTACATTGATAGCATGCGTGAGATGTACAACAATGTGTCTAAGGTGTTGGTTGATACCACGAAGAGCAATAGCATGCTCTATTTGCCTTTAGATAAGATCATTGCTCAAGTAAGCGCAGAAAGTGCGCAAGTTGCCGCTAGTCAGACACAGACATCTACACCTACTGGATCTGTGACGGTAGGGGGTGCAACAGGTAACCCAGCCGCCCCATTTAGCAACAATGCAACAAGCCCCAGCCCGAGCAATACTCCTAGTGCTGGCGCTTCCGATAAACGCGACGGCTTGAGAAGCCGTGATAGAGGGGATGCAAGATAATGAACGCAAATCGTCTCTTAGCTGCCATCGCCGGTCTGATTGCTCTGGTCTATATCTTGGCCTCAAGTATTTTTGTAGTGGATCAGCGTAACTTTGCTGTGGTGTTTTCATTTGGGCAAATTGTGCGCGTGATTGAGCAACCTGGTTTGCAGGTGAAGTTACCGGCTCCTTTTGAAAACGTCCGCTTCTTTGATCGTCGTATTTTGACAATCGATACTCCTGAGGCAGAACGCTTTATTACATCCGAGAAGAAAAATCTCTTGGTTGATTCTTACGTTAAATGGCGCATTGTTGATCCTCGTAAGTTCTTTGTGAGCTTTAAGGGTGATGAGCGTTTAGCGCAAGACCGCCTTACTCAACTAGTTCGTTCAGCGCTGAATGAAGAATTTACTAAGCGCACAGTGAGAGAAATCATCTCCGATCAACGCGAACAGGTGATGCAAGGTATTCGTAAAAAGGTTGCAGATGATGCATCTGACATTGGCGTTGAAATTGTTGATGTTCGTCTAAAGCGCGTCGATCTCTTGGCTGAAATCAGTGACTCTGTGTATAGGCGTATGGAAGCAGAGCGTAAGCGGGTTGCTAATGAGTTGCGATCTACCGGCGCTGCAGAGTCCGACAAGATTCGAGCAAATGCTGAGCGTCAGCGTGACACGATCCTAGCTGAAGCTTATCGTGAAGCGCAAAAGATCAAAGGTTCTGGTGATGCAAGAGCTACAGCCTTATACGCTGAAGCATTTGGTCGCGATCCTCAGTTCGCGCAGTTTTACCAAAGTCTTCAGGCCTACCGTAGCTCCTTTAAAGATAAGAAGGATGTCATGGTGGTTGAGCCTAATGGCGAGTTCTTCAAGTTCTTGCACAAAAAAAATTGAGAGTGAATATTTCAGATCATGAATCGTTGGTTACTACCTGAAGATATTGCTGATGTTCTGCCAGCAGAGGCTCGCAAAGTAGAGACTCTGCGTCGGGCTATTCTGGATTTGTATCAATCCTATGGTTACGAGCTGGTGGCACCTCCGATTTTAGAATTCTTAGATTCATTGCTAACAGGTACTGGATCAGACCTCAATCTACAAACATTTAAGTTGGTCGATCAATTATCCGGTCGTACCTTAGGGCTGCGTGCGGACATGACTCCTCAGGTTGCTCGGATTGATGCGCATTTACTTAACCGCAAAGGCGTGACTCGTCTTTGTTATGCAGGCTCTATTGCGCATGCTCGCACTCCAGTTGGCAGCTCTGCGCGTGAGGAATTGCAGCTTGGCGCTGAAATTTATGGCTGCGCAAGCTGGGAGGCCGATTTTGAGGCGGTCTCTTTGCTGTTGCAGACTTTAAGTGTGGCTGGTCTCAATAAGGTTTACCTAGATTTTTCTCATGCAGGTGTGCTCGAAGGAATTCTTGATGGGCAAAGTCTTCAGAAGGGTGAGATTGAAACGCTGTACGGCTTATTACAAAGTAAGGATCGCCCACGTTTGGCAATCTGGGCTCAATCACTGCCCGCAAAATCAGCCGAAGCCTTAATGGCGCTGACAGAGTTGAATGGACCTTGTGCACAAGTATTGATTAGCGCTAAAAAATCTTTGCCAAAACACAAATTGATTGATGATGCCTTGGAGCAATTAGAAAAGCTTGCTTCTGCAACTGCTGCATTGCCTCATGATGTTGAGCTCAGTATTGATCTAGCAGATTTGCGTGGTTATCAATATCACAGCGGTGTGATGTTCGCGGCTTATGTTGATAAGTTGCCACAACCGATTGCTCGTGGTGGTAGATATGATCATGTGGGTCAAGCATTTGGACGTCCTCGTCCTGCTACCGGCTTTTCAATGGATTTATTGACCTTGGCTCATTTGGCCCCTGTAGTGCAAAGAAAGTCTGCCATCCTAGCGCCATGGATTATGGATGCGAGCTTGACCACCAAGATTGCTGAGTTACGCGGTGCTGGTGAAGTGGTTATTCAAGCGATGAGTGGTGATCTTGTAGAAGCCGCTGAATATATTTGTGATCGTGAGCTAGTGCAGCAGGGCAGCTCATGGGAAGTAAGAAAGAAGTAAAAGTCATATCAATAACGTACTAATTCTGTAATTACCTTTTGGATTTCATTATGTCTTCAAAGCAACAAGATCATGGTCGTAACGTCGTAGTCATTGGCACTCAGTGGGGTGACGAGGGCAAGGGCAAAGTAGTTGATTGGTTAACTGACCATGCTCAAGCAGTTGTGCGCTTTCAGGGTGGACACAATGCTGGCCATACTCTTATTATCGGCGACAAGAAGACGATTCTACGTTTGATCCCATCTGGGATCATGCATAAGAATGTGATTTGCTACATTGGTAATGGTGTCGTGCTTTCTCCAGAGGCGCTCTTTAAAGAAATCGGTGAGTTAGAATCCGCAGGATTAGATGTTCAGTCTCGTTTGAAGATTTCTGAAGCAACTACCCTAATTCTTCCGTACCACGTAGCAATCGACCATGCGCGTGAGAAGAAGCGTGGAAATGCCAAGATCGGCACTACTGGCCGCGGTATTGGACCGGCATATGAAGATAAGGTCGCACGTCGTGCCTTACGTGTACAAGATTTGTTTTATCCAGAAAAGTTTGCGGCGCAATTGCGCGAGAACTTGGAATATCACAACTTCATGCTCACAAATTACTATGGCGCTGAGCCAGTTGATTTCCAAAAGACATTAGAAGAAGCGATGTCTTATGCGGAGCGTATTAAGCCAATGGTAGTTGATGTCTCTAGCGCTTTATATGCAGCAGAGCAGGCCGGTCAAAATTTATTATTCGAAGGCGCACAAGGCACTTTGCTCGATATCGATCATGGTACCTATCCTTATGTCACTTCCAGCAACTGCGTAGCAGGTAATGCAGCCGCTGGATCTGGCGTTGGTCCGGATTCTTTGCAATACATCTTGGGTATTACTAAAGCCTATTGCACACGTGTTGGTGCAGGCCCATTCCCAAGCGAGTTATATGATTTTGATAATCCAGCCAAGCAAGATCCAGTTGGTATCCGTTTGGCTGAAGTGGGCAAAGAGTTTGGTTCCGTTACTGGTCGCCCACGTCGCACAGGTTGGCTTGATGCCGCAGCATTAAAGCGCTCTATTCAGATTAATGGCTTGTCAGGCCTTTGCATTACTAAGCTAGATGTCTTGGATGGCTTCGAGACAATTCGTCTTTGTGTCGGCTATAACCTTGACGGTCAAAAATTAGATGTATTACCACGTGGCGCTGAAGCTGTTGCGCGCTGTGAACCAATTTATGAGGATTTCCCAGGCTGGAAGGGAACTACTTTTGGTATTCGTGAATGGGACAAACTCCCAATAGAGGCACAGAAGTTCCTGCGTCGTATCGAAGAAGTTGCAGGAAAGCCGATCGCTATGGTCTCAACAGGACCTGAACGTGATGAAACGATTCTTCTGCAACATCCATTCAAGGGTTAATAGAATTTCTTATTAGCCTTTGTATATTTAATCTACATATTAGTTTTGGGGTTTTTAGATGACTGCACGTACACAATGTAATAGCCTACAAGTGGCTACACCGCTTTATCGCTTTATTGAAGAACAAGTTTTACCTGGAACAGGTATTAAAAGCGCTGACTTTTGGAAGGGTTTTGACGAGATCGTTAAGGATCTGAGTCCAAAAAATGAAGCATTGCTAGCAAAACGCGATCGCCTGCAATTGGATTTAGATAAGTGGCATCAAGCTAACCCTGGCCCAATCAAGGACATGCCTGCTTATCGTAAGCACCTTAAGGAAATTGGTTATTTAGATGAAGTCCCAGGGAAAGTTCTAGGCACTACCAAGAATGTTGATGATGAGCTGGCTCTCCAAGCTGGCCCTCAGTTGGTGGTTCCAGTTCTGAATGCACGCTATGCATTAAATGCTGCTAATGCACGTTGGGGTTCTTTGTACGATGCCCTCTATGGTACTGACGTTATCTCTGAAGAAGATGGCGCGACTAAAGCTGGTGGCTACAACCCAATTCGTGGCGCTAAGGTTGTTGCCTTTGCTCGCAAATTCTTGGATCAAGCTGCACCGCTGGCTAAAGGTTCGCACGCAGATGCTACCGCTTACACAGTGGACGGCAATAAGTTGCTTGTTAGTCTCAAGGATGGCAGTAAAACAGGTCTTGCTGATGAGAAGCAATTTGTAGGTTATCAAGGTAACGCTTCTGCACCTTCTTCAGTGCTGTTGCGCAACAACGGCGTTCATATTGATATCGAAATTGATAAGAGCAAAACGATTGGCGCTAGCGATGCTGCTGGTGTAAACGATGTTGTGCTCGAGGCTGCTCTTTCAACAATTTTAGATTTGGAAGATTCGATTGCGGCTGTTGATGGCGATGACAAAGTCGTTGCTTATGAAAACTGGCTAGGTATTTTGAAGGGCACCTTGGTTGAAGAGGTGAGCAAGGGTGGGAAAACCTTTACTCGTACATTAAATCCAGATCGTAAATACACTGCCGGTATTGGTGCTGTAGATGCTAAAGATGGTGTTGTGACTTTGCATGGCCGCTCTTTGTTGTTCCTCCGTAACGTTGGTCACTTGATGACTAATCCAGCGATCATCACTGGCGACGGTAAAGAAATTTACGAAGGTATTTTGGATGCAGTAGTGACTGTATTGATTGCTCTGTACGATATTAATCGTCCCGCAACTCAAGCAATTGGTAATACCCGTAAAGGCTCGGTCTATATCGTTAAGCCAAAAATGCACAGCCCTGAAGAAGTTGCCTTTGCTGGCGAGCTCTTTGGTCGTGTTGAGAAACTGCTAGGCTTGCCTGCTGACACTGTGAAGCTTGGCATCATGGATGAAGAACGTCGCATGAGTGCAAACATCAAAGCTGCTATTGCTGCTGCTGGTGCTCGTGTAGCCTTTATTAATACTGGCTTCCTTGACCGCACTGGCGATGAGATGCATACAGCAATGCACGCAGGTCCGATGATGCGTAAAGGCGATATGAAGACCAGCAAGTGGCTGTCTGCTTATGAACGTCGCAACGTTTTGGCTGGATTGGATTGCGGTCTGCGTGGCCGCGCTCAAATCGGCAAGGGAATGTGGGCAATGCCTGATTTGATGAAGGCTATGGTTGAGCAAAAGATTGTTCATCCTAAGGCAGGTGCTAATACTGCTTGGGTTCCATCGCCAACGGCTGCAACATTGCATGCCTTGCACTACCATCAAGTTAACGTAGCGCAACTTCAAAAAGAGATGGAGCAGTTAGATACTGCTGCTGAAGCTGAAGCCTTAATTAATGATTTGCTAACTATTCCGGTTGTTGAAAAAGCTAACTGGTCTAAAGAAGAAATTCAGCAAGAGTTGGATAACAATTGCCAAGGTATCTTAGGTTATGTGGTTCGCTGGATTGATCAAGGCGTTGGTTGCTCCAAGGTGCCGGATATTCATAACGTTGGCTTGATGGAAGACCGTGCAACATTGCGTATCTCTAGTCAGCATATTGCTAACTGGCTATTGCACGGTATCGTGACTGAGGCTCAAGTTAATGAGACCTTGCAGCGCATGGCTAAAGTGGTTGACGGCCAAAATGCTGGCGATCCTTTATACAAGCCAATGATGCCGAATTTCAAAGACTCTTTTGCTTATAAAGCAGCGAGTGATTTGATTTTTAAAGGTCTAGAGCAGCCAAACGGCTATACCGAGCCTTTGCTTCATGCATGGCGCTTGGAAGTGAAGAAGGCTCACGCTTAATCTTTCAACTCTTTGCGCTGAAGATGAAATGGATTTGTCGAAAGGCAAATCCATTTTTTCTTTTTCCCGCAACACACTTAAGCCATCAGTCATTCCATGTTTAGCTTTTTAAATCCCTTTGCCAAACTGGCTACCGCTCACGGGCAAGCACTCGGGTTTCAGCTCAATGATGGGGGCAGGGAGGCCGCCGGCTTTAAAGGCGGTGCTGGAGATTGTGTAGTTCGGGCAATCGCAATCGCGGCTGAGTTGCCATATATGCAGGTCTATGAAGATCTTCGTGCCGCAAATGCAGCCTATGCAGAACAGCGTAATGACAAGCTGGCTAGAAGGCTTAATGCGAAAGGCGCCTCACCACGTAACGGCAATCACCGCAATGTCTTTCATGACTACATACTTGGCCATGGTTTTGATTGGGTGCCCACCATGAAGATTGGCGCTGGTTGCCAAGTCCATTTGCTTGCTAATGAGCTCCCCTCAGGCAGGCTAATAGTGAAAGTTTCTAAGCACTTATCGGCGGTAATTAATGGGGTAATTCAAGATACGCACAACCCTGCTCGGGGTGGATCCCGCTGCGTCTATGGCTATTACATCAAACGCGAGAAGGTATAAAAGAAAAAGCCTCTAAAAAGTTAGAGGCTTATTTCTTAAAACTGACCAAAAATGGCCTAAAACAGGGCTAAATCAGCAATAAATTACCAATTTCCGCTAGTTTTACGTGATTTCTGTTCCATTACTTTAGCTTCGCTAAAAGCGGCTACTAGTAAAGCAAAGAAGTCTTTAATTGCAAATAAAGGCTTAAAGCTAAAGGCTGGTGCCTGGTGAAACTGTACTGAGTTTGAATGTGCCATGGTGAGCTCCTTAAGGGTTAACCCTAATGATACACCCAATCATCCCGTATTGCAGCAATTTAGTGAAATTGCCTAATAGACGCTGGTGTGGCGGTACTTTTCATCCCAGGCGTTTTTATAGGCGGTAGTCATGCCGATCATGATTGACGTGGTCCATGCTAGGGAGAAGAGGCCGCTAAATGAGATGAAAAAGGCGAAGGATTTCCAGCCAGTTAGCAGGGTATCAGACTCAAAACCCACGGTTGTATAGCAACTTCCAGCAAAAAGAATGGCGGCAACTGGGGTGCTCATAATGCCTAAGCCAATAATAAAGACGGCCCAGATGAGGATCTCAATCAAGTGAAACATAGCCAAAAATACGAAGGTGGCATAAAAATGAAAGAAGACGCGGTTGTATTGATGGATTGCTAGATTTTGGCGGGTGAGGCGCTCAAAGCGCATGTAGACATGGTTAATAGCGCTGCCATGAAATACCAAAATAATAATTAGGCAAATAATTCCCCAGGCGCTATCTCGTATCAGCGAAAGAAAAGGGAAGTCATAGAAAGCGGTAATGATGTTATTCATGGGGTGTGCAAGGAAGCTTGGGCATTGGATTCTAGGTGGGTTGATAATGGCACATCTCTAATTTCATGTAAAGAAACCCTTGACCGAGCATCACATGCCAGGCGGAAAGAGCAAAGAACGTTTTTTCTTATTCTCTCTGGCCGGAATTCAGTTCACACACATCCTGGACTTCATGATCATGATGCCCTTGGGTCCCGAATTTATTCGAGAGCTCAACATCAATACGCATGAGTTTGGCTTGCTACTCTCTTCCTATACTTTTGCCGCAGCCATTGCCGGTGTCTTTGCTACCTACTTTGTTGATCGCTTTGAGAGAAGGGTGCTTCTACTCAGTCTTTATGCCTGCTTCATTATTGCTACCTTAGTTTGTGGTTTAGCCCCCGATTACCATTCGCTATTTATTGCTCGCGCATTTGCAGGCGCATTTGGTGGCATCTTGGGTTCATTAGTTCAAACCATCATTGCAGATTCAATACCGTTCGAACGCAGAGGCAAGGCCTTGGGTACGGTAATGTCGGCATTCTCTGTATCGACAGTAGCCGGAGTTCCCTTAAGTTTATTTCTGGCCAATAACATTCCATCCTTAGGATGGCGTGCACCATTCATCTTTATCGCTTTGATATCAAGCCTCATCTTGTATTTAGGCTATCGCAATATCCCTAAGATTTCTGGGCACTTGGGACATACCCACGAGGGTAGTCGCCTCCGTCAAATCTGGAATATCTTTTTTGCTCATCAGCATCTGCGTGCATTTATCTTTATGGCGCTAATTATGTTGACCGGATTTTCCGTGATTCCCTATATCGCCCTCTATCTGACATCCAATGTGGGAATTGATAACTCCTATATTTCTTTAATCTATCTTTGCGGTGGTATAGCCACACTCATGAGTTCCCGCATCATTGGTCATATGGCCGATCGTTACGGCAAGGTCAAAGTATTTAGAGTGCTTGCGGTGATTAGTCTTGCTCCTTTACTGGTGACAACCAATCTGATGCCGGTGCCGCTTTGGGTGGTATTGATTAATTCCACCGCATTTTTTGTCTTGGTTTCTGGCCGCATGATTCCGGCGATGGCCATTGTGAGTCAAGTGGTAGAGGCCAAAATACGGGGAACCTTTATGAGTCTCGTAGGTTCTGTGCAGATGCTGGCATCCGGTCTGGCCTCTGTGATTGCTGGAGTGGTCGTGACTATTGGCAGTGATGGCAAGATGGAGCACTACAACCTGGTTGGCTATGGAGCGGCTTTATGTGGCTTGCTTACATTCTGGTTGGTGGGCTATATTCACACTGACAAACAAGCGAAGTAAACCCATTTTTTTTAAAGAAAGATTGTGATGATCACATTTCAAAGACCTGATGGTAAATCTAGCAGCGCGTATTTGGTTGAGCCGGTAGATGCAAAAAATGCTCCTGGCATAGTTGTGATTCAAGAATGGTGGGGCCTGGATGATGAGATTAAAAATGTTGCCAATCGTTTGGCGGATGCAGGCTATCGCGCCTTGGTTCCAGATCTTTATCGTGGCAAACTTGCTCTAGAGGCAAATGAAGCCGAACATCTAATGAATGATCTTAATTTTGCAGATGCTGCTAGCCAAGATATCCGAGGTGCTGTTCAGTATCTCAAGCAAACTCGTAGTAATAAGGTTGCTGTCACGGGTTTTTGTATGGGTGGTGCGCTTACGGTCTTATCTGCTGGACTTGTTCCTGAGTCTGATGGAACAGTGGTTTGGTATGGCTACCCTCCATTGGAGTATGTTGATGCTGCGGCCATTAAAAAACCAATGTTGGCCCATTGGGCTCTTCATGATGAATTTTTCTCTATCGCTGGTGTTGATCAACTTGAGGAAAAGCTCAAGGCAGCCGGCGTCTCATATGACTTCCAGCGCTATGATGCTAAGCATGCATTTGCTAATCCTAAGTCAGATTCGAGAGGCCTGCCTCCATTACAGTACAACCCAGCTGCCGCACAATTAGCCTGGGAACGTACTATGACTTTTCTAAAGAATGCACTCAGTAATTAAGGGCTACTAAATACTCTTACTGAATAATTTCCCCCACTTTTTTCATTGCTTATCATGCATCTCTTTGCCGAAAACCTAGCTGTTGAACTCTCTTCTTATTACCGTAATCTTGCTTTAGGGCATGGTGTGATTCCGAAGGTATTTACTTTGGTTAATGGGAGTGGTGATCAATACCTCTTTTTCATTGATGATCTGCGCATGGATAAGGATGAGGAAGATCAGTTCTTGGTCTATATCGTCCAGGAACATGAGGCGGTTTGCTACGCGCGAGGGACCTTGGTCATCCTTGAGAAATCCCAGCAGTTGATTGAGTTTGCAGTAATCGATCAAGATGACGCTGAGGCGATTGTGTGTTCAGCTCAATTAACTCGGGATATTGACGATAAGCCGATTGGACTTACTGAGTTTGAAAAGACCTTGGCGCCCAAAAAGACTATCTTCTTTAGCGGCCTCTTTGAGCCTATTAAGCTATCGGAGGATAGGGCGGAGGAGTTTGAAAGTCTCTGGGATGAAATGAAACCCAAGATCTTGCATCGAACGATGGGAATTTAAGCGTCTATTGAAAAGGGGCTATTTAGTCCCCATATAGGTTTTGTAGGTGTATTTGGTGCCCAGGAAGGGACTCGAACCCCCACAACCTTACGATCGCCAGCACCTGAAGCTGGTGCGTCTACCAATTTCGCCACCTGGGCATGCCGTTATTATAAAGGTATGCGCCTTTTGGCCCACTTTCTAACCTCTTTTGGCTTTTTCCCTTCAGACCGAGTGGTTTGATACAGTAGCCTAAGCAAGAATAATCATTGATATATAAGGCATGTATTGCCGAAGGAATTAAATGCGTAAAGCAAAAAACTTGGTGCCACGAGAGGCTGACCGCTTAGGGACAGTCCAAGGCCACCGAGATGGATTTGGATTTGTGATCCCGGATGACGGTGGTGAAGATATTTTTCTATCTGAAAGAGAAATGTCCCGCGTCATGCACGGAGATAGGGTCAATGTCAGAGTATTAGGAACAGATCGTCGTGGTCGACCAGAGGGTCAGATCGTTGACGTGATTTTGCACGCCAATAAAGTCGTTATTGGTCGCCTCTTAAATGAGAATGGTGTTTTGATTGTTGCGCCGGAAGACAAGCGTATCGGTCACGATATTTTGATTCCACCAAAAGGTCAGGGCAATGCCAAATTAGGTCAAGTGGTGAGTGTCGAGATCATCGACTATCCAGATAGCTATCGTCAGGCTGTAGGCCGTGTTGTTGAGGTCTTGGGTGAAATTGATGACCCCGGCATGGAAATTGAAATCGCCGTCCGTAAATATGGTGTTCCCCATGAGTTTTCAGCTGCAGTAAAAAAAGAGGCAGATGCATTGCCAGATACTGTTCAGCAATCCGATCTTGAAGGTCGCGTGGATTTGCGTGACGTTCCTTTGGTCACCATTGATGGTGCCGATGCTCGTGACTTTGATGATGCGGTGTACTGCGAGCCAGTCATGTACGGCAAGAGCAAAGCTTGGCGTCTGATTGTGGCGATTGCCGACGTATCTCATTATGTAAAGCCTGGCCAGCCTTTGGATGATGAGGGTCTTCTACGAGCAACTTCAGTGTATTTCCCAAGACGGGTGATACCAATGTTGCCAGAGAAGATCTCCAATGGTCTTTGCTCTTTAAACCCTGGAGTTGATCGTCTGTGTATGGTGTGTGACTCTGTTGTGGACAACAATGGAGTAGTGCTTGCGTATCAGTTCTATCCAGCAGTAATGCATTCTGCTCAACGTTTTACGTACGATACGGTATGGGAGATTCTTTCGAATAGCAAAGGTCCTGAAGCAACGCGTTTTGCTGAGTTCAGGCCATTGCTGACTAATCTCTACTCCTTATACAAAATTCTATTGGACGCACGCCAAAAACGTGGAGCTATCGAATTTGAAACTACTGAAACCCAAATTATCAGTAATGAGCTGGGTAAGATTCTGCGTATTGAGCCGCGCTTACGTAATGATGCACATCGCTTGATCGAAGAGTGCATGTTGACAGCCAACGTTTGTGCTGCCGACTTTATTGATAAGAACAAGCATCTCAGCTTGTATCGTGTCCACGCTGAACCCTCTGAAGAAAAATTAGTTACTTTGCGTCAAGTCTTACGCACCTCTGGCCTGTCCTTGGGTGGTGGTGAAAAGCCAAAACCAAAAGACTACGCCAAGCTCATGCGCGAAATCAAAGAGCGTCCTGATGCCAATATGCTTCAGTCCGTTGTTTTACGTTCTATGCAACAGGCGATGTATCAACCGGATAACGAAGGTCACTTTGGTCTTGCCTATCCTGCTTATTCGCATTTCACAAGCCCGATTCGACGCTATCCAGATCTGTTGACACACCGAGTGATTAAGGCGATTTTGGCTAAAAAGCCCTATACGCCTGTTCTGCCACCCAAAGTGCCACTGAATCTCACGCTGCCGCGTAAAGGTAAAGGTCGTGAGAATGCGGTAAATGCTAAAAAATCTCACAACGATGCCAAAGAGGCTGCAGCTAACGGTACACGTTTACCTAAACTGCCGAAGGGGGCAAATGCTTCCTTGCCAATTTGGGGTCAATTAGGGGTTCATTGTTCATCTAATGAGCGTCGTGCTGATGAAGCATCCCGTGATGTTGAAGCATGGCTCAAGTGCTACTACATGCGTGATCATTTAGGTCAGGAATATGCCGGCACAGTTACTGGTGTCGCGTCTTTCGGTTTATTTATTCAGCTAGAAAATCTCTTTGTTGAGGGTATGGTTCATGTCACCGAATTGGGTGGTGATTACTTCCAATATGACGAAGCTCGTCAAGAACTTCGTGGTGAGAGAACGGGCATTCGTTATCGCTTAGGTGATCGCGTGCATGTTCTAGTAAGCCGCGTTGATTTGGATGCTCGTAAGATTGAATTTAGTCTTGTCAAGTCCGTCGGCCTGGAGCCAGGTGGAACTACGAATCGCCGTCAAATTATTTTGGCTAGCGACACTGGTAGGCCTAATAAAAAGGCTGCCCCTAAAAAAGGTCGCCCTGGCAGCAAAGAGCCGCAGAAGCACTCTGGCATCAACGTCAATGCCGCTAAGTCTGCTGGTAATCTTGGTGCCAATCAGTCGAAGAATCAAGCTGGACGAACAGCAAGTAAAGTCGCTAAGTCTGGTAAGCCCGGAAAGCCTTCAAGGCCTACCGGCAAACCGGCTGGTACAAAGCCACCCGTTCGCAGTACTAAAGCGCGCCGTAAATAATTAGCAATACAGAATCGAGATAAGCAAAGATGAAGCAAATATTGGTTGGTTTTCATGCAGTACAAGCGCGCTTACGGGTGGATGCTGCGAGTTTAAAGGCGGTTTATTTTGATCCGAGTCGTCGTGATCGTCGAATGGGTGATTTTCTCAAGCAGGCCGAAGAGATCTTGGGCGAAAGATTGCATGCCGCTGATTCTGAGCGCCTCCATAAGCTAGCAGGACATGATCGCCATCAAGGTGTAGTTGCTCTGGCTGAGAAGATGACGATTGCACGCACCATTACCGAAGTGGTAGAGGATGCCGAAAGCAATCAAAGCAAAGTGATGTTCTTGGTATTGGATGGTGTAACTGATCCCCATAATTTCGGTGCATGCTTGCGTGTGGCTGACGGTGCTGGTGTTGATGCAGTAGTGATTCCTAAGGATCGTTCGGCTTCCATTAACGCTACTGTAAGCAAGGTATCGAGCGGCGCTTCTGAGGTCATGCCAGTAATTACAGTCACCAACTTGGTTCGCAGCATGAAAGAGATGCAAGAAGCTGGTGTTTGGCTCATTGGCACTGATGACGAAGCTGAAAAATCGATTTACGATCTCGATCTCACCGGTCCAATTGGTATTGTCATGGGTGCAGAGGGTGAGGGCATGCGCCGCTTAACCCGCGAAACTTGTGATGAGTTGGTGCGCATTCCAATGAAGGGTGTAGTCGAGAGTTTGAATGTTTCTGTGGCGAGTGGCGTATGCTTGTATGAAGCACTAAGACAGCGTTTTGCTAAAGAAGCTAAATAATACGTATTACTCTATCCATTCAAGAGGCTACTATGAAATGCAATATCGGACACACTGACCGCGTTCTACGAATGACTGTTGGCGTTACCTTGATGGGCCTTGCAGGTTTTGGAATTACTGGCCCTTGGGCTTGGATCGGCATCATCCCACTGCTTACTGGAATGATTGGCAATTGCCCAGCCTATAGCATTTTAGGTATCAATACTGCTAAGAAGTAAGCAGCAATACCTTAAGCAAATAGTTGCTGCACAAATTGCTCTAATTGAGCTGGCGGTAGTGCACCGCTAATACGGTGAACTTCTTTGCCATTCTTGAATCCCGCTAGCGTTGGTATTGAGCGGATATTCCACTGCGATCCCAGTTGTTGCTCTGCCTCGGTATTCACCTTTACAAATAGCACTTGATTGGCGTGAGCAATAGCGCTTGCCTCAAAGGTTGGCCCAAACATCTTGCATGGACCACACCATGGTGCCCAGAAATCCACTATCACCGGCATTACAGATTGAGTTACTAGCTCGCTGAAATTTGTAGCTGTTGCGTTGATGGGTAGAGATAGCAGCTCTTGCTTGCAAGCCCCGCAGATAGGAGTCTGATTTAGCTTTTTAGCAGGAACTCGATTGCCTTTGCTGCAATGCGGACAATGAATAATCATCTTTATACCTCGGTGTATTGATCCAAAAAAACCTTAAGAACCTAAAAGCGCCTCTAATTTTTCAGTATCGACGCAGAAATTACGTATTCCTTCGGCCAATTTTTCAGTGGCCATTGCATCATTATTTAACTGCAATCTAAAGTTGGATTCATCTAACTTGAGAGGGGTGATATTTTCAATGGCTAGTGCGCTCGCTGCATTGCTGGCATTGAGTTTTTTATCGACCGCTACCGTACTGTTTTGAAGATCGCCCAGCAACTCTGGGCTGATAGTCAGCAAGTCACACCCAGCCAGCTCTAGAATTTGGCTGGTATTACGGAAGCTGGCGCCCATGATTTCAGTAGCAATGCCGAAATGCTTGTAGTAGTGGAAGATGCGTTTGACTGATGTAACGCCAGGGTCATTTGCGCCACCATTATTGAGATCATTCCAGTTGCTACCGAGTTTGGCCTTGTACCAATCTGTAATACGACCCACAAATGGTGAAATCAATTTCGCATTGACTGCGCCACAGGCCGCAGCTTGCACTAAAGAGAAAAGCAATGTCATATTGCAATGAATACCTTCAGCCTCTAAAGCTTTTGCTGCCTGTATGCCTTCCCAAGTGCCGGCTAATTTAATCAAGACGCGTTTGCGATCAATGCCATGGGACTCATACAGGGCGATGAGGTGTTTTGCTTTGATAATGGTTGCCTGAGTATCAAAAGAAAGGCGTGCATCAACCTCGGTCGATACCCTTCCAGGAACAGTCTTCAAAATTTCCAGACCAAACGCTGCCAGGATGTAGTCAACTAAATCGACTGGTTTCATACCTGGATGAGCTGATTTAACTTGGTTTACCAATGCCTGATAGTTGGCTTGCTGGGCAGCCTTGAGGATCAGGGATGGGTTGGTTGTAGCATCCTGCGGTTGGTATTCCCGCATACGCTCAAAGTCGCCGGTATCGGCCACCACGGTAGTCAGTTGTTTGAGTTGGCTCAGTGCGGTAGCGTGGGAAGTCATCGGGACCTTGAATGCTCTTATTTAATTAATCAGTAAAACAGATTGAATATCATATGATAGATGCATAAATAAGACTGTTCCAGTTCAGATAAGGATATCGAGCAAGATCATGAATCAAGATCAATTAAAGCAATTGGTAGGAGAAGCGGCACGGGATGAGGTATTAAAGCTGCCTGCTGGCCAGATCCTAGGTATTGGAACGGGGTCTACAGCCAACTGCTTTATTGACGCCTTGGCCCCCCATAAGGCACATTTCTTGGGAACAGTATCCAGTTCTAATGCCACGACCGAGCGACTGCTAAAACATGGCTTTAAGGTCTTAGATCCCAATGAGGTAAATCAGTTACCGGCTTATGTTGACGGTGCCGATGAAATTGATCCTGCCGGTCACATGATTAAGGGTGGTGGTGGTGCCCTGACTCGGGAAAAGATTATTGCCTCGATGGCAAAGCAATTTATCTGTATTTGCGATTCCTCTAAGCAGGTGCCGATCTTGGGTAACTTCGCTTTGCCGGTGGAGATTATTCCTTTATCTAAAGGGGTTGTGACTCAAGAGCTGGCTAAGTTGGGCGGTACAGTAACCCTGAGAATGGCTAAAGAAACTCGTCCAGATTTAGGGCAGACACCAAGTCAGCCTTTTGTAACAGATAACGGCGGATGGATTCTGGATGTAGCCGGGTTGAAGATTACAGATCCAATTGCACTTGAGGTGAAAATCAATCAAATTGCTGGCGTAATTACTGTTGGCCTATTTGCAAAAGAGAAAGCCAATATCCTGTTAGTTAGCAATGCGTCTGGCGTGAGCAGAATTAATTTCTAAATTAAAAAACCCGACGGTGCAGAAAGCTGATCCATCGGGTTTGTTTGCCATGATTCTTCATGGCGCAGGCAAGGGGAAGAGATTTAGTTCCCAATGCCCATAAGCACATAGATATGCTTACGAGTAATGGCTTTCGCCAATGTGGCCAATCACAGGATCTGACTGACTACGATTCAATCCTATTCCTCTGGATTTAACTCGTCAAGCGATACTCAAAAATAATTATTCAGCTGGCGGTACATAGCCCTGAGCCATGTCTGCGCCGCCCTCAAAGAAGTACTTCTCAACCTGCTTGAGTAGGTACTGGCGAGCGCGAGGGTCAGCCATATTGAGGCGATTCTCATTAATCAACATCGTTTGCTGCTTCAACCAAGCTGCCCAAGCCTCTTTAGAAACTTGATTCCAAATCTTCTTGCCTAGCTCGCCTGGCAGTGGAGCAAAGTCCATGCCTTCTGCTTCTTTATTGAGTTTGATGCATTGAACCATGCGTGCCATTTGTAATGCCTTTCAAATACGGTGTACTAAATAAACAATGAAAAAATAACTATTGAAACTTAGAGGTCTTTGGTGAGAACCATGGATTTACGATCCCAGTTATAGATCTGCTTTCTTTCTTCAGGCAGATCATCTACAGAGGCACGCTTAAAGCCACGCTTTAAAAACCAATGCTCTGTCCTCGTTGTTAAAACGAAAAGCTTTTTAATGCCCTCACGTTTCGCACGCATTTCTACGCGCTTGAGTAAGCGCTCCCCGTCACCGGAGCCTTGAACATCAGGGTCAACCGCGAGGCAAGCAAGCTCGCCCACGCCATTGGGGAATGGGAATAGGGCAGCACAGCCGAAGAGAACGCGATCATGCTCAATAACAGAGAAACGCTGAATGTCACGCTCAATCACGTCTTGACCGCGGGCAGCCAAAATACCTTCTTCTTCAAGCGGGCTAGTCAACTGCAGAATGCCGCCGACATCATCTTGATTTGCTTCACGTAAATTTTCAATATCAGATGAAGCTAGCATCATGCCGATACCATCATGGGTAAAGAGCTCCTCCAAGAGGGCGCCATCTTGATTGCAAGGCAAGAAATGTACGCGGCTCACGCCAGCACGAATGGCTCTGCCAGAAATATTCAGCAAACTCTTCATTCCAAGATCGAGCTCAGGATGTTGGGCTACGTATTCTTGTAGTTGTGGCATTGATAGCTCGGTAATGTAATCGCCTTCTTCATCCTTCAGGCCAGCATATGGGCTTAAGAAAATCAACTTATCCGCTTTAAGCGCAGCAGCAGTGGATGCGGCCACATCTTCAAATGCCAGATTAAATGCTTGACCAGTAGGCGAGAAGCCTAAGGGTGAGAGCAACACAATCTTATTACTATCCAATGAGAGCTTGATAGAAGTCGAGTCTACTTTGCGTACCAAGCCGGTGTGAATGTAATCAATTCCCTCGACTACGCCCACAGGCATAGCGGTAATAAAGTTGCCCGAGATCACTGAGATGCGTGAGCCCGCCATCGGAGTATTCGGTAATCCACGGCTAAACGCTGCTTCGATATCGAGGCGCAATTCACCGGCAGCTTCTTTGACGCATTCCAGGGCTGCAGCATCAGTAATACGGTAGCTGTGCATGGAGCTCTTGCCGAACTGACTTTTAATATTGCGGAGCGTTAACTGTTCTTCGATCTGAGGGCGGATACCGTGAACCAAAACAATGCGCATACCCATGGCATGCAACATGGCAATATCTTCAATCAGATTCTCAAGGCCAATTTCTTGAGCCAACTCACCAGCAAAAGCGATAACAAAGGTCTTTTCGCGAAAGCTATGAATATAGGGCGCAACATCACGCAGCCATCCTACAAAAGGAAAGTTGGAGCTTGATTCTTCGGCGTTTGAGCCGGGGTTTGGTGCATTTGTTGGCATAGTGAGAAAATTATAGGGTGCAAGAGCCTATAAACCAACAAAAACCCAAAGCAAGCCCTGCGACTGTGCCTGCTTCCAACACCTCACGAAGGCTAGAAATTCGCTTTCCGGAGGAGTTGCCGGTTTCAGGCCAGCGCCAAATCATTAAAGATGCCTTGAGCTCACATCAGGTGGTGATCGTCTGTGGTGAGACCGGGTCAGGCAAAACAACCCAATTACCGAAGATCTGTTTGGACCTTGGCAGAGGCACCATCAACGGCGGCCGGCTGATTGGGCATACACAGCCTCGCCGAATCGCTGCAACGGCCACAGCGAAGCGCATAGCCCAGGAGCTGGGTACACCCATTGGCCAGGATGTGGGTTATCAAGTGCGCTTTGCCGATAAGACTAGTCAAGGCGCCTCTATCAAGTTAATGACTGATGGAATCCTGCTAGCCGAGACCCAGAGGGATCCTCAGCTTCGTGCCTATGACACCCTCATCATCGATGAGGCTCATGAGCGTAGTCTTAATATTGATTTTCTATTGGGTTATCTGCGCCAGTTGTTGCCTAAGCGCCCCGATCTCAAGCTAATCATCACCTCGGCAACTATCGACGCTAAGCGTTTCTCAGATCATTTCACCTTGAATGGTAAATCTGCACCCGTTATTGAGGTGAGTGGTCGACTTTTCCCGGTGGAGCAGCGTTATGAGCCACTAGAGCCCGATGCTAAGCCAGATGGAAAGAAAGAGTCCAAAGAAGCTAAAGAAATTCCGGATGCAGTGGCAGAGGCCATTGCCAATGTCTGGCGAGAGGGTGCTTCAGGCGCTGGCGATGTCTTGGTATTCCTACCGGGCGAGCGAGAGATCAGAGATTGTGCTGAAGCGTTACGCAAAGATCACGTCCTTCAGCAACGTTTTCATCCTGAGATATTAAGTCTGTTTGCTCGCCAATCTGTTGCAGAGCAAGAGCGTGTATTCAATCCCGGTAACGGTCGACGCATTATTTTGACTACCAACGTTGCGGAGACCTCATTAACCGTTCCTAATATTCGTTATGTAGTCGATAGTGGTTTAGCGCGCGTGAAACGCTATTCCTATCGCAATAAAGTAGAGCAACTTCAAATTGAGCCGATATCTCAGGCGGCAGCCAATCAAAGGGCGGGTCGTTGCGGTCGTGTATCGGATGGCATCTGTATTCGTCTTTATAGCGAGCAAGATTATTTAAATCGACCCAAATTTACTGATCCAGAAATTCTGCGTAGCTCGTTAGCGGCAGTATTACTTCGTATGAGTTCTTTGCGCTTACCCCGCATTCAAGAATTCCCGTTCATTGATAAACCTCTGGGCCGAGCAATTGCCGATGGTGTGCAATTGCTAGATGAGCTGGGTGCCATTGTTTATGACGAAGATTCTGCAGGCGATAGCAAAGATATCAATAGCAGCTTCAAGCTAACCCCTACGGGTAAGCAATTGGCGGATCTTCCGCTAGACCCCCGAATTGGACGCATGCTCTTGGCTGCCAAAGAGCAAAACGCGCTTCGTGAAGTCACCATTATTGCCTCTGCTTTAGCTACACAAGATCCGCGCGATCGACCCATGGATCAGGCTGCCGCCGCCGATCAAGCTCATTTGCAGTTTGCGGATGAGCGTTCTGAGTTCCTCAGTTTCGTCAAGCTCTGGGATTGGTATCAAGATGCCTTACAGCACAAGCACAGCAACCGCCAATTAGAAAATTTGTGCCGTAGTAAATTTTTATCTCCAAGACGTTTACGAGAATGGCGCGATGTTCATGGGCAGCTACATACGATGCTGGGCGAAAAGGGCTGGAAAGAAAACCCCTCGGCGGCTACTTATGAGCAAGTTCACCTCTCTTTACTGACCGGATTATTAGGTTATGTTGCCAAAAAAGAGGAGGATGAAAAATCCCAAGAGCGAGGAAGTAAGACGGGTGGCTATATTGGCGCTCGCGGAATTCGTCCATTTATTTGGCCTGGCTCAACCATTGGTAAGAAGGCTGGTGCTTGGATTTTGGCAGGCGAACTTCAAGAGACCAATCGCATGTATGCCCGTACGATTGCCAAGATTGAGCCACAGTGGGTTGAGAAGGTAGCAGCTCACCGACTCATTAAATCTCTGAGCGATCCTTTTTGGGATAGTCGTCAAGGCGAGGTGATGGCCTTTGAGCGCGGCACCTTGTATGGTTTGCCGATCTATCACGGCCGTCGAGTGCGTTATGAGGCTCATAACCCAGAAGAGGCTCGCGAGTTATTTATTCGGCAAGCCTTGGTTCAAGAAGAAATGTTTGGGCGCATGGATACCCCAGCATTAATGCGCGAGACCGAAGCCGATGCTAGAAAGAAATACCCGGGTAGTTTTGAATTTTTCTGGCATAACCACAGGCTGATTAAAGAGATCGAGGCTTTAGAGCATCGCTCACGTCGCCCAGATGTCTTAGTCGATGACGATCTATTGTTTGCCTTTTATGATTCGCGCATTCCAAAGGATGTTCTCAGTCGAGAGGGAATGCAAGCCTGGCTAAAAAAGACGGCCAAGAGTGATGTTACTGACGAAGAGGTTGCCGACAAGCTCTTGCGCTTAGCTAAAGCAGACTTAATGCGTCATGAAGCTGCCGGTATTACGGTTGATCGTTATCCCAAAAAGATGATTGTTGGGGGAACTGAGCTCAGTTTGACGTATCACTTTGAACCAGGCAGCCCTAAAGATGGAGTCACTCTTGTTGTTCCCTTGACGCTATTGAATCAGGTAGATGGCCGCCGTTGTGAGTGGCTGGTACCAGGCATGTGCGAAGAAAAAATACACCTGCTGCTTAAATCACTTCCACAGAAGTTACGTCGTCACTGTGTTCCGTTGCCTGAGTATGCAAAATCATTTCTGGAGCGCATGCTTGCAGAAAAGCAGTTTGGTGTAGGTGACTTCTTAGATAGCTTGATTACAGATATTCGTAAAGAGCGTGGTTTGGAAATTAAGCGTACGGATTTCAGACCAGAATCGCTGCCTTTACATTCCACTATGAATTTCCGCTTGGTGGATGAGCATGGACGCCAACTTGAGTTGGAGCGTAATTTATCTCGATTGCGTTCTGAATACGGAGAAACAGCTCGAACAGCATTTCAGGCGATTGCCCAGCAAGCGGTTAAAGAAGAGCTTGGTGCCGATGCATCAGTAAGCACTCAAAATACAAGCGCTAAAACAAGTCAGACTGCTAATACCTCTGCAATAAAAAATGTCGACCAGGGCGGTTACCGGAGCTGGGACTTTGGTGAGTTACCTGAAACGCTGGAGATTCAAAAGGGGAATCGCACCTTATTTGGTTACCCTGCATTGGTGGATCGAACTGAGTCATGTGATCTCAAGGTTTTTGATGATTTACTCGAGGCTAGGAAATATCACTGGCAAGGATTGCGAAGACTTTTCGCTTTATCGAATAAAGACACACTTAAAGCACTACAAAAACAACTCCCTGGAATTCGGGAGCTTGGTCTACTGTTTATTAACGTAGGTTCGGTAGATGGTTTGATTGAGCAAATCCTCAATCTTGCTTTGGAGCGAGCTTTTATGAACGATCCACTGCCCGTCAATGCGGAGCAATTTGCTGAGCGCTTGCAAGCCGGTAAGCCACGCTTGGCGCTGATTGCCCAGGAGATTTCAAAACATGCCTTGGCGGCTTTACAGGCCCATGCAGACCTTCAAAAGAAGTTGGCTCAGGCAAAGGCTGCCTCGGCCAATGCTTACACAGATATTCAGACGCAAGTTCAAGGCTTGATATTCGCTAAGTTTGTTTCGGATACCCCATACAGTCAGTTAGTGCATTTTCCGCGCTATCTCAAGGCTATTGCCATGAGAATTGATAAATTGCGCGCTAACCCCGCCCGAGATGCCCAGTGTCAAAAAGACTGGGAGTCCGTTGCGCGCCCATGGCAAAAGTTGGTTCAAGGCAGCCGGGGATCTGCGACTTACGCGATGGCGGATGATCAGGCGCTAGTGGATTTCCGTTGGCAGCTTGAAGAGTTGAGGGTGGCTTTATATGCCCAAGAACTGAAGACCCCAACCCCAATGTCTCTAAAGCGCCTAGAAAAGGTATTGGCCAGCTTGCGCTAGGTCAAATGCTGCAAACGTCAAGGGCTTGGCTTGAAGCATCAAATGCTTACAATGTCAGCTATGCATACCAATATTACTAAAGCCAAATTCGGCACTTTTTCAGCTTTAACTGTTTTTGTTGTTATGGGCCTTCAGACTATTGCCTGCGCCCAAACTTCAGCAGCTTCTGACCCCAAGGGTGAGCCTAAATTGGCTGTAGTGCTGAACTCTGGTGAAGCAACCGTTAGTTTGATCGATATGCCTACTCGGAAAGTGATTAAGACTGTCCCGGTTGGTAAGGAACCTCATCACTTGATGATGACTCCAGATCAGAAGACGCTCTTGATTGCAAATGCGGCCGGCAATGATGTTGTCTTGATGAACCCCACCACGGGTGAATTGACTGGAAAAATTCCTGACATTATTGATCCATACCAAATTGGCTATTCGCCCAATCACAAATGGTTTGTTGCAAATGGCAATCGATTGGACAGGGTGGATGTCTATCACGCTCAAGGTGCGGATCTGAAGTTGGCTAAGTCCATTAAGTTGGGTAAGACACCAAGTCACGTTGCTTTTACGGCGGACAGCAAAATCGCATTTATTACCTTGCAAGATTCTAATGAGTTAGCTGCAATTGATTTGGATACTCAGACTGTCATTTGGAAAATGACCACAGGCAAAGTTCCTGCTGGCGTCTGGATGACGCCTGGTGATCAATACCTGTTGATTGGCATTACTGGTGAAGATAATGTTCAAGTCATTGATTGGAAAAATCGCAAAGAGGTAAAGCGAATTATTACCGGAAAGGGCGCTCACAACTTCCGCCCCTTGGGTGATAAAAAGCATGTCTTTGTAAGCAATCGTATTGCGTCAACAATCAGCTTGATCAATATGCAGACCCTGGAAAAGGTGGGAGATATTACTGGCTTGCCTGCGGGCCCAGATGATATGGAAATTACCCCCGATGGAAAAACACTGTGGGTTACATTCCGCTTTTCTAAGAAGGCTGGGGTGATTGATATTCCATCAATGAAGCTGATGACTGTAATCCCGGTTGGAAAATCTCCACACGGTGTTTTCTTTACCCCACGCGCTGGTTGGGAATAATTTAGGTAATGGCACTGAAAGCTTCATTTACAAGGCTTACTATATTCCTGGCCTTAGCGATATCTTCATCGCTTGGCTTTGCGCAGGACTCCCATTGCAAAAAAACGGTTTACTTAACTTTTGATACCGGCAACATGTCGGTTGCACAGACTGTTGCGGATATTTTGAATCGTCAAAAAATCAAAGCTACCTTTTTCCTGGCCAATGAAAAGACCAGCCGAGGCGATTTCTCTTTGGACGATTCTTGGAAATCCTATTGGCAAGATCGTGTCCGAGAGGGCCATCATTTTGGTAGCCATACGTACGACCATTTGTACTTTGTCAAAGACGGTCCCAGCGGGGAAATATATGCCAAGCCACAGTTTGGTAGTAAGGCGGGTGTACTGAGCCTCTATACCGAAGCAAGTTACTGTCGCGAGATCAGGCGCGTAGATGAGCGTTTTAATGAGCTTACCGGAGTCAATATTCAAAAAATCTGGCGCGCTCCCGGTGGAAAAACTTCACCCCGTTCTATTAGGATGGGGACTCAATGCGGTTATCAGCATATCGGCTGGAGTCCTGCGGGATTTCTGGGGGATGAGCTGAGCTCGCGGACCCATCCCAATCAAATGCTTTTAGATAAAGCAAGCAGCCAACTTCAGGATGGCGACATCACCATGGCTCATTTGGGTATTTGGTCTCGCAAGGATCCCTGGGCACCAGCTGTTTTAGAGCAGTTGATTATTAATTTAAAGGGGCGTGGCTTTTGTTTTGCAACTCTGCCAAAACAAGATAAATAAGTCACAATTGAGGATATGGATTCCAGTCCTTTGACATCCGCCATCTCCGCAGCCTACGCTAGCACTCAAGAGTTCTTGTTTGCCCATGTGGCCGGCCCCATTCTCTATCAGTTTGATTTAATGGCTTTGGCTGAAGATGTCTTTGACGGTATTGATTGGTTCCTGTTTGGGTGCATTCAAATATTACTCATCGTGATTGTGCTGCGCACATGGGAAAGGTTAGCTCCTGCAGAACCTCAAGATCAGTTTGCGCAATCAAGCAAAGCCGATGTGTTTTACACACTTTTTCATCGCCTAGGCATTTTTCACGGCCTAATCTTTATTGCACTCTCCGGATTCTTTTTTGAGATTGATTCAGTTCTTCATGACTTTCGTTTCGCAAGAATGAATGTGGAATCTTGGTGGCCCCCAATTACGGCTATCCCATTGGTTAGCTTCTTTATCTACTTTGTCTTGCTGGATTTTGTGGAGTATTTATATCACCGCGCTTCACATACGATTCATTGGTGGTGGCAACTCCATGCTTTGCATCACAGTCAAACCGTAATGACGGCTTGGTCAGACGATCGCAATCATATTCTTGATGACATCATGCATGCTGTAGTTTTTGCTTTCTTCGCCTTATTGTTTGGCGTTTCGCCTAGCCAATTTATTTTGCTGGTCGTCTTTAGTCAATTAATACAGAGCTGGCAACATGCCAACATCAAAGTCAACCTAGGACCATTTAAGTATGTATTAGTCTCGCCGATGTATCACCGCATGCATCATGCAGTAGGCTATGGTCATGAAGCAAAAGGTAAGCCAGGGGTATTGGGCGGCTGCAATTTTGGTGTACTGTTTCCCTGGTGGGATATGTTATTCAATACAGCTATTTTCCCAAAAGATGTTTATCCAACTGGGGTGAGGGGCTTAACTGTTTCTCATAATGTATTTGTTCAGCAATGGCAAACCTTGAAGCACGCTCTTGTAGAGTTATTGCCCAAGTCCAAATGACTTTTTTTGCGGAATTATCAATAAGGATATATGGATAGCATCCAGCAGTTATTCAAGTCTTTTGGCTTGGCAATCGTTGGCACCATGCATCCCAAAATGTTGTGGCTTAGTCTTCGACCATTTTTAATTGTCTCGGTGCTATGGGGTTGCTTAATTTGGTTAACGTGGACTCCAGCGTTAGAGATGCTCAGTATTTTTCTGACAACATCCATCTTTACGAGCTGGATTCAGGATGGTTTGATTTGGGCTGGCTTTGAAAACGCGCGTGCGTGGATTGCGCCACTCTTTTTTGTAATGCTCCTGATCCCCTTAATCTCTATCAGTTTATTAGTGTTCATTGCTTTCACAACAGTGCCCGCGATTGTTCGCCGCGTATCCCGCCAGCGGGCCTATCAAAGTCTCGATAGGAAGAAGGGCGGCAGTGTTTTCGGTAGTGTCATCTATACGCTTTGGTCCGCTTTAATTTGTTTGGCGCTGGTCATGTTGACTTTGCCGGTCTGGTGGATTCCTCCGCTTGTGGCGGTGCTGCCACCTTTGATCTGGGGTTGGCTTACTATGCGCTTGATGTCTTATGATGTGTTGGCTCAGCATGCTAGTCCTGAAGAGCGAGATCTATTGCTACAACGGTATCGTTGGCCTTTGTTTGCCATGGGAATTGTTTCCGGAATGCTCGGTGCTGTTCCCACTTTCTTTTGGGCGACTTCTGCATTGGCTTTAGTTTTATTTCCGATTGTAAGTTTTGTTGCTCTTTGGATTTATTCTTTAATCTTTGTATTTGCTGCCTTGTGGTTTACCCATTTTCTTCTTGAGGCGCTCAAGGATTTGCGACAAACTGAATTGGATAAAACTTTGAACATAGAGGCGCGTGTAATTGATATGGAGCTCCCGTACCATGGTTGATGCATCAAAACAGGTTTGCATTGATGCGCCCGAAGTAAAGGCGCGTCGCTTTGGTTTAATTGTGATTGGCGATGAAATTTTGTCTGGACGTCGTCAAGATAAGCACATGAGTAAATTGATTGAGCTTCTCAATGAAAGAGGCTTGAGCTTATCTTGGGCTAAGTATGTAGCCGATGACCCTGAGCAGATTACAGCCACCCTAAAAGATAGCTTTGCCAGCGGTGATGTCGTTTTTAGTACCGGTGGAATTGGTGCCACTCCAGATGACCACACAAGGCAGTGTGCAGCTTTGGCATTGGGTACCAAAACGGAATTGCATCCAACAGCTCATGAATTGATTGCGGGGCGTATTCAGTCGATGGCGGAGGGTGATCCCATTAAAGCGGATCTCAACACCCCAGAGAATCAACATCGCTTCAAGATGGGGGAGTTCCCGCTTGGTAGTGACATTATTCCGAACCCCTATAACCAGATTCCTGGGTTTTCTATTCGTGAACACTATTTTGTTCCTGGCTTTCCGGTGATGGCCGCTCCCATGATGGCTTGGTGCCTCGATACCTATTATCAAAACCTATTTCATCGTGAAAACTGGGCTGAGCAGAGCTTTATCGTGCCCAAGGGTATCGAGTCGACCCTTACCCCCTTAATGGAGCGTATTGAGGCTTCTTTTCCTGGGGTAAAGGTTTTCAGTCTTCCTTCTGTTGGTGACTCATCTAAGGGTGGCGTTTACGCTGAGCGCCATATCGAATTGGGTATCAAAGGCAATGCAACCCTGCTGGAAAGTGCTTGGATTGCTTTGCGAGCTGGCACTCAGGCTCTGGGTTACGCGATTCACGATATTTCAATATCTAAATAAGCACTAATTTGGTGCAAATACACTATTTTTTCAGGTTTTAAGGCGTATTTGAGCACTTAATTAGTGCAATAATGATCGTTCCCGTTTGTTTGCTTCAGTAAATTAGATACATCCCAAGGGCATGTTTGATGCCTGGAATGAACAAGGGTGTACACCTTAAGTTTGTATTCCGAATTTAGTTAATAGAGGAGATTTGCATGACGAAGACCGTCGCTGATGTGATGAAGTTAGTTAAAGAGAAAGAATGTACTTTCGTTGATTTCCGCTTTGTAGACACAAAGGGTAAAGAGCAGCACACAACAGTACCTATTTCCCATTTTGACGAAGACAAATTTGAGAGCGGTCATGCATTTGACGGTTCATCTATTGCTGGTTGGAAAGGTATTGAAGCATCTGACATGTTATTGATGCCAGATCCAACAGCTTGCTATATCGACCCATTCTATGAAGAGCCAACATTGGTGATCACATGTGATGTGATCGAGCCTTCAGATGGTAAAGGCTACGACCGTGACCCACGTTCGATTGCAAAGCGTGCTGAGTCATATTTGAAAAGCACTGGCTTAGGTGATACAGCTTACTTTGGTCCAGAGCCAGAGTTCTTTATTTTTGACGGCGTCCGTTGGGGTGCTGATATGCAAGGTTGTTTCGTTAAGGTAGATTCTGAAGAGGCTCCATGGTCTTCAGCTGCTGAAATCGAAGGTGGTAACACTGGTCACCGTCCAGGCAAAAAAGGCGGCTACTTCCCAGTTGCTCCAGTAGACACATTCCAAGACATGCGTTCTGAAATGTGTTTAATTCTTGAATCTTTAGGCATTCCTGTCGAAGTTCATCACCATGAAGTTGCCGGTCAAGGCCAAAACGAATTGGGTACCAAGTTCAGCACATTAGTAGAGCGTGCTGACTGGACTATCTGGCAAAAGTATGTAATTCAAAACGTTGCACACGCCTACGGCAAAACAGCAACATTTATGCCTAAGCCTATCGTTGGTGACAACGGTTCTGGTATGCACGTTCACCAATCTATTTGGAAGAACGGCGAGAACTTGTTTGCTGGTAACGGCTATGCAGGTTTGTCAGAGTTCGCATTGTTCTACATCGGCGGCATCATTAAGCATGCTAAAGCATTGAATGCGATTACCAATCCAGGTACAAACTCATACAAGCGTTTGGTTCCAGGCTTTGAGGCTCCAGTGAAGTTGGCTTACTCTGCACGTAACCGTTCTGCTTCGATTCGTATTCCACACGTTTCCAGCCCTAAAGGTCGTCGTATTGAGACTCGCTTCCCTGATCCATTGGCTAACCCATACCTCTGCTTCTCAGCATTGATGATGGCAGGTTTAGATGGTGTTCAGAACAAGATTCATCCAGGTGAAGCTGCTGACAAGAACTTGTATGACTTGCCACCAGAAGAAGATGCAAAGATCCCAACCGTTTGTGCAAGCTTGGAAGAAGCATTAGAAGCTTTGAACAAAGACCGTGAGTTCTTGACTCGTGGTGGTGTCTTTACAGACTCTATGATCGACGCATATATCGCTTTGAAGATGGAAGATGTCACACGTTTCCGTATGACTACTCATCCTATCGAATTCGATATGTACTACTCCCTGTAAGCGAAGGAGAAATGTTGAGCGCAGGTCTGTTGCGCAATTCGTTCAAAGGGGCAGCTTCGGCTGCTCCTTTTTTTCCGACATTGCTTGATCAGATGCCAAATGCCATCGTGGTATTTGAGGCTGAGAACCAACAATTGGTTTACGTGAACCCCGCAGCAGAGTCTGCGCTAGATCTGTCGCGAAAATCGCTTGAGGGTCAGTCTGTGCACAACCTCTTTGGAGACAACGTCTCCATTAAGCGCATGATCGAAGAAGTTAAAGCGGGGCATGTATCCGCTCAACGCCAAGAGATGGTCTTGCACTCCTTGCCTGGTAGCATTCATCAGGAGTCGATTCCTGCCCACGTAGTCGTGGCTAGCCTTGAAGATCCGACTCTGATCATGATGGAATGGTTTCCAATTGATCAACAGTTACGAAGTGAGCGCGATGAACGCGTCACTCAGCAAGTGGAAGCAAATAAGCAGTTAATGCGGAACTTAGCGCATGAAATTAAGAATCCTTTGGGTGGCATTCGAGGTGCCGCTCAGTTGCTGGAGTTTGAACTTCCAGACAAAGGCTTGCGTGAATACACTCAAGTCATCATCAAAGAATCAGATCGTCTGCAGAACTTAGTTGATCGATTGTTGGCTCCACACCGCAAGGCACACGCCATGGAGTCGTTTAATGTCCACGAGGCATTAGAGCGCGTTCGTAGCCTAGTTTTGGCTGAGTTTCCAAAAGGATTGCGGATTATTCGTAATTACGACACCAGTCTTCCTGAGGTTCTAGGTGATCGTGAGCAGTTGATTCAGGCGGTATTGAATATTGCCCATAACGCTGCTCAAGCGCTTTCAGAAGAAATACAGCAGGGCATTGCCCAAATTGAATTAAAGACAAGGGTTGCCCGCTCGGTCACCATCTCTAAGCAGCGCTACAAAATGGCGATGGATCTGCACGTGATTGATAATGGCCCGGGCATTCCGGAAGACATCCGTGAGCGCATTTTCTTTCCATTAGTTTCTGGCAGAGATGGTGGTAGTGGCCTTGGCCTTACTTTGGCGCAAACATTTGTACAGCAACATCAAGGCTTTATTGCCTGTGACAGTCGTCCCGGACGGACTGACTTTCATATTCAAATTCCTTATCGTAGGCAGGAGAAAGCATTATGAAACCCGTTTGGATCGTGGACGATGATCAATCTATTCGTTGGGTGCTAGAAAAAGCCCTGACTCGCGAGAATATCCCGCATAAGAGCTTCTCTAATCCGAACGATGTGCTCGATGCACTGGAGAAAGAATCCCCTCAAGTATTAATCTCTGATATTCGTATGCCACGCGGTAATGGTTTGGATCTTCTGCAAAGCGTCAAAGAAAGTCACCCCATGTTGCCGGTCATCATCATGACTGCATACTCTGATTTAGATTCGGCGGTTTCGTCTTTTCAAGGTGGTGCATTTGAGTACCTCACCAAACCATTCGATATCGATAAGGCTGTTGAGTTGATTCGTCGTGCAATCGAACAGAGCGAGCGTAATCAATCTGGCAATAAAGAGATGAATGGTTGGAGACAGGATTCCACCGAGATTATTGGCCAGGCGCCAGCAATGCAGGAAGTTTTTAGAGCAATTGGAAGATTAGCTCAGTCTCATTCAACGGTCTTGATTACTGGTGAATCAGGAACCGGTAAAGAGCTGGTTGCGCAAGCCCTGCACAAGCATAGCCCCCGTGCTAAAGGCCCATTTATTGCCTTTAGCACTGCTGCAGTTCCGAAGGATTTATTGGAGTCTGAGTTATTCGGTCATGAGCGTGGTGCTTTCCCTGGAGCCTTGACTCTGCGTCGCGGCCGTTTTGAGCAGGCTGATGGTGGCACTTTATTCTTAGATGAGATTGGCGATATTCCTTTTGATCTGCAAACTCGTTTATTGCGCGCATTAACCGATGGGCACTTCTATCGAGTTGGTGGGCAGGACCCCATTAAGGCTAATGTACGAATCATTGCATCAACCCATCAGAATTTAGAAGCGCGGGTTGCAGCTGGGGCTTTCCGTGAAGATTTATTGCATCGTTTAAATGTTATTCGCTTAAGGATGCCAGCATTGCGCGAGCGGGCTGAAGATATTCCGGTGCTGGCGAGACATTTTATGATGTCATGCGCAAAGTCTTTGGGGGTTGAAGTAAAAAAACTATCTGACGAAGTTTTAAAGGATATTAGCGTGATGCCATTTCCTGGCAACGTACGCCAATTAGAAAATCTCTGCCACTGGTTAACTGTAATGACGCCTTCCAATGTTATTGGAGTAAGTGATTTACCTGCTGATATTTTGGCGGAAGCGGGTGAGCAGCCAGTCGTATTACAGGGTGAATCGAATCCTTCGGCGCAAGTTGCTGCTAGGGTTGGTTCTGCGGATTGGGAGGGTGGCTTAGGTCGTCTGGCAGTAAAAATGTTGCAGGATGGAGATTCAGAGGTATACGATGTACTGTGCTCTAAGTTTGAGAAGGCGGTACTCCAAGCTGCGTTAGAAGTTACACGTGGACGACGCGTTGAAGCAGCTCAGCGTCTTGGAATCGGTCGTAATACGATCACGCGTAAATTGCAGGAGCTTGGTATTGATGGCTGAGTCAGTCAGAATAGCTGCTTGGAACGTCAATTCACTGAAAGTGCGTTTACCTCAAGTATTGAAGTGGTTGCAGAATCAGGAGAAGGCGAAGAAGCCTATTGACGCACTATGTCTTCAGGAGCTTAAACTCACCGATGATAAGTATCCGCATCAAGAGCTTGAAGAGGCGGGATACCTCAGTATTGCTGCTGGTCAAAAAACGTATAACGGTGTTGCCATCATCGTTCGTAAAGCTGCCTTGGCATCGATCGCTACGGATTATGAAACTACCTTTCTAAAGCCTATTAGAAATATTCCCGGGAATGTGGATGAGCAACAGCGTATTTTGGCTGCTACAGTTTGTTTCAAAGGAATGCAACCCATTCGCCTGGTATCGGCCTATTTCCCCAATGGGCAATCGCCTGATAGCGATAAGTTTGTTTACAAATTAGCCTGGCTTAATGCTTTAGAAAATTGGCTAAGCGAAGAGCTAACCCAGAATAGTCGCTTGGCACTCTTAGGCGATTTCAATATTGCACCTACAGATGATGATGTCCATGATCCCTCTAAATGGATTGGTCAGAACCTCGTGTCTCCAGCCGAAAGAGAGGCATTTCAGCGACTATTGAACTTGGGCCTCACGGACTCATTCAGAATGTTTGAACACGCACCTAAATCATTTAGTTGGTGGGATTACCGCATGATGGGCTTTAGACGAAATGCTGGAATGCGCATAGATCACATTCTATTAAGCGAAGCCCTTAAGGATAAATGCACAGAAAGCATCATCGATAAAGAGCCTCGCACCTGGGAGCAGCCATCTGATCACGCCCCCGTCATTGCTGAAATTACAGTCTAGGCCTCTGCTTTATTGAGTGACTAGGCCGCCGTGGCGAAGTAGGGCGTCAATACTTGGCTCTCTACCTCTAAAGGCCTTAAAGGACTCGGCTGCCGGACGACTGCCGCCCACCTCTAAGATTTCTTCGCGATAACGAGCCCCAGTTTTTTCATCCAGCACACTTCCCGTCAGCTTTGCCGCTTCTTCAAATGCGGAGTAAACATCGGCAGAAAGTACTTCAGCCCATTTATAGCTGTAGTAACCTGCTGCGTAACCTCCTGCAAAGATATGACTAAAGGTATTGATCCATCGGGAGATGGCTGGTTGAGGAATGACATTGAATTGATCTGCAATACTTCTGGACAGATCCAGTACAGCCTGTCCTTTTGCTTTAGCCGCATCAAAATTAGCGTGCAGACGCCAATCGGTTAATGACATCACAACCTGACGTAGTGTCATGTAGCCATTTTGGAAATTCTTTGCAGCGAGCATTTTGTTAAATAACTCCTTCGGGAGAGGCTTGCCAGTTTCAGCGTGGGCGGTCATCTTTTCTAAAACCTCCCATTCCCAGCAGAAGTTTTCCATAAACTGGCTTGGCAATTCGACGGCATCCCATTCCACGCCATTGATGCCAGATACGCCTAAAGCGCTTACTTGCGTTAAGAGATGATGTAAGCCATGACCACTCTCGTGGAAGAGGGTAATGACATCATCATGCGTAATGGTTGGCTGCCGTAATACGCCATCAACTTTTACTGGTGGAGCAAAATTGCACACTAAATACGCCACCGGAATCTGAATCTCTCCATTGGGCAATTCTCGTCGGCCACGCGCATCATCCATCCAAGCGCCTCCGCGTTTACCAGGGCGAGCATATGGGTCGAGGTAGAAGTAGGCCACAATCTGGTTATTGGTATTTTTAACCGAAAAAGATTGAACGTCTGTATGCCATGTTGGCAAATCAGCTTGCTCAATCTTCACGCCAAATAGAGTTTGGATAACCTGAAAGAGGCCGCCCAGTACTTGAGGTAGTGGGAAGTATTGCTTGAGTTCATTCTCGGAGAATGAGTAGCGCTCTTGCTTTAGTCTTTCAGAAGCAAAGGCAATATCCCATGGCTCCAATCCATCATTAATGGCTAATTCAGTTTTGGCAAACTCAGAAAGTTCCCGCCAATCTTTCAGGGCAAAAGGTTTCGCCTTTTGAGCAAAATTAGTTAAGAAGAAGTCAACCTCCTCAACTTTGCTAGCCATTTTGGGAGCTAAGCTTAGAGCTGCATAGTTTTTAAAACCGAGCATTTGCGCTTCTTCATCACGCAGTTTGAGTTGCGCAAGCATATTTTCGGTGTTATCCCAATCTAATTTACCTTTAGAAAACTGGGGCGCTAATTCAGAAGCTCGTGTAACGTAAGCTTCATACATCAGCCGGCGCAGTGGTCGATTCTCGGAATACTGCATCACTGGGTAGTAAGAGGGGAAGTGTAAGGTAAAGGCCCAACCCTCAAGACCTTTCTGCTGAGCAGTATCTGCGGCTGCAGCAACGGCATCATCTGGTAGGCCAACTAACTCTGCCTTATCGGTAATGACATGAACAAAGCTATCGGTTGCATCTAAAACATGATCAGAGAAGGCTTTGCCTAACAAAGCTTGTTCATCCTGAATTTGAGCAAATCTAGGTTTGTCGCCATCACTCAGCTCTGCGCCACCAAGACGAAAATCCCTTAAAGAGTTTTCAATCACTTTTTTCTGTGCAGCGGAAAGTGCTTCATACCCAGGACTTTCTTTAAGTTCTTTGAACTTATCAAACAGTGCTAGATTTTGCCCCAAGCTTGAGAAGAATGCAGTTACCTTAGGCATCATTTCGCCATAAGCTGCTCTCAGCTCAGGAGTATCTGCAACGCTATTCAGGTGAGAGATAACCCCCCAAGATCTACTGAGAGATTCTGTTGCGTCCTCGAGTGGTTCAAGCAGTTCATTCCAACTTGCTGGAGTTCTTGGATCGACTGCACGAGTCACGGATTTCTCCGCGCGTGCTAGCAGAAAATCAATTGCAGGCGCAATGTCTGCAGGCTTCACTGCGGAATAGGAGCAAATGCCTCTTCCGAATGAAATTAATGGATTGTTTTGCAGCTCAGCAGATGGCTTTAAAGGTGTTGATGTAGTCATCCCTATAGCTTACTGGACGACGCCAACTTTTGCTATTGAGATATCAATAGCCGCCAAGTTGTAAAGGGCTAGTTAGACGGCTTTGCTGCTTTTTCTGCCGCCTCAAGTGTGTTCATGAGGAGCATAGTGATGGTCATAGGGCCTACGCCACCGGGAACGGGAGTTATCCAGCCGGCAACATATTGAGCGGCATCAAAATCGACATCACCGCAAAGCTTGCCATCAGGCATACGATTAATGCCTACATCGATCACAACAGCGCCATTCTTCACCATGTCGCCAGTAATCATTTTGGGTTTGCCGGTAGCAACCACCAAAATATCTGCATCTTTGGTATGGTGCGCTAAGTCGCGAGTCTTGCTGTTGCAAATAGTAACTGTGGCGCCTGCTTGCAGTAATAGCATTGCCATTGGCTTACCAACAATATTGGATGCGCCTACGATAACTGCGCGTGCGCCTCGGATGGGGTACTCAATACTCTCTAGGATCTTCATGCAGCCATAGGGCGTGCATGGCTTGAATTCTGGCTGACCAACCATGAGAGCGCCAGCATTGGCTACGTGAAAGCCATCAACATCCTTTTCTGGGGCGATTGCTTCTAATACACGTTCAGCCGCAATGTGCTCAGGCAAGGGGAGTTGCACCAAGATTCCATGAATGGCAGGGTCGGCGTTTAGGGTGGCAATGCGCGCAAGCAATTCCTCTTCACCTAACTCTGCTGAGTAGCGTTCGAGTACAGAGTGGAAGCCAACATCTTCGCAGGCTTTTACCTTATTTCTGACATAAACCTGGCTCGCGGGATTTTCACCAACAACAATTACCGCTAAACCGGGTCTAACACCTTTGGCGGTAACGATTGCACCGCGTGCAGCAATTTCAGTACGTAGTTTTTTGGATAGGGCAACGCCGTCGAGTAACTGTGCAGGCATAAGAAATTAATTGGGTTGTTGATCTGAGAGTGCTAGACGGAGTAAATCAGCAACAGTATTTACATTGAGCTTCTCCATAATATTGGCGCGGTGCGCTTCTACCGTTTTGATGGAGATGCTAAGGTCATCTGCAATCTGTTTGTTCAGTCGTCCTGCCACAATGCGCTCAAGAACTTGGCGCTCGCGACCAGTAAGTTTGCTCAGAAGGCTTTGGGTAATTTTGCGTTGACTTGCTTGAGAATAATCAATGCGCGCTTTTGCAAGCATGCGATCGACTAAACCGCAGAGATCATTTTCTTTAAAAGGCTTTTCAATGAAATCGACTGCTCCGCGTTTCATGGTTGACACTGCCATCGAGACATCGCCGTGACCAGTAATAAAGGCAACTGGCATTGGCAGGTTTTCACTAATCAAGCGCTCTTGTAATTCAAGACCAGACATCCCTGACATTCGGACATCTAAGATGGCGCAGGAGATGGTTGATTTATCGGTGCTTTGAAGTGACTGCAAGAATCGCTCAGCGCTGGCGTGACAGCGAACAACATAGCCATTACTTTCTAGTAGCCAAGTGAGTGAGTCGCGAACTGCTTCGTCGTCGTCTACAACATAAACTACTTCGGCTTGATTGGGTTTGGTGGCGGCACTGATGTTCATATTAGCTCTCGCAGATAAATCTAAAAAATGCATAAATTAACCATTGGCCATTGAGCTTGTAGGCTCTAGGGGTAATAGTATTGTAAAGGTGCAGCCCGATAGCTTGGTATGTTCTGCGTCCATCTGATTTTTAGCCCAAAGGCGGCCCTGATGGGATTCGATCACAGATCGGCAAATATTCAGCCCCATGCCCATACCATCGTTTTTGGTGCTAAAAAAGGGCTCAAACATGCGCTCAATGACAGTTTCTGCGATTCCGGCACCCGTATCTGTCACTTGGATGCGTAGCATTGCGGGAAAGATGCTTGTATCTAGATCGGCTGAAATGCGCACTGGAGGGGCAGACCAGCGTGAAGAAAGGGGGTAAACCTCTCTCATACTATCCAGGGAATTCTTGAGGAGGTTGACCAGGACCTGCAGAATCAAGACCGGATCAACATCGACTGTTGGTAGGTTGTCTGCAATTTCAGTAGAGATGCTTAACCGGTGTCGATGTGCTTCGATTTCCACTAAACCAACCGCATCATTAATAATTTCAGTGATGTCGCAAGATTTTCTTTGAGGCTCACTGCGCTTAACAAAACCTTTAATGCGTTGAATAATGGTGCCAGCTCTATGTGCTTGCTCGGAGGCTTTTTCTAATGCAGGCAGAATATCTTTCTGCATGACGGGGTCTAAGTGAGTTTGCAGGCGTTTTGCAACACCCATGCAGTAGTTGGAAATCGCTGCGAGCGGTTGGTTTAATTCGTGCGCCAACGAAGATGCCATTTCACCCATCGTAGTGAGTCGACTAGAAAATTGCATGCGTTCTTCTTGCTGGCGAGCTAAATCTTCCGCTTCAATACGAATCGTAATATCGGTGGCAATGAGTAGTTGCGCTAAATGACCATCTACCCAAGGCACAAAACGTCTGCGGACTTCGTACCATTTTGTGGTCCCGGTAGACTCATCAAGCAGTTGAATTTCTTCAGACTCTGTTTCCTGGTAAAGGGAGGAGGGTGGAGCTCCCTCAGCAAGAGCTTGGATCGTGTTTTGTTTGCTATCACTACCAGCTAAATCAAAATGGCCTTTAGCAGAACTGCCAAAGCGCTCTCGATAAAAGCGATTGGCAAACAGTAATTCGCTTGTTTCGTTGGAGACTACTGAAACTGCAGCATCCAAACCTTCTAGAACAGTAACGAAGCGTTCTTGTGAAGCGGCTAGCTCCTCGCGAATCTTTTTTGGTTCAGAGATATCAATTAAGGAGGTTACCCAACCTGTTTGCTTACCCTTTTCATTGATCAGGGGTGAAATAAAAGTTCGAGTCTGAATAATGGATCCATTGCGGTGCAGGATGGAACCCTCAACCCCAATCTTTTTATCTTGGTTCAGTGCGAGCTTGAGAGCCTGATTCATTTTCTCTGTGAGCTCGCCCTTTTGATCCTCAGGCCAAAAGGCAAATGGGGGGCTGAGCCCAATGAGCTCTTGGGCTGACCAGCCTGTCATTTCGCAGAAGGCAGGGTTAACGTAGGTAATCGTTTTATTCATATCGTGCGCACGTATGCCGACCGGAGTCGAGTTTTCCATTGCGCTACGAAAATTGGTCTCTGCTCGAAGATTCGCTTCGGCTTCTTGCCGAACTTGCATCTGCTTCAGTACCGACCATAGACTCCAAATAACGAATGCACTCAAACCTAGAACAACGCCAATGAGCATTCGGAAGGTTAAGTTGGTGGGCGGAGGATAGGTGTCGATACGCAGACTTAGATTCGGACTGAGCACTCCAATATCAAGACTGGTTTGATTGCTAAATGCGCGCTTTGGCGTATTTTTGTCTGAAGAAATTGCCAATACCTTATCGTCATCAGTGATTAATGTGAATCGATACTGACCTTTGAGTTCACCTGGGATCATTTCCAGTAAGCCCTGGGTTGTATAGAGTACAGCGACCATGCCTTTAATTTCAGTGCCAGAAATTTGAGGTACGGCCTGCCAAAACACATTGCGAATCTCTTTTGAGATCACCTCATCATTCGGTACTTCAAGTGAAATGAATTGGCTAAAGGCTGGTCTATTGGTTGCAGCGCTGAGCTCTAATGTTTTTCTCAGCGCTTGATTGATTGCGCCTGCATTATTAACTTTATTAAACCAATCCGTCTTTAGGTTATCCGGCGGAATTTTCCATTGCCGCTGGTATGTTTCATTGATCCATACGATTTGTGCAATTTCATGATTGCTTTGCAGAAGATTTTCAGCCTGAATAATGACATTCTCTTTTAACTTCGCAGAGTCTCCTGCACCGAGATAGTCTCGCCCAATGGATTGCAGTACATCGGTGTTATTTGCAAAACGCAATTGGATGCGTTGTTTTGCGAATGAGAGCTCTCTAAATAGAGCAGCTTCTTGTTGACTCTTTTCCTGCAGCTGCAGGGTGCCCATGATGACGCCCATCACTACAGTAAACAGCACGATTGCTATTAATGGTGTGTAGACAAGCTTAAATCCCCGTATTCGACGGAGCCACTGCACAGGCTTAAGTTGTCGGATGTAATGCGCGGTTTTTTTCATGTAATCAGGCTATTTTGCCTGATAGAAGGGTTTATCTAGGTGTTTTGACTGGTTGCTCGCTTTCGATTGCGATGCAACAAAATACCACATAGTGAGAAATACTATCATTATGTGGAAAATTGCTTGTTTACACCCATAGACCTTCCTAGAATATTGCCTATAGAGTGAATAAATAAGACCGATGTGACTAATGGAGGCAGTTTATGGCAGCAGTTCCAGATCAAATTTTGGGTAGCGCAGGTAAGCAGGATGCGGATCCGGGTGAAACCCAAGAGTGGTTGCAGGCGCTAGACGGCGTCATTCGGAATGAGGGTCCTGAGCGTGCCGCTTATCTTATTGACCAACAAATTTCACACGCGCGAGTCAATGGAGTCAATCAACCATTCCATGCTGAAACTCCCTATATCAATACGATTCCAGTAGAGCAGCAAGCGCGTCTACCTGGCGATCAAAACGTTGAACATCGAATTCGTTCATATACCCGTTGGAATGCTATGGCTATGGTCTTGCGGGCTAATAAAGATACCAACGTTGGTGGCCACATATCTTCGTTTCAATCTGCAGCTACTTTATATGATGTAGGCTTCAACCATTTTTGGCGTGCGCCATCCCCAGAGCATGGTGGTGATCTGATCTTTGTTCAGGGTCACTCAGCTCCAGGTGTCTACGCCCGTGCTTATATGCTTGGTCGCCTGTCCGAGGATCAGTTGAATAATTTCCGTCAAGAAGTTGGCGGCAAAGGAATCTCCAGCTACCCGCATCCATGGTTGATGCCAGATTTCTGGCAATTCCCAACGGTATCTATGGGCCTTGGCCCAATCATGGCTATTTATCAAGCTCGATTCATGCGCTACATGCAAGATCGCGGATTCATTAAGGCTGAAGGACGTAAAGTCTGGGCCTTCCTCGGCGACGGTGAAACTGATGAGCCAGAATCACTTGGCGCTATTGGCATGGCCGGCCGTGAAAAATTAGACAACCTGATTTTTGTAGTGAACTGTAACTTGCAGCGCCTTGATGGTCCTGTGCGCGGTAATGGCAAGATCATTCAGGAGCTCGAGAGTGAGTTCCGCGGTGCTGGTTGGAATGTTATTAAAGTTGTTTGGGGTGGTCATTGGGATGCTTTGTTTGCTCGCGATAAAAAAGGCATCTTGATGCAGCGTCTAGGCGAAATCGTGGATGGCGAGTACCAAACCATGAAAGCTAAGAATGGCGCTTACGTTCGCGAGATCGTATTCAATACCCCTGAATTAAAGTCGCTGGTAAGCGATTGGAGTGATGAAGAAATTTGGCAGCTCAATCGTGGCGGTCATGATCCCCATAAAGTGTTTGCAGCGTTTCATTCGGCGGTAAATCACAAGAATCAACCAACTGTTATTTTGGCCCACACTATTAAGGGTTACGGTATGGGTGGTTCAGGCGAGGCGATGAACATTGCCCACCAAGCCAAGAAAATGAATGCCGATGACGTGCGTCGCTTCCGCGATCGTTTCGAGATCCCAGTAAAAGATGAGCAACTGGATGAAATGCCTTTGGTGAAATTTGCCGATGGAAGCCCAGAGCTGGATTACATGAAAGCCCGTCGCCAAGAGCTGGGTGGTTACTTACCGCAGCGCCGAATGAAGGCTGAGAGTTTGCCTGTTCCTGCGCTGGATGTATTTGCACCATTATTGGAAGCAACTTCAGAGGGTCGTGAAATCTCTACCACCATGGCTTTTGTTCGTATGCTCAATACGATTGTGCGCGACAAAGTTTTGGGTAAGAGGGTAGTTCCGATTGTTCCTGATGAGTCCCGTACATTTGGTATGGAAGGCATGTTCCGCCAGCTCGGCATTTGGAATCAATTGGGTCAGCTCTACACCCCAGAAGATCATGATCAACTGATGTTCTATAAAGAGGATAAGACTGGTCAGATTTTGCAGGAAGGTATTAATGAAGCGGGCGGTATGTGCGATTGGATCGCTGCTGCAACTTCTTACTCTACTCATGGCGTACCGATGTTGCCTTTCTACATCTTCTATTCCATGTTTGGCTTCCAACGTATTGGTGACCTCTGTTGGGCAGCCGGCGATATGCGTAGCCGCGGTTTCTTATTGGGTGGCACTGCCGGTAGAACTACTCTGAACGGTGAAGGTCTGCAGCACGAAGATGGCCATAGTCAAGTGTGGAGTGCGGCTATTCCAAATTGCATCAGCTATGACCCTTCATTCTCATTTGAAGTGGCCGTAGTGATTCAGGATGGTATGCGTCGCATGCTAGCTGAACAGGAAGATGTCTATTACTACATCACTTTGATGAATGAGAACTACGCTCATCCAGCAATGCCAAAGGGTGCGGAACAAGACATCATCAAGGGTATGTATAAGTTGAAGTCGGTTGGCGATGCCAATGCGAAATTACGCGTACAGCTCTTAGGTTCAGGCACGATTTTCCGTGAAGTGATTGAAGCAGCTGAAATCTTGCATAAAGATTGGGGTATTGCTTCTGATCTGTGGGGTTGCCCAAGCTTTACTGAGTTAGGTCGAGATTGGAATGCGGTTCATCGTAATAACTTGCTTAACCCAACTGCGGCGCCAACCCTGTCTCATGTCGAAAAGTGTCTTAAAGATACATCAGGACCGGTGATTGCTGCTACTGACTATGTACGTTTGTTTGCCGAGCAAATTCGTCCAGCAATCCAGCATATGGGTCGTCGTTTTGAAGTATTGGGTACCGATGGTTTTGGTCGTTCTGATACTCGCGAAAAATTACGTGATTTCTTTGAGGTAGATCGTCGCTGGGTCGTGCTGACAGCTTTGCGTTCTCTGGTAGATGCTGGCCAGCTTGATCGTCAGAAGTTAGCAGAAGCGATTAAGAAATATGAAATCGATATCACTAAACCAAACCCAATGACGGTTTGATAAGAGACAGACTATGAGCCAACTAATTGATATTAAAGTCCCGGATATTGGGGATTACAAAGATGTACCTGTCATCGAGGTTTTGGTAAAAGCCGGTGATCGCGTTGAAAAAGAACAATCCATTGTTGTCCTGGAATCAGACAAGGCAACGATGGATGTTCCTTCATCACACTCAGGTGTGGTGAAAGAGGTCAAGGTTAAAGTAGGTGACTCTATCTCTGAGGGTGCGATTGTTTTGGTTCTTGAGGAGAGTGGTGAGGCGGCTGTTCCATCTGCTGCGCAAACTACCGCTGCCCCAGCAGCAGTTAAAACTGACCCCGCTGCAGCCCCAGCTCCAAAAGTAGAGCCGCCAATTGTGCGTGCCCCAGCACCGCCACCTATCAGCAATACTCCGGTAGAGATTGATCCAACAGCAAGTCATGCGAGTCCCTCCGTGCGTAAATTTGCACGTGAGCTTGGTGTTGCAGTTCATCAAGTTAAAGGCTCTGGTCCCAAAGGCAGAATTACTCAGGAAGATGTGCAGGCCTTTGTAAAGGCCGCTATGAGTGGTGGAGCTGGTAGTGGATCGAATGCTTCTGGCGGCAGCTTAGGCGGCCTGAACTTAATTCCTTGGCCAAAAGTAGATTTCTCTAAATTTGGTGAGACGGAACGTCAACCATTAAATCGTATTAAGAAGTTGACTGCTGCCAACCTAGGTCGTAACTGGGTGATGATTCCTGCTGTGACATATCACGAAGATGCAGACATTACTGATCTTGAGGCATTTAGAGTTCTCACAAATAAAGAAAATGAAAAGCAGGGCCTCAAAATTACGATGTTGGCTTTTTTAATGAAGGCTGCTGTTGCTGCGCTTAAGAAATTCCCTGAATTCAATAGCTCTATTGATGGCGACGACTTGGTATTGAAGAAATACTTCAATATTGCTTTTGCTGCTGATACACCAAATGGCTTGGTAGTTCCGGTGATTCGTGATGCAGATAAAAAAGGTATCTTTGAGCTTGCTCGCGAAACTTCAGAGTTAGCTGCATTAGCGCGTGATGGCAAGTTAAAGCCTGAGCAAATGCAGGGCGCTAGTTTTACGATCTCCTCTTTAGGTGGTATTGGCGGTACCTATTTCTCACCCATTGTGAATGCGCCGGAGGTGGCAATCTTGGGTGTAAGCAAGGCTGCGATGAAGCCTGTTTGGGATGGAAAGCAATTTGTCCCACGCTTAATTTGCCCATTGTCTTTAAGTGCCGACCATCGTGTCATTGATGGTGCTTTGGCAACTCGTTTCAATGTCTATATCGCTCAGCTGATGTCCGACTTCCGTCGCGCAGCGCTATAAGGAGAAGATATGGCTAAGCAAATTATTCTCGTACCAGATATTGGCGACTATTCAGATGTGCCAGTGATTGAGGTACTCATCAAGGTAGGCGATGTTATTGAAAAAGAGCAGCCCTTACTCGTTCTGGAATCTGACAAAGCAACCATGGAGGTTCCAGCTGATGCTGCTGGAACTATCCTGAGTATTTCCGTTAAAGCCGGAGATAAAGTCGGCAAGGGTAGTGTAGTTGCTGAAATTGAAACAGGGGCAGCTGCTGCATCTCAAGCATCAGCACCTACGGCAATACCATCTCCAGCGCCAGCCCCAGTGGCGCCGCCGGTAATGAATGCGCCGATTGCCGGCCAATACAGCGGCAAAGTTGATCACGATTGCGAAGTGCTCGTATTAGGCGCTGGTCCTGGAGGCTATAGTGCCGCATTCCGAAGTGCTGATCTCGGTATGAATACTATTTTGGTAGAGCGTTATTCGACATTAGGCGGAGTTTGTTTAAATGTCGGTTGCATTCCATCAAAGGCTTTGCTTCATACAACTTCAGTGATGGATGAGGTGAAGACAATGTCTAAACATGGCATTAGTTATGGCGCTCCAAAAATTGAAATTGATCAACTACGTGGTTACAAAGATTCTGTTATTGCCAAGTTGACAGGTGGATTGGCTGGCATGGCCAAGGCACGTAAAGTGACCGTGGTACGTGGACTGGGTCGTTTCTTAGATGCGAATCATGTTGAAGTTGAGATCACCAAAGGTGATGGCCAAGATCTAGCCGGTCAGAAGGAAGTAGTGCGTTTTCAGAAGGCAATCATTGCAGCCGGAAGTCAACCGGTCAAATTACCATTCTTGCCAGAAGATCCACGTATTGTGGACAGTACCGGGGCTTTATTACTCAAGAGCATTCCAAAGCGCATGTTAGTGATTGGCGGCGGCATTATTGGTCTTGAGATGGCTACCGTTTACAGCACCTTAGGCTCTCGTATTGATATTGCTGAAATGATGGATGGCCTCATGGCCGGGGCAGATCGTGATTTAGAAAAGGTTTGGGAGAAATTTAATGCTGGTCGTTTTGAAAAGATCATGCTTAAGACTCGCGCATCTAAAGCTGAAGTAAGAGCCGATGGCATCCAGGTTAGCTTTGAAGGTGAAAATGCGCCATCAGAGCCGCAGACTTATGACTTGGTATTGGTTGCAGTAGGGCGCACACCCAACGGCAAGAAGATTGATGCATCTGCTGCAGGGGTGATCGTCGATGAGCGTGGCTTTATCCCGGTCGACAATCAAATGCGCACCAATGTGAATAACATCTTTGCTATTGGCGATATCGTTGGTCAACCTATGCTTGCTCATAAGGCAGTGCATGAAGGTCACGTTGCAGCTGAAGTTGCCGCTGGTGAAAAATCTTACTTTGATGCTAAGCAGATTCCATCTGTCGCATACACCGATCCAGAGGTGGCATGGGCTGGCTTAACGGAAGAGCAGTGCAAGGCCAAAGGAATCGCCTATGAAAAGGGATTATTTCCTTGGGCTGCCAGCGGCAGGGCGATTGCTAACGGTCGTGACGAAGGCTTCACTAAACTTATTTTCGATGCCACAACAAAGCGCATTATTGGCGGCGGTATTGTAGGCACTCATGCTGGCGATTTAATTGGTGAAGTGTGTCTTGCGATTGAGATGGGTGCTGATGCCGTAGATATTGGTAAAACAATTCATCCACATCCAACCTTGGGTGAGTCAGTTGGCTTAGCTGCTGAGGCTGCCCATGGTCACTGTACTGATTTACCGCCGGTCAAAAAGAAGGCGCACTAAAAAGTAGCCTGTGAAATTGCTTGATAAGAAAAAGCCCCGAGAGATCGGGGCTTTTTATTTCTACTGTTACAAAAAAATAATAGACTGTCGAAAAGAGTTTACTTTTTCTTGCCAGTTTTACTTGCAGGCTTACTGCTTGATTTGATTGTTTTCTCAACTGAGCTAGTAGCGTTGTTCAAATTAGATTGAGCCACTTCAACAGCATGTTTGACCGCCTTTTGGCTAGTTTCAAACACGTTGGTTGCAGAAGCAATTGCCTGTTTCATTGCATTCACTGCAGCATCTGATCCAGCTGGAGCATTCTTTGTCCAATCCTCTACTAAGGAATTAATCTTCTTTTGTCCCGCCTGAAATTCTTTTTCAGCGGATTTGGTGAAGCTAGCTTGAGTTTCATGGGCCAACTCATAGAGATGACGGCTGTAAGCCATGATTTTTTCTGCCATTGGCTGAACAGCTTCAGCTTGATGGGCGAGTAGTTGCTGAATGTCTTTTACTTCTAAGGCTTTTTTTGCGCTGCTCATGCTTTCACCCAGGCTTTGCTTAGCGATATGCATGTTGAGTTCTACTAACTTCTCAATACTTTGCAGCGCCTGATTGGTTAGTCCACTCAGAGTTTCTAAATTGGCCTTTTGCGCTGCTGCAATTTGTTCTGGCGTTAAGTTCATTTCAATCCCTTTCTGATGGACCCGATGTCATTGCTCACTATGAGCTTTATCTTGTCGATGTCAATTTATTTAGGATCGATTTTACAGTATTTATGGTGCGGTGCAACATAAATACTGTTCATCTTCCCAATGGGGTGGAGCGGAATAAAAAAGGCCTAAAATCAAGAAGTAACAAAAAACTCCATATTTTCAATAAGTTATCCATGAGATTGAAGCTAGACAGCCTAATTGCACCGCTATTTGTATTGATCTGGAGTACGGGCTTTGTCATTGCACGTCTAGCCATGCCTTATGTCGAGCCTGCCACATTCTTGTTTTGGCGTTTTGCGGGGGTCTTGATGGCCATGGCATGTCTGAGTCTCATCTGGAAGATCAGCTGGCCAAGCTGGGCTCAAATGAAGCATATTGCTGTAGCGGGGATATTGCTCCAGTTTGGTTACTTACTGGGAGTTTGGTTTGCTGTTCGACTGGGAATGACTGCTGGCTTGGTCGCGATTATTGTAGGCCTGCAGCCAATTTTGACCGCCTGGTTTGCAGCATGGGTTTCTGAAAAGGTAACTGGTCGCCAATGGATTGGCTTGGGCTTTGGTTTTGCTGGTGTGGCATTGGTGGTGGCAGAGAAAATCGGCTTCGCACACATTCCGCTATTTAGCTATGTACTGGCTTTTGCAGCATTACTCTCCATTACATTTGGAACGCTCTATCAGAAGAAATTCTGCCCAGTGTTCGATCTTCGTGCAGGATCATCAATTCAGTTCGGTGTCTCCGCTGTCCTTTGTTTTATTTGCATGTATTACTTTGAGTCTGGAGTCATGGTGTGGAATGCCTCTGTTATCGGCGCCTTACTCTGGGCAATTTTTCCACTCTCGATTGGATCAATCAGCTTGCTCTTTATGATGATTCGTAAAGGGGCTGCAACTAAAGTAACGAGCCTTTTGTACCTAACCCCGCCAACTACTGCAGTGATGGCGTGGTTTTTATTTGATGAGCCTTTTACCTTGATGATGGCAGGGGGCTTATTACTAACAATGACTGGTGTGATACTGGTCAATCGGGGTCAGACAAGGGTTGTTGCTACGATTGCTGAATAAGGCATCACTATCGCTAGCTTGCTTGTGCGGACAATAATTGGCGCATAAGATCAAAAGTTATTTATCATTCGGTATGTTTACAGTTTTGGAAGGTATTTGGGGATGCATTTGAATCGATTTTGGCTTATTGTGCTAGTTGGCCTCATGTCAGTTGGCGTAGCCACTTCTGCTCAAGCAAGTTCAAGCAATAAAGACCCCAAAACTACGAAGTCATCTAAATCTTCGACTAAGACTGCTGCCAAGGTAGAGGTAAAGAAGGCGGCTAAATCTCCCAAGAAATCTAAAGCAGTGCGAACCACAGTCACCCGCACAAGCGAGCCTGTTGTAGCAGCAAGACCTTCATTCGCTACTGCGTTGGGATTGCGCGGCCAGCATGACGACCTTAGTTTGAAATCTAGCGTAGCCATGGTTGTGAATCAAGATACCAAAGAAGTATATTTTGAGAAAAACTCTTCAGTCAGTTTGCCGATTGCATCCATCACCAAGCTCATGACGGCGATGGTGGTGCTTGACTCTAAATTACCTCTTGATGAAACGATTGTTATTAATCCTGAAGACGTCAATATTTATAGGACCTCTCGCCTTGCAGGTGGAACGGTCTTAACGAGAGAAGAGGCTTTGTTATTGGCCTTAATGTCCTCAGAGAATCGTGCGGCGTATACCCTTGGACGAAATTATCCTGGCGGCATTCCAGCCTTTATCGATGCCATGAATCGCAAGGCAAAAGAGATTGGTATGACGCATTCTCACTTCGCTGACCCCACTGGTTTAAAGAGTGAAAATGTGGCTTCAGCTGAAGATCTTGCTCGCATGCTAAGTGCTGCTTATCAGTACAAAATGATTCGTGAATTTTCGACTTGGCCAGATTTAACGATGGTGATTGCAAAACGCCCTCAGAAATTTCTCAATACCAATCGCTTAGTCCGCGCCGGTGATATGAATATCGGCCTACAAAAAACAGGCTTTATCAATGCGGCTGGTAAGTGTTTGGTTATGCAGGCTAGAGTAAACAACACGCCTTTGTTGTTGGTTTTTCTTGACTCGGTAGGCACGCAATCGCGTTTCGCTGATGCGGTTAGGGTGCGAGATTGGTATGAGCGCATGCCCTCAGGCGAGCCTCATGCAATTCGTCGCTTAATGTAATTGCGGCTTCAGCCGCTAGGAATTATTTTCGCTAGCTTTGGGTTTGTAGCCCATTCCCTTGGAAATCTGTATGGCGGTATCTTGTAAGAGCTTCAACCAATCCGCTTGAATGCGGTCGGTTGGAGAGCTTAGTGAAAGTCCTGCAACTAGCTTTCCGCTGTCATCAAAAATCTCTGCAGCAACACAACTTACCCCTAGTTCTAATTCTTCATTGTCACGCGCGTGACCTAATTTGCGTACCTGACTGAGTTCTGAATCTAGTTTCCCTAGATCCGTAATACTATTTCTAGTGTGTCCAGCCAAACCAGTACGTGTGACATAAGCACGGACCTGACTGGGATCATCACTTGCTAAAAAAAGCTTACCCACTGATGTGAGGTGTAGGGGTGCACGTCCACCAATAGCACGAACCACTTGCATACCAGAGCGCTCGCTATAAGCCCGATCAATGTAGACAATCTCGTCACCTTGCCTAACGGATAAGTTGATTGTTTCACCTGTTAACTTATGTAGAGCGCGCATTGGTGCTTGGGCAGCCTCGCGCACTGATAGGCGAGCCTTGACTAAATTTCCAAGCTCAAGGAGCTTGAGGCCTAGTCTATAGGTGCCACCATCGCCACGTTCAACTAAGCGGCAGGCAACTAAATCATTGAGAATGCGGTGGGCTGTAGAGGGGTGTAAATCTGTCTCTTCAGCAAGATTTTTAAGGCTGGCAGACTCTTCGTGAGTGGCCAATGCGTCAAGTAAGTTCATCATGCGCTCAACCACCTGGATGGCGGTTTTGCCAGCCTCACCAGGTACTTTTGCCACTTTTTCAGGTTTACTTGTGCTCATGAGGTCAATTGTAGCGATTTTTGCCGAAATTGCACAATATGAAATACAGCTTCAATGCCAAAAGGTGCTGCTGAGGTCTAGTTAGCTAGCCTTTAGCGCACTCGCACACTCAGCGATCAATTTTGGGCCACGATAAATTAGACCGCTATACAGCTGGACAAGGCTTGCCCCAGCAGCGACTTTCTCCTGAGCGTCCAAGCCGGAAAGAATGCCGCCTACGCCAATAATCGGAATTGTGTCGCCTAAAAACTGTTTAAGACTCTTCACTACTTCAGTGGAAGTCATGCGAACAGGAGCGCCAGATAAGCCACCGGCTTCTTGTCCAAACTCGAGCCCTTGAACGGCGTCGCGAGCAATCGTTGTATTGGTTGCGATGATTGCATCAATCTTAAATTCAAGTAAGAGATCTGCAATGAGTTTGATATCGTTTTGATCCAGGTCGGGCGCTATTTTTAAAAAGAGGGGCTTACGAACACCGTACCGATCACTGAGTGCTTCACGGGCTAAATGTAGAGAGCCAAGCAAAGATCGCAGCATATCTTCGCCTTGAAGAGCGCGCAAATTCTGGGTATTCGGGGAGGAGATGTTTACGGTGATATATGAGGCCACCTCGTATACCGCTTCCATAGCCGCAACGTAGTCGCTAGCAGCATTTTCGATTGGGGTGCTCGCGTTCTTACCGATATTTAAACCAACAACGCCACCATTTTGCCAATAAGCGGAATTTCGAACGCGCTTGACGCATGCGTCGACGCCGTCGTTATTAAATCCCATGCGATTGATGATGGCCTGTGCTTGAGGTAAACGAAACATGCGGGGTTTTGGATTGCCGGGTTGAGGTTTCGGGGTGACAGTACCAATTTCTAAGAAACCAAAACCAAGCGCGCCTAGTGCATCAATATGTCGGCCATCTTTATCAAGGCCTGCAGCAAGACCAACAGGGTTTGGGAAAGTGATGCCGCATAAGTGTCGTGGATCAGCGGCTGGCTGCTCAACTAGGTGGCGTAATAAACCCCAGCGCTCAGCGCGATCTAGATTGCTCAGGGTGAGATTATGGGCTTGTTCTGGGTCTAAGGAAAACAACCAGGGGCGCAGAAGAGGGTAACTATCAATCATGGGTAGATATTATGGCCCAACGATGGGCTGCCAATGATCATCTATTAATCCTTCAATGGGCTGAAACTTGGCTTTATAGGCCATTTTTTCACTATCCTGAATGTAGTAGCCAAGATAGAGGAAGGGAAGATCCAGTTCCAGGGCCTGCTGAATTTGCCAGAGGATGCTAAAGCTACCGTAGCTTGCGGAGGCATTACTGGTATCAAAGAAGGTGTAAACAGAGGAGATGCCTTGTTCTAGGATGTCAATCATGCTCACCATCCGCAAGCGCCCAGGGTGAGTGTCATGCGGACCATCACGAAATTCAACGATTCTAGAGTTCACTCGACTTTGCAATAGAAACTGCATGTATTGGTCTTGGCCATCTTGATCCTTATCTCCACCAGCATGGCGCTCATTTTGGTAGTGTTGGTAAAGTTCGAAGTGTTCTTCTTGATAGCCAAGATTTAGTACGCGAGCTTCTAGGCCAGCATGTTTTTTCCAGGACCGTTTCTGACTACGATTTGGTGCAAAGTCTTTTACGGGAATGCGGGTAGCAGTACAGGCATTACATTCATTGCAATAAGGTCTATACGTATATAAACCGCTGCGACGAAAGCCTGCGTTGACTAATTCACCATATAGATCTGCATGAATGAGGTGTGAGGGCGTTGCTACCTGAGAGCGTGCGGTTCGGCCTGGTAAATAGCTGCAAGGATAAGGCGCTGTTGCGTAGAACTGAAGCTCAGTTATAGGAAGTTCTTTAAGTTGGGTCATAACCAGTGACGCAGAATTGCTTTATCAAATTTCCAAGGAATCTCTATATTAGTTTGCTTCAGCACAATTTGCAGACGTGCTAAAAATTCATCACGAGCAATTGGCGCCGCCCCCAAAGAATCCAGGTGTGCGGTCTCTTGTTGGCAGTCGATCATCTCTACTTGATGTTCATTGCACCAGGCAGCCAGTGCAGCTAAGGCAATCTTGGATGCATCGGATTGGTGGCTAAACATGGATTCTCCAAAAACCATCCCACCAAAAGCTACGCAGTAGAGGCCACCCACCAGGCGACCATTGTCGATTATTGCAATGCTGTGAGCATGACCTTGTTCATGTAGTTGTGTGTAAGCATCTACGATTTCATGCGTGATCCAAGTACCGTCCTGATCTTTCCGTCTAGCCGTTGCGCATGAGCGAACCACCGCTCCAAAATCAGCATCAACGCAGATGTATTTTTGTGGATCTGTTACAAATTGACGAATCGTTTTCTTGAGTGAGTCATGGCATTTAAAGTGAGTAGGCTTCAACACCATTCGGGGGTTGGGTGACCACCAAAGCACCGGTTGATTATCTGAGTACCATGGAAATATTCCCATCTGGTAGGCTCGTGCAAGTTGCCCTGGATAAATCCGTTCACTCACTGCAATTAAGCCCGGCACACTCGGATCAGGGTCTGGAGAATCTATTGGATTGGGAAATTCATCCTGTGAGCCAAGCCAGTTGATATTGCTCATGAACTTTTGACGACTAAATTTTTTCTGTGGGCAGAATATCTCTACTGCGGACACCAAACTCATGGCCAGAATCAAATATGCCTGCAGCGCGATCGGCAAAGAACCACTCTAGAGTTTGTTTAACCGTTGGAAAAGCTATCTCTTTCCATGGAATATCTTGCTCATTAAATAGTGCAACCTCTAGACTTTCTTCTCCAGCATGAAAGTCTGGTGAAGTCATCGTGGCAAGATAGAAAAGATGCACTTGCTCTGCATGAGGAACATTGAGTAGCGAATACAGTGGGCCAATTTGAACAATGGCACCCGCTTCCTCTTGAGTTTCACGAGCTGCTCCAGTACTGGTGCTCTCTCCAAGCTCCATAAATCCAGCCGGCAGAGTCCAATAACCATGTCTTGGTTCTATGGCGCGACGACACAATAAGACTTGGTCGCCAAAGACGGGAATACTGCCAACTACATTCCGTGGATTGAAATAATGAATAACTCCACAGGAGTCGCATACGTGGCGTTCCCGCGAATCATCCGCAGGAATCTTGATGCTAATAGGTGCAGCGCACTGCGAGCAAAACTTCATGCGGGCTTTCTAAAAATGGGCAGGGATGATGCCACGTAATGCATTGCTAAGCATAATCTCTTTCGCATTTTGAACATCATCAATAGTAATGTTAGTCTCATGGGCATTCCATTGCGGATCATTCAAGATAATAGATCGCATAACTCCCGGTAGCAGGCCGGCGGAAACGGGTGGCGTAAGCCAGCGATCCCCAGATTTAATAAAAATACTACTTCTTCCGCCCTCGGTAACATAGCCTTGCTCATTAATAAATAGGGCATCAAAACCACCGCGATCTTCTGCAAGTCTCCATGCCTGATCGTAGAGGTGTCGACTACTGACTTTATGTCTTAGTAATACATTTCCGGAGTAAAGAGTTGCCTTACTCGGATGCGGAAGAATGTCACTTGCCCAAAAAATCTGTACTGATGCAGGCAATGGATTAATTGGTGATGTTTGGTAGCTGGGATTACCTGAATGATCTACATCCAATCGCAAGCGGTAGTCGATATCGCTAGAGACATTTTCGCAAGCATTTTCAATAGCCTTGCTTATATCAATCATAGAGTGGGGGATGCCCAGTGCTAGAGCTGATTCGCCAATACGAGTTAAGTGGAGCTGTAGGTTTTGAGCTTTACCGTGCCGAACTAAAATCGTTTCAAATAATCCTACCTCGCTAGGCATCTTACTTAAGAAGGCCGCCTTGATTTCACATTCTTCCCACTCTTGACTGGCCTCAGAATCAATCGTAATTCCAGCACCGATTCCTAGTGTAAATGGGGTGGCATGGGTCTTCATGTTGCGATCAATTTCCAGGGTACGAATGGGAACACTAAACGCAAAATCTCCATTGGGATCCAACCATCCCAGCGCACCACAATAGTAGCCACGCTCTTGGGACTCTAATTCTTGGATGATCTCCATGCTGCGCTTCTTTGGGGCGCCAGTTACCGACCCGCAGGGAAAGACGGCATTAAGTACATCACGCAGGTCAATCCCAGGCCTGATCTTGGCCTGCACTGTGGATGTCATTTGCAGCACATCGCCATATTGAGCAACCTCAAAAAGTTGAGGGACTGTCACAGTTCCTGGTAATGCGAGTCGACTGAGATCGTTGCGCAATAAATCAACAATCATGACATTCTCAGCTTGATTCTTGGCATCTGCTGATAAGTGTTCTGCTGAATCAATTAATGCACTAGCAGTACCTTTCATCGGCATCGCTTTCAAAGTGCCGCCTTGTTTCTGAATAAATAATTCAGGTGATTGCGACAAGATACAACTTGAGTCTTCAGAAATGTATGCCCCAAATCGCCCTGGTTGTCTACTTCTTAATCTTGCGTAGAGTGAAAGTGGGTCGCCGTAGCTTTCGCCCGTAATCCTAAAGGTGTGATTAATTTGATATGTGTCGCCACTCCGAATGTACTCTTGGATGGTGTCAATATCAGAGGTGAACTGCTGTTTATTAATGGAAAGATGAAGGTTTGCAACTCCCGCAACTTTCGAATCAGAGTTTAGAGTGTTAATGCGATTCTGAATAAGAGCATCTACATCTTCTTTGCTTAGGCTCTCATACGATTTGAAAGACCAAGCCTGTATTAATGGATGAGATTTACTTTCAGGGCGTACATGCCGTTTAATTCGATGAATGTAGAGACCTAATTCATAAGCAAATGTAGCGACAACATATTCTCCGTTGGCGAGGGCCTCATTGATGCTGTGAAGGCATTGATCTACTTGAGCAATAGTCTCCAAATCGCTAGGCTGCGGGTAGGCGGCCCAACTCTGAAGCACTTTCTCATAGAGGCGGCTGCTGGGCTTAGCCTGAGTGCTTTGAGCATCATCTAACAAGATCATGCTATTGACCGTCAGAGTTTAAATAGGCTTTTGGGATTACTTGAGGACAGTAGCAGATTCAATCGTGACTGTCTTGCTAGGAACATCTGTCATGCGCCCCATTTTTGGTGCTGAAGCAACCATGGTGGGAATTTTTCGAATGGCATCAATCGTTTGAGTTCCAGAAATTACTTTACCGAATACCGTATATCCATTGCCCATGGCGTTAGGATAATTTAAGCCTTCATTGTCTTTAACGTTGATAAAGAACTGGGCTGTCGCTGAATCAGGATCTGAAGTACGTGCCATAGCAATCGTATAAGTTTGATTCTTCAGGCCATTTTGAGCTTCTGAAGCAACCGGTGCATTAGTGGGTTTTTGTACTAGGTCAGGAGTAAAGCCTCCACCCTGGATCATGAAACCGTCAATTACTCGGTGAAAAATGGTGCCATTATAAAAACCACTATTTACATAGTTTAAAAAGTTGGCAGTGGTTTTTGGTGCCTTGATGGAATCTAACTCCACAACAAAACTACCCATCGTGGTTTTAAATTCCACCTTAGGTCCGGCAAAGCTATTGGCGCTAGCAATCAAGCTAGTGATTAGGAATAGGGATGCAATGATTTTGCGCATGACGAGGGTCCTTAAAAAACTAGTAAAAGTAGGGGATATCTGATTGTATTGCTCAAAGGCCCGATGGCACTTGACCCGCATACTGATAGGCCGCCTCATGAAACATCTTTGGCCTATCTAGATAATCCAGAGCCCAATCTATCGTATCAAGCCCCCAAAATGCATGGGAATTAATCACTAGGGTGGGCACACCAAATGCACCGTCAGCTTTCGCCTTCTCTGTATTGCTGATGAGTCTTGCTTTGATCTCTGGACCATCCGGCTTTGGAGTATTTGCTGACAAGCCAAGGTATTGACAGAAGTCTGGCCAAGATAAGTTGGGGTCTTTACCTTCTACCCAGACATATTCAAAGGCTCGCTCAACCATTTCCCATTGGGCATCTTCCTGAACAAGCAGACGCTGCGCTGCCACCGTAAGAAAAGGGTGATGCTCTGGAAAGCGAAATGGCAGTCCTAACTTCTCAGCGAGCCATACACAGTATTGGTAGGTATGAGGGCGCTTAGCTTCAATCTCGCCAGGTCCACGGTTATCGGTTGCTCTAAATAGGCCGCCGAGCAAGATCGGAACCGGCTGTATATCAACGCGGCTATCAATTCGATGACGTTGCTTGATATAGAAATACGAGAACGGAGAAATGATGTCGTAATAGAGCGTACCTTTTATTGGCTTAGCGCTGATTTGATCCAACATCATTTTTTATTAGACTCCTCATCTAGTTTGCGTAAAAAGACCATTTTTTCTGCGATCTGGCTTTCTAGCCCGCGATCAACGGGCTCATACCAATGCGGCTCCGCCATTCCTTCTGGCAGGTAGGACTCTCCAGCGGCATAGCCATGAGGCTCATCGTGTGCATAGCGGTACTCTTTGCCGTGACCTAGTTCTTTCATTAGCTTGGTTGGAGCATTACGCAAATGATTGGGTACTGGCTTACTTTGGTCATTGGCAACATAGGCTCTTGCTGCGTTATATGCTTTGTAGCTTGCATTGCTTTTAGCTGCAATCGCCAAATAAACAACCGCTTGTCCAAGCGCCAATTCACCTTCGGGCGAACCTAGCCGCTCAAAAGTTTGTGCCGCATCATTTGCTAACTGCATGGCTCTTGGATCGGCAAGACCAACGTCTTCCCAGGCCATGCGGATGATCCTTCGAGCGAGATAGCGGGGGTCAGCACCACCATCAAGCATTCGGCAAAACCAATACAAGGCCGCATCTGGATTAGAGCCTCGTACAGATTTATGCAGTGCAGAAATTTGATCATAAAAATGATCGCCGCCTTTATCAAAGCGACGAGCCTGAACTGTCAAAGCATTCTCTATGAACTGCTGATCAACATTCTTCATGTTGGAGTTTGGGGTGGTAACCGCATTGCGTACTTGCTCTACCAAATTGAGCAGTCGTCTGGCATCGCCATCAGCATAGGAGATTAGGTTGTCAATAGCAGCTGCTTCAAACGTAACATCCGGCATTGCATATTCGCGCGCACGATCAAATAATTGCTTAAGCTCTATGACGCTTAATGATTTAAGTACATAGACTTGTGCACGTGAGAGTAGGGCGGAGTTCACCTCAAATGAGGGGTTTTCTGTTGTCGCGCCAATAAATGTAAATAATCCAGACTCAACATGTGGCAACAAGGCATCTTGTTGGCTTTTGTTGAAGCGGTGAATCTCATCTACAAACAAAATTGTTTGCCTGCCGTATTGAGACATACTCTGCTGAGCCCGCTCAATTGCCTCGCGAATTTCTTTAACACCTGCTAGAACAGCTGATATTGCAATGAACTCTCTATCAAAAGCCTTTGCTGAAAGTCTTGCCAGTGTGGTCTTACCAACGCCTGGTGGACCCCACAAAATCATTGAGTGCGGTTTACCAGAGGCAAAAGCAAGATTGAGTGGCTTGCCGCTAGTTAATAGATGCGTTTGCCCAATGACTTCTTCAATGGTCTTTGGGCGCAAGGCTTCGGCCAAGGGTGGCGGAGGCGCTTGATCAAATAGATTGCCCATATAAAGACTGATTAGTTTTGCACAAACAAGATGACTAGAGCTGCCCAAACCAAGCAGCCCGAAGAAACTAGCGTCAGTCGATTGCGTAAAGTGATGAATGCAGAACAAGCCTCTTCACTTGAAAAATAGTGCTGATAAGTTTCTTTATCGATATTGCGTTGGATAACCAAAGCGGAGGCCAAGATCACTAGGCCAACAGGAATATAAATATGTAGTGCAACCCAGGCCACCAATGCGGGTATTACACCCCAAATCCAGGCGTTCCGATCTTCCCAACGATCGCCCGGAGGTGATTTACCTAAGGTGTGCAAATTGGCGCCCCAATGGAGTGCGCCCATGAACGCAGTAATAACTGCGCCGTAACCAGCCAGCGACTCCGCGCTTAAATAATTCAAGGGTGTTGGTGCCAACTGCACCATTAAAGCAAGACCGACAAATGGAATTAAGCCAGCGTAGGCTAATTTACGAACTAGAGGGGGCAATGGGTTCACAAAAACTTCTTTATTTGGGTTAATTGATGGTGAGTTAAATGATTACTGATCGTAGGTATAGACGCCACGCCCAGTCTTACGACCAAGGTAGCCAGCAGCAACCATCTCGCGAAGCAGTGGGCAAGGGCGATATTTTGAATCGCTGAAGTTTTCAAAATAGACTTCCATCACTGCAAGGCAGGTATCCAAACCAATCAAGTCGGCTAAAGCAAGCGGTCCGATAGGTTGATTGCAACCTAATTTCATGCCGGCATCAATGTCCTCAGGGCTGGCTAAGCCTTCGTATAGAACGAAGAAGGCTTCGTTAATCATTGGCAACAAAATGCGGTTCACAACAAATCCAGGGGAGTTCTTAACGGTGATCGGCTCTTTGCCAATACGCTTGGCCATTTCGATAATGGCTGAGTGCGTTGCATCTGAAGTTTGCAATCCCCGAATGACTTCCACTAATGCCATCATCGGCGGCGGGTTAAAAAAGTGCATGCCAATGAAACGGCTTGGGTCGGAGTCTAAAGCTGCAAGCTTGGTGATAGAAAGTGAAGATGTATTTGTGGCAATAATAGTTTCTTTGCCGACGATCTCATCTACTTGCTTCAAAATTTTTTCTTTAATAGCCTGGTTTTCAGTTGCAGCTTCAATCACTAATTGCAGACCCTTAAAGTCAGCGTATGAAGTGCTGCCCTTGATGCGTTTTAATGCCGCATCTTTAGCTTCGGTTGTGAGGGTTTCTTTTTTAACCAAACGATCTAAGCTCTTGCTAATTTGACTCAAGCCACGTTCAACCGCAGCATCGCTAATATCAACCATCACGACATCGAGACCTGCAACTGCGCAGACTTGTGCAATTCCATTGCCCATAGTTCCTGCGCCAATGACTCCGACTGATTGAATCTTCATGCTATTTCCTTTTTTGATACTGTGATGAACCAAATAATTGCTCTCTTGCTTTGTCATCATGCAAGGGCTTACGTAATGCGGTTAACACTTCAATGCCACGCTTCACAGCTGGGCGCTCACCAATCATTTCAAACCAACGCTTGAAATGCGGATACTCATTGATATCAATCCCTTGGTTCTTCCAATTGCGTGTCCATGGAAATATGGCGATATCAGCGATGGAGTAAGTTTTTCCAGCAATATAGGGATTATCTTTCAGTTGATGATCTATTACCCCATATAGTCGCTTAGCCTCATTAGTGTAGCGAGTGATTGCATAGTCAATTTTTTCGGGTGCATAAATGCGAAAGTGGTGGTTTTGACCCAAAAGAGGGCCTAAGCCACCCATCTGGAACATAAGCCATTGCAGGACTTCATATTTGGCTCGGGTTGATTTGGGTAAAAACTTACCTGTTTTTGCGGCTAAGTAGAGCAAGATGGCGCCAGACTCAAAGAGGTGGATGGGTTTGCCATCCGGACCATTTGGATCTGTAATCGCAGGTATCTTGTTATTGGGACTCATTGCCAAGAAATCCGGCTTGAACTGATCGCCAGCCCCAATATCAATTGGATGGGCAATCCAGTCTTTGCCTAATTTGTAGCCGCACTCCTCGAGCATGATGTGGATCTTGTGGCCATTTGGAGTAGGCCAACTGTAAACATCAATGATGCCTTTATTGGATTTGCTTGTACTCATAATCAATACCTTTACAGGGTTTGTAAGCGCTCAAGTGCTGCAGAAAGCGTCTCTTCTTTTTTGGCAAAACAAAAACGAATGACGCCTGACTCAATCGGTTTGGCGTAGAAAGCGGAAACAGGAATTGCTGCTACACCAATCTTAGTCGTCAACCATGAGCAAAAATCAGCCTCATTCATCTTAGCTTGAGGGATATTGAGTTTGCTGTAATTGACACACTGAAAATAAGTTGCTGATGCAGGTAGCAAGTTAAAACCAGTTTTATTCAAGCCCCTTCTGAAGTAATCTCGCTTAGCTTGATAAAAATCTGATAGCCCTAAGTAATGATCTGCATTTTTGAGGTATTGCGCTAAGCCGTATTGCATAGGCGTGTTCACAGTAAATACGTTGAACTGGTGTACCTTTCGAAATTCTTTCATCATGGCTGCTGGTGCCGCTACATAGCCAACTTTCCAGCCTGTGACGTGAAAAGTTTTACCAAAGCTTGATATGAGAAAACTGCGTGCTGCTAATTCAGGGTGACTAGAAGCGCTGATATGACCTTGCCCCTCAAAAACCATATGCTCGTAGACCTCATCACTCAGGACTAGTGCATTGGTATTTCTTACCAAGTTAGCTAAGCGATCAAGATCAGACATTTGCCACACCATGCCAGTTGGGTTGTGCGGGGTGTTAATGATGACGAGTCGCGTTTTAGGATTAATTGCTCGGGTTAAATCATCCCAGGGAATTGAATAGGAAATGACGCTACCATGGTCATCGCGATTGGCGGTCAAAGATACGGCGACAGTTTTTCCACCAGCCAATTCAATTGATGGGCGATAGCTATCGTAGGCAGGTTCAATAATGACAACTTCATCGCCTGGACTGACGCAAGACAAGACTGCCGTCATGATCCCCTGTGTGCCGCCGGCAGTAATGGTGATCTCTGTGTCGGAGTCGTAGATGTAACCATACAAATTAGCAATTTTCTGAGCCACAATCTCCCGCAGCTCTGCAACCCCAGCCATTGGGGGATATTGATTGTGATTGGCAAGCATTGCCGTATTGACATCGGAGATGAGTTCTCGATCACAATTGAAATCCGGGAAGCCTTGACCCAGGTTAATGGCTTCATGCTTTGCAGCAAGGGCAGACATCACTGTAAAGACTGTTATCCCCGCATCGGGTAGGCGACTGGGAAAGGCGGGGGTCGGAGGTGGGTTTTGGTCCATGCAGTCGGTTTAGGGCAAATAAGGTAGGTAGTCGCTAGAATGGTAGAAATTCATATTCAAATTGTGCCATGTTGATCGTACTTTCACCCGCTAAATCCTTAGATTACAAAACGCCTGTCAAGGTTAAGACTGCGACTTTGCCGGAGTTCGCCTCGGAATCGGCAAAGCTTATTGCTGATCTGAAGCAGCTTTCCCCTCAGGAGGTTGCTAATCTGATGGGCTTGTCGGATCAATTGGCAGCCCTGAACGTCGGGCGCTATCGAGATTGGTCGAAGAAGTTTACGGAGGAAAATAGCAAGCCGGCGATTTATGCCTTTAATGGCGATGTCTACGATGGATTTGATGTTAAGACCCTAAAGGCCAAGTCTATTGATTTTGCACAGGACCATGTCCGTATTCTCTCTGGCTTATATGGTGCATTGCGCCCACTTGATTTAATGCAGCCCTACCGACTAGAGATGGGTACGTCTTTCAAAAATGTCCGAGGCAAAGATCTCTACGCATTCTGGGGTGAGCGTGTGACAGATTCTCTAAAGAAGGTGCTTGAGAAGCAAAAGAAGCCCTTCCTGCTTAATCTGGCCTCTGAAGAGTATTTCAAGGTATTGCAAGCAAAGAACCTGGATTGCCCAGTGATTTCTCCTGTATTCCAGGATGGCAAAGATGGGAAATACAAAATTATTTCTTTCTATGCCAAGCGGGCTAGGGGCTTAATGGCTCGCTATGTAGTAGAAAATCGTATCACTGATCCTGCTGATATAAAGAGCTTCAATTTAGATGGTTACAAATATGTAGCCTCTGAATCGAAACCAGAAAAACCATTATTTAGACGTCCAGAGAGAAAGTAGGAGGGTGCACTATGGCTGTTCATCGCACTAAATCCTCACAACGCGCTTCTCCAGATGTGGAGCGCTTAGTAGCTGACGCAATTTCTTTAGCCGCCTCTGGAAGTCAGATTGAAGATCGTTTTTGGGAAGAGCGTTTAAATGTTCGCCTCATGCGATTGCTTAAAAGTCAAAATCAGAATGTGATTGATGCGGCCCTGGATCAAACATTCCGAATCAATACCGTAGCCTTTGAAGTTCTGGCCGATTCCGCGGAGACGCTAGCTGAATCGCTCACTATGGAGCATGAGGGTCAAGCTTGGGATGTTCTTTTATTGGCTTTGCCAATTGTGGCCCACACCCGCTATCAGATTCCTTCCGGTTCGCTACCAGTCAATGTTATTGAATCTATTGCTACTGCATTGCATGGTTCAATTGCTTCCACGGATGCGCGCCTAGCTATTGTTCCCTGGCTCTACAGCATCGATCAAATGCCACATTCGCATTGCCAAACTCGCCTACTAACCGAGGCTTTGGCTACAGCAGCTATTAGCGCTAGCGAGGTGAAGTTAGAGCTACGAGAGATGTCAGAAACAATTGCGGTATTGGCTGATCCACGCTTCATCATTGCAGCTGTTGCTGCACCCTCTGGCTCGCCGCTATTCCGATGGCAAGCTGAAGCGCCAACACGTCAAGAGCGTGGCGTTAGTTTGATAGGCTGGCAAAACGCAATGCAAGAACCTATTGCCGCACTTTTACCGGGTTGTGAGTTTGAGCTCTTGCTACCAGAAGCCTACTTTACAAACTGCCGTTTGGCTGACAAACAAGTGCGCCCATTGAGTATTCGTGCTGGCGTGAATTTTCTTGAGAGCACGCTGGGAGTTTTACCAGCCGGATTGTCTTGTGTGGTGGGCGCATTTGGAGAGGAGCAGGCGGATGAATACCGCATTTCATTTAGCTTGAAGGGTTCATCGGAGGTAGTTTATGGCGTAATCTGGCCGCTCTATGATCGTGAGAGTGTTGCCAATGATGCTCTAAATGATTTATCTGACGATGAGAGTCCGATGAAGCGAATTGCAGATGCACTTCGTGATGCTGGGGTTGAAGATGTGTTCCGTCATGCAATGCTATTTGATCCTGAGCTTTGTGATGATTGCGGAGCACCGTTATTTCCAGATCGATCGGGTGATGCTGTGCATGCAGAATTGCCGGATGATGCGCCTACACAGCAGCCACTGTTTCATTAATCAAATATAAGTCTCTTAAAAAAGATAGCCACAAAAAAAGCCGAGAATTTCTCGGCTTTTTTATTTTTTGAAGAAATGACTTCTAGTTCTGTGTAAATGGCTCTGAGTTAGCAAACAAGTGCGGAAGCTTACCTGTTTTCATTTCTGCGGTTTGGCAGAAATCAGCAAGGCGTGTTCCAGACTTAATGTTAAATAACATGGCCTTATTACCTAACACGACAAGGTCGTGACCAGTATTGGTGTTTTTGTAACGCAAGCTTCCTGGAAGGGAGTTTTCGCGTTTCAAATCAAACGTTTTAGATTCCCAAGTCAGGCGAACCGTTTCCGTTGTTCCTGAAGTCTTGAATTGCTTACTTTCGCTGCAAGTCCAAGTGGATACTTCTTCGTTGGCGATCGCTGATGCTGAACCTAGGAGTCCGGCTGTTGCTAGGCTAACGATGAGAAGAGATTTCTTCATGTGTAGTAATCCTTATGAGAGCAGGTGCTTAACACCAGCTTGTTCTTCAAGTAACTCGTTGAGGGTGTGGTTCATGCGCTCACGTGAGAACTCATCGATTTCCAAGCCTTCAACCATTTTGTATTCGCCGTTTTCGCAAATTACTGGATAGCCGTAAATTACTTCAGCAGGAATACCATATTCACCTTTGGATGGAATGCCCATAGTCACCCACTTGCCATTTGTGCCGAGAACCCAGTCACGAATGTGATCGATTGCTGCGTTAGCTGCAGATGCGGCAGAAGATAAGCCACGTGCTTCAATAATCGCTGCCCCACGTTTGCCAACTGTAGGAATGAAAGTATCTTTATTCCATGCTGCATCGTTGATACTGTCTTTTACAGATTTGCCATCAATGGTTGCAAAGCGATAGTCTGGATACATTGTTGGGCTGTGGTTACCCCAAACAACCAATTTCTCAATATCAGCAACAGGCTTATTTAACTTGTTAGCCAATTGTGAAAGCGCGCGATTGTGATCCAAGCGCAACATTGCAGTGAAATTCTTCGCAGGAATATCTGGTGCGGACTTCATGGCGATGTAAGCATTGGTATTTGCTGGGTTACCAACAACCAATACCTTCACAGTTTTCTTAGCAACTGCATTCAATGCCTTACCTTGGGCAGTGAAAATCTGGGCATTAGCGGAGAGTAAATCTTTGCGTTCCATGCCAGGACCGCGTGGACGTGCGCCAACCAACAGAGCAACGTCGATATCTTTGAATGCTGTCATTGGGTCAGAATGCGCTGTCATACCAGCTAGCAATGGGAATGCGCAGTCCTCTAATTCCATCATCACGCCAGCAAGTGCTTTTTGAGCTTTTTCATCTGGAATTTCGAGCAACTGGAGGATTACTGGCTGATCTTTCCCTAACAAGTCGCCGTTGGCGATGCGAAAGAGGAGGGAATATCCGATTTGACCGGCTGCACCGGTGACTGCAACACGCATTGGGGCTTTTGCCATTACTAATAACTCCAGTTGAGGTTAATTAATTGAAATCTTTTCTATTATCCATTCAAGTGTAGGGACTTTCCATTTACACTGTCAATCATGTCTTATATAAGATATGAGATAAGCTTGAATTTTATCCAATAGAAGCTGCCCTGGAGTTAATTTGTCATCGATATCTGAACCCATAGCCTCATTTAGTCCGCTTTATGAGCAAATCAAAGCCATGATTTTGGCTAGTTTGCAGGCCTCAGAATGGTTGCCAGGCGATGCCATCCCCAGTGAAATGGAGCTTGCGGCGCGCTATGCCGTCAGCCAGGGGACTGTTCGTAAGGCAATAGATGAGTTGGCAGCCCAAAATTTACTAGTGCGCCGTCAAGGTAAGGGTACTTTTGTGGCCACTCATCAAGAAGAAGATTTTCAGTACCGTTTTTTACGTTTAGAGCCTGATTCTGGTGAGAAGTTGCACCTAAAAAACCAGTTTTTAGCCTGTGAAAACACTCAATCTGATGCATATATCGCTAAGTTGCTTAAATTAAAGGCAGGTGACCCTGTTATTCGGATAGATCGAGTCCAAAGCTCATCCGGTCGCCCAATCGTTTTTGAGGAGATTTGGCTGCCAGAGGGGCGCTTTAAGGGGCTTACTTTGGATGCGCTCAATGCCTGGCCTGGTCCAATGTACGCTTTTTATGAAAGTGAGTACGCCACACATATGGTGAGGGCGGAAGAAAAAATTAAGGCTGTTCTAGCAAATTCAGAGCTTTCCAGGTACTTGGAGGTTCCAGAAGGTTCCGCCTTGTTATCCGTTGAGCGCGTAGCTTTTACCTACGGGAATAAACCAGTAGAAATTCGTCGCGCTAGGTATGACACTTCTGATCAGCATTACGACAATAAATTGAACTAAGTAGTACACTCAAAAATCAGTAAAAACCACTATTTAACCCCTTTAAACGCTAAAAAGTCCCCACCACCCCCAAGGTTTCCAATAGAATATGTTGCAACACAACAAAACCACACTGAACCTCCACCGAAAGATTGAGATTGCCCATGGTTGATGCACAGCAAAACGCAAAAAAAGATAGACCGGTTTACCGAAATATTGGTCTTGCCCAGTTAATCAAGTACCGCCTTCCTTGGGCTGGAAAAGTTTCTATTCTTCATCGCATTAGTGGGGCGGCATTGTTTTTAATGTTGCCTTTCTTGCTCTATCTTTTTGATCAGAGCCTTGCTTCGGAGATGAGCTACCAAAAATTCCAGGCAATTACTGGCCACGTGCTGGTAAAAATTATTCTTCTGGGATTGATTTGGTCTTTCTTACACCATTTCTGCGCTGGTATCCGCTATCTGTTGTTGGATTTAGAGATTGGTGTTGAAAAGGCTGATGCCAACCGCTCAGCGATCTTTGTATTTTTCTTAGGTCTCGCTTTGACTGCGATTGTTGGTCTCAAACTATTCGGCTTGTACTAAGCACTTCTTCATTAAGGAAATCTAATGCCTATTTATCAAATCGGACCGAAGCGCTTAGTTGTGGGCGCGCACTACGGCCTTAAAGAATGGATCATTCAACGCGTGACTGCCATTGTGATGGTAGTTTTTACGATCGTATTGTTAGTTGACTATTGCATTACTGGTAGCGCAACTTATGAAGGTTGGGCTGGATTGTTTAGCAATCAGTTCATGAAGCTATTGACGCTTTTATTCTTCATCAGTTTGTTCTATCACGCTTGGATTGGTATCCGTGATATCTGGATGGATTACATCAAGCCTGTCAGCATTCGTTTAACACTGCAAGTGTTAACTGTTTTGTATCTCGTAGCCTGTGCGGCTTATGCCGTACAAATTTTGTGGAAAGTGTAATTCAATGACCGCGATTAAAAAAGCATTGCCACGCCGCCGTTTCGACGCGGTAATTATTGGTGCAGGTGGTTCAGGTATGCGCGCTTCTTTGCAATTAGCAGAAGCTGGCTTGAACGTAGCGGTGTTAACTAAAGTTTTCCCAACTCGCTCACACACTGTTGCTGCACAAGGTGGTATTGGTGCCTCACTGGGCAACATGAGTGAAGATAACTGGCACTATCACTTCTATGACACCATCAAAGGTTCTGATTGGTTAGGTGACCAAGACGTCATCGAGTTTATGTGTCGTGAGGCTCCTAAAGTCGTTTATGAGCTAGAGCATTTTGGTATGCCTTTTGACCGCAATCCAGATGGCACGATTTATCAGCGTCCATTTGGTGGACATACTGCTAATTACGGTGAGAAGGCTGTTCAGCGCGCTTGCGCAGCTGCTGACCGTACTGGTCACGCAATGTTGCACACTTTGTATCAGCGCAACGTGCGCGCAAAGACCAATTTCTTTGTTGAGTGGTTAGCCTTGGATTTGATTCGTGACGACGCAGGTGATGTTGTTGGTGTTACTGCGCTTGAAATGGAAACCGGCCAGGTTTACATCCTTGAAACTAAAGTGGTCATGATGGCTACTGGTGGTGCAGGTCGTATTTGGGATGCATCGACAAACGCATTTATTAATACCGGCGACGGTATGGGTCTGGCAGCACGCGCAGGCATTCCATTGGAAGACATGGAGTTCTGGCAATTCCACCCAACTGGCGTAGCTGGTGCAGGCGTATTGTTGACAGAAGGTTGCCGTGGTGAAGGCGGCATCTTGCGTAATAAAGATGGCGAGCGCTTTATGGAGCGTTACGCTCCAACCTATAAAGACTTAGCGCCACGCGATTTCGTTTCTCGCTGCATGGACCAGGAGATCAAAGAAGGGCGCGGTTGCGGTCCTAACGGTGATTATGTTGTTCTCGACTTAACCCACATCGGCGCCGAGACCATCATGAAGCGCTTGCCTTCTGTTTATGAAATCGGCATTAACTTTGCTAACGTTGACGTTACTAAAGAACCAATTCCAGTCGTACCAACAATTCACTATCAGATGGGTGGTATTCCTACCAACATTAACGGCCAAGTTGTTGTGCCAGCCAATGGCAAACATAACGAAATCGTTAATGGTCTCTATGCCATCGGTGAGTGTTCTTGCGTATCCGTTCACGGCGCAAACCGCTTAGGCACAAACTCATTACTCGACTTGCTCGTGTTTGGTCGCGCTGCTGGTAATCATATTGTTGCAATGGATCTCAAGAATCGTGAGTTCAAACCATTACCTGCAAATGCTGGCGAACAAACAATGGCTCGTATTGCCGTTCTTGATAATTCAACTTCTGGTGAATATGCGCAAGATGTTGCAAACGACATTCGTAAAACTATGCAGAAATATGCTGGCGTATTCCGTAATCAAGAATTGATGGATGAAGGTGTTCGTCAAATGGCCAAGCTCACTGAACGTGCTAAACATTTGTGGCTCAAAGACAAGTCTGAAATTTTCAATACCGCTCGTATCGAGGCTTTGGAAGTTGCCAACTTGATCGAAGCTGCAAATGCAACCATGATCTCAGCAGCTGCTCGTACTGAAAGTCGCGGTGCACACTCTCATGATGATCATCAAGAGCGTGATGATGACAACTGGATGAAGCACACGCTTTGGTATAGCGAAGGCAACCGTTTAGATTACAAGCCGGTTGTTCTGAAGCCATTGACAGTTGAGTCTTTCCCTCCTAAAGAACGTACTTTCTAAGCGAAGAGAATTTAAAAATGAGTGATATTCGTATATTTGAAATTTACCGCTACGATCCAGATGTCGACGCAGCTCCTCGCATGGAGCGTTATGAGCTTGAGTTAACTGGCGAGCGTATGTTGTTAGATGCCTTGATTTCTTTGAAGAAACAAGATGAATCAATTTCCTATCGTCGTTCATGTCGCGAAGGTGTTTGTGGCTCTGACGCAATGAACATCAACGGTAAGAACGGCTTGGCTTGCTTAACTAATATGTTGACCTTGCCTAAAGTAATTACATTGCGCCCATTGCCTGGTTTACCAGTTGTGCGCGATTTGATTGTGGATATGACCTTGTTCTTTAAGCAATACTTGTCCATTAAGCCTTACTTAGTTAACGACAATCCAGCTCCTGAAAAAGAGCGTCTCCAAAGCCCTGAAGAGCGTGAAGAATTAAATGGTTTGTATGAGTGCATCTTGTGCGCATCATGCTCAACCTCATGCCCATCTTTCTGGTGGAATCCTGATAAGTTCGTTGGACCAGCAGGTTTGTTGCAGGCCTATCGCTTTATCGCTGATAGTCGTGATGAAGATACTGCACAGCGTTTAGACAACCTGGAAGATCCATACCGTTTATTCCGCTGCCATACCATCATGAACTGCGTGGATGTATGTCCTAAGCATTTGAATCCAACCAAGGCAATTGGAAAGATCAAGGAATTAATGGTTCGCAGGGCAGTATGACCCTAAGTAATGCAGAGTTATATCGCTTAAAGAGTGATGCCCGCAGGGGTTTGCTTGAAAACGATTTAATTCTGCAGCGTTTTTTTGAGCGTTACGGCGCTCAACTCAATGCAGAAGATGGCAAAGTATTAACCCAGTTGTTAGCTTTAGAAGACAATGACTTGATGGATTTATTAATCGGTCGAAAAGATTCTGTTGCTGCGCTGGAAAATGAATCTCAAGAAGCTGCCTTTAAGGCGGTTTTACAAAAACTGAGACAGAAATAACTCAGCTTTTTGGATGCAGCAGCAGTACAGACGCATGATCAAATAGTGTATTAATCATCAATTTGAATGACTAAGGATTAGAAATGATTGAATCGGACATCAAGGCAAAATTATCGTTTTCGGACGGCACACCAGATATCGACTTGCCAATTTACAAAGGCACGATTGGTCCTGATGTAATTGATATTCGCAAACTTTACGGTCAAACCGGTAAGTTCACCTACGATTCAGGATTTCTGTCTACCGCTTCATGCAATAGCAAAATTACTTACATCGACGGCGATAAAGGTGAGCTGCTTTACCGTGGATACCCAATTGAAGATCTCGCACACAACTGCGACTTCTTGGAAGTTTGCTACCTGTTGTTGAATGGCGAGTTGCCAAACGCTAAACAGAAAAAAGATTTTGAAGAAATGGTTATGCACCACACAATGGTTCATGAACAAATGCAATTCTTCTTGCGCGGCTTCCGTCGTGATGCGCATCCAATGTCAGTTTTGACTGGTTTGGTTGGTGCAATGGCTGCCTTCTATCATGATGAGATTGATTACAGTCAGCCTAAGGCTCGTGAAGTTGCTCAAATTCGCTTGATTGCTAAGATGCCAACATTGGTTGCAATGGCTTACAAATATTCTGTAGGTCAACCATTCATCTATCCTGACAACTCCTTGTCTTACACTGCAAACTTCATGCGCATGATGTTTGCAACGCCCTGCGAAGAGTACAAAGTTAATCCAGTATTGGTTCGCGCCTTAGATCGCATCTTTACATTGCATGCTGATCATGAGCAAAATGCTTCTACATCAACAGTGCGTTTGTGTGGTTCTTCTGGCACTAATCCATTTGCTGCTATCTCTGCAGGTATTGCTTGCCTTTGGGGTCCTGCTCACGGTGGTGCCAACGAAGCCTGCTTACAGATGTTGAATGAGATTCAAGCTAATGGTGGCGTAGATACGATTGGTGACTTCATTGCGCAAGTTAAGGACAAGAACTCTAGCGTTCGTCTGATGGGTTTTGGCCATCGCGTTTATAAAAACTTCGATCCACGTGCTAAGTTAATGCGCGAAACATGCCATGAAGTGCTAAAGGAAATGGGTCTTGAGAATGATCCATTGTTCAAGTTAGCCATGACGCTTGAGAAGATTGCCTTGGAAGACGAATACTTCGTAAGTCGCAAGCTTTATCCAAACGTTGATTTTTACTCTGGAATTGTTCAGCGTGCACTAGGCGTCCCAACAGAAATGTTCACCTGTATTTTTGCCTTAGCAAGAACAGTAGGTTGGATTGCTCAGTGGGAAGAAATGATTACTGATCCTGAGTACAAGATTGGCCGTCCACGTCAGTTATATGTTGGGGAAACTTCACGTAAGGTTCCTAACATTACTGTGCGTAAATAAAAGCTTTAGAGGGTTTACATGTCACGTACGCTTTACGACAAATTGTGGGATGACCATGTCGTCTATTCCGAAGAGGACGGCACGGCCACAATTTATATAGATCGTCAGTTATTGCACGAGGTGACAAGTCCTCAAGCTTTTGAGGGGTTAAATCTTGCAGGCCGACCAGTGTGGCGCATCTCTGCCAATCTGGCGGTTTCAGATCACAATGTTCCAACGACAGATCGCTCCGAAGGAATCGCCGATCCGATTTCTAAGTTGCAAGTAGATACGTTGGATCAAAACTGTGATGCCTTTGGTATTACTCAATACAAAATGAACGATCTCCGTCAAGGAATTGTTCATGTCATTGGGCCAGAGCAGGGTGCCACATTGCCGGGTATGACTGTTGTCTGCGGTGATTCTCACACTAGTACTCATGGCGCTTTTGGCGCACTGGCATTTGGTATCGGTACCTCAGAGGTGGAACATGTATTGGCCACCCAAACCTTGCTCATGAAAAAGAGCAAGAATATGTTGGTTAAGGTGGATGGACGCCTACAACCAGGTTCCACTGCAAAAGATATCGTGCTTGCCGTGATTGGCAAGATTGGTACTGCGGGCGGCACTGGTTACACCATTGAGTTTGCAGGCGAAGCAATTCGTAATCTGTCTATGGAAGGTCGCATGACCCTCTGCAATATGGCAATTGAGGCCGGTGCTCGCGCTGGACTAGTGGCTGTAGATGAAACCACTATCGAATATATTCAAGGTAGACCTTACGCGCCTAAGGGTGAGGCTTTGCGCCACGCTTTGCAATACTGGCGCACTTTGCATTCAGATCCAGATGCACACTTTGATGCCGTGGTCGAGTTGCGAGCTGAAGAGATTGCACCACAAGTGACTTGGGGCACTTCACCGGAAATGGTTCTCGCTATCAGTGACCGCGTTCCAGATCCGGAGAAAGAGCGTGATCCTAATAAGCGTTCCGCGATGGAGCGTGCACTTGAGTACATGAATCTCGTTCCGAATACTCCTTTAAGTAACATCGCTATCGATAAGGTATTCATCGGATCTTGCACTAATAGCCGCATTGAAGATATTCGTGCTGCCGCGAAGGTGGTTGATCGCCTCGGCAAGAAAGTTGCAGCTAATGTCAAATTGGCTATGGTCGTTCCTGGATCTGGCTTGGTAAAAGCTCAGGCTGAACGTGAAGGTTTGGATCGCGTATTCAAGGCTGCTGGCTTTGAGTGGCGTGAACCTGGCTGTTCTATGTGTTTGGCAATGAATGCAGATCGCCTTGAACCTGGTGAGCGTTGCGCATCTACCTCAAATCGTAATTTTGAAGGTCGTCAAGGTAATGGTGGAAGAACGCATTTAGTTAGCCCAGCAATGGCTGCAGCAGCTGCTATTGAAGGTCATTTTGTTGATGTTCGTAAGATTTCCTAGGGAATACTGATGTCTAAATTATCTTCATTCACCATTATTAAAAAATTATCCATCGTTGCTGTTATCGGCATCATCCTCTCAGCCTGCGCCAATACTATGGAAGGTGTTGGAAAAGATCTTCAGACCATGGGTAATTCAATGGGTGGTAGCGGCAACACCAGTAACAACCAATCCCAAACTAAAGGGAAAGATGTTGTTGTTACTCCCGTTAAGTAAGCTCTAGGAATTCAGCAGAAGATCATTATGGAAAAATTTACGGTATACAAAGGTTTGGTTGCTCCGCTTAATCGCGAGAACGTAGATACCGATGCCATCATTCCAAAGCAATTCTTAAAATCCATTAAAAAAACTGGTTTTGGTCAGAATTTGTTCGATGAGTGGCGCTATTTAGATCATGGTGAGCCAGGTCAAGATTGCAGTACCCGACCAATTAACCCAGACTTTGTATTAAATCAGCCGCGTTATAAGGATGCGGGTATTTTGCTGGCGCGTAAGAACTTTGGCTGCGGTAGCTCTCGTGAGCATGCTCCATGGGCGCTAGATCAATATGGCTTTAGGGCTGTAATTGCCCCAAGTTTTGCTGATATTTTTTACAATAATTGCTTTAAAAATGGCCTCTTACCAATTGTTCTCTCTGAGCTGCAGGTAGACCATTTATTTAATGAAACCTTGGCTTTTAGCGGTTACCAGCTTACGGTGGACCTACAAGCTCAGCAAGTGATCACCCCCGATGGCACAGCCTATAGCTTCGATGTAGCACCATTTAGAAAGCACTGCCTGCTCAATGGCTTGGACGATATTGGCTTAACCCTGCAACATGCAGATAAAATCAAGGCTTACGAAGCTGAGCGCATCCTCAAGATGCCTTGGCTTGCGACACAACTGCCGTAGTTTTATAGAGTTAAAGGCCTTTCATGAAAATTGCAGTCCTACCGGGCGATGGTATCGGCCCGGAAATCGTTGCTGAAGCCGTTAAGGTATTAAACGCGCTCGGCCCTAAATTTGATCTTGAGACTGCCCCAGTTGGCGGTGCCGCCTATGATGTGGCAGGTCATCCATTACCACCTGCAACATTAGAGCTTGCTAAAAAAGCAGATGCCATTTTGTTCGGTGCTGTAGGTGACTGGAAATATGACACCTTAGCTCGTGAACTTCGCCCTGAGCAGGCCATCTTAGGTTTGCGTAAGCATTTGGAATTGTTTGCCAATTTTAGGCCTGCAATTTGTTATGACGAATTAACTGCTGCTTCTAGCCTGAAGCCAGAAATCGTTAGTGGTTTAGATATATTGATTATTCGCGAGCTCAACGGCGATATTTACTTTGGTCAACCACGTGGTATTCGAACTTCAGAACTCCCGTTATTTAAGGGTGCGCGTGAAGGCTACGACATGATGCATTACAGCGAGCCAGAAGTAGAGCGTATTGGTCGCGTTGCTTTTGAGGCGGCACGTAAGCGCGGCAAAAAAGTTTGTAGCGTTGATAAGGCAAATGTATTGGAGACCTCACAGCTCTGGCGTGATGTCATGATCCGCGTAGGTAAAGATTACCCAGACGTTGAGTTATCGCATATGTATGTTGATAACGCAGCAATGCAATTGGTGAAAGCACCAAAGGCGTTTGATGTAGTCGTGACCGGGAACTTGTTTGGTGATATTCTTTCTGATGAAGCCTCAATGTTGACTGGTTCTATTGGCATGCTGCCGTCAGCTTCATTGGATAAAAACAATAAAGGGCTCTATGAGCCAAGTCACGGTTCTGCTCCGGATATTGCTGGCAAGGGTATTGCCAATCCATTGGCAACTATTCTTTCGGCTGCCATGATGTTGCGTTACTCATTAGGCCTGCCTGCTGAAGCGGACCGCATTGAGGCAGCGGTTCAAAAGGTCTTGTCTCAGGGTCTGCGCACAGCTGATATCTATACAGAAGGCACGAAAAAAGTTTCCACTGTTGAGATGGGTGATGCTGTAGTAGCCGCTCTCTCAAACTAAGAGTCTTATATATTTAAATCATTCATCACACTCAATAGATAGTTGATCATCATGGCAAATACAAAAACACCATTAGTAGGCTTAGTCGGCTGGCGCGGTATGGTTGGTAGCGTTCTTATGGAGAGAATGCTGGCAGAAAAAGACTTTGATCTTATTGAGCCAGTATTTTTCAGCACTAGCCAAGCTGGCGGTGAAGTGCCACTCTTGAATGGTCAGAAGGTTACTAAGAGCGAAAATACTTTGCTTGATGCGAACGACATCAAAGCACTCTCTCGTTGCGACATTATTTTGACTTGTCAGGGCGGCGACTATACCAACGAGATTTTCCCTAAGCTACGCGCTGCTGGTTGGCAAGGTCATTGGATTGATGCAGCTAGTGCATTGCGCATGAAGGAAGACGCTGTTTTAGTTTTGGATCCAGTAAATCGTCCGGTGATTGATAAGGCATTGGCTGCCGGTGGAAAGAACTGGATTGGTAGCAACTGTACAGTTAGCTTAATGATGATGGCGATGGGCGGCTTAGTTAAGGCCGACATGGTTGAGTGGATCAGCGCCATGACATATCAGGCTGCTTCTGGGGCTGGCGCACAGAATATGCGCGAACTACTTTTGCAAATGGGTGCGTTGCGTGACAGCGTAGCTACAGAGTTGGCTGATCCATCCTCCTGGATTTTAGATATCGACCGTAAGATTACTGAAACTTTGCGCTCACCTGATTTTCCAAAGAAAAATTTCCGCAATACCCCATTAGCAGGTAGCTTAATTCCTTGGATTGATGTTCCTGTTGAGAATGGTCAAACTAAAGAAGAGTGGAAAGGCGGCGCAGAGTTTAATAAGATCTTGGGCCGTCCAGCATTTAGAACTCCTGGAAGCATTCCAATTGACGGCTTGTGCGTTCGCGTTGGCGCGATGCGTTGCCACTCACAAGGCCTCACAGTCAAACTCAAAAAAGATATTCCACTAAAGGAAATCGAAGCTATTTTGGCTAACGACAATCAGTGGGTTAAGGTCATTCCAAATGATCGCGAGACTACTGAGCGTGAGTTGTCCCCAGCTGCAATTAGTGGCACTTTGACAGTGCCTATTGGCCGCCTCCATAAGATGGCTATGGGTCCAGAATACCTCGGTGCCTTTACTGTTGGTGATCAACTCTTATGGGGTGCTGCGGAGCCATTACGTCGTATGCTTCGTATCTTGTTAGAGCACTAATGTTCAGATTTAGCCAGATTCAGTTTGCAAGAGCGCTTTGCTTAGTTTGGCTAAGTTGGTCCTGTGCAGCGGCGGCCATTTCTCTTGGCTCCCCAAAACTTTTTTCAAGACCCGGTGAACCACTAAAGGTAGAGTTACCAATTCGAGTTGGTGCTGATGAGCAATCTGCTCTTTCCAGCTTAAATGTCAGCATCGCCAATAAAACTGCCTACGATCGACTGGGGATTTCTCAAAGAATACTTGCTCTGAATCCTCAGGCAATGGTTTATCGCAATCAGCAAGAGCAGTTGATGGTCTTGTTAGAGACGGTTGAGTCAGTGCCAATGACAGAAGATCCATTCTTGGATGTTTTGCTGACACTGAATTGGTCTGCAGGTAGCCTTACTAAAACCTATACATTGCTATTGGGTGATGCCCAAAAAATTCAAGTCAAGCCTGGTCAAACCCTTTCTGAAATTGCTGCGCAATTAGCGCCTCAATTGCAGGGTGCGACCCTTGATCAAACTATGATGGCTTTATTTAAGGCCAATCCTGATGCATTTGCTAGCGGCAGTATTAACCGTCTTGAGGCTGGTGCCGAGCTGAATCAACCAAATCAAGCCTTATTGCGATCAATCAGTCCAGCAGAAGCTCAACAGTTTGTAGCCGAGTCATATGCCCAATGGTTATCTGAGCGTGATGCGAAGAGTGGATCACAAAGTACAGGCTCTATAAAAAATAATGCAGATACAGCACCAAAAGATCGACTCAAAATTGGATCAAGTGCTGAAGCTGGATCAGAAGAGCGCCGCTATACGGAAGACCTAGTAGCTCAAGAAAAAGCTCTTGAGCAAACACGGGTTCGCATTGCTGAACTTGAAAAGAATATTGCCGATTTGCAGCGTTTGCTTGATCAGGCTAAGGGTAAATCGTCAGACGCCACAAAGATTGACGGCACTTTTGGCCTCGGTGGTTTTGCTCCAGCAATTTTTGCCTTGGTGTTAATGGGGCTTACTGGTTTATTGCTTTGGTTATTGGCAAAAAATGCGCGTCGTTCGGAAGCTCGTAATTTTGCAGGCAGCGTTCCTAAAGAAGTCACGACACCCAAGGAGCATCATTCATCTCATGGGGTAATGCCTGATCGTGCCAAAGCTTTATTTGCAGGAATTGATTTGGATTTAACTCCAAACAAAAAATCTACTCCAACTTTAGTCGCCGATGTAAATCCTCTGGCAGATGCACTACGGGTAAAGTTGAATTTAGCTCGAGCCTACATCACTATTGAAGACTTTGCGGCAGCCAAGAAATCGCTTCAAGAAATTGTTCATATTGGTAGCTCAATTGACCCGGCAATTACAGTTGAGGCGCAAGGCTTGCTGACCGAGTTGTCGCAGAGAGATTCTTAAGTGTCACTATGCGCATCGCTCTAGGCCTTCAGTATGATGGCAGCCCCTATTCAGGATGGCAGTCCCAGGTAAATCAGAATACGATTCAAGACGAATTAGAGAAAGCGATTTCTGCATTCGTTGGAGTAGATGGAGTTAAATCTAATCCCATTCGAGTAATCACGGCGGGTAGAACTGATACCGGTGTTCATGCCTTAGGCCAGGTAGTTCATTTTGATGTCGAAGTTGAGAGAGATAACTGGTCTTGGGTTAGAGGAGTTAATACTTTTTTGCCTGAATCGATTGTGATTAACTGGGCTCAAGCTGTACCGGCAGAATTTAGTGCTCGATATTCTGCTCATGAGCGCACTTATATTTACGCGCTACATGCTGGACCATGCCGCTCTCCCATGGCCGCAGACCGTGCAGGTTATGTGATGCTTCCAGCAGATCGCTGGTTTGATGTTGATGCCATGAGAGAGGCTGCCAATTGTTTGATTGGTGAGCATGATTTCACCTCTTTTCGATCTTCAGAGTGTCAAAGTAAGACGCCAGTAAAGACAATGTATTCCATCGAGATTTTCTCGGATGAGCCTTGGTTGTATTTCAAGATCAAGGGGAATGCTTTCTTGCACCACATGGTACGCAATCTAGTTGGCAGTTTTATTCAAATCGGCGTTGGCAAGCAAAAAGCAGGATGGATGGCAGAGGTTCTGGCAGCTAAAGACCGCAGTATTGCAGCACCTACGTTTTCTCCGGCTGGTCTCTATTTGGCGCTAATTGCCTACCCAGATGAATTTCAGATCCCCAAGCCTTGGTTGGCTAATTCTTGGTTACCTAAGGCGGTTTACGCCTAAGCAGGTCTTTATTTGCTTAAGGCCTTATCATTTCCCATATGGGCTTACTTACCAACTCTCCTGGCCGAACTAGGGTCAAAATCTGCGGCCTGAAGACGCCTGCAGATGTTGATGCTGCTGTTGCCGCTGGTGTAGACGCGGTTGGTTTTGTTTTTTATCCCCCTAGTCCAAGAGCCGTAACCCCTAATATTGCTGCTGCATTGATTTCTAGGCTCCCAGCCGGGGTCGATGCCGTCGGCTTGGTTGTAAATGCCTCTGACGCTGAATTTGAGGCCATTAGGGCAGCTGCCCCGATCACTTTGTGGCAGTTTCATGGGGACGAATCCCCAGGGGGATGTGAACGCTTAGCGGCAGGGCAACCATGGATGAAGGCTGCACGCGTTGGACCCGGCTTCGCGTTTAATGATTTTTCCCTACAATATAGGCATGCAAACGCCTTTTTGCTAGATGCTCTTGTTGAGGGCTTCGGTGGAGGGGGCGTTCCTTTTGATTGGTCAGGAATTCCACAAGCATGGATAAGCGCAAACGCGCCTCAGGTCGTTTTGAGTGGTGGATTGAACGTTCACAACGTGGGCGAAGCTATTGCTCGTCTTCATCCTTGCGCGGTTGACGTCTCAAGCGGCGTAGAAATCAGCAAGGGTGTAAAAGATCACGCTTTGATGAAGCAGTTCATCGAGGCAGTGCGAGCGGCAGACGCAAGCACATCATCTTAATTATTTGCTGCAACTAATCAAAAGAGGTATTTATGTACGATAAGCCAGATGCACGAGGGCACTTCGGTCCTTATGGTGGCGTATTTGTTTCTGAAACACTCATGTTCGCTTTGGATGAACTCAAAGCAGCTTACGCAAAATACCAATACGATCCAGAATTCCTAGAAGAGTTTCATTACGAGCTCAAACATTTCGTAGGTCGTCCATCACCGGTTTATCATGCTAAGCGTTGGAGTGAGATGCTGGGTGGTGCGCAAATCTATCTCAAGCGCGAAGATTTAAATCACACAGGCGCACACAAAATTAATAACGTCATTGGTCAAGCGATGCTGGCCAAGCGCATGGGTAAGCCGCGCATTATTGCTGAAACTGGAGCAGGGCAGCATGGCGTAGCTACTGCAACAATTTGTGCACGCTTTGGTTTGGATTGCACTGTGTATCAAGGATCTGTCGACGTTGCGCGTCAAGCTCAAAACGTATTTCGTATGAAATTGCTTGGTGCAAAAGTAGTGCCTGTTGAATCCGGAACGAAAACCCTCAAAGATGCACTCAATGAGGCAATGCGTGATTGGGTTACCAACGTAGAAGACACTTTCTACATCATTGGTACTGTTGCAGGTCCTCACCCATATCCAATGATGGTCCGAGATTTTCAGAGTGTGATCGGTGAAGAGTGCAAAGTGCAGATGCCTGAAATGACTGGGCGTCAGCCTGACTATGTCATGGCCTGTGTTGGTGGTGGCTCTAATGCCATGGGTATTTTCTACCCCTATATTGATTACCCAGAAGTGAAATTGGTTGGTGTTGAAGCGGCAGGCCATGGCTTAAATAGCGGCCTTCACTCCGCAGCACTTTGCGTTGGTAAGCCCGGCGTGTTGCACGGAAACCGTACCTACTTATTGCAAGATGAGAATGGTCAGATTTCTGAAACCCACTCTGTTTCTGCTGGCATGGATTATCCGGGCGTTGGACCTGAGCATGCCTGGTTAAAAGATTCGGGTCGCGCTGACTATGTTGCGGTAACTGATGAAGAGGCCCTTAAGGCATTCCATGATTGCTGTCGCATCGAAGGCATCATTCCTGCTTTAGAGTCTTCACATGCAATTGCATACGCTTGCAAATTAGCGCCAACACTTTCTAAAGATAAGACGATCTTGGTGAACCTGTCTGGTCGCGGTGATAAAGATATGCATACCGTCGCACAAGCTACTGGCTCCGAAGGTTAAGTCGAAGTCGTTTACGAACTCACATAAAAATAATAATTTCGAATTGCCATGTCAAAAATTACTGCACTCTTTAATGAACTAAAAGCTTCAGGCAAGAAGGGGCTTATTCCTTTTATCACTGCGGGCGACCCAGATCCAACACTCACTGTTGAGTTAATGCATGCATTAGTTCGCGGTGGTGCGAATGTGATTGAACTTGGAGTTCCCTTTTCTGATCCGATGGCAGATGGTCCGGTGATTCAGCGATCATCTGAAAGAGCGCTCTCTCAGGGCGTTACTTTGCACGGCTGCTTGGATATGGTGAAAGAATTTCGTAAAACTGATGCGGATACGCCAGTTGTATTGATGGGCTATGCCAATCCTGTTGAGCAAATGGGGGCAGAGCGCTTTGCAACTGAAGCTAAAGCTGCCGGCGTTGATGGTGTGCTTGTCGTGGATTACCCGCCAGAGGAGTGTGAGGACTTTGCAGCTCGTATGAAGATTGCCGGAGTTGACCCAATTTTTCTATTGGCACCCACTTCATCACCAGAACGCATAAAGGATGCAGCCAAAATAGCTTCTGGTTATATCTATTACGTCTCTATGAGAGGGGTGACTGGCGCCTCTCACCTAAATACTCAGGATGTGGCTAGCATCATCCCCAAAATCCGTGAAGCCACCCCAATCCCGATTGCAGTGGGATTTGGGATTAATGATGCCGAAAGTGCCCGTGCAGTATCAAAAACAGCAGATGCAGTGGTAATTGGTAGTCGAATTATTCGACTTTTGGAGGATTCTGCCCCTGGCCAGGCGGTACAATCACTTGAAACCTTCATACGTGAAATTCGCGTCGCTTTAGATAGTTAATGCACTGGATAGTTAAAACTGATGAGCTGGATCGATAAATTACTACCCCCACAAATCCAACATACGGATCCTGCTAACCGCAAATCTGTACCTGAGGGACTGTGGGTTAAGTGCCCCAGCTGCGAAACTGTTCTTTACAGCACTGATATTGAAGCTAATTTATCGGTTTGTCCTAAATGCAGTCACCATATGCGCATCGGTGCGCGTTTGCGTTTGGACAGCTTGTTGGATGAAAAAGGTCGCTACGAGATCGGTGCTGACATCTATCCAACTGACCCACTGAAATTTAAAGATTCCAAGAAATACCCAGACCGCATTAAGGAGGCGAATGATGCCTCTGGTGAGTCTGAAGCCTTAATCGTTCTTGGTGGCAAGATTGAAAGTATCCCCGTAGTAGCTGCCTGTTTCGAGTTCCAATACATGGGCGGCTCCATGGGTTCCGTTGTTGGCGAGCGCTTTGCTCGAGGCGTTCAAGAGGCTATTGCCAAGAAGTGTGCTTTTATCTGTATCACCGCAACTGGTGGTGCGCGTATGCAAGAAAGTTTGCTCTCCTTATTTCAGATGGCTAAGACGAACTCCATGTTGACCTTGCTGTCTAAAAAAGGTTTGCCATACATCAGTGTCTTAACCGATCCAACGATGGGTGGAATTTCTGCCAGCTTCGCCTTTATGGGTGACGTGGTGATGGCTGAGCCCAAGGCTTTGATTGGTTTTGCTGGACCACGCGTTATCGAGCAAACCGTTCGTGAAAAATTGCCAGAAGGTTTTCAGCGCTCTGAGTTTTTGATGCAAAAGGGTGGCATTGACATGATTGTTGATCGTCGCCAGATGCGCGGTGAAATTGCCCGGCTGTTGGCATTACTCCAGCAGCTTCCTGAGCCTGCGATTGCGGGTAGCGCAGCTGTATAAAGCGCTTGAGCTCCGCACACCAAACCCCCATTCTTTTCTCTAGCCTAGCGGCTTGGCTTAGTCACCTCGAGACAGCTCACCCTGTCGGTATCGACATGGGTCTTGACCGTATCAATCGTGTCAAAGCAGCTTTAGGGCTTCATTTCGAATGTCCTGTCATTACAGTGGCTGGCACCAATGGCAAGGGCTCTACTTGCGCTTATCTCGAAAGTATTTTGTTAGCATCTGGCTATAAGGTGGGTTGCCATATGTCCCCACACTTGCTCAACTTTAACGAGCGCGCTCGCGTCAATGGTGAAGAGGTCAAAGATGATCTCTTACTAGAACATTTTGCTGTCGTTGAAAAGGCCCGAGTAAGCCTAGTAGATGCTCCGACCTTAACGTATTTTGAATTTACTACCTTGGCGATCATGCATTTATTTTCGAAAGCGAATTTAGATGCCGTTGTCCTTGAGGTTGGTATGGGCGGCCGCCTTGATGCCGTCAATATTGTGGATGCGGATTGCGCGATAGTAACCAGCATTGATATTGACCATGCTGATTTTCTGGGTGGTACTCGCGAAGCTATTGGACGGGAAAAGGCTGGCATTTTTCGTGCTGGGGCTATTGCGGTTTGCGGCGACCCTGTGCCGCCGCAATCTCTTATTGATTACGCTGAAAAGCTGGGCTGTGATTTATGGCTGCAAGGCCGTGACTACAACTTTCAGGGTGATAAGCAGCAGTGGGGTTGGGCAGGGCGACAAAAACGCTTTAGCGGCCTTGGTTATCCGGCTTTGCGAGGCGCCAACCAAATCCTGAATGCCTCTGCCGTGATTGCGGCTCTCATGGCATTGCATCAGCGCCTCCCAGTCAGCGCTCAAGATATTCGCAATGGATTCGCATTAGTAGAGTTGCCTGGCCGCTTTCAGGTGCTTCCTGGTCAACCTACCGTCGTTCTGGATGTCGCGCATAACCCCCATGCAGCTGCTACGCTAGGACAAGGTCTCGAGAAAATGGGTTACCACCCCTATACCTATGCCATTTTTGGTGCAATGGCGGATAAGGATATAGCCGGAGTTATTAAGCCATTATTGGATAGCGTTGATTTTTGGTTTTGTACGGATTTGCCAACACCTCGTGCTGCCAGTGCTGAAGTTTTAGCCGAGAAGCTGGTGGGGCTGGGGGTAAGCACTAAAAATGGTGAGGATGGCGGAATTGAATGTTTCCCAGACCCTGCTGCAGCCTATCAAAAAGCGCTTTCTAAGGCAGGTGAGGGTGATAGAATTGTCATCTTCGGATCCTTCTATACCGTTGCCGGCGTAATGGCATATCGAAACAACCAGGCCCATTGATCCATGATTCGTTTACCGAAGCTTTTTAAGCGAAACTCTGAGACTGAAGACCTTGACCGAGGTTCAGTCAGGGGTCGTCGTACCGTAAATAAATTAGCCCCTCGTAGCTTTCAGCGCGCTCAAGAAAGTGAAGAGCTTGCGCTTACCGAAGATCCAGAGCAACAACGTGCTCGACATCGCCTGATTGGCGCCGCTGTATTGGTTTTAATTGCAGTGGTCGGCTTGCCGCGCATTCTGGATAACAAGCCTAAATCCGTAAATAATGATATTGCTGTGAACATCGTTACCAGCCTGCCAGCGCCTAATGCTTCAATGCCTGCAAGTGATGAAAAGACTAAGCCTGCTGCTGTAGTTGAGACGCCTGCAAAAGAAAAAGAAGCCGCACAAATAAAAGAAGTTGTAGTTGCACCAACTCCTGAAGCGAAACCTGAAGTCAAGGCTGATGCCAAAACAGCTCCCGCGCCAAGTAAAGCAAACTCGATTGGTTTGGCTGCAGGTGAGGAAGTAATTGCCGCGCCAAATGCGCTCGCTAAATCCAAAACTGAAGAGCTTCCCAAAAAAGCTGGCCCTGGTAAGTACGTCATTCAGATTGGTGCCTTTGCTTCTGAAGATCGTGCAAAGGGTTGGATTGCTAAGATGAAGGATCAAAAGATCCCTAACTACGTAATTAATAAAACTGGTGCTGATGGCGTCAAGCTTTATGTATTGAGAGCAGGTCCATTTGCCGACAAGGATGCAGCCGAGGCAGCTGAGAAAAAAGTTAAGGCTATGGGCTTATCTCCAAGGCTGGTTGAGGTTGGAGCTCCCTAATGGAGTATTTATCCACCTTGAAGTTAACTACGGTGGATTACTTCACCCTGGTAGTACTATTGGTTTCAGCTTTGGTGGGAATTTCTCGGGGTCTATTCAAAGAAGTGCTGGCGCTGGCCTCTTGGTTTATTGCAGCCTGGATTGCATACCACTACACCAACTATCTTTCTGTTGAATGGTTGTCTACATTCCACATGGATGAGTTATTAAGTTTGGGCGTAAGTTTTCTGATTTTATTTATCTTGACTTTGATTGTTTGTGGTTTGATCGGCAATGTAATTCAAAAAATTATTCTATCTGCTGGCTTGAGTATGACGGATCGTTTTTTGGGTTTGGTTTTTGGCCTAGCTCGTGGCGGTTTAGTAGTGGTCGTGATGGCCACGTTAGCGGCTCTCACGCCAATACCTCAAAGTGCAGCATGGCAAAAAGCAATTACTCGTCCAGCAATTGATATGGCAACTGGCTTAATTAAAACTTGGTTGCCAGCAGATTGGGCAAAACAATTAGGTGATGCAATGCCTAAAATTACTCCTACCGTAACACCTTCATTAACCATAGGGATCTAGGCATATGTGCGGCGTCGTTGGAACAGTTTCCCACTCCCCAGTTAATCAACTGATATATGACGCTTTGTTGCTCTTGCAACATCGCGGGCAAGATGCTGCCGGTATGGCAACGATGAATGGCAACTCATTCACGATGCATAAGGCAAATGGTTTGGTGCGAGATGTATTTAGAACTCGCAATATGCGCAGTTTGATTGGCAATGCTGGTATTGGCCAAGTGCGTTATCCAACTGCAGGCTCAGCTAGTAGCGAAGAGGAGGCTCAGCCTTTTTATGTTAGCGCGCCATATGGAATTATTTTGGCGCACAACGGCAATCTTACTAATGCGGCTAGCCTGCGTGTTGAGATGGCTTATCGCGATCGTCGACATATCAACACCAGTTCGGATACTGAAGTTCTATTAAATGTATTGGCAGATGAGCTACAAAAAGAAACCAATAGTGCTGCATTAGACGAGAGTGCGATGTTTAAGGCGGTTACTGAGGTAACCAAGCGTGTTAAGGGTTCATATGCTGTCGTCTCTTTGATAGCTGGTTATGGTTTATTAGCGTTCCGTGATCCATTCGGCATTCGTCCTCTTTGTATTGGACGTATTGATACACCTAAGGGTCCAGAGTGGATGATTGCCTCTGAGTCTGTTGCGCTTGATGGTCTTGGCTTTACTTTTGTGCGTGATGTTAATCCTGGTGAGGCAATCTATATTGATTTGGATGGTAATTTCTCCTCGCGTCAATGTGTGGCTGATGCAGTTCTAACACCTTGTATTTTTGAGTACGTATATATGGCTCGTCCAGACTCAACAATTGATGGAGTAACGGTCTACAACGTACGTATGCGTATGGGTGATTACCTTGCAGAGAAGATTCGTAAAGAAACGATTCCGGGTGAGATTGATGTTGTGATGCCGATTCCGGATTCGAGTCGTCCGGCTGCGATGCAAGTCGCAAAGCGCCTGGGTGTTGATTACCGTGAAGGCTTCTTTAAGAATCGCTATATTGGTAGAACCTTCATCATGCCAGGGCAAGCAGTTCGCAAAAAATCAGTACGCCAGAAACTCAATGCCATGCGTATTGAATTCAAAGATAAGACTGTGTTGATTGTGGATGACTCCATTGTTCGCGGCACAACTTCATTTGAGATCGTGCAGATGGCACGTGAGTCCGGTGCTAAGAAAGTTATTTTTGCTTCTGCAGCTCCTCCAGTACGCTTCCCAAATGTCTACGGCATTGATATGCCAACTCGTAGCGAATTAGTGGCTTACGGTCGCACCGATGAAGAGATTAACAAGATGATTGGTGCTGATCAGCTGATTTATCAAAGCGTTGAAGATATGAAGCAGGCTGTGAAGGACATTAATCCCAATATCCAGCACTTTGAAGCCTCCTGTTTCGATGGTCATTACATTACTGGCGATATCAACGAATCCTACTTGGATGCTTTAGAAGCGGCTCGCAATACTTCTGAAGCCAAAGCTGATCGTCAACGGGATTCTAGTGACTTTGCCCGCTCACAATTGCACTTGCATCTAGCTACAGAAGACTAAAAACAACGATCGAGTTCCTCAGACCTGCGTGTCTGAGGCAATTCTTCATTTCGGTGTCAAAATAGCATCATGAAGAGTAAAACTACCCGTAAAAAACCAGACTTCTCCAAGCTTGCGCTCGAAACCTTAGCGGTTCGTGCTGGAACTCGTCGCACCGCTGAATATCAAGAGCATTCAGAGGCAATGTTCCTAACTTCCAGCTTTTGCTTTGATAGCGCTGAGTTAGCTGCCGATGGATTTGCTCATGCAGACCAAGGTTTTATTTATTCCCGTTTTACCAACCCAACAGTAAGCATGTTTCAAGATCGCCTTGCTGCACTAGAGGGTGGTGAGGCTTGCATTGCAACATCTTCCGGTATGGCTGCCATCTTGACAATGGCTATGTCTCATCTACAAGCGGGAGATCACGTAGTTTGCTCTCGCTCTGTATTTGGAGCAACCATCCAGTTGTTTAGCAATATTTTGGGACGCTTTGGTATCACAACAACATATGTTGATTTAGCTGATACCAAGGCTTGGCAGAATGCCGTCCAAGAAAATACCAAGTTGTTTTATTTGGAAACGCCTTCTAATCCATTAACTGAAATTGCAGACATCAAAGCTATTTCTAAGATTGCAAAAAAGGCAAAAGCTCTGTTTGCGGTCGATAACTGCTTCTGCACACCAGCTTTGCAAAGACCTTTAGCATTAGGGGCTGATGTAGTCATTCATTCGGCAACCAAGTATTTAGACGGTCAGGGCAGAGTGGTTGGCGGTGCTATTGTGGGCAGCAATGACTTCATCATGGGCAAAGTATTTCCCTACGTAAGAACAGCTGGACCAACACTTTCAGCGTTTAATGCTTGGGTATTCTTGAAAGGTTTGGAAACTCTCGAGTTGCGCATGAAGCAGCAGAGTCAGAACGCCTTAGAAATTGCTCAGTGGTTAGAAAAGCAGCCAGGGGTTGAGCGTGTCTATCATCCTAGTCTGAAGTCACATCCCCAGCATGCTCTGGCTAAGCGCCAACAAAAAGCTGGTGGTGCCATCTTGTCTTTCACTCTAAAAGGCGGCAAGAAGGCTGCATTCAAGCTCATCAATCAAACCAAGCTTTGCTCAATCACCGCAAATTTGGGCGACACCCGCACAACCATTACGCATCCTGCAACTACGACTCACTGCCGCGTTACTCCAGAAGCGCGTAAGGCTGCAGGCATCACTGATGGCCTCGTTCGCATTGCTGTTGGCTTGGAGAATGTCATTGATTTAAAGAATGACCTCATCGGTGGATTGAAGAAGTAAAGCTTTTATCTCTCTAAGATCAAATAATCCATGAGCTTTGCAGATTCCACCCAGTTCTGGAATGAACGTTTCAATAAAGAAGAGTTCATCTTTGGCAAGGAGCCAAATGAATATCTTGTTGAGCAAGCATCTCAATATCTAAAGCCTAATGCTTCCGTTCTTTGCATTGCAGATGGAGAAGGGCGTAATGGAGTCTGGCTTGCCAAGCAGGGAATGCATGTTACGGGCTTTGATGTTTCAGATATTGCTCTAGCTAAGGCCAATCAGTTTGCTCGTGAAAACCACGTCAATATCCAATATAGCCTCTGCGATACAGATGGTTTTGATTGGCGGGAGAATGCTTATGATGCGGTTATTGGCATCTTCATCCAATTTGCTGATCCTGAAATGCGCGCCAGGATTTTCAAGCAAGTACACCAGGCTTTGAAACCTGGTGGCATATTTATTCTTCAAGGCTACACCCCAAAGCAACTGGAATACAAAACAGGTGGCCCATCACTGTTAGAGCATCTTTATACGGAAGAAATGATTCGTGAGCTCAGCCAAGGATTTGAAATTCTTGATCTAGAGTGCTACGAAAAGATGCTGACAGAGGGTGCTAGACATACTGGCATGTCAGCCTTACTCGGTATGGTTGCTAAAAAAAGCGCATGAAGACCATCGAAATAAAAAGTGCTTGGCAAGGTAATAGCGATTGCAATGCTTGCTCGATACGAAGCTCGGTACTTTTTGCTGAGCTCAATGAAGAGGACTTTTCTAAGATCCATGAGCCGATTGATGATTTAAGATTTGAGGCTAACTCCGGAATTTATACCCAAGGCGATACGGCTGAATATGTTTATACCCTAAGGGATGGGTATATCAAATTGCTTCACATTAATTCCGATGGCTCTGGAAGAATTGTCCGTCTAGTCGTCCCTGGCGATCTATTTGGGATGGAAGCATTGTTGGGCGATTCATACACCCATTCAGCTGCAGCACTGTCTAATATTCATCTCTGCCGCATTCCCAAGAAAATTATTTCCTCTTTGGGTGAGGAGTCTCCCCGTCTGCATCGCCAGATTGTTAAAAAATGGGGTGAGGCGCTTGCTCAATCGGAATCTTGGTTTTCTGAAATCAATACAGGGCGAATTGAAGTCCGGCTTGCACGCTTCTTTTTAAGGGTGGCAAAAATTTCTGGTGATATGGCTGTTGCACCTTTATTTAAGCGTGAAGATATGGGTCTCATGATGGATGTGAAATTTGAGACTATTAGCAGGGCTTTAGCTTCTATGGCTGACCAGGGAATCATTTCAAATGTTTCACGCCTGAGCATTCAAATACCCAGTATTGAGAAGCTAAAAGCGTTCTCACAAGCTAGCGCATAAAGTGTTAGGCGATAAAAAAGCTGCCGAAGCAGCTTTTTTTATTCAATACCAAAGCTAATTTGGCATTAAGCCTTTTTAGCATAAGCAGAGCACCAGCCTTTGCCAGCAACTTTCTTAGTGCCAAACAAAGAGCAGCCGCCGGTCGCATCACCAACTTTGCCTTGGAACAAAGCGCAGTTATCGCACTCTTGACCAGCTGCGTATTTTGCATACTTTGCTTTATCAACTGATGTGGCAACAGCTTTGTAACCCAAAGCAGCGGCTTGTGGATCGGTTTCAGAAACCATTGCTTGAGCTTGAACTTTACCGTTCAAAGCCAATGTACAAGCACCAGCAGCAGACAAAATCATGAATTGGCGACGACTATTTTTCATTGAAACTCCATTATTTAAGGGATCTTGGGTAGCAATAATTGCTAACTTCCAGGCATGATAATACTGCTATAAAGGCCATCAATAGGGGTTTCTCTGTATTAAGTTATGCCAATTGAAGGGCGAAACTGGAACTCTATGCATTAATGCGTATATAAGCATTTAAAACGCTATTTTTGCCTCCAATCAATCAGATGAGGTTTTATGAAAAAGTTACTATTTTTTAGTCTAAGCTTGTTTTCGGCACTTATTTTTGCTCAATCAACCCCTCAATCAAACCCTGAATTGCTTCAAATTATTGATAAATCAACTAAGTTTGTAGTGAGCACACCCAAGGGTCCAGTTGAAATTACCCGCGTAATGACCTCGTGTGCCAAGAATAAGGGTTGGTTACAGCCATTAATTCCAATTAAGGGGGTTGTGCCGGTAGATGAGATTGATGTCTTGAATGCACTGAATGACAAGGGATCGATTGTTGTAGATATGCGCGTCATTGATGATCGCGTTAAAGGTACTATTCCAGGATCTGTCGGTATTCCTTATACCGAAGTTGCTATGCGCATGGATGAGCTGGGGTGCAAGAAGCCAGCTGCCGGATCCACAAAATGGGATTGTTCTAAAGCGATGAAGGTATATGCCTTCTGTAATGGCCCGGTTTGTCCACAAAGTCCAATGGCAATAGCTGCTATGGTTCGTGATGGCTTTCCCGCTACTAAGATTTACTACTACCGTGGCCGCATGCTCGATTGGGATGCTCTAGGCTTAACTACAGTCAAGGGTGAATTCTAGGATCCAGCTTTCTTATTAAAGATTTGGGGCTTATAGCCCCATTTTTTTGATCTACATCAAATATTCCGCTTTATCTATCTTGACTTGGAAATTGCTCAGTAATAATATATAATTAAATATATTATTAATACCTTAAATGAGGCTATTGGAAGATGAATCAAAAAGTTCAAAATTGTCCAGCTCCATACTGGAATCCGCTGATTGCTGGAATTCTGCTTGGTATTGTGCTTTTATCAACATTTGTTATTACCGGTCATGGCTTGGGTGCGACCGGATTCACGACACGCCTAACAGCATGGTTTGGAATGTATTTATTGCCAGCAGCCACAAATGCCAATGACTATTTGGGTGGCATGGTTGAAGAGGGTAGACCACTGGATGCATGGATTAGCTGGCAAGTTATAGGTGTTGCCCTGGGCGCATTACTTTCAGCATTTCTTGCGGGACGAATCGCGGTGAAGTTGGATGGTAAGCGTTTCTTAGGCGGATCCAAGCGCCCATTAACGGCTTTATTTGGTGGATTGTTGGCTGGCTTTGGTGCGCGTATTGCTGCGGGCTGCACCAGTGGCTTAGGCCTTTCAGGCGCAGCCGTGCTTAGCCTTGCTGGGTTCACATTTTTAGGTGCGTTCTTTGCAGTTGGTTTATTGGCTAGTCGCTTTATGAAAGAGGAGAAATAAGATGGAAGCTATTCTTTCGGGTTTATTACTTGGTGGAGCCTTTGGTTTTGTGCTCGAGCGTGCTGGTTTTGGCAACCCTAATAAATTAACAGGCCAATTTCGTTTGACAGATTGGTCTGTATTTAAAGTCATGTTTACTGCAATCGTATTTGCTGCAGTCGGACTTCTCATTTTAGAAAAAGCTGGATTTGTAGAGGGTGGTAGCCTTTTTGTTCCGCCATCATTTTTAGGGGCTGCTGCCTTAGGTGGTGCCTTTGTTGGAGCAGGCTTTGCTATCGGTGGTTATTGCCCTGGGACTTCAGTGGTTGGCCTCATGTCCGGTCGTATTGACGCCGGCATCTTCTTAATCGGATTACTGCTTGGGACAGTTATATTCGCTGGTATTTATCCAAGCATTGAATCGCTCACCACTCTTGGGGAAATTGCGAATGCCGATTCATTGCCAGAACTCTTGAGCGTTTCCACTTTATCTATTGATGTCGCCATGGTAGTTGCGGCGGTTGGTGTATTCGCTTTGGGTTCTTGGATGGAAAAGAAATCACGTGGCCCAGTTAGCTCACAAGAAATTTAATACTTCAAAAGGAAAAATAATGTCTAAAAAATCAACTGTAGTTGCATTAGCGTTAGCATTGGCAGGATTAGCATCAGCCCCAATGGCTAATGCAGCAGATGCTCCGACAACACCAGCTGGTGCCGAGCAAAAGAATCCTTGCGGCCCTAAAAAAGACTCAAACAACCCATGTGGTCCCGCTAAAAAGAAGGCGGCTAATCCTTGTGGCCCATCAAACCCATGCGGCCCTAAAAAGCGTAAATCAGCTGAATAATTCATTAACGTGTTGATCCAATCCACCCTCTGTTTGGCTGCTCAAGAAATTGCCAGTATCCAAACGCGCTACGCGAAGAAGGGTTTAACTCTTAGTGAGGTAGCGTTGTGTGGCTCCAAAGAGTTTATTGAGTGGAATCATTACCCAGCAAATGACTTGGTTGATGAAGTAAGCGGTTATGAATTTTATTACCACGCTCACTCGGCAGATGAGATGCTGGATGGAGAGCATGGTCATTTCCACTTATTTAAGAGATGTGGACATGATTTCCATCACCTCATTGGGATTGCGTTAAATCAGCAAGGTTTGCCAGTTCGCCTATTCACCACCAATCAATGGGTTACTGGTGAAAAGTTTGTATCAGCAAAATCGGTAGTCGCTGAGCTACGTAATTTTGATATGGCGACAAAGGGCAGAATGGGGCCGATTGCACGCTGGATCAGTGCATTAACAAAACTATATTTTATAGAAATGGAAATGTTAATCCTGGGCAGAGACCAAAAAATTGGTGAGCTCAAGATTGAGCTTGGCGATTTAAATATGGCTTTAGATTCGAAGAGTCATCACGTTTTAACAGAAAGCAAGATTGATTTATTAGATCGGCTTTCACAGCATTTATTACTTTCAAATTAACCTAGGAGTTCATATGAAAAAGATGCAATTAGGGCTGGCTATTGCCATCGCAAGCTTTATAGGAATTGTTCAGGCTGTGACATTGCCTGGTCCGGTGGTTAGCGCAGAGTGGTTGGCGGCTAACCAATCAGAAGTTCAGATACTTGAAGTTCGCGGCGATGTTGCTAGCTATACGCGTGCCCCTGAATTTGAAGTCGATAAAAAGACTGGCAAGAAATTTTTGGTTGAGGTAGGCGGGCATATTCAGGACTCAACGTTATTGGATTTCAAAAAAGTCAGAGCCGACAGAATGATTGACGGAAAAAAGATCAAATATCTTATCCCTGAAAAAGCAGACTTTGAAAAAATTATTCAGTCAGTAGGCATTAATTCTGATAAGCCAATTGTTCTGGTTCCGGTTGGCCTGGATATATCTGACATTGATGAGGCATTGCGTGCTTATTGGCAATTTAAAGTTTACGGCGAGGACAATATTGCCGTATTGGATGGCGGTATGGCAGGCTGGCTTTCTGAAGGCCGCGATTATTCTGTTGCGCCATCCGTTAAATCAAATGGAACTTGGCTCGGTAAAGCAGAGCGCAAAGAGTTGATTGCCAATTCAGAGCAAGTGGCATTGGCTTCAAAAACAGGTAAATCTACCCTGATTGATGCTCGTCAACCCGTTCAGTATTTTGGTCTTAGCAAGCGTGATTATGTGGGTGCTTATGGCCATATCGCTGGAGCGAAAGAATTGGCTCCTGAGCTGTTAGCAAAGCCAGCAAAAGGAGCCTTGTATTTCTGGGATAAGAATACCTATAACTCCTTATTTGCTGCTAACGGTATTAATCCCAAGGCACCTGCAATTAGCTATTGCAATAGCGGTCACTTGGCTGCTGGTGGTTGGTTTGTGATGTCTGAGTTGATTGGTAATAAATCTACCAAACTCTATGATGGGTCTTTATACCTTTGGACTTTAGAAGGTCGTCCATTGGTAGGTGTATCTCTGAACTAATCTGTACATAATTTTAAAAAGGATGTTGATATGAAATGCAATGTTGGCGGTATTGACCGCATGTTACGAATTGTCGTTGGACTAGTGCTAATTGGTTTGGCTATTACAGGAACGACTGGTGTTTGGGCTTGGATTGGCATTGTTCCTTTGGCAACAGGACTGTTTAGATTCTGCCCAGCCTATCCATTATTAGGAATCAATACTAGTGGTAGCGGTTCTTGTGGCGGCGGCGGTTGCTCTAAGTAATTCCGCCTATATTGATGCGCTTGCTTGGATGGGAATCTAGTAAGCGCATTTTGCATCTGATTTCTATTGATCAACAAAGCGACGTGGATCATTAATGGGTCGCAAAGGCATGATATGAATTTGATTTCCATCGAGCTCGAGATGCATTGGTGCTCCAGTCTGCATCTGTAATCTGTTGACTTCGGCTGCAGAGGCCTCCCATTCAACGGTATTTTCACTGTCTTGAATTCGCAACTGAATAACAGCTATCTGACCAAGCGCGCTCATCTTCTCAACAAGTGCAGGCACGCTGGTCTGAGTCGGTTTGTTATGGACACTTAAGCCACTCTGAGGAATAACCCAGGCAACACGTGCTTTGGGAGGAATCTTTCCTTTATCTGCAACACTAAAAACCGTGTTGCACCCATCCCAACTCAAGCTACCAGAGTCAAATACGCCCTGAAACATATTGCTAATGCCAACTAATTCTGCGACTCGGGAATTCCTCGGCCTTTCAAATAAAACTCTTGGCGCGGCAGTTTGCAAACTAATGCCCTGATCTATGACGGTAATCCGGTCAGCCAATAAATCAGCCTCACGTAAGTCATGCGTTACCAAGATCATGGGAATATTTAAGTCTGTTCGAAGCTGTGCCAAGGTCTTATAAAGGCCTTGACGTGTTGGAGCGTCAATTGCTGAAAATGGCTCATCCAATAGTAAGACTTTGGGTTGTCTGGCCAGGGCTCTAGCGAGGGCAACACGTTGCTGCTGTCCGCCAGACAGCTGGTGTGGCAACCTATCTGCAAGATCAGCTATACCCATGCGATCCAGTAGATCTAAGCTGACTTTCTTGCGTTCAAATGTATTGAGACCAGAATTTTGCAAAGGAATTGCCACATTACCTAATGCGTTGAGATGTGGAAAGAGTGCGTACTGCTGGAATAAGAATCCACATGAGCGTTCCGCAGGCGAAAGCTGCCGGACCTTGCCACCAAGATCATCCGTCTCAAACCAGACCTCTCCATTGCATTCAATTTTTCCTCTAGATGGTGCATTTAAGCCGGCAATAGTTCTAAGAGCCGTAGTTTTGCCGCTACCCGAGGGGCCGACTAAAGCATGTAGGTCGCCTGGCGCGCATTCCAGGCTGATCTGAAGTGGACTTGGGGTGTTTTGACTAATCTTTACCTTAAGCATTAGCTGATGCCTCTGCGACGGTTAGGGTTGCGCCCAAAGATTCCATAGGAGAGCGCAATGCACACAAGGGATGTGCCTAAGAGAACGAGTGCGATAGTTCCAGCACCCGAGGTATCAAAACTCTGCACCTTGTCATAAATGGCGATGGACGCCGTTTTTGTTTCACCTGGAATAGCGCCACCAACCATCAGGACAACACCGAACTCGCCAAGCGTATGTGCAAAGGTAAGGGCGGCTGCTCCAGTAATGCCTCGCCAAGAGAGTGGTAGCTCTATCAAGCGGAAGATTTGCCAATTGCTTAGACCGCTTACCTGGGCAGCCTCACGAATTTCAGGGTTGATAGCCTCAAACGCCCTTTGGATGGGTTGGATGGCAAATGGGATGTTCACAATCAACGAGGCGAGAAGGATGCCCGTAAATGAAAATACAAGGGGAAAACCGAAAATGCTGGCATTTCCAAATGAAACTAGAAAGTAGTAGCCCAAAACAGTGGGTGGGAGCACTAATGGAAGTGCTAGAGCAGCCTCAAACCAGGGTTTGCTTTTGTTGAGTTTAATTAGCTTGTGGGCAGACCATACCCCAAATGGCAGCATCAGAGCCATCGTCCAAAAAGCGAGCTTTAAGGACAGCAGAATTGCATCAATATCCATTTTTTTGATTGTATTGCCTTTAGGGGCTAGGGTATCCCACTATATAAGTGTTCGCAGCATCGGTGTCCAATATGCATATACACGCATATATAATTCAAACCTGTGAATATCAAAGCAAAAGTCAAAAAGGCTACCAATAAGCTTTCCCCGGAATCAATGGAGAAGGTTTTCTCTCGCGTTGCTGATTATTTCAGCGTTCTTTCAGAGCCATCACGTCTGCGCATCATGTATGCAGTATGTAGTGGTGAAAAGTCAGTCTCTGAAGTTGTTGAGTTGTGCGGCTCCAGTCAGGCAAACGTTTCTCGTCATCTTGCTGCGCTACATAAGGCGGGAATTTTGCTGAGGCGCAAAGAGGGTACGACTGTTTTTTACTCCATCGCGGATAACGCTACGGTGGAAATGTGCCAAACGGTGTGCGCAAAAATTGCCGAAGGTTTGCATTAATTTTTTAAGTATCTATTCATCAAAGTAGAGATCACATGACCAAAAAACAAATAGAGATTAGTGCGCAGGATATCGGCGCTATCGAAAAGCCAGCCAATCAGGCGCGCCTTGTTAAGGCGCCTGAGCATTTTATTTCTCAAGAGCTTATTGCCGACATCAATGCCAATGGTTTGGATGAGAATCGTAGAGGCTTCTTGCGTAAGGGCTTTATGTCTGCTCTAGGCGGTGCAGCGGCTGGCTTAACAGCCCCCCTAGCTATGGCTGCAGGCGAGGGCGATCCTGCGATCTTGGAAAAGCAAGAGTGGCAAACGACTCTTGGTAAGAATGTGGCGACTATGCCTTATGGAGTTCCATCCATTTATGAATCAAACCTGATTCGCCGCGAGTCTCCAGGCTTAACTCGAGTCTCTGCTGCCTCCGTTGCCTTTACCCCATTGCAGGGATTGTTTGGAACAATCACTCCAAATGGTTTGCATTTTGAGCGTCATCATCAAGGTTGGTACAACCTCAATCCTGAAACCCATCGCTTAATGGTGAATGGTTTAGTTAAAAACCCGCGTGTTTTCACAATGAATGATTTGATGCGCCTGCCGTCCGTTTCTCGCACACACTTTATTGAGTGTGGTGCAAACACTGGATTGGAGTGGGGCAACGTTGCTGTTCCAACGGTTCAGTACACTCACGGCATGCTTTCTTGCTGCGAGTTCACTGGTGTTCCTTTAAAAGTATTGTTGGAAGAGTGCGGTGCCGATCTCAAAAAAGGGAAGTTCATGCTTGCTGAGGGTGGTGACGGTTCAGGCATGACTCGTACCATCAATCTTGAGAGCTGCTTGAATGACACCATCGTGGCTTGGGCTATGAACGGTGAGATGTTGCGTCCTGAAAATGGGTTTCCGTTGCGCTTAGTTGTCCCTGGAGTGCAAGGTGTTAGCTGGGTTAAATGGTTGCGTCGCCTGGAAGTGGGCGATATGCCATGGAATGCAAAAGATGAGGCTGTTCACTATATTGAGCTTATGCCGGACGGAACACACCGTCAGTACGCATCGATTCAGGAATGTAAATCAGTTATCACCACTCCATCAGGTGGTCAGCAGTTGCTAGATAAAGGTTTCTATAACGTAAGCGGTATGGCTTGGTCAGGCCGCGGAAAAATTACACGTGTTGATGTTTCATTTGATGGCGGCAATAACTGGCGTACTGCACGTCTAGAGACTCCAGTCCTTACGAAGTCAATTACACGCTTCAATATTGATTGGGTTTGGGATGGTTCTCCCGCGATTCTGCAATCACGCGCAATGGATGACACTGGTTACATTCAACCCTCGATCAAGACTCTGCGCAATGTTCGCGGGACTCGATCGATTTATCACAACAATGCAATTCAATCATGGAAATTGGATTCAAACGGCGAGGTGAGCAATGTTCAAGTTGGATAAATTTAGTGTTGGTCTAGGGGTTGCGGCGCTCATCGCAATTACTGCGCAACAAGCACTAGCACAGTCGGGTTCAGCCAAATTTCCTGGTATTGGTAGAGTCGCTACCCCTGCAGAAGTTGCCGCTTGGGACATTGACGTTCGCCCTGACTTTAAGGGTTTGCCAAAAGGGTCTGGCTCTGTCGAAAAAGGTCAGGTCATTTGGGAGGCTAAGTGTGCGAGCTGTCATGGCACATTTGGAGAGTCCAATGAGATCTTTACTCCAATTGCTGGCGGCACCACTAAAGATGATGTCAAGACGGGTAAGGTGGCTTCATTAAAGGATATGAAGCAGCCGCAACGTACAACCCTCATGAAGGTGCCTACGGTATCTACATTGTGGGATTACATTTATCGTGCGATGCCATGGAATGCGCCAAGATCACTAACTCCTGACGATACTTATGCCGTTGTTGCATTTATTTTGAGTCTAGGCGAGATAGTTCCTGATGATTTTGTGCTGAGCGATAAAAATATCGCTGAGGTCAAAATGCCGAATCGTAATGGCATGACCACAAAGCATGGCTTCTGGAATGTGAAGGACAAGCCGGACGTTAATGGAAGTTCTTGCATGCATAACTGCGTACCATTTGTCCAAATTGGCTCAACATTGCCTGACTTTGCTCGAAATGCACATGACAATATTGCAGAGCAAAACCGCATGTATGGCCCATACCGTGGCGCAGATTCAACAAAGCCACCGTTAAAGGCATTGCCTGGCGCAGCGGGCGAGGGCTTAGCTCATGCTAAGGATACGCATTCAGCCGCTAAAAAAGGTCCAGCAGCTTTGTTCCAAAGCGAGAATTGCTCTGCTTGTCATGCGCCCAATGCAAAATTGGTTGGCCCGTCAATTACTGATATTGCCAAGAAATATGATGGTCAAAGCGGGGCGTTGGATAAGCTAATGGCAAAGGTGAAATCAGGAGGGGCTGGTGTATGGGGCTCCATTCCAATGCCACCACAAGCCCAGCTTTCGGATGAGGATCGCAAGACTTTAGTAACGTGGATGCTATCTGGTGGCAAATAAAAATAGCCAACTAAGTAGTAACCACCATGTTTTAATGCAAAATAGGTAATAAATTGATAGAAGTAAAGATTAATAAAGGAGTTTTTATGAATCAGCAGCGTCGTAGTTTATTGAAGTATTCAGCAGTATTTGGCTTGATGGCTTCAGCAGGTCTTATTAGCACTGCTCAAGCTCAAGAGTGGAATAAAGCCGCTTTTGAAGGTAAGGGTATTGATGATGTATTTAAGATCTTGGGCGCTGGTAGTCCAGATAAATCATCTGCAGTCACTTTGAACGCTCCAGATATCGCTGAAAACGGTGCGGTGGTTCCAGTTGGAATTACTTCTACAGTGAAGGCTGAGCAGATGGCCATCTTGGTTGAAAAGAACCCAAGTTCATTGGCAGCTCAATTCTTTATCCCAGCTGGTACAGATTCATTTGTAACAACCCGTATCAAAATGGGTCAAACATCCAATGTATACGGCTTGGTAAAAGCTGATGGCAAGTGGTTAATGACTGTTAAAGAAGTCAAGGTAACCCTTGGTGGTTGCGGCGGTTAATACCGAAGCAAGTAGATAAATACGATTCACTTATATATAGATTAAAAGAGGAACCAAAATGGCTGATCCAATGCGCGTAAGAGCTGCTGAAAACGGCGGTACTGTAGATGTAAAAATTTTGATGAAACATGATATGGAATCTGGCCAGCGTAAAGACGCTTCTGGCAAAACTATTCCAGCATGGTTTATCAGCACAATCAACGTAAAAGCCAATGGCAAAGATGTATTTAATGGTCAATTTGGTCCAGCAGTTTCCAAGGATCCATTCTTGAACTTTAAATACAAGGGTGCTAAAGGTGACAAGATTGTTGTAACTTGGAACGATAGCAAGGGTGACAAGCGCACGGACGAAGCAACCGCTTCTTAATTGCTTTTTGCTTTAATAAATCATCACCGCCTCCGTGGTTCTGAAAGGGTAGGAAATGCAGCGTAAATTGACCTTAGGGTTAGCTACTGGTTTAGTGGCAACTTTACTAACAATGACATCTTCGGTATCAGCACAAAAAAGTGCTACTGACGATATTGCTAAATATCGAGAGATGATTGCCGATGGAAATCCTTCAGAGCTTTACGAGGCGGCGGGCGAAGATTTATGGAAAAAGCCAGCTGGTCCCAAGAACGCTACGCTTGAAAAATGTAATCTAGGTTTAGGTCCTGGCGTAGTTAAAGGCGCTGCAGCACAACTACCGCGCTACTTTAAAGATACCAACAAGGTTCAGGATCTTGAATCCCGCTTGATGACCTGTATGCAAGTTTTACAAGGTCGCGATCCGCAAGAGATGATTGATGCACCATTCCAAAAGGGTCCAAAGAAGGACATGGAGGCAATTGTTGCTTACGTTGTAACCCAGTCTAAGGGTGACAAGATCAAGGTAAGCACTGCCCATCCAAAAGAAAAAGAAATGTATGACCTCGGCAAGCGTGCCTTTTTCTTCCAGGGCGGACCGATGGACTTCTCATGCGCATCTTGCCACTCCGAAAATGGAAAGCGTATTCGTTTGCAAGATTTACCAAATATCACGGAACAAAAGGGTGCTGCTTTAGGTTGGGGTTACTGGCCTGCATACCGTGTTTCTAGCGGTCAGTTTTGGACAATGCAGCAACGTTTAAATGATTGCTATCGTCAACAACGTTTCCCTTTCCCAATCTATGGCTCTGATGTCACCATGGCTTTGTCAATGTATATGGCAAAGAACGCTAATGGCGGCACAGTTGAAACACCTGGCTTGAAGCGTTAATAGATAAGAGACGACGAAAATGAAAATGACACACTTAAAACAACTCTTAGCTATTTCTGGATTTATTTTTGCTGCTGGCTTGGTGCAGACACCTGCTCTTGCTCAGCAAAAAAATGACCCTAAATTCAATAAGATGATGCAAGACAGCTTTAGGGCTCAAGGCATTGCCGGTTTGGATCGTATTGATCAAGATGCGACACAGAAATTCTGTTCAGATCCTCAATTTGCTAATAGCAAGCAGGGCGAGGCTATGCGTGAAAAAATTCAGAAAATGAATATGGACACGATTCAACAGCCGTCAGATGGCAAGTACATCGGCGACTGGAAGAATGGCGAAAAAATTGCCCAAAGCGGTCGCGGCGCAACCTGGTCTGATAAGGCTGATACTGTGATCGGTGGAGGCTGCTATAACTGTCACCAAATCGATCCAAAAGAAATCTCCTATGGAACGATTGGCCCTTCATTATCCGGTTACGGAAAAATGCGTGGCTACTCACCTGAGGTCATTACTTACACTTGGAACCGCATTAATAATGCAAAGGCTTACAACGCATGCAGCAATATGCCGCGTATCGCCCACTTCAAGCTCTTAAATGAGAAACAAATTCAGGATGTCATGGCTTTATTACTTGACCCAGAATCACCTGTAAACAAATAACAGATCTAAACAGGCCGAAAGGCCTGTTTTCTTAAGGAAATACTATGTCTTTAAATCGTCGTGAGTTTTTACAAGCGCTAGCTATCGCATCCGCTGGTGGCATGAGTTTGCAATCCAATTTTGCTAGCGCACAAACTACTGCGCAAAAATTTTATGACTTGCCGAAATTCGGTAATGTCCACTTTCTGCATTTCACGGATTGCCATGCGCAACTCCTGCCAATCTATTTCCGCGAACCTAACGTTAACTTGGGTATTGGCGCGCAAGAAGGTAAGACGCCGCACTTGGTTGGCGAGTACTTCCTCAAGGCTAACGGTATTGCTGCAGGCACACGTGATGCGCATGCATTCACTTATTTAGATTATGTGGCTGCAGCACAGAATTACGGCAAGATGGGCGGCTTCGCCCATATGGCAACCTTAATTAAGCAAATTAAATCCAGCCGTCCAGGCGCATTGCTATTAGATGGTGGTGATACTTGGCAGGGCTCCGGTACAGCGCTTTGGACTAATGGCCAGGACATGGTTGATGCAGCCTTGCTGTTGGGTGTTGATGTCATGACTCCTCACTGGGAGATGACTCTTGGTGAGAAGCGCGTAATGGAAATCGTCAATGGCGATTTTAAGGGCAAGGTTTCTTTTGTTGCCCAAAATATTAAGACCGCAGACTTTGGTGATTCTGTATTTAATCCCTACGTAATGAAAGTGCAAAACGGGATTCAAGTGGCCATCATTGGTCAAGCATTCCCGTACACGCCAATTGCCAACCCACGTTACTTCACTCCTGACTGGACATTTGGTATTCAGGAAGAGAATCTTCAAAAGACAATTAATGAAGTGAAGGCCAAGGGGGCAAAGGTTGTCGTATTGCTTTCGCATAACGGTATGGACGTTGATTTGAAGATGGCATCACGTGTAAGTGGTCTTGATGCAATCATGGGTGGACATACGCATGACGGCGTACCAATTCCAGTCAAGGTGAAGAATTCAGGTGGCATTACTTTGGTTACCAATGCAGGCTCAAATAGCAAGTTCTTGGGCGTGCTGGATTTTGATGTGAAGGGTGGCAAGCCAGTAGATTTCCGCTACAAACTCTTCCCAATCTTCTCCAATATGATTTCGGCTGATCCGGCTATGAATAAGTTGATCGCTAAAGTTCGCGCTCCATACGAGACAAAGTTGAATGAGAAGTTAGCTACTACAGATGGTCTTTTGTATCGTCGCGGCAACTTCAATGGCAGCTTCGACCAGTTAATTTTGGACGGACTGATGGCTCAAAAGAACGCAGAAATTGCATTCTCTCCAGGCTTCCGCTGGGGCACAAGCTTATTGCCAGGTCAGGCCATCACCCGTGAGAATCTATTGGATCAAACTGCAATTACCTATCCATACACAACAGTTACCAATATGACTGGTGAGACTATCAAGACCATTCTTGAGGACGTTGCTGATAACTTGTTTAACCCTGATCCGTATTACCAGCAGGGCGGCGATATGGTTCGTGTCGGTGGTATGCAATACACCATCGACCCTGCAGCCTCTGCAGGTAAACGCATTAGCGATATGCGTTTAAATGGTAAGGACATTGACCCAAGCAAGACTTATAAAGTTGCTGGTTGGGCGCCGGTTAGTGAAGAGGCTAGAAATGCTGGTGGTGAGCCGATCTGGGATGTAATCGAGCGTCATTTGCGCGATGTGAAGGTTGTAAAGGCTGTGAAGCTAAACGAGCCAATCATCAAAGGCGTAAAAAATAATCCTGGAATGGTTTCCCTCTAATACTTATTACTCGGAGATACGCAATGAAAAAATTACTTCAGTGCCTCGCAGCCTCTTTTGCATTTTTTGCTTTAGCTACTCATGCTGCCGGTCCCACTGAAGTGGTTTATCACATTGATGATGCAGAGACTCAGGGCATTAAAGGCCTGCGTAATATCCGCAATCATTTGGATGTATCTCCACAAACCAAGATCATTGTTGTTACCCATGCCAATGGGGTAGACATCATGATGGAAGGTGCAAAAGATAAGAAGAATGGAATTGAATATGCACCCCTAGTTGGCGCATTGAAGTCACGGGGAGTGCGTTTCGAGGTCTGCGAGATTACCTTAAAGAATCGCAATCTTAAGAAGGATCAATTTATTCTCGATACTGACTTCACACCGTCCGGGGTTGTTCGTGTTGCTGACCTTCAGTACCAAAATCATTTCGCTTATATAAAGCCTTAATTTTTTGCTTTGATAGCCATTCGGATGCGATCGTTTCTTCTTGCTGCTTTCTCGATTTTCTTATCTCTAACTACGGTTTATGCCTCAGATGATTTAATTCTTAAGCCTATCCAGGTGGCGCCACATACCTATTTTGTGCAAGGCCTTGCTGAAATGGGTAGCAGCAAGAATCAGAATTTCATTTCTAATGCAGGGTTTGTTATTACGCCTAAGGGTGTAGTAGTTGTTGACGCATTAGGTTCGCCGGTTCTCGCAAAGAAACTGATTGCTGAAATCAAAAAGATCACGCCTCAGAAAGTAGTCGCAGTCATTGTGACTCACTACCATGCTGATCATGTCTATGGTCTGCAAGAGTTCAGGAAAATTGGAGCAAAAATTTATGCTCAAGGCGAGGGTAGAAATTACATTTCCTCAGAAACCGCTAAGCAGCGACTAATTGCTTCCCGTGTTGATTTCGCCCCCTGGGTGAATGCCTCGACTAAGCTAATGGGGGCTGATGTATGGATAGATCAAAGCTATACGCTAACAGTCGGCGGAATTGAATTCAAGATTGGGAGGGTAGGCCCCGCCCATGCTCCGGAAGACTTGATTATTTACGTTCCATCAGAGAAGGTGCTTTTTGCTGGAGATTTAGTTTTCCGTGGCCGCATTCCTTTTGTGGGTAATGCAGATAGCAGGGGGTGGCTGCATGCTTTGGATGAAATTCAGGGGCTTAACCCCAGTACCGTGATTCCTGGTCATGGCGCTTATTCAAGCAATCCAACTGAAGATATCCGCTTTACAAGAGAATATTTGAAGTATTTACGTGAATCGATGACCAAATCGGCTATAAATATGGATCCTTTCGAGGAGGCCTATCAGCAGGCTGATTGGTCAGAATACGAAGGAATGCCCTTATTTAGGGCTGCAAACCGCATGAATGCCTATAACGTTTACCTCTCAATTCAGGCGGAATAGGGCAGATTTGTCGTCTGGGCTTTAAAATAGTCGTTTACTTCGCTAAATGACTGATTTCAAATGAAATTACCACTGATAAAGCTCGGCATTGCCATTTTTGCATCCCTTGGACTGCATTTATCTGCCTTCGCAACGCCAGATCTGGCAAATGGCAAAAAAATTGATCAGCAGAAATGCTACGCTTGCCATGCCAAGAAATCTGGTTTTGGTAATGGCGACATGATCTACACGCGTAGCGATAGCAAGGTTAAAAATCTCCAGAATTTAAAGTCGATGGTTGCAATGTGCAATACAGAGCTCCGTCTCGATCTTTTCCCTGAGGATGAGGCTGATGTGACAGCGTTTCTCAATAAACAGTTTTATAAATTTAAATAATTTCAGTAAAGACTTTTGATTATGGATGCGGTAGATATTTCCTCGCTTAGCAAATCCGTTTTGCTTGCTACCTTTGCAATTACTTTTTTGCTTGGTGCGGTTATGCAGAAAACTGGGTTTTGCAGCATGGGTGCAGTTTCAGATATTTTTATTATGTCTAGCTGGGGTCGCTTGAAGCAATGGTTCTTGGCCATTGGAGTTGCTATTGTTGGTTTTGCGCTGATGTCATATTTTGGTTTGATTGATCCATTAAAGAGCATGTATACCGGCAGCAAGTTCTTATGGCTATCTACTATTGTGGGTAGCACACTATTTGGTTTTGGTATGGTGCTAGCTTCGGGTTGCGGGAGCAAAACACTGGTTCGCATCGGCGGTGGAAATCTGAAGTCCATTGTTGTGTTTATGGTTCTCGGCCTATCCGCCTATATGACTATGAAGGGCTTTCTTGGCGTCATTCGCATCAATACATTGGATTCTGTTTTCGTAGCACTTAATACGCCACAAGATTTGCCAAGTATTTTGAGTCCAATCACTGGCATTGCTCGAGCTAACTTACATTTAGCTCTCGGGTTAATAATTGGTTTTGCTTTTATTGCATACGCTTTAGCAAGCAAGGCCTTTTGGACGGCAGAAAATTTGTTTGCAGGCATATTTGTTGGTCTCGCCATTTGTGCCGTATGGTGGGTATCCGGGAACCTGGGTTATGTTGCCGAGGATCCAAATACCCTAGCAGAGGTCTTCTTAGTCACCAACTCCGGTCGAATGGAGAGTCTTTCTTTCGTTGCGCCTTATGCCTACTCCTTGGATTGGCTAATGATGTACAGCGATACTTCCAAGGTCATCACCGTTGGTATTGCCGCAGTGATTGGGATGATTTTAGGTTCAGCATGTATTTCTATATTTACTAAGTCTTTTCGCTGGGAGAGCTTTCGTAATACAGAAGACACTGCCAATCACTTGATTGGAGCTACGCTGATGGGCTTTGGCGGCGTGACAGCACTCGGTTGCACCGTAGGCCAGGGCTTGAGTGGTATCTCTACGTTAGCGATCGGCTCAATACTTGCCTTACCAGGATTTATCTTTGGCGCATATTTGGCTCTACGTTATCTGGAGTCACGCAATGCTCCCAATCCCTGCAGTTAACCCTTTTATATTAAGAAAAATCAGATGCAGATAGATTGGTTGGCTTTTACACCTGGCCCCGCATTTCTCGGTGGAATGCTATTGGGTATTGCTGCGGCCTTATATGTGATTCTGCATGGTCGCATCCTTGGGATCAGCGGAATCGTTTCTGGTCTGCTTACGCCTAAAGAGGGCGATGTTAATTGGCGCTTAAGTCTTATATTAGGTTTACTAAGCGCACCGTTTTGGGCAAGCTTGTTGCTTGACCTGCACACCACAACAGTAATTGATGCGGATTGGGTGGCCATCATACTTGCCGGCCTTCTAGTCGGCTTTGGCGCCCACTATGGTTCTGGCTGCACTAGTGGGCATGGTGTTTGTGGTTTATCCCGTTTATCTCCAAGATCTTTGGTGGCCACCATTTCTTTCATGAGCGCTGGATTTTTCACGGTCTTCGTCGTTCGCCATGTGTTGGGTCTGTAAATCATGAGAAGACATTTCAATTTCTATAGTCAATATTTGATTGGCGTTTTATTTGGTATCGGCCTGATCATTTCCGGCATGAGCAATCCCCAAAAGATTCTCAATTTTCTTGATCTTGCTGGTAACTGGGATCCATCCTTAATGTTTGTGATGGCCGGCGCAATTCTGGTTGGTTTAGGCGGCTTTTATTTGGTCTCTAAGCGTACGGAGGCTTTTTTTGGTGGCGCTCTCCACATCCCCACCAGAAGAGATATTTCCAAGCCTCTCATCATTGGTAGTCTGATTTTTGGTGCAGGGTGGGGTATCGCTGGTTTTTGTCCTGGCCCCGCAATTGTTGCCTTGGGAGCTGGTCACATCAAGGCTCTAGTCTTCATATTGGCGATGCTGGCTGGCATGGCTATTTGCAACCGCTTCTTTACGGGCCATAAAAAGTAAGTCTGATTTAGAATCTAAGTTATTAGTTTTTAAATACTTTTTTACTTTTTGAGGTCTAAATGAGTCTTCCTATTGCTTGCCATACCGATCAATTCGGTACGCTCGGTCAAATCGACCCAAGCCACTTAGCTGAGATCGTTAAACAGGGTTACAAAAGCGTAATCAATAATCGCCCCGATTTTGAAGGCGGTCCAGATCAGCCTACTAATGCGCAAATTCAAGCGCAAGCAGAAGCACTAGGCTTGAACTACGCTTATTTGCCAGTTATTCCCGGTGCATTTACACAAGATCAAGTTGTTGAGATGGCGCGTTTGTTAAAAACAATGCCTGGTCCCATATTGGCCTTTTGCCGTTCAGGTGCCCGCTCTACTAATTTGTATCAAATGGCTCTACAAGTTCGCTAATCTTTCATTAAGAACTTATGCGCATTGAGATCCCAGAAGAGAAAAAGTTTGTTCATCAAATGAACATGCCAATTCGTTGGGGTGACATGGATGCATTTGGTCACGTCAACAATACGGTGTACTTTCGTTACATGGAGCAGGCCAGGGTGGAGTGGATCACTTCCCTTGGTTATAGCGTTGCCCCTGGCGATGAATCTATGTTGATGATGAATGGTTTTTGTAATTTTCATCAACAGCTTTCTTATCCTGGCGAGCTGATACTAAAGACGTATATCGGCAATATTGGACGCTCAAGCTTAGATGTGTTCACAACTATGGCTTTAACTACCGAGCCCGATTCGATGGCTGCGGTTGGTGGAGCTACTATGGTGTGGGTGGATCTGAAGTCAGGTAAATCGTCACCTTGGCCAGATCACGTGATCAATAAGCTGCGCTAGGACATTATTTGCAAGCTAGTAATCCCCATATTCTCGATATTGAAAAGCTGACTTCCTCGTTGACTGAGTTTGATGCCATTATTGACGTTCGCTCACCAGCTGAATTTGCCTTAGATCATATTCCTGGTGCTATTAATCTTCCGGTTTTGAGTAACGAAGAGCGGATCGAGATTGGCACACTATATAAGCAGGTATCGCCATTTGCTGCGAAGAAATTAGGCGCAGCTTATGTCTCTCGCAATATTGCTAACCACTTAGAGGACTCCCTGATCGATTTTCCAAGAGAGTGGCGCCCCTTGATTTACTGTTGGCGTGGTGGTGAGCGTAGCGGTGCCTTTACGCATATTCTCAATCGTATCGGCTGGAAAGCCATGCAGCTACAAAGTGGTTATCAAGGCTTTCGTCGTGTTGTGATTGATGGCCTCGATCAGGCCGCTAAAGATTTTTCTTTTCAAGTAATTGCCGGAATGACTGGCAGCGGCAAGACTCGTATTCTCCAGGAGATTGGTTCGCTTGGGCAGCAAATATTAGATCTCGAGGGTTTAGCTATTCACCGCGGCTCAGTCCTGGGTAATGAGCCAAATATTGAGCAGCCTTCACAAAAAGGTTTTGAAACCAAGCTGTGGAATGCGTTGAATAAATTAGACTCCAACAAGATTGTCTTTGTGGAGTCTGAAAGTAAAAAGGTAGGGGGCTTACATATTCCGGATCCATTAATGGAGCGAATTCGTGAAGGTCAATGCATAGAACTTCGTTCAAGTACCGCTACACGAGTTTCATGGCTTCTTCGTGAGTACCGACATTTTTTAGCTAATCCTGACAGCTTTAAGCAAAAGCTTGGCTTGTTAACATCGCGTTACGGCAAGGTTCAAATTGCCAAATGGCATGATGCAATTGATGCAGGGGATTTTGAGAGTTTGGTTGAAGAGTTATTGGTAATGCATTACGACCCATCGTACCAATCTTCAATCGTTCGTAATTTTCCGAGCTATCGCGAAGATCACTTCGTTCAACTGGATAATGATAGTGATGAAGCTTTTGCAAAAACGGCAAAAGACCTCATCACCAAGCTTGGACTTTAACTAAAAGCCTGAATTCCAGTTTGTGCACGGCCCAAGATGAGGGCGTGAATATCATGCGTACCTTCATAGGTATTGACGACCTCTAGATTGAGCATATGACGTACTACGCCATATTCGTCCGAGATGCCGTTTCCGCCATGCATGTCTCTTGCTAAGCGAGCTACATCTAAAGATTTTCCGCAAGAGTTTCGCTTCATCATGGAAGTAATTTCTGGGGCAGCAATTCCTTCATCTTTCATGCGACCTAAACGTAAGCAGCCCTGAAGAGCAAGCGTAATCTCAGTCTGCATATCAGCCAATTTCTTTTGAATAAGCTGATTGGCCGCGAGTGGACGGTCAAATTGCTTGCGATCCATGGTGTATTGGCGTGCAGCATACCAACACCACTCAGCAGCACCAAGCGTGCCCCAGGCAATACCGTAACGCGCTGAGTTTAAGCAGGTGAATGGACCTTTGAGGCCAGTAATTTCTGGGAATTCATTTTCAGCCGGAACAAATACATCATCCATCACGATTTCACCGGTAATGGAGGCGCGTAAACCCATTTTTCCGGTAATTTTCGGAGCTGATAAACCCTTCATGCCTTTTTCAAGGATGAAGCCCCTAATCAATCCCTCATCATTTTTTGCCCAGACAACAAAAACATCTGCAATGGGGGAGTTTGAAATCCACATTTTGGAGCCGGTTAGTGAGAAGCCGCCTGGTACCTTCTTAGCTCTAGTGATCATGCCTCCGGCATCAGAGCCAAAGTTTGGTTCAGTCAAGCCGAAGCAGCCAATCCATTCGCCAGTAGCCAACTTAGGTAGATATTTTTGCTTTTGCGCTTCACTGCCAAATTCATTAATAGGCACCATGACTAAAGAGGACTGCACGCTCATCATGGAGCGGTAGCCAGAATCAACGCGTTCAATTTCACGGGCGATGAGTCCATAAGAAACGTAATTGAGATTGGCGCCACCATATTCTTCGGGAATGGTGATACCTAAAAGGCCGAGTTCACCCATCTCACGGAAGATCGCTGGATCAGTAGTTTCATTACGATATGCGTCATGAATACGCGGCATCAAACGACCTTGGGCATATTCAGCGGCTGCATCGCGCACCATGCGCTCTTCTTCAGTTAATTGCGTATCGAGGAGGAGGGGGTCCGCCCAATTAAAACTAGCTTTGCTCATGGTTCTTAGTCGTCCTATCTTAGTTTTTAATCCGTATCCTGTGAAATTTTATGAATGCAGATATTCTCTCTCCATTATCCATTTTTTTCTTGTTTGATGGACGCACCCAGACGCCACCACCGCTACTACGATCTTATATTGACGGCCTTTGTCGTAGTTCTGCTGTGTTCCAACTTTATTGGCGCCGGTAAGGCTGCGACTTTGGATTTGCCCTTTTTTGGCAATGTGACCTTTGGGGCTGGAATCCTCTTTTTCCCGATTGCTTACTTTTTTGGCGATATCCTTACTGAGGTCTATGGCTATGCCTATGATCGCCGGGCGGTGTGGGCGGGTTTTGCGGCCTTGGCTTTTGCCGCAATCATGGCTCAAGCAGTCATTGCTTTGCCGGTGGCTTCTGGGTCCTATATGGCTAATTACCAGCAGGGCATGGAAACAGTATTTGGCAACTCGTGGAGAGTTGCTATGGCCTCTATGATTGCGTTTTGGTGCGGCAGTTTTGTAAACAGCTATACGCTAGCCAAAATGAAGATCTTGACCCAAGGGCGCTTTCTTTGGATGCGGACTATCGGATCAACAGCCAGCGGGGAATTAGTGGATTCATCCTTGTTCTATATGCTGGCGTTTTACGGCCTGTGGCCACTAAATGAGGTCTTGGCTGTAGCAGCCTCCCAATACGTCCTGAAGACCTCCTGGGAGGTTCTGGCAACCCCTTTAACGTATTGGGTGGTGGGCTTCCTGAAACGCAAGGAAGACCAAGATCACTACGATATTCACACTAATTTCACGCCATTTAAGCTCAAAGTCTAATTTACGGCTTTTTTGCGCGCAAGCCGTTAAAATAACGGTCTTTGATGCAAAACCTGCATCCGAACCCTAGTATTGACCTATCAGAAAGTAAGAACACATCCGTGCTGTCCGCATCTAATATCACTATGCAGTTTGGGGCAAAACCCCTGTTTGAAAACATCTCCGTTAAGTTTGGTGGCGGTAACCGCTACGGCCTGATCGGCGCCAACGGTTGCGGCAAATCTACCTTTATGAAGATTTTGGGTGGCGAGCTAGAGCCTACCAGTGGAAATGTGAGTTTGGATCCTGGTATTCGCTTGGGTAAATTACGCCAAGATCAGTTTGCGTATGAAGATGTGCGCGTACTTGACGTAGTGATGATGGGTCACGAAGAGATGTGGAAAGCTGCAGCTGAGCGTGATGCTATCTACGCCAACCCAGATGCTACTGATGAAGATTACATGAAGGCTGCTGAGCTAGAGGGTAAGTATGCTGAGTACGGTGGCTATACCGCAGAAGCTAAAGCAGGGGAGTTGTTGTTAGGCATTGGAATTCCAATCGAGCAACACAATGGCCCAATGAGTGCTGTGGCTCCAGGCTGGAAGTTACGCGTTCTGTTGGCCCAAGCTTTGTTCTCTGACCCAGATGTACTCCTCTTGGATGAGCCAACCAATAACTTGGATATTCACTCCATTCATTGGCTCGAAGATATTCTGAATCAAATTAAGAGCACGATTGTCATTATTTCTCATGATCGCCACTTTTTAAATGAGGTGTGCACTCATATGGCGGATATGGACTATGGAACACTCAAGGTATATCCAGGCAATTATGACTCGTACATGTTGGCATCCGTTCAGGCAAGATCGCAACAGCTGAGCAACAACGTTAAAGCTAAAGAAAAAATTGCTGAATTGGCTGCTTTCGTAGCGCGATTTTCTGCAAATGCATCTAAGGCACGTCAGGCTACTTCTCGTCAAAAGCAGTTAGAGAAAATTGAGATTGTTGAAGTCAAGCCATCTTCGCGTCAGAACCCATTTATTCGTTTTGATTCTGAGAAGAAGTTGCACAACATGGCTGTTGAATGCAATGCATTAACTAAAGCCTATGACCGCACCATCTTCAAAAACTTTAAGCTAGGTGTTCGTGCGGGTGAAAAGATTGCAATCATCGGGCAAAACGGCGCTGGTAAGACAACTCTGCTTAAAACAATCCTAAGTAAACGTTTCGATGGAATTGCCGCTGATAGTGGCGATGTTAAGTGGGCAGAAAATGCTTATGTGGGCGTGATGCCTCAGGACAATACCGAGATGTTCGCAAAAGACGAATTGCTCATGGATTGGATGAATAACTGGCGCAATACCGGCGACGATGATCAAGTGATTCGTGGCACATTGGGTCGCTTATTATTCTCCGGTGATGATATTGGCAAGTCCGTCAAAGTGTTATCTGGCGGTGAGAAGGGCAGAATGATTTGGGGCAAATTGATGCTTCAAAAATATAACGTCCTTGCAATGGACGAGCCAACTAATCACATGGATATGGAATCTATTGAGAGCTTGCAGATCGCTCTTGAGAAATATGAAGGCACTTTAATTTTCGTATCCCATGACCGCGAGTTCGTTTCAGCTTTGGCTAACCGCATCTTGGAAGTCAAGATGGATGGTACCGTAGTGGATTATTCCGGAACATACGAAGAGTATCTCCGTAGCCAAGCTTTAGCAGGCTAAGTATTTTCTTTTGCTTGACGTTGGAATCGCATTGCAGTGCCATCGGCACGGATGCGTTTCCAGACAGAATCTTTTTCTTCCTGACTAAAAAACACCCAGTTGCTGACCTCGCCTAGAGTGCGGCCACAGCCCTGACAGATTTCGTCATAAAGGGTAGTGCAAACGCCAATGCAGGGTGAGTCAGAAGCATCATCACCGACCGCTAAAGAATTAGCTCCGGCTTGCTCTAGTGGGTTGCTCGAAGAGTTCATGACAACACTTTAGACGATTTCAAGGGAATGTGTTGCTCGAGCTCATCAACATATGCCGCCATGCCTTCATGTTCGCGCTCTAAGAAGCGCTTCACTGCATTGGCAAAAACAGTATCCTGGATCCAATGTGCGGACTGTAGGGTGGTTGGTAAAAATCCCCTGGCCATCTTGTGCTCACCCTGGGCGCCACCTTCAAATATCTCAATACCTTCCTTGATGCAATATTCAATAGCTTGGTAGTAGGCCAATTCAAAGTGTAGGCAAGGAATATGCTCTATAGCGCCCCAGTAGCGTCCGTATGCCTTTTTAGCCTGCTGATCAACGACGAGTAAGGAGGAGGCAATCGGCTTTCCATCTTGTTCGGCAATAATTAGATGTAGATTCTCGGGCATAGTCACCCCAAGTAGCTGAATACATTCCTCGGTTAAGTACGGAGAAGAGCGATGTTCTATGTAGGTGTTTTCATAGCAGCGATAGAAGAAGGCCCAATCATCAGGTGTTGTAATCGATCCGAGAATATGACGATAGGTAATTTGATGATTTTCTACGGAAGCACGTTCTCGCCGAATATTCTTACGGCGCTTCATCGTTAAGTCAGCAAGAAATTGCTCAAAATTTTGGTAGCCGTTGTTATGCCAATGGAACTGTACAGAATCACGGAGCATGAATCCTTGCTTTTTGAGTTCATCTTGCTCATCCATCCCTGGGAAAAGGACATGTGCAGAGGAGAGTGCATTTTGTATTACTAGCGTTTTCAAGCCCGAGACTATGATCTTTTGAATGGCGCTTTTATCCGCATTTGACGACATAAGAATTCTTGGCCCGCGAACGGGTGTAAATGGGATTGCAGATAGTGCCTTAGGGTAATAAGCCATCCCGTTCTGTTCATAAGCCTGGGCCCATGCCCAATCAAAAACAAATTCACCATAGGAGTGTTGCTTGAGGTAGAGGGGCATTGCCCCGAGAAGTCTTGAGTTTGAGTCCTCGACTAAAAGGTGGGCTACCTGCCAGCCGGTATTGCCACCTACACAACCAGTTAGCTCTAAAGCATTTAGGAATGCATGCTTTAGGAATGGTCCTGCATCAGGCGGAAGTAGCGCATTCCAGTCGGCCTCAGTAATTTCTGAAAGGCTTTGAATTACCCGAAGTTGGATGGCATTTTGATTCAACGGAAGCGAAGAAATCAGTCCTGAATTATCTCAATCTTGTAACCATCTGGGTCAGTAACGAATGCGATGATGGTATCCCCACCCATTACTGGACCAGCTTCGCGAGTCACATTGCCGCCTGAGGCCTTGATCTTCTCGCAAGCAGCATAAGCATCAGGAACGCTGATTGCAATGTGACCATAAGCAGTGCCCAAATCATAGCTATCAACACCATGGTTATAGGTGAGCTCAATCTCAGATTGTCCATCGGCATTTCCTTTGCCAAAGCCTACAAATGCCAAAGAATATTTCTGCTCTGGACGCTCAGTAGTTCGCAGCAGGTTCATGCCTAAAACTTTGGTATAGAAATCAATCGAGCGAGTCATATTGCCGACTCTAAGCATGGTGTGTAGGATCATCATTCTTCAAATATAAAGGTAAACGTAGTTTCTCGTTGGATATGAAAAAACCCAGGGGGAAGCCTGGGTTTGTGGGCTTAAGGCAGTATTGGTTTACTGAATCTTTGCCTTAGCGCGAAGCTTTTGCATTAATTCAGAGAATTTGGCTTTTTGCCAATTTTGGTCTGCAGTGATCATCTGCTTTAGCTGGTCTTTGATTTCTTCCATGCTAGGCGCCTTCAAGTCGCGAACATCATCCAATTTAATAATATGCCAGCCATATTGAGTTTTGACTGGCTTGTCAGTAACTTGACCTTTTTTGAGCTGGACCATCGCCTTTGAAAATTCAGGCACGAGTGCTTTGTCGCTTACCCAGCCAAGATCGCCACCATTAGGAGCAGATCCTGGATCTTTGGATTTTTCTTTTGCGATTTGTTCAAAGTTACCGCCAGCCTTAATTTGGGCTGTGATGGCTTTAGCATCAGCTTCTTTTTCTACCAAGATATGCTCTACGTGATATTCCTTGCCAGTGTACTGACCTTTAACTTGTTCATAAGCAGCCTTCAAGTCAGCCTCAGCAACACCTTCCTTTTCTACATAATCTTCAAAAACTGCGGCAATCAAAATACCCATTTTGGATTGTTCAAGCTGCTCACGTACCGACTCTTTTTGCATTACGCCACGATTATTCGCTTCTTGCAGAATGAGTTCACGGGTAACGAGCATTTCTCTGGCTTGATCTCGCACTTGAGGGTTATCAGGTTGATTAGATTTTTGAACCAGCTTATCAAGCTGCGCCTTGGGAATTGCTTTGCCATTAACAATGGCAGCATTTTGCGCGTAAACAGCTGATGAAAGAAGTGCAGCACTAAAAGCGCTAATAGTCAGAATGTGGCGAGTGTTCATAAGCTATAAATATTAATAAGGGGAAAGGGGAATCTTAAAGCAATCTGCGTTTAATTAGTGCTTTCACTAGGGGTGAATGCAAGAATAGTGAGGGCGTGAATTGCTGCTGGAAAGTGCTTATTGAGGGCTGCATAAACAGCCCGATGACGGGCTACCTTGGATACCCCCTCGAATTCTGGAGTAACGATGGTCAGCTTAAAGTGGCCGCCACCGGTAGCTGCTCCAGCATGGCCTGCGTGTAGATGGCTTTCATCCTCAATCTGCAAGTGTGTAAGCTGGAATGTTGACCTTAGATCCCTCTCAAACAAAGCTATGCGCTCTTGATTGGCACTCATTCTGGGGGATGCTCCATATGACGACTTAGCCAGACCCCTTGAAGAATAACAAAGCAAACTAGCAAGCCTGTGCTGCCAAATAATTTGAAATTGACCCAGGCTTCTTCTGAGTACTCAAAGGCAATATACAGATTGAGGGCGCCCATAAAGAAAAAGAATAGCGCCCAGGCCATATTGACCTGGTGCCAAACGGATTTAGAGCTGTGCTCTTTAAGAGTAATCTGCTTGCCCATCAAGACCTGAATCCAATTCTTTTGGAAGAACTGCGCACTAATAAATAGGGCGCCAGCAAAAAGCCAGTAAAGAGCAGTTGGCTTCAATTGAATAAAGGTTTTGTCATGCAAGAAAATTGTCAGACTGCCAAATACAATAATCATGACAAGACTTACCCATTGCATAGCGTCGATTTTTCGGTGACGGTAGTACACCCACAAAATCTGGCCAATGGTAGCAACCATAGCAACGATAGTAGCAGTGTAAATATCGCCAAATTTAAAGGCGATAAAAAAGAGGATGATGGGGAAAAGGTCAAATAGAAATTTCATACACGGATTATCCAGCTATTTACAGGGTTATTCAGTTTTGCTGGGTGCAGCGTTTTCAGAGGGCTCAAACTTCAAGGAGGCTGAGTTGATGCAATAGCGTAGCCCAGTAGGCTGTGGGCCATCATCAAAGACATGACCCAGATGTGCATCACATTCAGTACAGCGCACTTCGGTGCGGATCATTCCATGAGAAACGTCTCGAATCTCGGTTATGGCTACATTATTTTCTGGTGCGTTGTAGCTAGGCCAACCACAACCAGCATCAAACTTAGTAGAGGATTGAAACAATGGCGTATTGCAACATATGCAGCGATATTGGCCATTAGCCCAGTGATCCCAAAATTCTCCAGAAAAAGGTCGTTCTGTCGCGGCCTCACGGGTTACGCGATATTGAATCTCGGTCAACGATTTTTTATATTCTTGATCTGTTTTCTTCATTATGGCAAATATGTTGGTTTATGAGGAGCAGCTAACTGAAATTCGCTCCATATCGTTGGGCGGTGGATTTGAGTATGCTTCAAATGTCTCCTGCTCATCGAATGGTTTGCTGAGTATCTGTTGCAATATCGAAATTTCAGAAAAATCATCTTGCTGAGCCTTTTCAATTGCGGCTTGAGCTAAATGATTTCTCAGAATGTATTTTGGATTGATCTGGTTCATTAATTCCCTGCGGGAATCATCACTACTGACTTCAGATTGAAGTCTCTTGAGATAATCGGCAAACCATTGATCGATATTATCCCGATCGATAAATAGATTTCTTTGGCTTACCTCTTCTGGATTGGAATCTTTGCTGACAGTGCTCAGGCTGCGAAAGAAGCTAGTGAAATCAACCCTAGATTGATGCATTGCTTGCAGGAGACGTTCAATCAATAAGGTATCGCCGTCTATCTGCGACTGGAGTCCCAGTTTGAGGCCAAATGCATGCTGCCATTCCTTGGCATAGATCTCAGGAAATTCCTCTAAAGCCGACCGCAATAGCTCTTGTGATGCTTCGGATGAATGCTTTAGTTCAAGCAAGGGGAGCATTGCGCTAGCCAGACAGGCCATATTCCAATGCATGATTTGTGGTTGGCGGTGATATGCATATCGGCCGCCATGATCGCTATGATTGCAGATGTGATCGATTTCAAAATGATCTAAAAATCCAAAAGGGCCGTAATCAATGGTTAAGCCTAGGGCGCTGATGTTGTCAGTATTGAGAACGCCATGACAGAAACCAACTGCCTGCCACTGTGCCACTAACTTGGCGTTGCGAGAACTTATCTCTTTGAAAAGTTCTAGATAGGGATCCTTTTTGTCTACGCATCCTGGATAAAACTCAGCAATGAGAAGGTCTGCTAATTCTTGCAGGCGGTCAATATATTGTAGTGATGCGAAGTGTTCAAGGTGGCCAACACGAATAAAGCTTGGCGCTAAGCGAGAACAGACTGCTGCAGTTTCCATGGTTTCTCGTCTAACCGCCTGTTTTGATCCAACCACTGAAAGAGCTCGGCTAGTTGGTATGCCAAGCGCATGCATTGCTTCGCTGCATAGAAACTCGCGGATAGATGATCTTAAAACTGCTCTGCCATCCCCCATTCTGGAATAGTGCGTCCTACCGGCACCCTTTAACTGGAGCTCTTGATGATTGATGTCGCCAAGCAGAATAGCGCGCCCATCACCGAGTTGTCCCGCCCATGATCCAAACTGATGTCCGCTATAAGCTGTTGCGATAGGGTTTGAAAACGTGAATTGACCAACATGCAATTCGTTTCCCGCCAATACTTCGAGCCACTGAGGGTCGCTTGGCAGGCCGTTGGCTCCGCGCTCAATATGTATTAGCTCACCAGCATCTGCAGAAAAAGCGACCCAATAGGGGTCATCTAGTGGGGTGGGTGGAGTAGGCTGACAAACATCATCGCCGCGCAGGGTAAAGGACATATTTTGTATTCTATGGGTAATTCACAAGCGTCGCAGAAGTCTCTAAAATGACCCTATGACAAATAAAGTACAACTGAATGCGGCAACTCAGCTTGCCAATCTGGGCGAGGAGCTCAATGTTCCTTTTTTGAAGCTTCTTGGAGTTCGACTGATCACCGCCGAAATGGGCAAAGGCGAGATCCTTCTAGCTCTAAGGCCTGAGCACACCAATACCTGGAATGTTGCCCATGGTGGAGTTTTGCTCACGCTCATGGATGTAGCCATGGCAGTGGCTGCTCGTTCTGGAGATCCCGGTGATCGTAGTGTAGTTACTGTGGAGATGAAAAATAATTTTATGCAAGCTGCAAATGGCATCTTGCGTGTAAAGGCTGACACGGTGCGACGTACTGCCACGATGGCGTTTTGTGAGGCTAAGCTTTACAACGATCAAGGTGAAGTCTGCTGCATGGCAACCGGGACATTTCAATTTCTAAAACGACTGGCTACCAAGGATGCGAATGGTGAGCGAGTAGTGAATGAAGACTCGCGTCAGAAATAAATTCTTTAAATTTCGCAGCTGACTAAACGGAGAGGTTGGATCCCGGAGCGGCACTAAGCTCTCCGGTAACGACATCATGGCCAACTGTACCGTTAGCATCAAATCGTCTTTCTACCATCTCAAACTGACCATCTTTGCGAACGCGCAGAATTGTGCTTGATCGAGTCCCATAAGATGGCGTTTTAATAAAAGCAGCAGATAAGGCTTTTTCCCACTGTGGATTAACTCCGGTATTAGGCAGCTCTTGTGGACTTGCTTCGTGTGTATCTGCTAATACACGCAAATAGTGATCTGCGTTTTTGAGTTGGCCACTATCCATTGCTAAGGTTTGAGCAAATGCAGCTACACGGTGATTTACTTTGGGCCACGGGGTATCTAGCATCGCATTGGATAGACCATAAACCCCGGGGCTGAGTGCTTGCTCTGGAAATATTTTTCTTGGGCGAATATTTTGGCCCATCATAAGGCGATTGCTAACCCAGTGCATCTCAGCATTCTCTGGATCGCTAAGATCTGCCATTAGTAAATTAAAGCCGTTATATTGCTCAAACCGCTTAGCATTTTCTTGGATGTAATCGTGCGGCTTATGATGACCCGTCAAATAGTGCAAGCTAAGTTCGCCACGTGTTCTGGCATCAGGCTTCTTTTCGCTCGGAGCTCTAACATTGGTCAGTGCAGCAAAACGACCGGTCTTGGTAAAGCCCAGCCAAGTTCCTGGGCTACCAAGCACATCCGCCCGATCTTTGCCTGCTAAAAGATGGGGGTGATCTGACCACCAGCCCATGGGATCTGTATCACGCTCGTAAAACTCATCTCGATTTGCTGCTACCACCAATGGGTAGTCTGGATGTGATTTCCAGGCAAAAAGAATTAGGCACATATTGAAATAATTAGGGTCGTCGTGAGATTAAATCTCTAATAATGGGTAGGGCAGTTGGTCTATTTTTAACACAGGCCCCTCGCTCATGCCTAGATGAATTGCACCTGACTCTAGTGCATCTAACTTGCATTCAATCTGAAGGTCAATACGATTTCCATCTTCTGAGTTAAGTGCTGCTAGCACCACCATTCCGCAGGGCTGGCTAGCATCACTATCGTGAAACAGCTCCACACCAGGTTTAGCGTAATTTAGGCTGGATACACTTGCATCTGTATGCGCCAATTGAAGTCGCCGCTTTACAGCGCCACGGTATTGACTACGAGCAACAATTTCTTGCCCTGGGTAACAACCCTTTTTAAAATCTACGCCCGCAACTGATTCAAAGTTAATCATCTGCGGAACAAACTGCTCCTGAGTTGCCAGCACAATGCGTGGAATTGCACTTAATACCTCCAGAGAATTCCACTGGTCGAGGGCGAGCTCATCAATTAACGATACATTGGCCTCTGATTTTCTTTGTGCAATGAGAGTACGCTGAAAGCATTGCTCGTGAATGACCACATCTGGTATGCGTAATGCGATAGATCCCTCAGTTAGAGGTTTAGGCTGTTCATCGTGATCGTTTTGATAGGAGCCATAAACATCCCAGTCGATTGAAGCGTCAATTACTTTGACTTTTGAGCGCAGAACGTACATCGATAGGCGCTTAGCAGTGCTGGCTGCAATATCTTTGGAAAGAAACAGGGCAAAACGATCATCGGAATCCTGGGATTCAGGAAATAAGCCAAGCCAAGCGCTTGCCAAAAGGCGACCCTTGGGATTGCAGTAGCCAACTAGGCGAATGGCCCCTGGACCCTGGGCTATTTCACCTGAAAGGGTGCGCTTGAGGCTTAAAACGGAGTTGCTCAATTGACTCTGAAGGAGGGTTGCTGCATCTGGACCTTCAACCAGAATCACCCCCCAATTGGTAAGAGTGGTAAATCCGCGATTCAGGCTAGTGGCTGGCATTGTGATGTTTTCTGGGTTCCGGGTCATGTGCTTTTATCATAGCTCGATGAGCAGAAAATTTCAGAGAAGAACTCTATTTATAAAGCATTCGAATGGCGGGGCATGGAAATCCTATGCCCTCTACCTATTAGCCTTTCTAATTCTTTTGTATGGAGCCATCTTTTTATGGCCTGTTGTACCAGCCCAATCAAATATCGCAGATGGTTCAGCCTATAAAGTGAAGATTGCCCCTCAGTCTGGGTTATCAGCCATATCAAGCCAACTATCAGAGCAGGGGATATCCTCAAATGTTGTTGCTTTCCAGATTGCGGCGAGAGTACTTTTTGTTGGTTCCAAGCTCAAGCCGGGCACTTACCTCGTAACGACTCGCGCTAGTCTAGGCAATGTTTTGCTTCAATTCGCGCGGGGAGATCGCGTTCGAGAGAGTGTGACCATCATTCCTGGCGTGACTATATGGCAACTCAGGAGCCTTATTGATAATCACCCAGCCCTGATTCATCAAACCAAGGGAATGAGCTCCAAAGAGCTGCTAAAAGCTTTAGACCTTTCTTATCCGAGCGATGAGGGGCTTTTCTATCCTGATACTTACATTTTCGATCCAGAGGATTCTGATATTTCAATTTATCGAAGAGCCTCAAAGGCAATGCAGAAGCATCTGACTGCGGCTTGGGATCAAAGAGATGCCACTTCCCCATTAAAAACCCCCTACGATCTCCTGATTTTAGGTTCAATAGTTGAAAAGGAGACAGGCCGCCCTAGTGACCGAGCGCTGGTGTCTGCAGTATTTGTAAATCGCCTTCGGATCAATATGCCTTTACAGACCGATCCAACTGTAATTTATGGCATTGGGCCTAAATTTGATGGGAATCTTCGAAAAGCAGATTTGCGGAAAGACAGTCCCTACAATACTTATATGCGTAAAGGTTTGCCACCAACCCCGATAGCCATGCCAAGCAAGGAGTCTCTCCAGGCTGTGATTCATCCAGCAATGAGTGATGCAATTTATTTTGTAGCGCGTGGTGATGGCAGCAGCCATTTTTCCAAAACATTAAAAGAGCATGAGAATGCCGTTGATCAATATCAACGTAAACGAAATGCAGCCACTAAACCGACTTCACAGTAAGAGCTATGACAACTCATTTACCAGGTTATTTCATTAGTTTTGAGGGCATCGATGGTGCTGGAAAGAGCACGCATATTGATGCCTTTGGACAACTTTTGAAAGATCGATATCCAGACCGTGATGTTGTCATGACTAGGGAACCGGGCGGCACTCCATTGGGCGAACAACTGCGCGCATTATTGCTTGATGCTCCGATGAACTTGGAGACTGAAGCGCTACTGATGTTTGCTGCTCGTCGAGAACATATTGCTCAGGTGATAGAGCCAGCATTAAGTGCCGGGAAGATTGTTATCTCCGATCGCTTTACAGATGCAAGCTTTGCTTATCAAGGTGGTGGACGTGGCTTAAGCCTTGAAAAATTAGATCATTTAGAGCGCTGGGTGCAAGGTCGTTCGGATGGCTCATTACTGAAACCCGACCTGACATTCTTGTTTGATTTGCCTGGATCCATTGCTGAAGCCAGAAGATCAAAGGTTAGGGCGCCAGACAAGTTCGAGCAAATGGATTTAAATTTTTTTGAGAAAGTCCGGCAAGAATATCTACGCAGGGCGAAGGCGGATCCTAGTCGCTTTTATTTAGTGGACGCCACTAGAACCCCTGAAGTAATTTGGGGTGATCTACAGTCCTTGGAGATTCAGCTGTAAATGAGTGAACTGATGTTTCCGCAAGCTTCAACCAAAAAAATAGCACCTTGGCTTGAGCCCATTTGGGATGGCCTGGACTTGGCGGCGCTTCCCAATGCTGTTTTGATTCATGGTCAATCAGGCATTGGTAAGTTTGAATTTTCTATCCAATTGGCTAAAGCACTTTTATGTGAGGCATCAGCAGCTGTAAAGCCTTGCAGTCATTGCGAAGCATGTAGGTGGTTTGACTCCGGCAATCACCCAGACTTCATAGCCCTCGTTCCCGAGACACATCGCAAGCTCTTGCCTCACGGTGATTTTGATTCTGACTCTGAATTACCCAAAAAATCTAAAGCCAGTCAGTCTGATGGCGATAGTGATGCACCGGAAAAAAAGGAAAAGAAAAGCATCTCGATTGAGGATGCGCGTACTGCAATTGAAGGTCTTTCGATTGGCTCGCACCGTGGCGGCAATCGTGTCATTTTGGTTTATCCATTAGAAATGCTGAGATCAGACTCTGCAAATACCTTGCTAAAGTCATTAGAAGAGCCGCCAAAAAATACAATATTCATCTTGCTTGCAGATCGACTTGATCGCGTTTTACCAACCATTCGTTCCCGTTGTCGTTTGCTATCCGCGCCAAGACCAGATCGCATAAGTGGGCTCAATTGGTTGCGCAATCAACTCAACACTATTCCTGATCTAAAAATAAGCGATACCGACATTGAATCAATATACGATGAGCAGGGCGGGGCGCCCTATGCGGTCTTAGATTCCTTAATTGCGCGTCATCACAAGGATGAAAAAGATGAGCTCACTATTGCTATTCAAGCATCCCGTTATTTATTACAGGCGATGTCACAGGGTGCTCGAATTAATTGGTTAGATGCTGCTGACAAGACGCAAAAAGCACGTTACTCGGTTTTGTTAGCCACGATGCAACGCTGGGTCTCAGACTTACAAAGTTGCGCTCAAATGGGTTCGCCTCGCTATTACCCGAAACATGAAGCGGCGATTAAGGCTCTTGCTCAACAAGCTCGCCTTCCCAAGCTACTTCGTTTCTGGAAGTCCTTAATACAAGCCCGCCGCCATGAAAATCACCCTCTGGCCACCCGCATTCAGCTCGAAGCCTTGCTTTCTCAATACCAACAGGTATTTGAAGACTAAAATGGCGAGTCATGTTTATAGACTCCCATTGCCACCTCGATTTCCCAGAATTTCAAACGCGCTTGCCTGAGGTTTTTGCCAATATGGCCGCCTGCAAGGTGAGCCATGCACTTTGCGTATCAGTTGATATTCCTGATTTTCCTAATGTAAAAAAGCTTGCTCAAGATCATGCTCATTTGTATGCCTCCGTTGGAGTCCATCCTGATTACGAAGATACGCCAGAGCCTAGCTTTGATTTCTTGGTTGAAGAGGCAAAGCATCCCAAAATCGTTGCCATTGGCGAAACCGGGCTTGATTACTATCGAATGGGTGATCGTAGCTATGAATCCATGGAATGGCAAAGAGAACGCTTCAGGACCCATATCAGGGCGGCTATTGCATCTAAAAAGCCCCTCATCATTCATACGCGCTCATCTTCAGCCGATACGCTCCGAATCCTAAAAGAAGAGGGTGCTGATCAAATTGGTGGTGTGATGCACTGCTTTACAGAATCTACCGAGGTTGCCAAGGCGGCCATGGAAATGGGCTTTTACATCTCTTTTTCAGGCATTGTGACGTTTAAAAGCGCTAAGGATCTTCAGGAAACCTGCAGGCAAGTACCTTTAGATCGCATGTTGATTGAGACGGATTCGCCGTATTTGGCGCCAATTCCTTATCGCGGCAAGACAAATGAGCCAGCCTGGGTGTCTAAAGTAGGTGAATTTGTTGCTGAATTAAAGGGCGTTTCTGTTGATTCGCTAGCGCAACAGACCTCTAATAACTTTTTTCAATGTTTTCAAATAGATAGAGAAATCTCATGAGAATTTCAATTAAATTATATTGCGCGCTACATGCTGCTTTATTGTGCTTTCCTAACTTTGCATTTTCTCAAACAGAGGATCAGGTTACTGATTTCACTAAAGCGGCTAAGTTTGACGATGTTTCAGAGGTTAAATCACTTTTAAAGGCTGGTGTTAGCCCGAATACCCTTGATCCCAAGGGTAACCCTATGCTGATCGTTGCGGTGCGCGAGAAGTCCCTTAAGGTCACAGACTTGCTTCTTTCTATTCCAGCTACTGATGTTAATTTAGCCAATAAAAGTGGTGAAAATCCGCTGATGATGGCAGCTTTTGATGGTGACTTTCCGACTGTCAAGGTTCTGGTGCTTGAGAAAAAGGCTTCTGTAAATAAACCAGGATGGGCCCCGATTCATTACGCCGCTACAAATGGCCACCTGCAGATTGTTGAGTTTCTGATGGCCAATGGAGCCAAGGTTAACGCCTTAAGTCCTAGTGAGACGACGCCATTAATGATGGCCATTGGATCTGGCAATGATCAGCTCATCAAATACTTGCTTGATAACGGCGCTGATTTAAGCATGCGAAATCACGAAGGTTATACAGCGATAGATGTCGCACAGCTTTTCGGTAAAGACGATATCCGTGATGGCTTAATGTCACGCTGGCTAAAGCTTTATAAACAGCCATATCCAGGTGGCCCAAAGAAGTCTCCTACATAATTGCCTTATCTGCTATTTGCGTATAATCATTATTATGTCAAATAAGAAATAGAGCCAATCCAGTAGATCTATAAATAAGTTATGTACATACTCGACCACATTATCAATCTCCCCGGCTTTCATAAATTACCGAGTTTCAGCACGCTTTTCTCTGAAATCAACACAGATATGGGTAATAGTGAAATCTGGTTTGTATTGGTATTGGCATGCTTAATGCTCACATTCCATGGCGTCGCTGTCTTAATGATTGCAGGAGCTTTTCACTGGATAGACCAAAAGCTAGAAAATAAGCGTGTCTACGGTGCCAATTTCTTGTCATATTTCATTGCCATTTTGTTAATTATTGCGAGTCATCTAGTTGAAATTGTCGCCTGGGCCTATATTTGCGTGGCATTACAAGTTTTCCCAACCAATCCCCAGACCTTTTATTTCGCCGGCGAAATGTATACAACGGTAGGATTTGGAACCTACACCTTGTCTGAGCAATGGAGAATCCTTCCAATCATCATTTCATTCTCTGGGATCTTTGCTGTCTCAATGTCGGGTGCGGCCTTGTATTCAATGATGGGCGCCTTGTTGAATAGAGGCAATCAAGATCCAAAATCAGGATCGGGATTCTAAAAAATTACCTAGTGCTCTGCCACTAATTAATCAGTTTTGATTTATCAATTGGTGCTTTTTGCTTAAAAACAAGCTCTAAAACGCGTCCATTGGCCTCCAGAGAACGCATTCTGCCCGGGAGCCAATCCAGATCCCTCGCTAGCCAAATATCAACCTGACGCTTGTATGGATCGTTTTCACGTTGCATGAGTGCGTAACGGCGATTCACTGATTTGCCCAAACTGGGTATATCTTCAGATTCGACCTCGCCATAACTTTTAAACTGCCACATTTCTAGCGTGTTGTAGTCAACAACAGGTAGAGCACGAATGGTCCCAGCATCATCAATTTTGTCGCTGCCGTTTAAAAGGGAGGCAAATTGAAACATGAGGCTAAAGCGATCTTGGGTTCCAGGAAGTAAATCCGGAGTGAACTCAGGCTTTTCTGAGAAGTACATCTTCCCTGCTCCATTCTGATCACGATCAAAGCGAGAATATCGAGGCGGTTTTGTGCCGCGCTGCGTCCAATAGATGGATGGAGCTATTCCATAAGCATCGACAGTGCCGCGAGATTCAAAAACAAAAGGGCCAACAACCGCATAAGGAATATTGATGTAGAGGCGGTAATTATTACCCTCCGTAATCCAGTCTAACTGTGCAGTTTGGTATAGCTGCCCATCGACATAAGCATCAAAATAATAGGTTCCTGAATCGGGAAGGCTAAATGCCTGTCCGGATTGATTGCCTGTGGCACCCTGACCTTTACCTTCTAAAGGATCGGCAGACACAGCATTGGCTTGCTTGGGTGAAGATTTTTTCTTTGGCGTGCTTGCCATCTGAATTTTTTTTGGGGGCTCTACGCGAAGATCTGTTTTGATAATCAGATCTTCAGATATTGGCGGAGCACTTCCGAGTGAAATAAATGGAAGGCCAAAAAATAAAATTAGATGCCCAAAGACCGAAACAAAAATTGCAGCAAGCAGAATCCATAATGATTTTCTGCGTACGGATTGCAATAAATTGCCGAATGAATCAGTCAAGACATTAATGCTCGATAAATTGGATCACTGCTGGCAGATGAGTGGCGTAGTCAGCAATTCCATGATCACTTCCTTCAAGAATAAGCTGTTTTGCACCTGGGTAAAAAGCAGCCATTTCTTTCCAATCGAGAAGTTCGTCACCTTTTGCAGCAATTAAGAAATAACGCTCTGGATTGGTAATTTTTTCGATCTGTAATGCGCGTAATTCATCGATGTACTCCGCCTTGAAATCAAATGGCTCCTCACTATCGTAAGAAGTCATCATGCCAACATGAGGTTCCAATTCTCTAGCTGCATACACAGCGGGATTAAGCGCAATGCCTTTGCACTGATATTTCTCGGCAAGGTAGTTTGTATAGAAGCCACCCAATGAAGATCCGATAATAACTATGCGATCCACTTTAGATTGGTCGATATGTTTAACCACCATATCGATACTTTCCTTTGGAGATGCTAACAATTGTGGGCAATACCATTCATAAACATGTGCGGCAGATGAAAGCGACCTCACCGCCTCACCAGTCATTACTGCCTTAGTTGAATTTGGTGATGAACGAAAGCCATGAAGATAAACAAGTAAGGTTGTTTTCATGATCGTGACTTAAGCTTTTTGACCAATTTCAAAGTTGGCCATCTTTTCAAGAGCCTTAACCATCGCCGAATGGTCCCAAGCTTTCCCACCATAGGCGGTGCATGAATTTAATAATTCCTGTGCATTTGCAGTGTTTGGTAAAGATACACCTAATGCTTTGGCACTACTTAGTGCAAGGTTCAAATCTTTTTGATGAAGTTCAATCCTAAAGCCGGGATCAAATGTACGCTTGATCATTCTCTCGCCGTGAACTTCTAATATTTTAGAGCTAGCAAAACCACCCATCAAAGCCTCACGAACTTTTGCAGGATCTGCGCCAGCCTTAGAGGCAAATAACAAGGCCTCAGCAACAGCTTCAATATTTAAGGCCACAATAATTTGATTGGCAACTTTTGTGATTTGACCTGCACCATTTTCTCCAACCAAGGTAATGTTCTTGCCCATCAATTCAAATACTGGCTTGACCTTTGAAAAGCATGCTGCACTGCCGCCGACCATAATAGTCAGCGTCGCACCTTTGGCGCCCAGCTGACCGCCAGAAACAGGTGCATCCAGATACTCGCAGCCAAGGGTGTTAATCTTTTGAGCAAACTCCTTTGTAGAGATTGGTGAGATCGAGCTCATATCTACAACAATCTTTCCCTTACTCAATCCAGAAGCAATACCGTTTTCTCCAAATAAAACTTTTTCGACATCCGGAGTATCTGGCACCATTGTGATGATGATGTCTGCCTTGCTGGCCACCTCGGCAGGAGTAGAGCAAGTAATCGCAGAGCTATTAGCCAATTCTTCCGGAATCTTGCTACGTGTATTGATGAATACTTCATGGCCTGCGGCAACTAAGTGACCTGCCATAGGGGCACCCATAATTCCAAGACCAACAAAACCTAGCTTTAATTTACTCATGATTGAATCCTTTTTTATTCTTGTTCGTATTGGCCCATCCACCCAAGACCAACTTCAGTGGTTTTGAGGGGTTTATATTCGCAGCCGATGTAGCCACTGTATCCAAGGCGATCCAGCAAATCAAAAAGGTATTCGTAATTAATTTCACCGGTACCTGGCTCATTGCGGCCCGGGTTATCGGCTATCTGAATATGTGCTATTCGGCTGAAATACTTTTGAATGGTGTTGGCTAGCTCACCCTCCATGCGTTGTGCATGGTAGATGTCGTATTGCAAGAAAGCATTATCAGCTCCCACTGCATCCAAGATTGCTATGCCCTGCTCCGTCTTGGAAAGATAAAAACCTGGTATATCAAATGTGTTGATTGGCTCAATCAGCAACTTTAACCCGACCTTCTTGAGTTCGCCTGCTGCATATTGAAGATTGGACACAAAAGTGTCGTGCAGTAATTTTGGATCAACCCCTGAAGGGACCTTGCCAGCAAGGCAATTTAATTGAGGAGCCCCAAGAGCGGTAGCGTACTCAATGGCCTTACCGACCCCAGAGCGAAACTCCGCCACCCTATCCGGCAGACAGGCAATCCCTCGCTCTCCTGCATTCCAATCGCCGGCTGGGAGATTGTGAAGTGATAACTTTAGGGCATTATTTTCTAGGGCGGACTTAATCGCATGAACATCAAACTCATAGGGGAAGAGAAATTCAACGGCTTTGAACCCGCCAGTTTTGGCAAGTGCAAAACGCTCTAAGAATGGCACTTCATTAAAAAGCATCGTAAGGTTGGCGGCAAAACGGGGCATCTCATTCCTTTTAATTTAGGAGCTGCAAAAGGATTGATGTTATCAAAGAAGCCCATAAATTTCCTTAAGGCCTGGAAGATGGTGTTTTAGGTTAAATTCGGCATAAAAATACGCTAATATCACAATAGAAGCACTTAATATTAAGGAAAATTATGAAAATTAAATTCGCACCAATTACCCTTGTAGCCGCAGCCCTACTTTCAGGCCCAGCACTTGTCATGGCTCAAACACCAACAGCCGCTAATGCAGTGGTAGTTGATGCTGCCGTTACTGACAATATTTTTCAGCTTTATGAAGGTACTGTTACTAAAATTGATAAGAAAACACGTACGATTTTCTTTAAAAACAATGAAGGTGAGTCTAAATTTGTTGCGGGTCCTGAGATCAAAAATTTTGACCAAATCAAAAAAGGCGATCGCCTCAGTGTGACGTATGAATTGGCTGTTGCAATCGAATTGATTAAGACTAAGAGTGATGGTATTCGCAGCAAAGTAGAAACTTCATCTGAAGTGGCTTCAAAGCCAGGAGAAAAGCCAACTCGTACCATTACAAACACGACAACCATTATTGCTGACATTGTTGCGGTTGATCGCCCTAAGAAGCTTGTTTCAGTTAAGGGGCCTAGCGGCAAAGTTACCGTAGTTACAGTAAAGAATCCACAACTGTTAGCCGATGTGAATGTGGGTGAGCAAGTAAAGGTAATTTACTTTGATGCAATGGCCGCTTCAATTACAACGCCTAAAAAGAAGTAAGTAGCTAAGTAATACGCTGTAAATGCAAGGATCTCATTTGAATATTCGCATCCTTTGGATCCTTGCAGTTGTAACCCTATTATCAGCTTGTGCCAACACTACAAAACCTGGTGCCGTTGGCGTAAGTCGCTCCCAGTTCATGATGGCCTCTTCCGAAGAGGTGAATCGTATTTCTGCAGCAAGCTATAACGAGCAGAATCAAAAAGCAAAAGAAAAAAATATATTGGTCACATCAGGGCCCACTTACGATCGCCTGAAGTTTATTGCGAACAGACTGATCCTCCAGACCGAGGCCTTTCGTGATGACACTAAACAGTGGGATTGGCATCTGACTCTGATAGACGCCCCCGTGCTGAATGCAACCTGCGCACCTGGAGGAAAGATTACTTTCTACACTGGAATTGTTGAGCAACTCAATCTCAATGATGATGAGATTGCAGCGATTATGGGTCATGAAATCGCCCATGCATTAAGAGAGCATGGCAGAGAGCGAGTTTCTCAAGCGGTAGCCCAAAACATATTGGTCAATATCGCTTCGGCATTAGCTGGCCCCTATGGGTCTGCAGTAAGTGCAGCTAATCAGGTGGCCCACTATGCAATTGTCTTGCCCAACTCCAGGGAGAATGAGTCCGAGGCGGATGCTATTGGATTAGAGCTTGCTGCAAGGGCCGGCTATAACCCTATGGGTGCAATTAGCGTTTGGCAAAAGATGGTGAAGGCAACTCAAGATAAAGGGCCTCCAGAATTCTTATCCACTCACCCTTCTGGTGAAACTCGTATTGAGCAATTAACTGCTCTCATGCCTGCAGTGGAGCCCCTTTACAAGGCGGCGCCCAAGCCCACAGCGACAAGAAAAAAGATTTGAGTCGAATAGACTTAAATCTCTTTAGTTTTGCTAGATTTCCAAAATACGATAGCCATCACCACAATCAGCACAATACTCATTCCGAGCGGAAACCATCCGCCATCCATAAATTTTAGGGAGTTGGAGCTGAAAAAAGCTAAGTCCATCAAAATAAAGAAGAGCCCACCAGCCATCGCTGCAATTGGGTGCCAACGCCAAACGACAATTGCTACAGAAATGCCAAGAAAATCCGTTAAAAGCATCGTGCCAGTTACGGCAATCCCATAAGCACCTGCTAGTGCAGTTGATGATTTGAATAGTAGGACGGCTACTACAACCATCACGAGCAACATCAGATTGATAGCTGGAACGTAAATCTGCCCGGCATCATGCTGAGAAGTTTGAATAATGCGCATCTTGGGAAGAAATCCTAGCTCTACGGCCTGCTTAGTGATTGAGAAAGCGCCAGATATAACAGCCTGGGAGGCGATGACAGTAGCAAAAGTAGCAAAAACTACAAAGGCAACATGAAATGATGCTGGAGCCATCAGGTAGAAAAGGTTATTCAGCGACTCCGGCGACTTTAATAGCAATGCGCCTTGACCAAAATAATTAAGTAACAAGGCGGGCAGCACAAACCCAATCCATGCAAGCTTAATTGGCCTAGGCCCAAAGTGCCCCATATCCGCATATAAAGCCTCTGCCCCAGTGACGCAGAGAACAACCGCACCAAGAGCAAAAAACGGAAGGAGTCCATTATTGGAAATAAATTCTTGCGCATAGATTGGCCTCATGGCGAGCAAGACATGTGGGTTTTCTGCAATGTTTAACAAACCAAGTAACGCCAATACGGCAAACCAAATCACCATTGCAGGTCCAAATAAAATGCCAATTTTTCCGGTGCCAAATCGTTGACCCCAAAATAATCCAACCAGAATAGTCAATGCGACTGGTATGACGTATGGCTGCAATGCAGGAGAAACTACTTCCATGCCTTCGACGGCAGAAAGGACTGAGATTGCTGGGGTAATCACACCGTCTCCGTAAAAGAAAGCCGCCCCAACCAAGCCAGAAAATATCAATAGGCCTCTAATAAATGGCTTGCCTTGTGATCTCTCAAGCAGTATCCGCATTAAAGCAATGATCCCACCCTCACCCGCATGATTTGCCCGCATCACAATAGCCACATACTTCACAGTAACCACCATTACAAGGCACCAAAAGAAGAGCGACAAGACCCCAAGAATGTTGGCTTCAGATGTTGGAACTGAATGAAAGCCGTTGTTGAATACTTGCTCAAATGCATAAAGAGGGCTTGTCCCTATGTCACCATAAACAATGCCTAATGCAGCTAACGCTAAGGAATAGATTTTTTGATTAGATAGTTGAGCATGCATATAAGGATTGATCTCGATATTGATCGATCTGGCTAGAGAACTTAAATATTAACGAAACTGAGGACTGCAAAAAAAAAGGGCCAAAGGCCCTTAATTAATGTAATTGGCGGAGCGGACGGGACTCGAACCCGCGACCCTCGGCGTGACAGGCCGATATTCTAACCAACTGAACTACCGCTCCAATACAGCGATTGCTACTTGTGTCACTTCTTACTACCCACAACTAGCCAAAAATTTGGCGTCCCCAGGGGGATTCGAACCCCCGTACTCACCGTGAAAGGGTGATGTCCTAGGCCTCTAGACGATGGGGACCTGGACTACTACTAAAAACCGGTATTGCTATTCTAAATGCTTGGTGGAGATAAGCGGGATCGAACCGCTGACCTCTTGCATGCCATGCAAGCGCTCTCCCAGCTGAGCTATACCCCCGTAATCTCGCTAAAAATCTACAAGACACTCAAAACAATCCAAGATTTTATCCTATTTTTGTAGGAGGACGCAAATTCTGCTCTAGACGACCTTGGAGAGCCTTTCTACAGCTTCATCCTTACCCAAAACAACCAAGACAGAATCAATGGCTGGAGTCTGTGTTGTGGCAAATAAGGCGTAACGGACAGGCATTGCTAATGCTGGCATTTTGATTTGATGCTTAGCCAAAACTTCTTTAAAAACTGCCCCATAGGCCGCTTTAGTATGCTCTGCAGACTTAACTGCCTCAATCAAATCCTTCAATGCTGGAATGATTTCAGCTGGGATATTGGCGGTAATTTGCTCGGCAGTATGAGATGGTGCCGGTAGGTAAAACAACTTGGCACCCTCTGCTATTTCAATCAGCGTATTTGCACGATCTTTTAGAAGCGCAACTACTTGCACAAAATCTGGGCCCTTTTCTGTATCAATACCCAACTCATGAGCAAATGGTTTGCTTGCTTCTGCTAAGACCGCCGGATCAGCATTCTGAATATATTGATGGTTTAACCATAGCAATTTTTCAGGGTTATGCTGCGCTGGCGATCTACCAAGGCTATCTAAGTCAAACCAGTTAACAAATTGCTCTTTAGTAAAAATCTCTGCGTCACCATGTGACCATCCCAGTCTTGCTAGGTAATTCAGAATGGCTTCAGGCAAGTACCCTGCTTTTTGATAATCACGCACACTCATAGCGCCATTACGCTTACTCATCTTTTCACCAGAGTCATTTAAGACCGTTGGTAAATGGGCATATACCGGCGGTGTACCTCCGAGCGCCTTCATGATATTGATTTGGCGAGGCGTGTTATTCACATGATCATCACCACGAATGACGTGGGTAATATTCATATCAAGGTCGTCCACCACAACACAAAAGTTATAGGTTGGAGTACCGTCAGGACGAGCAATCACTAAATCATCTAACTCATCATTGCTAATTTCAATCTTGCCTTTAACGGCATCGTCCCAAACGACAGATCCGCCAATAGGATTCTTAAAGCGAATCACAGGCAGAACACCTTCTGGAATTTCTGGCAGAGTTTTGCCAGCTTCAGGGCGCCATTGGCCGTTATAGCGCGGTTTCTCTTTGTTGGCCATCTGTTGATCACGCAGCTTGTTCAGCTCTTCCTCGCTCATATAGCACGGGTAAGCAAGCCCAGCATCCAACATCTGCTTAACGACTTCACGATAACGATCGATCCGCTGCATTTGGTAAATTGGACCTTCATCCAAATCCAGGCCTAACCAAGCCATGCCTTCAATGATGACGTCAACAGCCTCCTGGGTAGAGCGCTCTACATCGGTATCCTCGATGCGCAAAATAAAATCACCTTTGTTATGACGGGCAAAGGCCCATGGATACAAAGCGCTGCGAAGGTTGCCCAAGTGAATAAAGCCCGTTGGACTAGGGGCGAATCGTGTACGTATATGCATAAGTAACATTATCTCAGGTTGGCCTTGAATTTCACTATTTAGTACCCCCACCCACAAAAAAGTGGATACTTTCACCTATGAACGAATTACTTGTATTTATGTGCGATGGCGCCCCGGTCCGCGGGGAAATTGTTTCCATTAGCAGCGCTTGGCAGGCTGTTTTAGAGCGACGTAACGATCCTCCGGTAGTACGCCGCATACTCGGTGATTTTGTGGGTGCTGCAACCCTCTTGAGCGCTAGCCTCAAATTTGATGGAACTTTGATTATTCAAGCCCAAAGTAAAGGTCCTATCCAGCTTCTGGTGGTCGAGTGCAAATCTGACCTGACGATGAGGGCAACAGTAAAACTGTCTGTAAATGCTGACAGCATAGATCCCAATGCCACTTTAGGAGAATTGCTGGATGCGGACAATACTGGTCGCCTTGTAATCACTTTAGACCCATCCGACCGCCAGCCTGGCCAACCTCCTTATCAAGGTATTGTTGCTCTCCAAGAACACCGCGGTACTGTGATTAAACCTGTTACCAGCGCCGCTGAGGCTATTGCACTGTATATGCAAAATTCGGAGCAATTAGATACCCGCATTTGGCTGACATCTAACGATACTCATGTAGGTGGATTGCTTTTGCAACGCTTACCTGATTCAGGCGGACACGCCCATCTAGATCCACAACTAGCCGCTGAAGGCTGGACGAGAATTCAGACTCTTGGTGAAACGATTACCAATGAAGAGTTGCTAACCCTTCCACCAGAAACTATTCTGCGACGCCTCTTTTTGGAGGAGTCGACGGAGAGTGGTGTACGTAGCTTTCCGCCCCGCCCCGTTCGGTTCGGATGTCGCTGCTCCCGAGCTAAGGTAGCCGATGTCCTTAGAATGCTCGGCGAAGAAGAAGTAGAAAGCATTCTTGCCGAACAAGGCGCTGTAGAAACTGAGTGTGATTTCTGTGCGAAAGCTTATCGCTTTGATGCAGTTGATTGCAGACAGGTGTTTAAAACCGATTTATTGGCAGATGCTACGAGACCGCCTTCTAGCGGACATTAAACGACGGCTATTGTTTGGTAGTTGTTTGCTTTACGCCATCTGCAGCATTAGCGGCAGATTTTTCAGTTGGCAGAATTTGAATAAAGAACTCGCCTTCTTTAATCATGCCATGCTCAACGCGAGCTCTCTCTTCAATCGCTCGGGTGCCATCTTTTAAATCCTTAACATCACCGGTGAGTTTGGCATTACGCAAGCTGAGCAGGCTATTCTTAGCCTGCTGCAACTCGAGCTGCCTCTCCATTTCATAAACCTTTAGCCATCCACCCTTACCCAACCAAAGCGGGAACTGTATTGCAATCAGCAATAGCAGCATAGAGTAGATGACAATACGCATAAGTTAGAAACTAATGGCTTATCGTTTGAGGTTATAGAAAACGGATTTGCCTGGGTAGGTAGCTACATCGCCCAAGTCTTCCTCAATACGCAATAACTGGTTGTACTTAGCAATGCGATCAGAGCGCGACAAAGAACCAGTCTTAATCTGGCCAGCATTTGTGCCAACAGCAATATCCGCAATAGTACTGTCTTCCGTTTCACCAGAGCGGTGAGAAATCACTGCAGTGTAATTGGCACGCTTAGCCATTTCAATTGCAGCAAAGGTCTCCGTCAATGTGCCAATTTGGTTAATCTTGATCAGAATAGAGTTGGCGATACCCTTCTCGATACCTTCTTTAAGAATGCGCGTGTTGGTAACAAAGAGGTCATCCCCAACTAATTGGATTTTTTTACCTAATTTTTGAGTAATGTCAGCCCACCCATCCCAGTCGCTCTCATGCATACCATCCTCAATCGATACGATCGGGAATTGATCGGCTAAGTTGCCAAGGTAATCTGAGAATTCGCTAGAAGTCAGTTGCAAGCCTTCGCCTGATAAGTGGTACTTGCCATCTTTATAGAACTCACTAGCAGCACAGTCCAAGGCCAATAAGACGTCTTCACCAGCTTGGTATCCAGCACCTTCAATTGCCTTCATGATGGTCTGCAAGCACTCTTGATTACTCTTGAAGTTCGGGGCAAAGCCACCCTCATCCCCAACAGTAGTTGGCATACCTTGCGCACCTAAAATTTTCTTCAATTCGTGGAAGATTTCCGCGCCACATCGCAAGGCTTCACGGAAGCTTTGAGCGCCGACCGGCATCACCATAAATTCTTGAATATCCAAGCTGTTATTGGCGTGCGCGCCACCATTAACGATGTTCATCATTGGCACTGGCAATTGCATGCCGCCAGATCCGCCAAAATAGCGATACAAAGGCAAGCCAGCCTCTTCTGCAGCAGCACGCGCCACAGCCATAGAGACAGCTAAAGTAGCGTTAGCACCTAAGCGAGCTTTGTTATGAGTTCCATCTAATTCGATCAGAGTGTGATCAAGAAAAGCTTGCTCGCTAGCATCAAGACCCAAGATCGATTCAGCAATCTCGATATTGATATTTTGAACCGCCTTTAGAACGCCTTTACCTAGGTAACGCGATTTATCTCCATCACGGAGCTCAATAGCTTCGCGCGAACCAGTTGAAGCGCCTGATGGCACTGCAGCACGTCCCATAACGCCAGACTCAAGCAATACATCGCACTCAACCGTTGGGTTGCCGCGTGAATCTAAAACTTCTCTACCGATGATGTCAACAATGGCGCTCATGCACCTTCTCCTAAGTAAAAATGAATTTGGGTATTACTTAAAACTATCTTCTAAAAATGAACCGGGCTTCTTAACAACGGAATCAATCGCTACCAAAGACTCGAGCAGCTCCTTTATGCGGTTTAATGGCACTGCATTAGGACCATCAGAAAGTGCTTTAGCAGGGTCTGGATGCGTCTCCATAAATAAGCCACTAATACCTACTGCAACTGCAGCACGAGCCAATACAGGAACAAATTCTCGTTGCCCGCCACTCGCATTACCTTGACCGCCAGGAAGCTGAACTGAATGGGTCGCATCAAAAACAACAGGCGCTTTTGCTTCACGCAAAATTGCCAAGCTGCGCATATCTGAAACCAAATTGTTATAACCAAATGAGGCGCCACGCTCGCAAACCATAAATTGATCTGGAAGATTTGCTTCAGCGGCGGCTGCACGCGCTTTATCAATCACGTTTAACATTTCATGAGGGGATAAAAACTGCCCCTTCTTGAAGTTAACCGGCTTCCCACTTTGAGCACAAGCGCGAATGAAATCAGTCTGCCTGCACAAGAAGGCTGGAGTCTGAAGAACATCGACTACTTTTGATACTGGAGCAATTTCGCTGATGTCATGGATATCAGTCAAAACTGGTACGCCAATTTCACGCTTTACACGCGCTAAGATCTCGAGACCCTTCTCCATACCTAAACCACGGAAGGAGGTGCCGGATGAGCGATTGGCTTTATCAAAAGAAGACTTATAGATAAATGGAATGCCCAGCGAAGAAGTAATTTCCTTGAGCTCACCAGCGATATCTAAAGCAGATTGTTCGGACTCAATAACGCAAGGACCTGCAATGAGAAAAAAGCGATGATCCAAGCCTACATCGAAACCACATAACTTAAATGCACTCATGGTGATCTCCTAGGCTGCTTGCTTTTGGGAAGCGGCTTGATGAATCAATGACGCCTTAATAAAAGCAGAGAACAATGGATGGCCATCACGTGGAGTTGATGTGAACTCCGGGTGGAACTGCACACCAAAGAACCATGGGTGCATTCCGCTAGGCAATTCCATCATCTCAGGCAAGGACTCATTTGGAGTTCTGGCAGAAATAATCAAGCCAGACTTCTCAAGGCGGGGAACATAAACATTATTGACCTCATAGCGATGGCGGTGACGCTCATTCACTTCAGGGCCATAGATTTCATGGGCCAAAGTACCTGCTTTTACTGGGCAACGCTGTGAACCTAATCGCATGGTTCCACCAAGATCTGAATCGTTGGTGCGCTTCTCAACACGACCTTCACGATCGACCCACTCAGTAATCAAAGCAACCACTGGACTCTCTGTTTCAGGATCAAACTCAGTACTGTTTGCCTGAGCAATATTGGCAACATGACGCGCAAACTCAATCACGGCTAACTGCATACCTAAACAAATACCTAGGTAAGGAACATTGTTTTCACGGGCATAACGAATGGCGGCAATCTTACCTTCGGTGCCACGCTTACCAAAGCCACCGGGAACTAAGATCGCATCTAGATTCTGAAGACAGTCAACACCGTCTTTTTCAATCACTTCAGAATCAATGTAATTGATATTGACGCGAGTGTGATTATGAATACCTGCATGACGCAAAGCTTCGATCAATGACTTGTAGGATTCGGTTAACTCAACATACTTACCCACCATACCGATGGTGACTTCATGCTGCGGATTAGCCAATTCATAAACCAAGTTTGCCCAAACAGATAAATCTGCAGGCTTAGCCTCGATATCTAATTCACGACAAATCAAATCATCCATACCCTGAGCTTGAAGCATCTCAGGAATCTTGTAGATGGTGTCAACATCCCAAACTGAAATCACAGCCTCTTCACGTACGTTAGAGAACAGGGAAATCTTCGAGCGCTCATCTTCTGGAATTGGGCGATCTGCACGACACAAGAGTACGGTTGGCATGATGCCGATTTCGCGTAACTTTTGTACTGAGTGTTGAGTAGGCTTGGTTTTTAACTCGCCTGCACTTGCAATGTAAGGGACCAAAGTCAGATGCACAAAGGCACAGCTGTGTTTTGGTAGGCGAATACTCATTTGGCGAGCCGCCTCAAGGAATGGCAGGGATTCAATATCACCCACTGTTCCACCGATTTCACAAATAGCAATATCAGCCTTGCCGTCGTGACTTGCTTTCGCACCACGCTCTACAAATGCTTGAATCTCATTCGTAATATGGGGAATAACTTGAACTGTCTTACCCAGATATTCACCGCGTCGCTCTTTGCTGATGACGGATTCATAAATCTGACCAGTTGTGAAGTTATTGCTCTTACGCATTTTTGCAGAGACAAAGCGTTCATAGTGACCAAGATCAAGGTCAGTTTCTGCGCCGTCTTCAGTAACAAAGACTTCGCCATGTTGAAGCGGGCTCATTGTCCCAGGGTCAACGTTGATATAAGGGTCTAATTTTAGGAGGGTGACTTTCAGGCCGCGGGATTCAAGAATCGCGGCAAGCGAGGCAGCTGCGATTCCTTTCCCTAAAGAAGAAACCACACCACCAGTGACAAAAACGTATTTGGTCATCGCTTAAGCTCTGTTGGAAAAAGTAATTATAACGATAGCGAATCTGTAGGGATAAATTCTTAGGCCATCCAATAACTCTCGGCCTACCAGAGAGCTCAACATAAAAATTGCCTGTTTTATAGGCAATTTTTACAGCCTAGGATTCTTTCGCCAACTCCATATTCACCATCACCCTAGTTCTAATACCCCTTCTGCAATAGTGTTGAATTACTGAGAGATATTGATTTATCCCAATTAACCCCTATTTGACCCTTAATTGAGGCATTTTTTGAGAACTTTTAACAATTAAGTCTTATATAAGACATGAATTAGCAATTACAATAGACTAGATAGGGAATAAAGCCCTGCTGAGCCTTAAGTTGATAACTCTTACCCGATAGGAAATACGATGCTAGAAGCCTACAACGCCCAAGTTGCCGAACGCGCAGCCCTTGGAATTCCAGCCCTCCCCCTGACTAAAGATCAAACTGCCGAACTGGTTAGTTTGCTCAAAAATCCTCCAAAGGGTAAAGAAGCAGAGTTACTTGAACTCATCACAAACCGCGTACCCGCTGGTGTTGATGAAGCAGCTAAAGTTAAAGCGGAATTTTTGGATGCCGTTGCCAAAGGAGCTGAGAAGTCCCCTTTGATTTCACGCATTAAAGCTACTGAGCTTTTGGGCACTATGCTCGGGGGCTACAACATTAAGCCTTTGGTTGAATTACTCTCTGATTCAGAGTGCGCAGCTACTGCTGCTGCCGCTTTGAAAAAGACCTTGTTGATGTTTGACTATTTCCATGATGTACAAGAATTAGCTGAAAAAGGGAATGCAGAGGCCAAGGGTGTTCTGCAAAGCTGGGCTGATGCCGAGTGGTTTACAAGCCGCGCCGCTGTTCCAGAAAGCATGAAGCTCACAGTATTTAAAGTCACCGGTGAAACTAATACCGACGACCTGTCACCTGCTCCTGACGCATGGAGTCGCCCAGATATTCCATTGCACGCAACGATCATGCTGAAGAATCCACGTCCAGGCATTGAGCCAGATGAGGCTGGTGTTCGTGGCCCAATGAAGCAAATTGAAGCCCTCCAAAAGAAAGGCAATCAAATTGCCTACGTTGGTGACGTTGTTGGAACAGGATCTTCACGTAAATCTGCAACTAACTCTGTGTTGTGGTGGACTGGTCAAGATATTCCATTTGTTCCGAACAAGCGCTTTGGTGGTGTTTGCTTGGGCACAAAGATTGCCCCAATCTTCTTTAACACGATGGAAGATGCTGGCGCATTACCAATCGAGTTAGACGTTTCTGATATGAATATGGGCGACGAAATTGAACTGCGTCCATACGAAGGTAAGGCATTTAAGAACGGTAAAGAAATTGCCGCTTTCTCACTCAAGTCACCAGTAATTTTGGATGAAGTTCGTGCGGGCGGTCGTATTCCTTTGATCGTCGGTCGTGGCCTCACAGCTAAAGCACGTGCTGCACTTGGCTTGCCAGCTTCTACAGAATTCCGCATCCCTGTTAGCCCACCTGATAACAAAAAAGGTTTCAGCTTGGCGCAAAAGATGGTTGGCCGCGCTTGTGGATTGCCAGAAGGTCAAGGCGTACGCCCAGACACTTATTGCGAGCCACACATGACTACAGTCGGATCACAAGACACCACTGGTCCAATGACCCGTGATGAATTGAAAGACTTGGCTTGCTTAGGCTTCTCTGCAGATTTGGTAATGCAATCTTTCTGCCATACATCCGCATATCCAAAGCCAGTAGATATTCGTACTCACCATGAATTACCAGCGTTTATGACTAACCGTGGCGGCGTTGCATTGCGTCCAGGTGATGGTGTGATCCATAGCTGGTTGAACCGTTTGCTCTTGCCAGATACCTGCGGTACTGGTGGCGATAGTCATACCCGTTTCCCAATCGGCATCTCCTTCCCTGCGGGCTCTGGCTTAGTTGCCTTTGCTGCTGCCACTGGTGTAATGCCTTTGGATATGCCCGAGTCCGTATTAGTTCGCTTCAAAGGAAAAATGCAGCCTGGCATCACTTTGCGTGACTTGGTGAATGCAATTCCTTTGTACGCCATCAAGAAAGGCTTGTTGACTGTAGAAAAACAAAACAAGAAGAACGTATTCTCTGGTCGCATCTTAGAAATCGAAGGTTTGCCTGATCTCAAAGTTGAACAAGCATTTGAGTTGTCCGATGCTTCAGCAGAACGTTCAGCTGCAGGCTGTGCAATTGCCCTCAGCAAAGAGCCGATCATTGAATACATGCGCTCTAACATCACTTTGATGAAGTGGATGATTGCAAATGGCTATGAAGATAAGCGCACTTTAGGTCGTCGCATCAAAGCAATGGAAGCGTGGATTGCGAAACCTGATTTGCTCAAGGCTGATGCAAACGCAGACTACGCTGAAGTAATCGAAATCGATATGAGCGAGATTAAAGAACCAATCTTGGCTTGCCCTAATGATCCAGACGATGTGAAGTTCTTGTCTGAAGTTTCTGGCGAGAAAATCGATGAAGTATTTATCGGCTCTTGCATGACGAACATCGGACACTTCCGCGCAGCAGGTCAAGTTCTTCAGGGCAAGAAGGATATGCCAACTCGCTTATGGGTAGCCCCTCCAACCAAGATGGATCAGATGATTTTGACCGAAGAAGGCTATTACGGCATTCTGGGTGCTACAGGTGCCCGTATGGAAACTCCAGGTTGCTCACTCTGCATGGGTAACCAGGCTCAGATCCGTAAAGGCTCTACAGCAGTCTCCACATCAACACGTAACTTCCCAAATCGTTTAGGTATTGATACTCGTGTGTACCTCGCTTCTGCTGAGCTTTCAGCGGTTGCAGCTCTCTTAGGTCGCCTACCAACGCCGCAGGAATATTTCGAGCAAGTTGAGTCCTTGAATGCCAAATCTGGTGAAGTTTATAAGTACATGAACTTTGACAAGATTAAGTCATTCAGCGATGTTGCTGACACAGTAACAATTTAAGCATTAATAGCCCTGAATTTTGGGGCAACAAAAAAGGCGATCAGTTGATCGCCTTTTTTGTTATCTAAATTTGACTAGATGCTGAGTTTATTTTCTTGACGGGCATTTTCACGGTTTAAGCCTGATGCCCATGTATTTGTAGGTAAACCAGTTTTTTCCATGATCAATTTAGCGCGCTTCGATACTTCTTTCCACTCCACTTCCAACTGAGGGCCTTTGAACGCAATTGCTACCACGTTGCAGTCATGCGACTCCGGAAATAGTAGAACCCGGTTATCAAATGCTTCACAGATATTGTTTAAATTGATATCAAAGCTCTTATGGCGAGAAAACAAATTCACCGTTAGTACACCAGGTGACTTGAGAATATCGTAGCAACCTTTGTAGAACTCTAAAGAGCTCGCAGCTGGACCATCACAAATTGCGTCATACAAGTCAACTTGAACTGCATCGAAGTGATCACGATACTTTGCGGCCCCAACAAAAGCCTTGGCATCGGTTTGTAAGGTTTCTAGGCGACGATCATCATCTGGCGTGAAGAACATACTGCGAGCAGAAACAATCACAGCAGGATTGAGCTCAACAACCGTCGTTTTTACAGCTGGGCAATAACGATGAGCAAACTTGGTCAGAGCGCCAGTTCCTAAGCCAAGTTGAGCAATACGCATGCCCGGCTTAGTCTCCAAAAACAATAGCCAAGCCATCATTTGCTGGTTGTATTCCAGATAAATCTCATCTGGATCTCGAATGCGCATTGCCCCCTGAATTAACTCGCTCCCAAAGTGCAAATAGCGCACTCCACCACTTTCAGAAAACGTAACCGGCTCCATCGCCATTGATGAATCTGGCATTAGATTACTTTGCCCAGACTCTAGCGTTACGGAATAAGCGCATCCAAGGACTAGCACCATCGGGAGTATCTAACCATTCCTTTGGTGCCCAGCTCATCTGCACAGCCCTAAAGACGCGCTCAGGATGCGGCATCATGACTGTGAAGCGTCCGTCTGGAGTTGTAACACCAGTTAAGCCACCAGGCGAACCATTTGGGTTCATTGGGTAGGTTTCAGTTGGATTACCTTGGTGATCCACAAAACGTAGAGCAGCTAGCCCTTGTTTCTGAAGTGCCTCCAAATTGCCTTGTTGGCTAAAGTTAGCAAAGCCCTCGCCATGCGCAATAGCGATAGGTAGCTGACTTCCTGTCATACCCTGTGTGAAGATAGAAGGTGATGCCATCACTTCAGCCATCACTAATCGTGCCTCGTATTGCTCAGATTGATTGCGGGTAAATTTAGGCCAAGCTTCAGCGCCAGGAATGATTCCTGCTAGATTGCTCATCATTTGGCAACCATTACAGACGCCTAATGCAAAGCTATCTTGGCGATTAAAGAATGAGGAGAATTGATCACGTAATTGAGCATTAAACAGAATAGTTTTCGCCCAACCCTCACCCGCTCCCAATACGTCTCCATAGCTAAATCCACCGCAGGCAACCAGGCCACGGAAATCTTCTAACTTGGATTTACCAGAAAGCAGATCTGACATATGAACATCATAGCTATCAAAGCCAGCCCAATTCATGGCATAAGCCATCTCTACATGAGAGTTAACGCCCTGCTCGCGCAAAATGGCAACCTTAGGCCTAGCATTCTTGTTGATGAATGGTGCGGCAATATCGTCAGCAACATTAAATGTCAGCTTTGGTGACATTCCACTATCGGCAACGTTATCAAGAAGTGCAAACTCACTATCAGCGCAATCTGGGTTATCGCGCAAGCGAGCGATCTGATAACTCGTGTTAGCCCACATCTTTTGCAGGACTTCACGTGGCTCGGCAAAGATATTTTTCGCATCACGCCAAATTTCAATTCGGCCATTGGTATTTGGTTTTGCAATAACGTGACTGTAAGCGCTTAGGTTCAATTTACGCAACACAGCAAATACTGCGTCGCGATCTGCTTTACGAATCTGAATTACCGCACCAAGTTCTTCATTAAATAAAGCACGCATGGTTTGCTCATGACGTCGACCGGACACTTGTTGCGCCCAGTTTTTAGCATCACCCCAATCAGCCTCTTGGCCAATATCAACGGCAATCATGTCGACATTCATTGAAATGCCGGTATGCGATGCAAATGCCATCTCTGCAATACAGGCGAACAAGCCGCCGTCAGAACGGTCATGGTAAGCCAGCAACTGATCTGCTTTGCGCAGCTCAATGATGGCAGTAGCAAGTGCCTTCAGATCTTCTGGGTGATCTACATTCGGGGCTGATTTACCAGATTGATTGAGTACTTGAGCAAGAATGCTTCCCGCCATGCGGTTTTTACCGCGACCTAAATCAATCAAGATCAACTCAGTTTCTAATGCTGCGTCAGTTTCATCTTTGAGTTTAAGCAAAGGTGTTGTAGTTTTACGAACGTCCTGGACTGCAGCAAAAGCAGAAATAATTAAGGAGACTGGAGAAACCACTTTCTTGGCTTGATCGCCCTCTTGCCATGCAGTAGCCATCGATAAAGAATCTTTACCTACTGGAATAGAAATTCCAAGGGCTGGGCACAACTCCATACCGATCGCTTTAACTGAGTCATACAATTTGGCATCCTCACCGGGTGCACCGCAGGCAGCCATCCAGTTAGCTGACAACTTAACATCCTCTAGGCGACGAATATCCGCAGCCAATAGATTGGTAATGGCTTCACCAACTGCCATCTTGGCAGCGGCTGGTGCATCAATCACGGCCAATGGAGTACGCTCGCCCATGGTCATAACTTCACCACGGTAGCCCTTGTAATCCATCAAGGTAACTGCACAGTCCGCAACAGGAACTTGCCATGGCCCAACAAATGGATCACGAGCATTGAGACCACCAACGGTACGATCGCCAATAGTAATCAAGAAGGATTTGCTGGCAACTGTTGGTTGTTGCAGAACCCAAGCAATGCATTGGGCAAGATCAGCGTCAGTGACATTTAATTCATCAAACTGTTGAGCAACGCGCTTCACGTCACGATGCATACGTGGTGGCTTACCTAACAATACTTCCATTGGCATATCAATGGGCATTGCAGCATCAGTACCAGCAACTGCTTTGTTATCACCCAACTGGAGCTGTCGTTCGGTAGTTGCTTCGCCGACCACAGCAAATGGGCATCGCTCACGTTCACAGAGTGACTTAAACAGCTCTAGATCTTTAGCTTCGATAGCCAATACATAACGTTCTTGAGATTCATTACACCAAATCTCCGCGGGACTCATGCCACTTTCCTCTAGTGGAACATTGCGCAATTGAAATTGCGCACCTAGACCGGCGCCATCAGCAAGCTCTGGGAATGCATTGGAAATACCGCCTGCACCAACATCATGAATTGAAACGATTGGATTATTTTGACCCATGGCAATACAAGAGTTGATTACCTCTTGTGCACGGCGTTCCATTTCAGGGTTGCCGCGTTGGACTGAATCAAAATCTAAATCTGCAGTATTAGTTCCAGTTGCAACAGAACTTCCAGTTGCACCACCCATGCCGATTCGCATACCAGGGCCACCCAATTGAATAAACAAATGACCCGCTTTAATTTCTTTCTTAGCGGTGTGGATTGAATCAATACTTCCAATACCGCCGGCAATCATGATTGGCTTGTGATAACCGCGACGCACACCTTCTAAAGTTTGCTCAAATACACGGAAATAACCACCTAGAATCGGGCGACCAAATTCATTATTAAATGCTGCGCCACCTAATGGCCCTTCAATCATGATCTGAAGTGGTGTGGCGATTCTCTCTGGTTTGCCATACTTTTCAGACTCCCAAGGCAAATCAGTACCAGGGATATTAAGGTTTGAAACAGAGAAGCCAGTAAGACCTGCTTTAGGACGCCCACCAACACCAGTGGCACCTTCATCACGAATCTCGCCGCCAGCACCAGTAGAGGCTCCTGGGAATGGTGCGATCGCCGTCGGGTGATTGTGGGTCTCCACCTTCATTAGGGTGTGAATAAGACGGGTATCTTTTTCGTAACGACGACCCTCACCTTTAGAGGACCAAGTTTCGGACTCGGCTCCCACCATCACTGCTGAGTTATCAGAATAGGCAACGATCGTACCTTCTGGCTGCAGTTGATGCGTATTGCGAATCATCGCAAATAGAGATTTCTCTTGATCGTCACCATCGATCGTCCAGCTTGAATTGAAAATCTTATGGCGGCAATGTTCGCTATTCGCTTGCGCAAACATAATTAATTCAACATCACTTGGATTTCGCTCAAGGCGAATGAAATTCTCAACCAGATAAATCACTTCATCTTCCGATAAGGCAAGGCCAAGTTCTTGGTTTGCTTTATCCAAAGCAGCCCTACCCTCAGTTATTACCGGGATACGGACAAATGGGCGATCAGGCAGGGATTGATACAAAGCACTAGCTTCGTTGACATCTGAGATAACAGCCTCGGTCATCCGATCATGCAAAGCGCCTAACACTAACTGCTGTTGTTCTGTGCTGAGTGATTTTTTACTCTGCCATGCATACTGAACACCACGCTCAATACGCAGGACCTGAAGTCCACATTGGCGAGCAATATCAGTTGCCTTACTAGCCCATGGGGAAACAGTCCCAAAGCGAGGAATAGCAATCGCAGATTGTTTATCAGCGGCTTTAGTAAATAAGGAGCCACCCTTCAATTGAGGTACAAAAGGTTGGCCGTAAGTCAGAAGACTCTCGAGCACCTCTTTGTCTTTGGCATTGAGCTCTGGCTCAGACCAAACGAAATGAAGGTATTGAGCCTCTATGGACTCAAGAAGAATTCCTTGGGCTGCGAGCGAGGCTAAAAGTCGCTGTTGGCGGAAGGCTGAAAGGGCATTTGCCCCGGGCAAGCAACAGAATGATGACATGCGAAGATTATAAGGTTTTGCTTAAACCAGGCGGCCGCCCTGAAGACTTAATTGACGTCCGCACCGAGCAGCCAAGGCTGGATCATGGGTCACCAGAACCAAGGTTGAGGAATTCTCATGATTTAGCTCAAAAAGCAGCTCGATCACCCTATTTCCGCTAGCCTCATCCAGGCTCCCGGTTGGCTCATCTGCAAAGAGAATGGCAGGCTTATTAATGAAAGCTCGGGCCAGTGCCACGCGTTGCTGCTCGCCCCCGGAGAGGGTCTTTGGAAAGTGATTGGCGCGAGACCCTAAACCGACCTTTTCCAGACAATCAAGGGCTGCCTGTTTTGCATCCGACTGTGATACGCCAGCCATTTCTAATGGAAGCATGACGTTCTCTAAGGCCGTTAGGTGTGGCAATAGCTGAAATGATTGAAAAACAAAGCCAACATACTGGCCGCGCAATCTAGCCCTACCATCCTCATCGAGCAGATTAAGGGGTTGCCCCATTAGGTCAATCTGACCAGTACTTGGCAGATCTAAGCCAGCCAGTAGACTTAACAAGGTGCTCTTTCCAGAGCCAGAGGCTCCAACAATGGCCACGCTTTCACCCTGCGTAATTTGAAAGCTCAAATCTTGCAAAATACTGAGGTTGCCGTCAGCCGTATTTACCAGCTTGCCAACACGATCGGCAACAATGGAATTAGACTGTTTGTTCATGTAGAAATTTTCTAGAATGGAAAAATGCGGAATAAGCTTGTTAGTGCCAATAAATTGATTACAGGGCTATTTTGCCTCTTAATGAGCATTTCTTCCTGGGCTCAAGTTAGGCCAGTCATCCTGGTATTAGGAGATAGTCTTTCAGCTGAGTATGGCCTGCCACGAGGAACGGGCTGGGTTAGCCTGCTTGAAGAGCAATTATCCGTGGAGAAGAGCCCTTGGACGGTATTCAATGCCAGCATTAGTGGAGAGACAAGTTCAGGAGGTCTAAGTCGTCTTCCTACACTCCTAAATCAAAAGAAGCCGGGGATCGTTCTGATTGAGTTGGGGGCAAACGATGCTTTACGAGGATTGCCTGTAAATCAGACTGAAGCCAATCTTCGGAAGATGATTCAGATGAGCAAAAAATCAGGCACCAAGGTATTACTTTGCGGTATTCAGATTCCCTCTAATTATGGTCAAGCGTACACCACACAATTTAAGAAGCTCTACCCGCAGATTGCAAATCAAGAGCATGTCGAGTTGCTGCCATTCTTTTTAGAAGGTGTCGCCACAAGGCCTGAATTATTTCAGGCGGATCGCCTACATCCCAATGTAGCGGCTCAGAGCATTATCTTTAAAAACGTATGGGGCTCAATGGCCCCATACAGTAACTTGCTGAAAAAAATACCTTAGCCTTAGCTACCCGCACTACCCGAGCTAGCTTGTTTGAGTGGGTTAATAAGCTTAACGACAGCGCTATTGCGCCAATATCCCATAAAACCTGCAAATTCAGATTGCGCGGCCAATGATTGAATTTGCTGCGCCTGTGCTTTGTGTACTTTTGCATCTACTGAGGCCGGTTGTCGAACTTGATCAACGCGATAAATCGTGGTGCCCACACCTGGATTCGCAACCGAAACCACCGCTGGTAATTTATTTGCGTCAATGGACATCACCTCATCCATTGATGGGCCAACCAAACTGCCGGGCTTGTTACGTGAAATCCAGTTTGCGCTTCCAAAGCCGGCGGTATTCTTCGGATCTTTTTCCAGGGTAGCGAGTTTCTCGCTAGCGGCGGCAATAGCCAACTTCTCTGCAGCACGTTGGCTGACTTGGCGCTTCACTTCCGCTGCAACATCTTGGTAAGGCAAGATTTGAGCTGGATGCAAAGTCACTACTCGAGCAGATACGAATACGCCTGGGGCTGTCTGAACTGCTTCTGTATTGCGCTTGTTCTTCAGAGCCTCATCACCATAAAGTGACTGAATCACTTTAGGATTGGCTAAGGGGTGATCCTTAGATACGCCAGGTGCTCCAGCACGAGTTACACCCTTCTGGGATTGAATGTTGAGCTTTAATTTATCAGCAGCAGGCTTCAAGCTATCCGACTGATCGTAAGTCATATTTGCAAACTGATCGGCCTTTTCGTTAAATACTTTGGAATCTTCTTTTGGATCCGCCTTGAGAACAATATATTCAACATCAATATATTCAGGACGCTCAAATAATTTGGAATTCGCTTCATAAAAAGCTTTTAACTCATCAGCACTCGGATTTACTTTTGATAAATAATCTTTGGCGTTGAACTGTATGGTCTGAACTTGTCTTTCTGTCTCGTACAAAGATAAAACAATTTCGGATAGTTTTGGGCTAGCCAGTTCCGTACGGGCAACCGAGTTCAATAACTGTTGAATTTTTAAGTCAAAGCTTTGACCAGCATAAAACTGCTCTTCGTTCATGCCATTGCTTGCGAGCAACTGTTTGAAACGAACATCATCGAATGTGCCATCTTGACGATATAAAGCACGAATCTGAGGGATCTTCTGCAGACTGTTTACAAGCTCTTGTTTCCCCACTTGCAAGCGTAGGTCACTCACTGCAAATCCGAGGATGCGCTGTTGTAGCAACTCATTCAAAATAGCCTGACGAAATGGCAAGCTTTGTGCAATCTGAACATTTCCGCCAACACGCTCCGCTTGACGCTTTGCAGCCATGTCAACTTCTTGGGCGGTAATTGGCCTTCCATTTACCTTCACGATATCGGTTTCTTTGTCCATGAACTCGGAATAACTAGATATTCCGAATAAGGCAAAAGAAGGGACGATAAATAGCATCAATACAAACTGCAGAATTTTTTGGTGCTTACGTACGGAATCAAACATGAATTAATCGCTCGAAAATAAAGTCAATGATGCGAGTGTACTAGGCGGAAGGTCTAGAGGAACTAGAAAGCCTATAAGAGGACAAACAAATGCGATCTGGGAAACTGGTGGGCGCTGACGGGATCGAACCGCCGACATTCTGCGTGTAAGGCAGACGCTCTACCATCTGAGCTAAGCGCCCCAAATTAATACAGACGAGATTGTAACCCAGTGTGGAAACAAAAGAGAGATTCTTCATCAAAAAGCATCTAAATAAAGTGCACAATCTGACTCAAAATCCCTCAATCATCCCCAGCCATCAATGCTTTAAGGCCTCTCCAGAAGAAATCTTTTCATTGGCCTTACTTGCTTCAGCAGCCTTTTTAGCAAGCTCCTCAGGCGTTGGATCGGGCAAGGCAACGGGTTTGCGTTCCAAAGCCAATTCTAGGACCTTATCAATCCATCGGACAGGTACGATCTCAATCGCATTCTTGACGTTATCGGGAATATCGATCAGATCCTTGACGTTTTCCTCGGGAATTAAAGCCAGTTTGATACCACCGCGATGCGCTGCCAATAGCTTCTCTTTAAGACCGCCAATTGGCAATACTTCGCCACGCAAAGTAATCTCACCAGTCATCGCTACATCAGAGCGAATCGGGATACCCGTAAACACCGATACCAAGGCCGTTGTGATCGCAATACCGGCTGATGGACCATCTTTTGGCGTAGCACCATCTGGGAAGTGGATATGAATATCTTTCTTTTCAAATGCCTCATCCGCAATTCCAAGTGCTCTCGCCCTTGAACGGACCACAGTTTTGGCTGCCTCAACTGATTCCTTCATGACGTCTCCAATGGAGCCAGTACGGGTAATAACACCCTTACCAGGCATCACCGCCGCCTCAATGGTCAATAGATCACCGCCAACCTCGGTCCAAGCTAAACCAGTTACTTGGCCAACTTGATTCTCTTTTGCAGCAAGTCCAAAGTCATACATCTTCACAGACAGGAACTTCTCAAGATTGTCAGAATTTACAGTGACTGGTGCAGCCTCTTTCTTAAGGAGAAGCAGCTTCACCACCTTACGGCAGATCTTGCTGATTTCACGCTCTAAAGAACGAACACCAGCTTCACGTGTGTAATAACGAATCATGCTGCGAACTGCTGACTCTTCAATCTTTAATTCGTCTTTCTTGAGACCATTATTTTTAATCTGTTTAGGGATCAAATAATTGGTAGCAATACTGGTTTTCTCGTCTTCGGTATAGCCTGCAAGGCGGATGATTTCCAGTCGATCCAATAAAGGACCGGGAATGTTCAAGGAGTTTGATGTAGCAACAAACATCACATCAGATAGATCAAAATCAACCTCAACATAGTGATCCTGGAATGTGTGATTTTGCTCTGGATCTAAAACCTCAAGCAATGCGCTCGCAGGATCGCCACGGAAATCCATACCCATCTTGTCAACTTCGTCCAAGAGGAACAAGGGGTTGCGAACACCCACTTTAGTTAAGCTAGTAAGGATCTTTCCAGGCATGGAGCCGATATAAGTACGGCGATGGCCGCGGATCTCAGACTCATCACGCACGCCACCCAAAGCCATACGCACAAACTTACGATTAGTTGCGCGGGCAATCGATTGTCCTAGAGAAGTTTTACCAACGCCAGGAGGGCCAACTAAACAGAGGATCGGAGCCTTGACGCGGTCAACACGTTGTTGGACAGCGAGATACTCCAAGATGCGCTCTTTCACTTTATCCAATCCATAGTGATCCTCATCCAACACTTTTTCAGCGTTGGCTAAGTCATTATTAATCTTGGTCTTTTTCTTCCAGGGAAGATTAACCAGGGTATCAATGAAATTGCGTATCACCGTTGCTTCAGCAGACATTGGTGACATGAGTTTGAGTTTCTTCAACTCAGACTCTGCCTTCTTCAGCGCTTCCTTAGGCATACGAGCGGCTTTGATACGCTTCTCGAGTTCCTCGAGATCTGCGCCCTCTTCACCCTCACCCAATTCTTTTTGAATAGCTTTTACTTGTTCGTTCAGGTAATACTCGCGCTGGCTCTTTTCCATCTGACGCTTTACGCGTCCACGAATACGCTTCTCGACTTGCAAGATATCGATCTCACTTTCGAGATCAGCCAAGAGGCTTTCTAAGCGCTGCACCACATCGGTCATTTCCAACAAACGTTGCTTCTGTTCTAGCTTCACTGGTAAATGCGCGCAAATGGTATCCGCCAAACGGCTTGGATCATCGATGCCGCCTAATGAGGACAGAATTTCTTGAGGAACTTTTTTGTTTAGTTTTACGTACTGATCAAACTGGGCCATGATGGCACGACGCAATGCTTCAGTTTCATGCGCATCTAATGCTGTCATTGAAGTGGGCGTAGCTTCGCAACAGAAGTAACCTTGACTATCTTCAACTTGACTCACTTCAGCGCGCTGGACACCTTCAACTAATACTTTTACGGTACCGTCAGGCAGTTTGAGCATTTGCAGAATATTGGCGATACAGCCGACCTCATAGAGGTCCTCTACGCCAGGCTCGTCCTTAGCAGCTGTCTTTTGTGCCACTAAAAGCACATTTTTGCCAGTTTCCATGGCGGCTTCTAGTGCTTTGATTGATTTTGGGCGACCCACGAACAAGGGGATGACCATATGTGGAAACACCACAACATCCCTTAAAGGGAGAAGCGGTAGTTGAATAGGTTCAGAGGGTAGTAATAAGTGGCCAGGCATGGGGCAATTCCTCCAAAATAGTCATTCCGTAAAAATCTCTAAAAATGCCGCACCACTACATACGGACATAATTTAGGAATAGGATACTACCTATATGGGTGCCACCAAGCGAAAAACAAGGGGTAAATAGGTCAAAAGCGATCAAAAACCCTCGGAAAACAGCAAAAAAGACTAAAAATTAGGCTTTTTTACTCATTTCTGTAGATTCTTCACCTTGCTTGTAGACCAGAATGGGCTTTCCGCCCTCAGCAATGGTACTTTCATCGATTACTACCTTCTGAACATTCTTCAAAGAAGGCAAGTCGTACATCACATCCATGAGGGAGCCCTCAAGAATAGAACGGAGTCCGCGAGCACCAGTCTTGCGTGCAATCGCCTTCTTGGCAATGGCTGACAGCGCTGCTGGACGAACCTCAAGCTCAGAGCCTTCCATTGTTAATAGCGCCTGATATTGCTTTACCAAGGCATTCTTAGGCTCAGTCAGAATCTGAATTAAGGCGGTTTCATCTAACTGCGCCAAAGTTGCTACAACCGGCAAACGTCCAATTAACTCAGGAATGAGGCCAAACTTAATTAGATCTTCTGGCTCCACTTCGATTAAGAGATCACTAACACCACGATCATCTTTACCTGGAACCGTGGCATTAAATCCAATACCCGTCTTCGCAGTGCGCTGTTGAATGACCTTCTCAAGGCCATCAAATGCGCCGCCGCAGATAAATAGGATATTAGTTGTATCAACTTGCAAGAAATCTTGGTTCGGATGCTTGCGTCCACCTTGAGGTGGTACAGAAGCCATTGTGCCCTCGACGAGTTTTAGCAATGCTTGCTGAACGCCCTCACCTGATACATCACGAGTAATAGATGGGTTATCAGACTTACGGGAGATCTTGTCAATCTCATCAATGTAAACAATTCCACGCTGCGCTTTTTCTACGTTGTAATCGCAAGCTTGTAACAACTTTTGAATAATGTTTTCTACGTCTTCACCGACATAACCAGCTTCAGTCAATGTCGTTGCATCCGCCATCACAAATGGAACGTCCAACATGCGCGCTAAGGTTTGCGCTAGTAATGTTTTACCGGAGCCGGTCGGGCCAATCAACAAAATATTGCTCTTCGCCAATTCAACGCCATCTACCATTGCTTTAGCAGGAACTTTAGATTCTTTCTTATCAGCAACCTCAACAGGTTTGCCATCCTTATCTAACTTCTCTTTTTTAGGCTTAGGCAAATACTGCAAGCGCTTGTAATGGTTGTAGACAGCTACAGCTAAAGTCTTCTTCGCATGATCTTGACCAATCACGTACTGATCTAAATTCTCACGGATCTGGTGTGGCGTTGGTAAAGCATCATCGCCCTCAGTCTTAGGAAGCTTAGCGAGTTCTTCTTGAATGACGTCGGTGCATAGGTCAATACACTCATCGCAAATAAATACAGAAGGTCCGGCAATCAGTTTCTTTACTTCATGCTGACTCTTACCGCAGAAAGAGCAATACAGAACTTTATCTGCGCTATTGGTAGTATTTTTATCGCTCAAGGTGGATATCTAAAGAATAAATTGGTATTAAGGACGCTTATCGATTACTTTATCGATCAAGCCATACTCCTGAGCCTGATCAGCAGACATGAAGTTATCGCGATCAGTGTCCTTAGCAATCGTTTCAATTGATTGACCAGTGCGATCCGCCAAAATCTTGTTCAAGCGTTCACGTAAGTAAAGAATCTCACGAGCTTGGATTTCAATATCAGAAGCTTGGCCACGTGCACCACCTAATGGCTGATGAATCATCACGCGTGAATTAGGCAATGCATAACGCTTGCCCTTCTCACCAGCACACAACAAGAATGCACCCATACTCGCAGCCATACCCATACACAAAGTGCTGACGTGTGGCTTGATGAATTGCATGGTGTCGTAGATTGCTAAACCAGCAGAAACAGAGCCGCCAGGAGAGTTGATGTACAGAGAAATTTCTTTGTCTGGGTTTTCACTCTCCAGGAATAACAACTGGGCAATCACTAAGTTTGCGGTTTGATCATTTACTTCGCCAACCAAGAAAACAACACGCTCTCTCAATAAGCGGGAGTAAATGTCATAGGCTCTCTCACCTCGACCAGAGGTTTCAATCACCATTGGAACCAAACCCAAACCTTTGGGTTCTAAATTCTCAGACTGGAAATGATTCTGGTTCATGTGATCAGGCCTTTATTAATGAATACTTAGTTGAGCTTGCTGAGTTCTTCGAAAGTAACTGCTTTATCGATTACCTTAGCTTGCGAAGTGAAATACTTAATCACGTTGTCTTCCAGCACCAAGTTCTCAATATCCTTGAGGCGGCTTGGATTGCTATAGAACCAACGCACTACTTCTTTAGGATCTTCGTACGTAGCAGCTTGTTCATCAATTTCAGCTTTGATTTGATCTGCAGTTGCAGCCAAGTTTTGCTGCTTAACCAAATCGCTCAAAATTAAACCGAGGCGAACACGTTTGAGAGCTTGCTCAGCAAACATTTCCGCAGGGATTGGTGCATCTTTGGCATTAGGAATGCCACGCTGCATCAAGTCTTGACGTGCAGACTCAACTAAACGCTCTTGCTCTTGAGCAACCAAAGATTTTGGTGCGTCGAGTTCGCAAAGGCTATTGAGCTTCTCCATTACCTCACCCTTTAACAAGGAAGTAATGCGACGTTTTGTTTCACGATCTAAATTCTCTTTTACTTCTTCACGCATTTTGGCAACACCACCTTCAGTAACGCCTAAAGACAATGCAAATGCATCATCAATTGCTGGCAGGTGCGCCCAATTTACTGACTTAACAGTGATGGTGAAATCTGCAGTCTTACCAGCAACATCTTTACCGTGGTAATCCGCTGGGAAGCTCAATGGGAAAGTCTTGCTCTCGCCTGCTTTGAGGCCCAATGTAGCAGCTTCAAATTCAGGGAGCATGCGGCCTTCACCAAGAACGTATTCAAAGTTTTCAGCTTTACTGCCAGCAAATTCAACGCCATCGATCTTGCCAACAAAGTCAATGACAACTTGGTCGCCAGCTTGAGCCGCTGTGTTTGAGCCGCCATCACCATGCGCACCAGCTTCGCCGCGTGGATGGTAATGAACTTGCTGCTTACGCAATACATCCAATGCGCGATCAATCTCTGCGTCGGAAATATCCGTTGTGTATTTAGTTACTTCTGCTTTGCTGAAGTCGCCAATCTTTACTTCTGGCAAGACTTCAAAGTAAGCATCAAACACAATTTTGTCTGCGTCTAATTCTGATTTCGGATCGAGACGGGGCTGACCAGCTAATAGAATTTTTTCTTTTTGCGCTAAGTCATAGAAGAGCTCTTGAGCTTTATCGAACTGGAGTTCGAAGTCAACTTGCATGCCGTATTGCTTTTCAACCATGCTCTTAGGAACTTTGCCTGGACGGAAGCCTGGGGCCTTCATGGTTTTACCCAATTTAGCCAAACGGTCTTCTCTTGCCTTTGCCAAATCGGCACGAGCGAACTCTAAGGTCACTTTGCGGTCTAACTGACCTAAATTTTCTATCTGCACAGCCATTCTCGTCTCTTAATTGAAAATCGGATATGTGAAGCCCAAGCCAAGTAGCTATCTTGTGGTGCGAGGAGGGGGACTCGAACCCCCACACCATTGCTGGCGTCAGGACCTAAACCTGGTGCGTCTACCAATTTCGCCATCCTCGCGCGAATTCCGCAAACACTACCGAGCTGAAGCTTCACTCTAAAGACCGTAATTCTACAATGCTTAGCGGTTTTGGAGGATATTTAGGCCTTGTAGAGCAAAGCCACCGCATGGACTGCAATGCCCTCACCTCTGCCTAAGTGCCCAAGGGATTCATTGGTTTTGGCCTTCAGGTTGACATGGCTTGGCGTGACAGCCAAATCTGCTGCGATATTGCGAGCCATATCGGGCAAAAAAGTGGCTAATTTGGGCTTTTGGCAAATAATAGTAGCGTCGACGTTACCCACCTGAAACCCAGCAGCTTGAACCTTTTGAAGTGCAGCTCTGAGCAAAATTCGGCTATCCATATCCTTAAACTGGGGATCGGTATCTGGAAATAGCTGGCCAATATCATTCAATCCAGCGGCGCCTAGCAAGGCATCCGTCAAGGCATGCAATAAGGCATCTGCATCAGAATGGCCCAGTAAGCCCTTTTCATTGGGAATATGGACGCCACCCAATATCAACTTGCGATCTGCTACCAAAGCATGAACGTCATAACCTTGTCCGATACGAAATTGAGGGATGTGCGGAGCGCTTGAAGTCATTATTTTGTCGTTATGGGTACTAAGGTCTTATTTAGAGGTGGCCTGCAGAATAGTTTGCATCAAATCCCAATCTGCTGGATGGGTTACTTTGAAGTTACGAGTAGCGCCCTCTATCAATAAAGGGCTTGAGCCTGAAAGCTCCATTGCACTTGCCTCATCAGTAATATCAGCTTCTAGTCGTATACCCTCTTCAATTGCATCATGCAGGCGTTTTAAACCAAACATCTGAGGGGTTTGAGCCTGCCAAAGATGATCTCGAGAAATCGTCTTCATCGCCCTATTAGGATTGCCGGCAATTGCGGAGTTGGCATCAGCCATTTTTAAGGTATCTGCTAACGGCATTGCCAAGAGACCGCCCTCACCAGCCAGCGTGACTGCGCTAATGAGTTTTTGAATCAGCTCGGAAGAAATCCCAGGTCGGGCGGCATCATGAACTAAGACCCAGTCTGTTTCCGGAACGCCGGCCTTGAGCATAGCTGCCAGAGTATTTCTGACGGTTTCTTGGCGAGTTGGGCCACCGCTCGGAAGAAATTGAATAAAGGCAGATTTGGCGGAAAGTGAACTCAAGATCGGGTTGTCAATAAATCCGGGGCTAACACCAACCCAAATCGAAGCAATCTCTGGTGCCTTAGAAAATGCCTCTAATGCATAGGCCAGCATTGGCTTGCCCGCCAATTCCTGAAACTGCTTTGGTAAAGCTCCACCAAGCCTAGATCCCGTTCCAGCCGTAGGTAACAAGGCGTGACATTGGGGTGAAGATTGATTTGCTGGGTGCATACCTGATTCTATAATGAGCGGAGATGTCTGATGCATTAAAACTAGCACCCCCCATACCCGCACCCCGGGCTGGGCAGCGCTTTACCTTTTCAGGGCTAGTTGGCTCATCAGATGCCGCATTAATAGCCCAATCCGCACTGCGGTATCGATCTGAATTCTCAGTCATGGTTATTTTCTGTGCGCAGGCGCAGGAAGCCCAGCGTCTCCTGGAAGAAATTCCAGCATTTGCTCCACAACTCAAAACACGCCTACTGCCCGATTGGGAAATTCTGCCGTATGACCATTTCTCACCACATCAGGATTTGGTCTCAGAACGCTTAGCAACGCTCTATGAATTACTCAACGGCAGTTGCGACATTGTCTTGGTGCCTATCACCACGGCTTTACAGCGACTCGGGCCGCCAAACTTTTTATCTGGCCACACTTTCTTTTTTAGACAAGGTGACAAGCTCAATGAGGCGGCACTAAAACTTCAGTTGCAGCAAGCCGGTTATGACCCCGTCAGTTCAGTCATGCGTCCGGGTGAATACAGCATTCGTGGCGGCTTGATTGATTTATTTCCGATGGGCTCGAGTCTGCCTTATCGCCTCGATCTCTTTGGTGATGAGATTGAGCAAATTCGGGCTTTTGATCCCGATACACAGCGCAGCCTCTACCCAGTTAAAGGGGTTCGCCTTTTACCCGGACATGAATTTCCCTTTGATGATGCTTCACGTACCGCCTTCCGCGGCAGATGGCGAGAAGTATTTGAAGGCGATCCAACGCGTTGCTCAATTTATAAAGATGCCAACCTGGGAATCCCTAGCGCTGGTATCGAATCGTATTTACCCCTCTTCTTTGAAGAATCATCGACAGTCTTTGATTACTTCCCCCGCTCAGGCGATCCCGTCTGGCTAGTAAGCATCGGTGATGTTGAAGAATCTATTAAAGGCTTTTGGAAGGACACGCTTTCTAGATATGAATTCTTAAAGCATGATCTTGATCGCCCTATTCTTCCGCCGGCAGAGTTATTCCTAGATGTTGATCAATTCTTTACTGCAGCTAAACCCAATGCGCGTTTGGCATTGGATAAAGAGGTGGATAAAGAATCGAAAGCCGTCCCACAATTTTTAGCTGTTCCTGATTTAGCAGTCCATCGTCGTGATGCTGATCCGATGAATCGCTTGCGCGCTTTGGTCTCCCAAGAAAAAGTGCGCGTACTTATTTGTAGCGATAGTAATGGCCGTAAAGAATCGATTCGCCAACTCTTTGAAGAAAGCAATTCAGTTGCTGGTCAGAATGGCAAACCACTCTACCCATTAAAGCCAGAAGGCTTTGAAGGTGTTGCTGACTTTATTAAGAGTGATGCGCTATTTGGCTTGGTCACAGCGCAACTCTTTAACGGTTTTACTTGGCCAGCTGAAAACCTCATCGTCGTTACCGAGGCTGAGCTCTTTACCACCACTGCACGTCAACGTCGCAAGGGTAAAGAAAGTGAGAGCGCCGATCCGGATATGCTCTTTAAGGATTTATCCGAGCTTAAGATTGGTGACCCCGTTGTTCACTCAGATCATGGCATTGGTCGCTATCAAGGTTTAGTGCTACTCAATTTAGCGCCGCCCAAAGAAGAGCCTATTTTTGAAGAGTTCCTGCACTTGGTTTACGCCAAAGATGCGACTCTTTATGTACCAGTACAACAGTTACAAATGGTGACGCGTTACGCAGGCTCCGATCCTGACTCAGCACCGTTGCATCAATTGGGCTCTGGTCAGTGGGATAAGGCAAGACGTAAAGCTGCACAACAAATTCGCGATACCGCTGCTGAGCTATTAAGCCTCTATGCAGCAAGAGCGATTCGCAAAGGTCATGCCTTCGAATTTTCAGCTCATGACTATGCAGCATTTGCAGAAAGCTTTGGCTTTGAAGAAACACCAGACCAAGCAAATGCGATTGCCGCAGTTATTGGTGATATGACCAGCGGCACACCTATGGATCGACTTGTATGTGGCGATGTAGGTTTTGGTAAGACCGAGGTTGCATTGCGCGCTAGCTTTGTTGCAGTAATGGGTGGCAAGCAAGTAGCCATCTTGGCGCCAACCACCCTGCTCGCAGAACAACATGTTGCAACCTGGAAGGATCGATTTGCAGATTGGCCTGTGCGCATTGTTGAGCTCTCACGCTTTAAAACTACCAAAGAAATTAATGCCGCATTAGAAGCAATCGCTAAAGGTGAAGCTGACATCATTATTGGTACACATAAGCTACTGTCAAAAGAAACTCAGTTTGCTAACTTAGGCTTGGTGATCGTGGATGAGGAGCATCGCTTTGGTGTGCGCCAGAAAGATGCCCTCAAAGCATTACGTGCTGAAGTGGATATCCTGACCCTGACAGCAACGCCTATTCCGAGAACACTTGGCATGGCTATGGAGGGTTTACGTGAGTTCTCGATCATTGCGACGGCACCCCAAAAACGCTTGGCCATCAAAACATTTGTACGTCGTGAAGGTGATGGCGTTATTCGTGAGGCCGTGCTTCGGGAGATTAAGCGTGGTGGCCAGGTTTACTTCCTCCACAATGAAGTGGAAACCATTCAAAATCGCAAGCATGCCCTGCAAGAACTAATTCCAGAGGCGCGTATTAGTGTTGCCCACGGTCAAATGCATGAGCGTGAATTGGAATCAGTCATGCGTGAGTTTGTGACTCAACGTACGAATATCTTGTTATGTACCACCATTATTGAAACGGGTATTGACGTTCCGACTGCTAACACCATCATCATGCATCGCGCAGATAAGTTTGGTTTAGCCCAGTTACATCAATTACGTGGTCGCGTTGGACGCTCACATCACCAGGCGTATGCCTATTTACTAGTACCGGATCCCGAAGCCCTCAGTAAGCAAGCGCAGCTACGTTTAAATGCGATTCAAGCTATGGAAGAATTAGGGTCTGGTTTCTATTTGGCGATGCATGATTTAGAAATCCGAGGAGCGGGCGAAGTCTTGGGCGATAAGCAATCCGGTGAAATTCATGAAATTGGATTTCAGCTATATACCGAGATGCTCAATCGCGCAGTGAAATCCCTGCGCAGTGGCAAAGAGCCGGATTTGCTCTCACCACTTCAGGCGACTACCGATGTCAATCTCGGTGTACCCGCCCTCTTCCCAAATGACTATTGCCCCGATGTCCATGAGCGGCTTTCTATGTATAAGCGCTTCGCCGGCACCAATGACTTCTCTGAGCTTATGGGTTTGCGTGAAGAGCTGGTGGATCGTTATGGTGATTTGCCTGACCAAGCTAAATCACTTTATGAAACGCATCGCTTACGTTTGGAGATGAGTGGGTTTGGAATCAAAAAGATTGATGCCAGCCCGAGCTCGATTCAGATTCAGTTCATACCCAATCCTCCGATCGACCCAATGAAGATCATTCAGTTGATACAGTCTTCAAAGTACATCCAACTCAATGGGCAAGATAAATTAAAAATTCTTCCCCAAAAAGAGAAGGATTTTGAGAAACTAGAGCAACGACTAGACCATATCCGGAAAATTCTCAGAAGCCTCAATGAGTCCGCAATGCTCAATACCGTTAAAGCTAACTAATTTTTTATAACCCAAGATCTATGACAAGCCACCTCACTCTTGTAGCACTTGCCAACACTCCAATCCCTCAAGAGTTGAATTCAGCCTTGATTGAGCATGCAAAGGTCCTGGGGGTAAAGATCACTAAGCTTGATAAAGAAACTTCACATTCAAAATACTTCAGCGCTCGTTGGACTACTGGCCATGCTTTAGCACCTGAAGCAAGAGTTGCTATGCGTGATATCGCTGCTGCACACAACACCGATTTTGCCTTTCTTTCACCAGGATTTAAACCTGACGCAGTAAAGGTATTGGCCATGGATATGGACTCCACTCTGATTAATATTGAGTGCATTGATGAGATTGCAGATTTCACAGGCAAGAAGGCCGCTGTTTCAGAAATTACTGAGGCGACTATGCGCGGTGAAATTAAGGACTTTAAAGAAAGCTTGCGCAGACGCGTGACCCTTCTAGAAGGCGTATCTGCGGATGTATTGGATTCAGTCTATCGCGAACGCTTGCGACCTAATCCTGGTGCCGCTGAATTACTTTCTGGAGCAAATGCCCGAGGACTTTACACACTACTCGTCTCCGGTGGCTTTACCTTCTTCACAGAAAAACTTCAGCAAGAGTTGGGCTTCAAGCAAACCCAAGCAAATACCTTAGAAATCATAGACGGCAAGCTCACCGGTAAAGTCATTGGCGATATCGTTGATGGCGCAGCGAAGAATGCTTATCTTGAGCAAGCCTGCACTCTCATGAATTGCAAAAAGGGTAACTCCATCACCATGGGTGATGGCTCAAACGACCTACCAATGATGCATGGCTCTGGAATTAGTGTTGCCTACAAAGCAAAACCAATCGTCAAAGAAAAAGCCGACGCGGCTTTTGACCGAGTCGGCTTGGATGCAGCTTTACTGTTCATTGACTAGCTCAACAAGAGATAGCCATGGGTAGTAAATGAACGTTGATTACATACGCTCAAAAATAGTTGCGATACCCTGACCACCACCAATACACATTGTGACCAAAGCATATTTACCTTGAACGCGATGCAGTTCATGGATTGCTTTGGTAGCAATAGCAGCACCAGAGCAACCAATTGGGTGACCCAATGCAATCGCTCCACCGTTAACGTTAGTCTTGGCTGGATCAAGACCCAAGCCTTTAGTCACTGCCAAAGCTTGCGCAGCAAACGCCTCATTGGATTCGATCACATCGATTTGATCCAATTTCAGGCCAGCACGCTCAAGGGCAATCTTGGTTGCTGGAATTGGGCCTTCACCCATGATGTGATTCGGTACGCCAGCTACAGCATATGACACTAAGCGAGCGATTGGCTTATGACCAGCCTTCTTAGCCGCTTCAGCTTCAGCCAGAACAAAGAATGCTGCGCCATCATTGATACCAGATGCATTACCCGCAGTAACACTGCCACCCTCTTTTTTGAAGACTGCCTTCATCTTCGCCAAAGTTTCCATGGTGGTATCTGGCTTGCAATGTTCATCAGTATCAAACACCACATCACCTTTACGTGTTTTGATAGTGATCGGAACGATTTGTGATTTAAAGCGACCTTCTTTAATTGCATGCGCTGCACGACGATGTGACTCCACTGCGAGAGCATCTTGCTCTTCACGTGTCAGCTTCCATTTTTCAACGAGGTTCTCTGCAGTAACACCCATATGACCAACGCCAAATGGATCTGTCAATACAGAAACCATCAAGTCGATCATTTTGGTGTCACCCATGCGAGCACCGCTGCGCATTGCTGGTGAACCGTACATACCGCGTGACATCACTTCAACACCACCACCGATACCGTAATCGCAGTCACCCAACATAATTTGTTGGGCAGTCGTCACAATCGCTTGCAAACCTGAGCTGCATAAACGATTTAGGGCCATGGCAACCGATTCCATTGGCAGACCAGCTTGGATAGAAGCTACACGAGCTACATAGGCATAACGGTTATCTGTAGGAATAGTATTTCCAACAGTAATGTAATTAATTAAAGCTGGATCTACGCCAGAGCGGGCAACTGCCTCTTTCATCACGATGCCGCCGAGCTCACTTGGCTCCAGGCTGCTGAGTGATCCATTGAATGTACCAATAGCAGAACGTACAGCACTTAAAACGACGACATCACGACTCATATCAATCCCCTTAACGGTGCCTAATTAGGCAAAATATTGGCCTCAATAAAAGACCAAAACACTATTTTTATTCCAATAGTCAAGTTTCGGCTATTAGGTCATGCCCTTGGGAGCTAATAACCGTTACTTTGATGATTTCACCAGTGCGATAGCGTTTTGAAGGCTTGCTAGGGGGCAAAACCCGCACCAAACCATCAATTTCAGGGGCATCCCCGATGGTTCGACCGATTCCACCCGATTCGTCTACGCGATCAATAATGACCTGAATGCGCTTGCCTATTTTTTTAGCAAGGCGTTTTATGGAGATTTCTTCAGCCTTAGCCATAAAACGAGCGCGACGATCTTCCCGCAAAGAATCCGGAACTGGATTATCCAAGGCATTGGCAGTAGCACCATCAACGGGTGAGTAAGCAAAGCATCCAGCACGATCAATTTGAGCCTCATCCAAGAAATTCAGAAGATAGTCAAACTCCTCTTCTGTCTCGCCTGGAAAGCCAGCAATAAAGGTGCTGCGAATTACCAAATCGGGACATGCAGCACGCCACGCTTGTATACGCTCTAAATTCTTTTCTCCGCTCGCAGGCCGCTTCATGCGCTTCAGTACATCTGGATGGGCGTGCTGCAAAGGAATATCTAAATAAGGAAGTACGCCATAGCCATGATCAGAAAACTCGGCCATTAAAGGCAAAACATCATCAACATGAGGATAAGGGTAAACATAATGCAGGCGAACCCAGGCTTGATGTTCTCTTGCGATTTGATTTAAGGCGTTTACTAAATCAAACATCCGCGTCTTAACTGGCTTGCCATCCCAAAAGCCAGTGCGATATTGAATATCAACTCCATAGGCGCTCGTGTCTTGAGAAACCACCAACAGCTCTTTAACGCCTGACTCAAATAATTTTTTTGCCTCAAGCAATACTTCACCAATCGGACGTGAAACCAGATCGCCACGCAAACTTGGAATGATGCAAAAAGTACAGCGGTGATTACATCCCTCGGAAATTTTTAAATACGCATAATGCTTAGGAGTGAGCTTGACGCCAATCGGAGGCAGTAAATCGGTAAAAGGATCATGTGGCTTTGGAAGATGTAGGTGAATGGCCTGCATCACCTCTTGCGTGGCATGTGGGCCCGTTACTGCAAGGACCTTAGGATGAATGCTTTGAATAAGATCACTGCCATCAGCGTTTTTACGTGCACCTAAGCAGCCGGTCACAATCACTTTGCCATTTTCAGACAAGGCCTCACCAATGGCTGCGAGACTTTCCTCTACGGCAGAATCAATAAAGCCACAGGTATTCACGACAACGAGATCAGCGCCAGAATAATCCTTGGCCGTCTCATAACCCTCAGCACTTAATTGCGTGAGGATGAGTTCAGAATCAACCAGCGCCTTGGGGCACCCCAAGGAAACAAAACCTACTTTACCCGCCACAACTATTCTTTTTCTGTTGGGTTAGGCTGCCCCGGAAATGGGAAACCTTTAAATATTGTTGGGGAGTTTTGCATTTGCTCTTGCATCTTCACAAACAGATCTTTACTTTGCTCCATATAGTTACCCATGAGACCCTGCATCATCGGGTTTTGCAAATTCATCATCTTGGCCCAAGCTTCAGGCGTGCTGCCAGCACCTAAGCCCTGAGTTTGATCACCCAGTTTATTGTGAATATCCACAAATGATTGCATCGTCTTTTCAAGGTAGCTACCCATCAACCCTTGCATGGAGTTGCCATAGAAGCGGATGATTTGAGAAAGCATCTGCGTAGAAAAAACCGGCGCACCGCCTGCTTCTTCCTCCAAAATAATTTGCAGCAAAATATTGCGCGTTAAATCATCTTCTGTTTTCGCATCCACAACGCTAAAAGCATCGCCAGCCATCACTAAACTTTTGATATCAGCCAGCGTGACATAGGTGCTGGTTTGGGTGTCATATAAACGACGATTGGGGTACTTCTTGATCAAGCGGCTATCGCCGGCTTTTTTGGAACGTGTGGCCATGTGTTTTTCCTAACTCTCGATACTGCAATGCAACATCGGCATAGTTTATCTCTAGTTTGATCTAAAGGTAAATATGCCGATGAGCACACTACTAAAACTGCATTTTTGAGGGGTTTAACCTGTATGCAGGCCACCATTCAGAGAGAAGTCAGCGCCAGTCGCATAACCGCCATCATTAGAGGCAATCCAGCAGCAAATCGAAGCGATCTCTTCTGGGGTGCCCAAACGCTTAACAGGAACGCCGGCAACAATCTTCTCAAGGACATCTTCACGAATAGCTTTAACCATATCCGTACCGATGTACCCAGGAGAAACTGTATTTACGGTTACACCCTTTGAGGCCAACTCCTGTGACAAAGCCATCGTAAATCCATGCAAGCCTGCTTTTGCCGTGGAATAGTTAGATTGACCAAACTGACCCTTCTGACCATTTACGGAGGAAATATTGATAATTCGACCCCAACCGTTATCAGCCATGCCATCTACAACTTGCTTAGTTACATTAAACAAAGAATTGAGGTTGGTATCAATTACTGCCTTCCACTGATCCGGAGTCATTTTGCGGAATACGCTATCTTTAGTAATTCCAGCGTTATTTACCAGCACATCGACACGCCCTACTTCAGCCTTCACTTTATCGAAAGCAGCAACTGTACTATCCCAGTCGGAAACGTTGCCCTCTGAAGCGATGAAGTCATAACCTAAAGCTTTTTGTTCGCCAATCCAGCGATCCTTACGCGGGGAATTCGGGCCGCAACCAGCGATGACCTTGAAGCCATCTTTGGCGAGACGCTGACAAATAGCAGTGCCAATGCCGCCCATACCACCGGTTACGTATGCAATTTTTTGAGACATGTATTTCCCCTTTTGAAATTATTATTGAGCAGCTGCGGATACTTTTTCTTTCACGTACTTACCAGGCGCCGCTTCTAGTTTTTTGTACTGTGCATTACCAAACGACTTGCTAGCCTTAATTTTCTTGCCACCAAATTGTTCTAACCATTGAGCGTAGTTGGGCCACCAACTACCCTTGATATCTTTTGCTACAGCTAACCACTCATCTGCTGTCTTAGCTAACTTATTATTTTCAAAATAATGACGTTTATTTTTTGCTGGTGGATTAATTACCCCGGCAATATGGCCTGATGCGCCCAAGACAAATCGATTCTTGCCCTTCAGAATATGGGTAGATTCATAAGCCGATTTCCAGGGCACGATGTGATCATCATGTGATGCATAAATATAGGCTGGCACAGTGATTTTGCCTAAGTCGACCTTTTCACCGCAAACGGTGAGCTTGCCTGGTTTAATCAATTCGTTTTGTAGATAGGTATGACGTAGATACCAGCAATACATTGGACCAGGCAAATTGGTGGAGTCACCATTCCAATAGAGCAAATCAAATGGCGGCGGTGAATTACCTTTCAAATAATTCTCGACAACATAGTTCCACACCAAATCATTTGGGCGCAGAAAGGAGAATGTATTGCCGAGATCTAAACCAGACATCATCCCGAAATGACCACCCTCACCACCAATGGTGCTCTCGCGCAACTTCACCATACCTTCATCAATGAAGACATCGAGAATGCCGGTATCACTGAAGTCCAATAAGGTAGTCAGCAAGGTTAAGCTAGCAACATAATCTTTCTTACGCGCGGCCAAGACGGCTAAAGCGGTAGAAGTTAAAGTTCCGCCTACGCAAAAGCCAAGTACGTTAATTTGATCTGTACCACCGATATCCTTGACCACCTCAATAGCCTTAATCACGCCTTCACCAACGTAGTCATCCCACGTCACTTTCGACATCGAGGCATCGGGATTCTTCCAGGAAACCAAGAAAACAGTGTGGCCCTGCTCCACCATGTAACGCACTACAGAATTGTCTGGCTGCAAATCCAAAATGTAATACTTGTTAATGCAAGGCGGCACCATTAAGTATGGGCGCTCATAGACAGTATCAGTCAGTGGCTTGTATTGAATTAACTCAAATAGATCATTGCGAAATACCACCTGACCTTCAGTGGTTGCAATATTCTTACCAACCTCAAAGGCACTTTCATCCGTCAGTGAAACTTTGCCTTTTTTTAAATCACCCAGCAAGTTCACTATTCCATTCTGAATCGACTGACCTTGAGAGCTAATAATATTTTCAAGAACTTCGGGATTGGTTGCAATAAAGTTTGAGGGGGACAAAGCATCGATCATTTGTTCTGTTGTGAACAAAATTTTGGCCTTAGTCTTTTCATCCGCATCAACTGCTTTTGCAAGCGCTAATAAATGCTTGGAGTTCAGCAAGTAAGTTGCGGCAATCATCTTGCTCCAAGAAGAGTGCCAGGCTTTGCCAGAGAAGCGACGATCTTTTACTTCAATAGCTTCGGGATTAGTTGCAAGATGAGCGAACTCTGAGAAGTACTCTTTTTGAATTTCCGCCAAACTTTCCGGGGGAATTAATGCCATGTGGTGCGGAGCCAAGGATGGCGCAACACCCGTATTCATACCTGCAAACATAATGATCTCGTATAGTTATTGAGACCATTCTGCATCTATAAGGCATCTAGGGTTATACGCACTAACCCTAGCCCTAGGGCTAAGCTAGTAATAACCCCAATTTAGATATCACTAGAGATCCAAATCAAGGAGGCAAAGCGACCGGTTTCTTTATCCCTACGATAAGAAAAGAAATTTTTAGGATCATTAAAGGTACAAAAATCTCCACCAGAGATTTGCTCAATGCCGGCTAATTGCAATCTCTCCCTGGCAAGCAAATATAGATTTGCCAAATACTTTCCAGGTCTTTCGAGAATTGGCGTAAATGCTTTCGAGAGTGGGGACTGATCCTGACCGGAAAAAGCCTTCAGAACATCTTCACCAACTTCAAATGCTGTTGGACCAATCGCTGGACCCATCCACGCAACAATCTCTTTTGGGCTCAGGCCAGGAGACAAAGCGATCATCTCTTGAATAGTGCGTTCTAGAACTCCACCACTGAGGCCACGCCAGCCAGCATGAGCAGCACCAATTACAACGCCACTCTTACTGGCAAACAATACAGGCATGCAATCAGCCGTCAGAATTGCCAAAACCTCATTTGGGATATTGGTTACCGCAGCATCAGCTTCAAATGGCCCATCGACTTGAAGCCCTCTTGTCGCCGGAGTGCTAACAGCAATGCCATGAATCTGCTTAAGCCAAATTGGCTCATTTGGGAGATTTGATCTGAGGATGCTGCGATTTTGCAGAACAGTTTCTGAATCATCGCCTGCATTAAGCCCTAGATTGAGGCTGGCAAATGGAGTCTTACTAACTCCGCCTAACCTAGTGGTGCAGAAGGCCTGGATTTGTTCATGCACAACCCAGCTTGGTTTGATCTTATTAATTGCGCTGATCATTTTTGATTGAGGCCATCAAGGCCTCTTCTTTTGGCAAGTCTGCTTCACTCATCCCCACCAATGGCAATAATTCGATTAAATCTTGCGGAGGCAATCTAAACCAGGTCATTACTTCTTGTGTTCTTGGATGCTGCAAACTCAGAGCATAAGCATGCAGAGCTTGACGGGCAAAAGGCAAGGATTTAGCGGCTCCTGGAGTCCTTTTTCGGTAGACTGGATCCCCCAGAAGTGGAAAACCTAAGGATTCCAGATGAACACGAATCTGATGCGTACGGCCAGTCTCCAGACGGCACTCCAATAAGGCAAGAGCGCTTTCAGCAAAAGTACCTTTGGCCAAGCGTCGAAATAAGGTAGCTGCAGGCTTACCCTGAGCAGAACCAGCCGCCATTTTGAGGCGATCGCGCTGATCACGACCAACAGTTGCTAGCACCTTACCCTGCGATGGGGCATCGCCCCATACCCAGGAGAGATAGCGTCGACCTACAGTACGCTCCTGCAGTTGTCTGACTAAGGAAGTCTGAGCAATATCTGTACGGGCAACCACCATCAGCCCAGAAGTATCTTTATCCAAGCGATGGACAATGCCCGCTCTAGGTAAATGCTTTAACTCTGGAAAATGGTGCAAGAGTCCATTTAATAGGGTTCCGGTCCAATTACCAGCAGCCGGATGAACTACCAATCCCGCTGGTTTATTGACCACAATAATGGAGTCATCCTCATAAACTATGTCCAAGGGGATATCTTCTGGTGAAAATGCAAATTGTTCAGGCATTTCTTGTGGAAAGACCCTAATACTCTCGCCCCCACGGAGTAAATGACGAACTTTAGTGGCTTTTCCATCAACCGTAACCGCCCCAGCCTCAACCCAGGCCTGAAGGCGATTCCGGGAATAATCTGGCAAAGCGCCACCGAGGAACTTGTCCAAACGCTCCCCAGTTACCTCAAAGGGAACTTCTAGAGCTATGAAATCCTCATCATCGATATAATCAATGGGATTCGAATCGGGAGTATGCGGCAATGCCACGCTTAAAGAGCCTTTTAGTTATGTCGGACGTTATTACAGACGCCAGTTTAAGGCTTGCTGCCACTATGGGGTCATCTTCCAAAAAATCCCTTATTTCTTTATTCGTTGGAGCTAGCGCAGCCTGCCTCATCCTCAGTGGATGTGCTGGTAGCGATGGCCAAAAGGACGATACCGATATTTGGTCTGAGACGAAGCTCTATTCCGAAGCAACTGAGAAGCTAAAAGATGCTGATTACGCAAAGTGCGGCAAGTACTTTGAAAAGCTAGAAGGTCGATTCCCTTTTGGACCTTATTCACAGCAAGCGCAAATTAATGCAGCCTACTGCTACTGGAAGGCTCAAGAGCAAGCTCAAGCTCAAGTTGCGATTGATCGATTTATTAAGCTTCATCAAGGTAGCCCTAATTTAGATTACGGCTACTACCTCAAAGGCTTGATTAGCTTCAATGATGATTTGGGCTGGCTTGGTAAATTTACCGGGCAAGATTTAAGTGAGCGCGATCCAAAAGCATCCAAAGAGGCTTTTGAAGCTTTCAAGGTGGTAGTTGAACGTTTCCCTGATAGCAAATACGCTCCAGATTCCCTAGACCGCATGCGCTATATCGTGAACTCTTTGGCAGAAGCCGACGTTATTGTTGCTCGCTTCTACTATCAACGCGGTGCTTACCTAGCTTCCGCCAATAGAGCGCAACTCGTTATTCGAGATTACGATCGCGCACCTGCGGTTGAAGAGGCTCTCTATATCCTGACGAAGTCATACGAAAATCTCGGCATGACTGACTTGAGTAATGATTCACTACGTGTATTTAAACTCAATTTCCCCGATAGCCAAATGATGGTTACCGGCCAACGCGTTCAAAAAGAACGTCGCTGGTGGCAGATCTGGAATAAATAAAAAAATAGGTTTCATCAAGTGGCGCCACGCTACTTGATGACTACTGGCACTCTCTGCGCCAATGCGCAAATAAGCTCATAGCCAATGGTTCCGCTCATCTGAGCTACATCATCCACTGGTACCTCCTGACCCCATAGCTCAACCACACTGCCGATCTTGGCATTGGGCGCTTCACGCAAATCAATCGTCAGCATATCCATTGATACTCGCCCAACAATCGGACAAATCACGCCATCGCCACGGGGATCTGCAGCATCAACCCAAACAGGAGTGCCATCTTCCGCATGACGGGGATAGCCATCAGCATAGCCACAAGCAATTACACCAATACGCATATCTTCAGGAGCTTGATAGCGACCACCATATCCAACATGATCGCCTTTCTTTAATTCCTGAATGTCGATGATTTCACTTTGGAGCTGCATCACAGGCTGAAGATCGGATCGAACAATATCAGCATGCACGCCAGTTGGAGAAACCCCATACAGCATAATTCCAGGACGAACCCAATCGCCGAGGGCGTTACGGTGCCACAGAATAGCCGCTGAATTAGCTAAGGAGCTTGGAGCTTCCAAGCCCTCAATTGTCTGTTGAAAACAGTCCATTTGTTCACCTACCGATGGCGCTTGATCTACTTGATCGGCATTAGCAAAATGGGTCATGTGGTGGAGGCGATATCCGGCAGCATGCAAGCGGTGAAAAGCTGTTCGATACTGCCCTGATCTAAAACCAAGCCGGTTCATCCCAGAGTTCAGTTTTAAAAATATATTAGGCTGGTGGGCAGACTGATTTGCAACAGACTCAAGCCAGGCGACTTGCTTTTCGCTATGGACCACCAAGTCACACTGAAGTTTGAGAGCCAATTCCAATTCCTGGGGACTAAAAAGCCCTTCCAAGAGAAGGATTCGACCCTCCCAACCATGCTCTCTCAACCATTGTGCATCTGCAATATCTAGCAGAGCAAAACCGTCTGTAGACGAAAGACCTTTAAATGCCGCTTCTAGCGTATGGCCGTAGGCTTTGGCCTTTACAACCGACCAAATCTTCGACTCAGGAGCTAGCTCACGAATACGGCTCAAATTATGACGAAAGGCATCTGTGTGTATAGTTGCCAAAATTGGCCTATTAATCAAGCGATTAGCCGATGAGCCCATATCCACCCCTCCTTTCATGTTTTAATTACATTAATGACTAGATTGTACGAATGAACCGTAGTTTTTACATCATTATGGCGGCGCAATTTTTTTCGTCGCTTGCTGATAACGCATTGCTGATCGCAGCAATCGCCCTCTTGGTCCAGCTTAGCGCTCCGGCCTGGATGACTCCTTTACTCAAATTATTCTTCGTTCTCTCCTACGTCTTGCTGGCAGCCTTTGTGGGAGCCTTTGCAGACTCCCGCCCAAAAGGCAACGTCATGTTCATTACCAACACGATTAAATTTGTGGGATGCGTGGTGATGCTATTTGGAAGCCATCCTTTATTAGCCTATGCGATTGTTGGCCTTGGGGCAGCCGCCTACTCTCCAGCCAAATACGGCATCCTCACTGAATTACTTCCACCCGAGAAACTGGTTGCGGCCAATGGCTGGATTGAAGGTCTCACGGTTGGCTCCATCATTATGGGCACTGTTCTTGGAGGGGTTCTCATTAGTAAATCGGTCTCCCAGAGCCTCCTGTCTTTAGATATGCCATTGCTGGATACCAGTATTGATACTGCCGCTGAATCAGCCATCATGATCATCATGCTGATTTACATATTGGCCGCCCTCATTAATTTACGTATTCCGGATACTGGAGCACGCTATGAGTCCCAAAAAACTAACCCCATTGAATTAGTTAAAGATTTTTCTGTATGCTTTAAGACGCTTTGGGCTGATCGTCTTGGTCAAATATCCTTAGCGGTTACTACGCTATTTTGGGGTGCTGGTGCCACTCTGCAATTTATTGTGATTAAGTGGGCTCAAGTTGCTCTACACATGACCCTGTCTCAGGGGGCTATTCTTCAGGCGATCTCAGCAGTTGGCGTCGCTGGAGGTGCTGTTTGGGCTGCTTGGCGTGTACCGCTTCGTAGCTCCCTTAAAGTCCTGCCCTATGGCATTGCTATGGGCCTAGTGGTCTGCGTAATGGCAATTTACAACTCTGACATGCTTCCCAACACGACCATCTGGACTATTGGTAAGTTTGAGATCTCACTCAATTTACTGCCAGCTTATTTCTTATTAATCTTGGTTGGTTGGTTAGCGGGTTACTTTGTTGTTCCAATGAATGCGCTATTGCAACATCGTGGACATGTATTGATGTCTGCCGGCCACTCAATTGCAGTACAAAACTTTAATGAAAACATCTCTGTATTAATGATGCTTCTAATCTACTCTGGATTGATTTGGCTAGATGCGCCAATTCAGGCAGTCATTATTGGCTTTGGTGTCGCCGTAAGTGCAATTATGTGGCTTGTCATCAAGCGTCACCGAGCCAATCAGGCTGAGTATGACTCAATGCATTTGATTGGTGAGCACAAGCACTAAGCGCAAAGCTTAGATATTTTGCAATACCGATTTAGCAAGCAATAGATCCTGCCAAAATAGCGCTTTATCTTTTGGCTTCGCTAGCAAATGATTGAATTCAAAAGTAGCAATCAGCGGAAGATCCTCAGCACCATCAGCATTGATTGCCAAGACGGTTTCTCGAAGCTGTGGGAGTGCATCTCGCTCACCTGATAATTTTTGAGCGACTGGACCACCAAAGGCCATGGCAACTATAGGCGTTCCATCTTGTGGCAATAGTTCAGGATTTAACTTTTCCGCAGGATTTTTCCAGGACCACTCTTGGGGGCTTAAGCCAAGCACACGAATGATATTTTGAAATAGTACTTCTGCTTCACCTTGGGGTTTATTACCAAAAAACCACCACAATCCCGCAGAAACTCTCACCTGATCTTCTACAACAACTGGTGATGTAGTGACCATAGGATCAGCTTGATGAGATGATGCTTCAGCCGCAGCCACTGTTTGAGAACGCCCAGAAGCAGAATCTCGCGAAGTCCACTCAGTAATACCCATCTCTTTAAGAAAGGCAGAATTTGTACTCATATTCATGCCTCAAGCTTAATCGATTTAGCCAAAACCAGGGCATCTTCTCGCAATCCACTTGCCACATCAACTGGGTAATAGTTTTTACGTACGCCAATTTGCTCGTACCCTAGGCTTTGATAAAGTTTTAAGGCGGCTTCATTGCTGGGGCGAACCTCAAGAATAATTCGAGGCATATTTTGTTGTGCAGCAACGCCCTCGATTGCAGTCATCATTTTTACGCCAATGCCTAGGCGACGCAATTTAGGGGAAACGGTGATATTCAGTAGATGCAACTCATCTACTGCTGGAAACAAGATGCAGTATGCCCACAGAACCTCTGGGTCGAGATAGCTACCTTTTACTGCGTCTGATAATTGCGGCCTAACGCAATAGGCCCAATGACCAGCAGCGAGTGAATCAGAGAAGTTACCTTTTGTCCAAGGATGAATATGTGAGACAGATTCGATCGCCAAAACTGAATCCAAGTCTGCCACCGTCATAGGTAGAAACGAAAGCTCTGATACGCCCTCTGTTCGAGAGCCCAAAGATTCGATATTGTCAGCCATGTTGTTGACTGCGCTCCGCAGATGTTAAGGCTACCTTGTTGCGAATATAGAGCGGCTCTAGAAGATGTACGTCTTGTTGCAACCCCTTGCTCCACATATCCTGAGCGCAAGCTAAAACCCCTAACGCATCAACTCCTATTGCAGAATCTAGATGGGAGCTTGGCAATGAATTCGGGATGGAGGTAAACACACGATCACCAAACTCCGGAATCGCACTACCAGCCAGAAAATCAATATTTTTAAGTTCAATTTCCTCTGGAGTTGTTAGATGAATTTCGCCTTGACGTTCAGGCAATTGATTATCAGCCTTCTTATAGTTGGCCCAATACACCTCACCCATACGAGCATCAATAGCCACAACAAATGATTGGGCGCCTGACGAAATATATGCGGGTGTTAACACGAGCCGACTGGCAATCGCATCCAGACTTGCTACAGCTATCACAGGCAGCTTGGCTGCTATCGCCAAGCCCTGGACAACAGCCACACCTAAGCGAACCCCTGTAAAGGCTCCTGGACCATTACCAATTGCAATTGCGTCTAGGGATGAGAGCTTGATGGCTGCTTCAGATAACAACTCTTCAACCCAAGGTAGGATGAGCTGGCTAGCGCCAGCCGACACTTTTTGGTGGCGAACTAAAGGCACAGCATTAGGTAAAGACAAGGCCACCGAACACCAAGCCGAGGAGGTGTCGATGGCCAATATACGGGTCAATTTGGACTCTCTTACTTCTTATGAACTCAGACCCGCAATGATATCTGGTGGCGCCTGAACTAGTTCAATCAAGACGCCCTCACCGCAGAAGGGAAATTCTTCATTCCCTTTAGGGTGCACAAAGGTAATGTCATATCCAGCTGCACCCTTACGAATTCCGCCTGGGGCAAAGCGCAGGCCCTGTGCAGATAACCACTCAACGGCCTTGGGAAGATCATTAACCCACAAGCCAATGTGGTTTAAAGGGGTTTGATGGACTGCAGGCTTCTTTTCAATATCAAAGGGCTGCATGAGATCTACCTCAATTTCGTGAGCACCCTTGCCGATAGCACAAATATCTTCATCTACGTTTTCACGCTCAGAGACAAAAGTGCTCTTGTATTCAAAGCCTAACAACTCAACCCAAAGCTTGCGGAGGCGATCTTTATTCTCCCCGCCAATAGCGACTTGCTGAATCCCCAATATTTTGAATGGTTTAGTCATGGCAAGCCTTATTCAAAGCGAATGATCAATTGATCAACCGCCAAGCTTTCACCAACATTGGCACAGATTTCGGCAACCACGCCGTCTTGTGCAGCAACGAGTGTGTTTTCCATTTTCATTGCCTCGATAGCAGCCAATTTCTGGCCAGCCGTTACTGCCTCGCCAACTTTTACAGAAATATTGGTCAAAAGGCCAGGCATTGGTGACATCACCAATTTAGAAGTATCTGGTGGAACCTTAACCAGCATGCGACGCTGAAGTTCTGCACCTAATGGGCTCAAGACCATGCACTCGTAGTGGGCACCATCTAAGACTAGAGCGTATTTCACACCCTTACGCTCTACTTGAGCCGTGATCTTATGGGTACCATTGATAGTTGCGTGCAAGCAAAGCTCGCCTGGTCGCCAAGCGCTAACGATGTTGTAGCGACTAACATCGCCACCCTCCTCAATGTAGACAGAGTACACGCCTTCTTTTAGATCAACACGGACAGGGACTTCTTTCATCTCTTCGCTTGATCCAACACGTGATCCAGTAACGACAACAAACTTATTGGCAATTGTCATCTCATGACCGGCTAATTGACCATCGATCATTTGAATATGCTCAAGATAGCGATAGCGCATGAATGCCGCCAAGGCAGCTAAGCGCTTAGGATCAGCTGGCTGAACAGAATCCTTTTTAAAGCCATCCGGATACTCTTCAGCAATAAAGCCGGTGGTGAAGTCGCCGGATACAAAGCGCGGATGCTGCAAAAGCGCTGCCTGGAAAGGAATATTCGAATGAATGCCACGAATCACAAAATCATTCAATGCAGCGCGCATTTTTTCGATAGCTTCCGTACGATCCTTGCCATGTACGATTAACTTGGCAATCATGGAGTCGTAATACATCGGTATCTCGCCACCCTCATATACACCGGTATCTACACGTACACCATCCAACTCTTCTGGTGGACGGTATTTCACTAGACGACCAGTCGATGGCAAGAAGTTGCGGAATGGATCATCCGCATTGATGCGGCACTCCATTGACCAACCATCTAGCTTGATATCTTCTTGTTTAAATGCCAGCTTCTCACCAGCAGCAACGCGAATCATCTGTTCAACCAAATCAAGCCCAGTAATACCCTCGGTAACAGGATGCTCTACTTGCAAGCGGGTATTCATTTCGAGGAAGTAGAAAGATTTATCTTTACCAACTACAAACTCAACGGTACCCGCAGATTGATAGTTCACAGCTTTTGCCAAAGCAACAGCTTGCTCACCCATTGCCTTACGTGTAGCTGGATCAATGAATGGGGATGGAGCTTCTTCAATGACTTTTTGGTGGCGTCGCTGAATAGAGCAATCCCGCTCACCCAAGTAGACAACATTGCCGTGCGAATCACCTAGTACCTGAATCTCGATATGGCGCGGCCCTTCAACAAACTTCTCAATGAAGATACGATCATCACCAAAGCTATTCATCGCCTCTGTTTTACAAGCAGCAAAACCTTCGGCAGCCTCTTTATCATTAAATGCAACACGCAAGCCTTTGCCACCGCCGCCTGCAGACGCCTTAATCATCACCGGGTAACCGATACCTTGGGCAATCTTGACCGCTTCTTCAGTTGTATCAATCGCTTCGTTGTAGCCAGGAATAGTATTAACCTTAGCCTCAAGAGCCAGCTTTTTCGAGGCGATCTTGTCGCCCATAGCCGCAATAGACTGATGCTTTGGTCCAATAAATACAATGCCCTCTTCTTCACAGCGACGTGCAAATTGCTCGTTCTCCGACAAGAAGCCATAACCGGGGTGAACCGCTTCGGCGCCAGTGTCCTTGCAGGCCTGAATGATGCGATCCATTACTAAATAAGATTCGCGTGAAGGTGCTGGCCCGATGCAAATAGCCTCATCAGCCATTTGGACATGGCGCGCCTCTTTGTCCGCTTCTGAATAGACGGCAACTGTCTTGATGCCCATCTTCTTGGCAGTCTTCATCACGCGGCACGCAATCTCACCGCGGTTAGCAATTAAAATTTTCTTAAACATTTTCGTAGTCATAGTTGATCGGCGCCTTAAAGAGGAATATTGCCGTGTTTACGCGGTGGGTTTGTGAGCTCTTTGTCTTTGAGCATTGCCAAAGAACGTGAGATACGCTTGCGTGTCTCATGCGGCAAGATCACATCATCAATGTAGCCACGTCGACCCGCTACAAATGGATTTGCAAACTTCGCTTTGTATTCTGCTTCACGAGCAGCAATTTTTGCCGGGTCAGATTTTTCTTCACGGAAAATAATTTCAACAGCGCCCTTAGGCCCCATTACTGCAATTTCTGCAGAAGGCCAGGCAAAGTTCACATCGCCACGGAGATGTTTGGAAGCCATCACGTCATAGGCACCGCCGTAGGCCTTACGTGTAATCAAGGTTACTTTAGGAACAGTGCAATCCGCATAGGCGTACAACAACTTCGCGCCATGCTTAATAATGCCGCCATATTCTTGCGATGTACCAGGCATAAATCCAGGTACGTCAACCAAAGTCACAACTGGAATATTGAAGGCATCGCAGAAGCGAACAAAACGAGCCGCCTTAATAGATGCCTTGATATCTAAACAGCCTGCTAGCACCAAAGGCTGATTAGCTACGATACCGATGGAGCGACCTTCCATACGTGCAAAACCGATCAATATATTCTTTGCATAATCAGGCTGCAACTCAAAGAACTCACCATCATCAACAATCTTGCCGATCAACTCTTTCATATCGTAAGGTTGATTCGGATTGCTTGGCACCAATGTATCGAGAGAAAAATCAGGCTCTTCAGTGCGTTGCGCACCATTGATGGTTGGTGGCTTTTCGCGGTTTGATAAAGGGAGATAATTAAAGAAGCGACGGAGCATCATGATGGCATCAACATCATTATCAAAAGCCAAATCACATACGCCTGAAATAGTCGAGTGCGTTACTGCTCCACCCAACTCTTCTGCAGTGACATCCTCATGCGTCACCGTCTTAACCACTTCTGGCCCGGTAACAAACATGTAGGAGCTATCTTTCACCATGAAGATGAAATCCGTTAACGCTGGAGAGTAAACAGCACCACCAGCTGATGGCCCCATGATTAAGGATATTTGTGGGATAACGCCAGAGGCAGTGACATTACGCTGGAAAATTTCAGCATAGCCGCCTAATGAGGCAACACCCTCTTGAATACGAGCGCCGCCAGAGTCATTGAGACCAATCACTGGGGCGCCTACTTTAAGGGCTTGATCCATGATCTTGCAAATCTTCTCAGCGTGAGCCTCAGATAAAGAGCCACCCAAGACCGTAAAGTCTTGTGAGAATACAAAAACTAAACGGCCATTAATCATGCCGTAACCAGTAACAACGCCATCGCCTGGGACAGTTTGATCGGCCATGCCAAAGTCATAGCAACGATGCTCAACGAACATATCCCACTCTTCAAAAGTACCGGCATCTAGCAAGAGCTCAATACGCTCGCGAGCCGTTAACTTACCTTTGGAATGTTGAGCAGCAATACGCTTTTGCCCGCCACCTAATCTGGCAAGCTCACGCTTTGCTTCAAGCTGTTGAATGATTTCCTTCATAACTACTCCTTAGAAAAATTCGTGTCCCATTGCTTCGAGTAAACGTCTCGCAGCAACAGAAGCGGCCATGGTTCCTTCATTTACCTCGGCACTCAGGCCAGGCAAAAGTGCTTGTACTGCTGGGTGATTCTGAAATGCGTTCTTAAGGCCTGCATCAATTCGATCCCACATCCAGGAGCCCGCTTGTTGCTTGCGGCGAGACTGTAGCTGGCCATTTGCGTTTTGCAGTTTCTGAAAATGCAGAATTTTTTCCCATAACTCAGGTACGCCATTACCTTCTAGGGCACTTAAGGTCATCACTGTAGGATGCCAATACTCTTGATTGTGGGAAGCGTGATCAGGATTTCCCTGAAAGCCCAATAAACGCAAAGAGCTGGTAATAAATAATTGGGCTCGCATGGCTGTGTCTGGATCGATATCAACCTTGTTGATCACAATCAGATCGGCAATCTCCATGACGCCCTTTTTAATCGCCTGTAAATCATCGCCTGCATTCGGTAACTGCAATAGCAAAAACATATCAGTCATACCCGCAACAGCAATTTCGCTTTGACCTACACCGACGGTTTCGACAATCACAACGTCAAATCCTGCCGCTTCAGCAACCAACATTGCCTCACGTGTTTTTTCGGCTACACCACCTAATGTGCAAGATGAGGGACTTGGACGAATAAACGCGTTATCCAGAACGGATAACTTTTCCATACGCGTCTTATCCCCCAAAATAGATCCGCCAGATAGGCTTGAGGAAGGGTCAATGGCTAAAACAGCGACACGATGACCTTTTTCGATGAGATACAAACCCAGAGTCTCGATGAGGGTGGACTTACCAACGCCGGGTACGCCTGAGATGCCCAAACGGAATGACTTACCAGTCTTTGGCAGCAAGGTATTTAGAACCTCATCGGCTCGCTTACGATGATCCATACGAGTAGACTCAAGCAAGGTAATGATCTTGGCCAAGGCCCTACGCTGCGCCGATGAAGGTGCAGCAGTGAGATCATTCACTAAAGCTTGGTCAACTGCATTGAGCATGCTGATGTCTTCGATCTATGAATTAATCAGGCTTTACAGATTTACGAATCTGCTCAAGTACATCTTTCGCTGATGCTGGAATTGGAGTGCCTGGACCATAAATACCCTTCACACCAGCCTCATACAAGAAGTCGTAGTCTTGCCTTGGAATTACTCCTCCCACGAAAACAATGATGTCGTCAGCGCCCTGCTTTTTCAACTCAGCAATGATGGCTGGCACCAAAGTCTTATGCCCTGCAGCCAAAGTAGAGATTCCTAAAGCATGGACATCATTCTCAATCGCTTGACGAGCGCACTCCTCCGGAGTTTGGAACAAAGGTCCAATATCTACGTCAAAGCCCAAGTCAGCGAAGGCAGTTGCAACCACTTTAGCGCCGCGATCATGACCATCTTGACCAAGCTTGGCGATCATCACGCGTGGGCGGCGACCAAAGTCATTTGCAAAATCAGCAATCTCAACCTTCAATTTTTCCCAGCCTTCTGCTGAGTCATAAGCAGCTGCATACACACCGGTCACCTTTTGAGTATCGGCGCGATGGCGCCCGTAAACTTTTTCTAATGCATCAGAAACTTCGCCAACGGTAGCGCGCAAACGAATCGCCTGCACAGCCAACTCTAATAAGTTGCCGGTGTTTTCTTCTGCAGCCTTAGTTAATGCCACTAATGCGGCTTCGACTTTTTTGGAGTCGCGCTTCGCCTTAATATCTTTTAATCGCGCAACTTGGCTTTCACGAACCTTGTCGTTATCGATCATCAAGACATCAACCAAATCTTCCTTGCCGAGCTTGTATTTATTCACGCCAACAATGACATCGGAGCCGGAATCGATCTTGGCTTGTTTTTCAGCGGCTGCTGCTTCAATCTTCAGCTTAGCCCAACCACTTTCAACAGCCTTAGTCATGCCTCCCATAGCGTCAACTTCTTGAATAATCTCCCAGGCCTTATCAGCCATCTCTTGAGTGAGGTTCTCCATCATGTAAGAACCAGCCCATGGATCAATCACGCTAGTGATGTGGGTTTCTTCTTGCAAGATCAACTGGGTGTTGCGAGCGATACGACTAGAGAATTCGGATGGCAATGCAATCGCTTCATCAAATGAATTCGTATGCAAGGATTGTGTGCCGCCAAATACTGCAGCCATCGCCTCAACCGTTGTTCGCACCACGTTGTTATAGGGATCTTGCTCAGTTAAAGACCAACCCGATGTTTGGCAATGCGTACGCAACATGAGTGACTTTGGATTCTTTGGCTCAAAGGACTTCATGATGCGCCACCACAAAAGGCGTGCAGCACGTAACTTAGCCACTTCCAAATAGAAGTTCATACCAATAGCAAAGAAGAATGAAAGACGACCAGCAAAACCATCAACGTCCAAACCTTTAGCCAAGGCAGTTTTTACATACTCTTTACCATCGGCCAATGTGAAAGCGAGTTCGAGAACTTGGTTCGCGCCAGCCTCTTGCATGTGATAACCCGAGATGGAGATCGAGTTGAACTTCGGCATATGCTTAGCGGTGTATTCAATGATGTCACCGATGATGCGCATGGAAGGCTCTGGTGGATAGATATAAGTATTACGCACCATGAACTCTTTCAGAATGTCATTCTGAATCGTTCCAGATAACAATTCTTGCTTAACGCCCTGCTCTTCACCGGCAACAATGTAACCAGCTAATACTGGCAATACAGCACCGTTCATCGTCATCGAAACAGAAACCTTATCCAATGGAATTCCATCGAACAAAATTTTCATATCCTCAACAGAGTCAATGGCAACACCTGCTTTTCCAACATCACCAGTCACACGCGGATGATCGGAGTCATAGCCACGATGGGTTGCCAAGTCAAAGGCAACAGAAACACCTTGACCGCCTGCATCGAGAGCCTTGCGATAAAACGCATTGGATTCTTCTGCAGTTGAAAAGCCAGCGTATTGACGAATAGTCCATGGACGTACTGAGTACATCGTTGCTTGTGGTCCGCGTACGAAAGGTTCGAAGCCCGGCAAGGAATGGGTGTATTGAAGGCCTTCCGTATCTTCGGCTGTATATAAAGCCTTGAGATGGATTCCATCTGGCGTTTGCCAACCTAATTTATCAACATCACCGTTAGGCGCTGACTTTTGGGCTGATTTTTTCCAGGCATCTAAATTGCTATCCGGCACATTCGGCCATGAAGCAGATGAATTCGACGCTGACTTTTTTTCACTTGTACTCATAAAGCACTCCCGGTTGGCTTTATTACATTGTTACTAAATTTGTAGAGCTATTTTGCTTGACATTTTTTAATTTGTCTAGATACTGTATACATAATTATGAATACAAAACTAATTAATAGACCTTTATATGAAGATGTAGCTGAGCGCCTACGAGAGCAGATCTTCTCCCATGAATTGGCTCCAGGTAGCTGGCTGGACGAGCAAAGCCTTGCCCTAGCCTTTGGTATCTCACGCACACCGATGCGAGAAGCAATCAAGGTTTTAGCATCCGAAGGGCTCGTAACTACCAAGATGAATAAAGGCGCCTATGTGACCGAGGTGGATAGACGGGATTTAGAGCAAATCTTTACCGTCCTCTCCCTACTCGAGGGTCAAGCAGCCAAGGAGACAGCTCTAAAGGCATCGGAAGCCCAACTTACTCAGCTGGATAATCTGCATCACCGCCTAGAAAAGGCAGCTGCAGACCGCGACCTAGAGCAATTCTTTGAAATTAACGTCAAATTTCATGAATTGATACAAGAAATCGCGGGAAATAAATGGATGAATGGCGTGATTGAGGATCTACGTAAGGTGCTCAAGCTTCAAAGACGCGACTCTTTAAGTAGAAGCGGTCGCCTACTGAGTTCTCTTGTTGAGCATCGGGAGATACTCCAGGCCATCCTCAGGAGAGATCCATTGGCCGCAGAGCTGGCCATGCGCAAACATCTTGCCAGGGGCCTGGAAGCCACAAAATAAGCATTCAAGAAGTATCAAACCAAAATGAATAAAGGCTTAGGTGATTAACCTAAGCCTTTTTACTTGTGCCGCTAAATCCGCTGGATTACTTCTTAATGACGAAATTTCCAGGTAATTTAGAGATGTAAGCAGCCATATCTTGCAAATCCGCATCCGTAAATGACTGAACTTGGGAGCCCATCACGGCATTATTACGTCCGTATTGTGCATTGCCATTACCCACTTTGTACGCTTTTAAGGCGTAATAGAGGTAATCAGGGTATTGACCAGCTAGCTTTGGATAGGCTGGCAAAATCGGAGCATTAAGACCAGCACCATGACAAGAGGCGCAATTAGCTTTCTCAACAAGTGCCTGACCTTTATCAGCGTTAGCTGCTTGAGCAACGCCAATACTGGATAACAAAATGGCGGTAATTAGTGCGAATTTCATAAACGTGCCTCTAAATATCACTTCAATGGGTTATTTGGTGAGCTGGCAGTTTGCGCAGCATAGTATTCGCCAAGGTCGGCCATGTCTTGATCAGACAAGCTGGCAGCAATAGAACGCATCGTTGGATGCTTTCTTTCGCCTTTCTTGTAGGCAGCTAAAGCAGTTGAGATATAAGCGGCGTTTTGACCGCCTAGCATCGGCACTCTGTAAACCAAAGGATAGTCAGCACGGTAGTCAGGGATGGAATGGCAACCAACGCAAAGCCAAACCTTGCCTTGTCCAGCCTGAGCGGAACCTTTGACATCCTGAGCTTGGGCTGAAAATCCAGCAAAAGCCAAACCTGCGCAGAGGGTCAATTGGGAAAGAATGAGGTGTTTTTTCATAGAAATCATCATTAACGAGTTTGATTTAGATCAATTTGGAAAGAGTATAGCGGAGACAGACCGCTACACCCCGTTTCAGACCCTTAAATTAGTGAAAACACTGAAAATAAGCCCCCTTTTACCTATACTTGAACGCTATTTCAGACAAATTGAATGCCCCAACGATGACAAAGACCAAAACCCGCTTTGATGGCTCCCAAAGTTATGTAGCAACGGATGACTTGAAATTGGCTGTGAATGCAGCAATGCAACTTCAACGCCCTCTATTAATTAAAGGCGAGCCAGGAACGGGCAAGACCATGTTGGCCGAGGAAGTAGCTGCAGCCTTAAAGATGCCCCTCATGCAATGGCATATCAAATCAACGACCAAAGCACAACAAGGTCTATATGAATACGATGCCGTTAGCCGCCTGAGAGATTCTCAACTCGGCGATGAAAAAGTAAATGACATACGCAACTACATTGTCAAAGGCGTTCTTTGGCAAGCATTTGAAGCGGATGAACCTGTTGTTCTCTTGATCGATGAGATTGATAAAGCGGATATCGAGTTTCCGAATGATCTTCTGCGAGAAATTGATCGCATGGAATTCTACGTATACGAAACAAGAGAGCTCATTAAGGCTAAGCACCGCCCTCTTGTCATCATTACCTCAAATAATGAAAAAGAATTGCCGGATGCATTTTTACGGCGCTGCTTTTTTCATTACATCTCATTTCCGGATGCTGGAACCATGCAAAGCATTGTGGACGTACATCACCCCAATATCAAACAAGAGTTACTGGATGCAGCCCTTAAATCTTTTTATCAAATCAGATCCCTACCGGGTTTGAAAAAGAAACCCTCTACTTCTGAGTTAATTGATTGGTTAAAACTATTGCTGTCTGAAGATATTCCTGCTGAGGCGCTTTATAGCAATGAAGACAAGATTGCGATTCCACCGCTACATGGCGCACTTCTGAAGAATGAACAAGATATTCATTTATTTGAACGCTTAGTGATGATGAACCGAAATCACCGCTGATCTTTTATACGGCACCAGCTGAATCATGTTGATTCAATTTTTTCTCAAACTCAAAGAGGCTAAGGTGCCGGTTTCTGTTCGAGAATTTTTAACTCTATTGGAGGCTTTAAAGGCAGGCGTCATAGAGCCTTCGATTGATGAGTTTTATCAGTTAGCACGCATGACCTTGGTGAAGGATGAGCAACACTTTGATCGCTTTGATCAAGTCTTTGGCTCTTACTTCAATGGCGTAGAGCAAATCATGGCCTTAGCCCCAGACATTCCGCTGGACTGGCTTGAGAAAAAGTTACAGCGCTTATTAACTGAAGAAGAAAAAGCAGCACTCAAAAAATTGGGCGGGCCTGAAGCCTTACAAAAGCGCCTTCAAGAATTGATGAAGGAGCAAAAAGAATGGCATGGCGGTGGTAATAAATGGATTGGCGCTGGAGGCTCCTCTCCTTTTGGTCATAGCGGCTATCACCCCGAGGGTATTCGTATTGGTGGCGAGAGCGCAGGCAATCGAACCGCCATCAAAGTTTGGGAAGCGCGGGAGTTTAAGGACTACGACAGCGATCTCAGCCTGGGAACCCGAAATATTAAAATGGCACTGCGTCGCTTGCGTAGATTTGCTAGAGAAGGCTCCACTCTTGAATTAGATCTCGATAAGACCATTCATTCAACCGCCGCAAATGCTGGCATGCTCGACATTCAAATGCGACCCGAGCGCCATAACCAAGTCAAAGTATTGTTGTTAATGGATGTTGGGGGATCTATGGATGATCATATTCAACGCATCTCTGAATTATTTACTGCTGTCAAAACAGAATTCAAACACCTGGAGTATTACTATTTTCATAACTGCGTCTATGAGCATTTATGGCAAAGTAATCGCCGCAGACGCGATCAAGTTACCGCAACCCAAGACGTCATCAACAAATATGGTCCCGACTACAAACTCATTTTTATTGGCGATGCCACTATGTCTCCCTATGAAATTCTGAGCCCGAATGGATCGGTGGAATATAACAATCGAGAAACTGGTGCAGCGTGGATCAATCGTCTGATTGACCACTTCCCCCACTTTGCCTGGCTCAATCCAGAGCCTGAATCAGTCTGGCAGTATCGACAGTCGATCGACATTATGAAGGGCCTAATGAAGGATCGCATGTATCCCGTGACATTAAATGGCCTTGAGAATGCCATGCGTCAGTTATCAAAGTAATACACTTAACGTTATTTATTATCGTTACCACTTCATTTTTATTTGATTGAACTCATATGACAAATCACATTAGCGACCGCCTCAAAACTCTTGGTATCGATTTACCACCACCCGGACCCCCTGCCGCTGCTTATGTCATGGCAGCGACCACCGGTAATACTGTTTTTCTATCAGGCCATATTGCGAAGAAAGATGGCAAGCCATGGGTCGGCAAGCTAGGCTTAGATATGGATACAGATACTGGCAAAGCAGCTGCTAAGTCTATTGCGATTGATTTGATTTCTACCTTACAAAATCACTTGGGATCACTGGATAAAGTGAAGCGCATTGTGAAAGTAATGGGCTTGGTGAATTCCACCTCTGAATTTACTGAGCAACACTTGGTTGTTAATGGCTGCTCAGAACTGCTTTTTGAAGTGTTTGGTGATGCAGGTAAGCATGCTCGTAGTGCATTTGGTGTGGCGCAGATTCCTTTGGGTGCCTGCGTTGAAATCGAGTTAATTGCAGAAATCTAAGTTCAAAAAAATCCCGACTACCTCTAGTGTCGGGATTCTCCTATTAAGACTATAAGCTCTATAAGCTTTACAAGCTTTTAGGGCAAAGAAACTAGTTTGCCTTGAGTTTTCCGTCTTTTAGTCTTGGCTCTACAAAGTGGCCCTTACGAGCACGATTACCTGCAAAAGACTTCAAGGTTTTTGCATCAAGACTCAATTCCGTTGGCTTACCTGCGCGTCCAGCACCCGAATAGGTCGCGCCATCAGGTCCAACTGCAATTGCGGAAGCCAGCTTCTCTTTATCGTCTAAGCCCATCAGGATCACGCCTTTACCGCCTGTAGGTAAACGCTTGAGCTCATCTAGCGGGAATACCAATAACTTAGAGCTCTCAGATAAGCAGGCTACTTGCTTCATGCCTGCAGTGACCTTAGCCGCACCAAGAGGAGCATCACCACCCGGGAATTTGCTATCAATACCAACAAATGATTTACCAGCCTTATTCCGGGTAGTCATATCGGCTACGTTCGCAAGGAAGCCGTTACCCGATCTAGTAGAAATGAGTACTAAATCATCAGACTGGCCTGCATAGTAGGCAACCATCTGCGATCCAGCAGCCAAATTCACAAAGCTCGTTAATGGTGAGCCATCGCCACGAGCTCCTGGCAATTCACTCACAGGAACGGTGTAGACGCGACCATCACTACCGAAGCCTTGCATGACATCCACCGTGCGACACTCAAATGTGCCATAGAGGGCATCGCCTGCTTTAAAGCCAAACTGGGTTGCATCATGCTCATGACCTTGGCGTACACGCACCCAGCCTTTTTGAGACACGATGACTGTTACTGGCTCATCCAATACTTTGGTTTCGGCAACAGCGCGCTTATCTTCCTGAATCAAGGTACGACGATCATCACCAAAATCCTTCATATCGGATTCAATTTCTTTGATGATGCGCTTACGGAGAACGCTATCGCTCTGTAACAAACCTTCAAGGTCGTCGCGCTCAGACTTGAGCTCTTTTAACTCTTGCTCAATCTTGATGCCTTCGAGTCTAGCCAACTGGCGCAAACGGATATCCAAGATATCTTCTGCTTGACGATCGCTGAGCTTAAATTCTTTAATCAGGTCAGCCTTAGGCTCATCGCTATTGCGAATGATCTTAATGACCTTATCAATATTCAAAAGAACGATTAGACGCCCTTCCAAAATATGCATACGGTCGTTAACCTTACCCAAGCGGTGCTGAGTACGACGTGTAACAGTGCCGACTCGGAAAGAAATCCACTCAGCAATAATCTCTTTGAGACCTTTTTGACGCGGACGACCATCAGTGCCAATCATCACCAAGTTCATTGGTGCATTGGATTCCAAGGATGTATGGGCCAACAATAAGTTCGCAAACTCATTGACATCAATATTTTTGCTCTTTGGCTCAAATACCAAACGTACAGCCGCATCTTTGCTTGACTCATCTCGAACACCATCAAGTACATTCAAGATGGTGGATTTGAGATTGTTCTGCTCAGGGGTTAGGGTCTTCTTACCAACCTTAACCTTCGGATTAGTGATCTCTTCAATCTCTTGCAGTACGCGTTGTGATGAGGTGGATGGTGGCAACTCATTGACCACAATCTGCCACTGTCCGCGAGCCAATTCTTCGATAGACCAGCGGGCACGTACTTTAAGACTGCCGCGACCTGCTTCATAAATCTGCGCAATCTCTGCTGGAGAAGAAATAATTTGACCGCCACCTGGATAGTCAGGGCCGGGCATGATCTCTAACAACTCGGAAGTACTCATTTTTGGAGACTTCATCAAAGCAATAGCTGCGCTAGCTACTTCACGTAAGTTATGCGATGGAATCTCCGTCGCCATACCAACAGCAATACCAGAGGCGCCATTCAAGAGAACAAATGGCAAGCGTGCTGGCAATAACTTAGGCTCTTGGAAAGATCCGTCGTAGTTCGGCGCAAAATCAACCGTACCCTCATCAATCTCACTCAGTAATAGACCGGCAATTTTAGTTAAACGTGCTTCCGTGTAACGCATTGCCGCTGCGCCATCACCATCGCGTGAGCCAAAGTTACCTTGACCATCAATCAATGGGTAACGTAATGAGAAGCTCTGGGCAAGACGTACTAATGCGTCATAAGCAGATTGGTCGCCGTGCGGATGAAACTTACCCAATACGTCACCGACAACACGAGCACTCTTCACCGGCTTAGCATCAGCGCGTAAACCCATCTCGCTCATCGAGAAGAGGATACGGCGTTGAACCGGCTTTTGACCATCAGACACGTCGGGCAATGCACGACCTTTAACTACACTAATGGCGTAGTCAAGGTAAGCACGTTCTGCATAGACTGCCAGCGTTAGGCTGTCTTTGTCATCCTCATTGAGCTCAACAATTTTTGGATCATGCGGATCCTTAGGGCCACCTGCTTGAGCAGCAATAGGCTCATCCACTTCAACGATATTCATTTCAATTGGTTCACCAGCAAACAAGTCTGCTTGATCATCTGAGCCAGTACCGCCTGGGGTTTTTTTAGTTGCCATTAGATATCCGCCTCTACTTCGTTACCGCGCTCTTCTAGCCAATCACGACGCGCCCCGGATTCGGATTTACCCATCAACATATCCATTGTTTTAATCGTTTCATCTTCTGTCCATGTGCCCAAGGTCACCGGTAAAAGGCGACGGGTATCTGGATTCAAAGTGGTATCCCACAATTGCTCAGCGCTCATCTCGCCCAAACCTTTGAAGCGAGAAATCTGCCAAGCAGTTTCTTTAACGCCATCCTTGCGTAATTTGTCTTCAATGGCTTGCAGTTCATTTGCATCAAGTGCATAAATCTTTTGCGCTGGCTTTTTGCCACGTGCTGGTGCATCCACCCTAAATAAAGGTGGCCTAGAAATATGTACATGACCCAACTCAATCAGTTTCGGGAAATGTTTATAGAACAATGTGAGTAGCAGTACCTGAATATGTGCACCATCCACGTCCGCATCTGAGAGGATGCAAACCTTGCCATAACGTAGGTTTGATAAATCAGGGCTGTCATTAGCCCCGTGCGGATCAACCCCAATAGCAACTGCAATGTCATGCACTTCGTTGTTTGCAAACAAGCGATCGCGCTCCGCTTCCCAGGTGTTGAGAACCTTACCGCGCAAAGGCAGAATCGCTTGATATTCCTTATTGCGACCCATCTTGGCTGAACCACCTGCGGAGTCACCCTCAACGAGGAAGATTTCATTCAGGCCAATGTCTTGGCTCTCACAATCAGTGAGCTTTCCTGGAAGAACTGCTACGCCAGAAGATTTTTTCTTCTCCACCTTTTGACCAGCGCGGGTTCGCGCTTGAGCCTGTTTAATCACTAAGTCCGCTAATTTGCGACCGTAATCTACGTGCTCGTTAAGCCAAAGCTCCAGTGCAGATTTAGCGTAACCAGAAACTAAACGTACTGCATCTCTGGAGTTCAAACGTTCTTTAATTTGTCCCTGGAATTGCGGATCCAATACTTTGGCAGACAAAATAAATGAGGCACGTGCAAATACATCCTCAGGCATGAGCTTCACGCCTTTTGGTTGCAAAGCATGCATTTCGATAAAACCTTTGACAGCGTTAAAGAGGCCCTCACGCAAGCCGCTCTCATGGGTACCGCCTGCTGGAGTCGGAATTAAGTTGACGTAACTCTCACGTACTGGCGGGCCATCTTCGGTCCAGGTTACGACCCAGGCCGCGCCCTCACCTTCAGCAAAAGAATCATCATCACCATTACCAGTGGCATATTGCTCACCCTCAAATGGTGGAATCACTTCTGCGCCATGGCCTGCTTGAGCCATCGCTTCATTTAAATAGCCGCGTAATCCTTGGGCATATTGCCAAGTTTGACTCTCGCCAGACTTTTCTTGAATCAGAGTAACTTTGACTCCAGGAAGCAGAACCGCCTTAGAGCGCAATAAACGAATGAGTTCAGGCATCGGGATAGCGGCACTATCAAAGTACTTACCATCCGGCCATGCGCGTACACGGGTACCGTGCGATTTATCTTCTTTACCAGCAGCGCTAGTTTTTAACTTCTCAATTACCTTGCCATCTGCAAAGGTCAAGGTAGAAATTTGGCCTTCACGCCAGACAGTGACTTCAAGACGCTTAGATAAGGCATTGGTAACGGAAACACCGACACCGTGCAAACCACCAGAGAAAGCGTAGGCGCCACCAGTGCCTTTTTCAAACTTACCGCCAGCATGGAGTTGGGTAAAAACGATTTCTACTACCGGCAACTTCTCGGTGGGATGCATTCCAACCGGAATTCCACGACCGTCATCCTCAACGCTCACACTGCTATCGGTATGTAAAGTGACGATGATTTGCTTACCGAATCCACCCAAAGCCTCATCAGAAGCGTTATCGAGCACCTCTTGGATGATGTGCAAAGGATTGTCGGTGCGGGTGTACATTCCCGGCCGCTGACGGACGGGTTCGAGTCCTTTTAGGACCTGAATCGATGATTCGCTGTATTCGGATGTTTTACGGGTAGCCATGCGCGCAAATTGTAGTCATGTCTGAAGTAAAACCTCAATTTTCCTGAATTACCCCTATATTCATGCCAAAATTAGCGGATGGGAGCCTTAAGTCATATTCGCGTTTTAGACCTCAGCCGTGTTCTTGCCGGCCCGTGGTGCGCACAAAACCTCGCCGATCTCGGTGCAGACGTCATTAAAGTTGAGCGTCCAGGCGCTGGGGACGATACCCGGCATTGGGGTCCTCCCTTTGTGAAGGATGCGCAGGGTAATGACACAGCCGAAACTGCCTATTTCATCTGTATTAATCGCAATAAACGCTCCATTACGGTAGATATCAGCAAGCCTGAAGGGCAAGAAATCATTCGCCAGCTCGCAAAAGACTCTGACGTGGTCATTGAAAACTACAAGGTCGGGGATCTAGCTAAGTACGGTCTGGATTATGAAAGCCTTAAAAAGGTCAAATCTGATCTGATTTATTGCTCGATTACGGGATTTGGCCAAAATGGCCCCTATGCTCAACGTCCTGGATATGACTTCATCATCCAGGGAATGGGTGGTTTTATGAGTGTTACGGGAGAGGCAGATGACTTTCCAGGCGCTAGCCCACAAAAGGCTGGGGTAGCGATTGCCGATATTTTTACTGGTATGTACGCTAGCACTGCCATCTTGGCTGCCGTAGTCCACCGCGATCAGACAGGACAGGGTCAATACATCGATATGGCCCTGTTAGATACGCAAATTGCAGTCATGGCCAATGTCTCTAGCGCCTATTTATGCTCCGATAAGGTGCCACGTCGCTGGGGCAATGCCTCCCCCATCATCGTTCCCTATCAAACCTTCCCAACCTCAGACGGCTGGATGATTGTGGCCGTTGGCAATGATGGCCAATTCAAGCAATTTGTTACCGCTGGTGGCGAGGCCCATTTGGCAGAAAACCCTCTATATATCAATAACCCGCTCCGGGTTGAGAATCGTAAGTCATTGATTTCATTATTGGAAGTCATGACTCGCCGCAAAACCAAAGCCGAATGGATCAGCCTATTAGAGGCAGCAAAGGTGCCCTGCGGCCCTATTAATAACTTCGAAGAAGTATTTGATAACGAGCAGGTGAAGGCCCGTGGCGTCCAAATTAACGTTCCGCACCCCACTGCAGGCAATATGAAGCTCGTTGGCAGCCCTATGCGTCTGTCAGAGACACCTGTGGAAGTGCGCATGGCGCCTCCTACATTGGGTCAGCATACGGATGAGATTCTGCGAGAGCGCCTCAATCTGGGTCCCCAGGCGATTGCAGCCCTCCAAGACAAAGGCATTATCTAAATCCAATGTCATTAAGCCATTCAAACCAAAAGTTATCACTTGTACAAGTGCTGATTTTTGGCGGGTTGATGGTGACCTTTTCCATGGGCATACGCCATGGTTTTGGCTTATTCAACCTCCCCATTACTTCGGCTAATGGCTGGGGGCGTGAAACCTTCGCCCTCACTATTGCGCTACAGAATTTAATTTGGGGTGCAGTTCAGCCGATCACTGGCGCTTTAGCTGATCGTTACGGCGCATTCAAAATCATGATCGCTGGTGGCGCTCTTTATGCACTCGGTTTGGCCGGCATGGCGGTCTCCACAGATGCGCTGAACTTTTCATTGGCCGGTGGGTTGCTAATTGGACTTGCACAAACTGCAACAACCTATAGCGTGATCTATGGAATTTTGGGTCGCAACGTTCCTGCAGAAAAACGGGTGTGGGCAATGGGCATTGCTGCAGCAGCAGGATCATTTGGACAGTTCTTAATGATTCCGGTTGAGCAAGGTTTGCTGAGCAGCTTTGGCGCTAATGATGCGCTACTCATGCTGGCGCTCATGGCTAGTCTCATGATTCCAATTGCATTCATGTTGCGCGAACCTAATGCAAACAATTTGCAGCAAGCGAGCGATCAAACAATTAAACAGGCATTAAAAGAAGCAATCGGTAACCCCAGTTTTAAATTGCTCACTCTGGGCTATTTTGTGTGTGGATTTCAGGTGGTGTTTATCGCCGTTCATTTAGCGCCCTACCTCAAAGATTTATCCAAGATCTATCCCGATGTTGGTGCACCTGCAGTTGCAACAACTGCGCTAGCCTTAATTGGGCTATTTAATATCTTTGGCACCTACAGCGCCGGAATACTAGGTCAACGCTTTCCCAAACGTTACCTGTTATCAGGTATCTACATCCTCAGGTCTGTTGCCATCATGTCTTTTGTATGGCTACCCCTGAGCCCCGCCTCTACCTATATCTTTGCTGCCATCATGGGTTTCCTGTGGCTATCTACCATCCCCTTGACCAATGCCATCGTGGCACAGATCTTTGGTGTTAAATACCTCACCATGCTCTCCGGCCTGGTGTTCTTCTCACATCAACTGGGAAGCTTCTGCGGCGCGTATTTTGGGGGCTACTTGTTTGATCGCACCGGCTCCTATTTAATTGTCTGGAATATTGCGATTGCACTGGGTGTATTTGCATTCTTGGTCAACTTACCAGTAAAAGAGCGTGCGATTCATCGTGTTGCTACCGTATAAGTTTTACAGATGAAAATATCTTTCCCCCGCTTATTGACACTCTCCCTATCAGTAATAATCTTGGGGATAATTTTTTCCGCCTACTTTGCTCCTGACGTGATGGTGGCAATCACCAATTCGGTATGGGCGATGTGTGGCTGGTAATCAGTGGATAATGCTTCACGCCCCTAACATCTTTTTTCAAATTCGTTTTTTATTTTTAATCTCGCCGTAGCACAATGGATAGTGCACATGCCTCCTAAGCGTGGGATACAGGTTCGATTCCTGTCGGCGGGACCACTTCAAAATATAAAACTTATCCACAGGCTTTGTGGATAAATACCGAAAAGTTTTCGTAAGTCGTAGATTTGTATAGAGTGACCTAGCTTGCTTAAATTATGGGCATCCGTCTCCGACAAAAATATAAGTAAAGATTTGTTGACAATTCAAATTCATTTATAGATTTTTAGACTATTTTTTCGATATTTTTAATTTCTCTTACACTTAGTGCATGCATAAGCTCACTACCAGTACCATCGCCGCCCTTGAGGAGATGCTTCAAAACACAGCGAGATCTGCCCCACAAGATTTCCTACCGATCCACTTTTTAGGCGGCGCTTCATCTGGACAGGTGATTGGGCACCTCAACCCTGAATTCATCTCGTATTTACAAGAGTCTTTGGCTAAAAACCCAATCCCTTGCATAGAAATGGGTCATGATCGCCTCGCTATTCGTCATGCAAGACCTCTGGCGCTCTCTGAGAGTTTGGCGAAATTGGCTGATCGGATGCACCAAGGTGGATTTATTCCAGGCTGGAGACATGAAGATTTCGCTTGGATTGACCAAAATGGGCACGAATACTTTCGTTTAGAGCGCTCTGCCTTCCGCACTTTCGGCTTTCGCAGCATGGCAACGCACATTAATGGCTACACCAAGGCTGGCAATCTGTGGCTTGGGCGTCGGAGCGAAACCAAGCCTACTGACCCGGGTCGCCTCGACAACCTAGCTGCAGGTGGTATCGGCGCCGATGAAACCCCCTGGGTTAACGCCCGCAGGGAATTATGGGAAGAAGCTGGCGTTCCACCCCAGATTTCGGATCAAATTGAGCCAGTTGGCCGTATTCATATGCGCCGCCCCATTCCAGGGCGCGGTTTTCATGATGAGCAGCTCTATATTTATGACTTGGAGTTAGCGGATAACTTTGTACCCACAAACCACGATGGTGAAGTCAGTGGTTTTATAGAAATCTCCCTTTCAGAGGCTGCTGCCCGCATTCTGGCCGATGAATTTACTAGCGATGCCGCCTTTGTGACAGCAGATTTCATTTTGCGCAATACGAAAGCTGGCTAGATTCCTGACCCTCGATCTACCCACTGGTTCAATTCTTGATTTTGCTCACTCTGCTTCATGTGATTTCGTGGTTAAATTAGCTCTAAGGATGAAACAGGGGTGCCCTCTAGTGATTTTTACTACGAGGCGCTGAGAAAGACCCTATAACCCGATCCAGGTAATGCTGGCGTGGGGAGTTTTCCATCAGACCGTCACCCGGTTTCGTCCATCTAATTACAGTCAGGAGATGGACATGAGCGATACCAAAAATAAATCTAAACAAGAAATTCCTAGCCTTAAGAGCTTGGAGCGTGACTTTGGCCAAAAATTTGCCTATCCCGCTTCAACTAAAACCTATCTAGAAGGTTCGCGTCCAGATATCAAAGCTCCTATCCGCATGATTGAGCAACTATCAACGCGCGTAGGCGAAGAGATGGTTCCCAATCCACCTGTGCCGGTTTATGACACCTCAGGTCCTTATAGCGATCCCGACATTGTGATCAACCTTGAAAAAGGTTTGCCTTTATTGCGCAAGAACTGGATTGAAGAACGTGGCGATACAGTGCAATTGGCTGGACCGAGCTCTGAGTACGGCGTTGCCCGCTCACAAGATGCAGCTACCCAGAATTTGCGTTTTGCGCATATCAATCCTCCGCGTGTTGCTAAGCCTGGTCAGAATGTAAGTCAAATGTATTACGCCCGCAAAGGCATCGTGACCCCTGAAATGGAATACGTTGCCTTGCGTGAATCCATGGGCCTTGAGCAATTGCGCAAGAATCCGGAATACAAACAGCTGCTCAAGCAGCATCCTGGTAAGAGCTATGGTGCTAATTTGCCTGACATCGTCACGGGTGAATTTGTGCGCTCAGAAATTGCTGCTGGTCGCGCGATTATTCCAGCCAATATCAATCACCCTGAACTAGAGCCAATGATTATTGGTCGCAACTTCCGCGTGAAGATTAACGGTAACCTTGGTAACTCCGCCGTAACGTCCTCTATTAACGAAGAGGTTGAAAAAATGGTGTGGTCGATCCGTTGGGGCGCAGACACCATCATGGATCTCTCCACTGGTAAGCATATTCATGAAACTCGTGAGTGGATTATTCGTAACTCACCAGTTCCAATTGGTACTGTTCCAATCTACCAAGCGCTCGATAAGACCGGTGGTATTGCAGAAGACCTCACTTGGGAAATGTTCCGTGACACCTTAGTTGAGCAGGCCGAACAAGGTGTCGATTACTTCACCATTCATGCTGGCGTGTTGCTGCGCTACGTTCCATTAACAGCCGACCGCATCACCGGCATCGTATCTCGTGGTGGCTCCATCATGGCGAAATGGTGCTTAGCTCACCATAAAGAAAACTTCCTCTATACGAAGTTTGATGAGATTTGTGAAATCATGAAAGCCTATGACGTGTCATTTAGCTTAGGCGATGGTTTACGTCCAGGCTGTATTGCTGACTCCAATGATGCCGCTCAGTTTGGTGAGCTACATACCCTTGGCGAGTTGACTGCCAAAGCATGGAAGCATGATGTTCAAGTGATGATTGAAGGTCCTGGTCACGTTCCAATGCAGCGCATTGAAGAAAACATGACCGAGGAATTAAAGCACTGCTTAGAAGCACCCTTCTATACCCTTGGACCATTGATTACTGATATTGCCCCTGGATATGATCACATCACCAGCGGTATTGGTGCTGCGCAAATTGGTTGGTACGGTACAGCCATGCTTTGCTATGTCACACCGAAAGAGCATTTAGGCTTGCCGGATAAAGAAGATGTCCGAACCGGCATCATCACTTATAAGATTGCAGCTCACGGTGCTGACTTAGCAAAAGGTTTACCAGGCGCTCAAGTACGCGATAACGCTTTATCTAAAGCGCGTTTTGAGTTCCGCTGGGAAGATCAATTTAATCTCGGCTTAGATCCTGAGCGTGCCCGTGAGTATCACGACGCTACATTGCCTGCTGAAGGCGCCAAGATTGCGCACTTCTGCTCAATGTGTGGACCGAAGTTCTGCTCTATGAAGATCACACAAGAAGTACGTGATTACGCAGCTACATTGGATGCGGATGGCAATCCGAAAGCAAAAGTAATTCCGATTACTGCAGAGGCCTCAGCCGATCCACAAAAAGGGATGGAAGAGATGTCAGCAGAGTTTCGTAAGCGCGGTAGCGAGATTTATCAGTAAGTGACTAAGGCACTCTCAAGCGGCAAATATGCCATCGTTGGCGCCGGCCTTATAGGTCGGTTGCTAGCGGTCGCACTTGCTAAGCGCGGTGCTCGTGTTGAGCTGTTTGAGAAAGGCGGCTCAGATGCTGCTAATTCGGCCGCACGAGTTGCTGCTGCTATGTTGGCTCCACTAGCGGAATCTGCGATTACTGAAGATAACGTGGTGCGCATGGGTGTTCATAGCTTGCCTCGTTGGAAGCAAATTATTGATGAATTGGCTAAGCCAGTTTACTTTCAGCAAGATGGCACTTTGATCTTATGGCACCGTCAAGACGCCAGTGATGCAGAACGTTTTACCTCCCATCTTGAAAGAAATTGCGATCGTAATCAGGCGCTCTCTAAGCCAATTCAACTAGATAGCCAATCTCTCGCAGAAATCGAGCCGGGTGTTGCTGAACGATTTACTCAGGGACTTTATCTTCCCAATGAAGGTCAGCTAGATAACCGCCAGTTACTGGAGGCTTTATTGGTTGAGCTCACTCTAATGAAGGTGCCCTGTCATTGGAATCAATCCATTAATCCTGAGCAGCTCCGTAACAAAGAGCATGGTTTTGATTGGGTGATTGATTGTCGTGGCTTGGGTGCGAAGGATTCCTGGAAACAGATTGGTGACGATTCCAAAGATTTGCGTGGGGTGCGTGGTGAAGTCATTCGTTTACATGCACCTGAAGTGAAACTACGCCGCCCCACTCGACTAATCCATCCTCGTTATCCGATCTATATCGCCCCTAAGGAAGATGATGTTTATGTTGTTGGTGCTACAGAGATCGAATCTGAGGATTTATCTCCAATGAGTGTGCGCTCCGCCATGGAATTACTCAGTGCGGTGTATACCGTGCACAGTGGTTTTGCTGAAGCACGTATTTTAGAAATGGCAACTCAATGTCGCCCTACGCTCAAAGATAATTTACCGGAGATATCCGTTGATCACAAATCAGATCAAGCAGACCTCATGATGATTAATGGCCTCTATCGCCATGGCTTCATGATCTCGCCGGCTATTTTGGATTGCGCATTAGAGGTGCTGAACGCAGGATCTAGTTCTACCGCAATTGAATTGGGCTTAGAGGTATCAGGCTTAATCAATCAGGAGCTAAGCGCATGCGCATAATGGTGAACCAAGTTGCCAAAGAGGTTCCAGAGAACAGCACCATTGATGATGTGTTGTTACTAATTGATGCAAAGCCACCGTTTGCTGTTGCGATCAATTATGAATTTGTTCCCAAGACCAGGCATGCCGAAGAGACATTGCGTGAAGGTGATGAGATGGAAGTCATTGCACCTGTAACTGGCGGCTAATTCAGCTACGAATAAAAAATCTATATAAGCAATCTATTTACATGACAGCTCCATTACCAAACCCTCTCAATACTGCAGATCCACTGGTTCTGTATGGAGAGTCATTTGCTAGCCGTTTATTGCTAGGAACTTCGCGTTACCCTTCTCCGCAAGTTTTAGAGAATGCTGTGAAGCAATCTAATCCTGGAATGATCACTGTGAGCCTGCGCAGGCAAGGCACTGCAACTACAGAAGCTCACTCCGGTTTTTGGGATCTCTTAAAGAAAATGGCTGTACCGGTTTTGCCAAATACTGCAGGCTGTCACAGCCCAAAAGAGGTAATTGCTACCGCCCAGATGGCTCGTGAAGTATTTGAAACGAATTGGATTAAGTTAGAGCTCATCGGCGATGACTACACATTGCAGCCTGATACTTTGCGTTTAGTTTCTACAGCAGAAACTTTAATTAAGGATGGTTTCAAGGTTTTGCCATATTGCACGGAAGATCTCATCTTGTGCCAAGGTTTAGTTGATGTTGGATGCCAAGCGGTGATGCCTTGGGCTGCCCCAATTGGCACTGGTCAAGGACCTTTAAATCCTTACGCATTAAAACTCTTGCGTGACCGCTTGAAAGTGCCGCTTCTGGTGGATGCGGGTTTAGGCCTTCCGTCACATGCATGTAGTGTCATGGAATGGGGCTTTGATGGAGTGCTGCTGAATACTGCGGTTGCACTTGCTGATGATCCCGTGGCGATGGCTAAAGCGTTTGCAATGTCAGTCGATGCTGGTCGCACCGCTTATCTCTCCGGTGCCATGAAAGCCCAACAATCAGCGCAAGCCAGCACACCTCTAGTTGGCACGCCTTTTTGGCATCAAAGCTAAAGAGCAATACGGATGAGCTTAGTTCGCGACCTGGCAGATCAAATTGTTGCAGCCCACAGCAAAGCGGATTTATGTCTGCCCATTCCGGCATACAGCATGTCATCGCCTCCACCCAAAATTGATAATGAGCACGCTGCCGATCACTACGAGTTAGCAGGCATGCTAGCTGCTATTGAGATGGGGTTTATCGAATGTGATGCCAAGGTATTAGGCAAGGCCTGGTCCCGCATGGTTCATCAAGATGGTGGCTTTAATCCCTTTAAATGGCCGTCCAGACCAGAGCATTTTGATTTGCTTCCTTGGACGCGCAACATGAACCCCAAAGCTTTTGCAGAGTGTCCAAAGCGTTTAGGCTTATATGCCGTGATGCCCGACGCTGACTGGATTAAGCGAATGGTTGATGCTGAGGTACCAACAGTTCAGTTACGCCTTAAATCAGAAGACAAAAAGCTTATTAATAATCAAATTAAAGAATCAGTTGCAGCAGTTGAAGGCAGCAGGACTTTGCTTTTTATAAACGACTACTGGCAAGAGGCAATTGAGGCTGGTGCTTACGGTATTCACTTGGGGCAAGAAGATTTAGCAACTGCAGATTTGGATGTCATTCGGTCTGAAGGTCTACGACTGGGCTTAAGCACGCACGGCTATGCGGAGATGGTGTATGCCGATCGGTTCTGCCCAAGCTATATCGCAATGGGTGCAGTCTTTCCAACAAATTTGAAGAAGATGGAAACTGCTCCACAGGGTTTGGGGCGTTTATATAAGTACACTCAATTAATGAACCACTACCCATTAGTGGCGATTGGTGGCATTGATGAAAGCAGTATTCATGCGGTCGCACAAAGCGGCGTGGGATCAGTTGCTGTTGTCAGAGCCATTAATGGTGCGAGCGACCCTAAGGCTGCAGTAAAACGATTGCAAGAATTAATGAAAACCTAAAGCATTAGGCCTGGTCTTCATTCAATACTTACTCTCTTCTTCCGGCAATGCTGTTTTATAGAAATCATGCATATGCCACAGTGGACCAGGACCTTCGCCAATACTCAAGAAACGCCCTGCTTCTAGGCCAGCTTCAACATAAGAGATAGCTTTAGCAACTGCATGAGAGAGATCGTGACCATCTGCTAAATAGGTTGCAATAGCGGATGCCAAAGAGCAACCGGTGCCATGGGTATTGGCTGTATTGACGCGGTAGTGTTTGAATTCTTTTGACTGAACCACTTCAAGACCATCTTCCATAGTTCGCCACATCAGAAAATCCGTCAGTTGAGTATGGGTAGTATCGAGATGACCGCCCTTAATCAAGACTGCCTGAGGACCCATCTCGAGTAACTCTTCTGCTGCTAATTTAAAATCCACTGAACCAGTAAGCTCACGCCCTAGAAGAAGGCCAGCCTCCTCGAGATTGGGGGTAATTAATGTTGCCATTGGGAATAAATCCGCAATCATGGCTTGGGCGGTATCGTCACCACCAAGACTGGCACCTGATGTAGCTCTTAATACAGGGTCCAAGACGATTCTTTTGGCTCCGTGGCGCTTGAGGGCTGATGCCACGGTTCGGACAATTTCTGGGCTGGCCAACATGCCGATTTTGACGATATCTACGCCAATATCTATAAATACTGCATCGATCTGAGCCTCAACCACATCCAGGTCTATATCCTGAATCCGGCTCACCCCTAAAGTGTTCTGAGCAGTGATGGCGGTGATGACCGACATCCCATATCCACCAAGGGCTGTAATGACTTTAAGGTCCGCCTGGATGCCCGCGCCGCCGCCACTATCGGACCCGGCGATGGTCAATACTTTAGGGATCTGTAGAGAACTTGGAGTAGATGATTTCATCTTGCTATAATATCGGCTTATTCCTCGATAGCTCAGTTGGTAGAGCGCCGGACTGTTAATCCGTAGGTCCCTGGTTCGAGCCCAGGTCGAGGAGCCAAATTAGAACCCTGTATGCCCATAAAGCTACAGGGTTTTTTCATTGGTGTGTATTAGCCAGGATCTACCACGGGGATGTGAAAAAAGGGGGCAATTAAGCCCCCATCAAGATTCTAATCAGATTAGAACTTGTAGCCTATACCGACCAGAAAGTTATAGGTACTCAAACCTAGATTACTAGTGGTCGTTGTAGAAATGGATCCATAAGGGGATGTTGATGATGTATCTTTTGACTGGTATTTAGTGTAATTCCCCTCAACAAATCCATAGAGGTTGCCCACAATAAACTGCTTATAACCAGCTCCAACAATAAATCCATTCAGATTGTAAGAGTCAACCTGGCCAGGAGAGGTCGAACCCGCACCAGAATTAAGCTTGACTTGTGTAGCTGAGTAGCCAGCCTTTGCATAAATCATGCCCTGACTATTAATGGCATATCCAGGTGTTAGAAAAATATTGTAAGTATTTGTAGTCTTATAGGAGTTCTTGGCCGAACCTGGTCCCAAATCAGCATTTGAAAGCTCAAAGTTAGCGCTGCTGCTAGATATTGGATTGAAATCACCCCCAATACCCAATAAAAATTTATCTGTAACTTTAGCTGTATACCCAAGACCAAAATTTTGAGTGAATGTATTTATATTGGAGATTGAAGTTACTAATGGGTAGCTACGGGAAGGATTATTAGAGAAAGTCTCTGAAGTATTCTTAGAGCTACCCATAGCATTTTCATAACCAAGCGCAACCTGACCATAAAAGCCATCAAATGATTGCTGAGCCATTGCTACAGAACTCATAAAAAATGCAAGCGCAAAACCAGTCAGCTTTTTCATATTATTTACTTTCTAATTAAAGGTGATGGTTATTGTAATAAATATCAAATACGAGCCAATATATAAGCTTGATATACACCGATCTCAATATGATGCGACGCCCTTAATCACAAGAAAACCACCTTTTTAGATGGTTTTTTCTTTTTATGTTGTGATGAAGTGACCAGCTTTAGATCAATCCCTTTTTACGTAGATTGGCTAGACGGTTATTGAGGGTTTTGATGGTGAGTAGATTCAACTTATCCCCCTCTGACCAATTACTGCCCTTCCACTCAATTCCTTCGGCCGTCACATTGGCAAATGGCTCTTTACCTTCTTTTGCGTAGCCTTCCAATATAGCAATCAATGCTGGGCGATCATCAGACCCGCCCGCATCTTTAATAGCATCCAAGATTGGTTTAGTAATCGTATCGCTGTAAGTCATCTTGGAGTCTGGGTGCTTGGCAACTACCGGCTCATCAAAGATGTACTCATGAGGCCACTCAAATACATTTCTGGCGGAATTCTTTACTGACTCTGGACTTACTGCAGCACCTGCGGGATTTTTGGGATCAACTGGTAAATTGAGCTCAGTAATCCAGGCTTCGAATTCTGCAATACGGGCATAGCGTTTTTCTTCACTATCGCGCTTTTGTTCTTCTTGAGATAGCAATAAGGTAACCCAAGCCCAGGCGATGTCTTTTGGTAACGCAAACTCTTGCGCCAGAATGCCGCTGGCTTTTTTTAGGATCGGCTTGGATGTGAGTTTTGTCATTGCGTTCTTTCTGATTCTTTAATAAATGCCTTCAATTTCGAATGGACAGCTCAAGGGAAGGTGCCTTGTTCGTTTTTACAAGCTGGCCACAGACCCCGTAGGATACTCTTCATGCTGGGTTATTTACCTGGAAAGCCGTTATAAACCCATGGCTGGCGGCTTCCTGAGCTTGGTATTGCTGCAAATCGACCAAGAATGCCTGTATTCACTAAAATAGCTCCCATGACTAAGATTCCAGAACTTCTAGCCCCTGCCGGCAGCCTTTCCATGTTGCGCACTGCCTTTGACTTTGGTGCCGACGCTATTTATGCCGGACAGCCACGTTATTCCCTCCGAGTGCGCAATAACGACTTCGGAAAAATGGAAACGCTCAAAGAAGGTATTGATACCGCCCATGCTTTAGGCAAAAAGTTTTATCTCGTCTCTAACTTGCTGCCTCATGGCGGTAAGACGCGCACCTATATTAAGGACATGGATCCTGTAGTTGCATTAAAGCCCGATGCAATGATCATGTCAGATCCGGGCCTCATCATGATGGCTAGAGAAGCTTGGCCAGATATGCCCATTCATTTATCGGTTCAGGCCAATACAGTGAATGGCGCCTCTGCGAAATTCTGGCGCTCTGTTGGTATCAGTCGCGTCATTCTGTCACGCGAGCTTTCTTTTGATGAAATCGAAGAAGTTCGTCAAGACTGTCCAGAAATGGAATTAGAAGTATTTGTTCATGGCGCTTTATGCATTGCCTACTCTGGTCGTTGCTTACTATCGGGCTACATGTCACATCGCGACTCTAATCAAGGCGCCTGCACTAATGCCTGCCGCTGGGATTACAAGGTCAAACCAGGCCAACAAAATACTAGCGGAGATGTAGTCCTTCTTCAGGAGGCACGTCGTCCAGATGATTTAATGCCCATGGAAGAAGATGAGCATGGCACTTACATCATGAACTCCAAAGATTTGCGTGCAATTGAGCATATTGAGCGCTTGACCAAAATGGGTGTGGACTCATTCAAGATTGAGGGCCGCACGAAGTCACCCTATTATGTTTCTCGCACTTGCCAGGCTTACCGCACTGCGATTGATGATGCAGTAGCTGGTCGCCCCATGAATATGTCCCTCATTGGCAATCTTGAGGGTCTTGCAAATCGTGGCTATACCGATGGCTTTTATGAGCGTCATCACGATAAAGAATATCAGCTCTATATGCGCGGCCACTCCCTATCAGGCAGAAGCCTCTATGTTGGCGAAACACTAGAAATTGATGAAGCCTCTGGTCGTGTCAAGGTAGATGTAAAGAACCGCTTCTCCCTAGGCGATAAATTAGAGATCATTGAACCTGAAGGCAACCAAGACATGGTGCTTGATGCTATGTGGAATCTCAAAGGCGAACCTATTGATGTTGCCCCAGGATCAGGTCACTTTGTTTGGATCAAGTTGCCACTCAAGAGTAAGCACGCATTTATTGCTCGCTATACCAATGAACCCGCTCCTGTTGAAGTTGGCGGCTCTTGCAGTAACTGCTAATCCAATATCCTAGAAAGCTTTCATGAACGCAACTTCTCCAAACTCAGCACATGAGCACACCTTTAAACAAAAGGTGAAGGAAGAGTTTATTAAAGCATTTCAGCTGACTCTTTACTTTGGAACTTGGTTTTGTGCTCTGGCTTTTTTGGGGGCAACATCCCTAGATGAAAGACCCATTCCTTTATCCATTTTCGGTTTTGCACTATTTAAGGCAGCGATTTGCGCTAAGTTCATGCTAGTTGCTCAGGCCGCATTCCCGATCAAAGTGGACAGGAAGCATGGTGTCGTGAGCTCACTATTTTTAGAGTCCGTAGTTTATCTGCTGGTTGTTTTGGGCTTGAATTACCTAGAAGCTGGAGTTCATGGACTAATCCATGGAAAAGACTTCTTAATCTCTATGACTGAGTTTGGCCAATCCAATCCATTACACGTAGTGGCAATGTCAATTGTGTACTGGTTAATTGTATGGCCCTATTTACTGTTGACGGGCATGAGCATCATGCTTGGCAGCAATGCCACTCTAGAGATTTTGTTTGGCAAGAAACCGACATCAAGCCAATAAGACTGCAGTAATACAGCCTCAATGCTCAAGTCATCCTCATTAATACAGGGCAGGATTTTTGCGCTAGCTCTGTACTTGTTGCTGGGTATTGGCTCCTTATTTTCAAGTCTTTCATTTGCACAAGAAATCGAGGCGCGTACTTATTCCAACGCACCAGTAGGAATTAATTTCATCAGCGCCGGCATCGCACAAGCAAAGGCCGGTAATTACACATTGACCAGTGAAGTTATGGGCCTTACCCATATCTTTGATGCAGGCGGCCAATCCGGAAAAATCACGCTAGTCCTGCCTTATGGTCAACTCACTGGATCAAGCTCCATTGGCGGACGAACAGTCAACGCAAGCACTGAAGGTCTATCTGACCCACTCATCAAGGCAGCAATTAATCTCTACGGCGCGCCAGCCTTAAGCTTGGATGAATTTAAGAACTATCAACAAGATCTCATTGTTGGTGCGAGCCTTGCAGCATCGATACCCTGGGGTAAGTATGACGATAACCAACTGATTAATGTGGGGGCCAATCGTTGGTTTGTGCAGCCGGGTTTAGGTGTTTCTAAAGCCCTTGGTCCCTGGAGATTAGAGTTAGCTGGCGCAGGTATTTTTTACACCAGCAATACTGACTTCATGGGTGGCAACTCACTATCCCAGAACCCGGTCTATTCAACGCAGACACACGCAATTTATTACTTTCAGAATACCGCCTGGATCTCTGCAGATGCTACCTACTTCACTGGTGGGCAATCCTATCTGAATGGAAACCCAATTAGCGGAAATCAAGAGAACTGGCGTTTTGGGACAACGATGTCCTACCCAGTAAGCAAACATAATTCAGTTCGGCTATCTGCCAGCACTGGTGCCTACTCCAGGACTAACAATAGCTACGACCTGTATGGTATTTCTTGGCAATACCGTTTTGGTGGCGGCTTATAGGTTTTTATAAATCGCGCAGGTGACGGCGCAAGATTTTGCCAACGTTAGACTTTGGCATCTCATCAATAAATGCTATTTTTCTAGGGCGCTTATAGCTCGTCATTTGGTCTCTGCAATACTGAATAACGTCAGCCTCAGTTAACTCGGATTTATCTTTGACAATGTAGGCTTTGACGATCTCACCAAGCTTACGGTGCGGGAATCCAATCACAGCACACTCCCTGACGCCTGGCATTAGAGAAATCACTTCCTCGATTTCATTTGGGAACACCTTGAAGCCAGCAACCACAATCATGTCTTTCTTGCGGTCCACAATTTGTACGTAGCCCTCTGGACTCATGATGCCAATATCGCCAGACTTGAAATAACCCTCTGGGGTAATAAATTGCTCGGTCTCCTCAGGCCTATTCCAGTAGCCCGCCATCACTTGTGGCCCTTTGATGCAAATTTCACCAGGGCTACCAAATGGAACTTCCACCCCATCGTCATCCAAGATCAGGACATCTGTACTGGGTACCGGCATGCCAATGGAGCCTGTAAATTCTTTTACAAAGGGTGTGTTCACACAAACTACCGGTGAAGTCTCTGATAGACCATAACCTTGAGCAATTGGTACACCCATCAGCCTTTGCCAAAGATCAGCGGTTTTCTTGAGAACCGCCATACCACCACCAATAGTTACCAAGAGATTGGGTAACTTAACTTTCTTAAATTCAGGATGATGAATGAGTGCATGGAACAGCGTATTCACACCGGGAAAAATATTGATGTCAGGATTTTTCATCAAGAGTTTGATGAAGGCAGGTATATCCCGTGGATTGGCAACTAATAATAATTTAGCGCCCTTTCGCATGCCTAACAATCCGCAAGCAGTCAGCGCAAAAATATGCGTCATGGGTAGTGCGCATAAAAAGACGAGTTGCTGCTCATATCGGTTTTTTAAGGCCGGATCAAGCCATGACTCAATTTGCAGGATGTTCGCCAATATATTTCGATGCAATAAAACCGCACCCTTTGAAACGCCAGTCGTCCCGCCGGTGTATTGCAAGAAGGCGATATCCTCAGGGCTTAAGTCTGGCTTAGTAAAACCATGGCCTGCGCCAATTTTGAGCGCTTGATTTAATTTCACACAAGGAAAGCTCCAGTGTGGAATGAGCTTTTTGATATGTCGAGCGACTAGATTGATGATGACGCCTTTGGGGCCCAGAGTCTCTCCCAGACTACTCACAATCACCCTCTTTACAAGACCATGATCGGCAATCTCCTGATACACGTGCGCAAAGTTTTCAAGTATCACCAAAATGGATGCGCCACTGTCTTGTAATTGATGCTCGAGTTCTCGTGCTGTATACAGGGGATTAATGTTGACCACAACATGGCCGGCTCGGAGGGTGCCTAACATTGCAATACAGTATTGAGGCACATTGGGAAACATGATGCCGATTCGCGATCCCGGCTCTAGGCCTAAAGTTTGTAAATAGGCCGCAAAGTCTTTCGACAGAATATCAAGCTGACGGTAACTGATTACATGTCCCATCGACTCTATAGCAATACGTTCAGGGTACTTGCTAAAAGATTCCTCTAGCAACTCAATGATCGATGCATGACCTACTAAATCGATCTCGTGAGGAACGCCTTCAAGATAGTTCTTTAGCCAAGGCTTTTGAGCATTCATCTATGGACTATTTATTGGGTTGTACTTTAGTTCTGACTAAGCACTCATCAGCTCTTTGAGCTTTTCTAGATAGAGCTCTTGACCATGATTGACTCGATGCTTCCATTCATTGCCGGAGTCGGCATTAGCATCATCGCTCACATATTTAAATGATTGCCATGGAATATTAAATTGATAGGCAATATTGGCAATAGCAAATAACTCCATATCGACCACATCAATGCCCTCGGATATTAACCAAGGATCGTGAGCCGTGACGAAACTATCGCCAGTACCGCAAGTATGCTCGCCGCCAAGAGAGAGATATTGGGATGGTTTTGAGCAAAATGGGGTTTGACCTCGTGGAGCTAGAGGTACCGTCATCATGTCTCGCTGGATCACTTTTCCGATCTCCAGCAATCCCTCTAGGGCAGAGTTAATTTTTCCGACAGTTCCAAAGTTCACAATTCGCTTTGGCTCATATTCATGAATGGCCCGAAGGCTTGCAGCTGTTGCATTGATTTTGCCAACCCCTGAATACACAATGTCAACGCCCGTTGGTAAAGCGCTTTTATCCAACTCAGACTCTAGTGCGGTAATAATGAGTAATTGTGTTTTCATGTCAGCCAATAATGAATTTATTAGATTATCTACCCGGAGTCCCGGATTTTCCCAAGCCTGGAATTCTCTTTAGGGATATATCCCCCCTCTTGGCCCATCCAGCCGCACTGAAGAACGCTACGCTGCAGCTAGAGGCTTTTGCCCAGCAATTTGAGTACAGCCATATTCTAGGCATTGAATCCCGCGGTTTTATCTTCGGAGCTGCACTAGCGTATCAGGCCCATAAAGGCCTCGCGTTGGCCCGAAAACCTAACAAGCTACCCCTGGCTAGCCATCGAGAATCCTATGGCCTGGAGTACGGTTCTGACTCTTTAGAAATTCAGCAGTCCACCCTGCCAGCAGGTGCACGCGTTTTAATTGTGGATGATGTCCTCGCCACCGGGGGAACCATTATTGCAGCAAGTCAATTGCTAAAGAAGGCTGGCTTTGAGGTAGCAGGCGCCCTTACATTACTAGAAATTGCGGGTTTAAATGGCGGGGAAATTCTGAGTCAACAAGGAATTATCAATAAAACAGTACTGATAGCCTAAATAAGATTCTTGGCACCTTTGAGCAGCTTTACAGTGCCCCAACCCACGGCCAGAACTTTACTGGCCAGCTTAGGCTTGTAATGCGCTAGTACAGCAAATGCACTGGTCCAAAGTATCGGGGTGCTCTTTACAAAATGAAAGGCATCGATACCCTTGTCGGCCCAAGATAGCGGCTTTTCTATCGGTTCAAAATGCAAAGCAAAGTCTGCGCGTTCTTGCGCTGCGCGCTCCTGGAGGACTTTCTGCCTAGCCTCAAGCTCCGCCAATTTTCGACTCATCGCTTCGCAAGCTCCTGGCGGTCTTTGGATAATTCAGTAATAGTTGCCTCAAACAATCTAGGCATGGTCTTCAGAGAACGTAACACTAGCAAAGCCAAAATACAGCCTACCGCTAAGAACCCACTTGTCAATAAGCTCAGGGCCAAAACGCGATCAGTCTCCCAGCTATAAATCACAATCAGCAAGGCCAGCATTACTAAGCCAAAAAATAAGAAAAATAATGTAAAGATGATCATAACCAGCAAACTCAGAAACTGAGTACGAGCAATCTGAACATCCGTAGATATCAACTCCAAACGCGTTTGAGCTATAGAAGCACCAGTGGAGACGAGATTCTTAAGAGAAGATAAAAGATTTTCTTGGGACATAGATGCCTAGCGACGACGAATGAAAAGACCAATCAAGAGGCCTAGACCGGCGGCAACGCCTACCGCCTCCCAAGGATTGCGGTGCACGAACTCATCGGCACGCTCAGCTACAACTTTTGCCTTTTCAGTTACAGTGCCCTCGACAGATGAAAGACTTTCTTTTGCGCTGTTAAGGGTATCCAAAGCTTTTGAACGAATTGCACTCAGTGGGCCATCCTCGTGACTTGCAGTTGCCTTAATCAGATCTTCGGCGTCCGCCATCAAGGCCTTGAAGTCGCCAATCAAGTTTTCAGAATTAATCTGAGTCTCTTCATGTGTCGTAGTTGATTTTTTAGCAGTCATTGCCGCTCCTAGCTGATAGCAAATAAAAAGATTAATGAGACCATTCTAAGCAATTCTGAACAGAGATCACAGTATTAATACCGTCATACCTGCATTACCTTCCTTGAAGTGCTTAAGATAGGCCTTCAGACCTGGCCTTCTTCGCAATAGTGCATGATAGGCCTCGCTACCAAAGGCAGTTTGCTCACCAAAATGATATTCATCAACTCGGTCTGAGAAATAGTTATTTTCGAGGGCATCGTGCACGGCCCACTTAATTCTCCCGCCCTCACCGCTAGCTCCATACCCATGGATCAGGATCATGGCTTTAATTCCGACCTCTGATGCGCGGCGCAATGCAATAGTCAATCGATCCAAAGCCTCTTCAGCAGTTGGTCCATCAAACTTCAAATTCAATACCATCGTGTCGCTATGCGGAATAGGAAGCTCCTCACTTCCGCACTGACGACATTCCCCAAGCATTCCCCTGGGGTTGCCACATTCTGGGCACTCAAATGAATGGGTCATCAAAGGCCTTTAAAGATGATTGGGTAACAACCCATTCATTACAGCATTAAGAGCAATACTTTGCTTCCAAAGCAGATGCTGTATTTACCTGATCATCAACCATGCGGTTTAAGGTCATTTGCGCAGCATCTTTATTCTCTTGTACTTTGAGATTTAAATTAATCAACCCTGCTACATCCTTGCGTATGGAAGTATTCCCATAGCGCAAACCCTTCAATGTGGAAACTGCTTCAGCTGAAATCTTGCATTGCTGGCTTACCAATTCAGAAGAATCAGATGAGGTATTTGCATATGCAAATGCAGCTACGGAGATTGAGGCAACAGCTAATAGAGTTTTTTTCATCTTATTTCCTTAATTTGTGACCACACGTTGGACAACAACCTGAATCTTTTGCTTTTGTTTTTCTTAAGGCGGCGTAGACGCTAGATTCTGAAATTTCCATCTTTCTAGCGGCTTGAGCTGCGGTCATTCCCTTCCCTATCCAATCTAAAGCTTGATGTGTTTTTGGTATCGCTCTTCTCATTTCACCTCCTTTAGAAGTACTATACCACAGAAGTTGTGAAGTTGTGAACTTTAGTAATAAATATTTACATTTGCAAAGATTGCGTCCAAATGAATGAAAAGTGCGTGCTTCTAGGGAATGGTTATGAGTATTGCCATCAGGAATTGATGAGCGGGAAATAAAAAAGCCCCGGTGAAGGGGCTTAGTTATTTGTCGTGCCGGCTCAAGCAGTTAAATCACAAGGATTTTGGCGGAGACGAGAGGATTCGAACCTCCGATCAGAGTTTTAGCCCCGATGCTCCCTTAGCAGGGGAGTGCCTTCGACCAGCTCGGCCACGTCTCCCTGCTTGATGCCTTTACAACGACCCACAGTTTAACGGATTCCGTTAGCTGCGGGGTTTTACTGCGGTTTTAAAGCATTTACTGCTTGTTTTTACTTCTGATCCAGCTCGAAAGCCTTATGGAGGGCACGTACAGCCAGCTCCATGTATTTTTCATCAATGACTACTGAGATCTTGATTTCGCTGGTAGAGATCATCAAGATATTAATACCCTCTTCCGATAATGTGCGGAACATTTTGCTAGCAACACCCACATGGGAGCGCATGCCAACACCCACTACGGATACCTTAGAAACCTTTGGATCACCAGTGATTTCTTTAGCTTCGATGTGGGCTTGAACGTTGTTCTTGAGCAAGTCCAGAGCCTTTTGATAGTCGGCACGTGGAACTGTAAAAGTAAAGTCTGTCTTACCTTCAAACGATTGATTCTGAATAATGATGTCAACATCAATATTCGCATCCGCAATCGGACCTAAGATCTGATAAGCAATTCCTGGGCGATCGGGAACGCCAAGAACGGTAATTTTGGCTTCATCACGCGCGAAGGCGATGCCGGAAATAACTGCGGCTTCCATAGTGCTGTCCTCTTCAAATGTAATCAAGGTGCCCGACTTCATCTCTTGATCAAGGGGCATCAACGGATCTGTCAGCGATGACAGAACACGGGTTTTAACTTTGTACTTACCAGCAAACTCGACTGAGCGAATCTGCAATACCTTAGAGCCAAGACTTGCCATTTCAAGCATTTCTTCAAAGGTAATTTTGTCTAAGCGACGGGCATCTTCACAAACGCGGGGATCGGTCGTATACACGCCATCTACGTCGGTATAGATCAAGCACTCATCAGCCTTAAGGGCTGCAGCCATCGCAACAGCTGATGTATCAGAGCCGCCTCGACCCAATGTGGTGATGTTGCCATTCGGATCAACGCCCTGGAAACCAGTTACCACTACAGCGCGTCCTGCATTGAGATCAGCAAGAATTTTCTTGTCATCAATACTCTTAATACGCGCTTTAGTAAATGAAGAATCTGTGTGGACTGTCACTTGCCAACCAGCATAACTAACTGCATCAATGCCCTCGCGCAGCAATGCCAGGGCCAATAAGCCAGAGCTGACCTGCTCACCCGTAGAGGCGATTTGATCCAGTTCGCGTGGATTTGCATCTGGATTGATGTCTTTAGCCAAACCAAGCAAGCGATTGGTTTCGCCAGACATAGCTGAGGGCACCACAACTACCTGGTGACCGGCACGCATCCACTTAGCAACGCGTTTAGCAACATTCTGAATGCGCTCCACAGAGCCCATTGAGGTGCCACCATACTTATGAACGATAAGAGCCATAAAAACCGTCGTATTGTCTATTAACAGGGAATTACATTCCCTAGGGTCTAAAAGGGGCTTATTTTACAGGGTTTTATGGCTACTCAAGCCATACAGGGAGCACCCGCTTGCCGGCAGACACCAAATGAGGGTAACTCACCCCTACTCCCGCTACCGCTACCAGCTGGCCCTTGATATACAGCAGTGGGGTCTGCCGCTCCCATGGTGGCGTACCGGACTCCTGGAACAGGTTCTTCAGGCTTTTACGTGGCGTATTCGCCTTGATTTGGATCTTTTCTGCTCCTTGGCGCTGCCTCTCTTCAACAAAGCCTTGTGCTTGAACTTCAGCGATCCAGTCAGCAGGCAAGCCAAGCAACTTACTCCGCACAGGAATGGCCTGAAAGACCCACTGCCCAGTTTTGCGATTAGCAACCTGCAAGACGCCACGCCAAAGATAAATACTCACCCCGTCATGCTGCCACTCCAAGCTGGAATCCATTTTTACAGCCATGAGATCTTTCCACCATGACTCAAGGCGCTCTTGGGATGGCATTGCGAGACCATTTAACTTCAGCCAATAACGCAGTAAGTTATTTGCGGCTGATTTATCTGACTTAGCGAGAACCAATAGAGGCGCTAGCTTTAAATCGTTACCTAGCAGAATGTTTTTTCCATCTTGACCAGCTAAACGATCAAGCAGCACTTGGGATTGGGCTAATAAATCTGCACTGCGAGCTAAGTTGGCAACTGCTCCAGGCTGAATTTTCTCTAGCTTTGGAATAATTTCTTTGCGAATAGCATTGCGTCGATAGCGCGTATTTTGATTACTGGGATCTTCTACCCACTTGAGTTTGTGCTCTTTAGCGTAGGCCTCTAACTCTGCCCTACTTTGATTCAGTAGTGGGCGCCAGAGCGTAATCGACTGGTCTGCTTTCAACTTCGAACGATTCAGTGGCATGCCAGATAGGCCAGCTACACCTGAACCCCTTAAGAGTTGTAAGAGCACGGTTTCGGCTTGGTCATTTTGATGGTGGGCCAGCAGCAGATCTTCAATGCCATGCTCAACACATAAATCCGTGAGAGCATCGTAACGCTCTGCCCTTGCTAGAGCTTCAATATTGCCCTGTGATTGATCCGCAAAATGCAAAAGACGAAAATCAAAATGCACAGGGTATTTTTTGGCTAGCTTCTCGCAAAACTCTAGCCATTGGTCGGCCGGCTTTTGCAATCCATGATGAATGTGAAAGACCCAAAGCTCTGTAGACTCTTTGCTGGAGTTTGCTTGAACCGCTTTGCAAACGGTATCGAGCAGCACAACCGAATCAAGCCCGCCACTGAGGGCAAGACCAATACGCTTGGCTGCTTTTGTGGCTACTTGAGAGGCTGCCTTAGGACTTGGCTTCGATTTCCTTGAACTTGCCATAACTCATTAAGCGTTCATGGCGACGCTCAAGAAGCGCATCCACTTTCATGCCATCGAAGGTCTTAAGAGACTCAGTCAAAGCTTTGCGCATGTTGTTCATCATGGTGTCGTAATCACGATGTGCACCACCAGTCGGTTCGGCGACGATCTTATCAATCAAGCCAATTGCCTTTAAACGTTGTGCAGTCAAACCTAATTGCTCGGCAGCTTCAGGCGCTTTATCAGCAGTCTTCCAAAGAATAGACGCGCAGCCTTCAGGTGAAATCACAGAGTATGTAGAGTTCTGCAACATCAACACCACATCACCCATCGCAATTGCAAGCGCACCGCCAGAACCACCTTCACCAATAATGGTGGCGATGATGGGTACCTCTAATTCAGCTTGGACATAGAGGTTATGACCAATTGCCTCAGACTGATTACGCTCTTCCGCATCAATACCTGGGAAAGCCCCTGGTGTATCTACGAAAGTAAATACGGGTAACTTAAATTTTTCAGCCAAACGCATGACACGCTTCGCTTTACGATAACCCTCAGGGCGACTCATACCAAAGTTTCTTAAGGCGCGCTCTTTGGTATCACGGCCTTTTTGATGCCCAATCACTACGCAAGGCTGATTCTCAAAACGAGCTAAGCCAGTAATAATCGATTGATCATCCGCAAAATTACGATCGCCATGAAGCTCATGGAAATCCGTAAACAATGCACCGACATAATCTAAGGTGTAAGGACGCTGTGGATGACGCGCCACTTGCGAAACCTGCCAAGGGCTTAAGTTGGCATAGATGTCTTTAGTCAGCTGCTGACTTTTTTCGCTCAGCGTTTTAATCTCATCAGAGATGTCTACTGATGATTCATCTTGTACAAATTGCAGCTCTTCAATCTTTGACTCTAGTTCAGCGATTGACTGCTCAAAATCCAGGAAAGTCGTTTTCATAGCTTGATTTTAATATTCAACGGGGATGGGGTCGAGACTTCTCCACATATACCAGGTGGCTACAGTGCGCCAAGGGGCCCAATTTGCTGCCACTTCACGGGCCTCATGCCTGCTGACAGGCTCTCCGCTGAAGTAATTCAAGGAAATGGCCTTAATTAGGCCCGCATCATCTAAAGGGAGGATATTGGGTCTCACCATGTTGAAAATCAGGAACATTTCAGCGGTCCAGCGGCCAATACCCCGAATTTCACACAATTCTTTGATGATGACCTCATCTTCCATGCCTTTCCACTGATTCGCATGCAAACGGCCGGAATTGAAGTGTTCGGCTAAATCACGGATGTACTCCACCTTACGACCCGATAAACCAGCTCCGCGCAATTCATCAACACTTAAAGCGAGGATATTTTTAGGATTTACTTTGTTTTTGGCGCAGAGTAATACCCTATTCCAAACTGACTGTGCTGCCGCCACGGAAATTTGTTGGCCAACAATTGATCTGGCCAATGTTGTGAATGCATCTCCGCGCGTTCTCAAAAAAACTGAACCATGTTTTGGAATCAATTTTTTTAGAATGCGATCATGCTTCATCAACTCGGCACAAGCTTGCTCCCAATACTCAGGGGCAAGCTCTTCGACAACAGCTTGTTCTGCGGCTTTACTCAAAATAAATCATCTGCAATTAAGTTCTACGCCATTCTGTAAGACCACCAGGCTTGTCTTCCAAGACTACGCCCTGCTCTAATAAAGTTGTACGAATTAAATCTGCCTTAGCAAAATCTTTAGCTTGCTTTGCAGCCACTCGTGCGGCAATCTGCTCTTCAATATCAGCAGGAGATAAACCGACATCATTACCTCGAGATCCCGCTTGCAAAAATACTGTTGGGTCACGCTGTAAGAAGTTAAGAATTCCAGCCAATCCCTTGAGCGTGCTAGCTAACTCCACTTTCTCTTGGCTCTGAGCGCGATTCACTTCGCTTGCTAAATCAAATAATGCCGCAATAGCCTCAGGCGTATTAAAGTCATCATTCATGGCATCGGTAAAACGCTTAGCCCATGGAGACTGTGGGTCTACAGCATGATTGCTCAGTGGTGCCTGGGCCAATGCTGTGTAAAGACGAACCAAGCCTGAGCGCGCTTCCTCAAGCTGGGCATCGCTGTAATTGATCGGGCTGCGATAGTGAGCGCGCAACATAAAGAAACGCAGAACCTCAGGATCAAAATTGTTCAGCACATCACGGATTAAGAAAAAATTACCCAATGACTTGGACATCTTCTCTTCATTGACCCGAATATGCCCGTTATGCATCCAATAATTTACAAACGGTTGGTCGCTAGCTTTATGGTCTTGACCATATAGAGCGCCCTCGCTCTGCGCAATCTCATTCTCATGGTGAGGAAATTGCAGATCAGCGCCACCACCATGGATATCAAAATGTTCGCCCAACAAATCACAGGACATGGCAGAACATTCAATGTGCCATCCAGGGCGACCTTCACCCCAAGGAGATTTCCAACGCGTGTCAGATGGCTCTTCCGCCTTAGCACTCTTCCACAAAACGAAATCTAATGGGTCACGTTTACCACCACCAACGGCGACACGTTCACCGGCATTCAATTCATCTAAAGATTTACCGGAGAGACGGCCATACTCAGGGAACAAGCGAACCGCAAAATTGACATCGCCATCTTCACCTTGATAGGCCAACTCTTTTTCAATCAAGCGACCAATCATGCCCTGCATTTGCGCGATGTAATCTGTAGCGCGAGGTTCATGATCTGGATGCATTAGACCCAACTCGTCAGAGTCGGCATGCATCGCATCAATAAAACGCTGGGTCAATACCGAAATAGGTTCACCATTTTCAACCGCACGATTGATGATCTTGTCATCAATATCGGTGATATTGCGAACGTAAACTACCTCGTAGCCACTGGCTCGCAACCAGCGAACCACCATATCAAAGACAATCATCACCCTGGCATGCCCAATATGGCAAAAGTCATAGACCGTCATTCCGCAGACGTACATCTTCACCTTGCCTGGCTCGATGGGTTTAAAGGCCTGCTTAGAGCGACTGAGAGTGTTATAGATTTGCAGCATAGGGGCTATAAAGGTGGGCAAGTAGCGCCAATTTGTTAGACTGAGCGCTGAGTATATCGAATGAGCCCGTTTTTCACCCCACCCCCTATGCCAGCTAACCTTTTTTCACTCCGTCCAGCCTATATGGGTGGCTTGAGCACTATTTTTGCCATTTCACTGCTTGCGGGCTGTAGCACCCCTGGACAACAGCTGGCAGATGCCGAAATCAAGGCACTAAATAGCGCCCCCACTGCTTCTCAAGGCGTTCAAGCGCCCTACCTAGGATCTTATGGCCCCAATGATCCCCCGAGACTTGCCGGCAATGATGCTGGATATGACCAATTTAATGCCGAACTCTCAGACTCGGTAGCAGTTCCATTTCTTTCCTTTTTAATTATTGAACCGGATCCAGTGACTAAAAATGGGATTCCGTCAGATATCGAAAAGCTTGTGAAGGCCAAGAAATATCCTGAAGCCATCGATCAGATTAATCAGCAACTTAAGAAAACGCCGGGTAATGTCCAACTCCGCTACGTAAAAGCACGCATGCAGATCGAAATGCGTCAGTGGGAAGCGGCCAAAAAGACTTTAGTTGAGATTACCCAGCAATTTCCAGAGCTACCTGAGCCTTACAACAACCTAGCCGCACTAGCAGCTAATCAAGGTCACTGGATTGAAGCAAGAGACTATTTAGAGCTCGCTTTGAAATTGCGTCCTAGCTATACGATTGCCTCCGCCAACTTAGGTGAAGTCTACATTCGACTTGCAACTCAGTCCTATGACAATGCAGCCAAAGATGCCGCCTTGAATCAGCGTCAATACACCAATCGTGCAAAAGCACTAATGGAGATCCTAAAGCCAGTCAAAAAGGGGGTTGCACCAGTAGCGCCCGCGACCCCAGCAACACTAGACTCAAAATAATTTTTCTAGCATTTTTACCCACTAACCATCGAAAGTGAATTCATCATGGCTAAAGTTCTACTCAAAACAAATAAGGGCGACATCACCCTCACATTGGATGCTGCAAAAGCACCGAAGACCGTTGCCAATTTCTTGCAGTATGTGAAAAGCGGCCACTACGATGGCACCATCTTTCATCGCGTGATTGATAACTTCATGATTCAAGGTGGAGGTATGACCGCCGGCCTAAAAGAAAAATCTTCTGGCGCCCAAATTGAGAATGAAGCAAACAATGGTCTGAAGAACGAACGTGGCACGGTAGCTATGGCTCGCACTAGCGATCCACACTCTGCAACAGCACAATTTTTTATTAACGTGAATGACAATGATTTCTTAAACCATACCGCTCCAAATGCACAGGGATGGGGTTATGCTGTTTTTGGCAAAGTCACTGACGGACTTGATGTTGTCGATGTCATTCGCAAAGTAAAAACTGGTAATGCTGGATTTCATCAAGATGTTCCTGCAGAAGATGTTGTTATTGAAAAGGCGAGCGTTCTCGAGGAATGATTCCGCAATACGCGAGCGCGCTGCTCATTTCTGACTTGCATCTCACGCCGTCAATGCCGTTGACGGCGCAACGATTCTTTGATTTTTGTGAAAAGGACGCTCCCAAGGTTGAGGCCGTATTTATTTTGGGAGACTTATTTGAGTATTGGGTTGGAGATGATGCCGCCCTACACTCTCCATTTCACCAAGAAGTGAAACATGCGCTCGCAACACTCTCCACTAAAGTAAAAACCTATTACCTTCACGGTAATCGTGACTTTTTAGTTGGAAAACATTTCTTAAGTAAGACGGGCATGACTCTCATGCTCGATCCAAGCAAGATCAATATTGCTAGCTCAGAATATGTGCTTTGTCATGGCGACTCGCTTTGCACGGCAGATATTGGCTATCAAGTTTTTCGCGGTTGGGTGCGTAAACAATGGATCCAAAAACTCTTCTTGAGATTGCCGTTAAATTGGCGGCGCTCCATTGCAAACTCTCTGCGTAGCAATAGTGGCGTGCAATATCAACGTGCAATTCAAGCTTCTATTGCAGAGACGCAAGTCAAAACCAACGTCACCTTGGCAGCGTGCGCAGCTGTACTAAGGGATCAAGATAGCAATCGCTTGATTCATGGTCATACCCACCTTCCCAAGTACCATCAAGAACATCTGCAAGATCAAGAATGGCAACGCTGGGTCTTATCGGACTGGGATTTAGATCACCCAGAAAGTGGGCGACCACGCGCGAGTGCGCTACTCATTAATCAAGACGGCGTGCATTACGCCGATCTAATTAAGTAAGACTTAATTCACCTGCTAAATTTAGCAGGTAGAGTATTTAGATAGGCACTGCACCATCTGAGCAAAGATACGCGGGTTTGCACACATCACTTCACCACTTTGCAAGAAACCTTCTTCACCGCGGTAGTTGCCAATAAGTCCACCTGCTTCAGTGATCAACAAGGCGCCTGCAGCCATATCCCATGGCCTAAGATCGCTCTCAAAGAATCCATCGTAACGACCAGCGGCAACATAAGCCAAGTCCAAAGATGCAGCACCAGGGCGACGCAGACCAGCACAATTTCGTGACATGTCTGCAAAGATTTTTAAATACTTTTCTAGATCCTGATCTTCGCGATAAGGAAAACCGGTTCCGAGTAAAGAATTGGCTAAACGATCTTGAGTGGCAACACGCAAACGCCGGCGGTCTAAATAGGCACCCGCACCACGTGTGGCAGTAAAGAGTTCGTCGCGAGTTGGGTCATACACAACAGCTTGCTGAGTAATGCCATTAACTGACAATGCAATCGAAACTGCATATTGCGGAAAACCATGAATAAAGTTTGTTGTGCCATCCAAGGGATCAATAATCCATACGTTTTCAGCGTCGGTATTTTGAGCACCAGTCTCTTCAGCCAAAAATCCGTGCGTTGGATAAGCCTCGCTGAGCGTCTCAATAATGGCCGCTTCAGCCTGTCTGTCCACCTCGGTAACAAAATCATTATGTTGCTTGCGGTCAACCTGAAGCCGCTCTAAATTCAGAGAAGCTCTATTAATCACGGTTCCGGCACGACGGGCAGCCTTAACGGCCACATTTAACATGGGATGCATAGTTTTGATGGACAAATTAAATAAGAACAAGCTCACCAGATTGCAAACTGCATGACAATAAGGAGCTAACACCCTGATTCTAAACGATTGCCCATTTGAACTCCCAAGCCCCTAAAGAAACCTTTTCAATATGAATACCGCTCAGGCACAGTTATTACGCTGGGTTTTAGTTGAAACCAGTCACCCCGGAAATGTGGGTTCGGCTGCTCGTGCTCTCAAAACCATGGGGTTTAGTGATCTCCGCCTGATTTCACCAAAGATTTCAGGGGTTGCTCAGGCGCCTGAGGCCATTGCATTAGCTAGCGGTGCCAGCGATATCCTGGAATCCAGCCAGGAATCCACTTCCCTAGAGTCTGCCGTTCAAGACTGCGCTCTAGTCTTGGGCTTAACTAGTCGCGATCGTGAATTCGGGCCTCCGGCCATCAATTGGCAGGATGCCCGGCCTCTGATTCAAGCTGCCATTGCCGGTAATCAGCGGGTTGCGCTCTTGTTTGGCCCTGAGCGGACTGGCCTAGATAATCACCATTTGTCGCTATGTACGCATCGGGTATGGCTAGATGCAAATCCCGTGTATCCGTCCTTGAATCTCGCTCAAGCCATGATGGTTTGCGCCTTCACACTCAGAGAGACCTTAGCTGAAGATTTGGGATCTTCACCTTTAGACACGAGTGCCGAGCAGGTTGACTATGCAGATCCTGCTGCGGTTGCTGCCATGCTGGAGCACTGGCGTGAAGGTTTAGAGGCCATCGGCTACCTGGATCCAGCCAACCCCAAGAAACTCATGCCTCGCTTACAAGCCCTATTTGCGCGAACACGCCTTCACAAGGAAGAAATCGATCTTCTGCGTGGCATTGCTAAACAGATGCTCTTGAGAAAATAAATTCAGCCTTTACCCGTTAAAATCACCCTATGTTTAATTCGCTTTTCGACCAAGTCGACTCCATCATTGTTCGTGACCCTGCCGCTAGAAATCGCCTAGAGGTCATTACCTGCTATCCAGGTTTACATGCCGTATGGATTCATCGAGCATCTCATGGTCTATGGAACCTGGGTCTAAAGTGGATTGCACGACTCCTATCAATGCTGGCACGCTTTATTACTGGCATTGAAATTCACCCAGGAGCAAAAATTGGCCGCCGTGTTTTTTTAGATCATGGCTTGGGTATCGTTATCGGAGAAACTACTGAAATTGGCGATGACTGCACTATCTATCAAGGAGTTACTCTAGGTGGAACTTCTTTATACAAAGGCGTGAAGCGTCACCCCACTTTAGGTAAAGGCGTTGTCATTAGTGCTGGGGCTAAAGTTCTTGGAGGCTTTACCGTAGGTGATGGCGCACGCGTTGGATCTAATGCTGTGGTCCTCAAAGAAATTCCTGCTGGGGCAACTGCAGTAGGAATTCCTGCGCGCATCCTACATCCAGATCTACCTCAAGCGAGTGCGCCCGATAGCAAAGCCAAGGAATACTTCTCTGCGTATGGCGTAACGCCGAATGTAGATGATCCGGTGTCTATGGCATTGAAGGGTTTGATTGATGCCACGCTTGAGCAAGAAGCCAAAATTGCAGCTCTCGAAAAAGTCATCGCTAAATTGAGCAACACACCGGCAGCTAATGCCAGCGAATCAAGTGACACCAAGCGTGACCTTGGCGCACTGAAAGAATGGCTTAAAGAATAGTTTTAGTCTTAATGCAGAGTTGGTGTTGGGCCACTCGGATTGGCAATGCTAGCAGTGAACTCATCATCGCCGTCATCAGAATCGTCAGGCATTCCAAATGCAAAGGCTTCCCCACCTTCAGGATGGCGATTCTCAATCTCTTCATCGGTAGCAGCACGAATATCTTCCACCTGCACCCAGAAACGAAGAGCCATGCCAGCCAAAGGATGATTACCATCTAAGACCACTTGACTATCAGCAACATCGGTCACGGTATAAATCAGAGGCTCATCGTCTGCATCACCAGAATCACCCTCTTCTTCAGCATCAGGCACGCCCTCAAACTGCATACCAACTTCTAAAGGCTCTGGGAAACGTGCGCGGGGTTCAATCTTGAGCAACTCAGGATCGTACTCACCAAATGCCTCGCTCGGCTCAAGTTGAATGCTAGCCTCATAGCCAATATCTTGACCGTCCAATAAGGTTTCAATCTTAGGAAAAGTACCCTCATATCCCCCGTGCAGGTATACCATCGGAGAATCCGGTTCCTCGATAATATTGTTTTGCGCATCAGTTAATTTGTAGCGCAGGGATACAACGGTATTTTTTTCGATCTTCATGCGTAATTCATTCAACATTGTGTTTTAAATAGCTTTTTACTTATATGACTGCATTTTACTTGAGCAAGCCCTACGATCCTCCTCGGGCGCCCAAAAACCTTCCGCTAGATCAGCCATGGGCGCTTCTAGGGGGCAATAGCCCCCAAGAGTTCATGAAAGCCTACTGGCATAAAAAACCACTTTTAGTGCGTGGGGCTATCCCTGCATTTGAGCTTGCTAAGCAACTAGGTGAACCCTTGGGCAGTGCAATATCAGCTGAAGAGTTATTTAAAATTGCAGGCAATGACGTCGTTGAATCCAGATTAATTCAAGCTAAGCCCTGGTCCTTTGCGGACGGTCCATTCAAAAAGAAATCGATCCCTCCACTTGAGTCACCCGATTGGACGCTACTTCTTCAAGGTATGGAGGCACGCCATCCTGCCGCAGCAAAAATTCTTTCTTGGTTTCGCTTCATACCAGATGCACGTTTAGATGATCTGATGATTAGCATCGCCGGACCTGGCGGTGGCGTAGGTCCACACTTTGATTCATACGATGTGTTTTTAATACAGATGTCAGGCCGTAGACGTTGGCGCATATCTGAGCAGCGAGATTTGAGTTTAAATCCCAATCTGCCCTTGAAGATCCTAAAAAACTTTAAGGTCGAGCAGGAATGGGTTTTGGAGCCAGGCGATATGCTTTACCTTCCACCTCATGTAGCTCATGATGGCGTTGCCTTAGATGCAGGCTGCCAGACTTGGTCGGTTGGGTTTAGGGCTCAAAGTTATAAAGAAATCTTGCAAGAAGGCTTATGGCGCTTGGCCGAATCGCTTGAAGATATTCCCGAACTGGATCAGCGTTTTGCCGATCCACAGCAAAGAGCAACAGCCTGTGCAGAACAACTGCCAGACGAGATTATTCAGCAGGTGACACAAAAATTAAAAGGTTTAAAACTAGATCGCGTAGAAACATTTCTTCCCGGCATTGCTGCCTATCTAAGCGAACCAAAACCCCAGGCCTATTTTGATGGCGCATCAAATGATGTGTCACCGGAGGAATTCCAACAGCGTCTTCAGAAGGAATCCCTGAGACCACACCCGCAAACGCGATTGCTAGCCTTAGGTGACCGGATTTACTGTAACGGCGAAGAGGTGAGCAATAGTCAGGCCAGACCAATACAGCTGGCTTGGCGCTCACTTGCCGCAAAGAAGCAATTCAAGGGGAAAATAGGCAAAATTGGGTCAAATAATAGCCTTTTTGAGGCTTTTGAAGCTGGCTGGCTGGTTTTTTAGCCTCCAATGCAGAGATGGCTATAATGATTTCTGGAAAGTACCTAAGGGCTTACCCTGTACTTTTCAGGTATTAATAACCGGTTATTAATGATAATTTTTTAAGAGGAAATTACAAATGAAGAAGTCACTCGCACTTGTAGCAATGTTGGCAATCGCTTTGGCCGCTTGCGGTAAAAAAGAAGAAGCAAAACCTGTAGAAGCTGCTCCAGCTGCTCCTGCTGCTGCTCCTGCTGCTGACGCTCCTGCTGCTGCTCCAGCTGCTCCTGCTGCTCCAGCTGCTGACGCTAAGAAGTAATCTTCTCCTTGAAGAAAAAAAGCCGCTGAAAAGCGGCTTTTTTAATGTCCAGAATTTTCTAGCTCCGCACTTATCTAGCCATTTGCTCCGTAAGCAAAGTTAAGAGCTGTAAACCGGCTGCAGTATTTTCTGGCTTACCATCTGCATTTTGAACATAGATGTTCGCAGAATTATCTCCCGTTGATTTAACCACTACGAGGTATTTCTTAGCCTTCAGGCTGGAGTCATCCTTACTACTAAAGAGGTTTGAGAAGAATCCCTTGGTATCACCTAAGTCCTTAGGATTGACGTAGCGCACATAGTAGATGCCATTGGTACGGTTGCGATCTTCAACTGTAAAGTTAGAGCGATCTAAAGCAAGGCCAGTGTCACGCCAAGCGCGATCAAAGCCTGCAGACATTTCGATATAGGCAGTATTCACACCCTCTTGAACCAATTTCGCCTTCGGTGTTTTAGGACCCAATGGTGCGGCAACTTGGGCCTTAGCCATTTCCTGAGTCATACCCAAACGCTCCATCAGGCGCGCCAAGAATGCTGCTTCAAGTTCAGGATCACTTGGACGTGCAGTCCAAATAGTAGATATACAAGCACCAGATCCATCGGTTGTACATTTTTCGATGGCACCACGTTGTGTAATGTAAACCTCAGTTTCGCCAGGCTTGCTCACTTCAAGGCGAGTTTTGTACTTGTCACGCTCACCGGTGTCATACACAGAATCCAAAACGCCACCAACAAAGTTACGAATAAAGTCTTGTGAAATCTTGGCGCGATTCTCTGCCCAATCCGTTTCCATAATTCCAGTTGATGGCGAGTCGATCACCAACAAGAAACCATTCTCTTGCCAGAAATCTTTAATTTGTGGGTATAGCTCGGTGGCAGGCTTTTCTACAACCAACCAACGACGCTCGCCATCGCGAGCAATGCGCATACCAGGGATACCAGTCATGACATTCTTGCGAGTCTGTACTGATTTTTTCACTGCAGCATTGTATTCAGACATGGTCGCAGAACCATCCTGCACGATATAGCGACGATCAGCCTGTGCTGTGATGAGGTCTGGTGGATAGGACAAATTAGGTCCACGCACTGCGCCAGCAGACTTGTAATCAACTGTGTCACTTGTACCTACAGATTTACAGCCAAGCAAAGCAATGCTTGTTAAAGACAGGATTAAAAGAGTTGCGCAATGTTGGCGCAAGAGTTGCATCAAATTCATCATAGTAAGCCAGCCTGTTTCATAGCAGTCTTCAAAGGTTCACGCAAAGCAACACTTAAAGGGGTTAAAGGTAAACGAATTCCGGCGGTGACTTTACCCATTTCATGTAGGGCCCATTTCACAGGAATCGGATTTGCCTCAGTAAACATGGCCTTATGAACAGCCAGTAATTGATATTGAATTGCGCGCATCTTAACAACGTCATCCGACATTGCTGCCTGACACAACTCGTGCATCAAACGTGGTGCGATATTAGCGGTAACGGAAATATTGCCTTTACCACCCATGAGCATCAGCATTGCCGCGCTCAGATCATCACCAGAAAATACAGAAAAATCTTCATGTCCCGCACGCTTAAGATCAGCCAATAACAAAGTGCCGCGCTCAATGCTACCGGTCGCATCTTTAATACCAATAATTCCAGGGACTGCAGCAAGGCGAACTGTAGTTTCGCCAGCAAGGTCCGCAACCGTTCTACCTGGAACGTTATAAAGAATGACAGGCAGATCGACTGACTCTGCAATTTTCTTAAAGTGGGCGTACATGCCCTCTTGAGTTGGTTTGTTGTAATAAGGTACTACTTGGAGACTGGCATCAGCTCCAACAGATTTCGCAAACTGGGTTAGCTCAATTGCTTCCGTAGTTGAATTACCGCCTGTACCTGCGATAACTGGAATACGTCCAGCAATATGATCAACAGTGACTTTTATCAACTCGCAATGCTCTTCAACGGAAACCGTAGGAGATTCACCGCTCGTGCCAACAATGACAATGCCATCAGAACCTTCTGCAACATGCCAATCTAATAAGGAGCGTAAAGCCGGAAAGTCCAAACTTCCATCATCCAACATCGGCGTCACGATGGCGGGCATACTGCCAGCGATAGGCTTTTTACTGACTTTAGATTGTGTTGTATTAGTCACTGAATGCGTCTGAATTATCTGAATGTTAACTAGCAAATTGTAACGGAATGCACCCTTTTAAATGCCCTTTTACGGCACAAATCCGCTGAACTACAGCTGGTTTAGGGTGATCAAGGTAAATATCCTCATAGGCAATCACTTTCAGGCCAGAACGCGCTGCCAAAGCAAGCAATTCCCCTGGCTTTAGCAAGAAATTGGGGTTTGAGGGTTTGCCAAATTGGGCATTCCCATCAGCAAAGGTTTCGTAGATGAGCACTCCGCCCTCTCCTAGCATTTTGGGCAATTCATCCAAAAATGGGCGATATAGGTAATTAGTCACCACAATTCCAGAAAATTGCCTGCCTAGCAAAGGCCAATCAGAACCTTCGAGCTCCAACTCCTGGGCCTGAACCGTAGCACCTTGCAATGAATTCATTGCTGAAATATCGCGATCAACAGCCAATACAGTAAGACCAAGCGATTTCAGTAAGGCAGTGTGCCTGCCAGCACCACAGGCCAAATCCAAGACCATTCCATCTGGTGAAATAGCGGGTGCAAAACGCCTAACCCAAGGTGAGGCATCGGCAATCACATCATGACTTGCAATCAAGCTCAGGCCTCAGTCGTACGCCAAGCCCATAGACTCGCGGACCTCACGCATGGTTTCTTGAGCCACTTTACGGGCTTTATCAGAGCCGTCCGCAATGATGGAGCGCAATAAGCTGGGGTCGTCTAGATACTTTTGGGCCCGCTCGAACATTGGCTGCTGCTCTGCAAGAATAGCGTCGATCACAGGCTGCTTACACTCTAAGCAACCTATGCCTGCTGACTGACATTCTTTTTGAACCCAAGACTTGGTCTCTTCATTTGAATACACGGTATGTAACTGCCATACAGGACAACGCGCAGGATCACCTGGATCAGTTCTACGCACTCGCGCCGGATCCGTTGGCATCGTACGGATCGAACGAATCACTTCTTCAGGTTTTTCACGAATACTAATCGTATTGCCATAGGATTTAGACATCTTCTGACCATCAATACCAGGCATACGTGATGCAGTTGTCAGCAAAGCTTGTGGCTCTGGAAGAATAATTTTGCGAGCACCTTCTAGGAAACCAAACAATCTTTCGCGATCGGCCATTGAGAGGCTTTGCGCCTCTTGCAGCAAAGCCTTGGCTTCCTCTAGCGCCTCATCATCACCTCGCTCCTGAAAAGCTACACGCAATTCAGCGTACATCTTCGCGCGCTTACTACCTAATTTTTTAACCGCCTCAAGTGCTTTCTCTTCAAAGCCAGGTTCACGACCATAAAGGTAATTAAAGCGACGCGCTACTTCACGCGTCATCTCCACGTGAGGTACCTGATCTTCACCCACCGGAACAAATTGTGCGCGATACATCAATATATCGGCAGCCTGTAACAAGGGATAGCCCAAGAAACCGTAGGTCTGCAAATCTTTTTCTTTGAGTTTTTCGATCTGATCTTTATAGGTTGGAACACGCTCCAACCAACCTAAAGGTGTGCCCATGGATAGCAATAAGAAAAGCTCTGCATGCTCAGGCACCTTACTCTGAATAAATAAGGTGGCTTGGTTTGGATCAACACCACAAGCCAACCAGTCAATCACCATATCCCAGACGGACTGCTCAATAACATCCGGGGTTTCATAATGAGTCGTTAAAGCATGCCAGTCTGCTACAAAAAAGTAGCAGGGATACTCGGACTGCAAGCGAACCCAATTCTTTAAAACGCCATGGTAGTGGCCGAGGTGCAAGCTACCAGTTGGTCGCATGCCAGAGAGAACGCGTTCTGCAAACATCTTGATCTTTATTCTTTAAAGGTAAATAAAACTAGTTAAGCAAATAGGAGAAACGATTAGTGAAATAGTGACCATACGGGGGTTAAATGATCCGGCAAATGCGGCAACGTACCAAGATCAATGTAACTCTCTTCTGGATCATGAAAATCAGAACCTCTGGAGGCTAAAAATCCATAATGCTGGGCAATCTTGCCATAGGTTTGATATTGATTTGGGCTATGGCTGCCAGTAATCACCTCAATCGCCATGCCGCCGATTTCTTTGAAGTGCTTATAGAGCTCATCCATCTGCATGGCGCTGAGCTTGTAACGCCCCGGGTGTGCAATCACCGCGGCACCACCGGCACCCTTGATCCACGCAACCGCATCATCCAACGTTGCCCAGAGGTGAGGAACATAGCCCGGCTTATCTTCTACTAAATAGTTTTTAAAGACTTGATCGGTATCGCGACATACGCCCTGCTCAACCAGAAAGCGTGCGAAATGCGTGCGAGAAATAAGCTCTTGATTGCCGGCAAACTGCAGTGCGCCTTCATAAGCGCCTGGTATGCCCGCCTTTAATAACTGTTCGGCCATCTGCTTAGCGCGATTACCGCGACCCTCGCGAGTCAGTCGCAAGCCCTCCAAAATTCCTGCATGAGCAGCATCAATTCCTAAGCCAACAATATGAATGGTTTGACCCATCCAGGTTACTGAAATCTCAACGCCAGGAAGGTAGTCCATTCCAAGCGAACTTGCAGCAACTTGCGCCCTCTCCTGGCCACCCAATTCATCGTGATCAGTTAAAGCCCATAAACGAACGCCATTTGCATAGGCGCGTTCAGCCAACTGCTCAGGCGTTAAGGTTCCATCGGAAATAACGGAATGGCAATGTAAGTCTGCGTTTAGGCTGGAATTACTGGTCATGACCTTATTTTAGGTCAAGCTGGTGTCAATTACCCGGCGAGGCGCATCCAGGTAATCACGAGACTGCATTTCGATCAAGCGAGAAACGGTTCTAGAGAACTCGCTGGTAATTTGACCTTCTGTGTACAAATCGACTGCTGGGACCTCTGCAGAGATGATTAGCTTGATTTTATGGTCGTACAAGACATCAATTAACCAAATAAAGCGACGGGCTTCATTGGTCATTCTAGGCGGCATGTAAGGCACGCCAGACAAAATCACCGTATGAAACTGCTTGGCAATCTCCAAATAGTCGTTTTGCGACCTTGGGCCACAGCATAGCGTTTGGAAGTCAAACCACACCACCCCTTCGGCCATATGCAAAGGTCTCAACTCACGAGACTCAATACGTAATACAGGGCGAACTGTTTCCTTCTGATTGCCAATTAAGGTTTGAAACATTTGCATCAACACAGCATGAGTTTCTGCATTCACTGGCGTAAGGTACGCCTCAACTTGAGCCATCTGCACTCGGCGATAGTCATTACCAGCATCAACGTTCAAAACATCAAGCTGCTCTTCTAACAATTTGATTGCCGGCAATAAACGATCGCGATGCAAGCCATTAGGATAAAGCTGACTTGGCTGATAATTTGAAGTCATCACAAACTGGACACGATCTTCGAAGAGCGCGCTCAGCAAGCGATACAGAATCATCGCATCTGCAATGTCATTGATATGGAACTCATCAAAACAAATGAGTCGATACCGTTTGGCGATTCTTTTGGAAAGCTCATCCAGTGGATCGGCCATACCAGAGAGCTCATGAAGCTCGCGATGCACCTCTCGCATGAACTCATGAAAATGAATACGAATCTTTTTTTCTAGTGGCGATGCTGCAAAGAAACAGTCCATCAAAAAAGATTTGCCGCGACCTACCCCACCCCATAAATAAACACCACGGGGTAGCTTTGGTTTGAAAAGTTTCTTTTTTAAGCCATTACTGCGGATTTCTTTATAAGCAATCCACTCGTCTTCACAGCGCTGTAAGCGCTCAATGGCAGCAAGCTGCGCGGGATCACTTTGATACCCGCGCGCCTTTAACTCTTGATGGTAATACTCTAACGCTTTCAATTACATGTTTAATGCGCGTTTATCCGTCGCCAATGCTGCTTCGCGAACCACTTCCGATAGACTTGGATGTGGATGACAGATACGAGCAATATCTTCTGCTGCTGCTTTGAATTCCATTGCTACGGCTGCTTCAGCAATTAAGTCGGAAGCATTTGGCCCAATGATATGAACACCCAGGATTTCATCAGTTTTTTCATCGGCTAACACTTTGACAAATCCATCGGCACGATCCATACCTAGTGCGCGACCGTTAGCTGCAAATGGGAACTGACCAGCCTTATAAGCAATGCCAGCCTGCTTGAGCTGCTCTTCAGTTTTACCAACCCATGCAATTTCAGGATCGGTATAAATTACCCAAGGGATGCAGTTGTAGTCGATATGTGGTTTTTGACCAGCAATAGTTTCAGCAACTAGCACGCCTTCATCTTCCGCTTTATGGGCCAACATCGGTCCACGTACTACGTCACCCACGGCATAAACGCCAGGCGCAGCTGTTGCACAAGTGTGATCATCAATTGGAATGAAGCCACGCTCATCCACTTTGAGACCAATCTTATCAAGGCCTAATTTTTCAGTGTTCGGAACGCGACCAACAGAAACGATTAAACGGTCGCACTCTAATTTTTGAGCCTTACCTTCGCTATCGGTGTAATTAACAACAACACCTTTTTTGTCAGCCTTAACTTCACCAATCTTGACGCCCATATTGATTTTGAGGCCTTGCTTGGTGAAGATCTTGTGAGCTTCTTTTGCAATCCCTTGATCGCAAGCACCCAAGAAAGTTGGGAGCGCTTCAAGAATAGTCACATCAGAACCAACACGACGCCACACAGAACCCAGCTCTAAGCCAATTACACCAGCACCGATTACACCTAGCTTCTTAGGAATGGAGTCAAACTTCAGGCCACCTTCGTTATCGCTAATCAATACGTTATCGACAGGAATGCCCGGCAAGTGACGTGCTTTAGAGCCAGTAGCAATAATCACGTTTTTAGCAGTAACCACCTCTTTGTCTTTACCGTCGATCTTGACCTGGTAACCATCGGCGCCCTTGCCTTCAAATGACGCATGGCCTTTTAACAAAGTAATTTTATTTTTACGGAACAAGAACTGAATACCGGCAGTCATCTTCGTCACAATCGCATCTTTACGAGCGATCATCTTGCCGGAGTCTAACTTCACTGATCCTACGGTGATACCGTGGTCAGCAACGTGATGACTAATCTTCTCAAACTCTTCAGAAGAGGCAAGCAAAGCTTTGGAAGGAATACAACCGACGTTCAAGCAAGTCCCGCCTAAGCGTGGCTCACCTTTTGGATCGTCATAAGTGTTCGACTCAGCACAGGCAACTTTAAAACCCAACTGGGCTGCACGAATTGCGGCGATGTAGCCACCAGGGCCACCGCCGATTACTAATACGTCAAATGATTGGCTCATGTTCTTCCCTCTTACAAATCAAGGAGGAGACGTGAAGGATCTTCCAAGGCATCCTTCATGGCAACCAAGCCAAGAACTGCTTCACGACCGTCAATGATGCGATGGTCATAAGACAATGCTAAGTAGTTAATTGGACGAATCACGATTTGACCATTCTCAACCACTGCACGCTCTTTAGTTGCATGAATACCCAAGATTGCAGACTGTGGAGGATTAATAATTGGAGTAGAAAGCATAGAGCCAAATACGCCACCGTTAGAGATGGAGAATGTACCGCCAGTTAAGTCTTCTAAAGACAACTTACCTTCGCGCGCCTTAACACCAAACTCAGCAATCTTCTTCTCAATATCAGCCAAGTTCATTTGATCAACGTCACGCAGAATTGGAACTACCAAGCCGCGTGGTGAACTTACCGCAATACCAATATCAAAGTAGCCGTGGTACACGATGTCATTGCCATCAACGGATGCATTTAACAATGGGAATTTCTTCAAAGCATGAGTAGCAGCTTTAACAAAGAAAGACATGAAGCCTAATTTCACACCATGGACTTTTTCAAACTGATCTTTGTACTTATTACGCATCGCAATGACTGGAGCCATGTTGACTTCATTGAAAGTAGTCAAGATGGCATTGTTTGCTTGGGACTCAAGCAAACGCTCAGCAATACGAGCACGCAAGCGGCTCATTGGCACACGTTCTTCTGGACGATCTCCCATTGGGATCGGCGCGCTTGGCAAAGCAGCAGATTTTGCACCGCCGACAGAAGCATTTAATGCATCGCCTTTAGTAATACGGCCATCACGTCCAGAACCAGCAACTTGACCAGCATCGATATTTTTCTCTGCGAGGATTTTTGCAGCTGAAGGTGCAGCAGCAGCGCCAGATGATTTTGCTGCAGGAGCAGCTTTAGCTGGAGCGGCCACAGGAGCTGCTACGGGTGCCGGTGCAGCTGCAGCCGCAGGGGCAGCAGAAGCAACAGCAGTGCTATCAATCTTTGCAATCAACTGCTCAGCAACAACAGTGCCGCCGTCAGCAACTACGATCTCTGTAAGTACGCCAGCAGATGGGGCTGGCACTTCTAACACCACTTTGTCAGTTTCAATTTCAATCAATATCTCGTCTTGACCGACTGCATCGCCGACTTTCTTTTTCCATTGCAACAAAGTAGCTTCTGCTACTGACTCGGAGAGTTGGGGAACTTTAACTTCAAAAATAGCCATGATTAATCCTATTTAGTGTTTGTATATTGAGTGACGTCTACGATTACTTCGTAATGACATAACCCTTTAGTTTTGCGAATGCTGCTGTAAGGAGAGACTTCTGTTGTTCTTGATGGAGATGGGCATATCCACATGCTGGTGAAGCTGATGCTGGACGACCCGCATATCCCAACTTCATACCTTCAGACATGTTCTCCAAAATATTGTGCTGAACAAAGAACCAGGCTCCTTGGTTTTGCGGTTCATCCTGACACCACACAACCTCTTGCAGATTCGGATACTTCTTCAACTCAGCAGTCAATGCTTTATGTGGGAACGGATAGAGCTGCTCCAAGCGAATAATCGCCACATCTTCAAGTTTTTTCTCGGTACGTGTTTTGGCTAGGTCGTAATACACCTTACCGGAACACATAACTAAGCGAGTCACCTTCTTGCCATCGATACTGTCATCGCGCTCTGGAAGAATGGTTTGGAAACCACCCTTAGTGAACTCGGTCAATGGTGAAGCAGCCTCTTTATTACGCAACAATGATTTTGGTGTCATCAAGATCAGCGGTTTGCGGAACTGACGAATCATCTGGCGACGCAATACGTGGAAGATCTGTGCTGCAGTCGTTGGCTGAATCACTTGCATATTGGTGTCGGCACATAGTTGCATGAAGCGCTCTAAACGTGCAGATGAATGCTCTGGACCTTGACCTTCGTAACCATGAGGCAACATCATGACCAGGCCGTTTGCGCGACCCCACTTCACTTCGCCTGAAGCGATAAATTGGTCAATAACTACTTGTGCGCCATTGGCAAAGTCACCAAACTGAGCTTCCCAAATAGTCAAGGTGTTTGGCTCAGCTGCAGCATAGCCATACTCAAAACCAAGCACAGCCTCTTCTGACAAGATAGAGTCAATCACCAGGAATGGAGCTTGATCCTTCGCAACGTGCTGAAGCGCAATATAAGTACCGGTATCCCACTTTTCACGATTCTGGTTATGCAGTACAGCGTGACGATGGGTAAAGGTTCCACGACCGCTATCCTCACCAGACAGGCGAACTGGGTAACCACTTGCCACCAGGGATGCGAAAGCCATGTGCTCACCCATACCCCAGTCGATATTTGTCTCGCCACGACCCATAGCTGCACGGTCGTTATAAACCTTAGCCACCAATGGGTGCGCCTTGAAGTCTTCAGGGATAGTAGAAATTTTTTCAGCTAAACGCTTCCACTCGGTTAATGGAATAGCTGTATCCGCTTCGTCAGTCCACTTCTTATTTAAGAATGGTGACCAATCAACAGCGAACTTACCTTTGAAGTTGCTCAATACGGGATCAGAAGTTTGCTTGCCCGCGTCCATTGCAGCGCGATACTCTTTAACCATCAAATCACCAGTACCAGCAGGCAACACACCTTGAGCCTCTAACTTATCGGCATAATGTTTACGTGTACCAGGATGAGCGGCAATGATTTTGTACATCAATGGCTGGGTCATTGCAGGGGTATCTTGCTCGTTATGACCTAGTTTTCTGAAGCAAACAATATCAATTGCAACGTCTTTATGGAACTGACTGCGGAACTCAACCGCTAACTTGGTTGCCAACACTACAGCCTCAGGATCATCGCCGTTCACATGCAATACCGGCGCATCAATCACCTTCATGATGTCGGTGCAATACAAACTAGAACGCAAATCGCGTGGATCAGATGTAGTAAAACCAATTTGGTTATTGATCACAATGTGAATCGTGCCGCCAGTAGAGTAGCCACGAACTTCCGCCATCGCTAGGGTCTCTTGCATTACGCCTTGACCGGCAATCGCAGCATCACCGTGGACTAATACCGGCATTACCTGCTCACCCAGCAAATCGCCACGACGCTCCATACGGGCACGTGCAGAACCCTCTACAACTGGATTCACAATTTCTAAGTGAGATGGGTTAAACGCCAAAGAAAGATGCACTGGGCCAGCTGGAGTAGAAATATCGCTAGAGAAACCTTGGTGGTACTTCACGTCACCAGCAGGCAGCGTCTCTGGACCTTTGTGCTCAAACTCGGCAAATAAATCCGTAGGCATCTTGCCCAAAGTATTTACAAGCACGTTCAAACGACCACGGTGGGCCATACCGATAACGATTTCTTGAACGCCTTTAGCGCCCGCCTCACGGATCAACTCATCCATACAGGCGATGAAGCTTTCACCACCCTCCAGAGAGAAACGTTTTTGACCAACATACTTGGCCTGGAGGTAACGCTCCAAACCTTCGGCAGCTGTAACGCGATCGAGAATCTGGCGCTTTTGATCCACATTGAAATGCGGAGTTGAGCGGATGGATTCTAATTTCTCCTGCCACCATTTCTTAATCTTTTGGTCGGCAATAAACATGTACTCAGCACCTAAAGTGCCACAGTAAGTTTGACGCAAGGCCTGCAATAAATCACGCAAGGTCATTTCGTTCTTGCCGAAGAATGTATTGCTGGTGTTAAAGACGATATCCATATCGCCGTCACCAAAGCCATAGAAGGCTGGGTCTAATTCAGGAATATCCGGACGCTCTGTGCGCTTTAAGGGATCAATATCTGCCCAACGATTACCGACGTTACGGTACGCAGCAATTAACTGCTGAACAGCTACACGCTTACGACCCATGGCAGAGTCGGCTGAATCAGCGGACACTGTACGAATAGGACCTTGCTTCGCGCGCTCAGCAAAGGAAGCAACAATAGGTCCATGGGCAATATCAGTTCTAGATGAACCATCGACCGCTGGAATTTGCTTCACATTATCAAAATAATCTCGCCAGTGATCAGCTACAGAAGCTGGATCGTGCAAGTAGGATTCGTAGAGTTCCTCTACGTAGGGGGCGTTTCCGCCGAAGAGATAGGAGTTATCTCTTTGATCCTGCATCATGATGCTCACCTTTCATCGGGTTTCCCGAATAAAAACTGTGGTTAAAACCATTCGCTCTACGGCTTAACCGCTTTACGAATTGATCTGTGCGAATACTCTTACAACGATGCTAATTTAACACGTTTACCCATTGATTCATAAAGGGCTTTCCCTGATTTTGGGGCTTTTTGGGGTATTTGCCTATTTAAGCCCAGAATAAGAATTTTCCTACCCTCATTTAAATCAGGCCTGACAGATTCCCAGGGATTTGATTCGTATTCTCTAAATCTTCAAATGAATTAATGAGATTAAGGATATATGAAAGCTATTACCCCTGATTTGGAATATTTAAGCACCCGTCAAAGCGCCAAAGTATTGCAAGTATCGCTAGGCACCGTCCAGAAAATGGTTGAATTAGGTGAATTAATCGCATGGAAGACTCGCGGGGGCCACCGTCGCATCTTGGCAAGCTCTCTTGATCAGCAACTTGCACGCCGCAAAAGAGCGATGCGCCAAAAAACTACTCAAAACTGTATTGCCATGGGGATATTCAGGAGGGCTGAAAATAGCCATGAATTAATTGAATCGATTCAATGTTGGCAATTAAAGGTGGATATGGAGGTATCCGTAGATAGCCTGGAGGGTCTCATGAAGGCTGTTTCCATTTCTCCAGATCTAATATTTCTTGATGCCCTCATACCTCCAGTGGAACAGGTTCATTTGATCCATTATCTGAGTAAAAACAAGGACACACAGCGTATTCCTATCTTAGTAGATGAGGGATTTATACGCTTGCATCCTGGGGTTATGGGTCTAGCAGATGAAAACACCGTCAGCGTCAGATCACAATACCCAGAACTCCTCCAAGAGGAGCTTGAAAGGGGCTTAATTGACCAAAATCCCTTAATTATTGGCTATCCTGCCACCAATCCAGAGCTTGAAAATGCCCCCGGGGATAAGAATCGGCATGAACTCCTGGAGCCTATATTCATCCAAGCACTCAATAGAAAGTGCTCATAGCCCAGTATTCCAGGAAAGAAAAAAGGCTGCCCAGACAATGCTGAGCAGCCTTTTTTAAAATTAAATCTATTTAAATCAGCGTCTTAGATCAAAAAGTTACTACGATCTCTACCTTCAATCCATTTGGGAGCCTTGCCGCGACCGGTCCATGTATCACCAGTTGCTGGATTGCGGTACTTAGGAGCAACCTTGCCGCTAGAGCTGCGTGCCCCAGCTTTACGACTAAATAAGTCTGAAGCCGATAAATCGTACTGCTCAATAATGAGCTTAGCTTTGGCGATACCATCCGCTTTTTCGCGTAAAACTGCTTCTTTAATCTGTTTATCCAACAATTCGCGTTGGGCTAAGAGTTCTTTATAAGAAGACATGTATTAATTTCTCCGAATATTAGTTTTTTAGAATAACAAAGAATGAGTTATTCCTTAGGCACATTATATACAGATATTAATAAATCAGAATATATATTTAAATATTACCTAAAAGGCTGCATAAAAGGCATTTAAGATGCTTATAGCTTAATAACTAACATAATAATTATAAATACTATATTGATTATGGGTATTTAAAATCTATCTTCTCAGCATAAATGTACCGCTAGATTTAGCAGTAACTTCACCAGCCTCATTTAAAACTACTGCCTCACAATAATTAATCGTTTTTCCAGACTTGAGGACTCTGCCCTCCACTGCAATTTTGCCAATGCTAGGACGCAAAAAACTCACGCTCATATCAATTGTCATAGCGCCAAGGGGCTGATCAACCGTGCTGCGTGCCGCAGCCCCCATCGCAAAGTCGAGCAAAGTCATCACAACCCCACCATGAGCGATGTGAAAGCTATTCTCAAACTCCGGCTTAATGACCAGGCTAATGCGTGATTTACCACCTTCAGCATATTCGGGAACCACTCCCAAGTGAGCCAAAAAAGGAATAGTTAAACCAAAGTAAGTCGTATTGTTTGAGCTTGATGTCATGGCAGATTTGAAATTGAAGTGATGGTCGGGGCGAGAGGATTTGAACCTCCGACCACATGCACCCCATGCATGTACGCTACCAGGCTGCGCTACGCCCCGACGAGAAACAAAATTGTATCAGTAACTATTTAGAGAGAATTTGCAGTACAGCCTGCAATTCATCGCGTAAGCGAAGTTCACCGCGAGCCTCATCAAGGCGATTTCTGGCGCCACTGATTGTGAAGCCTTCCTCATATAAAAGCGCCCTAATCTTGCGGATTAAGACAACTTCATGATGCTGATAGTAGCGACGATTGCCTCGACGCTTTTGCGGGCTTAGTTGAGAGAACTCTTGTTCCCAATAACGCAGTACATGGGAGCGAACGCCGCACAGGTCAGATACCTCACCAATAGTGAAATAACGCTTAGCGGGAATTGGGGGGAGCTGCGAACTGAGCAGCACCGACCCAGCATCAAATGCTGTTTTCTCTAGCATGTGACTCAACTACATCCTTGAGTTTTTGACTTGCATGAAAAGTGACAACGCGACGTGCCGCAATTGGAATCATTTGGCCAGTTTTTGGATTGCGTCCAGGACGAGCAGATTTATTGCGCAATTGGAAGTTTCCGAATCCAGAAATCTTCACCTCAACACCAGTCTCTAGGGACTGTCCGATGCGATCAAAGAAAGCATCAATCATGTCTTTGGCCTCACGCTTATTCAGGCCAACTTGATCAAAGAGGGCTTCCGAGAGTTCATTCTTGGTAACGGTATCGTTGCTAACTAAATCATTCATGGGCGGAAGTCTCTTTGGAATGTCTTTTACTAATATTAAACCTAGCGCAGACGAGCCGCGCAATTTTTCTCAAGCGCTGACAATAAAGCTGTCATAACCGCTTCAATTTGCGCATCCTGCAGGGTTTCCTGTGGATTAAGCAAGGTGACACGGAAAGCCAAACTCTTCTCATCATCAGCCATACTGCTAGAGCCAGCCTTTGGCTTGAACTCATCGAAGAGCTCAATCGCTTTTACTAAAGTCTGCTTTTTGGCATTCATTGCATCAAGCAAAGTCTGCGCAGAAACGGCCTGCTTCACCACCACCGCTAAATCTCGTTGTACGGCTGGGAATTTACTCAACTCTTCTGGCTGCGGAATACCAAGATTACGAATGGCTTCTAAATCCATTTCAAATAGCACCGGAGCCTGAGGCAACTCATATGCCTGCTGCAATCCAGGATGCAATTCACCAATCCAGCCAATATTTTGCTTACCAGCTGGAGTTACAAGTTGAATTTGCGCACTACGACCAGGATGCAGCGCAGGATGAACTGCTGCCTCAGTTGTGAACTGTAATGGGTCAAGTACGCGCTCCAGATCACCTTTCACATCGAAGAAGTCAACTGCACGATCAGCGCTTGCCCACTGCTCAGGGACAAATGATCCATACGCTAAACCACCAAGTTGCTGTGGCTGATGAAAACCAGCTACTTTACCGGCCTCCTCTTGAACGCTCGCATCACGCTTGAAAACGCGACCGGTTTCAAATAAACGTACACGGCCAGCACCACGATTCAGGCTTGACTTGAGGTTGCCCAGTAAGCCGCCCCATAGATTGCTACGCATCACGCCATACTGACTAGCAATAGGATTGAGCACGGCAATGACATCTTTTTCAGTAGCGGCAGCTAAGCGTTGCTCGCTTTCAAGATCAGTAAATCCAAAATTCACCGCCTCTTGATATCCCTGCAGAGCTAAACGTTGGCGCAATAAATGCACTCCACGCTTTGCTTCAGCTTTAGCACTCATCTTCAATGAAGAAACAGGCGGCACATCAGGAATATTTTCAAAGCCGTACATGCGTGCGACTTCTTCAATTAAATCTTCTTCAATTTCAATATCGAAGCGATAGCTCGGAGGTGTAACAACAAACGCACCACCCTCTTGCTTGAATTCAAAACCAAGGCGCTTAAATACATCGGCAACTACTTCTTGAGTGAGGGGGATGCCAATCACCTTTTCCGCCCTAGCCAAACGCATTTTTACTGGCTTGCGCTCAGGGATAGCCAATACTTGATCATCAATTGGGCCAACTTGACCACCACAGACTTCAACAATCAGGGCAGTTAAATACTCTAAACAGTTAGCTGCATTTTGTGGATCAACACCACGCTCAAAGCGATGCGCTGCATCTGTACTGAAATTAAAACGACGCGCACGACCCTGAATTGCCGAAGGTTGCCAATAAGCAGCTTCAACATAGATATTTTTTGTGTCGTCCGTTACCGCACAATGATTCCCACCCATGATGCCGGCTAATGCTACTGGACCAGATTGATCCGCAACTACTCCAGCATCTTGCAACTTACCAGCAGAATCAGGGCCCTGCAAGGTCACCGTCTGTCCATTTAAAAGCTCAAGGGTTTCGCCTGGCTTTGCCCAACGTACAGAGATATCGCCAGTCAATTTATCAATATCAAATACATGGGTTGGCTGCCCCATTTCCAACATGACATAGTTAGACAAATCCACCAAAGGGGAAATGCTTCTTTGACCCGCATTGCAAAGTCGTTGAATGATCCAATCTGGTGTTTTAGCTTTTGGATTAACGCCACGAATCACGCGACCAGCAAAACGACCGCAAAGATCTGTGCTTTCAACGGTAACGTTGAGCTTGTCTTGTATAGAAACATTAACAGGGGTCCACTTGGGTGCGCACAATGCAGCGCCAGTAATAGCGGATACTTCACGCGCCATACCCATTAGAGACAAGCAATCTGCTTTATTAGGCGTTAACTTAATAACAAAAATCTGGTCATCCAGATTTAAATACTGACGAATATCCTCACCCACTGGTGCATCTGCAGGCAATTCCAAAATACCTTCGTGATCATCGCCCAAACCAAGCTCGCGACCAGAGCACAACATGCCCTGACTTTCTACACCGCGCAACTTACCTACTTTGATCATGAATGGCTTACCACCTGCTTCAGCTGGCGGCAATTCTGCGCCAACCATAGCGCAAGGAATTTTGATTCCAGCACGTGCATTCGGTGCACCACAAACAATTTGCAATTCTTGGCCAGTGCCAGCATCGACCTTACAAACACGCAAGCGGTCTGCATCAGGATGCTGCTCAGCAGATAGGATTTGCGCAACAACAATCTTTGTAAATGGGGGCGCTACTGAATGCTGCTCTTCCACCTCAAGGCCAGCCATAGTCATTGCATGACCTAAGGCATTGCTATCCAGCGAAGGATTTACATATTGGCGTAACCAAGATTCAGAAAATTGCATATGCGCTATCTACTATTAGAAGGTTGGCAAATTAAGCTGGAAATTGCGCTAAGAAACGGAGATCGTTCTCAAAGAAAAGACGTAAATCATCTACGCCGTAGCGCAACATCGTCAAGCGCTCTAATCCAGAGCCAAAAGCAAAACCGGTATAGCGCTCTGGATCAATGCCCATATTGCGCAATACATTTGGATGAACCTGCCCTGCTCCAGAAATCTCCAACCAACGGCCAGCTAACTTGCCGCTACCAAAGGCCATATCGATTTCAGCTGAAGGCTCAGTGAATGGGAAATACGATGGACGGAAACGAACTTGTAATTCATTCGTCTCAAAAAATGTTCTTAAGAAGTCGGTGTAAACACCCTTGAGATCAGCAAAGGAGACGCTCTCTGCAATCCACAAACCCTCAACCTGATGAAACATCGGTGAATGGGTGGCATCACTATCAACACGATATGTTCTGCCTGGGGCAATCACTTTAATTGGCGGCATTACATCAGCATGCGCATATTTCTTCACATGCTCACTTGCATAGCGAACCTGAATCGGGCTGGTATGGGTGCGCAATAACAAAGGCTTTCCGTTGGAATCTTTACCATCAATATAGAAGGTATCTTGCATTGAACGTGCAGGATGATTCTCGGGACTATTTAAGGCGGTGAAATTAAACCAATCAGTTTCAATTTCAGGGCCATCAGCTACATCAAAACCAATGGATCGGAAGATTTCTTCAACACGCTCCCAGGTGCGCATCACAGGATGCAAGCTACCTACTGCTTGACCACGGCCAGGCAAAGAGACGTCAATTGATTCCGCAGCAAGACGTTGTAGCAATAGGGCATCAGCCAATGCTTGGCGACGCTCTTGTAATGCAGCTTCAACTTGGGTTTTGATTTGATTAATTTGGGCGCCAGCACTCTTGCGTTCATCAGGCGACATTCCACCAAGCGCTTTTAAACGCTCAGTGAGAACACCTGACTTACCGAGATACTTGGCTTTCGCGTCCTCTAGAGCTGCCGCATCGGCAGCTCCGAGGAAATCACGTTTAGCATCCTCGACAATGTGGTCGAGAGAAACCATTGCAGCTTAGTTATTAAATAAACTAAGAATTAAGCTGCAGCGCTTACTACGGATTTGATCCGAGTAACCAAAGCAGCGAAAGCCGCTTTGTCAGCAATGGCCATATCGGAAAGCACTTTGCGGTCGAGTTCGATCGCAGCTTTCTTCATACCATTCATGAATACGCTATAGGTCATGTCATGCTGACGAACTGCCGCGTTGATACGAGCAATCCACAATGCGCGGAATACACGTTTCTTGTTGCGACGGTCACGGTATGCATATTGACCAGCACGCATAACTGCTTGCTTAGCAATACGGAATACATTTTTACGACGTCCACGATAGCCTGTTGCGGCATCGGTGATTTTCTTATGACGGGCTCTTGCTGTAACCCCACGTTTGACTCTTGGCATTTATTTCTCCTAATCTAGTCTGAGGTTAAGCGTATGGAAGCATGGAGCGAATTGACTTAACGTCTGCCTTCGCAACTTCTGTGGAACCACGCAAATGACGCTTGTTCTTTGTGGTCTTCTTGGTGAGGATGTGGCGTTTGAAAGCCTGACCTCGTTTGATCGTTCCGCCTGCGCGAACCGTGAAGCGCTTTTTAGCGCTACTCTTGCTCTTCATCTTGGGCATAAAGCACCCCTTCTTCTGCATGTGCAACTTAGGTGGTAACCGACGGTTACGCTTCCTGTACCTAGAAGCACTTCTAACTACCAGAGTCTTGCGACCCCTCCCTACTTAAACAACAAACCCAATCTTGCGATTTGGCTTATTACTTAGCCTTACGGATGGGAGCCAATACCATCACCATCTGGCGGCCTTCCATCTTTGGAAACTGTTCTACTTGACCGTACTCAATCAGGTCTGACTTCAAACGCTCCAACATTCTGACTCCGATTTCTTGGTGGGCCATTTCACGACCCCGAAACCGCAGCGTAATCTTTGTCTTATCGCCATCTTCCAAAAAGCGGATTAGATTGCGTAGCTTCACACCATAGTCACCATCATCTGTGCCGGGACGGAATTTAACTTCCTTCACCTGAATCACTTTTTGCTTGAGCTTAGCTTCATGCAAACGTTTGGCTTCTTGGTACTTGAATTTGCCGAAGTCCATGATGCGGACTACAGGTGGCACAGCTGTCGGAGCAATTTCAACCAAATCGGTCTCTTTCTCTTCTGCTAAAGCCAAGGCTTCACTCAACTTAACTACACCGATGGGTTCTCCATCTAGTCCAATCAGACGCACTTCAGGAGCAGTAATCTCCCGGTTTATGCGCTGCGATTTATCAGTAGCGATCTTCTTAATTCCTTTAAAAAAACAATAAAAACCATTCCACCCCTAGCTAGGCTCGGGTCCGACTTTCTGGGAAATATCCTGCTGGAGTCGGGCAACGAAGGCATCAAGAGGCATTACACCTAAATCCACTCCGCCACGGGCACGAACGGCCACCGAATTACTTTCTGCTTCTTTATCCCCTACAACTAACAAAAATGGGAGCTTCTGTAATGCGTGCTCGCGTATTTTATACGTAATTTTCTCATTCCGCAAATCCGATTCGACTCTAAACCCTTGTTTTTTCAGAGATTGCTGGACTTTTTGTGCGTATGCAGCGGAATTATCCGAGATATTGAGGACTACAGCCTGGGTTGGGGCAAGCCAAACCGGCATGTTTCCAGCGTGGTTTTCGATCAAAATGCCAATAAAACGCTCTAAAGAGCCCACGATTGCCCTATGGAGCATAACTGGCGCCTTGCGGGTGTTCTCTTCGGTGACGTATTCGGCGCCTAAACGGGCTGGCATCGAGAAATCGACCTGAATCGTGCCGCACTGCCAAGTACGTCCAATGGAGTCCTTGAGGTGGTACTCGATCTTCGGACCGTAAAAAGCGCCCTCGCCTGGCAATTCTTCCCATTCTTGGCCAGAAGCAGTCAAGGCGCCACGCAAGGCAGCCTCTGCTTTATCCCAAATAGCATCGTCACCAACGCGTTTAGCTGGACGCAAGGCCAGCTTGACGGCAACCTCAGTAAATCCAAAATCTTTGTAGACGTCGCGAACTGCCTTATCAAATGCGGCTACTTCTGACTGAATCTGATCTTCGGTACAGAAAATATGACCATCATCTTGGGTAAAGCCACGTACGCGCATCAAGCCATGTAATGCGCCTGACGGTTCATTGCGGTGACACTGACCGAACTCGCCATAACGCAATGGCAATTCACGATAGCTATGTAAGCCGGAGTTAAAAATCTGAACATGTCCTGGGCAGTTCATCGGCTTTAATGCATAAGCGCGATTCTCCGACTCCGTCGTAAACATGTTTTCTTTGTAGTTGTCCCAGTGACCAGACTTTTCCCAAAGACCACGATCGAGAATTTGTGGGGCCTTCACTTCTTGGTAGCCTTCGCGTTGATAAACGCGGCGCATGTACTGCTCAACCTCTTGCCAAATCGACCAGCCTTTTGGATGCCAGAAAATTAAACCAGGCGCTTCAGGTTGAAAGTGAAATAAGTCCAAGAACTTACCAAGGCGACGGTGGTCGCGCTTCTCAGCCTCTTCGAGCATATGCAAATGGGCATCTTGATCTTCTTTTTTCAACCAAGCTGTGCCGTAGATACGCTGCAACATCTCATTCTTACTATCACCACGCCAGTAAGCACCAGCAACGCTGAGAAGCTTGAACACCTTGAGCTTGCCGGTAGATGGCACGTGTGGTCCACGACATAAGTCAGTGAACTTACCTTCGGCATACAAAGAAACATCCTCGCCCTGCGGAATACTAGAAATAATTTCTGCTTTGTAGTTTTCGCCTTGGTCTTTAAAAAACTTTACCGCTTCATCGCGAGGCATCACTGTACGAATGACTGGCTCATCTTTTTTAGCCAACTCAGCCATTTTCTTTTCAATCGCTACCAAGTCCTCTGGCGTGAATGCGCGATGGAAAGAGAAATCGTAATAGAAACCGTTTTCGATTACAGGGCCAATAGTGACTTGTGCTTCTGGGAAGAGCTCTTTAACGGCATAGGCCAGCAAGTGCGCAGTGGAGTGACGAACAATCTCGAGAGCTTCTGGACTTTTATCGGTAATGATTGCCAGCCGACTATCTTTGTCGATAACAAAACTGGCATCAACCATCTTGCCGTCAACAATGCCACCAAGGGCAGCTTTGGCAAGACCGCTTCCAATGCTTTGAGCGACATCAAGCACACGAACGGGAGCATCAAACTCACGTTTAGATCCATCTGGCAGAGTAACTACAAGCATGACCACCCCATCTTATTAAGATTCAGTCCATTGACTGATGTACTGCATAACATCCACCAAAAAGAAAGCGCGGTAGCTTTTCGGCAACCGCGCACTTTTGGGTCTTTATTCGTTGGTAGGCTCGATTGGACTCGAACCAACGACCCCCACCATGTCAAGGTGGTGCTCTAACCAGCTGAGCTACGAGCCTATATAGCCATAGAGTTTATCACCGGCGGCGTACCTGGGTCACCCCTTTGACCTCTTCCAGACTGTTTTGAACCAAACGTAAGGCTTCTGAGTCTTTAATTTCCACAGTCAATAGGATTTGAGCGAGACCCCTCTTGGCTGATTTACGCAGGTCTATGACGTGGACGCCCTGTCTAGTCAGAATTTCAAACAACTCGCGCATAAGCTCAGGACGGTCTAGCCCAGTTACTGCTAAATCAGCAGGAAACACTCGCTTTGCATCATTTCCGGTCGTTGCTTCAGTCCCAGGCTCATTCCAAGCAGTCTGTATGACACGCTCGGGGGCGCGCTCCAATAGACCTCTAAAGGTTTTGCAAGATCGGCGATGAATCGATACGCCGCGGCCTTGAGTTACAAAACCTGCGATTGCATCCGGTGGAACCGGTCTGCAGCAACGCGCTAACTGGGTCAGCAATGAATCTACCCCAACAACCAACACATCACCCGCTTGACCATGTTTGCGGGTACTTTGCTTAAGAATAATTTCTGGAGCTGGTGCGATTGGCTTGGCCTCTGGCTTTTGCTCTGTTTTGATATCAGCAGGCTTAGCTCCTGCCTCTTCATCATCCAAGGCATTAAACCAAGTCCGCACACGCGTGCGGGCACGCTGTGAGCGCAAGTAATTGCGATTAGGACTTATCCAATCACGTGAGGGACCACCATGCTTCACGGCAATGATTTCAATTGTCTGGCCATTTTGCAGTGGCGTATCCAATGGCACCATCGCGCCATCAACCCGAGCACCACGGCAGCGGTGACCCAGATCGGTATGAACCGCATATGCAAAGTCGATTGGTGAAGAGCCCTTCTCCAATGAAATTACTTTTCCGAGCGGAGTTAGCACATAAATATGGTCATCAATTTCATGGTGCTTCAATTGCTCCCAGGCATCTTCTTTCCAGGAGATCAGCTGCCTTGCCCAAGCAATCTGACGCTCATAGGCTACTGCTGCACTATGTGTGCCAGTTTGATGATTTGGGTTTGGAGTGTTTGCGCTATTGGATGCGGATTTATTTTTTGGCGGTGTTGCCGCACCGACATAGGCGCCCTCTTTATAGCGCCAGTGCGCAGCCAATCCATACTCAGCCTGTTGATGCATTTCATTGGTGCGCACCTGAATCTCAAAGGCAGTGCCATGCTCATCCATCACTACGGTATGCAAAGATTGGTAGCCATTGGGTTTGGGCCTTGCAATATAGTCATCGAATTCACGTGGCACGGGCTGCCAGACGTTATGCACAATTCCTAAGATGGCGTAGCAGGATTTCACATCATCTACTAAAACTCTAAATGCTCTGACGTCATAGAGGTTAGCAAAATCGAGTGACTTGCCCTGCATCTTTTTCCAAATACTGTAGATGTGCTTTGGGCGACCCTGAACCTCACCATGAATATGCGCGGAATCTAATTCTTCTTTGAGTCTTCTGACAATCTGTTCAATAAAAGATTCACGTTCAATGCGCTTGCCATCCAACATCTTGGCAATGTCACGATAGATCCCCGGAGATAGAACTCGAAACGCCAAGTCCTCCATCTCCCATTTCATTTGCCAAATACCAAGACGATTAGCGAGTGATGCATCTATATTGAGGATCTCTTGCGCCCAGGCTTTTGGCATCTCCATCTTTTCTTGGGTAATCCAACGCAAGGTCTGCAAGCGAGAAGCAAGATAGATCAGAACAACGCGTAAATCATCACCAAAGGCGAGCAACATTTTTCTGAGCATTTCCTCTTGCCCAGAAATACTCAGACCACCATCATTGCGCACTAGTTTGGCTTGAGCCTGCCTTAGGCCGCGGTATCCAATCAGAAGCCTAGCTGACTCCTCTCCAATGAGTTTGATGAGGGCTTCTTTGCCATGGGTGCGCGCGATATTATTTGCGGCAGTTAGCGTAGCCTCATCAAGATGCAACTGCTTGAGAATACTTAGGACGCCAGCAGCATGCTTTTCAGAAGGCTCGCCATACCAGCCATCAATGATTTTGATGTTCTCAGAGACATTGCCAGCATTGGACATGGGTAACTAAAATCCTTAACTAAAGAATTCTTTTGCTAGAGCAACTTGTTCTGACTTCACAAAAGCAGGTGCATGCCCTACCCCTGGTATTTCAATACTCCGAATGTAAGGATTAACCTTACACATCTCCGCTACTGTTTTCGCTGAGAGTAAATCCGATTCACCACCTCGCACGATCAGCATGGGTATGTGAATTTGTTTGAAGGCATGCCACATCGCCAACTCTCCAGCCTTAGCCATAATTGGATTGACTGATGCAAACGGTACAGATATATCTGGGTCATAGTGCATTACCCACAGCCCATCTTTTTGCATAAGCATTGGACCGTTATAAATTTCCCACTCTTCTGGCGTATGACTACCAAATGATGCGCAGATTTCATTAAGGCGCTGCAAAGCATCTGAGCGATTAGCAAAGCTAAAGGGTTGGCCAACGTACGAACCTAAACGTTTAATTGCCTCAGGCTCAATCCGTGGACCCACATCATTAATCAGCATGCGGCGAATCGGATTATTTGGCATTGAGGCATAGACCATCCCAATCAGACCGCCCATCGATGTTCCAAACCAATCCACCTGTGAAACACCAAGCTGCTTAATTAAACTTGCCATATCTGCAACGTATTGAGGCACGGCATAGAGCATTGGGTTCTTCAAGCGATCAGAGTCACCTCTTCCGACTACATCAGGACAGACAACGTAGTAGTCGTTACTCATCGCCTCAGCAAGGGTTTTGAAATCACTACCTCTGCGAGTCAAGCCATGGACGCAAACTAATACCTTAGGATTATTCGGATTGCCCCAGGCGTGATAAGCCATACGATGTGGGCCGTCAGGACTGGTGCAAGTAACGTAGAAGGTATCACCATGATGAGTCACATTTGGCTTCTTAACCTCTTCATTGAGGTGTTCATCGTGAGTATGCTCATCCACCATCCCCGCCACCTCTGGCTGCAGAGTCACATGATCAATACCATGCTTATCTAGGAGCATCGTATTGATGCGCGCCATAATGTCTGGCCACTCCGCAATATTTTCAATTTCAATATGGCCAATCAAGGCTGGGAAGCTAGGTGTCATTTCCCAGACGTGTAAATCGTGAACAGCTAATACACCAGGAACTTTTTTAAGGTCGCTACCCACTTGTAGGTAATCAATATGCAAAGGCACTCCCTCCATCAAGAAGTGATAGGACTCACGCAAGATGGAAACGGTAGACTTCAAGATCAGAAGCGAAACCAAAATAGAGAGGATTGCATCAATCGGCATCCAGCCAGTTAACTGAATCACCACACCAGCAATTAAGGCGGCAATAGAGCCCAATAGATCACCCATCACATGAACCAATGCGGCACGAGTATTCACGCTCTTCTTGTCACGCGACAACACCCAAGCCACAACAATATTCATTACCAGACCAATGGCCGCAACCACAGTAACGGTTAAGCCATCGACCTTATGTGGATCATAGAAGCGACTAATAGCCTCCACCATGATCCAGACTACTAGGGCCAACATCGCAATGCTATTAACAAATGCTGCTAGGGCTTCAGCCCTACCGAACCCAAAAGAATGTTTAGGTGATGGAGGTCGACGAGAAATAATTTGCGCCAGTAATGCAAGACCAAGGGCTGCTGCATCGGTCACCATATGACCAGCATCAGAAATCAAAGCTAAGGAATTGGCAAAATAGGCTGCCGCACCTTCAACCCCAGAAAAACCTAAAGTCAGAACTAAAGCAATGAGAAGAAGGTTTTGATTGGATACCTGCTTGGCGTGGGAATGCTTAGCATCACCCTGCTTGTGTGCATGAAGCGAATGATCTACAGCACTCATAAAAGACTCTTTAGAAATAGAAATGGGGTCATTGACCCCATTATTTCACTATCTAGTCGAAAAGGTTAGAAACCCGTTGTATCTACCGGAGCGCCTGTTTTAGATAGCACTTCTTCTTTAGTCACACCAGGAGCCAACTCTACCAACTTTAAGCCCTTAGGCGTGATATCCAGCACGCAAAGGTCAGTAATGATGCGGCTAATAACACCCACACCAGTTAATGGCAATGTGCACTTAGGCAAGATCTTGATCTCTTCTGTGCCATCTTTTTTCTTGGCAACGTGCTCCATCAGAACAACCACATGCTTTACACCAGCGACCAAATCCATGGCGCCGCCCATACCCTTCACCATCTTGCCCGGGATCATCCAATTAGCCAAGTCGCCATGTTCACTCACCTGCATTGCGCCCAAAATGGCAATGTTAATTTTTCCACCACGAATCATTCCAAATGAATCCGCAGATGAAAAGATTGAAGAGCCTGGCAAAGTAGTAATGGTTTGCTTGCCCGCATTAATTAAATCGGCATCAATTGTTGCTTCGGTTGGGAACGGTCCAATACCCAATAAACCATTTTCAGACTGGAGCCACACTTCCATTCCTTCTGGAACGTGGTTAGCCACTAGGGTTGGCATGCCAATACCCAAATTGACGTAGTAACCATCCTTTAATTCTTTAGCGGCACGTGCCGCCATTTCATCTCTATTCCAAGGCATATCGATTTTCCTAAGTATTCTGTACTGTTTTTATATGGCGGGTATGGGATCAGGCTGCAGACAAAGTGCGTTGCTCAATACGCTTCTCGGGCGTAGTGTTGAGCACTAAGCGATGCACATAGATGCCTGGTGTGTGAATCTCATCTGGATCCAATTCACCGTTCTCTACAATCTCTTCCACTTCGGCAACGGTGATCTTGCCAGCCATTGCGACTACTGGATTGAAGTTACGTGCCGTATAGCGATAAACCAAGTTACCAGACTTATCAGCCTTCCACGCTTTCACGAGAGAGATGTCAGAAACAATTGAACGCTCCATGATGTAGCGCTCACCGTCGAATTCTTTTTCTTCTTTACCTTCGGCAACTAATGTACCTACACCTGTTTTGGTATAGAAAGCAGGAATGCCGCAACCACCTGCGCGCAACTTTTCTGCCAAGGTTCCTTGCGGAGTAAATTCCAACTCAAGTTCACCAGCCAAAAACTGACGCTCAAATTCTTTGTTCTCACCCACATAGGATGCAACCATCTTTTTTACTTGTCTTGAGTTCAGTAGCAAACCCAAACCAAAACCATCTACCCCGGCGTTATTAGCAATTGCCGTCAGATTCTGCGCACCAAGATCTTTCACCGCTTGAATCAAGGCCTCAGGAATGCCACATAAACCAAAACCGCCAACAGCAAGCTTCTGGCCATCCTTCAAGATATCCCGCAGGGCATCGACAGCTGATGGGTAAGTTTTATTCATAAATTCGTCCTAATATTGCCAAAAAGGGTAAAAAAGTAATCATAACGCTTTAACCTCCCAAGCCCATTAGCATTGAGCACCAAACTGGTTTTTATGGCTTAGAACTAAACTATAGGAGTGATTTAAGGCTACAGAAACAGTAGAAATACTAAAAATGCTGAAAATCCCTTGAGCACCCTATTGATAAGTACTGCCGGAGAAATGAAATGACTGCCCAGGAATTACTCGAACAGTTTGGACCAAGAGAGTCTATGGACTATGACCTAGTCATCGTCGGAGGTGGTCCAGCAGGTCTATCCGCAGCGATTAAAGCAAAACAGCTTGCAACTGAATCAGGCAAAGAAATCAGTGTCTGCGTTTTGGAAAAAGGATCGGAGATTGGCGCACATATCCTTTCTGGCGCAGTTATGGATCCTAAGGCTCTCACTGAGCTGTTCCCCAACTGGAAGGAGCTGGGTGCACCACTAGATACTGAAGTGACTCAAGACCAGTTTTTATTTTTAACAAAAGAGAATTCGTTTCAAGTTCCAAATTGGATGCTGCCCCATTGCTTTAAGAATGAGGGTAACTATATCGTCAGCCTAGCTAATGTGACTCGCTGGCTTGGTCAGCAAGCCGAGAATCTCGGCGTTGAAATATTTCCTGGATTTCCAGCTGCAGAAATTCTATATAACGACCAAGGCGCAGTTTGTGGCGTCATTACTGGCGCAATGGGTCTGGATAAAGATGGTCAACCTACCGATCAATTTCAACTCGGCATGGAGTTGCGTGCTAAGTACACCCTGTTCGCCGAGGGTTCACGCGGTCACTTAGGCAAACAACTGATTGCTAAGTTTTCTTTAGATAAAGATGTTGACCCACAAAGCTACGGTATTGGCATTAAAGAGTTATGGGAAGTAGAACCCTCCAAGAGCAAGCCTGGATTGGTAGTTCATACCGCAGGCTGGCCCTTAGAGAGCGATACCTATGGCGGCTCATTCTTGTACCACTTAGGCGATAACAAAGTTGCAGTAGGTCTGGTAGTAGGCCTTTCATATAAGAACCCCTACCTCTCTCCTTTTGAAGAATTTCAGCGCTATAAGTTGCATCCAAAGATTCGCGAAACCTTTGAAGGCGGCAAACGTCTTGCCTACGGCGCTCGAGCACTCACAGCTGGCGGCTTAAATAGCTTACCTAAGACTGTTTTCCCTGGCGGCGCATTGATTGGTTGTGATGCTGGTTTCCTAAATGCATCACGCATTAAAGGAAGTCATGCGGCCATTAAGACGGGCATGCTTGCCGCTGAAGCTGCGGTAGCTGCGCTTGCTGAGAATCGCTCTGCTGATGTATTGGCTGCCTATCCAAGCGCCTTTAAAAATAGCTGGCTACATACCGAGCTCAGTCAAGCACGCAACTTTAAGCCATGGATGTCTAAAGGACTGTATCTCGGAACCCTGATGGTTGGTTTAGAGCAAAAGCTTCTGGGCGGCAACATGCCTTGGACTATTCATTTAAAGCATGCTGATCATGAATGCTTAGAGCCGGCAGCACAGCATCAGCCGATTGACTACCCAAAGCCGGATGGCAAGATAACTTTTGATCGACTCTCATCCGTATTTATTTCCAATACGAATCATGCTGAGAATCAACCAATTCACCTCACTTTAAAAGATACATCAGTACCGGTGAACCTGAATCTCAAGACTTATGCAGGTCCAGAACAACGTTACTGCCCTGCTGGAGTTTATGAATACGTAGAAAAAGATGGGCAGCCTCAGTTGCAAATCAATTCGCAAAACTGTGTCCACTGCAAAACTTGTGACATCAAGGATCCAAGCCAAAACATTATTTGGATTACCCCAGAAGGTGGTGGTGGCCCTAACTACGGATCAATGTAAAGGCAATCGCGTTCATTATCTAGCTGGGTAGCGACGGGGACGTAGCTTCCCAATCGCCATACCCGCTAGACCGCAGGCTAAAGCAGCCATCACAAACACATTGCGCGGCTGGGAAGCCTCCCAGAGCCAGCCCGCAACCAAGCCACCTAGCGTTCCACCCAGGCCATAAGATACCGTTGCCATTAAGGCCTGCCCTCGCGCTTGCAATGGTCCAGTAAACCAGCGTTGCAATAGCTTGGTGGCTGCACTATGGTGGGCGCCAAATGTACCTGCATGCATGAGCTGAGCCAGAATCAGCACCCAAGTAACAGGGAAAAATGCAATTAAGATAAATCGAAATACGCCTATACCAAAAGCAATTTGCAAAACGACTTCAGGATCCAATCGACTTAGCACTTTACTTTGGTAATAAAAGAAGATCACTTCAGCCGCTACGCCTAGCGCCCAGAACAAACCAATCTGGAATTTGTCGTAGCCCAGATTGGCTAGGTAGAGTGAATAGAACACATACAAAGCCGCATGTGCAAAGATCATAAAAAATCCGGAGAGCAAGAACCAACGCACATCCGGATTAAACAAAACAATCAGGAGCTCCCCCTTGACCATCTTGCGACGTTCCATTTTGGGTTCATGCAAACGAAAGGTAACCAGCGCCAAGAAGGTCAGAATCACTGCGCCAACTATGGGATATAGCTCAATGCCTTTGCGCTGAAATAACTCCCCAGCAAATAAGACCATTGCGATAAAACCGATTGAGCCCCATAAACGTAAACGACCATAACGCTTATCAAAAGAATTATCTTTAAATAAGGCATGTACTGTGGCTGACTCACCCAAGGGCATCAAGCTACTAAGAATGGTGTGCAGTACAAACATCCAAATAAAGAATGCAATATAACTTTGGAGAAAAAAGATGCATAAGAAAGTAACTGCCGCTAAGCAAGCGCAGAAACGAATAATGCCAATGCGATCAGATAGGTAGTCAGATAACCAGCCCCATGAGAATGGTCCGACTATGCGTGTAATTTGTAGCATGGACATCAAGACTGCGATCTCGATAACGCTAAAACCTCGATCGAGAAAAAAGAGGCTTGCGTATGGTGAAACTAAGCCAACGTAAGCGAAATATAAAAAGAAAAAGGACCCGAAGGCCCAACGCACTGAAGGTGTCATTTTCTTTTTCTTAAATTAATCTGTTACTGAACCAGGACGCGCTGCAGGTATTGGCGGAATGGCATGCTTCACATCACCACACTGAGCACGATGACGCAAAGCATGATCAATCAACACTAAAGCTAGCAACGCTTCAGCTATAGGGGTTGCACGAATACCAACACAAGGGTCATGACGACCTTTGGTTTGCACTGTAATTGGTTTACCGTCTAAATCAACCGACTGTTTTGGACTCAGGATGCTTGAGGTTGGCTTGATAGCAATCGATACGCGCAAATCTTGACCGGTGCTAATACCGCCTAAGGTGCCGCCACTATGGTTGCTAGCAAAACCATCGGGATGAAGCTCATCACCATGCTCACTGCCACGTTGCGCCACTGATTTAAAGCCAGCACCAATCTCTACACCCTTGACCGCATTAATGCCCATCATGGCATGTGCAATATCCGCATCCAACTTATCAAATAAAGGTTCGCCCAATCCAATAGGAACATTGCGCGCCCGCACCTCAATCTTTGCACCACAAGAATCCCCTGCTTTGCGCAGCGCATCCATATAGGCCTCTAACTGGGGAACGATATCGGCATTGGCAGCAAAGAATGGGTTGCTCTCAATGAGCGCCGCATCTTGAAACGGAATTTCGATTTCACCGAGCTGGCTCATGTAGCCGTAAAACTCAGTCCCATATTGCTCTTTGAGCCACTTCTTGGCAATCGCCGCTGCAGCTACGACAGGCGCAGTCAATCTTGCTGAAGAACGGCCACCACCGCGAGGATCACGCAAACCATACTTGTAGTGATAAGCGTAGTCAGCATGGCCAGGTCTAAATGTTTGCAGGATGTTGCCGTAATCTTGGCTACGTTGGTCTGTATTGCGTATGAGTAGACCAATTGGCGCACCAGTTGTTTTGCCCTCGTAAACGCCAGACAGAATCTCAACCCGATCGGCTTCTTGACGCTGAGTCACATGACGCGAAGTTCCTGGCTTGCGGCGATCTAAATCAATCTGCAAATCTGCTTCGCAAAGAGACATACCCGGAGGGCAGCCGTCAACAACAGCGCCGATCGCGGGACCATGGGATTCACCAAAAGTGGTGACAGTAAAAAGGAGGCCTAATGTATTTCCTGACATATCGACATTATGTCATTTGTCAGGGCTATCAGGCTAGGCCGCTTAAGGGGGTGCCTTTTCAGCCTCTTCTGGCCAATCGCGGATATAAGCCTTGAGCATCGTGTTCTCAAAGTCCTGGGCCTCAACTACTGATTTGGCCACATCATAGAAAGAAATCACGCCCATCAACATTTTTTGATCAATCACTGGCAGATAGCGGGCATGTTCAACCAGCATCATCCGACGAACCTCATCAATCTCAGTTTCCATATTGCAAGTGAGCGGCTTGGCATTCATAACGCTTTGAACCTTAAGGTCATCTAATTTGCCATGGTGTTTAGCCAATGCAGCAATCACCTCGCGGAAAGTCAGAATACCTACGAGCTTGTCGTACTCCATTACTACTAAGGAGCCAATGTCATGCTCGCTCATCACCAAGACGGCAGTTTGCAAAGCAGTGTCCGGCGCCACTGTAAATAGTGTGCTGCCCTTTACGCGCAATATGTCACAAACCTTCATTTGGTCTCCAGCAATAAGTTCTTATAAGGACAATATATTCTCAAGCCCCAAGGGAATCAAGAGTCAATTAAGACATTTCAGTAACGAATAACCCTAACTACCCCACTCCGAATATCCGGCAGGTTCGCAACCAGGACGGCGCCAGCCAAGGTAATCCACCATGTGAGGTAGATCCAAATAAGCGCCAGAGGGAAAATAGCAAAGGCGCCATAAACGGTTTTATAAAAGGCTACGTTAGTCAAAAAGAGGCCGAAGCCAAACTTCATTAACTCAAAAGTTAATGCGGCAAAGAAGGCACCACTCAAAGCATCGCGCCACTGAATTTGGGCGTACGGAAGAATTTTGTAAGCCACCGAGAATACCGACATGGCCAACAGTACCGGTACCACTGTTGCAAACAAGCCTAAGCCAAAGCTCAAGGCCTCTGTCCAGCCTTCTGCCGCACTAAACAACAGACCACTCAAGTAAGTTCCAATACCCAGCAGAATGGGGCCCAGGATAGTTGCAGCAGAGTAGATCGCAACCTTCTTCAGAATAGGTCGACTTTGGGTAACGCGAAAGATCTGATTGAAGGCGCTCTCAATCACTGCCATGGTCATAATCGTAGTGATCACAAGACCAGCCAAACCAATCAAGGTTAGACCTTTAGCTTGGGTTGAAAATTGATCGAGGTAATTAAAGACCTGCTGATTTAATCCACCGGGCATATAGGTATCAAGCAGCCAAGCCTGGACGGCATACTTAATCCGCACCACGCTGGGTAGGTAACCAATCAAAATGGAGGCTACGGTCAACATCGGGACCAAGGCAAGCGTAGTCGTAAAGGCCAAACTAGCCGCTACTTGCTTGAGATTTTGACCGCGATTGCGCTCCCAGATCTCTTTTCCAAGAGAGAGCCATAATTGAGGATTCTGAATGAGGCGCATCGCCCATATCATAAGAGATAAGAGAAGAATATGAGCCAATCTGACATTTTAGTTTTGTACTACTCACGCTACGGCGCAACACGTGACTTAGCGCGCCTGATTGCCGAAGGTATTGAAAGCGTCTCTGGCGTTAACGCCAGACTACGAACCGTCCCTGCAATTTCCACTGTTTGTGAATCCACAGAGGCTGCAGTCCCAGCGGATGGCGCCCCCTATGTTGAGTATTCAGACTTAAAAGAATGTATAGGCCTTGCTCTAGGATCCCCTACTCGCTTTGGCAATATGGCCGCACCCATGAAATACTTTTGGGATGGCAGCTCCTCAGAGTGGATGAATGGCGCGCTCATTGGTAAACCGGCTTGCGTTTTTACCAGTACTGGCAGTTTGCATGGTGGCCAAGAAGCCACCCTCCTCACCATGATGATTCCCCTGATTCATCATGGCATGATGATTATGGGCATTCCGTATAGCGAACCTGATCTGATGAGCACTTCAACTGGCGGCAGCCCTTACGGCGTCACCCACCTCGCTCATGCAGATGGCCGAGCCCCCATTAGCGCGGAAGAGCAACGCCTGGCCATTGCCCAGGGCAAACGATTAGCACTAACAGCACTCAAACTTATTTAAGGTAACTCATGCTCAAAAGCTGGCTCTCCAAAAATCCCTATCAGCTGATTGCTACCGCAGCTTTTGTAGATCTATTTATTCTGTGTATTGCTTGGGAATGGTTTATCTCACCCCTCAGACCTGGGGGCTCTTGGCTTATTTTGAAAGCCATCCCTCTGTTATTTGCCATTCCAGGCCTATGGAGAGGAAATGTTTACACCATGCAATGGGCTTCCATGCTGGTCTTGCTCTATATCACCGAGGGATTGGTCCGCATTCTGGAAACGGGGGCCAATTTCTGGATGGCTGCCCTAGAAACCGCCCTAGGTACCGTTGCCTTTGTTTGCCTACTTATCTACCTCAAACCCATCAAAGCGCGGGCTAAAGCAGCTAAAAAGGAACTGGCTGAGCTTGAAAAACAAGCTTAAAAGCTAGAAAAGCATCGATTTAAGTATTTTTTGCTGTTTTCTTCAAAAATATTACATATTCCTGTCATCTCAGCCACTTTTCCATGCGTTGTATGGTCATGGAGGTGACAAATATGTCAACAAGACTCAAACGTTGGGCCCGTGCAATTCAACAGATCGACTTGTCCAAAAGGACGCCTGAAGACGCTATTGGCTATTTAGATAGCAAATACCGCGATATCGCCTGGCGTTACATTCGTATTTTGGGCTTTGAGCGCACCATCAGTTTTATGGCAAGTAATAACTTCCACCCGGAATAATTCCGCTAAGCCCATAGGCACCCAATCACCCCAGATGAGGTAACTGTCTGGGGTTTTGTGTTTCTGGGGATTTGAAAACCCAAAAAGCCAGCAATAAAAAGGCGAAGCCGGCACATGAGCCAGAGAACAAAAATGCATAACTGGGGTTAAATGATTCATAAAGCCAGCCAAATATCAGAGATGCTGGCAATAACATCAAACCAGAAATCAGATTGAACCAACCAAAAGCAGTGCCTGTCATGCCCCTGGGAGCAAGGTCGGCTACTAGCGCCTTCTCGACACCTTCAGTCGCAGCCTTAAATAATCCATAGATAGCAAATAGGCCAAAGAGCATCCACAAAGAGATTCCAGCAAAACTCATGGCGATGTAGAAAAAGGCAAAAGCACACCAAGCAATCAGGATAAAGTTCTTGCGACTAAATCTGTCTGATAGCGCTGATAGCGGCGTTCCAAAAACAGTAGTGATTAAGGAGATGGCAGCCCAAAGCAGAGGAATCTGCTCTTGAGGGACGCCCAGCTCTCTAGCCCTGAGTAATAGGAACATATCAGATGAATTGGCTAGAGCAAAAATTCCAGCAACCAAAATGTAGCGTTTAAATTGCGGCGACAAGCCTTCCAGCGACCATGAGAATGGCTGCACAATCACCCTTTCTCTAGGCGACTCCCTCAGACATAGAGCTAAGCCAACAGTGATGACACCAGGAATGGTGGCCCAAAGAAAAATATCTCGCAATGGAATGTGGATGGAAAGCAAAAAAGCTGCAATTAGTGGGCCTAATACCGCACCCGCATTATCCATCGATCGATGCAAGCCAAACGTTAGCCCACGTTGATTTGGTGGGACAGTATCAGCTAATAGGGCATCACGTGGGGAGGTCCTTAAACCCTTACCCAATCGATCGGCAAAACGAATACAGAGCACCCAAGTCCAAGAGCTGGCAATAGCAACTAAAGGTCTACCCAAACCAGCCAACAAATATCCAATCACAATCCAAGGCTTGGTTTTTTTAGTGCGGTCCACAATCACACCCGAAACCAATTTAAAGATGCTGGAGCTAGCCTCGGCGACCCCCTCAATCAGACCGAGCGCTTTTGGCCCTGCCATTAGCACAGTTGCAAGATATAGCGGCATCAAGGGATAAAGCATGTCACTTGCCGCATCATTCACAAAACTAATCAGGCCAATCAGCCATACAGTTCGCGGAAGAGAAAATAAAGTCTTGAACATACCGTCTCAATGTAGCACCAAATTAAATATGGCTTCGACTGTCACAATCGCTTGAAAGTGAACTCAATAGAACGTAGGATCGAGAGGTAGGCATCAGCCGATTACATGAATTAAACAACAAGCACTCTCTTTAAAGGAATACATCATGAGTCAGAAAAAAATAGTTAAGCAATTGTTGAAAAAACTAGACAAGCTCGAAGCTGAAAGAGAGAAGTTAATCGACAAGTTGGCAAAAGCATTGGATAAGCTAGAGAAAAAGACTCCAGCTAAAAAAGTACCCGCAAAAAAAGCTGCTGCGAAAAAAACTCCAGCTAAAAAAGTAGCAGCGAAGAAAGCACCGGCAAAGAAAGTTGTTGCTAAAAAGGCCCCTGCAAAAAAGGCGGCTGTAAAAAGAGCTCCGGCTAAAAAAGTTACTCCTGCAACAAATACTCAATAATCATTGAGTGATTCCTAAAGGCTGCCCGTGAGTAAATCACTGATTTCCGAAGATACTTACGAGGCAGACTTACGACTACTTCAGATTGAATTGGTCAAACTACAGCGCCACATTATTCAAAAAGGTAAACGTCTCTTAGTTATCTTTGAAGGGCGTGATGCTGCGGGCAAAGATGGAAGTATTAAAAGCGTTACTGAAAATTTAAGCCCTAGAGATACGAAAGTAGTTGCGCTAGCCGCCCCCTCCTCGCTTGAAGAGCGCGAGTGGTACTTTCAGCGCTATGTTGCGCAACTCCCATCAACTGGTGAAACTGTCCTTTTTAATCGCAGTTGGTACAACCGGGCCGGCGTTGAAAAAGTCATGGGCTTTTGCACTGATGATCAATACAAATTGTTCATGGCAACAGTAAATGACTTCGAGTCTCTACTTGTAAGATCCAATATTCAAATAATCAAGTACTACCTAGATATCTCCAAGGAAGAGCAAGCCAAAAGACTTAAAGAACGAGAAAAAGATCCTTTGAAGCAGTGGAAGATTAGTCCTATTGACCAGAAGGCGCAGAAGATGTGGAATGCGTACTCTAAGGCCAGAGATAAAATGCTTGAGCAAACTAGCTCATCAGATGCACCGTGGACTGTCATTAGCGCAAACGACAAAAAAATTGCGCATCTCAATCTAATTGCTGACCTATTGTCACGCGTCGATTATCCAAATAAGGATAAGAAAATCCTCAAGATCGACCCTAATATTGTCCTGGGGTGTCCTACGAATTCTAAAAAGCTACCGAAACTTTCCAAATAAATTAGCGATCTGCCATCTTTTCGATCTCAGCAACAGTGACATACCCCTTACCCTGTGCATCAATCCTGCTGAAATGATCATAGATCCGAGGCATGCAACCTTTAGCCTCATCGCGAGTTAGCTTGCCATCTCGATTGACATCGCATTTCGCAAAGCGTTCTTGAATTTCTTTATTGCGTGAGGCGTCATCAGCGCGCACGGGAGTTGCTGCAAGCATGAATGCTGCCGCGCCGATGAGGCCTAAACCAGAAATAAAAACTCTCATAAAGGATTCTTATTTAGCAGCAGTGGCTCTTGGGTCGGCAGAAGTTTCCATCGCTACCTTAACCACCTTCTTAGCCATAGCTACAAAAGATTCAACTGAGCCACCACCAGTGCGGAAAGATTCACCCTGAATTGTTACCAAGCCTTCACCAATCACTTCTTTAGTTTGGCTGTCAGTAATCTTACTCTCTACTAACATAGCAGGAGTTTTGGAGTTCACGCCACCAGCATAAGCAGCTGCATTCATTGCCAAACCAATCGGCGTGAAATTCCATGGCTGCAAGCTATCAGTAGAACTCTCTGCGCCAGTAATACCAACGGAGATACGAGCTACGCCAGGGCCTGGCTTACTAACAATCTTGATGCTACCGCGACTATTCACCGCATTGACCATTGAATCCTGCAACGCCACTTTAGCTTGGTTAATTACTTCCGGAGAAATTGTTTTAGTTGCATTTTGATTCAAATAAATTGGATCCAAAATTACCGCTGTGTATGTACCGGGATTTACACCTGCCTTACGATATCGCCAAATGCGAGTATCCGGGTCATTGGTAGCCATCGGGACCAGAACAGAGTAATCAGGCAAGAAGCCAGACTTTGGCATTGGCTGGCTTGCTAATTTAGGAGTATTGCTACAAGCAGCCAATAAAGTAGCTACAGAAATTGCTGCTACCAATGCGCCTAATTTATTCATTTTTAGATCCAGTGAGTGAATTGATTTGTGTTAGCTCTTGAGCTATTTTTATCAGATCATACGCTCATTGCAGAGTGCACTTCAATCCCAACCTATGGAGCTGGGCAAGGCATCAAGCTACCTGACTTTTGGTGAAGTTGTGGCTTGCACCCAACTGGTGCAACAGTAGTTTTTGGCGTTGGTATTGTGATTGGTGTTGGTGCCGACGTTGCCGTTACTGTAGCCAACTGCCCCTCTGTGACTGGACTCACTTTTGGTGAAGTTGTATTTAGAGCGGGGATAGATTTATAGAACTCCTTATCCGTGCCAGGACATGGCATCAAAGCTCCAGTTTTGGGATTCGTGACCGACTTGCATTGGGGGTCAGCCTGCAGTCTTGCCTCAAGCTTATCAACGGTACAGGCACTCATCAAGGACACGGCAGAAGATAGAGCTAGGACATTCAAGAGATGGTTCATTTTCATGCAAACTATTCTAGGCTAAACAGCAGAGCATGAATAGTGGCAATATATGGAATCCATCGAATACAACATCACCATAGGAGCTCAATATGAATCAGGAAGCATTTGAAAAAGGCTTAAAAACACGTCGAGAAGTACTGGGGGCTGAGTATGTTGATAACGCCATCAAAAATGCTGATGCATTCAATATGCCGATGCAGGAATTGGTAACCGAATATTGTTGGAATGGAATTTGGAACCGCCCTGGCCTAGACCGCAGAACCAGAAGCATCATCAACCTGTCCATGATCACCGCTTTAAATCGCCCACATGAACTCAAGCTTCATGTCCGAGGCGCCATCAACAATGGACTGAGCAAAGAAGATATTCAAGAGGTATTTTTGCAGGCTGCGATTTACTGCGGAGTGCCTGCGGCAATTGATAGCTTTCGTTGCGCCAAGGAAGTATTCAAAGAGATGGGAATTTGATCGAATTCATAGCTTGAGCATGTAAATGCTAATGAAAAAGTTATCGAACTCAAGTTGGATATAAATTGCTGGACCAAGAATTACCAATTGGCTGACTTGGTTTAGCTATTTACTCAAGGTCATCCGATGCTCTATGCCAAAAGGGCTAACTTCAATAAAAATAGAATTGGAGTTATACCTAAGAAATAAACTCGTGGTAATACTGGATGCCCAAGTGTATTAGCTCCAACAAGATAATTGCTACCAAGAAGCGGAACGTCCAAACCTTAGCCAAGGGATTCAATGATAGCTTCGCACCCAGGAATGCCCCCACGATACTGCCAAGCGCCATAACACCACCAACCTCCCAATTTACCTCACCCTTGATTGAAAATGAGACCAAAGCAATCATTGAGGTTATTAGGATTGCTAAATTCTTATAAGCATTTGCTTTTACTAAAGGGAGATGGATGAATGCAATTAAAGCCAACAACATATAAGTTGCACCATCCAGGACAATCAGACCCAACCAAAAACCTACTGCCATCAAAATAAAAAACTCAAAATACCTGAACCGCACACCCTCCTCAAACTCCTTTTCAATCACCCTCTTCAGACCAGAAAAAATTAACAGAAATGCGCATAGCACGGCGATAGTAATGAGGAGCTTTACATCATTTTCAGGCATATATTCAGCAAGCGCTGCGCCCGCAATACTACCAACAGCTGTTGGGGTAAGCACTTTCAATGCCAACTTCCAATCAATGATGCCGGCCCGCAAAAACGTGATTGATGCAATTAGCGCCCCAATCACAACTGGAACACGATTGGTTGCGTTTGCCATAGATGGGGCAAAACCCATAAAAATTAATAAAGGAAGAGTTACTGCTGAACCGCTTGAGGCCACTGTATTCAGGAAGCCACAAATTAACCCAGCACCGATGGCTAGGAAAAGCTCTATTGGCATTAAACGCCTAATCTATTTGATGAACCAGAGTCTACTCTTAACTAATGCGATGTGAGTGATTAATTGGAGTGGTCAGCACCTGAGTAAGGTGGCCTGCCCAGCACGATTCGAACGTGCGACCTACGCCTTAGAAGGGCGTTGCTCTATCCAGCTGAGCTATAGGCAGTGTGTACTGGGACTGAAATTCGTAAAACAAAGAGAAAGTGGTCGGAGTACAAGGATTCGAACCTTGGACCCCCTGCTCCCAAAGCAGGTGCGCTACCAGGCTGCGCTACACTCCGACGGAATCGATATTCTACACCGAGATGGCCTAGGAGGGCAAATACTGTAAGATTCGGGGCATGGAAGCCTTATTTTTAAGCAGATTGAACAAGCAATTCCGGGGATGGATCGCCCTGAGCTTTTTGCTTGCCAGCTTAATAGGTACACACTGGATTGGCTTTGCGCACAGCATTGCTCACTCCGGAATACACCACCAAAACATCGAACTGAGTTGCGTAGATCAAGCCCCTACCCTCGGTCATAGCAGCGCAAGCTGTCATCTACTAGACGCACTCACGCTTGCAGGTTTCGTTGCCTCAACACCTAACCTATTTATTGGCACCAACTTCTTTCATGAAGCACAACTGGTATCCAATGAATCTCCTCCAGCCCGAACGCATATTGGGCTGTATCAATCCAGAGCCCCACCTAGCTTCATTCTATAAATCGCCTAATACGCCAGACTAAATTGTTTGGCCTCTAGATATATTGCGCCAATAAACATATTGCGCGCATTTGGAATGAAGGAAATACTATGTATCAAATCGATAAGCCATTGGCTAAGCACAAGCTGATTTACGTTTTAGTCTTAGGATTCATTAGTACTACCGCTCTTGCGCAAACTCAGCCGTCTCTCGAAATTACGGCAACCGGATCACAAGAAGCAACGCAAAGCATTTTGACGCCGACCAAGATTTTGCAAGGTGATGAGCTATTAAACAAGCTAGGCACAACATTGGGTGCAACACTGGCTAATGAGCTAGGCGTATCCGCAACGGGTTATGGCGCAGGATCATCGCGTCCAGTAATTCGTGGTCTGGAAGGCTCACGTGTTCAGATTTTGCAGAATGGTTTATCTGTTGGTGATGTCTCCAACATCTCACAAGATCATGCGGTTGGTAACAATATGCAAAATACCCATCAAGTCGAGATCTTGCGCGGCGCAGCCGCCCTTCTATATGGGTCAGGCTCAAGCGGCGGACTCGTCAACGTGGTCAATGATCGCATCCTTACCAACTTGCCCGATAGACCCACAGGGGCTGTTAATACAAGCTATGAAACCGTCAATAACGGTAGAGCTGGAGCCCTAGAAGTAGATGGCGCTTTTGGCTCTGTTGCGGTTCACGTAGATACAGCGATTAATAATGCCAATGACTACACCATCCCAGGTAACTCTACGCAATCTCAAGGTGAGCCAGCTGGTGGCTGGACTGTGCCTCCTGGCGGTAATGGAGGCAATAACTACACCGGGAAGTTACCTAATACTTTTAGCAATCAAAATAATTTAGGTGTTGGTGTTTCTTATATTGGTCAGAACGGTTACACCGGCGTTTCTGTTGAGCGCTTAAATAATAATTACGGCATCCCAACGCCTGAAGGCGGATCCATTAATCAGTCGCAGAATCGCTATGACCTGCAACACCAAACTCGCGATCCATTTTCAGGCCTCTCTTCTTTTAAATTTAGTGCGGCGAATTCCAACTACAACCATACTGAATTTACCAACACCGGTGAAGCAGCATCTTTATGGAAGAACATAGCTAATGAGGCGCGCTTTGAGCTTGCCCACAACCCATTAGCTGGCTGGAAAGGTACTTTCGGAGCTCAAGTCTCCGCAGCTTCTCTCAATGCCACTGAAATTGGCACAGGTAGTTACGCAATTGTTCCGCCTACCAAAACCAATTCCAATGCCCTATTCTGGATTGAAGAAGGTAAGTGGAATTCTCTCCAAGGAAATCTGGGGCTACGTTACAACAATGTTGCGCAAAAACCCAATCTTGGCACACAGCTAGAAGGTCAAGAGATGGCGAACTCTGCTGGCGATATTGTTGGGCCCACACCCAGCATCACCTTGCAAGATCGAACATTTAATTTAGCGTCTTATTCTGCTGGTGGTTTGTGGAACTTCATGCAGGGTCATGGCGCAGGCATTGCGTATACGGTCTCGCAGCGCGCTCCAAGCGCTCAGGAACTCTACTCTTATGGCGCTCATGAATCCACCGCTACATTTGATATCGGCAACCCCAATCTGAATAAAGAAACTTCGCATAACCTCGAGTTCAATATTCAAAAGACGAGCGGCTTATTGCGTGGAAAAGCGAGTGTCTATGCGAACCGCTTTAATAACTATATCTATGGATATTACACGGGTGAATCCGTTCCCGATGCGGAAGACTTTTCAGTGGTAGTTGCACAACAAGCGGCAGCTACCATCAAGGGTGTTGAAGGTGAGCTTACCTATAACTGGAGGCAACATGGCGTTGGTGGGCGTGTATTTGGGGATGCCTCTCAGGGTACTTTTGATGCAGGCGGAAACTTACCGCTTCAACCGGCTCCACGCTTAGGCGCAGAACTTGCTCACCAACGAAATGGTTGGCTGACTAACGCAACTTATATTTATAGCTATCAACAAAATAAATTAGCGGCTTGGGAGCAAGGTCCAGCGCCAAGTTACAACCTCTTAAATGCAGGGATCTCTTACACAGAAAAAATTAAGGATGTGAATTGGACTGTGTATATGAATCTAAAGAACTTGCTCAACGAGCAAATTCGGTATGCAACTACTCCGATGGCAGTCAGGCTATATGCACCCCAACCAGGAAGAAGTTTGATGGTGGGCCTACGAGGAACCTTCTAAGTTTTTAGCTAGTTCAAATACTTCATCAGCAATGCTCCAAATCCTCCAGAACCGAGAATAATCCACACCGGATTAACCTTGGTTCTAAGGATGAGGAAAAAAGTAGCCAAGCTAAGAACCAGGGTTAGCGGACTAATGATCGACGCCTTACCCACAGCAAAAACTCCGGATGTCATTAAACCAATTGAAATTGGCTCCAATGCATTTTGAACAGTTCTGCGCCAAGGGCTTTCACCAAATTTATTCCACAATCGGCCAATGTAAAAACAGAGAATGCTCGACGGCAAAAAGAAGGAGAGCAAAACTACGCCAGCGCCAATCAGGCCAGCCAACTGATAGCCAATAACCAACACCATCAGCATATTTGGGCCAGGCGCTAGCTGGCCAAAGCTATAAATATGAACAAATTGAGTATGGTCTATGCCAAATTGGTGAGATAGCAAAGATTGCATCTCTGGTAACACAGCAGTTCCACCTCCCACAGCTAACAATGAGAGTAGCGCAAAACTTAGAGCAAGATGAATTAATAGACTCATGCGCCCTTACCTGGTCGATACAGATATATCGAAATTGGTGCCATGATGAGTAATACGATAGGCAGCGACAATTTTGCAATACTCATTAAAGCAAAAGTGGCGACAATAACTAACACTGACTTTAGATGTCGCCAATTGCCATCACCGATCCGGTAGGTTATTGCGGCCAAAAGTCCACTTGCAGCCGCGGCAATTCCCACTAAGACTAAATTTGCCATGGGATGATCAGCGGCATTGGCATAAAGAACCCCCATGGCTAATACGAATATGCTGCCTGGCAGGATCAAGCCAATAGTAGCAACAATAGCGCCTATAGCCCCACGAAGGTGATCACCTGCTAGGACCGCCAGATTGACTGAATTGAGCCCAGGCATGGTTTGACTAATAGCCAAGTAAGCCATGAACTCATCCGGGGATAACCATTTACGCTTCTCAACCAGCAAAATACGTTCATAGGCAATAATTCCACCGCCAAAGCTAACTGCCCCAATCACCAGAAATTGAACAAATAAATCGCTCAGCCTTGGAAACTGGGCTTTAGCAATAGCACTATCGGAGGCCAGACTCACTCCGGCTTTCCATAAATTAAAGCTGTTTTAGTGCTACCAATCTCCAGCCAATCAGCAAGTTCAATTTGCAGTTTTTTGAAAAACTTATCAGCGCGTTTGTGGGCTTTTGCTTGAGCACGATTCTCATCGTTTACCCGATAAGAAAAAGCAAGCTCCCCAACTATAGGATCCCCCACACTCTTCATCCAAATCGCAATGTCGCAATGAGCCTGCACTCCATCGCCAAAAACTAAATTGCCTAAAGGTAGGCAGGCCTCTAAGATTTTATTGGTGCTTCCTCCGACAATACGTAGCGGTAGCTTTTTATCGATTGGTAGAGTAATTAAGCCTGGGAAGAATTTCATGGCACTACTTAACGACCTGTCAAACAAGCTATCAATCGGAATAGCATCCAAAATTGCATTATTCGAATAAATTGATCTTTTCGTTCCAATACCATCTCCGCGCAAAATCTCCTCTTTTAATCGCAACCTAGATTTAATATTCTTTTTTGGTTTGGGGTCAAATTTTGATGATTCACTGAGGTCATGTGCGCGGCACTTGAGAGTCACTTCACAAAAATCATCAACCCAAACATTTTGACGGGATTCCCGCACTCGCAAAATAATGTTATTGCGACGAAAATCCTCTGAAGGCGTATCGTAGAAGTAAATATTGCGCAGGCCGGTGCTGGCATTGTCGAGGTGAAAAAACTCAACCTTACTCTTCTTGCAGAATTTCAGAATCTGATCGCTTAAAGCAGTAATTCGGCTACGACGATCTAAGCCCTTTGGCTTAATGAGGAGCTTAAACTCCCGATTTGTAATTAAAGCATCTGACTTCATATGGTTAACCTCTCAATGATTGAAAAGAGGTTAACACTTTCTAGCGCAAATCAGTAGATCTCTGGAACGTACATATCTTTGGGGACTGGGCCACGAAGGTAGTCTGGATTGTGGACACGTGCAGGAAGAGTAATTTCTGGATGCTCAATTTCTTGATAAGGGATTTGATTTAGCAAATGCGCGATGCAATTAAGTCGCGCTTTTTTCTTATCATTTGCCGCAACGATCCACCACGGCGCCTCAGGAATATTTGTGCGCTCCAGCATGGTCTCTTTTGCCTTGGTGTAGGCTTCCCAGTGACGGCGAGCATCCAAGTCCATTGGACTTAGCTTCCACTGCTTTAAGGGGTCATGAATACGCATCATGAATCTGTCATACTGCTCATCATCGGAAATAGAGAACCAGTACTTTATCAAGATGACTCCCGAGCGGATGATCATGCGCTCAAACTCGGGTACCGTACGAAGAAATTCCTCGTACTCATCATCAGTACAAAAGCCCATTACTTTTTCAACACCGGCGCGGTTGTACCAGCTGCGGTCAAATAAGACGATCTCGCCACCAGCAGGCAGGTTGGATACATAGCGCTGAAAGTACCACTGCGTTTTTTCACGCTCACTTGGGGCTGTCAGTGCGACCACTTTACAAACTCGTGGATTAAGACGTTGAGTGATTCGCTTAATAGCACCACCCTTACCAGCAGAATCTCGACCCTCAAACAAGACAGCTACCTTCAGCTTATTTTCAACTACCCAATCTTGGAGTTTTACCAATTCACCTTGAAGGCGAAATAATTCTTTAAAATAGACATTGCGAGGAATGATGGAGCCACTTCCACCGTCCGGGGATAGCCGGTCATCATCAAGCTCCATTTCGAGCTCTTCATCCATACTGTCTAAAATTTCTTCCTGAGCGCGCTTGTACCACTCAGCCATATCTTTGTGTTTTGAGGTCATATCTATTCCTGATGCATTGATTCCTTTGTATCCCAAGGATATGACACTTTTGTTACAAACCCCCTTTAAAGTCGTTTAGCAATCAAATCATGGCAATAGTTGGCCAATTGCTTACGATCAGGCGAGCTATTCGCAGATTGAGGATATGAAGACAGGATCTGGATTTTGGCTACCAGGGAGCCACTTTTAATGACATTGGACATAGACTCTAATAGGCCCATATCCCCAATGAAGGCAGGTGCCTCATTTCTAACCCCTGTTGATCTAGAAAGATATTGAAGGGCAAGCGGGAAAACTGGCACCCGGGCAACAATCGCCGACTCAAATAAATTGGGCTTGAAGGGTAAGACTTCAATGCCTAAGGTTGAAGTACCCTCAGGAAAGATGCAAATTGACTCCGTCTTAAGCACTGCTGCCATTTGGTCAACCACCTCTCTAGCATGGCGAGCACTATCCCTCCTGATAAACACGGTGCCTAATTGCTCTGCCATCCAACCAAAAATGGGCCAAGTTCTCACCTCAGACTTAGCTACGAAGCGAATAGGCTTGAATGCATTGATCACGTGAATATCTAGCCATGAGATGTGATTGGAGGCAATTAGATATGCGCCATTGGGGAGCAAGCCGGCACCCTCAACCACCAACTCGATATTAAATATCTTCAGGAGACGGCGAGACCATATCTGTATTTTTTGATCTTTACTATTGCGATCTAGAAAAGGGAAGATGAAAGATATCGTGCAGATACCGCAAATGACATGCACCCAAATCTGAGACCAGACCAAGATACGCATGAGCTTTGAGAGCTCCTTTACTTGAGGATTTGAGTATGCATCTTTCATAAGCAAGCTCAAATATAAATCAAGTCATCAAACTGTCGCAAAAGTGTCATGAGGCCTTCACAATCAGTCGGCTTAATGTTTACTCATGACGCATTACAGAGCGATTTGGATTTCAGATGTGCACCTGGGAACTTCAGGGTGTCAGGCTAACTACCTCCTCGATTTTCTAAAACATAATGAGGCTGATAAGTTCTACTTAGTTGGCGACATTATCGATGGCTGGAAGCTAAAAAGATCTTTCTACTGGCCACAATCCCATAACGATGTCGTGCAAAAGCTACTACGCAAGGCTCGCAAAGGTGCGGAAGTCATTTATATCCCAGGCAATCATGACGAAGCTGCTCGTCAGTACTTTGGCATGTCTTTTGGTGATATCCAAGTTCAAGAAGAGGTCATTCACACCACGCTTGACGGAAGAAAGCTTTGGGTAACCCACGGTGACCTATTTGATGGCGTAATGCAATACGCTAAGTGGCTGGCCTATGTTGGCGACTCAATGTACTCCTTCATTCTTTACATTAATCGTTACTTCAATATGTTGCGGGTCAAGATGGGTCTGCAATATTGGTCACTCTCACAGTATTTAAAGCATCAAGTCAAAAATGCAGTGAGTTATATCGCTGACTTTGAACACATTATGGCTAGAGAGGCGCGTTTACGTGACTGCGATGGCGTTGTATGCGGCCATATTCATAAAGCAGAAATTCGTGAGATCGACGGACTCCTCTATTGCAACGATGGCGATTGGGTTGAAAGCCTCTCTGCTCTGGTGGAGACGACTGAAGGCGAGCTCAAAATTATTTACTGGACGCACATCAAAGGCGATCCAGTTGTCGCAACAGAAATTACTCACCAACCAGCTGTTCAAGTTCTGATTAAAGAGGCTATCGCATGAAAATTATGATCATCACCGATGCATGGGACCCCCAAGTGAATGGCGTCGTGAGAACGCTTAAGCAAACGAGGGCTGAATTAATTGGCATGGGTCATGAGGTCGAAATGATTACCCCAAATGGCTTTAAATCCATTCCCTGCCCGACCTATCCAGATATTGCACTGTCATTATTCCCCGGGAAAGAAGTTGCCCGCAGAATCAAAGCATTTGCACCCGATGCAATGCACATTGCAACAGAGGGTCCATTAGGTCTATCCGCCCGCTCATATGCCGTTAAGAATGGCCTGCCCTTCTCCACTGCGTATCACACCCGCTTTCCGGAGTATGTCAAAGCACGTACCGGAATTCCACTTGCCATTACCTATGCCTTTATCCGCTGGTTCCACGGCCCATCAATGGCAGTCATGGCGCCTACGATTGTGGTTAAGGATGATTTGGAGAAATATGGCCTCAACAACGTAGTACTGTGGTCACGGGGCGTGGATTTGGATATCTTCAAAATGCAAGATTCCAAAGCACTCAATAGCGCTCATCCGATCTTTTTGTATGTTGGTAGAGTCGCGGTTGAAAAAAATATTAACGCCTTCTTGGAAATAGATCTTCCTGGATCCAAATGGGTAGTTGGTGATGGCCCAGCGATGGCTGGCATCAAAGAAAAATATCCCAACATTAACTATCTCGGCGTCCTGCAGCAACATGAATTAGCCAAAGTGTATGCGGCTGCCGATGTATTTGTGTTCCCAAGCAAAACAGATACATTTGGGCTGGTATTGCTAGAGGCAATGGCTTGTGGAACTCCTGTAGCCGCCTACCCAGTAACTGGACCAATTGATGTATTGGGTAATTCCCCGGCAGGCGCCATGAATGAGGATTTGCGCGTTGCTTGCCTACAGGCTCTCAAGATTCCACGTGAAGTAGCCAGGGCTCATGCAGAGAAATTCTCGTGGAGGGCAGCATCCGAGCAATTTGCGAACCACCTTAAGCCGGTGCCATCACCCGAAGTTCATGTCACTGCCCTTGCTTAAGACTGTACCGTGACCACTCCTTACAACATCAATCAAAACCCCCACAAGGGAAATCGGGGGCTAACTAGAGCTTGGCATGCAGCGAAGAACTCTTGGTGCGGGATCGTTTATGCCTTTCAAGAGGAAAGTGCCTTTAGACAGGAATTATTTTTACTTGTTGTACTGACCCCTGTTGGACTTTTTTTACCTATTAGCCCTCTTGAAAAATGTGCTCTCATTGCTTCACTCATCATGGTCTTAGTAGTTGAACTACTTAATTCCAGCGTGGAAGCAGCCATCGACCGGATTTCATTTGATCACCATGATCTCTCAAAGAGGGCTAAGGATTTTGGGTCAGCAGCTGTCATGCTTGCACTACTCATTTCAGCACTACTTTGGCTCACGATCTGCATACCAATTGTCACAAATTGGTAATAGAGCATCCCTACTATTGGAAGAATTAATAAAGGAAAACTATGTCTGATATTCCAAACCCATTAGGTGCATTTGATATCTTCAATTCACGATTTGATAGTAAGCCAAAGAAATTAAAGAAAAATAAAGCTGAAGCAATTAAAAAGCTGTTTTCTAAAAAATTAGCCAAGAAGCTATTTGGTAAAAAGTTTGCGTTACGAACACGTACTGAATTGATGGCAATTGAACCCGTTGTTATTGACAAGGCAATTGCAAAACCAAAGCGCCCTGCCTTCCAAATTACCTGGGCAAGCAATGCTAGTGAGATCAAAGAAGCGCAACGTCTTCGCTACAAGGTATTTGCAGAAGAAATGGGCGCCAATCTACCTAAAAATGCAGAAAACCTCGATATTGATGAATTTGATGCCTATTGTGATCACCTATTAATTCGGGACCAAGAGACTCTAAAGGTAGTGGGCACCTATCGCGTTCTACCTCCGCACAAGGCTAGCGAAATTGGTCGCCTTTACTCTGATTCTGAGTTTGATCTTTCACGCTTAAATCATTTACGCCCAAAAATGGTAGAGCTTGGTAGATCCTGTGTACACGCAGACTATCGCTCTGGTGCAGTCATCATGGCTTTATGGAGTGGATTGGCTCAGTACATGCAAAAGCATGAATATGAAATCATGCTCGGCTGTGCAAGCATCCCAATGGCTGATGGCGGTCACTTCGCGGCCAGCCTCTACAACTCTTTGAGTAATGATCAAATGGCTCCAGTCGAGAACCATGCTTTTCCTCGTCTGCCATTACCCCTAGATCGCCTTAATGGAGGCTTGGAGGTGGAACCGCCACCTTTAATTAAGGGCTATCTAAAATTAGGCGCGAAGATTTGTAGCGCACCAGCCTGGGATCCTGATTTCAATACCGCTGATGTACTAACGATGTTGCGTCTTTCAGAGATAAACCCACGCTACGCAAAGCACTTTTTGGGGCTGTAAGAATTACTTCAAGCTAATGCTGTAAGGTCGGCCGATACGCTCCCACTCGGCCGCTTCCTTTTGAAGACTAAATTCAGTTAACGGATGTTCTTTAGCCCATTCTTTGGAAAGGCTCACTAGATAATCTCCATTGTGCTCTGAGACCTTCACCTTGGGTAAATTGACATCACTACGCCCACGGCATAGCACTTGTGCTAGCCGCATACAAAAAAGCATGCGCCAATCAGTGAAGGAGGCGTTATTCGCTAACTTCCCCAGCTTCCCAGCGTGGCCAATGAGTAAAGCAGCTAATCTAGCTTGATCATTTTTTGAGAAACCGGGCATATCTGCATTACCGGCAATATAGGCCGAATGCTTGTGATAACCGTTATGAGAAATCGACAAGCCAATTTCATGAAGATTGGCAGCCCATTGTAATAAAGCAATATTATCCGCTCTACTTTCTCCATCTGGCTTGGGCAGTTGAGATAAGAACTCAGCTGCTAAATTACCAACCCGTTTAGCCTGCTCACGATCTACGGCATAACGTTGCATGAATTGCTCAACTGTAACGAAGCGCATATCCTCATGTTGAGAGCGGCCCAATAAGTCATAAAGGACGCCGATTCTCAAAGCGGCGTCTGTGACCTCCATGGACTCAATACCGAGTTCATCAAAAATAGCGATCATGATCGCAAGTCCACCGGGCCAGACGGCACGTCGATCATCCTTAAGACCTTGTAATTCAACCTTACTGATGTGATCATATTTAAGCAGATGCTTTTTCATGGCCCTTAAGCCATCGCGAGTAATCAAACCATCTGGGCCGTCCACTTGGCCATTGAAGTTATTTTCTGCAATGAGCTCCGCCAAAGCGCGAGCAGTCCCCGAAGAACCAATAACTTGCTTCCAGCCAGTCTTTAGATATGCCTCAGAAATAACCTGAATCTCGCGTCTTGCAGCCAACTCTGCCTCTTTAAACGCATGAGAATCTATATTTCCCTTAGGAAAAAATCTCAGGCTATGAGAGACGCACCCGATATAAAGACTTTCCATCAGCCTGGGTTCGTAACCTTTGCCAATAATCAGTTCGGTAGAGCCCCCACCAATATCAACTACCAGACGATTACCCTGTACCACCGGGACTTCATGAGCGGCACCAATATAGATCAAACGCGCTTCTTCTACACCTGCGATAACTTCAATGGGGAAACCTAGGGCCTCCTCGGCCTCTTTGATGAAGTGAGAGGCATTCTTAGCCACTCGAAGGGTGTTGGTGGCGACAGCGCGCACATTAGCAGGATCAAACCCTCGAATGCGCTCACCAAAGCGCCGAATTGAAGCAATCCCACGCTGATAGGCATCATTACCCAATAGTTTGTTGTCAGTTAATCCAGCAGCAAGGCGGACAGACTCACGCAGTGTATCAATCGGACGAAGCTGAGTCCCCGAAGGCGTCTTAACGACTTGGGCCACCAGCATACGAAAGCTATTAGAGCCAAGGTCGACTGCAGCGACGAGCTCAGTTGCATTCATTGCAGATTGATGTAGATTTAAGGGCACAGCATTTCCAATAGAAACGGGTTAACTTGAATATGTCTATTTTATTAAACTCTGATGACATATTCGTGAAACTAGACCTCAGTCTACTGGGGAAGTGGCTTAGGCAGCTAAATTTTGCTCAGCGCTGGAACAATCTTGGCTTCCGAAGCTGCAGAAGATGCAGCAATCCCCTGATCTAGGCCTCAAAATGGTGCTGCAACTTGGACAGCGATATAAGTGCTGAGAATAGCCTTGCGAAACCTCTAGGGTTTCTTGTCCACGGCAATTGGGACAGGTAATGGTTGTATGTAGTAGGTTCACAGCTTGGATCATGAGCTGTGACTATTACAAAATGAAGACAGACAAAGCCTCATACACCAAACACCACCTCATCTAAGCTTTGATCAAGTCCTCTTATCTTCACTGAACTGTCATACTTTAAGCGCATTATGCAAGCTTAAATTCACCTCAGGAGATATGGGATGCTTTATCAAATTATCCCTCTTGAAATGGGCTCCCTGGTCCAAAGATCTATCTTTAAAAAACAGAACAAAGAAATTAAATGTGGGACTGTTTGGAAACTGGGTTCCATCATCACTCCCACAAAGCCACGGTTCATGACGCGATATCAAGCTCAAGTGGGAATTTGTATTTCCGATATTCCGGGAGCGGAGATTAGCAAGACTTATAACGGGGAAAAGGTAATCTACTTTTCTGAGACTATTGATGAAGACGAGCAAGATGAGCTTGCAGACATTTTCTATGGCAAATCAAAAAAGTATTCCGGAGAATACGCACATGTCTTTCAAGATCTAGGCTGGAAGGGGATGGGAGAAAATACATACATCTTTGGCGAGTTAGAGATTAAAGAAATTCATGATGAACCGCAGCAATATAAATAGAGACTCAGGCGGATTATTCTCAATTAAATTTAAATTTAAAGCCATGCGCTTCATGGTATTTTTTCTCACTATCGCCACACTAGGCTTTTCTACAGGAGCTATAAGTCAGACCTTTAAGTTTGTCGCCCTAGGTGACATGCCTTACTCACCACCAAAGGATTTCCAGCGCTTTGAAACTTTGGTAACTGAAATCAATCAGCTAAAACCCAGTTTCAGTATTTTTGTTGGCGATACTAAGTCTGGCTCAAGTCTTTGTAGCGATGCGCACAATAAAACCATAAAACAATATTTCTCAAGTTTTAAAGACGCGCTAATCTATAGCCCTGGTGACAACGAATGGACTGATTGCCATGGACCCTTGGCAGGTGCATACGATCCTTTGGAGAGACTTGAGACCTTAAGAACGGAATTTTTTAACTCTAATCTCAGTTTAGGCGGCAAACCTATTTCCTTGCAAAGACAATCCGATATTGATCCAATCAATTTGAAATTTGTAGAAAACTCGTACTGGATAAAAAATAATTTCTTATTTGTCAGCCTACACATACCAGGGTCGAACAATAATAATGAAGGCGCTAAGTCAGCCATCGAAGAATATCAAGATAGAAATCGAGCCAACTTAGCATGGATCGATCAAGCATTTAATTTAGCAAGCCAAAAAAATATAAACGGCATCATCTTTGCCTATCAAGCTGATATGTTTTATAAGCCAAGTCAATTAACGAATAGCGATAGTGGCTACCGAGATACATTAGAAATCTTAATATCGAGGTCGGAGATTTTTAAGAAGCCCGTCTTATTGATTCATGGTGATAGTCATCGACTTAAAATTGATCAACCCCTGTTTAACAAGAATCATAAAAAGGTGCTGGAAAATGTCTTACGACTTCAAGTAATGGGAGCCGATCAAGTGCAAGCAGTTGAAGTTCAGGTAAATCCCGCCCAAGAGCAACCCTTTAGCTTCAGGCCGATTGTTATCAGAGAAAATTACTAGCAACAACCTGCTTGAGCTTCATTTGAAGTTGAATAAACTCACATACCTCATGCGTAAATGGCACGGGATGACCCGCACCCTTAACCTCAAATGTAATTAAAGCTGGTAAGGAGACCTTTGCAGAGCTTACCCGTTGTCTTGTACAAATCTTTGAATCAGAGCCGTAAATCAATGCTACACGCCCTCTATAGTCGTCCATTGCCTCATGAAAGTTCATGCCCCAAACATCTGCTTTATAACTTAGATCAAAATGGCCTGGTAACTGTACATCGGTTATTGCCTTTGCATCTACCCTTAAATCTTGCGCCAGATCCTTTATTTCTTTGAAGCCAATTTCATTCTTCATAGACTTGTATAAGGAATATAAGGCCGTCCAGTTGACTGTTAAAGCGATGTCGTTGAGGATAATTTCAGAAATTTTCTTACCAAAGGTTTGGGTTAAATACATAGCTAGAACGCCACCCATGCTTGTTCCCAAAACTGTAAAGGTACTAGTTGCTGGACTGTTGTCCAGGATTACCTTCATTAAGTACTTGATATCGGATAAATAAAGTGACATTTTATAGTTATCAGACTCGGCAATCGACTCAGAATCACCTCTTCCAGGCAAATCCACACTAATAACCTTGCAATCACTAAAATTTAAGAAATAGGTGTGCAGATTCAGAAATGATCCCCTAGTTTCGAGGAGCCCGGGGAGACAAAGCAAAACTTTTGTCGCCTGCAAATTTCCCGAAATGGTGTAGGCTAGTTTTCGATTGACAGCGCCATCTGTAATGTTGAGATACCGATTTTCAGGGGGCGTTACATTAGATCCGATATTTGATTGAGGCACCCCTTCTTGAGAATCAACATCAGAGATCGGGCCCATGACATCCAAAGAAATTTTCGATGAGTTGACATTTCCACTCTTTTCAAGAGCCGCAACAATTTTTTGATCAATACGATTAAAGCTTAATCGGCGGAATATATTAAATATTAAATTCATATATTGATTAAATACATTACCTTTACCTATAGAGTTTGACCCCCAATGAAATTGAAAGGCTGTTCGTACCGAACGAAAATATGCAAATGAGAAGGCACAATATTGATGGAGTGAAAGATATACAAAGAGAAATTATTGTTTAATCTATCATCACGCCAATATCGAATTTAGTAGTTTTAAGTTGCTAATGGGCATCAATCAGTAGTGCTCGGGCTCCAAAATGCTTGATGCACATAATCCAAACAAGACAGATCCGCAATCAAGGCATCCATCTTCTCCCCCTCAACTGCAGTTGCCGTGAGTACAGCCTGGATCTCTACGTCATCGTTACCAAACTGATGTACCTCTACATCCTGAGTTTGATATCCTGCCGCCTCCAATATCTGAATAAATTGCTTTAAAGCCCGTTTTTGATCAGTCTTTGAAATAATGATGCAGACTGAATTCGTAACCTCAACAAACTTGGTATCAAGTGGTTGCTGATTAATGATGCTGACGATTGGGCGCAATAAAGTATTGGCGGCAAGTACAAAGCACGCTGCAAGTCCTGCTTCAAGTATTAAATCAGCTCCAGCGAGCGCACCGACTGCTCCAGAACCCCATAAAGTAGCTGCGGTATTGATCCCTCGAACATTACCTTCTTCGCGCATGATTACGCCAGCACCCAAAAATCCAATTCCCGACACAACATAAGCAATCACGTGCACAGCACCATCATGACCACCCAAACGATTGGCTGCATCAACAAAAATAGCCGCTCCAAGGGCTACCAATACATTTGTTCTAAGACCTGCAGTTCTTTGCCGAAATTGACGCTCCAATCCAATAGCCCCACCAAAAATAAATGCTGCGGTAAGGCTGACTGCAGTATCTGCAAGGGATATGAGATTGATATTGTTTAAGGATTCCATAGATAGGTTAGCGGCTAAGGCTTGAGATGACCCAAACCTAGGGTTTGAACCATGACTTTGAAAACCTCTGTGTTATCCATGAATCCGAGGAATTTTTCTGAACCAGGGCCCATGGCATTTAGCACCGCATCATCAGCCGTATGAACACCCATTCCTTGATGTGAAGGTAAGTTGCCCGGCATATGAATAGCATCCTCTTGTAGCTCGATATATTTAGGATTGGTGACATATTTATCAGACCCATCTTTTATCGCTGGCTTAAATGTCCCGTCTAGTTTCGGATGAAGTGTTTCATAGTGATCAGGATAGTTCCCATAAAAGAATGCAAGGCGTTTACTCACATCAATTTGATTTGGGTATCCTGCCACGTTGGCTTTAGGATAGTTAGGGTAGCCAGCATCCGCATATACCCCCACTTTTTCCCTCAGGGGTCCAGGTTTAGCATCATTCACAACACCGCTAATTGAGCCGCTATGGGTATGATCAGGAGTAACGATGATTAAAGTATCAGGATTTTTCTGAGCAAAGTCTTTAGCAATTTGTACAGCATTACTCAGCATAATAGTGTCAAAAGCAGCCCGCTCCCAGTCTAGTGGGTGATTAAACTTATCAATCAAAGCGGCCTCGACCATCAAGAAAAAGCCGTTCGGGTTTTTAGATAGAACATTAATCGCTGCTTGTGTCATCTCCGTTAGATCAGGCTGATCAGGGTATTGCGCGACAGTATTTTTCTTTAAGAAAAACCGATCTAAAGATCCATCCATATTGTCTGGATGAAATACCCCAAATAGCTTTCGAGTCTCTTTGGCATTAGCTGCTGCCAGTAATTCCTGTTTGGTTAAGGCGATTGAATATCCCGAACCTTCAAATTGGGCTACAAGATTTTTATCATCCTTTCGTTTTGATACCTTAGTAGACTGGGGGTAAAAATAAGCAGAGCCCCCTCCTAAAATAACCTCTGCTCCACTAGCAAATAATTGATCGGCAATGTATGCCTTGTCAGCTCTTCTTCTGGTGTGGGCTACCATGGCGCCTGGAGTCGCATCCTGTAATTCTGCATCAGAGACAATCCCAACTGACATTTGGGTCTTGCGCTTAATTAACTCAGAGATGGTCTCTACTTTTGGATGAGAGAAGTTATCCGTAGAACGTGAAACATAAACCCCCATGGCATTCACCGCAGTCTTGTGACCGGTTGTGTAAGCACTCATTGAGTTTGCAGAATCGGTAATCAATGAATCAGATCCTGAGGTTCCAATTAAGGCCATATTGGGCATATCATCAAATGACAGCTTACCCTGATATTTACCTTCATCAATTCCTTTAGATAGAACGCGCGCAGATGTACGATTCGCAATCGTCATTCCATCACCAATAAAGAGGATGATATTTTTTACTTTCCGAGGGCCGCTCATGTAGACATCCCAGTTCACCTGGATGTTTTCCTGACCTGCCTTGGCAATGAGAGTGTATTGACCAGGCTTGGCAAGCTGAATGTCTCGATAAATTAGGGAGCTTCCTTTACCCACTTCATTTGAAATGAATACTGGCTGTGACTTGATTTGTGCTTTGATAGGTGCATTATTGAGCTGGACGTCCAAATCTTCCAACCTATACTCTTGATCCAGTTCAATTTTGATATCAAATTTTGAGCCGGCAAGAATAGAAGCCTTATTAATCGGATAAATAGACGCCGCCTCAACCCAAATTGCCTGAAGTAGAAGAGCAATAAATAAAACTGGATAAGCAATTCTGATAGCAAACATAAGCAATTTCTGATAGTGAAAATCAATCAAACATAATTACTTTTTTTGATGTCATTGTTATGACATCATCCATTTTTTAAAGCTCAAAACCTTGCCTTGAGAGCAATATAGGGTAATTTGAGTTAATTGTGATAATGAATACGATGAAGTTGATCTTGAATTTGTAATTTATTCAGGCTTTCAATCGGCAAATCAATGAGTAGCTCGATTCGATTACGTAGACCAAGCTCGACCTGCGTAAAGGTATGGCGTATTTTTTCATCATCACCAATATTGGAATTGGCTGGATCAGGGAATCCCCAGTGGGCTGTTGAGGGGTGTCCCGACCAATAGGGGCACTCTTCGGCTATGGCTGAGTCACATAATGTGATGATGAAGTCCATCCTTGGGGCTCCTTCACGACCAAATTCATCCCAGCTTTTACTTCTCAGAAGTTGAATAGGATACCCCATGGACTTAGCTATTTCCAAGGCAATTGGGTGAACTTCCCCACTGGGCTTAGCTCCTGCAGAATACCCCGTAAATCGCCCATGACTTAGTGTGGTGGTCAATGCCTCTGCAATAATTGATCGCGCAGAGTTTCCATTGCAAAGAAAGAGGATATTGTATTGATTGTCCATGAATCAATAGCTAGATAAGCTCATCTAGATTTAAAACATACCTCCGGTCAATTAGAAATGTGCTGGCACGGTGATCCGTCTTTTCATATTTTTGATTAACCAATTCCTGTTTGATATTTATGCCACCCTGTGAACGTGCATCAAGTTGACGTCGAAATAGAGTGGATAAATTGATATCACCTTGATTATTCATGATATTCCCCCGGCAAATAATTAAGACTTCATATTACGAAGGAAATATTTCAGATTCATTGCAATTACCGAGCGAATAAACCAGGCAATCGGATATTGGTGACATTGATTTGTAATATTCCGCAATTAAAGTTTAAGCTTTAGGCATTCAAGTTAGATGCGACCGATTGCCCTTCTTCTACTGCTGATTCCGTTGGCTTGTAAGGCATTTGAGCCGCTAAATACAGATGATGCAGGTACTGTACCTAAGGATTTAAATCAAATTGAGCAGTATTTTTTTACTACTGCTTCACATGGTGGCGGATCGGCTAGTACCGTGGACATCATTACACCTGGAGAAGAATATTTCGGCGGGCAAGGCGCCAAGGCTTTCCCATTCACCTACACTCGCGGAGTTGCAGACAATCTTGAGCTGTCTTTTGGCGCCACCTACTTTGCCTCCCCAAGGGGGAGCTTCTCACCCATATCCAATAAGGTAGTAGCTCTGAAATGGCGCTTTGCTGAGAATGATCAGTGGGGCTTCGCAATTAAACCCAGCATCACTCTGCCCGGATCTCCACAGCAACAAGTTGCTGGATTAGATCTCGCGCTACCAAATTATGGCGTCAATCTGATTGCTTCACATTACTGGGATTTGTTGGAAGTGCATTTAAATGCAACGTATAGCAAGTCTCTCTACAACACCAATTACCAGATTGGTACTGGTGTAACGGAGAATAGAACCAATATATGGTTCTTCTCAATGGCGCCTGTTTGGAGGGTAACCAATAAGCTGCGGCTGGCACTGGACATCGGTCTAACTACCAACCCTCCAATTACAGAACAATATCTAAGCAACTATGCACTGGTTGCGGCCATCATATCGGCAAGTGACAGTCTTGATATCGGCATCTCCTATATGAAAAGCGCTGCAAACATGGGAATCATTGCGAGCAATTCAGGTATCAATGCCTCCCGCTCTGAGATCGGATTCACATGGCGCTTTTAGCTACCCAGACGGTGTGCAATATTCCGATTGCGATAGGCCACCCTTGTGTCATGCCAAATAATCAGCACTTTCATAAAAAATTGCTTCATAAAAACCTCCATAGAGTTAACCAACATAATTGCTTTTTATCTTATCGCCTGAGTATTTCAGGCTAATGTCAAACACTTACTATTGATAAATATTTTTTAGCTAACTTAGGCGCCTCATTTTGACTTTAATTACTACCCTCCCCTTCCCTATTAATGGTGTTGTTTTTGCATGGGCGATGACAGCTGATGGAAAGAATTATGAAATCCCCTTATTTGATATTGCAGATGCCTTGAATAATTCAGATTTATCAGTTTGGTTACATCTCAACTTATCCAATTCTCAAGTTCAGCGCTGGCTTAAAAATACCTCCCTCATCCCAGATCGAGTTGTAGAGATGATCGATGAGGGGGTAACTCGAAGTCGCCTGGAAAGAATTGAAAAGCTAGATGATTGCCTATTGATGGTGATGAATGATTTTGAGCAAGAGTTTGGAGATGATCTTAGTAATGGTGACTTGGGTACTCTTTGGGCCATTCTTACTCCGAGACTCATGATCTCCTTAAGAAATATCCCACTACGAACGACTGATCGCCTGCGATCTGATTTGCGCTCCGGCTTACTCAGCCCCAGTTCCGCAATCGAACTCTTTCATGAGCTGATTGATTTACGCGCAGAATACTTGCGAACTCTCCTTATCAATTTATCCGAAACCATGGATGACTTAGAGGAGCTTCTCCTTAAAGGCAAAGAGCTTCCTGAACATGAGTTTTTAGGCAGGATTCGCATTCAATGCAGTCGCCTGAGACGTCAATTCTCACCCGAACTGATTGCCTTACATCGGCTACAAAAGCGTCTACCCTACTGGTTTTCTGAGGACGATAAGTTCCGCCTAAATGACGATTTAGAATTGCTCTCGTTCTTGGTCCAGGAAATTTCCAATCTATATGATCGTGCAAAAGTGTTGCAGGATGAGCAGGCTGCTCACGTTGCCGAATTCAATGCAAAAAATCTGCAGGTCTTGTCTGTTATGACGGTAATCTTCTTACCTATGACGCTCCTCACCGGCATCATGGGCATGAATATGGAGGATTTACCAGGCCTCAAAGAATCTTTTTACATCGTCATGGCGCTGATGGCTGCTGCCGGCGCTTCCGTATATATCGCTCTTAAAATCAGAAAAATCATTTAATAGTGGGCTGCAAGATTGCTTAAAAAGTAAGCAATTGGGACTCGTCCCCGAGTATCGAATGGGTGCCCAACGGAAACAAGCAGCTCTCATACAAGGGAGGGATTGCTGGGACTAAACATCACCCCGAAATCTCCCGCAATCTGAATTAAAAACCCTTTATGAGACAAAAAAGCGATTTTGTCATATTACTTTGCTAGCATTCTTTTGTTCTTATTACTTTTACCTGGATATCCATGAGCCAATATAAATATGAAGATGCCGTAAAACAGCTACAAGAGTCTGGTGCTATTGGCCTACAAGACTTTAAAAATTTATCCTATGAAGATTTAAATGAGCTACTTGAGGAAATCAAGGTGTGGTGCTTATATGCCAATGGCAAGTTAGATAAGCTGCCTAAAGAATCCAAGAAGAAAAAGGACAAGAAGGACAAGAAAGATAAAAAAGACAAGAAGGACTAAGCAGTTGAAGCGCCTCTAAGTTGAAATACGCTCCTTAGGAAAGCGAAGGGTAAAGGTACTTCCCTGCCCAGGCGTGCTATTGATAATCAATTGGGCTTGATGGCGATTCGCAATGTGCTTAACAATTGCCAACCCTAAACCAGTTCCCCCGGTATCTCTAGAGCGACTTCTATCTACGCGATAAAAGCGTTCAGTAAGCCGGGAGAGGTGCTCCGAAGCAATTCCAGGGCCTGTGTCCGCAACTGAAAACTCACCCTCACCATGCTCATTTACGGACCATGTCACATGAATTGAAGCGATATCTGGTGTGTATCTAATGGCATTGGAGACTAAGTTACCAAATGCAGAAAGAATCTCCCTCTCTTCACCCAATAGATAACTCTGGTTCAAAACCTCAAAACTAAACGCATGACGACCCTGAGAAAGCGCCTCCGCATCATTCTTTAATAGCGCCATCAGAGTGGCAATATTAATTTTTTCAAGAGAAGCAGGTAGGGTATTTGCTTCTAGGTTCGCTAGAGTCAATAAATCCTCCACCAGACTCTTCATTCTCTGAGCCTGAGACATCATCATTTCAAAATACTGACTTTGCTGAGACTTTTCAAGATCTAGCGACTGCATAGTCTCTAAAAATCCCATTAAGACCGTAATTGGCGTTCTCATTTCATGCGAAACGTTTGCTACGAAATCACGTCGCATTGCATCAGCCTTCTGCAGATCTGTTACATCCTGAACAAGCAAGAGATGCCTCTGGTCACCAAATGGGAAGATTTGCAACATCAAACTCAGATTAGAGCTTGGGCCCATCCTCTCCATCAATAAAGGATCCTCAAAGGCTCTCTTATACAAATACTGGATAAATTCTGGGCGTCGAATCAGAAAATTAATCCTCTGAAGCGCATCACGCTTAAAACTCAAGCCAAAGAACCGTTCAGCAATGGCATTGCACCACTCAATATGATCCTCACTATCCAACATCACAATGCCATTAGGCGAAGCCTGAAAAGCCTCAATAAAACGATTGTGCTGTTTTTCGATGGATAGTATTTGCTGCTTCAGATTGCGGACTAAGCGCTGTAGGCGAAAAAAAATCTCCTCCCAATAACCGCTCGGCAAAGGCATGGATTCGACTGAGTCGGATAAGGTAAATCTTCTTAAACGGGCTAAATTAATGTAGGAATAAATCAAGGGCACTGCAAGCACCGATATTGCTGCCGCAACCCCGTAGTAATGGCCCAAATTGGATGATGCTATATAGGCAGCAAGAAAGGCTAGGCAAATAAGCAGAATAAAACGGGAAATAACGGATAACATTAGGCAATCTTAGAGCATTTGCTCAATCGGATCCAAAACTCTGGTGTGAGGCCTGATTCTAATTAGGTCTGGGTTGGCGTCTTAGTAATACGATAACCACTGCCCCGAACCGTCTCAATATAGCGATCACAGTCCGTAGGAGACAGGGCTGCTCTTAACCTCTTGATATGGACGTCTACCGTCCGCTCCTCGATATAAACCTCGTTTCCCCAAACCTTATCAAGCAAATTTGCCCGAGAATGCACCCTTTCAGGATTGGCCATCAAGAACTGTAAAAGGCGATATTCGGTAGGCCCCAAGGGAACGGGTTGAGGCTCGATATTGGGCCAAACAGCCGTTACACGATGAGAGAGTGGATCCATTCTTAACGGACCTACAGATAGAGGTCCAGAGTCCTCTGTTGGCACTTGGCGACGTAAAAGTGCCTTTACACGTGCAACCAATTCCTTGGGTGAGAAAGGCTTAGTTACGTAGTCGTCTGCACCAGAATCGAGCCCTAAAACCTTATCTGACTCGTCACTTTTGGCTGTCAGCATCAGAATGGGTAGAGAGCGGGTACGCTCATTCAAGCGCAGCTCTTTAGCAAACTGAACGCCAGACTTACCAGGGAGCATCCAGTCCAAGATTAAAAGGGAGGGCAACTCATCTCGCATCAAATTCATAGCGAGATCAGTTTGAAGAGCCCTCTCCACTTCGTAGCCTGCATGAGTCAGGTTGATTGCAATGAGCTCAGCAATCGAAGGCTCATCCTCAACAATCAATATTCGGTGAGTCATCTGGGATTCCGCTTTGGCTAGTTACGGTTTATTTGCCTCGCGGACCAAATCCTCATGGGGGATATGACGCACATCGGAGCCTTTGGCAATATAAATCACGAATTCAGCAATATTCTTTGCGTGATCACCAATACGTTCAATTGCCTTAGCAATAGTCAACATATCCAGTCCCGTTGAAATAGTATGTGGATCTTCCATCATGTATGAAATCAGCTTACGAACAAAACCTCTAAATTCTTCATCAATCTGACGATCCTCCTGCACAACCTCAGCAGCAGCGACCGTGTCTAAACGAGCGAATGCATCCAAGCTGCGGCGCAGTGATGAAATAGCCATCTGACCTGACAAACGAATCTCTGCCACATTAATATTATGGGTTGCGCCCGACTCAATTAGGCGCTTGGTTCTTTTGGCTACGCGTTCCGCCTCATCGCCAGCACGCTCTAAATTAGTAATCGCTTTAGAAACAGCCATCACTAAGCGTAAATCACGGGCTGTAGGCTGGCGACGAGCGATCAACTCAGTGCATGCCGAGTCAATCTGAATTTCTAGATCGTTGACTAATTTCTCATTTGCAATAACGATATTACAAGTATCAATATCCATTTGCGTAAAGGCACGCATAGCTGAAGAAATTTGCGACTCAACTAAGCCGCCCATCTCTAACAAACGGCTAGAGAGAGAATTTAAATCTGCATCAAACTGTGATGAAAGGTGTTTATCTGGCATTTGTGTCTCCAATTAACCGAATCGACCGGTAATGTAATCTTCTGTTTCTTTACGTTTAGGCTTGATGAATATTTCATCTGTCTTGCCGTATTCGATAAGACTACCAAGGTACATATAAGCAGTGTAATCGGAGACGCGAGCAGCCTGTTGCATATTATGAGTAACGATAGCAATCGTATATTCATGCTTAAGTTCGTTAATCAACTCTTCAATCTTTCCGGTAGAAATTGGATCAAGGGCTGAAGTAGGTTCATCAAGCAAGATAACGGACGGCTTAACGGCCACACCCCGAGCAATACAGAGGCGTTGCTGCTGTCCACCAGAGAGGGATAAGCCGCTTTGATTTAGCTTATCTTTAGCCTCATTCCATAGGGCTGCTTTATTCAAAGCCCACTCAACACGCTCATCCATTTCGGAGCGTGAAAGTTTTTCGTAAAGACGAACGCCAAAAGCAATGTTCTCGTAGATAGACATTGGGAATGGGGTTGGTTTCTGGAAAACCATACCAATACGTGAGCGTAGTAGGTTTAAGTCCTGGCCTGACTCTAAAATATTTTGACCATAGAAATTAATTTCACCCTCTGCGCGCTGACCAGGATAAAGGTCATACATACGATTCAAGGTTCTTAATAAAGTGGATTTTCCACAGCCAGATGGTCCGATAAAGGCGGTAACCTTACCTTCTTCGATATCTAAATTGATATTCTTAAGTCCCTGGAAACTACCGTAGAAAAAGTTCAGATTGCGTACCTCAATAGCATTCTTAACTTCATTTGCAGTTTGGATTTGGGTGTTGTCGTTCATTCTAATTCCTTGACTATCGATTGTATTTAAGTCGAACAGTGTTTTCATGTCAGCCATTAGCTTTGCACTTTTTCACGGAAAACTACGCGGGCGAGGATGTTGAGCCCTAACACTGCAAAGGTAATTAATAAGGCTGCTGCCCACGCCAAATCAACCCAGTTATCATAAGGGCTCATTGCAAACTGGAAGATCACAACTGGCAGGTTCGCCATCGGGGCATTCATATTGGTTGAGAAAAATTGGTTATTCAGCGCTGTAAATAGTAGTGGAGCAGTTTCACCGCTAACACGCGCTAAGGCCAGTAAGATACCGGTAATCACACCGCTCTGAGCAGCGCGTAGGGTAATCATAAAAGCCACCTTCCATTTTGGAGTTCCCAAGGCATAAGCTGCCTCACGCAAACTACCAGGGACAAGGCGCAACATGTTCTCGGTTGTGCGAACCACTACTGGAATTGCAATCAAGGCCAAGGCAATAGTACCCGCCCAACCAGAAAAATGACGCACCTGGGCAACCACAATTGCATAGACGAATAAGCCAATCACAATCGATGGCGCCGACAGCATGATGTCAGTAACGAATCGAGTGATGGATGCCACCTTACTTCTATCGCCATACTCTGATAAATACAAGCCGGCCAGAACACCAATAGGAGTACTGATTAAAGTACAGCTCGCCACAATCATTAGGCTGCCAACAATAGCATTAGCTAAGCCCCCGCCCTCAGATCCAGGTGCTGGAGTGCTGTGGGTGAATACATCCAAGCTAATAGATGAGAATCCTTTTAAGAATAAGACGCTCAAGATCCAAAGCAGAAATAACATGCCTATGGCCATAGCTGAGGTTGATAAAGCTAAGCCAATTTTATTTGCACGCTTTCGCTTTGCAAATACATCCGGATTAATATTGGAGCTATTGTTCATGTCTTTAGTCCTTGCTTTTTCTCCATATTCATCAACATCCATTTAGCGATAGCTAAAACAATAAAGGTGATGAAAAATAGCGCAAGACCAAGCGCAAATAGAGATGAGTAATGCGGTCCAAGCTCTGCCTCACCAAACTCATTAGCCAATGTTGATGCAATCGAGTTTCCTGGAGCAAACAAAGAAGCGGACAGGCGATGTGCGTTGCCAATAACGAAGGTGACCGCCATGGTTTCACCCAGCGCCCTGCCCAATCCAAGCATGACACCACCAATTACACCGGCTTTGGTATACGGAAGGACAACATTCTTGACAACTTCCCAAGTGGTGCAACCAATCCCGTAGGCAGACTCTTTGAGCACTGGCGGAACAATTTCAAACACATCACGCATAACAGATGCGATGAACGGCAGAATCATCATTGCCAGAATCAGGCCAGCACAGAGGATGCCGATACCATTAAATGCACCTGAAAATAAGATTCCCAATCCAGGGATTTGTCCAAGGGTTCCAGCTAAAGCAGGCTGGATATATTCACCGAATAGTGGTGCAAAAATAAAGAGACCGAACATGCCGTAAATAATTGAAGGTACGGCCGCAAGTAACTCAACTGCCGTACCCAAGGGCCTACGCAGAGGACCCGGACATAGTTCAGTTAAAAATACTGCGATACCGAAACTCAATGGGACGGCAATGAGTAGCGCAATTAATGAGGTTACTACAGTGCCATAAATAGCAATTAAGCCGCCAAACTCACCATTAACAATATCCCACTCTTTAGTAAAGAAAAATCCAATACCGAATTTGTCCAAAGCGGGCCAAGCATTAATAATGAGGGAAATAATAATACCTATCAGAGCGATGAGCACTGACAAGGCAAAAAATTGTGTAACTGCATGAAATAAGAAATCTTGAATACGCTGCAACTTAGCGATACGCAACGCCTGAGGCGTCGGAGCTGAGTGTGATAATTCAATCATAGTAAGCTTAGTTAAATATTGAAACAGCCCCACACATTGCGGGGCTGCTCCAGTGTTGAGATTAAGTATTCAATCTAACAGTATTACTTGACAGCAACCTTAGGAAAAACATTCTTACGGATGTAATCAGTTGTTGCATCGGGCATTGGAACATAATCTAATGCAGCTGCCATTTGTTTGCCTTCTTTGAAAGCAAAGTCAAAAAACTTAATCACTTCAGCTGAGTTCGCTTTGTTTTCAGGGTTTTTGTATAACAAGATGAATGATGCGCCTGTAATTGGCCAAGATTTAGCACCAGGAGCATTGGTAATGAATGTACCCATGCCTGGAACCTTTGACCAATCAGTGCCAGCAGCAGCGGCAGCAAATGTCACATCATCAGGCGCAACGAATTCACCAGCAGCGTTTTTCACATTCATGTGAGTCATTTTATTTTTCTTGGCATAAGCATACTCAACATAACCGATTGAGTTCTTTACGCGAGAAACGTTCGCTGCAACACCTTCGTTACCCTTACCACCAACAGATGATGCTGCAGGCCATTTAACAGCAGCGCCAGAACCAACGGCATCCTTCCAAAGTGAGCTCACTTTAGCTAGGTAATCAGTAAAAATCGCTGTAGTACCAGATCCATCAGCACGATGAACAACAGTAATATCACCAGCTGGAATCTTCACGCCTGGATTCATGATAGCGATACGCTTGTCATTCCAATTTGTAATGTTGCCTTGAAAAATGTCAGCCAATGTTGGACCATCAATTTTGATTTGGCCGGGAGCAATACCGTCAACGTTGATAACCGGAACCACGCCACCAATAATTGCTGGGAACTGAACCCAACCTTCTTTTTCTAGATCATCGAACTTCACTGGATTATCAGAAGCGCCAAAATCCACTGTCTTGGCTTTCATTTGCTTGATACCGCCAGAAGAACCAATGGACTGGTAGTTCAAGTTTGAGCCTGTCTTAGCTTTGTAAGCTTCAGCCCATTTGGAGTATGCAGGGTATGGGAATGTTGCGCCAGCACCAGTCATATCAGCAGCATAGGCAACTGGAGCCAATGAAATAGCACCGATCACGAGCGCTTTTTTCAAAAAAGATTTCATGTGGAAAGATCCTCGTTAAGTTCACGCAAGATTGCGATGGATGAACGATACGGATTGTGTGTGACGGTATTGTGACAAACCCAAAACCCTCAAAAAAAGCCCAAAAATGGCGGTTTTAAGCGGTTGGGACTAGGTCAGCAATGCTCTTAGCCGAGCTCATGGCCACATTGCCGTCTTGAGCCTCCACCATAACCCTTAGGACAGGTTCTGTGCCTGAGGCGCGAATGAGTACCCTACCCGTGCCTTTGAGATCACTCTCGACCTGACTAATCTTCGATTTGAGGGTGTTATCAGACTTCCAGTCGTATCCAGCCTTAAATTTGATATTCAGAAGTACTTGGGGGAAGATTTTGACGGACTCCAGGAGTTGAACCAAGCTCTTCTTAGTCTGACTCATGGCCGCTAGCACCTGCAGTGCGGCAATAGTGCCATCACCGGTTGAATGCTGATCTAAGCAAAGCAAATGACCTGAACCTTCGCCGCCAATAATCCAGCCTTTTTGTTTGAGCAACTCAAGGACATAACGGTCGCCCACATTGGCACGCTCAAATCCAATGCCCAAATCTTTAATTGCATTTTCTACGGCAAGGTTCGTCATTAAAGTACCAACGACTCCACCCATTGCATGGCCACGCTCGATACGATCTTTTGCAAGCACGTAAAGAAGTTCATCGCCATTGAATAATCTGCCGGAGGCATCCACCATTTGTAAGCGATCAGCATCCCCATCCAAAGCAATGCCAAGATCCGCTTTGGTTTCTTTAACTTTGGCAATCAATGCTTCAGGAGATGTTGCACCAAAGCCATCATTGATGTTGCGGCCATCTGGTTGAACGCCAATAGAGATTACTTCTGCGCCAAGTTCATGAAATACGTGAGGAGCGGTATGGTACGCAGCACCATGGGCGCAATCCACCACCAACTTCATGCCCTTGAGATTGAGCTCGCCTGGAAAGGTGGATTTGCAGAATTCAATATAACGACCAGCAGCATCGTCCAAACGGAAAGCCTTGCCGAGCTCTTTTGAGCTGACACAACCCATTGGCTTCGCGAGCTCAGCTTCGATTGCTAATTCAAACTCATCGCTTAATTTTCCACCTTCGGCGGAGAAGAATTTAATACCGTTATCTTGATAAGCGTTGTGTGATGCTGAAATCACCACACCTGCAGATAAACGCAATGCTTTAGTGAGATACGCAACGCCTGGGGTAGGCATTGGCCCGCAGAGCATCACATCAACACCGGCGGCAGCAAAGCCAGCCTCTAACGCAGCTTCCAATAAATAACCAGAAACACGCGTATCTTTACCAATCAGAATCTTGCAGCGCTCACCAGGCTTTGCCTGGCTGCTTAGTACTTTTCCAGCAGCATATCCAAGGCGAGTAATGAACTCCGGAACAATCGGAAATTGCCCCACTTCACCGCGAATGCCATCAGTACCAAAGTATTGTTTTTTCATGGGTTTAATTATAAAACTTGCGGCCTTTTGCCAGGCACGGATTACCGCGTAATTAACCTTGAATGGCTTCCCAGAGCTTTAAGGAGTCGACTGTCTCCTGAACATCATGGACACGAATGATGCGAGCGCCCCGGTCGGCAGCCAGAATGGCGGCCGCAACACTAGGCGCCACCCGATCATTGGTATCACGACCGGTCAACTTACCCAACATAGATTTACGAGAAATTCCCGCCAATACCGGATAGCCCAATTGCGAGAATTGCTCAAAATCAGCCAGCATTTTGAGGTTGTGCTCAAGACTTTTACCAAACCCAAAGCCGGGATCAATAGCAATTCGATTTTTAGCCACACCTTGATTCTCTAGTAAGCTTGCGCGCTCTTGTAAAAATACTTTCACCTCAGCAATCACATCTTGATACTCGGGATCAAATTGCATCGTTTGTGGGTCACGTTGCATATGCATTAAAACAATGCCGCATTGCTTATCTGGATTATCTTTATCGCTCTCGATGACAGCCTCTACTGCACCCTCTTGCCGCAATGCCCACACATCGTTGACGCAATCCACTCCAGCATTAAGTGCTTGACGCATTGTCTCGGCTTTGTAGGTATCAATCGATAGAGCAACGCCGCAATCTTTTAAAGCATCAATGACTGGCAAGACACGATCCAACTCTTCTTGCAAGGAAACGGGTTCGGCACCAGGGCGAGTGGATTCCCCGCCGATATCAATCATGTCTACGCCATTGGCAATCATGCGCTCCGCTTGAGCAATCGCATCACTTGGTGTTCTGAACTTGCCGCCATCAGAAAATGAGTCTGGCGTGGCGTTCAGAATACCCATCACCAGCGGTGTCCTGCGTTTGGTGAAGTCAAAAAGAAAACGCCCGCAACGCCATGTTGCGGGCAGAGTTTGCTTAGTCATTTAGAACTAATTAGGCAGTTGCTGGAGCAGCTCCAGCCGCAGGGCCTGGCGTACCAGCGGAGTTACCAAACTGAGTTGCTGGTGGTGGCTTAGGTGCACGTGGTGGGCGACCTTCCATGATGTCGGTAATCTGCTCAGCATCAATGGTTTCCCATTCAAGCAAAGCAGCAACCATGGCTTCAACCTTGTCACGGTTTTGCTCAAGGATAGATCTTGCCAACGCATACTGGCTATCGACCAATGCACGAATCTCTGCATCCACCTTTTGCTGAGTGAGTTCAGAAACTGTCTTTGAACTAGTGCGACCGAACATGCTTTCAGATTCGGTATCGACATAAACCATCGTACCTAAGCTATCACTCATGCCGTAACGTGTCACCATATCGCGCGCCATTTTGGTAGCGCGCTCAAAGTCATTCGATGCACCAGTGCTCATGGAATGCAAGAACACTTCTTCGGCAGCACGGCCACCAAACAAAATCGCCAACTCTTCCATCATGCGATCTTTATACAAGTTCACACGATCAAACTCTGGCAACTGCCAAGTAACACCAAGAGCCATGCCGCGCGGCATGATGGTGACCTTATGAACTGGATCTGCCTTAGGCAATACTTTGGCAACCACTGCATGGCCTGACTCGTGATACGCCGTATTACGGCGTTCTTCTTCACGCATTACTGCAGACTTGCGCTCAGGGCCCATATAGATCTTGTCTTTAGCATCTTCAAAGTCCTTCATATCTACGGCACGCTTGTTACGACGTGCTGCAAACAATGCTGACTCATTTACCAAGTTTGCTAAATCTGCGCCCGAGAAACCAGGAGTACCACGCGCTAATACAGCTGCGTCTACATCTGGATCAATCGGAACTTTGCGCATATGCACTTGCAGAATTTGTTCGCGACCGCGAATGTCTGGCAAGCCAACGTGTACCTGACGGTCAAAACGACCAGGACGCAACAATGCACGATCCAATACGTCAGAACGGTTAGTTGCAGCAACCACGATGACACCGCTATTGCTCTCAAAGCCGTCCATCTCTACCAACATTTGGTTGAGAGTTTGTTCGCGCTCATCATTACCACCACCCATACCGGCACCACGATGGCGACCAACCGCATCGATCTCATCAATAAAGATGATGCAAGGAGAATTTTTCTTAGCGTTCTCGAACATATCACGCACGCGTGATGCACCAACACCAACAAACATCTCTACGAAGTCTGAACCAGAGATAGAAAAGAATGGTACTTTTGCTTCGCCCGCAATTGCACGTGCCAGCAGGGTCTTACCGGTACCCGGAGGGCCTACCAGCAATACACCATGCGGAATGCGACCGCCAAGCTTTTGAAACTTTTGTGGATCTTTTAAGAAGTCAACAATCTCAAAGACTTCTTCTTTAGCTTCATCGCAACCAGCAACATCAGCAAAAGTAACAGTATTGCTATTCTCGTCAATTAAGCGCGCTTTAGATTTGCCGAAAGAGAATGCCCCACCCTTACCGCCACCTTGCATCTGACGCATCATGAAGAACCAGAAACCAATAATCAATAAAGTAGGTCCAAGATAGTACAAGGCAGAGACCAACATATTTGGCTCATCATCCGCTTTACCAGTGACCTGAACACCAAATTTCATAAGGTCGCCAACCATCCAGATATCCCCTGGGGAAATAATGGAATATTTATTGCCGTCGTTTGGCGTCACTTGCAATGTGCGGCCTTGCACGTCAACTCGCTTCACTTTGCCAGCTTTGGCATCGTCCATGAATTGAGAATAGGTAACTTGTGTTTGATCTTTGGGCTTATCAAACTGTTTAAAAACAGTGAACAGCACCAGACCCACAATGAGCCACACGCCAATTTTTTGCAACATATTGCTATTCAAAAGGAGACCTTTGCCGGATTAATCCGGGAGTTAAAGCGGATTGCTATATCTAAGTATTTGATTCTACTACCAGGCTTTTTCAAGGGCTGAGAGCCAATTTATTTAATAAACCCCCTACTTTATGGGGGTTATTTAGGTGGTTTGAGGTCCCGGCCAAGCAAAAAGATTTCAGAGGACTTGGCTCTGGAGGCTTTTGGCTTTCTAGAGGCCACTGTTTTGAAGACTTTTTTAAAGGATTCCACGATTTGACTGTAGCCACTACCGTTAAAGCACTTAATGAGTAATGCGCCTTCTGGTTTGAGGTGCTGGACCGAGAAATCCAAGGCAATTTCCGCCAAAAAGGCCATTCGGGCTGCATCCGCTACCCCAACCCCAGATAGATTGGGAGCCATATCAGACATCACCAGGTCCACTTTTCCATCAGCATCGGCAGGTAAAAGCGCCTCAAGGGCCTTTAAACCCTCATCCTCACGAAAGTCCCCCTGAATAAAGGAAACATCCGCAATATCCTCCATCGGCAGAATATCAATCGCAATAATGGTTCCATCTGGCTTGCCAGATTCAATATTAGGATTGTTTTTACCCAGCTCAGTTAAGCGATTACGGGCGTACTGAGACCAGCTCCCAGGAGCACTCCCGAGATCCACAATGGTCATACCTGCTTTGATGAGTCGGTCTTGCTCGTCTATTTCACTCAGCTTATAAACGGCTCGTGCACGATAGCCCTCTTTTTGAGCCATCTTCACATACGGATCATTTAAGTGATCCTGCAACCAACTTTTATTAAATTTATTCTTTGCCACAACTTACCCACTTTCGGCGTCCATTTTCCTTGTTTATGCCCCACAAGGCAAAAGGAATCGACGTAAAACTTCTTGATATCAGCTTATATGGGGTCGAATGGCCTGTTTTACAAGCCCTAATGCTCTATCATCGAGCCCATGACTGCACTTACTATTACCCCAGCACAACGTAAATCTCTTAAAGCTGACGCTCATGGACTGAGTCCGGTCGTCATGATTGGTGGCGATGGCCTGACCCCTGCGGTCGTGAAAGAGGCTAAGTTGGCCATTTCTCATCACGGCTTGATTAAAGTTCGCGTCTTTGGCGATGACCGTGATGCGCGCATTGCCATCTATGAAGAGCTTTGCGACAAACTTGGCGCAGCGCCTGTTCAGCACATCGGAAAATTGCTCGTACTTTGGAAGCCGATTGATATTGTTGATGCGGCCCTTTCCAATCTGGGAAGATCCAGCAAGCAAACTAAGAAATCATTGCAAGCGCCTCGCACTAAGCGTCAACCGAATCGGGTTGTTGCAAAAGCCGGTGTTCGTACCAGCACCTCCGAGAGATCAGACCGACGCTCAGCTGCTAGCAAGTCGCCTTTTGAAAGAGTTGCCGCTGCAAAAAGCGCTGCTCCGAAAAAACGTGTTCTAAGAGCTGATGCTGCCGAGTCCAAAATTGGTTGGTCATCACCTGGCTACCGTAAGGCAGTTGCAGCGCCTGCACCTATTAAGAAACGCAAAGTGCGCATGAGTAGCACGAAGAAGAAATCATTGGGCTCATAACACACAGAGTACTGAAGATGCTTCCCAGAAAAACGCCGCTAGTCGGCGTTTTTTATTACTTACCTCTGGTATTGCTACTTATCTCACCTCTTCGTGAGGCGCCAAACCAAGAAGATTCCCAGAAGACTCTGCAGCATAAATAAGACGCTGGAGACACCATGCAGTCTTCCAAACAAAGTGGCTGAGGGAGAGAGCATGACTGGCATGCCTTGGGCTAAAGCGTTATCTCGGAGGGCATTCATCCAGGGAATAAAAACAAATGCCGCTGCGATAGAACACAACAGCATCCCTAATAAAACCCAACGAATCAGTCTAAATTGATTGAGACCACGGTTAACCAAAAGATTGGCTAGAACCATCAAGCCAATACACACGATCAAACTCAGGTAAGCCTCTAGCTTGAAGATGCTGCCAGCAACCATACCGGCTGCTTGACGATCGGTCATCGTGCTGAAAATAGCTGGAGCAACCAAGTAGCCCACAGTAAGCAGACTACCGACCCATAAACCCGCAATCACAATAAAGAGTCTTTGAGCCCCCAAGTGATGAGAAGCTTCCAAAGTCTGCATATTGATTATGGTTTGTATTAGATGTAACGAACCGCGAGAATTTCTACTTCGCGATTACCACCAGGAGCTTGAACCGCAACAACGTCGCCCTCTTCCTTGCTAATCAAAGCACGAGCAATCGGTGAGCTGATAGAGATCTTATTGACAGCAATATCAGCCTCATCGTCACCAACGATCTGATACGTGAACTTAGTGCCATCTTCCAAGTCTTCAAGATCCACGGTCGCACCAAATACTACGCGGCCATTAACATCCAAAGTAGCTGGATCAATGATTTGTGCTGCAGATAACTTGCCTTCAAGCTCCTGAATGCGCCCTTCAATAAAACCTTGCTTCTCTTTGGCGGCATCGTATTCCGCGTTCTCAGAGAGATCACCCTGCGCACGCGCTTCAGAGATAGCGTTGATCACCGATGGACGCTCCACATGCTTTAAGCGATGTAGCTCTTCTTTGAGCAGCTCTGCGCCACGCTTAGTAATGGGGATTGTGTTCATGCTTCTTACCTAACTTAATTTAATTGAGAGTCTTATGAAGATTCTGAAGTGAATACACCTCAAGAGACTCTTTGTTGCCGTTTTGTGAAGTCATCAAACCATCCATCACCGCACGTGCTGCACTAATCGTAGTGTAGTACGTGACGTTATTGGCTTGAGCGCTGGTGCGAATGGAACGTGAATCAGCAATTGCAGTGCGTGTCTCATCAACAGTGGTAAATACAAGAGAAATCTCACCATTCTTGATCAAGTCAACAATGTGCGGACGACCATCTTTTACTTTATTCACTACGCGTACCGGTAAGCCAGCTGCTTCAATTGCCGCCGCAGTACCCTTGGTAGCCACCATTGGGAAGCCGAGTTGATGCAAGAGCTTGGCCACTTCAATTGCCTTTGGCTTATCGCTATCTTTCACAGTTAAGACCACTGTTCCACTCTTCGGCAACTTAATGCCAGCACCCAACTGAGACTTAAACAAGGCTTCGCCGAAAGTTTTACCGACACCCATCACTTCACCAGTAGAACGCATCTCTGGTCCAAGGATTGGATCAATACCTGGGAACTTATTGAATGGGAATACCGCTTCTTTCACTGAGTAGTAAGCAGGCTTCACTTCAGCTTTGATACCTTGCTGATCTAAAGTCTGACCCACCATGCAGCGTGCAGCAATCTTGGCCAACTGCAAACCTGTTGCCTTCGATACAAATGGCACAGTACGTGAAGCACGTGGGTTTACTTCGAGAACATAAATGACATCCTTACCATCGACGTTCTGAATCGCAAACTGCACGTTCATCAAACCAACTACATTGAGGCCTTTGGCCATTGCAGCAGTTTGACGTTTAATTTCTGCGATCGTCTCATCGGATAAAGAGTATGGTGGCAATGAGCAAGCAGAGTCACCAGAGTGAACGCCAGCCTGCTCAATGTGCTCCATCACACCGCCGATGAATACGCGTTGACCATCACTAATACAGTCCACGTCACACTCAATCGCATCATTCAAGAAGCGATCTAGTAAAACTGGTGAGTCATGAGAAACCTTCACCGCTTCACGCATATAGCGCTCGAGATCACGGCCATCATGAACGATTTCCATTGCACGGCCACCCAACACATAGGAAGGACGCACTACTAAAGGATATCCAATCTCTTCGGCAAGCTTTAGAGCCTCATCTTCCGCACGCGCTGTTCGGTTAGGTGGCTGACGCAAGTTCAACTCATGCAATAACTTCTGGAAGCGCTCACGGTCTTCTGCTGCATCAATCATGTCAGGCGATGTTCCAATAATAGGAACGCCATTAGCCTCGAGATCCAAAGCCAGCTTCAATGGAGTCTGACCGCCGTACTGCACGATCACACCCTTCGGCTTTTCAATAGCCACGATCTCTAAAACGTCTTCCAAAGTCAGAGGCTCAAAATACAAGCGATCGGACGTGTCGTAGTCAGTAGAAACGGTTTCGGGGTTGCAGTTCACCATGATGGTTTCATAACCATCTTCGCGCATTGCTAAAGCTGCATGGACGCAGCAATAGTCAAACTCAATGCCCTGACCAATACGATTTGGGCCGCCACCAAGAACCATAATCTTGTCTTTGGTAGTTGGCTGGGACTCGCACTCGCCGTGCTCTGCTTCATAAGTTGAATACAAATACGCTGTGTTTGTTGAGAACTCAGCGGCACAGGTATCTACCCGCTTGTACACAGGCACTACTTTAAGACGATGGCGCGCGGCGCGAACTGAGGAAGCATCTACTCCCATCAATTTCGCTAAACGACGATCTGAGAAACCTTTTTGTTTGATAAAACGCAACTCAGGGGCTGACAAGCTATCAATCTTGCGCTGCTTAAGTTCAGTTTCCATGGTGATGAGCTCTTCGATCTGCTCCAAGAACCAAGGATCTACCTTGGTCTCGTTGTAAACCTCATCTAGACCCATACCCATACGGAAAGCATCTGCCAAATACCAAATACGATCTGGGCCTGGCTCGCCGATTTCTTGAATGATGTCATCTAGATCTGTAGATACTTCATCTAGACCATCTACGCCGACCTCTAGGCCACGCAGTGCTTTTTGGAATGACTCTTGGAAAGTGCGACCAATTGCCATCACTTCGCCAACCGACTTCATCTGCGTTGTTAGGCGAGAATCCGCTTGCGGGAACTTCTCAAATGCAAAGCGAGGAATCTTTGTAACCACATAATCGATTGATGGCTCAAAGGATGCCGGGGTAGCACCTCCGGTGATGTCGTTCTTCAGCTCATCTAAGGTATAGCCAACGGCCAACTTCGCCGCAATCTTCGCAATTGGGAATCCGGTTGCTTTAGAAGCCAATGCAGATGAACGTGAAACACGTGGGTTCATCTCAATCACAATCATGCGACCATCGACTGGGTTAATGGAGAACTGGACGTTTGATCCGCCAGTATCGACACCAATCTCACGCAACACTGCGATCGATGCATTACGCATCAATTGATATTCTCTATCCGTCAATGTTTGGGCAGGTGCAACAGTAATCGAGTCACCGGTGTGCACGCCCATTGGGTCTAAGTTTTCAATTGAGCAAACGATGATGCAGTTATCGGCACGGTCACGCACTACTTCCATCTCAAACTCTTTCCAACCCAAGAGAGACTCTTCAATCAAGAGCTCACGCGTTGGAGATAAATCTAGACCACGTTTGCAAATCTCTTCAAACTCTTCACGGTTGTAAGCAATACCGCCGCCAGATCCACCCATGGTGAAGGAAGGACGAATCACAACTGGGAAACCTAGACTGCCTGTTTCTTTCTGAATGCGTTGCTGCACTTCGTGCGCCTCATCCATTGAGTGCGCAATGCCAGACTTCGCAGAACCCAGACCAATCTTGGTCATCGCATCTTTAAACTTTTGACGGTCTTCTGCTTTATCGATCGCCTCTGGTGAAGCGCCAATCAATTCGCAACCGTATTTCTCAAGAACACCATGGCGATGTAAATCGAGTGCGCAATTCAAAGCAGTTTGACCGCCCATCGTTGGCAAAATTGCATCTGGTTTCTCGGTGGCAATAATTCGCTCTACTACTTCCCAAGTAATTGGCTCGATGTAAGTCACATCCGCCATCTCTGGGTCAGTCATGATGGTCGCAGGATTGCTGTTCACCAGAATGACTTTGTAACCTTCGTCACGCAGAGCTTTACAAGCTTGCGCACCAGAATAGTCAAACTCACAAGCCTGTCCAATCACAATTGGACCAGCACCAATAATCAGGATGCTCTTAATGTCGCTACGCTTAGGCATTATTTGCCTCCCTTATTACTAACAGCGGCAGCATTCATTAGCTCCACAAAACGATCAAATAAATAGGCAATGTCATGAGGACCAGGTGAGGCCTCAGGGTGACCTTGGAAACACAAAGCAGGTTTATCTTTCCAAGCCAAACCTTGTAGCGATCCATCAAATAAAGAAACATGCGTCACGCGAATGTTGTCAGGCAAGGTATTAGCGTCCACCGCAAAACCATGGTTCTGAGAGGTAATGGCTACGCGCCCAGTATCCAAATCTTTTACAGGATGGTTTGCACCGTGGTGACCAAACTTCATCTTCAAAGTTTTAGCACCGGCGGCCAAGCCCATGATCTGATGACCCAAACAAATACCGAATGTTGGGATACCCTTTTCAATAATTTCTTTTGCAGCAGCAATTGCGTAATCACAAGGACCGGGATCTCCAGGGCCATTTGAAAAGAATACGCCATCTGGGTTCATTGCCAAAACTTCAGCAGCGCTGGTTTGCGCCGGAACAATCGTTAATTCACAGCCACGCTCGGTGAGCATACGCAAGATATTGCGTTTCACGCCAAAGTCATAAGCAACCACTTTTTTGATTGGCTTGCTAGCATCTAAAGTTCTGTATGCAGGTTTACCGTCAGGACCATGCAGATCCCACTCGGCTTCACGCCATTGATAAGGAGTTTTAGTTGTAACTACTTTAGCCAGATCTAAACCGGCCATGCCTGGGAAGGCTTTTGCCAATTCCAAGGCTTTTTTACCAAGAGTCTCTACGTCATCACCCATCTTGCCAGCAACGATTGCGCCAGACTGAGCGCCTTTGTCACGCAGAATGCGGGTGAGCTTACGCGTATCGATACCAGAGATACCAACTACCCCTGCTTTGGTGAGGTAGCTATCGAGACTTTCTTCGGAGCGGAAATTCGAGACACGTTTGGAGAGGTCTTTTACAACCAAACCAGCTGCATGAATTTGATCCGACTCCGCATCTTGACCATTCACACCAACGTTGCCGATGTGGGGGTAAGTCAGGGTCACAATTTGGCGTGAGTAACTAGGATCAGTGATGATCTCTTGATAACCAGTAAGTGCGGTATTGAAAACAACTTCGCCGGTAGTTTCGCCAGGGGCGCCAATACTGAGACCGGGAAATATGGTGCCGTCGGCTAAAGCCAACACGGCGGGAGGAAAAGAAGGAAGCAAGGGTGACAAACCATCTCCAGTCCCTGCTCCATCCGACGCTCAACACCCCAAAAAGACCAACCCAGGACTGTTTGTGCGGGAGGTGAGTGTCTTTAAGCGCTAGGGTAATTTATTAAGTTTTGAACCTAGTAATGATACCAGTTTTACGTATAAACCCTTGAATTCCCAGCCAATTAGGCTTAGAAGGCAATAAGCCCCAAAGTCCTGAGACTAAGGGGCTTATTTTGGCCAGTTTTGGGCTTGGTTTAAGACCTTGCGCTTTCCTCGATGATGGTCTTAATTTGGGCTAAAACGGTTTGATCTTCCATGGTGCTGATATCACCTGGATCCCGCCCCTCAGCCACTGCCTGGAGCGCACGGCGGACGATCTTGCCAGAACGAGTCTTAGGCAAGGCTGTCACTACGTAAACACGACCAGGACGAGCGATTGCACCCAATGTCGAATCCACGGTCTTCATGCATTCCGCCTCTAAAGTAGCGGTATTAGAAGAATCCTTTGGAATCACAAAGGCAATAGCAGCCTGCCCCTTAAGTTTGTCCTCGATACCTACTACAGCTACTTCAGAAATATTCGGATGGCTTGAAATGCTTTCCTCGATCTCACGAGTGCCTAAACGGTGGCCGGCAACGTTGATGACGTCATCAGTACGGCCCAAGATGAAGAAGTAACCGTCTTCGTCTTTGATGCCCCAGTCAAAGGTGGAATAAATCGTCTTGCCTGGAATGGTTTCCCAATAGGTACTAATAAATCGCTTGTCATCACCCCAAACGGTTTGCATACAACCTGGGGGCAATGGACCTTCAATAGCAATAACACCCTTCTTGTCGGGACCCAACTCTTCAGAAGTCGCATCGTCCAAGAGCTTCATGTTGTAACCAAATGAAGGGACGCCAGGCGAACCAAACTTATGCGGCATTACCTCTACGCCACGCTGAATTGCCAACATTGGCCAGCCAGTTTCTGTCTGCCAGTAGTTATCCACAATTGGCTTCTTAATTGCATCATGAATCCAACTTGCTGTTGGCTCATCCAAGGGCTCACCCGCCAAGAACAAAGCACGTAGACTTGAAAGATCGTATTTAGTTAAGAATGCCGGATCTTGTTTCTTGAGAACACGAACCGCTGTTGGTGCTGAGAACATCACTGATACTTTGTACTTTTCTACCAACTGCCACCAGATGCCTGCATCAGGACGTAACGGCGTACCTTCATACATGATGGTTGCCATGCCATTCAGCAATGGGCCGTAAATGATGTAGCTGTGGCCAACAACCCAACCAATATCTGAGGTGGTGAACATAGTTTCACCAGGCTTACCGCAGAAGATGTGGTTCATAGTCGACATCAAGGCTACTGCGTATCCACCGGTATCTCGCTGAACTCCTTTAGGTTTACCAGTCGTACCAGAGGTATACAAAATATAGGAAGGATGAGTTGCATCAACCCATTCAATTGGAACAAGATCATTCAGATGTCTTTGACGTTCTGCAGCGTAATCTAAGTCACGGCCAGCAACGGTCGTGAACTCAGTCAGGCCGCGATTGACGATCAACACCTTCTCAGGTTTATAGCTAGCAAGGGTAATAGCCTCATCGAGCAAGGGCTTATAAGGAACAGCTTTACCACCGCGCGCACCTGCCTCGGAGGTCACAATCATTTTTGGTTTTGCATCATCAATACGTGACGCCAGACTGTGAGATGCAAAGCCGCCAAACACCACAGAATGAATAGCACCAATTCGTGCGCATGCCAGCATGGCAAAACAAGCTTCTGCAATCATCGGCATGTAGATCAATACACGGTCGCCCTTTTTAACGCCATTCGCTTTGTAAATGGCCGCCATACGATTGACTTCTTCGTAGAGCTCTTTAAACGTATAGGCTTTTTCTACATTGGTTTCTGTTGAAACGGCAACGAGGGCAAGTTGATCGGGGCGATCTTTGAGATGTCGATCGACTGCGTTGTAGCAAAGATTGGTTAAGCCGCCTTCAAACCATTTCGCAAACGGGGGGTTTGCGTAATCCAGAACTTTATTGAATGGCTTTTCCCAGTGAATGAGTTTTGCCTGCTCTCCCCAGAATCCATCTGGGTCTTTAATGGAGCGTTCGTGTTCTGATTTGTAGGACATGGTCAACCTAAATAAGTAAATTAAAGTGTCTGGACTTACTGAATCTTGCTAGCCCCTTTGCTATTGGAAACCTTAGCAGTTGAGCTAGATGCATTCGCAGATCCATTTTTCGCAGATTTTGCAAGCCCTGTCGATGCGGATTTATGCTGAGATGCAGCATTATTTGCAGAAGAATTACCCTTACCCGCCCCTTTTGTCGATTTCGCCACAGGGCATTTAGCCCCTTTTGCACATTTTTTAGGCGCCGGCGGAGCTGGTTTATCCAGGCTGAGGCTGCCATTTTCTGCCATCGCTAGAGAAATATCCCCTGAGCGTTGACTTGTTTTTGGAATCAACACAGTAGATCCAGCCCGAATTCGCATTCCCTTGGGTATGGCATTCACTTCCCTAAGAGCATCCACATCCACACCCAGAGTTTTTGCAGCCTTATCCACAGTTTCTGTTTTAGTCACCTGAACTGCGGTCCAAGAAGAAAGGGGTTTGTTGTACTTCTTGAGATTGGCTTGGAATATTTCTGCGTGACCGAATGGCAGCAAAATCTGCTGATTGGCATTACTCAGAATGACTGGCTTATTAAACGATGGGTTCAGGCTATGGAACTCATCTGGCGGTATTTCACTTAATTGAATTACCAGGGCTACATCAATATCAGACCCAACATCCACTGCCACAAAGTAAGGATGGTTTTCTAGTTCAGGTAACACAATGCCATAGGCTTTGGGGTCCAAAACAATTTGTCGATAGGCCATCAACTTAGGCACATAGTTGCGAGTCTCGTTAGGCATCTTGAGACTCAGATAATCGGTCGGGAGTCCTGCAAGTAAATTGCGTCTCTGTGCTTTAGCCACATTGCCCGCGCCCCAGTTATAAGCGGCTAATGCAAGCTCCCAGCTACCGAACTGCTTATGCAAACGTTGTAAGTAGTCTAGGGCAGCGTCAGTTGATTGCAATACATCTCTTCGCTCATCTCGAAAGACGTTTTGAGTTAAGCGAAAATCTTTGCCAGTTGCCGGCATAAATTGCCACAAGCCCATGGCCTTAGCACTGGATTTTGCATTCGTTACAAAGGCGCTTTCCACAAATGGGAGGAGCGCAATTTCAGTAGGCATATTGCGCGCATTGACCTCTTGCACAATATAGAAAAGGTAGCGTGATGAGCGCGCCATAGAGCGATGCACGTAGTCTGGGCGCGCGCTGAGCCAACGTACCTGCTCGATCTCTAATGGTGTATTCATAGGCTCCATCTCAAAGCCATCCCGAATACGAATCCAAAGATTGCTGGATGGCGCATATAGCTCACTCACAGATTGATTTTTAAGATTGACTCGTTTTGCTTTGGAGGCGCGGGGATCTTGCCGCGTCGGCGTGTCTGAGGACCAATCTCCAGTGCTAGCGCAACCTGAGAGTGCAGCAATCAGCACGATCGCCGCATAGCGCCAGAACATCAGAACCGATCCTTCCAAGCCCTAATGACTGCCAAGACATGAGCTGGAGTGGGCAAAGTCTTCTCACCCGATACTTCAAGGGTAGCGTCGATGACGGCCTGCTGGTCGCAACGCATGAACGGGTTTACTTGCAACTCCTGGCCGATAGTCGTGGGCAGGGTTGGCAGATGTTGATCACGCAGAGCTTTAGCGGTTTCCGCCCAAGTGATGAGGTTCGCATTGTTTGGCTCAACTGCTAATGCGAAACGAATATTGGATAAGGTGTATTCATGAGTGCAATACACCAGGGTATTTTTTGGCAAGGCTATGAACTTGGCGAGTGACTCACTCATCTGCGTTGGAGTGCCCTCAAATAAACGACCGCAGCCCGAGGCAAATAAGGTGTCCCCACAGAACAGCATGGGCTCAACTACATTGGCCTGCATATTTGCAAAGTAAGCGATATGGGTCAGGGTATGACCCGGCACTTCGTACACCTCAAAGCTAATGCGCGGTGCTGTCACTTCAATCTTGTCACCTTCCATCATGGCATTAGTTCGGCCTGGAATATCGATATTGCCGGGACCATAAACAGGCACCGTGCCCAAGGACTGCAATAGAGCAAGGATGCCGCCAGTATGGTCAGCATGATGGTGGGTAATTAAAATACCAGTCAGAGTCAGGTTTTTTTGCTCAAGATAATGCAATACCGGAGCAGCATCACCCGGATCTACGATCAAGGCAGATTGGCCATCATGTATGCACCAGATGTAATTGTCGTCAAAAGCCGGTATCGGCCAAACTTGCAATAAAGTATTCTTCACCATAGACCCATGATACCAACCCCACCCACCCCATCTCAGATGCCTGCACCACCATGGAGTTCATGGGAAAAGTGGCTGCAATCGCCTCCTGGACGCTATGTGCTTGCATGGGAGCAGAAATGCTTCAATCAAATTGTGGCCGATGTCTTTGGTTTTTATGCTGTACAAATCGGTTTGCCGCAAATCAATACTTTGGTAGAAAACCGCATGCCCTTGCATGCCCTGTTAATCCATTCCAATGATCGCCAAAAAGAGGCCAGTCAATTTAACTGGCATCAGATTGAGGGCAATGCCAATGAGCTACCGTTTGCCTCTGAAAGCATTGATTTATTAGTACTGCCTCATGTTTTGGAATTCGCTGCTGATCCCCATCAAATTCTGCGAGAGGCTGAGCGCGTACTTCGCCCTGAAGGCCGCTTGATTATTTCAGGCTTCAACCCAGCCAGTCTTTGGGGTATGCGCCAATATCTGAGCAGACTGATCGGCAGCCCCTATTTACCAAGAGATGGTCAATTTATTAGCCTACTCAGAATTAAAGACTGGTTGCAGCTATTGAACTTCTCATTAGATCGGGGTCATTTTGGCTGCTACAAACTCCCTTTAAGCGGTGAATCTGGCATGGCTAGAATGGACTTTATGGAGCCCGCTGGTAACCGCTGGTGGCCTATTTTTGGTGCTGTTTTCTTAGTTTCCGCCATCAAGCGCCAGCAAGGCATTCGCTTAATTGGACAAGTCCAAGGCTTACGCATACCGGCAATGGCTCAATTAAGTCCAGCAGCCGAAAGTCGGCAGAATTTGGTAAAAGGCCAAGACGAAGTAAATTAACGGTATGCCGCATACCAAATCCCTACCCCATATTGTCATTTACACCGATGGTGCCTGCAAAGGCAATCCTGGACCTGGCGGCTGGGGAGCAGTTCTTCGTTCAGGCGGACATGAGAAGCATTTGCATGGTGGCGCCGAACACACCACCAATAACCGCATGGAAATTAGCGCAGTTATCCATGCACTAAAAGCACTCAAGCAAACTAGCTCGGTTGAGCTGTGGACCGACTCCCAATATGTTCAAAAAGGTGTGACTGAGTGGCTAGAGGGTTGGAAAAAAAGAGGCTGGAAGACTGCCAGCAAGGATCCGGTCAAGAATGCCGATTTATGGCAAGAATTAGATGCCCTAATCCCCGACCACCAGATCTCTTGGCATTGGGTACGTGGCCACAATGGCCACCCCGGAAATGAGCTTGCCGACCTCCTGGCAAACAAAGGCGTAGAAGAATTCCTACCCTAGGCTGAATGGGTCTCCACAAGCCCGTTTTTAGCGGTCTTATGAGAGAATGAGCAGATTCAAAGCTGGTACTGAATTTGCCGCTAAACCCATATAGAACCAAGAAAAAAACCGAGACCGTGTCAAAAATTGAATCAGCACTCGATAAAGCGCTTGCCAAATTACCCGCACTCAAAAATTCGGTGAAGGCACGCCTCTGTAAGCTTTGGCAAAAACTCTCGCCTCACCTCGATAAAGTCAAAAAAATAGACTACGCAACAGCAAAAGAATTCGTCATTAAATACAAGTGGCGTATTTTGATTGTGTTGGTAGTTTTGTATGCTGGGTCAAAAGCATTTGATTACTTCTTCCCGGCAGCTGGCAAAGCAGGTGGGCCACAAACTATTACTAGTGTCGTTGTGGAGAAGAAAGATATCCCCTTAATTATTGAAGCGACTGGAACGATCATCTCTAGCAGCATCGTTGATATTCGCCCAATGACTACCAATACCGTGAAAGCGATTCACGTTAAAGATGGGCAAGAAGTTAAAGAAGGTGAACTCCTCTTCACTCTGGACGATCGCAATGATCGCGCCAACTATGAGAAATTAAAGGCATTGGCTGATGATGCACAGAAACAATACTTACGCGCCAAAGAATTGGTCGCCAAGAACTTTATTTCTAAGGCAGGCTTAGAGACATCACTAGCCAATGCAAAGTCAGCTCAAGCTGCTGCACGCTCAGCCGAAGTGCAACTCTCTTTTGATTCCATTCGCTCCCCTATTGCAGGTCGCGCAGGTATTGTGAATGTCTTTCCAGGATCCTTGGTTCAAGCAAGCAATATCGTCACAACTGCCACTAGCTCAACGGCAACATCTAGCGTGGGCTCTATGGTGACGATTACCCAACTCAATCCCATTAACGTCCAATTTGTAGTGCCTGAAAAAGATATTCCTTTGTTAATGGAAGGCAAGCAGGCTGACAAGCCATTAAAAGTCAAAGTCAGCGTTGGCAATGATGCCAAATCTGCCTATGAAGGTGAAGTCCTTGTGATTGACAACCAAGTAGACCCAAGCATTGCAGCGGTGCGTGTGCGCGCTCAAATTCCTAATGAGAAGATGACTTTATTGCCCGGTCAATTTGCCCGCGTCTCACTAAATGCCAATACCCTCAAGGACGCCATTGCAGTGCCATCTGAAGCAATCGTCATCAGCCCTAAGGGACGCTTGGTTTATGTTGTAGATAAGGATGACAAGGTTCAGCCTAAACCCATTAAAGTCGTTTATGAATATCAAGGCACTTCAGTAATTAATGGAATCGAAGCGGGCGACCGAATCGTTGTAGAGGGTAAGCAGAACTTACGCCCTGGCAGCAAGATTAGGGAAGCAAAAAAGCAAACTGCTGCACCCGCTCCAGCTAAAGCAGCGGCACCTGCCCCAGAGAAAAAATGACGCTTTCAGAGTTATGTATTAGACGGCCCGTCATGACGGTGCTGTTATCAATTGCAACGGTGATTGCAGGTACGGTTGCGTACTTCAAGATCCCCGTTGCAGCTCTTCCCAGCTTTAATACACCCATCATTTCGGTAAGCGCCAGTCTGCCTGGTGCTGCACCAGAAAACATGGCATCTTCTGTGGCGCTGCCATTAGAAAAAGAATTTTCCACAATTGATGGCATCAAAGTTATTAGCTCAACCAATACCCTGGGCTCGACTAATATCACCCTCGAATTTACGAACGATCGGGATATCGACAAAGCAGCGGTGGATGTTCAGGCGGCACTCTTGCGTGCCCAAAGAAGACTTCCTATTGAAATGACGGTTCCACCGTCCTACCGCAAAATCAACCCCGCAGATACAGCGGTCCTCGTGATTCGGATGAGTTCACCATCCATGAGTCTGTCTGAGATCAATGCCTACGCAGAAAATCTCTTAGCGCCCTCACTCTCTACGATTACGGGTGTATCGCAAGTCTTGGTCTACGGGGCTAAACGATATGCGGTTCGAGTCAGCGTTCGACCAGATGCTCTAGGCAACCGCAACATCACGATGGAAGAGTTGGCTCTGGCAATTAATAAAGCCAATACCAATAGCCCAGTCGGCACTTTGGATGGCCCTCGTCAGCTGATCACCATTTATGCCAATCCTCAACTAGTTAAAGCAGAAGAATTCGGCAACCTAGTTATTGCTCAGCGCAATGGCTTACCGGTATATCTTCGCGACGTGGCCGATGTGCAAGAAAGTTTTGAGGACGTAAAGACTTTTGCTACTTCCGGCGGCGAGCGCTCAATTGCGATCGGTATTATGCGTCAGCCAAATGCCAATACGGTTGATGTGGTTGCAGCGGTTAAAAAATTACTTCCCACATTTAAAGAGCAAATGCCAGCATCAATTCAGCTGACATTGATCAACGATAGATCTCTGTCAATTATTGAAGCAATTCATGACGTTAATGTGACGCTAATCCTGACCATTCTTTTGGTGGTCCTTGTCATCTTCTTATTCCTGAAACGACTATCTGCAACGCTCATCCCTTCAGTGAGTTTGCCAATCTCCCTGATTGGGGCATTCTTCTTACTCTACTTCTTGGGCTATAGCTTAGACAACATTTCTCTTCTGGGGATTACTCTTGCCGTCGGCCTGGTGGTGGACGATGCCATCGTTGTTCTAGAGAACATCATGCGCTACATTGAGCAGGGTATGGATCCCCTCAAGGCATCACTTAAAGGCAGCAAAGAAGTGGGATTCACGATTATCTCCATCTCCATTTCTTTGGTAGCTGTATTTATCCCTCTCTTCTTTATGGCCGGTCCAATTGGCCTACTCTTCAGAGAATTCGCAGTGGTGGTATCGCTTTCCATTTTGGTATCGGCGGTGGTTTCTCTCACGATCGTGCCTCTCCTCTGCAGTCGCTTCCTACCAAAGCCTGGCGACCATCCAAAAGAATATGCCATCACGAAAAAGTTTGATCGCATCTTTGACTACTCACTCAAAACCTACATTCACTATTTAGATCTAGCCTTAGCTAATCGTAAAAAAGTATTGTGGGGAGCAATTGCTTCTTTCTTCATCACGATTGCTCTATTCGTCTATAGTCCAAAAGGTTTTTTTCCAGAAGAAGATATTGGTCAAATTACAGCAACCACTGAGGCTTCAGAAGACACTTCCTTTAAGACCATGCTGGAGCTTCAAGATCGTGCAGCTGAGATCGTAAATAATGATCCCAATGTGGCTAATTCAATCTCTATTTTGGGTGGCGGTCAAAGCGCTGGACGCAATACCGGACGTTTTTTCATCATCCTGAAACCCAAGGGCGATCGCGAGAAGATGAGCAAGGTCATCGAGGGCTTGCGCAATAAATTTAAAGAAATCCCAGGGCTGCAGGTATACATGCGCCCCGTTCAAAACTTACAACTGGGTGGACGTAGCAGTAAGAGTCGCTATCAATTTACTTTGCAGAGTGTCGGCTTTGAAGGCGTTAACGATTGGGCAGATAAGCTCACCCAAAAAATGCGCGCTGACCCCATCTTCCGCGACGTCACCAGCGACTCTCAACTCAAGGGGCTTAACGTCAAGATTGAGATTAATCGTGAGCAGGCAGCTAGTGCTGGTGTAACTATTGCCGATATTCGTAATGCGCTCTACAACTCCTTTGGAGAGCGGCAGGTATCGACAATCTATACACCGGTCAATACCTACTATGTCATTCTAGAAACCGCTGAAAATGATCGTCAGTTTGAGACCGATCTGAATAAGGTCTATGTCAGAGGTCGCGCAACGGATAAGCTTATCCCCCTATCAAGCCTAGCGACCTTTGTTCGCAGCATTGGACCGACAGCAGTAAATCATCAAGGTCAAATTCCAGCGGTCACCATTTCATTTAACTTGGCACCAGATGTCTTTCTGGGCGATGCTACCAAAGCAATTGATGGCTTTGTCAAGGAAGTGGGTTTACCACCTTCGATCATTACGAGCTACGGTGGTGATGCTGCCGTATTTAAAGATAATCAATCCGGTCAAATCATCTTGATCCTGGCAGCACTGGGTGTGATTTACATTTTGCTGGGTGTGCTCTATGAGAGTTACATTCACCCCCTCACTATCTTGGCCGGACTACCCTCCGCTGCGATTGGCGCCATCTTGTCATTGCGCATCTTTGGATTTGAGTTAACCATTGTTGCTTCGATTGGTATTTTGCTGCTCATTGGTATTGTGAAAAAGAATGCGATCTTGATGATTGACTTTGCACTGGATGCACAACGTAATCAAGGCATGTCGCCTGAGAAGGCTATTCGTGAAGCTTGTATCTTGCGATTTAGACCCATCATGATGACAACGATCGCCGCGCTGATGGGTGCGCTTCCTATTGCCCTTGGATTGGGTGCTGGAGCGGAGTTGCGCCAACCTCTGGGTATCAGCGTAGCGGGAGGCTTAATCTTCTCGCAATTTGTAACCCTCATCATTACCCCCGTGATTTACCTCTATTTAGATAAATATGCAGGTAATGGGCCCATGGAAATCCCACCATCTGTGTTAGAAGGCACCTAATGCGTCAAGTTATTCTCGATACGGAAACTACCGGTCTTAATCCCGCTACAGGCGATCGCATTATTGAAATCGGTTGCGTTGAAATGATTGGCCGTCGATTAACCGATCGTACCTTTCACTACTACATTAACCCAGAACGTGACATCGATGCAGGCGCTTTTGCCGTTCACGGACTCTCACGTGAGTTCTTATCGGATAAGCCAGTTTTTGCCAATATCGTTGAAGAACTAATTGAGTTTGTGGATGGCGCTGAAGTAGTTATTCATAACGCGGCATTTGACTTGGGATTCTTGGATAACGAATTTGCTCTACTGAAGCGCCCTGCTTTTAGAGGTCTTGCCTCAAAAATTACCGACACCCTTTTAGATGCGCGTCAAATGTTTCCAGGGAAGCGCAATTCGCTGGATGCACTCTGTGAACGCTTCGCTATTAGCAACCAACATAGAACCTTGCACGGCGCTTTATTGGATGCCCAGCTATTGGCTGAAGTCTATGTAGCGATGACACGTGGTCAAGAAGATCTCTCAATTGACCTAATTGACTATACCGTCGGTACAGATGCATCGGGTCAAATGAAAGCATTACCAGCGAATCTGAAACTCATGGCCGCCAGTGATGAAGACTGCCAGCTACACGAAAAGATTTTGGGTGAGATTGCCAAAGCAAGCAAAAAGGACCCCGTATGGAGTCCTTCTGCAACAGCTAACTGACTACCAAATTCAATACGAATTTAGATTTCGGCTGCGATCGCTTTACCCAACTCATCCGTACGGGCCTTGCCACCCAAGTCAGGCGTGAGTGGCGAATTATCTGCAGCAAGAACCCGCTCAATGGCATTAAAGATGGCCTTGCCTGCCTCCGGATAACCTAGGTGATCCAACATCATTGATCCAGACCAGATCTGCCCAATTGGATTAGCAATCATTTTGCCGAAGATATCCGGTGCAGAACCATGAACTGGCTCAAACAAAGAGGGGAACTTCCCTTCTGGATTAATACTTCCTGATGGCGCTACAGCAATTGTCCCAGTACAAGCTGGCCCCAAATCCGACAAGATATCACCAAACAGATTGCTGGCCACTACAACATCAAATCGATCAGGGTTCATCACAAAGTGCGCAGCCAAGATATCGATATGATATTTATCCATTCTCACGTCGCCAAATTGCTTGGCCATTTCTTCAACCCGCTCATCCCAATACGGCATGGTGATAGCAATACCGTTGGACTTGGTGGCTGAAGTTAAATGCTTCTTTGGACGACTTTGAGCCAAGTCAAAAGCGTACTGAAGAATGCGGTCGACACCTTGCCTAGTAAAGATAGATTCTTGAATAACAAACTCACGATCAGTATCAGGGAACATTTTCCCGCCAACACTGGAATATTCACCCTCCGTATTTTCACGTACAACGTAAAAATCAATGTCGCCTGGTTTGCGATTCGCTAGTGGGCATGGAACGCCGGGGAGCAGTCGAACTGGTCGCAAATTGACGTACTGGTCAAAGCAGCGACGAAACTGAATGAGGCTTCCCCATAAAGAAACATGATCCGGAAGAATATTGGGCATACCTACAGCACCAAAAAATATCGCATCGTATTGCATCAGAGTATCGAACCAATCATCCGGCATCATCTTGCCATGCTCGAGATAGTAATCACAGCTAGCAAAATCAAAATGATCAAACTGCATGCCGATACCAAACTTTTTGCTAGCGGCTTCTAATGCGCGAACACCCTCAGGCATCACCTCTTTACCGATTCCATCGCCAGGAATAACGGCAATTTTTGGATTTTTAATTACTTTATTTTTCTTCATTGAATGTCTTATCCAATCTTCAATATGAATGGGGTTAACTAATCGCCCGACGAATCTCATCGGCCTTAGGCTTGGATCCAGTTACAGATTCTGTATCGTGCTCGGTCGTATTTTCAATAGTTTCGACCACTGCTTCCTGCATTCGAATATTGTCTTTTGGGCAAATTGGGGCGCCATAGGTAGCCCACTTCTTCAATAGCGTTACCTCGTATCCGCACTGAGCACATTTGGCTTTATTGCGACTCGCATTGCTAGGCCTTGGTGGCGGAAAGACGATTGCTTGATGGGGATATGGCCCAAGCTCTTGACTGATCATCATCAAACGCACCATTAGCTCTTCAGTAGCATGCGCCATTCTGGCAGGGCCCTCTAGACCTACAGTCTGAGCAATCCCCTTAAAGTCTTCTCCATGACCACTAAAACAGTCATCTACTGCATGACATAACTCATGCACTAGCGTGTCTAACAATTGAACTGGATCATCCAACTTCGGTGAAATGAAAATCTCATTGACACCGCCGCCAGAGCGCTCACGCGGCCAACATTGCCCCAGCGTCGTTCTCGGACTGCTAGAGGCTGGAAAACCACAAGACACTCTCACTGGCGGAATGGCATATCCTGCCTTTGAAAATACAGGTTCTAAATGTCTAACGGCGTCTTCTAGCCAAGATTCTCTTACGGAGTGATGCTTCATTAATAACTCGTTTATGTTTTTTAGTTCGGAGATTGAAAACTGGGTAAGCCGCTATTATCGCTGCCCTACTTTGACGTCACCAAAAATAGCTTGCGCTTCTCGCGGTAAACAGCGCCAATAACGCTCATTCGATGGCACGGTACCGCCTAATGCTGCAGCAGCTTCCCAGGCCCAGCGAGGCTTGTACAAAAATGCGCGGGCTAAAGCAATGAGATCCGCTTCACCGGCTTGCAAAATATCCTCGGCCTGCTGAGGCTCCGTAATTAAACCTACCGTCATCGTAGGCAAACCCGATTGGTCTTTTACGATCTTGGCAAATGGCACTTGATAGTTTGGCCCTATCGCAATTTTTTGTAGCGGTGAGATGCCACCTGATGAGATGTGAACAAAGTCACAGCCCAGCGGTTTGAGGAGTGATGCAAAGTCAGCAGTCTCTTGCGGAGTCCAACCACCCTCAATCCAGTCACTTGCTGAAATCCGAATACCCAATACGCCTTGATATGCCTTGCGCACCGCCGCAAATAACTCCAAAGGAAAGCGAATGCGATTTTCATAGGAGCCACCGTATTCATCAGTACGTTGATTGGCAATCGGCGATAGAAATTGATGTAAGAGATAGCCATGCGCCCCATGCAACTCGATGCCATCCACACCGACACGCTCAGCACGCTGCGCCGCAACAACAAAAGCACTAATCAGCTCTTCTAGCTCTGCTTTAGACAGCTCATGCGGCAAGCGCTCATCTTTTAACTGCGGGATGGCCGAGGGAGCAATCGTCTCCCAGCCACCCTGCTCTTTGGAGAGCAATTGACCCCCATCCCAAGGGGTAGCACTGGAAGCTTTACGGCCAGCATGTGCCAATTGAATGAAAACAGGCGTTTCTGGCGCAAGCTTACGCGCTCTAGTGAGCTTATCCTTGAGGGCTGCCTCAGTACGCTCATCCCACAAGCCGAGGCAAGCGGGGGTAATGCGCCCCTCTGGCGTTACCCCAGTGGCCTCAATAATGAAAAGGCCTGCCCCGCTATTAAGAAGGTTGGCCCAGTGCATTAAATGCCAGTCTTGAGCCTCACCATGAATAGCTGAATACTGGCACATAGGCGCTACTACGATGCGGTTAGGGAGCGTTAAATCGCCCTTAGGAGAGCTTAGCGTGTAACTGGAAAATAGAAGACTCATGAAAGGCCCTTGGATCCTGAAATGCGTATAAGTAATGAAAGCGATAAAATAGAAAGAGTAGGATAAACGAGACCTTAGACTTGTGCGATTCCTTCGCAATACAAGTTTATTGAACCTAAAACTAGTAAAAAATTATTAAGCAAAATACTATGAGCGCACCACAAGCCTTTGAATCAAAAGAAGATATTGGCCATTTTGTTGGCGGTAAAGTCGTCAACCCAAAAGATGGTCGTTTTGCCGATGTCTTCAATCCCTCCACTGGAGCAGTGGCAAGACGCGTTGCCTTAGCCAGCCGCCAAGAAATTGATGCCGCTGTGGCGGTTGCCCAAACTGCATTTCAGAGCTGGAGCCAGACCCCTCCTCTGCGCCGTGCACGCATCATGTTCAAGTATCTTGAATTACTCAACGCTCATAGCGATGAATTGGCTGCCATCATTACAGCAGAGCACGGCAAGGTATTTACCGATGCCCAGGGCGAAGTCACCCGCGGTATTGATATCGTGGAATTTGCTACTGGCATTCCCGAACTGCTGAAAGGCGATTACACCGAGCAAGTCTCTACCGACATCGACAACTGGGTAATGCGTCAACCATTAGGCGTAGTAGCAGGTATTACGCCGTTTAACTTCCCTGTCATGGTGCCAATGTGGATGTTCCCAATGGCGATTGCTTGTGGCAATACCTTCATCCTCAAGCCAAGCCCAACTGATCCATCCGCCTCTTTATTCATGGCAAAGCTTTTAAAAGAAGCTGGTTTGCCCGATGGCGTATTTAACGTTGTTCAAGGCGATAAAGAAGCGGTTGATGCCTTAATTGAAAACCCAGATGTGAAAGCTGTTAGCTTTGTTGGCTCCACTCCAATTGCCAACTACATCTATGAGCGTTGCGCACACTTTGGCAAACGCTCCCAAGCATTGGGTGGCGCTAAGAACCACATGGTAGTCATGCCCGATGCAGACATTGATAAGACAATCGATGCCTTGATTGGTGCAGCCTATGGTTCAGCTGGTGAGCGTTGCATGGCTATTTCAGTAGCTGTTTTGGTTGGTGATGTTGCAGAGAAGATCATGCCAAAACTCATTGAGCGCACTAAGACACTCAAAGTGAAGAACGGCATGGAACTCGATGCGGAAATGGGTCCAATCGTTACTAAGGCTGCTTTAGAGCGCATCACTGGTTACATCGAGAGCGGTGTTGCTTCAGGCGCTAAGTTACTCGTAGATGGTCGCGGCTTGAAAGTACCTGGCCATGACAATGGCTTCTTTATCGGCGGCACTCTCTTTGATAACGTGACTCCCGATATGAAGATCTACTTAGAAGAAATCTTCGGACCAGTGCTCTCTTGCTTGCGTGTAGCGAACTTTACTGAGGCTTTGAACTTGGTCAATGCTTGCGAATATGGTAACGGTGTTGCCTGCTTCACAAGCGACGGCAACATTGCTCGCGAATTTGCACGTCGCGTACAGGTCGGCATGGTAGGCATCAACGTACCTATTCCAGTTCCAATGGCTTGGCATGGTTTTGGCGGTTGGAAGAAATCCCTCTTCGGTGATATGCATGCCTATGGCAAAGAAGGTGTTCGCTTCTATACCAAGCAAAAGAGTGTGATGCAGCGCTGGCCTGAAAGTATCGCCAAGGGTGCAGAGTTTGTGATGCCAACTTCGAAGTAATTTGATTTAGTAGTAGGTATCCACCAATAAAAATAGCGGCCTTCGGGTCGCTATTTTTTTATCTTCAATTTCTATTAAAAATTGGATCTCAAGCAGGAATAAAGTAATGCCTCTCAATGGCGCGGGCAAATAGTACGATTACCGATACTAAGGCCAAATACACCAGGGCCGCCATGAGATAAGCTTTAAAGAATTGGAAGTTAGTTGCGGCCAATTCTTGTACGCGGGCAAAGAACTCTGTGTATTGAATCAAAAAGGCAACAGAGCTGTCTTTGAGATTCGCGATAACCTGATTGGTTAATGCTGGAATAGAAAGACGGATCACTTGCGGCAGAGTAATCAGTTGAAAAATCTGCAAGGGATTAAATCCCTGTGCACTCGCTGCCTCTAGCTGACTTTTATCCAAGCCATTAAAGGCTGTCTTTAAATATGCGGCGTTGTAAGCCGCCACATTAAACGTAAAACCAATGAAGGCAACCGTAAATGGGGAGAGTCTCACACCCCACTGTGGCAAGCCGTAATACATTAAGAACAATAAGACAATCAAAGGCATTCCTATGAAAAAGGAGATATAGGAATTGATAGCGCCGCTGATGTACTTGTTTTTGCTCAGAGTGAGATAAAACACCACAATCCCCAGAAGTAGCCCAGAGATGCTAATTAAGCCGGCCAATTGCAGTGTCTTTACCAAGCCAGCCAAAATCAGAGGCATCTGCTCCGTCAGATCGCGAAAAAAGAATGACCACCCTCCCATCAGGACTTTTCCTCGGAAGAAAAGAAAGATTGAATTACTGGATCACTATGCTTACTTAAGACATCAATTCGGTCATCAGCTCGAATCACACCACGATCTAAGAACATCACGGTATCAGCAATATTGCGCGCTAAGTTGAGATCATGAGTAACGCAGATCATGGTAATACCATCGCTATGTAAGCGATTGATGAGATCGGCAACATCTCTAGACATGACTGGATCCAGGGCAGAGGTTGGCTCATCCAGAACGAGTACAGCGGGATCCATGGCCAAAGCCCTGGCAATGGCAACCCGCTGCTTCTGCCCCCCAGAAAGCTGGGATGGATATTTATCTTGATGCGGGGTCATTTCAAAATGAGACAACTCAAGCAAGGCTTTTTCTTTAGCCTCAGCCTTACCCATCTGATGCAACTTGCGAAGACCCAATGAAACGTTATCTAAAACTGTTAAGTGACTATACAAAGCAAACTGCTGAAATACGAAGCCAATCTGCTTACGCAAAGCACGCACATCAACATCAGGACCCAATACCTCCTTACCTCTAAAGATAATTGATCCAGAGCTAGGCTCGACCAGGCGATTAAGGCAACGTAGTAAAGTCGATTTACCAGACCCTGAGGCACCCATCAGCACCCTCACGTCACCCTCGTTTAGATCAAGATTGATGTTCGACAAAACAGTTTGCCCATCAAACTCTTTAACCAAATCCCTCACTTGAATTAATGCCACAGAATTGCCTCTTTGAATATTGTCATATGGATGCTCATACAGGACTTATTCCTGGAATTTGGTAACGCCTGCTCAGTAATTGCACACCCAGCAGGCAAATTCGGTAAATCACAAAATACAAAATGCCTACTGCTAGGTAGACCTCTATACCGCGCAGCGTTGTTGAGGTCAAAGTCATGGCCTGTTTAGTAATTTCCGGGATGCCCACCGTATAAGCAAATGGCGAATACTTTAAAACGGAGGTGAATTCATTGACCATACCCGGAATGGAGAATCGCAACATCTGCGGTAATTCAATCAATTGCAACACCTGGATGCGGGTCATGCCCATTGCTTGAGCGGCAATCACCTCATTAGGATCTACGGAGTTAAATGCACCCCGAAATACTTCCGCCAAATACGCTGATGCAACAAGGCCCAGACTGAGCGCCATGGCCATCAAAGGGGGCACCTTAAAGCCAATGCCTGGTAAACCAAAGTACACCATGAACAGGAGAACGAGAACTGGCACACCTCTAAAGACATAGGTATAGCAGTCAATCAGGGGAATGAGCCAAGGTATATTGAGGCGACGCAAACTTGCTAAGAATAAGCCCACCACCAAGCCGGTTGCCGAGCAAACCAGGGTCACTATTACCGTATAAGAAACGCCCTGAGCTAACTGGGCAAGAATATCCAGAAAAGTCACAGGGCAGGCTTTCGACTACTTATTAGAGTTTTGATAAACAGTGCTTATTTCATCCACTTGTCTAGGATGGCTTTGATCTTTTCTGGACCAAGCTCATTGAGATACTTATCAAAGTCATCACGCAACTTGGAACCTTTTGCAAAAGCAAATCCTAGCTTATCAAAACCTTTAAATACATAACTGCTTTGAATCGGAAGCTTGAGTTTATTTTCATAATTGAGGAATACAGGCTCTTCAATAAAAGCTAGATCTAGATTGCCATTTTGCAGATCGGTAATCACTTCAGCGTATGAAGGGTACAGCTTTACCTTACTCAATGAATAGTAACCTTTAGGCTCCAGCTCATTCTTAATGAGATCGTCATATGCCATACCCCGTGGATAACCAATAGAGTATTTCTTGAGCTGATTCAAATCCGTGATCTGAATATTCTTATTCTTCATGCTGACCAAATGCCAAGCATTGTCATAGTAAGGCTGGGAAAAATCCATCACCTCTTTACGCTTATCGGTAATAGAAATACCTGAAAAGGCGACATCAGCTTGACCACTAGATACGGCACCGAGCATGCCAGCCCAGTCATATGGAGTTACTTTATAAGTGCAACCGCGAGATTGGCAGTAGCCCTGGAAAATATCCATATCCACACCAACAATCCGTCCTTTGTCATCAAATAACATCGGCGGAGATGCAGGCGAAACAGCGACCTTAATTTCTTTAGTATCTGAGGACTTGGAGCAAGCCACAATGGTGAGCGCTAGAACAGCAGCAAACAATGCTAGAAAAAAGCGTTTCATGAGTACTTCTCCTATCCTAATGAATGGTTATACCCATGCTATGGGTGCATGCCAAGTATAGGGGAATTGGGGGAAGGCTGGCTACTGCAGGGTGTTTTTAAAGGCTGGTAGCATTGGCATTGCCATGACTTCAATACCCTCTTCACGCAAAGCTTCAGCCTCATCAAGGGTAGTTTGACCACGAATACTCCGCTCAGGAGATTCCTTGTAGTGAATTTTGCGAGCTTCTTCAGCGAAAGAGTTTCCGACATCCTCGGAGCGCCCCATCAACTCACGCATGCCCTTTAAAAAGGCAGCCTGTACCTGCGCCTCTAATTGAGAATGATCGCTTCCAGTCAGGGCAACAACGTCGCCAGATAGCGCGCCGCCAACACTGCCGCCATCTGCTGTCCCGGGGCTGGCAACAGTCAATTCAGTTGAAGCTGGAATTTCCTTGCTCGAGCCAGATTTAGCGATATGTGGAGCTGATGGCATCCGGGTAATCTCGGTGCTATCGCAAATAGGGCACGCCAGCATCCCCTTGTCCTGCTGAGCAAGGCAATCCTCCTCAGAGGCAAACCATCCTTCAAAGCGATGGTCTAGGGGGCAAGCGAGGTTATAAACTTTCATAAGACCTATATAGGGGCAAAAATACCGAATTCAATAGCCCTATTTTAATAGGATTATGAAATTACCCCGGGATAGGCGTGGGACTCACTAGGCCACGGCGATATCGATCTAGCCAATAAGTCGCTATCGTCGTCTTCACATCTGTAATTTCGCCCTGCTCCACCCACTCCAATAGTTGGTCAAGAGGGGCAGCAAATACATCTAAAAATTCCTCATCATCCAGATGGCTTTTGCCGGAGACCAAATCTTCAGCAAGGTAGATATCAATAAATTCTGTTGAATAGGAAATCACTGGATGAATGCGGCGAATAAAGCTCCACTTGCCTGCAGAATAGCCCGTCTCTTCCTCTAGCTCTCGCTGGGCACAGAGTAATCGATCCTCACCAATTTCTAGCTTGCCCGCAGGTATTTCTATACATGCTTTTGCAATCGGATATCGATATTGGCGCTCCATCAGCACCCTGCCATCATCCAAGATTGCCAATATAGCGACTGCGCCAGGATGCGTCAGATATTCACGAACTGCTTGCTTTCCATCAGGCAGACTCACCTGATCGCGCTTCATATTCAAAAAGATGCCGCCGTAGATATCCTCCCCAGATAAACGCTCTTCCCTCAAATGGGCATCGCCAGCAGGAAGGTCATTAAAGGATTTTTCAGTCATTGCACTCTTTCGTTAAATGAATCTCCATCATACAAAACTCAAATGACAGAAAAGAAAAAGGCTCCTATTCGGAGCCTTCATCAGTAGCTAAAGAGCCTATTTACTTATGAGCCCAGTAGCGTGCGGCGCATTGCGTCTAGGCACACAGCCATCAGCCCAGCCGGGAAGATTCCCAAAGCCAGTACAAATAATGCATTCAAGCTTAAAAGACCACGAGCAAAGCCTGATCCAGTTATCTCAGCAGCATGCTCTTCTTTGGGTTCATCGAAGTACATCACTTTAACCACTCTGAGGTAGTAAAAGGCACCAATCAATGAAGCGATCACGGCAATAATGGCCAAGAATGTGTGCCCACCATCTACCAAAGCTTCAAGTACACCCAACTTAGCAGCAAAGCCTACTGTCGGCGGAATACCAGCTAAAGAGAACATCATCACCAGACCGATAAATGCGAACCAAGGGTGGCGCTTATTTAAGCCCTTGAGGTCATCAATAGTTTCGCAATCGTGACCCTTGCGTGACAACATCATCAAGAGTCCGAAGCTTCCCAAAGTGGTTAATACATAAGTGATGGCATAGAACATTGCTGCACTAAATGCATGGTCGTCAAATACAGATAACATGCCTAGCAATACAAAGCCCATCTGCGCAATCGCAGAGTAAGCCAACATGCGTTTCATATTGGTTTGAGCAATAGCTGTCACGTTACCCACCACTAAGGACAGGATGGCCAATAGGACAAGCATCGGCTGCCAATCGCCCAAGAGCGGCAATAAAGTATTTACGAGTAAGCGGAACAATAAAGCAAAGGCAGCAATCTTAGGGGCTGCGGCAATCATTAAGGTAACCGCTGTTGGCGCCCCTTGATACACATCCGGAACCCACATATGGAATGGCACAACACCGAGTTTGAAAGCCAAACCAGACACAATGAAGACTAATCCAAAGGCCATCACTAAATGATTAACACGTGGATCAGCAACCGTTCTAAAGATTTCAATTAAATCGAGTGAACCGGTTACTCCGTACAGCATCGACATGCCATAGAGCAAGAAACCAGATGCTAGAGCGCCAAGAATGAAGTACTTAATAGCCGCCTCTACACTCTTCTCGTTGCTGTGACGCATCGCTACCAAAGCATAGGTAGGCAAAGCCATCAACTCAAGACCCAAATAGAGGGTCAACAAATTGGCACCGGAGATCAATACGCACTGCCCCAACAAAGCCAGCAATACCAAGACAATGAAATCTGGACGGAACATCGCACGATCTGTGAGGTATTGCTTTGAATATACCAAGCTCACCAATACCGCACCGCAGGAGCAAGCTTTTAAGAGGTTTGAAATTGGATCAGACTGGAATAAACCGTTCATAGCAACAACGGAAACATCTCCAATGCGACCTACAAATGCAAAGATCAAATAGACCAACAAAATGATGGAGAAAAAGTAGACAAAACCTACGCCACGCGGCGTATGGAAAATATCTTGCTCTACACCAGGGGTTGCTGGCTGACGTTCAGGAACATAAACGCTTGCCACCAACAGGAGGCAAGCGGCTACAAGTAAAACGAGTTCCGGCAGTACGGCGTATAGGTCAAATGCTTGCATTAGCTTTTACTCAGAGTTTGCTAACAGCAACATGCTGCAGCAGATTAATCACGGCTGGATGAATGATGTCGGTAAACGGTTTTGGATAAACACCCATACCGATCACGCAAATAGACAGTACTGCCATCATGAAATACTCACGTGCATTGAGGTCTTTTAATTCCTCAACATGCTGATTAGTGATTGCGCCAAAGAAGACTCGCTTCACCATCCATAAAGAATAAGCGGCACCCAAAATCAAAGCAGTCGCTGCCAGGATACCAATCACAAAGTCGTAATCAACCGCAGCCAGGATCACCATGAACTCACCCACGAAACCGGAGGTAGCAGGCAAACCACAGTTAGCCATTGCCATCAAAACCGCAAAAGCAGTAAATGCAGGCATACGATGTACAACGCCACCGTAATCAGCAATTTGACGGGTATGCATGCGGTCATACAAAACGCCGATAGAGAGGAACATTGCCCCAGCAACGAAGCCATGGGAAATCATCTGGACAATACCGCCCTCAATACCCAGAGGGCTAAAGAGGAAGAAGCCAAGTGTTACAAAGCCCATATGCGCTACTGATGAGTAGGCTACCAACTTCTTCATATCTTTCTGGACCAAGGCTACTGCACCTACATAGATCACAGCCACCAGTGATAGGAAGATAACAAATGGACCAAGGAATTGACTTGCATCAGGTGCAATTGGTAGAGAGAAACGCAAGAAACCATAAGCACCAAGCTTCAACATGATTGCAGCCAACACGACAGAGCCACCAGTCGGCGCTTCTACGTGCACATCTGGCAACCAAGTATGTAATGGCCACATTGGTACTTTCACAGCGAAAGCCATGAAGAAAGCAAAGAAAAGGAGAATTTGCTCAACGATGTCGAGGCGAGCGTTATGCCATGACAAGATATCAAAGGTATTTGTCACGTTGTACAGGTACAGCATGGCAATCAAAGTGAGTAATGAGCCAAGCAATGTATACAAGAAGAACTTAAATGCTGCGTAGATACGGTTATGACCGCCCCACACACCAATGATGATGTACATCGGAATCAAAGTTGCTTCGAAGAATACGTAGAACAACAAAGCATCTAAAGCGGCGAATACACCAATCATTAAGCCAGAAAGGATTAAGAAAGAGGCCATGTACTGCGAGACCTTCTTATCAATTACTTCCCATGCAGCAATCACTACAAAAATATTGATAAATGCAGTTAAAACGATGAACCAAACAGAGATACCGTCGATACCTAAGTGATAGTTAATGTCGTAGCGAGGAATCCAGCTGATCTTTTCAACAAACTGCATGCCAGGGTTGGCGATATCAAAATGGATGATCAACGGCAGTGTTGCAATAAAGCCAAGCACCGACCCAAAGAGAGCTAACCAGCGAACACCGGCAGTCGGCCTCTCCGAACCGTAGAACAAAATAATGATGCCGAAGAAAATCGGGATCCAGATGGCGTAAGAAAGAATCATGATGGCTACTTAAGTAACAAAGGCCTAGCGAACAAAAGGCAGGTAAGCGTACAAAACCCAAGCTAGCAATACCGCTAAGCCCGCAATCATTGCGAAGGCATAGTGATAGAGATAACCGGATTGCAAATGGCGAATCACCGCAGAAAAGCGCCCTACTGCATGTGCGCTACCGTTAACCAAGAAGCCATCAATAGCTTGTTGATCGCCGCGATGCCACAAGACGCCACCGATCCACAGCAAGCCCTTAGAAAATACTGCTTGGTTTAAATCATCTAAATAGTATTTGTTATCCAAGAGCTTCTTGATTGGAGCGAATGCCTGCGCAACAACACCAGGCAACTTTGGTGCCCAGAGATAACCAATCGCAGCAGTTAATACACCCAGCACAACGAGAAGCAATACTGGTGAAGTCAAGGAATGCATTGCCATCGCAACTGGGCCATGGAACTCTTCAGCAAGTTCTTTCATAGCTGGATGCTTGCCGATATCCACAAAGATGGAATCGCCAAAATAAGTGCCAAACAACAAAGGTGTAATCGTGTAGTAACCAATGATGACGGAAGGAATCGCCAACAAGATCAAAGGTAAGGTCACAACAAATGGTGACTCATGTGGCTTTTGGCCAGGAGCCAAACCGTGGTGCGCGTGATCATCACCCTGCTCTGCATGATCGTGATGGTGATCGTGTGCGTGAGCATCTGCATGACCCCAGCGGGCTTTGCCGTGAAATACATAGAAGTACAGACGGAAAGAATACAAAGCCGTTACAAAGACGCTGGCCATCACTGCGAAGTAAGCAAAGCCAGAACCAGGAATATGGCTAGCAGCTACCGCCTCAATGATGGAGTCTTTAGAGTAGAAACCTGAGAAGAATGGTGTACCAATCAATGCTAAGTTACCCAACAACATCATTAGGCAAGTAATTGGCATGTACTTCCAGAGGCCGCCCATTTTGCGCATATCTTGCTCATGGTGCATTCCCAAGATCACGCTACCAGCCGCAAGGAACAAGAGCGCCTTAAAGAATGCATGCGTCATCAAATGGAAGATCGCCACCGGATAGGCGGATACACCCAAGGCAACAGTCATGTAACCCAACTGTGACAAGGTTGAATAAGCAACTACTCGCTTGATGTCGGTCTGGACTATGCCCAAGAAACCCATAAATAGCGCAGTGATAGAACCAATCACCAAGATGAAGCTCAAGGCTGCATCAGACAATTCAAATAGCGGCGACATACGTGACACCATGAAGATACCGGCAGTCACCATCGTTGCAGCATGAATCAATGCAGAAATTGGGGTTGGGCCTTCCATCGAATCAGGCAACCAAACATGCAATGGGAACTGTGCAGACTTACCCATTGCGCCAATAAAGAGGCAGATACAAGCTACGGTGACTAAATTCCAGCTAGTGCCAGGCAATGTTTGCGCAGCTAGTGCCGTGTTTTGAGCAAAGATCACGTCGTAGTTCATTGAACCAGTACTGGCCAACAACAAGCCAATACCTAGAATGAAACCAAAGTCACCAACACGGTTAACCAAGAAGGCCTTCATATTGGCAAATACGGCAGATTGGCGCTCATAGTAAAAGCCAATCAATAAATAAGAAACTACGCCCACCGCTTCCCAACCAAAGAAGAGTTGCAAGAGGTTATTGCTCATCACCAACATCAACATGGCGAAGGTAAAGAGCGAGATGTAAGAGAAGAAGCGGTTGTAGCCCTCTTCGCCCTGCATGTATCCAATCGTGTAGATATGGACCATCAAAGATACAAAGGTCACCACACACATCATGGTGGCTGTCAGCGGGTCAATTAAGAAACCAATATCCAGATTGAGTTCACCCAATTGCATCCAGCGATACACGGTGCCATTGAAATAGAACCCATCCATGACTTGTACCAGCACGAAGCATGACAAGACAAAGGCGATCATCACACCAAGAATGGTTACAAACTGGCAAGCGCCGTTACCGATGCGATTGCCACCTAATTTGGTGCCGAAGAAGCCCGCAATTGCGGAGCCAAACAATGGGGCCAGCGGAATTGCGCAGAGAACAGGGAGAGTAAGTGTCAATTGCATGACTAGCCTTTTAGGTGGTCAAGGTCTTCAGCATTGATGGTGTCCACCTTACGGAAGAGAACAACCAAGATTGCCAAACCGATCGCTGCCTCAGCAGCAGCCACAGTCAAAATAAAGAATACGAATACTTGACCAGCCATATCACCCAAATAATGGGAGAAGGCTACAAAGTTCATGTTCACCGATAGAAGCATCAACTCAATTGCCATTAAAAGCACAATGACGTTCTTGCGATTTAAGAAGATGCCAATCACGCTAGTCGCAAATAAAATTGCGCCAAGCACTAAGTAGTGAGCTAGGGTAATAGTCATTTCTTCTCCCCGCGAACATCTTGCTTTGCGGCCATATCAGAGCCCATCTTGACAATACGCATACGATCAGCAGAGTTCACATTGACCTGCTCATGAATATTTTGGGACTTGGAGTCTTTGCGATTACGCAAAGTCAAGGCAACAGCTGCAATGATCGCCACCAACAAAATCACACCAGCCACCTCGAAGGCATAAACATAATCCACGAAGATCAACATACCCAAAGCTTGTGTATTGCTAGTTGTCATTTCTTCGAGCATTGGTTGCACTGGCGCGCTAGTACCAATAAAGCTACGAATCAGGACGATAGACAATTCCAAAACGATCACCGCACCCATCAAAAACGCTACAGGCAGGAATTTCTTGAAATCACGGCGCAAATGCTCAAGATCAAGATCGAGCATCATCACTACGAACAGGAAGAGCACCATTACGGCGCCAACGTATACAAGAATCAGGGCAAGACTTAAGAACTCTGCCTTGAGGAGCATCCACAAACCAGAGGCGCAGAAGAAAGCGAGGACTAAAAACAATGCGGCATGCACTGGATTGCGTGCAGTAATCACGCGCAATGCTGAAAACACCAAAAGGCCAGCAAAGGCATAAAAGAAAACTGCAAAAAGTGTAGAAGTATCGAATGTCATATGTCGTTGTGCTCTATTCGATTAACGATAAGGCGCATCAGCTGCGCGGTTAGCGGCAATATCTTTTTCATACTTATCGCCTACGGCCAAAAGCATTTCTTTAGTGAAATACAAATCACCGCGCTTATCACCGAAATATTCAAAAATATTGGTTTCAACAATAGCGTCAACTGGACAAGCCTCTTCACAGAAGCCACAGAAAATACACTTTGTTAAGTCAATGTCATAACGGCTGGTGCGACGTGTACCGTCATCGCGCTCAGCAGTTTCAATTGTGATTGCATAAGCAGGACATACGGCTTCGCACAATTTACAACCAATACAACGCTCTTCCCCGTTTTCATAACGGCGTAAAGCATGTAAACCACGAAAGCGGGCAGACTGAGGTGTCTTCTCTTCAGGGTATTGAACAGTAATTTTTGGCTTGAAGAGATAGCGACCAGTAATCGACATACCAGTCAAAATATCTCTCAGCATCAAGCTATCGAGGAATTGGGAAATTTTCTTAAACATGATTGATCAACTTATTTCCAAATATTCAATGGGGATACAACCCATGCACCAACGACAACTACCCAGAATACAGAGATAGGAATAAAGATCTTCCAACCCAAACGCATAATTTGGTCATAGCGATAACGTGGCAATGTAGCGCGTAACCAGATAACGCAAGATAAGAGGAAGAAAGTTTTAGCAAATAGCCAGAAGAAGCCTGGGATATCGCGCAAAATTGGTAAATCCACAATAGGCAACCAGCCGCCTAAGAACATCGTTGCTGCTAATGCTGCGATCAAGATCATATTGGCGTATTCAGCCAAGAAGAACATGGCAAATGCCATACCGGAGTACTCAACCATATGGCCAGCAACAATCTCAGACTCACCCTCAACGACGTCGAATGGATGGCGATTCGTTTCAGCAACACCGGAGATAAAGTAAATCACAAACATCGGCAGCAATGGCAACCAATTCCAAGAAAGGAAGTTCAAGCCTACGCTGGCGAAATAGCCCTGCTCCTGTGAAGCCACAATCGTGCTCAAGTTCAAAGAGCCAGAAGTCAACAACACGGTAACCAATGCAAAGCCCATTGCAATTTCATAAGAAATCATTTGCGCCGAAGCACGCATAGCACCCAGGAATGGATACTTGGAGTTAGATGACCAACCCGCCAAGATCACACCATAAACACCAATGGATGAAATTGCCATTACATATAGCAGTCCAGCATTGACATCAGCTAAGACCATTTTTGCCTGGAAGGGGATCACTGCCCAAGCAGCAAAAGCCGGCATGATCACCATCACAGGTGCAATGAAATACAGTACTTTGCTGGCCTGAGTCGGAGAAATAATCTCCTTCATCAACAACTTCAAGGCATCAGCGATTGGCTGCAGCAAGCCTAGAGGACCAACACGATTTGGTCCAAGACGGATATGCATCCAGCCGATTAACTTACGCTCCCAAAGAGTCATATAAGCAACTGCGCCAAACATCGGTAATACGATTATTACGATACGTACCAATGCCCAGACAAGTGGCCATAATGAGCCGAAGATGGCCTCACCTTGGGTGGTAATGAGGTTCAAGAAATTATCCATCTCGTCCCTTATGCCTTGCTAACAGTTACAGGACCAAACATCGATCCCAATTTAGCGCTAGCCATAGTGCCCGCAGAAATTCTGATGGCACCTTTAGCTAAGTTCGCTTCCAATGTGACAGGCAAATCTACAGACTGATCACCTTGGGTCACTCGCACAGCATCACCCTCTTTCAAGCCCAACTCATTAAAGAGCGCTTGACCCAATCCAACTTGATTGCCACGCTTAGCATCACGAGTTAACTGCAATGCTGATGAACGACGTACGATTTGATCGCCGGCGTAAATGCCGACATCAGATATGCGCTCTAAACCTGTTGATGGAGCTACATTACTATTGCTTAAGCCAGTAGCTGTAGATTGATTTGACAACTTAGTGCAGTAATTTTCACCAAGCGCCTCACCCAATACCTCTTCAGGCATGTTGTAGAGGAAGCCATCCAAATTCAACAAACCACCAAGAACCCGGAGAACCTTCCATGCTGGACGTGAATCGCCCAAAGGTTTTACAGCTGGCTGAATCGTTTGTGCACGGCCTTCGGAATTAACAAAAGTAGACACTGTTTCCGTAAATGTAGAGATCGGCAGAATGACATCGGCCACCTCAAGGAGATCGGCGCTCTTATAAGCACTCAAGGCAATCACAGTATTAGCCTTTGCTAACGCAGCGCGTGCTTGTGAAGGATTTGGCAAATCTGCATCTGGTTCGATATTCATCAAGATCACTGCGCGGCGATCGCCAGAAAGAACTGATTCAATACCGGCGCCGTTCGCATTAACCAAGCTAGCACCAACAGCGTTACCGCCAACCGGCAAGAAACCTAAAGTTGCGCCAGTTTGCTCAGCAATGAATTGTGCCAAGACATGCAAATTAGATGCTTGCGGATGCGCGATTGCGGCAGAACCCAACAATACAGAAGTGGATGTACCAGAAAGCAAGCTATCCGCAATCTTTTGCGCGCTAGCAGACACTGGTAAGTTTGGCGTGCCGGCCGGAGCAGTAGCAGACTTCGCCTTAGCCACCGCCAAAGCAACTTCACTCAATGCATTGAGCCATGTACCTGGAGTAGCAGCAATACTAGTTGCAGGAATTAACCAATCATCGCCACCTGCATCGATGCGTGAAACCTGTAAACCGCGCTTTGCGCCTGCACGTAGACGAGTAGCGATCAACGGCTGCTCTTTACGCAAGAAGCTACCAATTACTAGAACGCGATCGAGCTCGCTAACTTTAGAAATCGGCATACCTAACCAAGGAGCGTTAGCTGCACCTTTCACATCAGTTTGACGTAAACGAGTCTCTACTTGATTGGATCCTAATCCGCGAATCATCTTTTGAAGGAGATACAACTCTTCAGTACTGGAGATTGGATGCGCCAAAGCAGCAACTGCCTCAGGGCCACTTTCGGAGGAAATCGTTTTGAGTGAATGAGCAACGTAATCCATTGCCGAATGCCAATCAGTCTCTAACCACTGACCGCCCTGCTTCACCATGGGTGTAGTTACGCGATCTGCACTATTAAGACCTTCGTAAGCAAAGCGATCACGGTCGCTAATCCAGCACTCATTTACTGCATCATTCTCTAAAGCAACAACACGCATTACTTTGTTAGCTTTTGTTTGAATAGTCGTGTTCGCGCCAAGACTGTCATGCGGACTGACTGAGCGTTTACGACCTAATTCCCAAGTACGCGCAGCATAGCGGAAAGGCTTGCTGGTTAACGCACCTACTGGGCACAAATCAATCATGTTTCCAGATAGCTCTGAATCAATGGTTTGACCTGCGAAAGTAGTGATTTCAGAATGTTCACCGCGATTGACCATACCCAATTCCATTACGCCGGCAACTTCTTGACCAAAGCGTACGCAACGAGTGCAGTGAATACAACGTGTCATCTCTTGCATGGAGATGAGTGGACCTACATTCTTGTGGAATACAACACGCTTTTCTTCTTCGTAGCGTGAATTCGATTTACCGTAACCAACTGCCAAATCTTGTAACTGACACTCGCCACCTTGATCGCAAATTGGGCAATCTAAAGGATGGTTAATCAACAGGAACTCCATGACAGAGCGCTGCGCCTCAACTGCTTTAGCGGAGTGCGTGAAGACCTTCATGCCTTGGGTCACGGGTGTCGCGCAGGCTGGCAATGGTTTTGGTGCCTTCTCTACTTCCACTAAGCACATACGGCAGTTAGCGGCGATAGAAAGTTTCTTGTGATAGCAGAAGTGTGGAATATAAGTGCCGAGCTTGTTCGCGGCGTGCATCACCATCGAACCTTGCGGAACTTCTACTGCCTTACCATCTAATTCGATTTCAACCATGCTCACTTTAAGATGTCCCGTGCTCAATGTCTTATAAAGGTTTCGCAGAATCTAAGCAGCGCTTATGTTCTACGTGATACGCAAATTCATCCATGTAATGCTTCAACATGCCACGAACTGGCATAGCAGCTGCATCACCTAGGGCACAAATCGTGCGACCCTGAATGTTTGCCGCTACATCATTTAATAAATCTAAATCCTCTGGGCGGCCTTCGCCATGCTCAATGCGGTGAACAATGCGCCACAACCAGCCAGTACCCTCACGACATGGGGTGCACTGACCACAAGATTCTTCGTGATAGAAGTAAGACAGACGCTCTAAGGCGCGAACCATGCAGCGTGTTTCATTCATCACGATCACTGCACCAGATCCCAACATCGAACCTGCTTTCGCAATGCTGTCGTAATCCATGGTGAGCGTCATCATCTCGGCACCAGGAATAACTGGTGAAGAAGATCCACCAGGAATTACCGCCTTTAATGGAATGCCATCACGCATGCCACCAGCAAGCTTCAATAGCTCAGCAAATGGTGTGCCCAATGGAATCTCATAATTACCTGGATAAGTAACGTCGCCGGAGATTGAGAAAATCTTTGTGCCGCCGTTATTTGGTTTGCCCAACTCTAAATACGCTGGGCCACCAATTGCCATGATGAATGGCACGGCAGCAAATGTTTCAGTGTTATTGATCGTAGTCGGCTTGCCATACAAACCAAAGCTAGCAGGGAATGGTGGCTTGAAGCGAGGCTGGCCTTTCTTACCTTCAAGCGACTCTAAGAGCGCCGTCTCTTCACCACAGATGTATGCACCCCATCCTGGAGCAGCGTGCAACTGGAAGTTGAAATCACTTCCCATGATTTTGTCGCCAAGATATCCGGCGGCACGAGCTTCTTCAAGCGCTTCTTCGAAACGAGAATAGACTTCCCAAATTTCGCCGTGGATATAGTTGTAACCCACCGTGATGCCCATGGTGTAGGCACCAATAATCATGCCCTCAATCAAGGCATGCGGGTTATAACGCATGATGTCGCGGTCTTTAAAAGTACCCGGCTCACCTTCGTCACTATTGCAAACTAAATACTTTTGGCCAGGGAATTGGCGTGGCATAAAGCTCCACTTCAATCCTGTTGGGAAGCCTGCGCCTCCACGACCACGTAATGATGAGGCTTTTAATTCAGCAATGATCGCATCCGGCGCGATTTTGTCATTGATGATGCGACGTAACTGCTGATATCCGCCACGGCTTTCGTAATCTTTTAAACGCCAGTTCTCACCATTTAATCCAGCAAGGATTAATGGCTTAATGTGTCTATCGTGCAAGCTGGTCATGCTGCTTTCCCTTCTGCACGTAGCTCATTTAATAGAGCATCAATCTTTTCTTTACTCATGAAGCTGCACATGCGCTTGTTGTTCACCAACATCACTGGTGAATCACCGCATGCACCCATGCACTCACCCTCTTTTAAGGTGAACGTTCCGCAAGGAGTTGTCTCGTTGTAGCCGATTCCCAATGTTTCTTTTAAATACGTTGCAGCAGTTTCACCATGGGTTAACTGGCAAGGCAAGTTTGTGCAAATTACCAACTTGTATTTACCAATAGGCTTGGTGTCATACATGTTGTAAAAAGTGGCTACTTCATCAACTGCAATCGTTGGCATTTCTAAAATTTGAGCAACAGTAGCAATCACCTCTGGTGAAACCCAACCCACTTCAGTTTGGGCAGCGATCAAAGAAGCCATCACTGCGGATTGCTTTTGCTCTGGAGGATATTTCGCGACATTGCGCGCAATGTCTGCGAGCGTTTTGTCTGAAAGTTGAAGAGTTGTTGTCATGAATTAATCCTTGGCGCGCTCTATTAGCGGTCAATCTCCCCGAACACGATATCTTGGGTACCAATAATGGTTACGGCATCAGCCAACATATGGCCACGAGACATTTCATCCATAGCTGATAAATGTACAAAGCCTGGCGCACGAATCTTCATGCGGTATGGCTTATTCGCGCCATCGGAAATTAAGTAAATACCAAACTCACCTTTTGGATGCTCAACAGCAGAGTAAGCCTCGCCATCAGGAACATGCATACCCTCAGTAAAGAGTTTGAAATGGTGAATCAACTCTTCCATATTGGTCTTCATGTCCACACGCTTCGGTGGAGCTACCTTATGGTTGTCGCTCATGACTGGACCATCATTTGCTTTGAGCCAAGCTACGCATTGCTTGATGATGCGATTGGATTGACGCATTTCTTCCATGCGCACTAAATAGCGATCGTAAGAATCACCATTCACACCAACTGGAATATCAAAGTCGAGCTTGTCGTAAGTTTCGTAAGGCTGCTTCTTGCGCAAGTCCCACTCAATACCAGAACCGCGAAGCATAGGGCCAGTGAAGCCGAGCTGCAATGCGCGCTCAGGTGAAACAACACCGATACCAACCAAACGTTGTTTCCAAATACGGTTATCCGTTAAGAGATTGCAATACTCATCTACGTTGGCATCAAAACCATTTGAGAACTGCTCGATGAAGTCAAGCAATGTACCGCTACGGTTTTCATTCAAACGCTTGATTGCAGAAGCGCTACGAATCTTTGACTTAGAGTACTGCGCCATTTCTGTTGGCAGATCGCGATAGACACCACCTGGACGGTAATAAGCAGCATGCATACGAGCGCCTGAAACAGCTTCGTACATATCAAAAATGTCTTCACGATCGCGGAAGGCATATAAAAACACAGCCATGGCGCCAACGTCTAAGCCATGACAGCCAATCCACAAGAGGTGATTAAGTAAACGGGTGAGCTCGTCGTACATCACGCGGATGTACTGTGCGCGCAAAGGCACATCTACCTGCAGCAATTTTTCAATCGCCATCACGTAAGCATGCTCGTTAGACATCATTGATACGTAATCCAGGCGATCCATATAAGGAACGTTCTGAATCCAAGTACGTGTCTCTGCTAATTTTTCTGTAGCGCGATGCAATAAACCAATATGCGGATCAGCGCGTTGAATCACTTCTCCATCAAGCTCGAGCACTAGACGTAATACGCCGTGCGCTGCAGGATGCTGAGGGCCAAAGTTGAGGGTGTAGTTCTTAATTTGTGCCATGACTTAAACCGGACCTCCATACTGCTCTTCGCGCACGATACGTGGCGTGATTTCACGCGCTTCAATCGTGACAGGCTGATACACAACACGCTTTAACTCTGGGTCGTAACGCATTTCTACATTGCCAGAGATTGGGAAATCTTTTCTAAATGGATGACCAATGAAACCGTAGTCAGTCAAGATACGACGTAAGTCTTCATGGCCATCGAACAAGATGCCATAAAGGTCAAATGCTTCGCGCTCAAACCAGTTAGCAGCAGCCCAAACTGGAGTCAGTGAGGCAACTACTGGATATGAATCCTCTGGCGCAAAGACGCGTACACGCAAGCGCCAGTTATGAGCCAAAGATAAAAGATGGGATACAACGCCAAAGCGTTGACCGCCCCACTGGCCCTCACGAAAATCTTGGTAATCCACGCCGCATAAATCAATCAGCTGCTCAAAAGCGAGTAATGGATCATCACGTAACAGCATGGCGGACTCAAAATACGTGTCTGCCTTAACCACTACAGTCACTTCACCCAAAGCAACTTCAATAGATTGAGCGCGTTTACCTAAAACTTTTTCTAGATTAGCGGCGAGTTGAACTAAACGATCTGACATGGTTTAAGCCTTCCGCGCAATCGTGCTGGTGCGAGCGATCTTGGATTGCAACTGAATAATTCCATAGATCAACGCTTCCGCAGTTGGAGGGCAGCCAGGAACATAAATATCCACTGGCACGATGCGGTCGCAACCGCGAACTACTGAATACGAGTTATGGTAATAACCACCACCATTGGCACAAGAACCCATTGAAATAACCCAACGTGGCTCAGGCATTTGGTCATAAACCTTACGGAGGGCTGGAGCCATCTTGTTACAAAGAGTACCGGCCACAATCATCAAATCTGATTGACGTGGAGATGGGCGGAAAACCACGCCAAATCGGTCCAAGTCGTAGCGGGATGCGCCTGCGTGCATCATTTCTACAGCACAACAAGCAAGGCCAAATGTCATTGGCCATAAAGAACCATTACGCGTCCAGTTGATCAACTGATCTGCAGTAGTGGTAACAAATCCTTCTTTGAGAACGCCTTCTAATGCCATATCGATCACTCCCAGTCGAGAGCGCCCTTTTTCCAGATATATACAAAGCCCACGATGAATTCCAATAAGAAAATCACCATAGAGGCGTAGCCGAACCAGCCAATATCACGCAAAGCTACACCCCATGGAAACAGGAATGCAGTTTCTAAGTCAAACAAGATAAATAGGATGGCGATGAGGTAGTAACGCACGTCGAATTTCATACGCGCATCTTCGAAAGCTTCAAAACCACACTCATATGGAGATAGTTTTTCCGCGTCTGGCTTCGAAGGAGCCAAGATCTTTCCTAGGAACATGGGGACTAATCCCACCCCAATACCTACGAGGATAAAAAGAAGAACAGGAAAGTAATTAGCGAGATTCAAAATGGTCCTGAGTCGTTCGTCTGATACATCTTAAGAGACAGCAAATTATCAATTATTCCACTACATAAAACCTTGATTTACAGCATAAACCCCTACAAATTCTACAATTTGGTGCCGACGGCGAGACTCGAACTCGCACAGCCTAAGCCACTACCCCCTCAAGATAGCGTGTCTACCAATTTCACCACGTCGGCATCTTGTAAAACCTGTCAATTCTACTGCATTGCACCACCCAACCAGCCCAAAAATAGGGGTAGAAAGTGCTTAAAAGCCTATTTTTTTACTTTGGAACTGCTGGCTTAGTTGGATCTTGTACGGGAGCAGCTGGGGCAGCAGCAGGAGCTGCGGCAGGAGCTACAGTTCCCGACAAAATACCAGGGCTAACTTCCTTCTTATTACCAATCCAAGTAATCCCCAAAGTACAAACAAAGAAGACTGCCGCAAAAATGGCGGTTGTGTGGGATAAGAAGTTGGCAGAGCCGCTAGCGCCAAAAAGGCTACCAGAAGATCCGGAACCAAAAGCAGCGCCCATATCGGCACCCTTACCCTGCTGAAGCAACACAAGCAAGATCACAGCCAAAGCTGAAATAACCTGCAAAACGATCAATAAAGTCTTAAACCATTCCATGGCTTATCTCCAAATAAAAAATCTAGGCCTGACAAATAGCAAGGAAATCCTGTGGGTTCAATGAAGCACCCCCAATCAATCCACCATCAATATCCGGCATTGCAAACAGTTCGACGGCATTGTCAGGTTTAACACTGCCGCCATACAAAATTCCCACATGGGAAGCTACGTCTTCATCAAACTCTGCCAACTGCAAGCGGATTGCCCGGTGTATGTCCTGGGCCATCTGAGCGCTTGCCACCTTACCAGTGCCAATAGCCCAAATAGGCTCATAGGCAATCAGGCAATCAGCCAGACGGTCTTGCAAAATAGCGACCTGCTTTGAAATCTGACCCCTAACCACCTCAACCTCGCGGCCAGAGTTACGCTCATCCGCAGACTCACCAACACAAATCACCGGAATCATGCCGTTATCCAACACTTGAAGGGCTTTCTCAGCAACCTGCTCATCAGTCTCCTGATGATATTGGCGACGCTCGGAATGGCCAACAATCACATAAGCGCAATCCAATTCCTTCAACATCGATGCAGCAACCTCGCCGGTATAGGCACCATCAGCATAAGCTGAAGCGTCTTGAGCGCCCAGACTTAAAAAAGCTAAAGAGCAATCACGGATTAAATCACCACACTGCGATAAATAAGGTGCCGGAACGCAAACTGCATACTTGCGCCCTGCTGGCATCCCCTGCTCCATGCCACGGCAAACGGTCTTGACCCAGCTTGCATTACTTGCAAGACTGCCGTTCATTTTCCAGTTGCCGATAACAGTGAGTGGACGCATGAAATTAAATTCAGTACTTAAACAGTTAAAACAATCTTGCCAACGTGCTCAGAAGATTCCATCAAACGATGGGCATCGGCCGCCTGGTCTAGGGTGAATGTTTTATAAATCACTGGCTTCAGCTTGCCTGCATCTAGCAACGGCCAGATACGTGCATGTAACTGCTGAGTAATTTGTTTCTTAAATGACACGGGACGTGGGCGCAAGGTAGAACCAGTAATGGTTAGACGACGACGCAAAATTTGTCCAGTGTTTACTTCAGCCTTTGATCCACCCATGATCGCAATAATCACAATGCGACCATCATCAGCTAAGCAATCAATTTCTTTTTGTACATAAGCACCGGTAACCATGTCGAGCACCACATTGACACCTTTACCATCTGTAGCTTTCTTCACTTCTTCTACAAAGTCTTGTGTCTTGTAATTGATGGCTAAGTCAGCGCCTAAAGCTACGCAAGCTGCGCACTTCTCATCGGTACCAGCAGTAACAAATACTTTATGACCCAAAGCCTTTGCAATCAAAATGGCAGTCACACCAATACCACTCGAACCACCTTGCACTAGCAAAGTTTCACCTTCAGATAACTCACCACGCATGAAGACGTTGCTCCACACAGTGTAAAAAGTTTCAGGCAATGAGGCCGCTTCTTGATCGGTAAATCCTTTTGGATAAGGCAAGCATTGCGCAATGGGAGCGGTACACAATTCTGCGTAACCACCACCCTGCACAAGCGCACAAACCTTATCACCAAGTTTGAGGCCAAATAGATTATCGGCATGAGCTAAGTCACCACCAACAATCTCACCAGCAACTTCAAGGCCAGGAATATCAGACGCGCCTGCTGGAACTGGGTAATGGCCTTTACGCTGCAAAACGTCTGGACGATTAATCCCAGCAGCAATTACCTTAATCAAAATCTCACCCGTACCAGCAGCCGGAGCTACTGGGTCAGGGCGAGTGGCAGATACCAGCATTTCTGGTGCGCCAAATTCTTTGATTTCCATTACGCGCATATGAACTCCCGCTCGCTTACTTTACTTAAGCAGTTTCGCCAGATGCAGGAGCAGCTTCAGCAGCAGCCTCAGTTGCACCAGCTAAAGGAGCAATCGTGCCACCCTCATCAGCCATTGCAGCCTTGAGAGATAAACGTAAACGACCACGCTCATCAGCAGCCAACAACTTCACGCGCACTACTTGGCCTTCTGCCAAATAGTCTTTAACTTCTTTTACACGCTCATTAGAGATTTCAGAGATGTGCAAGAGACCGTCTTTGCCTGGAAGAATGTTTACCAAAGCGCCGAATTCGAGCAACTTCACAACTGGGCCTTCGTAGATCTTGCCTACTTCAGCTTCAGCAGTGATGCCTTCGATACGTGCTTTCGCTTCAGCCATGCCTTCAGCAGAAGTAGAAGCGATTGTTACAGTACCGTCATCTTTAATGTCGATGCTGCAACCAGTTTCTTTAGTCAAGGCTTGAATTGTTGCGCCGCCCTTACCGATTACTTCACGAATCTTGTCTGGATGAATCTTGAAAGAAACCATACGCGGTGCATGTGCAGACAATTCAGTGCGAACTGAACCCATCGCTTCTTGCATCTTGCTCAAAATGTGCAAACGGCCTTCTTTAGCTTGAGCCAATGCAACTTGCATAATTTCTTTAGTAATACCTTGAACCTTAATGTCCATTTGCAAAGCAGTAATACCGTTAGCAGTACCAGCTACTTTGAAGTCCATATCGCCCAAGTGATCTTCGTCACCCAAGATGTCTGTCAATACAGCAAAACGATTGCCATCCAAAATCAAGCCCATGGCTACACCAGCAACGTGTGCTTTAACTGGAACACCAGCGTCCATCATTGCCAAACAGCCGCCGCAAACGGAAGCCATGGATGAAGAACCGTTGGACTCAGTAATTTCTGAAACCACACGAATGCTGTACGCAAAATCTTCTGCGCTTGGCAATACAGGGATCAATGCACGTTTCGCTAAACGACCGTGACCAATTTCACGACGCTTAGGGCTACCTACACGACCTGTTTCGCCAGTAGCGAACGGAGGCATGTTGTAGTGGAACATGAAGCGATCACGGTACTCACCTTCGAGCGCGTCAATGATCTGCTCATCACGTGCAGTACCTAAGGTAGCTACTACGAGAGCCTGTGTCTCACCACGGGTAAACAATGCTGAACCGTGTGTACGTGGCAATACGCCATTACGAATTTCGATCGGACGAACAGTGCGTGTATCACGACCATCAATACGTGGCTCGCCATTCAAAATCTGGCTACGAACAATCTTTGCTTCGATTTCAAACAAGATGTCATTAACGGCAACAGCATCAACATCACCCTCTTCAGATAACTTAGCCATTACTTCTTTAGTAATTTCTTTGAGCTTGTCTGAACGAGCGCCCTTTTGACGAATCTGATAAGCCTCGCGCAATGGCGCTTCAGCCAATGCAGTTACCTTAGCGATAAATGGCTCATCTTTAGGAGCAGCAGTCCAATCCCACTCTGGCTTACCAGCTTCAGCAACCAATTCATTAATTGCATTGATTGCAGTTTGCATTTGGTCGTGACCATACACAACCGCACCCAACATCACTTCTTCTGATAATTGATTGGCTTCTGACTCCACCATCAACACAGCAGCTTGAGTACCAGCAACAATTAAATCCATTTCGCTAGTAGCTTGCTCTGTGCGAGTTGGGTTCAAGAGGTATTGACCATTAGCGTAACCAACACGTGCCGCACCAACTGGGCCAGCAAATGGAATGCCTGAAACAGCCAAAGCTGCAGAAGCAGCGATCAATGCAGGGATATCAGCAGGAACGTCTGGGTTGATAGACAACACATGAACTACTACCTGAACTTCGTTCAAGAAGCCTTCTGGAAACAAAGGACGCAATGGACGATCGATCAAACGGGAGATCAATGTCTCGCCTTCTGATGGGCGACCTTCACGACGGAAGAAGCCACCAGGAATTTTTCCTGCGGCATAAGTTTTTTCGAGGTAATCAACAGTCAATGGGAAAAATGATTGGCCAGGCTTAGCTGATTTAGAGGCAACTACTGTGCCCATTACCACTGTGTCATCCACATTAACGATGACAGCACCACCAGATTGACGAGCGATCTCGCCTGTTTCCATTGTTACTTGGTGGTTACCCCATTGAAACGTCTTTACTGCTTTTTTAAACATAGTCATTCTGATCTTCTCCAAATTGTTCACGTCAAAGCCACATGGATTTAACGCTTGTCGTGGGATAAAGCAGTGTCACGACAACACTGGAGCGTTTGAAGATCACAAGGGATGCCATTCCAGGGAGGCACTGGATTTCACAATCCAGAAACTCATTGGAATGACACGATCCCCTACACAAATAATCTTGAAGCGCTCAAAAAACATGCCATCTGCTTAAGACTGATTCTGTTACGAAACAACCCTAAGAAAGATGGCATTGCAATACCGATAAGAATTACTTACGGAGACCTAATTTCTCGATCAATGCGCGATAGCGACCCAAATCCTTGCCCTTGAGGTAATCCAAAAGGCGGCGACGGCGTGAAACCATCTTCAACAAACCACGACGGCTGTGATGATCTTTAGCGTTAGCTTTGAAATGGGGGGTTAATTCATTGATGCGGGCTGTTAGCAATGAAACTTGAACTTCAGGGCTACCCGTATCGTTTGCGCTGCGCGCGTTTTCTTTGACGATTTCCGCCGTTTTAATATCAGCAACTGCCATTTTCATACTCCTTACTTGCGAACACCTGAGCTTTCACCCAAATCGTGTCGTGCATTTATTAATCAAATACAACAAAAAAGCTTTAAAAATCAAAGCCCTCGAATTGTAGCAGATTGCCTAAAAGGGGCTATTCACCCCATAGACTGACTGATTAACAGCAATCTAAGGGCTGAATAAAAATAAACCTATATAAATCAATAACTTATGTTTAATTTACGGGGTCATTTGGGCATTTAGCTTGGCCTGACTAGGGTCGTGGAGCTTATTAAGAGCCGATAAATAGGCTTTTGCTGATGCAGCGATGATGTCTGGATCGGTACCGACTCCATTGACGATGCGCCCGCCCTTGGCCAAACGGACCGTAACCTCACCTTGAGATTGAGTGCCAGAGGTGATTGCATTGACGGAATAGAGCAATTGCTCTGCCCCACTCTTCACAATCTCTTCAATCGCATTCAAGCTGGCATCAACTGGACCGTTACCTTCGGCCTCGGAGCTAGCCTCTTTATCGCCAACACGGAAAGTGACTTTAGATTTTGGACGCTCGCCGGTTTCGGAATGCTGACTTAAGGAAATGAATTTATAAAACTCACCCTCTTCCGCTGCGGCAGAGTCTGACATGATGGCAATAATATCTTCATCAAAGATTTCAGATTTTTGATCGGCCAATGCTTTGAAGCGCACAAAGGCTTCATTCAAATCGGCTTCAGCTTCAATTGCAATACCCAGCTCTTGTAAGCGCTGCTTAAATGCATTACGGCCAGACAACTTGCCCAACACAATCTTGTTGGTAGCCCAGCCCACATCTTCTGCGCGCATGATTTCATAGGTATCGCGATTCTTCAAGATGCCGTCTTGATGGATGCCGGAAGTGTGCGCAAAAGCATTAGCACCCACGACCGCCTTGTTTGGCTGAACTACAAAACCAGTAATTTGTGAGACCAACTTCGAAGCAGGGACAATTTGAGTGGCATCGATGCCACACACCATATTGAAGTAATCCTTACGTGTACGTAAGGCCATCACAATCTCTTCCAATGCCGTATTACCAGCGCGCTCGCCTAAGCCATTAATGGTGCACTCGATTTGACGTGCTCCACCAATCTTGACGCCAGCCAATGAATTGGCAACTGCCATGCCCAAGTCATTATGACAATGCACAGACCATACTGCCTTATCTGAGTTCGGGACTCGAGTACGCAAAGTTCTGATGAACTCTCCATACAACTCTGGCGTTGCGTAGCCTACAGTGTCAGGGATATTGATAGTAGTAGCGCCTTCATTGATAACGGCCTCAACTACCCTGCACAAGAAATCCATCTCTGAGCGATAACCATCTTCCGCTGAGAACTCAATATCTTCCGCTAAGTTTCTAGCAAAACGAATAGAGCGCTTGGCCTGCTCCAACACCTCTTCTGGAGACATGCGCAATTTCACCGCCATGTGTAATGGGCTAGTTGCCAAGAAGGCATGGATGCGTTTTGCATTGGCAGCCTTTAAAGCATCAGCAGCACGAGTGATGTCCTTATCGTTGGCGCGGGCAAGTGAACATACGATGGAATCCTTCACCGCAGCAGCCACTGCGGAGATAGCCTGAAAATCGCCCTCAGAGCTCGCAGCAAATCCAGCCTCGATCACATCAACCTTGAGTCGCTCTAACTGGCGAGCAATGCGCACCTTCTCGTCCTTGGTCATTGAAGCACCAGGCGATTGTTCGCCATCACGTAAGGTGGTATCGAAAATGATTACTTTGTCACTCATCACTACTCTCCGGTTCAATATTGCTTAATTTTTTATAACTTCATTGTCAATCTAAAAACAAAAACCCCAGCAATTTGCTGGGGCTGGTATGTCGTGGTTAATGAATTACTTTGATCTCATTAACTCAGGCCTTACCTGCCCCAAGCTGTAGGCTTAGTGCTAGTAGAAGCAAGTTAGAAAGTGAGAAATTCATCAACATGGATTAAATATAACCTAAATATTCCAAATTAGCTAAAACGGCGGCCACTCAGATGCTCCCAAGCCCAAATGACATAGCCCGAGATGGAATACACCACAAAGAGGCCGAATAGGGTTAAAGGCGGATTGGAAGAGATTAATACGAATGTGAGAATCATCAAGACCATGACGCCAAAAGGCACGCGATAGCGGACATCCAAAGCTTTACCGCTATAGAAACGGGCATTGGAGACCATCGTCAAACCAGCATACACAGCGATGAAGAAAGTAATCCAAGGGATGGCGGTATCACGGACTGGGATCTTGTTGTCATCAGCTAGCCAGATAAAGCCGGCCATCAAAGACCCAGCTGCTGGGCTTGGCAAACCTTGAAAAAACTTCTTATCAACCACGCCGGTATTAACGTTGAATCGTGCCAAGCGCAATGCAGCACCCGCACAATAAGTAAAGGCAGCTAACCAGCCCCATTTACCCAAATCTTTTAGAGCCCACTCATAAGCCACTAGGGCTGGAGCCACACCAAATGACACCATATCAGCCAGAGAGTCATACTGTTCTCCAAAAGCACTTTGGGTATTGGTCATTCGGGCGACACGACCATCCATGCCATCCAAAACTAAGGATGCAAAGATGGCAATAGCTGCCATCTCAAACTGGTGGTTCATTGCATTGACGATTGCAAAGAAACCGCAGAACAAAGCTGCTGTAGTAAATGCATTCGGAAGTAGATAGATACCTTTGCTGCGCTGGCGGGGTTTATCCGCGTGCAACTTTTCTACCTCGAAATCAATTTCATCGCCAAGATCTTCTGCCCACTCATCTTGAGTGCGGTCAGTTCGGGTGCGCGTTAAGCGACTACGATCAATGCGGCCACGACGACGAAATGTGCTCAAAGAATATTCCCTGTTAAAGCGACTTAATCAATCTAAGCCGGGTACGCGCGCTAATGCGGTGTTCGTAGCAAAAACTTTATCACCAACACTGACCAATGGTTCGGCCGTTAAGGGTAAATATACATCTACACGGGAGCCAAAGCGAATAAAGCCATAGCGCTCACCTGCTTTAAGTCTATCGCCAACATGGATATAGCAAAGAATACGGCGGGCAATCAGCCCTGCAACCTGAACCAGAGTCACAATTTGGCCGTTGGCATCAATCACCACAGCATTGCGCTCATTCTCGGTAGAGGCCTTATCTAAATCGGCATTCACGAACTTGCCTGGGAAATACTGAATCTCTTTAACCAGGCCATTGACTGCACTTCGATTGGAGTGAACGTTGAATACGTTCATGAAAACACTAATTTTTAAAGCTTCACGACCCGCATAAGGATCATTGGCTTTTTCCACCACAACGATACGACCATCGGCTGGAGATAAAACCAAGTCACGACCGATGGCAGCAATGCGCTGTGGATCGCGGAAGAACTGCAGAACAAAGATAAAGATGATCCACAAAGGCCATGACCATGCAATACCACCTAGGTAGTGGACTAGCAAAGTTACAGCCCCCACTAATGCCAAATACGGCCAACCTTCTTTCGCAATAATGGGGTGCGGATACATCATCTTTGTTCTGAGCCTTTTTAGTTACTACTATTAGTTTCTAACTGCTTGTTACTGAGTTCTTGCTTAGTTCTTAGTTTGGTCAACTAATTTGTTCTTCGCAATCCAAGGCATCATGGCGCGCAACTTAGCACCAACCACCTCGATGTCATGCTCAGCATTCAAGCGACGACGTGAAATCAAAGTAGGTGCACCTGCTTTATTTTCCAAGATGAAGCTCTTAGCGTACTCACCAGTCTGAATGTCTTTCAAGCACTGACGCATTGCATTCTTAGTATCTTCAGTTACAACACGTGGACCAGTCACATACTCACCGTACTCGGCATTGTTAGAGATAGAGTAGTTCATGTTGGCGATACCACCTTCGTAGATCAAGTCAACAATCAACTTGAGCTCATGCAAGCACTCGAAGTAAGCCATTTCAGGAGCGTAACCAGCCTCAACCAAAGTTTCAAAACCAGCTTTGATCAACTCCACTGCGCCACCACAAAGAACAGCTTGCTCACCGAACAAGTCAGTTTCAGTTTCTTCACGGAAGTTAGTTTCGATGATGCCAGCACGACCGCCGCCGTTTGCTGTTGCATAGGACAAAGCAACATCACGAGCAGAGCCAGATTTATCTTGGTACACAGCGATTAAATGGGGAACACCGCCGCCTTGAGCGTAAGTACCACGAACAGTGTGGCCAGGTGCCTTAGGGGCAATCATGATCACATCCAGGTCAGCGCGTGGCTGAACTTGACCGTAGTGAACGTTAAAGCCGTGAGCGAATGCCAATGCAGCGCCCTGCTTAATATTTGGATGAACTTCTTTGTTGTATACGTCAGCGATTTGCTCATCAGGCAAGAGCATCATCACTACATCAGCGTCTTTAACCGCTTCGCCAACTTCTTTTACTGTCAAGCCAGCATTTGCAGCTTTGCTCCAGGAAGCGCCATCTTTACGCAAACCCACAGTCACATTGCAGCCTGAGTCTTTGAGGTTCAATGCATGTGCATGACCTTGTGAACCATAACCAATGATGGTTACTTTTTTGCCTTTAATGAGTGACAAATCAGCGTCTTTATCGTAAAAAACTTTCATGCTCTTTCCTTGTTTTGAAAATGTAGTTAATTCAGTAATCAGTTAAAAAAATTAAACCTTGAGGATACGTTCACCGCGCCCAATACCAGAACCACCCGAACGGACAGTTTCCAGAATCGATGCACGATCAATCGAATCAATAAAGGCGTCTAATTTGGCACCATCACCAGTTAATTCAATGGTGTAACTCTTATCAGTCACATCGATGATGCGACCACGGAAGATATCCGTTGTACGTTTCAACTCTTCACGCTCTTTACCTACAGCGCGCACCTTAATCATCATGAGCTCACGCTCAATATGAGGGCCTTCAGTCAAATCAAACACCTTAACCACTTCAACCAAGCGATTTAAGTGTTTGGTAATTTGCTCAATCACATCCTCAGAACCAATCGTGACAATCGTCATGCGTGAAAGTGAAGGATCTTCAGTTGGCGCAACGCTGAGCGTTTCAATGTTGTAGCCACGAGCCGAGAATAAGCCAACCACACGAGACAATGCCCCTGGTTCGTTCTCTATCAATACAGAAATAATATGTCGCATTAGAGATCCTCGCTACCCAAAAGCATTTCAGTAATACCCTTACCCGCTTGAACCATTGGCCAAACGTTTTCTTCTGGGTCTGTCTGGAAATCCATAAATACAGTGCGATCTTTTAAACGAATCGCCTCTTTGAGAGCGCCCTCAACATCAGACTTCTTCTCAATACGCATACCAACGTGACCAAAGGCTTCAGCCAACTTAACAAAGTCTGGCAATGAATCCATGTAAGAACTGGAATAGCGCTTGTTATAAGTCAGCTCCTGCCATTGACGAACCATACCGAGGTAACGGTTGTTCAATGAAACAATCTTCACAGGAGTGTCGTACTGTTTACAAGTGGACAACTCTTGAATACACATCTGAATCGAGCCTTCACCAGTAATGGTGAATACATCTTTATCAGGGAATGCTTTTTTGATACCCATGGCGTAAGGCAAGCCCACGCCCATCGTACCTAGACCACCGGAGTTAATCCAACGACGTGGCTTATCGAATTTATAGAACTGAGCAGCCCACATTTGATGCTGACCAACGTCAGAGCAAATGAATGCATCACCACCAGTGAGTTCCCACAATTTCTGAACCACGTACTGAGGTTTTACGATTTGTGAAGCCTCATCGTATTTCAAGCAATCTTTTTTGCGCCATTCATTAATCTGCTCCCACCAAGCAGCAACCTTCTCGCCGTTCTTGCGTGGGCCAGCAGCTTTGAGCTGGGCAGTCATCTCTTGCAATACTTCTTTCAAATTACCAACGATAGGTACATCTACTTTCACCCGCTTTGAAATCACAGATGGATCGATATCAATATGAATGATCTTGCGTGGATGGCTTGCAAAGTGAGCGGTGTTACCGATCACGCGGTCATCAAAACGTGCGCCAATGGCAATCAACACATCGCTATGTTGCATGGCCATATTCGCTTCGTAAGTACCGTGCATACCGAGCATGCCAAGGAATTGCGGACTAGTGCCCGGGAATCCACCAAGACCCATCAAGGTATTGGTCACTGGATAACCTAGCAAATCAGCAAACTCTTTTAACTCAGGCGCAGCGTCGGCCAAGATGATGCCGCCACCGGTATAAATATATGGACGTTCCGCCTCTTGCAATAAAGAAACTGCTTTACGAATTTGCCCACTGTGCCCCTTAATTACAGGGTTGTATGAACGCATCTCCAGAGTTTCTGGATATACAAATGGCGCTTTAGCTGCTGATACATCCTTCGGGATATCAATCAACACTGGACCTGGGCGACCTGTCTGAGCAATGTGAAAAGCTTTCTTAATTACTAAAGGAAGATCTCTCACATCCTTTACTAAGAAGTTGTGCTTCACCACTGGACGGGTAATACCAACGGTATCCGCCTCTTGGAAAGCATCTTCACCAATTGCGTATGTCGGAACGTTACCGCTGATGATCACCATTGGGATCGAATCAGTGTAAGCAGTAGCAATTCCGGTAACCGCATTGGTTACGCCAGGACCTGAAGTGACTAAAGCAACGCCAACCTTACCGGTCGCACGTGCATAGCCATCCGCAGCATGCACTGCTGCCTGCTCATGGCGAACAAGAATATGTTCAAACTTGTCCTGCTTAAAAATTTCGTCGTAGATAAAGAGAACGGAACCACCTGGGTAACCCCAAACGTATTCAACACCCTCTTTGTGCAAAGCCTGCACCAACATCTCTGCACCAATCATTTCAGGTGCATTCGCTGCGGAATTTGGGTTTGCTGTGTCTTGGTTAGCTTTAGAAGCTAAAAATTCGGCGCTGCTTGTATTCATTTTCTTTCGTCCTTTGCAATTTTCGGCAAAAAATTGTTTGGTCTGTTCTGTCTCCTGCTTGTGGCCTGAGTTCGAACGGCGCTGCTACCGGAAAAAACCACTTCTTGAATGAGATTCTAGGTAGTAAGCCCTATATTCTATAGCAATCCCCTAAAATAGACCAATTCCATCTGATTCAGGTCTAATCCACTGAATGGCCTCACCCCAAGAACTTTCTGACTTTTTAAGCAGTGTTGAGCAGCGCGCTTTTAAGCAGGCGGTCTATGCCGTGCGTGATGATGATGCGGCCTTAGACATTGTTCAGGATGCCATGATCAAGTTGGCTGAAAAATATGGTGATCGCCCCGCTGCAGAGCTACCCCTGGTTTTCACCAGAATTCTGCAAAACCGCATACATGATTGGTTCCGACGTCAAAAGGTGCGCAATACCTGGGTCACCCTGTTCTCCAATATGGGCAAGAAATCAGATGAAAATGATGATTTTGACCCTCTAGAGTCACTTTCAGCCCCTGATGACAGCGAAATTCACCAAGATGGTGCCTTTAAGCTAGAACGTAGTCAGCTCTTGCAGTCCCTGGAGTCGGAAATATCAAAATTACCTGCCCGTCAACGAGAAGCCTTCCTGATGCGTTATTGGGATGAGCTGAGCATTACTGAAACTGCCCTTGCGATGAGTTGTAGCGAGGGAAGCGTCAAAACCCACTGCTCAAGAGCCACCCAGGCTCTAGCTAAAGCATTGAAATTAAAAGGAATTACGCTGTGAATCGCAATCAAGACATCCTAAGCCCAACAGAAGCAGACCAATTTGGTCTGACTGCTGCCGCCCTGCTACGCGAAGGATCCCAATCCCTGCCAGCAGGTATCAAAGATCGTCTATATGCCGCCCGCCTTAAGGCTATTTCTGCCAAAAAACCAGAAAAAGTGCGTATTGAGCAGCATGTTTTAGCGAATTCCACTGGAAGCTGGTCATCCGGTTCACGTTCCTTCTGGGATAACGTTGGCTGGGTCGCACCGCTGGTTGTCTTGGTATTTGGCCTGATCGGCATTGCTCAATGGCAATCAGACTCCCGGATCAACGATATTGCAGAATTGGATGTTGCCCTTCTAACTGACGATGTACCGCCAGATGCCTATGCAGATAGCGGCTTTATGGGATTCCTGAAAAATGGCCCCTTAGCCGATGCAGAGCAAGATGGCCTGGATACATCCAAATCACCCTCTTAAAGCCAAACCAGAGCCCAATTAGCGCATGCTAAAAAACTTACGCTCTATTTGTGCAGTCCTGACGATCGGCTCAGCCCTTGTGCTGGCTTTTAGCGCCCTAGGCTTGCCTAGCGCATTTGCCCAGACCGCTACAAACAGTCACGGTAAAAGTACCGGCATTCCCGAGAAAAAACCAGATGGCACATGGGAAAGTCTCAAGCCAGCGCAGCAGAAAATTCTCGCCCCTCTGGAAGAGGATTGGGATTACATGCTGCCCGACAGTCGTAAAAAATGGATTCAGGTTGCCAACCTTTATCCGAAGATGAGCGAGGCAGATCAGCAGCGACTGCAGTCTCGAATGACAAGCTGGTCTAAGCTCTCTCAAAAAGATCGCCGCATCGCGCGAGAAAATTACCTCACCAGCCTGAAGTTCCCTGCCGAGAAAAAAGCAGAGGCTTGGAGTGCATATCAAAAATTGAGTGATGACCAGAAAAAGAAGTTGGCTCAAGCAGAAGTGAATAAGAAAAAGCCAACGGCTGCGAGTGCACCTACATTGCAACAACATCCGATTACCCAAAAAACTAATCTAGCGCCTAGCTTGCCAGCAAGCAATGCCCCTGCTCAAGAAGCTCCGACTCCGAGCACCAGCTCGGATAGCAGCCCAAGCAATCCATAAGAATTTCTAAGTCGTGATTACTCCCGCTGAATTAAATGCACTTCCAGCTCCGCAGTTTTGGCGGCGCGTATCTTGTACGCTGTATGAGCAATTGGTTTTATTGGGCGTCATTGCCTTTACTTTCTTGCTACCGAATTTAGGTCTAGGCATTCTGTTCGGCGTCTCACTGCCAAGCTGGCTTACCTTTGTCTATCTCTATGTTGTGTTGGGCATTTACTTTGTTTGGTATTGGACAAAGTCCGGTCAAACACTTGCAATGCAAACATGGCGCGTTCGCATGATTGGTCCCGGTGGATTTAATCTGACTCGCAAACAAGCAATCTGGCGCTACGTCTATGGCTCTTTATGGCTTGTACCTTGCGTTGTTCTTCAGTGGCTTTTCGAGCTACAGAGATGGCAAATTATTGAGATGCTATTCTCGGTCGCTTTATTGCTCTGGCCACTCAGTATTTACCTGGATCGCGTTAGCCCCCTACTACGGCAAAGCCTGCCAGATCGTTTTGGCGGAACCCGTTTGGTAGAGCTACCAAAGAACTGGGTGACACTCTCTTAAGTTGGATTTAAGAATGCGTGGACTCTAAAGTTCTCGCAAACACTCCATAGCGGTAGCGGTTTGAATTTTTCTTTGAAAGCGAAAACCCGCCAAGAGACAAGCAATAACCCCAAAGCAAATCCCCATCGCCAAAGACTGTGCGAATGCATTGAATTCAATCTCAAGTACAAAATAACCGAGTGCCCACGCAGCTATTCCAGCAGCCAGTCCAGCCAAGGCTCCCGCTAGCACTCCAATAATCAAGAGTTCCGCCAAAGCAATCTTTCCAAGCAAGGCGCGCGATGCACCCACTGCCTTCAGCAAGGCTGCACTTCTAAAGCGCTCATCCTGCGTTGCTGCAATGGCAGCCACTAGAACCAAAATTGCCGCCGAAATAGTGAAAGCAAACAATAAGCCCAACACCGAAGATAGCCGCTCCAGTACATCTTGTATTTGTTGCAATGAAGTTGCCACATCTACGATGGTCAGATTGGGATAGCTCTGCGCAAGTTGGTAGTCAAGCCCTTCAATTTGAGGGCCTTGATAGTAAGAGGTAATCCACGATTGCGGCATTTCCGCAAGCATTGCAGGTGGCATGATGACAAAGAAGTTCACCTTCATTGAACTCCAATCCAATTTACGTAGAGAGGTGATTGGCGCGCTCACTCTTTCGCCGGCAAGTTCAAAAGTCATCTGATCGCCGAGCTTCAACTTCAAGGTCTTTGCAATTCCAGCTTCCAATGAAACCTGTGGCGCGCTTCCCCCAATCCATTTGCCCGCAGTAATGCGATTACCATCAGGCAATTGCTCGGTATAAGACAGATTGAATTCACGATCAACTAAGCGACGCGCATTTTCATCAACATAATCATTGGGTCCAATAGATTTCCCATTTACCTCAATCAAGCGTGCTCGCACCATGGGGCTAAAGCTAGGCTTTGCTACACCCGCATCAAGTAGCGACTGAGTAATGCTTAGCTTTTGATCTTCCTGAACATTAATCATGAAGCGATTCGGCGCATCAACTGGAATGTTGCCCTGCCACGTAGCCAATAAATCTTGTCTAAGTAAAAGAATGAGCAACAAAGACATCAAAGCAATGCCCAATGCGGTAATCTGCATTACCGCAAATCCAGATCGCCGCGCCTGTGCAGTAAGTGCAAAACGCAGCGCAAAACTCTTGGCGCTCCATTGAGAAAAAAGTAGATTCAGGATGCTTAGAACACCCCAAGATACAAGAGCAAAAAGTGCTACAGCCAAACCAAAGCTCAGGGCGACCCAAGAGGCCAATTTCAAATCCTGCGCTGCGATGGCTATTAAGGCAAGGCAAGTAATCAGACCAAAAAGCGCCACCCAAAGCACCTTGATATTCAAGGAACCCAATTCTTTCCGAATCAGCCGTACCGGTGAAATCATGACCAAACTAAACAGAGGTGGTCCGGCAAAACCAATTAACAGGCAAGAGGAAAATAAAATACTCCAAGCTAAAGGCCAGAGGGAGAGCGCGGGTAGATTAGAAAACACCAAATTACCCAAAATACGAATCAATATCTCTTGAACTCCGTAAGCAATCGCGGACCCCATAAAGGCAGCTAATAAACACAGAGTGCCCAATACTTTAATTTGCTTGATGAGAATCGTCTTTTGACTTGCCCCAAGGCATTTCATAACAGCACAAACATCGGCCTGCTTTAATACATAACGACGTGCCGATAAGGCAATAGCGACAGCAGCTACCATTGCGGTGAGTAGAGCCACTAAAGATAAGAAGCGCTCTGCCCGCTCCAGAGTTTTTCGCATCACCGGCTGCGCATTTTCTAAGGTCTCAATACGCACTCCCCTGAGGCCCTCAGATTCAATCCATTGGGCAGCCCACTGCTCATAAGCAGAGATGGCTTGATCGGTGCCTGACAGCAGCAGACGATAGGTAACGCGACTACCAAGACCAATCAGACCTGTCGACGGTAAATCGTCCAGGGCCATCATGACGCGTGGCGCGAAGTTCATAAAACCGGCACCTCGATCAAGCTCTCTCTGCAAGATCCCGCTAATCAAGAATGTCTTATCTCCCAATAGCATCTGATCACCGACATTAGCCTGCAGCACATTCAGCATCGCAGGATCTACCCAGACTGAACCAACTGGTGGAGTTGAGCTTGCTTGGGAAGGTGAGACCTCTAAGGAGCCACGCAAAGGATAGGTAGCGCTTACAGCCTTAAGAGAGGCCAGCTTACTTTGCTTACCCACTGTCGCCATGCTTGGAAAGACAATGGTTTGAGCTGAGCTCAGTTGGCGTGCTTTGACCTCTTGGATGAAGCGCTCGGTCAAAGGTTGATCAGAGACCAACAATAGATCCGAGGCAAGCAGCTGGCGGGCATCAAACTGAAAGGCCCGCTGCATCCGATCAGCCAAAAAACTGACGCTCGATAAGGCAGCCACTGAAAGCGTGAGTGCAACCAACAGGGCAAGCAGCTCGCTAGAACGAAGGTCCCGCCGAATGCCCCGCAGAAAACTCATTAACACTAGGATTAGATCGCCTGAATCTGGCCACCATCAACACGGATCACTGACCCAGTGATAAAGGAAGCGCTTTGACTTGCTAAAAAAGCGGCAGTATCACCATATTCTTGAGGATCACCGTAACGACCCATCGGAATCTGCTTCAAGCTGGCTTGCACAACAGAGTCATAGCTAACGTTCTCGCGTTGAGCACGTGCTTCATCCAATTGACGCAAGCGATCAGTTGCAACACGGCCCGGCATGATCACATTGACTGTAATCCCTTCAGCAGCCACTTCTGCTGCCAAGGTTTTAGACCAAGCTAACAGTGCAGCGCGTAAGGTATTGGAAATTGCCAAGTTTTTGATAGGGGCAATCGCACCTGAAGTGGTACTAGTGATAATGCGACCCCACTTACGTTGACGCATTCCCGGGAGAACGCGATCGGTAATGCTGATCAGCGACAGCACCATGTCATTAAAACTTTTTTGCCACAAGGCAGGATCTTGTCCGGCAGCTAGTGTTGGAGGAGGTCCGCCAGTGTTGTTTACCAAAATATCAATTGGTCCCAGCTCTTTTTCAACCTGACTCACTAAACCATCGATGACCGAAGGGTCAGATAAATCCCAACTTAAAGCCAAAGCTTTTCCACCGGCCGCTTCAATTAACTCTACCGATTTCTTAAGCCCTTCGGGATTGCGTCCAGTCACAGCTACCTTCACGCCTTCGCGCGCCAGAGAAACGGCCATCGCCTGACCCAAACCGCGGCTAGACGCCATTACCAATGCCACTTTTCCTTTAAGCCCTAAATCCATGTCTTCTCCACTTTTTTATGATTTTTGCAATTCTAGAATGACTATTGCCCTAAGGGTGGAGGCAGATTTCCGGCGTAACCATAAAGCGCTACCTCATACTCTTTCAAAATTTGCGCCAAGGCCTCTTGCTGACCCAAAATCAATGCTTGAGGCGTATTGTCTTTGAGTGCAATTCTCTTGGTATATCGATTTTTACCAATCATCGGATTGCGCTTTTGAGGATCTGTTGCACTCAGGAAGAACTCTACCGTGACAACGGCCTCTGGACGGACCCGGTAATCACCATAAAACTCTTCTACAGAGAGTTGTAGGTTGTAATAAGGAAAGAAGCTATTCCCCTGCCCCACAGTCATTGAAAAGATTTGAGCGTTATTAAGCCACTGGCGAGTGGCATTGCCCACCATCTCATTTGGCAGTGCGGAATAAATATTGTAGAAATCCTTTTCATAGCGCTGATCACCTAAACGGTAGACCAAAGACTTGCCATCAAAAGGAGGTGCCGTCGAAACAGATCCCATCTTGAGCCACAGGTCGCTACGCGGCTTATATGGGGCGCCTGTACGCTCTGGCGCAACCATCCAGCTACTCGTTTCCAATGCTGGTCTTTTTGGCAAAGAACAGGCACTCAATGCAGCCATGATGAATGCGCAAGCTGCAAACTTGATGAGGGGTGAGTTTTTCTTCATCTGAATTTTTATGAACATCATTTTTGAACTCCATTCATTGGAGGCGTAATGCGTGCAGGTGGCTCACCCCAAATCAAGGTAGATGGTGATTGACTTGCCACACGGGTAAATTCATTCAACTGTTCACTTGCCTGACGAATATTCTCTAAAGTTGCAGTGGTATCACCCTGAACACTCGTCACGGTTTGGCGTAAAGAAACCATGGTGGCAACCAATTCACGCATCAGAATATTGAGCTGGTCTTTATCGGTCACTTTAGCAATCCGATCCAACAACACATTCAGATCTTTAACCGAATTGAGGAGACCGGCATTGTCTTTTCCATCGCCAGCCATCAGCTTATTCAGATTGACCAATAGTGAATCAAACTTCTTCTGAGTTCCATCCACATCTAAACCGTTCAATGCACTAATTAACTTCTGAATACCAGAAATGATTTCATCAGCCTGATTTGGCATGGATGGGACCACTGGATAATCTGGCTGCCATGAATATTTAAGCGTGTAATTCTGATCAGACTTAGGATAAAAATCCAACTCTACGTAATTCACACCAGTAATGCCCATGGAACGAATACGCGCACGCAAATTGTCTTTGATAAAAGTTTCGAGATGGCTTCTCTCAATAGCATCTCCAAAAATCTGCATTCTCACCACAACATATTCATGCTTCTCGATCATGGGAACATCTTTTTCATACATGTCACCCGATAAACCGATAGAGGTCACCTGCCCAATCTTCACCCCTCTAAAGCGTACGGCTGCCCCGGCATCTAGACCTGTCACCGATTGCTTGACGTAGGTTTCTGTCATGAACGATTTTTTAAAGAGCTGCCCAGAACCAAAAATTAATATGATGGTGAGCAATGCGCCGATTGCCACCAAGACAAAAATACCCAGGCGGAAATAATTGGGGTTGGAGTTGTTACTCATGCTGCGTCCTTGCTCATAATGCGATTGAAGAATTGATGTACCCGAGGATCTTTGCTGGTGTCTCTTAATACTTTAGGATCACCCTCAGCAATAATGCCTTTGGCATCCTTGTCCAACATAATCACCTTGTCGGCGATGGAATAAATACTTGCCAGTTCGTGAGAAACGATCACAAAGGTAAATCCCAAGTTTTTTGAGAGATCCAGGATCGTACTATCAAGGTCAGCCGATGTAATTGGATCAAGGCCAGCAGAAGGCTCATCTAAGAACAAGATCTTGGGATCAAGAGCCATCGCACGCGCAATAGCTGCTCGCTTCTGCATGCCACCACTAATCTCGCTAGGCATATAGGTTTCGTATGGGAGTAAACCGACTAAATCTAGCTTGCAGCGCGCTAATAGATTCATTTGATCTCGGCTTAGCTTGGTGTACTCCTCCATAAAGAGGGTGACGTTATCCAGCAAATTCATAGAACCAAACAAGGCACCCTGCTGATACATCACCCCAAAGCTGGTCATAATTTTTTGACGCTCAGCTCCTTGAGCGGTGGTGATGTTTTGACCCTCAATCAACACATCCCCCGCAATCGGCTGGTATAGACCAAATAAATTCTTTAAGAGACTTGATTTACCACAGCCTGATCCACCCAAAATGACAAAAATCTCTCCATTAGCCACGGAAAAATTCAGGTTCTGCAACAGAATCTTAGAGCCATATCCCACAGTGAGATTTTGAACGTCAAGCGCGTTATCTAATGCATCCATCAGAAGCCCGTCCTGTAAGAGATGTAAGCAAAGATACCGTCCACCAAAACAATCATGACAATGCTGCTCACTACAGCCCTAGTTGCAGAGATACCCACTGCAGCTGCGCCAGTACCGGTTTGCATGCCCCGTAAACAACCCATCGCCGAGACAACAACGCCAAATAAGGTAGCCTTCACAAGACCCGACAGCACATCTTCAATATCAACCGCAGCCAACATACCGTTATAGAAATTAATAAAAGGGATGCCATAAATTTGCATCGTCAACATAGAAGAAAAAATACTGACGATATCGGCAAATAAGGTCAAGATTGGCGCCACCAGAATTCCGGCCAATACTCGCGGTACCACTAAGAATCGAATTGGGCTTAAACCACCAGTGACCAATGCATCGACTTCGCTATTGACAGTCATCGTACCGATCTCCGCAGCAAATGCAGCAGATGATCGACCAGCAAGCAAGATTGCGGTGATGAGCGGGCCCATCTCGCGAACAATACCCAAAGCAGCCAGTGGCCCTACAAATGAAACTGCGCCGAACTGCTTCATACCAATCGCAGCCTGAAAAGATAGGATGACTCCAATCAAAAAGGCTACTAGGCCAACAATGGGTAATGCAGAAATGCCAGCCTCTACTGCGGCATTTACAAAATCACCCCAACGTACTTGCCGGATATTGCGTATCGACCAAGCCAAGTCTGCAGACAAGTGACCGGTAAACGTAATCAGACCCCGAGCATCGTCCAAGAAATCTTGGGCTGCCATTCCAATGCTGACAACAAAATTGTTTTTTTGTTTTGCGGCTGGAACAGGGAATAAATTATTGATGGGATCAAATTCATGCAAGAGCGGTTGATACTTTGGATCTAAACCCTGAATATCAAATTGCCCACCTGCTTTTTGCTGAGCCTCTTGCACATCGATTAAGAATGCAAAGGCTGATCCATCTAAAGAGCTCACTTGTGAAGCATCAAAAACCAAGGAGCAGCTTTGGGCATTTCCCTGCCCTAGCCATAGATTTTGTTTTTGTCGAATATCAGTCCACACGCCTGCCAAGGAATACACATTGACCACACCACTCATGGTGACTTGAGCGTGCGTTGCGTTCGTTTGCGACCAGATGGCTACAGGAGCAGGTGCATTCGTGGAATTAGCGTCAGAAATAGCCATAGACAAACTATAAGGGATTTGAATAAACCGCTCTGAAATGCTTAAAAAAGAAAAAAGGGCCCAGTTCTTCAACTAGGCCCTGTATAGGTTGGTGCGGCTGGCAGGAATTGAACCCACGACCCCTTGGTTCGTAGCCAAGTACTCTATCCAGCTGAGCTACAGCCGCAACAGCCATAATTATGCCATGGAAGAGAAGAACTACATCACACCTGCTGGCCACGAACGCATCAAAAGTGAGCTTTTACAGCTCCTGAACCTTGATCGGCCTGAGGTTGTGAAGGTTGTTCACTGGGCCGCCTCCAATGGCGATCGCTCTGAAAATGGGGACTATATCTATGGAAAAAAGCGACTTCGGGAGATAGATCGCCGGATTCGCTTCCTAAACCAGCGCCTTGAATTTGCCGTAGTTGTCGACAATCAGGCCCGTAAATCAGGTGATGCGGATGCGGAACAGGTCTTTTTTGGGGCTACTGTGACCTATGCAAGCCTTGAAGGTGCTGATGTCGGAAAAGAGACCACTATTACGATCGTGGGGGTCGACGAGGTCGATCTGGACCTGGGGCATGTCAGCTGGGTCTCCCCAATTGCCAAAGCTCTGATCAAGGCTCGCCTTGGTGATTGCGTCAAAATCCAGACGCCCACTGGCCCCAGTGAAATTGAAATCCTAGACGTTCAGTACCGCTAATTGAGGGTGAAAGGGTTTAACTAACCCGTACCCGAGTGACTCGCATCACATCATGATTTGTACGCAAGCTACGCATCACCTTCGAGAGGTGTAAGCGGTCTGATACTTGGATCGTGAATCGAATGGTGACAGCATCTTCTTTATAACGGTCATCCATGGACACGTTCAGGATGTTCGAGTCGGCTGCGGTGACACTGCTTGCCACTCTAGCTAAAACACCCTTTCCTTGACGTGTATCGATCGCTAGGTCTACCTCAAACTCTCGGTTGACCTCTTTGCCCCACTCGACCTCTACCCACTTGTCACTGTCCTTAGAAAGCATTCTGAGAGCAACTGGGCAGTCGTTAGTATGAACCTGCAAGCCCTCACCTTTTCCAAGGTAGCCGATGATGTTGTCACCAGGAATCGGATGGCAACAAGTTTGAAAGCTAATGGAGTTTCCTTCGCGACCATCGACCAAAATAGCCTGACGCTGGTGATGGTGTGAAGCAATTTCTTGATGCGGTGAAACCCAGTCAGCCGCGCCCAAACGCATTTGCTCTGCACCGCCTTCATCATCAATCAGAATCTTTAAACGAATTGCCAGCTCTTGAGGGGATCTGCGACCCAGGGCAATATTGACGCATGCCTCTTCACGAGTTTTGTCACCAGTCCAATGCAATAACTTTTCCCAGATCTCCGGTGTAAGTAGTCCAGCATCAACCCCCTGCTGACGTAAAGCATTAGCCAGGAGACGCTCACCCAACTGCAGAGATTCAGCATAGTGCTTGGTCTTAAGAGAATGGCGAATGGAGGCGCGGGCTTTGCCCGTTCTTACGAATGCCAACCAACCTGGATTTGGCTGAGAATTAGCCGATGTCACTACTTCAACAATATCGCTATTCTTTAACTCGCTACGTAGAGGTAACTGCATGCCATTAATCTTGACGGCTACGCAGGTGTTACCCACATCACTATGAATCGAATAGGCAAAGTCTAAGGCGGTAGCACCACGAGGCAATGCCCTGATCTGCCCTTTAGGTGTAAAGACATAAACCGCATCTGGGAACAAATCAATTTTGACGTGCTCTAAGAATTCTTGTGAGTCCCCGCTGCTATCCTGAATATCAATTAATGATTGCAGCCATTGATGTGCGCGGTTTTGCACCTCGCTCATATCAGGGCCACCATCCTTATAGGCCCAATGTGCAGCAACGCCTGCCTCTGCAACAGCATGCATATCGCTCGTGCGTATCTGAAACTCTACCGGCACACCAGATGGGCCTAAGAGTGTTGTGTGCAAAGACTGGTAACCATTGAGTTTAGGAATCGCAATGTAATCTTTAAACTTGCCCGGCATGGGCTTGTAAAGAGAGTGCAAGATGCCCAAAGCGCGATAGCACTCATCAATCGAGTGCACAGTAACCCTGAAGGCGTAGACATCAAGCACCTGAGAAAAACTCAAATGCTTGTTACGCATTTTGTTGTAGATACTAAAGAGGGTTTTTTCTCGGCCCTGGAGATCTACCTCAAGATTGGCCTTTGCAAATGCCATCCGAGCATTTTGCAAAATCTTCTCCACCATTTCTTTACGGTTACCACGCGCCCGCTTCACTGCACCTTCGATCACCCTAAAGCGCATTGGCATGGAGTAACGGAAACTGAGATCTTGCAAGTCGCGGTAAATAACGTTCAGGCCGAGGCGATGGGCAATCGGAGCGTAGATCTCGATCGTTTCAGCGGCAACCCTGCGACGCTTTTCCATTGGCACAGCATCGAGTGTGCGCATATTGTGTGTGCGATCGGCCAGCTTCACCAGAATCACCCGAACATCGCGTGCCATCGCCATGAACATCTTGCGGAAGCTTTCTGCTTGCGCCTCTGCGTGACTCTGAAACTCGAGCTTATCCAGCTTGGTTAAGCCCTCTACAAGCTCTGCTACTTTGCTACCAAACTTGCCGACTAGGTCTGCTTGAGTGCAACCCGTATCTTCAATCACATCATGCAGTAAGGCTGCCATGATGGAGGATGCATCTAAGCGCCAGGTAGCGCAGAGCTCGGCAACTGCTACAGGATGAGTAATGTAAGGTTCACCACTATGGCGGTACTGACCAAGGTGGGCGGCATCAGCGAAATGAAATGCTTGCTTGATGAGATTAACTTCATCAGGCTTGAGATAGCTTAATTTAGAAATGAGGCCATCAATAGAAACAACTTGATGCTTTAAAGGTAATGTTGGCGCAGAGGTGGGGCCAAATAAATGTCGGCTCGACTGAGCCAACAAGGTGGCGATGATGGAAGTCTTATCGCTATTCGCGGTCTCTTTAGGCGAGACCTGACCTTTGGATTCCGATGTGTTTGGGTCGCCTAAGGGGAGCTCCACAACGGAACCCCTAAATTACAAAGGTACTTTGGTCAACATGTCACGGTCAGTTACACCAGCAGCAACTTCACGCAACGCAACTACAGTTGCTTTATCTCTGGACTCAACACGTGGGGAGTGACCTTGAACCAATTGACGTGCGCGATAAGTCGCGGCCAATACCAGCTCAAAACGATTTGGGATAGTTTTTAGACAATCTTCTACAGTAATACGGGCCATGCTGAACTCACTTAAATTTAGCTTCAATACCTATAGGATAACTGATTAGACCCCGAGGCGCCTTAAAAGCGCAGGGTTCCGAGCCATAATCGGCCCTGAGCGCAGGCGACTGGCCGCAACCACATGGCGCAAATCAATTAAAGCCCGCTCAAAATCGTCATTGATCACAATGAAATCTGCTTCATGGGCATGCTGGAGCTCTAAATGTGCCGCAGCCAACCTTCTCTGAATCGTTGCCTCATCGTCCTGCCCACGTTTACGCAAGCGCTCTTCCAAAGCCTCAAAGGAAGGTGGAAAAATAAAGATCCACTGCACTTCGGGAATGATTTGACGAATCTGCTGGGCGCCCTGCCAATCGATTTCCAGCATTACATCGCGCCCGGTTTTCATCTGGGTTTCAATCCAGGTCTTAGAGGTGCCATAAAAATTACCATGCACTTCAGCATGCTCTAAGAAATTACCTTCGTCGCGTTCAGCTATAAATTCATCTCTTTTAACAAAGCGATAGTCCTTACCATCCACCTCACCCGGCCTTGGCGCACGTGTTGTGGTTGAAAGAGAAAGCTTTAGTGCTGCATCCTCTTGCAATAAGGCATTCACTAGAGAGGATTTGCCAGCACCTGATGGAGCAACGATCATCAACATACTGCCTTGATAAGCAGGAGATAAGTTAGCTTTAGGTTTGGGGCTGGCCATAATAATTTGTATAAATAACAGTTACTCTAAATTTTGCACTTGTTCGCGCATCTGCTCAATCAAGAGCTTGAGCTCTAAAGCAGCTTGCGTACATTCTTCTGAAACGGATTTGGAGCTTAAGGTATTCGCTTCACGGTTCAACTCTTGCATCAGGAAATCCAAGCGCTTACCTACTGGCCCCTTACCGGCAAGCGCGGTATCCACGGCTTGAAGATGAGTCTTGAGGCGAGCAAACTCCTCTGCTACATCAATGCGAACCGCGTAGAGCACTACCTCTTGACGAATGCGCTCCATCAACTCGGTGCCAGAACCGCTGCTCACTTTTCCTTGTTCCTGCGCGGCCAATGCCTCAGCAAGGCGCTCGGTGAGTTTCTCTTGATACTGGGCAACGTAGACTGGAACCTTTGGCTCGATTACCTTAACAATCTCCCGCATCTTGGCAGTGATGTTAGTCAGTACCGTCACCAAAGCCTTACCTTCAGCATGACGACTCTCCATGAGTGCAGCTAAAGCGGCGCGACCAGCTTCAACGGTAGCGGCAAGCCAGCCCTCTTCTTCGCCCCGAGGTTCAGAAACAATTCCAGGCCATCGCAAAATATCAGCAATACGCAATGCTTCCGCATTCGGAAAGGCGACTTGAGCATGCTCCTGCAGGGTGTAGAGCGCATCTAAGCGATCCTTGTTTAGGGCGCCTAAGGCATGCGGGTTAGCTTTAGCAGCCCCAGCAGCGCCAGAATTAACGCGCCAGGCAGCCCGAAACTCGACCTTACCTCGGGAAAGGCTTTGAGTCGCCATTTCTCGTAAGGCAGGCTCAGCCGCGCGACACTCGTCCGGAAGACGAAAGCCCAAATCCAGAAAGCGGCTATTCACAGCCCGACATTCCACTTGCAGATCAGCTACTACGCCAGCTCCCAGGGAGACTTGGCGAGAAGCGCTGCCATAACCAGTCATGCTCGATATCATATGGACATTGTAGATCTTTAGGACCAAACCCCATGACGAAGCCCAACATCACCCGCCCTAGTGGCCGCACCCCTACCCAATTGCGCCCAGTGAGCATCAGCCGGGCTTTTACCAAGCACGCAGAAGGCTCGGTTCTGATTGCATTTGGTGACACTAAGGTGCTCTGCACCGCCAGCGTTCTAGAAAAGGTACCCCCTCATAAAAAGGGCTCAGGTGAAGGTTGGGTAACCGCTGAATACGGCATGCTCCCCCGCTCCACGCACACCCGTAGCGATCGTGAAGCTGCACGAGGCAAACAGTCTGGTCGTACACAAGAAATTCAGCGTTTGATCGGCCGTGCAATGCGTAGCGTCTTTGATCTGAAAGTCTTGGGCGAAAGAACCATCCACTTAGATTGCGATGTCTTGCAAGCCGATGGTGGAACCCGAACTGCATCGATTACAGGCGCTTATGTTGCAGCACGCGATGCGATTAACACTCTCCTGCAAAGTGGTGCACTCAAAGCCGATCCGATCATTGATAGTGTTGCTGCGATCTCCGTGGGCATCTATCAAGGCGTTCCTGTTCTTGACTTGGATTACCCAGAAGACTCTTCATGCGATACCGATATGAATGTCGTCATGACTGGTAAAGGCGGCATGATTGAAGTGCAAGGCACTGCTGAAGGCGCAGCGTTCTCCCGCACCGAATTAAATGCGCTCTTAGATTTAGCAGAGCAAGGTATTGCGGATTTAACGCAACTCCAAAAAGAAGCGTTTAAATAAAAGATCAAGGGTAGATGGTGCAAAAACTCGTTCTCGCCTCTAACAATCCCGGTAAGGTTCGAGAGTTCCAGGAACTCTTGGCACCGTTTCATTTTCAGGTTATCCCTCAGGGTGAGTTGGGCATTCCGGCAGCAGAAGAGCCGCATCAGACCTTTGTTGAGAATGCGTTGGCTAAAGCACGTCATGCCAGCGCAGCTAGTGGCCTACCTGCTCTTGCCGATGATTCCGGAATTTGTGCCCATGCATTAGATGGTGCGCCTGGAGTCTACTCAGCGCGTTATGCAGGTGTTGATGGGGATAGCGCCGCTAACAATCAAAAATTAATTGCAGCTCTGAAAGGGAAAGCAGATCGTGGAGCGCATTATGTTTGCGCTCTAGTGATGGTTAATAGTGCCAATGATCCAGAGCCGCTGATTGTGCAAACCCGTTGGTATGGGCAGATTATCGACGAAGCTAAAGGCAGCCATGGGTTTGGTTACGATCCTCACTTCCTTTTGCCTGAGCTTGGGAGTACTGCTGCAGAACTTGAGCCCTCAGAGAAGAATCTCATCAGCCACCGCGGCCAGGCATTGCGCGAATTGATTGCGCAATTACAAAGCCGTGCTTAATTCCCTGAAGCCTGCGTTGATAGGTCAGCCGCAACTCAAAGCGTTGCCACCCTTATCTTTATATATTCACTTCCCTTGGTGCGAAAAGAAGTGCCCCTACTGCGACTTTAATTCGCATCAGGTTAAAGATCGGAGTGAGAACTCTAAAAATGGGCAAGGCTTTGATGAGGCGCGCTATATCAATGCCTTAATTGCCGATTTAGAAACTGAATTACCTCGTACCTGGGGTCGCCAAGTTCATAGCATTTTTATTGGCGGCGGCACTCCGAGCCTGCTCTCTCCTGAAGGCATGGATTACTTACTCTCAGCCGTTCGTGCACGCGTTAACTTAGAGCCCAATTGTGAAATCACCATGGAAGCCAATCCCGGATCAGTGGAAGCAGAGAAGTTTGCCGCTTTTGCCAAATCCGGAATTAATCGCGTCTCTCTAGGCATCCAGAGTTTTCAGGATGCTCAATTGAAAGCTTTGGGTCGTATTCATAATGGCAATGAAGCCAAGCGCGCGATTGAGATTGCCTTGCAACACTTCAAGTCGGTCAATTTAGATTTGATGTATGGCTTACCAAATCAAAGCTTGGAAGCAGCGAAGGCTGATATTGAAACCGCCCTCTCCTTTAAAACTCCGCACCTGTCTTTTTACAACTTGACGCTTGAACCCAATACCTACTTTGCCAATTTCCCCCCTAAGCTACCGAACGAAGATGAGATTGATGCGATCTTTGAGCAGAACTTAGCCCTTCTGGAGGCAGCGGGTTATCGACGCTATGAGGTATCTGCTTATGCCAAGAAAGATCAAGAATGCAAACACAATCTCAATTACTGGCGCTTTGGTGATTACATCGGTATTGGCGCGGGAGCCCATGGTAAGGTTTCCTTACCAGATAAAATTACCCGGCAAGTGCGCGAGCGCCATCCCGAGACTTACATGCAGGCGATGGAGTCCAAAGGAAATGCCCTGATCGAATCCAAAGAGATTGATGCCAAAGATCTGCCTTTTGAATTTATGCTTAATGCATTGCGCCTGACTGATGGTGTAGACACTGTGACATTTGGAGAGCGCACTGGCTTGCCACTCAATGTGGTTGCAAAAGGATTGGATGAAGCAAGTAAAAAAGGTTTGTTGGATTCAAACCCCAATAAGCTTAAGGCTACTGAACAAGGTTTGCGCTATCTCAATAATTTACAAGAGATGTTTTTATAAGTCTGATGATTGAATTTTTGGACTGAGATTACTTGCCAGTCCAGACAGGCGGTTTCCCATCCAAGAATGCGGCAACCCCATTCTTAAAATCTTCACTGCCATAGCACTCCCGAATAAGATCATTGCAATCCGGCATATTATTTTTGATGAGTCTTGCTAGAGTTTGTTTGGTGGATTTCTGCGTAATGGGTGCTAGCCTCATTAAACGTTCAGCCAACTGATTTGCTTCATGCTCAAGATCTTCGGCAGGATATGTAGCCAATAGATAGCCTTGTTTGATGAGCTCTGGAGCAGAAACCAGTTCCGCCAAAAGCAGCATCCGTTTGACGATATTGATACCAAGATGTGCAGTAAGCCAAGCGACATTCCCGGCAGATAAGCAATTACCCAGTGTCTTGGCGATGGGGACGCCGAAGCGAGCATCCGGCGTGGAGATTCTGAAGTCACAGCAACTCGCGATAGCAAGTCCACCCCCAACTGCCATGCCATCGATAACGGCAATGGATGGCATGGGTAGCATGGCTAATGGAGCAAGATAGTCATCAATCCCCTCCTCATACCGAATACCATCCTCGCCATTTTGAAATGAAGCGAACTGAGCAATGTCACTGCCAGACACAAATGATTTACCGCCAGCGCCACGCAGAATCACTGCCCGCACTCCAGAGTTCTTAGTCAAATCTTGACAGATCGTTTTTAAGCTTTGATACATGCCTGCTGTCATTGCATTGCGCGCAGCAACATGATCAAAGGTAATGAACGCTATACCGTTACGAAGCTCTAAATGAACTTCGGCAAGTGACGGTGATTTGGAAGCTTCGGTATTAGCCATGGCATTGATCAATGAAGCCTATGATGCAGGCTCACAACAAGGTCTCTCTATTTGATTTATATTGACAGCTATTATTAGCACTTCATTCTAAACATAAAAATAATTGAGACAAAATGAACGCTTCAAATAGCAAACCGCTACCGCTAGCGGGCGTGAGAGTGCTTGACGTGAGTCAAGTCATGGCAGGTCCCTACTGCTGTATGTTGCTTGCCGACCTCGGTGCAGATGTCATCAAAATTGAGCCTCCAGGGACAGGTGACCAAACTCGTGGCGCCATGGGATTCAAGATGAAAGGTTCAGATAGCATGGGCTTTCTGAATATGAATCGCAACAAACGTAGCGTCACCCTCAATCTCAAAACCGATGCCGGCAAAAAAGTGTTCTTTGAATTAGTGAAGACTGCCGACATCTTGGTAGAAAACTATCGACCCGGGGTCATGAAAAAACTCGGTATCGATTATCAGTCACTTAAAGATCTAAACCCAGGCTTGGTCTACGCCAGCATTTCAGGATTTGGGCAAACAGGCCCATGGGCTGACCGCCCTGGGTTTGATTTGATGGCGCAAGCTATGTCTGGCGTCATGAGCGTTACCGGCTATCCAGATGGCCCCCCAGTAAAAGCAGGTGTTCCTGTTGCCGATATTGGCTGCGCACTCTTTGCGGTCTACGGAATTCTGTCTGCTTACATTGGCAAAACCAAATCCGGAGAAGGTCAATTTATTGACGCCTCCCTCTTTGATTCAGCGCTGGCATTCTCTATTTGGGATACAGCGCAATACTGGGGAACTGGGGTTGAGCCCTACAAGCTAGGTACCGCCAATCATATGAGTGCGCCCTACCAAGCCATGAAAGCCTCTGATGGTTACTTTGTCATGGGCGCTACCAATCAAAAGCTTTGGAAACTTCTCTGCGACAAAATTGGCCGTCCCGAGCTATTTGAAGACCCGCTATTCAGAACCAACCCACTGCGCTTAGCTAATCGTCTGATCCTGGCAACTGAACTTGAAAAGACCTTCACCACTAAAACAAGTGCGGAATGGGTCGACACTCTCTTAGCTGCCGGCATTCCCGCTGGACCGATCAATACCTACCCTCAAGCATTCGATAGCGAACATGGACAACATCGCAAGATGCGCATGGAAATTGATCATCCGATTGAAGGCAAAGTTCCTAATATTGGATTCGCAGTCAAGATGATGGGCACTCCTCAACAGGTATCTAGACATCCCCCGCTTCTTGGGGAGCACACCAATGAGATACTTAAGGAATTGGGTATTGCTGGAAGTGATCTGAAGGCACTGGAAGACGGCGGAGCTTTTGCGGCCTGAATAATTAATCTGCTGCAGACAAAAGAATGGGCTCCTAGGAGCCCATTCTTTATTACTCATCACCGACCTAATTCCAATTTAACTTTCCTTAAGCACCATCTGAATTGGCAATCGGAGGAGCTTCAAACGGGTCTTTGATTGGTTGAGCTGGCGGAGCTTTCTTAGCCTTCGTACCTGGCATCAACTCAAAGTCTGGAGCAAAGCTAGTCATCGTGCTGCGCAATTGATCAAACACTTTACGATCACCTTCAAACTTGGCTTTTCCTTCGGCTTGGAGTTTTTCAAAGGTAGTTTGACCACCCATGACTTTCTCTAAGTCACTGCGATTCACAGTAATAGTCAGGTTGGGATTTTTATCCTGATAACCCTTGATATTGGTCAGCGCAGAATTACTCATCTCCACAACAAACTTTTCGCCATTATCTGGGGTGTTCAAATTCATAGTGAACTTCATGCCAGCAGCCTTTTTGCTATCCATGCTGATTGCCAGGGCATTGAGCCATAACTCAGTAGTCATCGCTCTGATCATGTCAGGACCATTGGTCTTTGGTGATGCACCAGAAGGCATGCCGTGACGTAACTCATAGGCGGCGCCCAAGAAGCTATTGCGCACACTAGGGCTTTCTTTTTGATAACCAATTTGCTCAAAAATATCCGCTAGTAAGTCTTTGGCTGCCGTGTTGTTAGGTTCTGCATAAACCAACTTGTTCACGATCTCCATCGCTTCACGATACTTACCTTGCTTATAGAGCTGCTTACCCTTAGCCATGATCTTGGCAGAGCCACCCATCATCTCTACATACAGCGGTGCAGAGTCTTTTGGCGATAAAGGAATCAAGGTGGCAGGATTGGCATCCCAGTAACCTAGATAACGATTGATAACAGCGCGACTGTTGTGCTCTTCTGAGCCGTGATAGCTATGTGCTGCCCATTGAGACTTTAAGCTCTCAGGCTGCTTGTAAACGTTATGCACCTCATTAATTGTTACGCCATTATTGGCCAAATGGAGTACTTCATTGTTTAGGTGTGCGTAGCTATCACGCTGTGTTCGCATCACTTCTTGAACTCGATCATTGCCCCAACGCGGCCAAGAATGCGAAGCAAACATCACTTGAGCTTCATTGCCATAGCGATATAAAGCATTATTAATGTTCTTTGACCATGCCAAAGCATCACGTACTAGCGCACCGCGCAAGGTGTAAATATTATGAATAGTGCCAGTAATATTCTCAGCAGCCCAGAACGCTTTCATCTGCGGGAAGTAGGTATTCATCTCAGCAGGCGCTTCTGTACCCGGCGTGTTTTGGAATTCCATCTCCACGCCATCCACTGTCATTTTTTCAAATGGCTCATTAATCAAAATAGTTGGCTCAATTAAGCCCAGGTTTCCTGCAGCGGTATTTTTACCAATGGATTGGTCAACGTGGCCAAATGGGCTACGCGGCAATAAAACGCCATACTGGAAATACAAGCGGCGTGTCATAGCATTACCGGCGTAGACGTTCTCAGCTACAGCATGATCCATAAAGCCAGCTGGGGCAATGATCTTCACCTTGCCACTCTTCACATCCGCCTCATCCACTACACCACGCACACCACCAAAGTGGTCAGCATGCGAATGGGAGTACACCACTGCCACGACTGGGCGCTTGCCCAGCTTTTCATTTACCAACTCCAGAGCTGCTCTCGCGGTCTCTTTTGAAGTTAATGGATCAAAGACAATCCAACCGGTATTGGTTTTAACAAAACTAATATTGGATAAGTCAAAGCCACGAACTTGATATATCTTTCCTGGCACGACCTCATAGAGGCCATAGCCCATATTCAGAATTGCCTGGCGCTGTAAAGACGGATGAACGCTATCGAAGTCCTTGCCTTGTAATAAGAACTCATAACTACCCATATCCCAGGCAACGTTACCTGCATCAGCCATGATGGTTTTATAAGTAGGGGCAGCAATGAACCCTCTCTTGGATTCTTCAAAATCACTCTTATCTTCAAACGGTAGAGTTTTGCGCAAACCATTTTGCAGATCTACAGTAAATGTTGAAGGCGCCTTGCCTTTAGGATCAAAATGCTTGCCCTGCATTGCGCCAGGGTCAACCACCACCCCACCTCCGCCAGCAGCAATAGCAGCATTACCAGAAAGTAGTGCCATGGATATGGCAATTAGCGTGAGTTTGGTTTTCATAAAAGCCTTGAATTGAAGCGAAAATTGGTAGAAAAGGTACTCTAGGAATGTAAAGAGTGTGCTGGCTACAGGCAATTAGCCATAGAGCTAATGATCTATTCCTGAATAGCTGGCAAAAAGATGTTGAATTCAGCGCCACCGCCAGCGGCATCCTGATACAGAATGCGCCCTCCATGACGAGAAATAATATGCTGGCAAAGCCACAAGCCCAAGCCCATGCCGGAACGTTTATCGCTACTCGAGAGCAACTCAAATAGATGGCCCTGCACGGCAGTAGAGATGCCGCTGCCGTTATCCGCAACCCGCAGACTCACACCATCAACAACATCCCGACTCTCAAGGGTCAGGGTTCGAGAAGATCTATTAGATTCGCTGAGAGCTTGGATAGCGTTATTAATAAGATTTAGGAGTACTTGCTGGATCTCACCACGATTCACGTTGATTAAAGAATGCGAGTCAAGATCAAGCACCACTTGAATATTCTTCGCCTGAATTTCTGGCTTAGCAATCTTCAGAACGGATTCAATTAATTCGTCAAGCTCTACCTGCTCGACGCCAATCTTGCCATCAGAAAATATCGAGCGCAGCGATTGAATAATGTTTGAGGCGCGCTGATTGTCGGCTAGCAGCGCAATCAATACCTCTTTATTTTGTTCGGGAGTCAGGTGCCCTTCCGCCAACTTCTTCTGTAGAAACTGAATATTGAGCTGTGATGCGCCCAAGGGCTGATTGAGCTCATGGGCTATAGAGGCTGACAAAGCGCCTGTTGCGGCAGTTTTATTAGCTTTAAGTAAGTTGGAGATTAAGTTCTCGCGCTCGATTAATAAGGCTTTAATTTCATTATTTTCACTTTTGGATTTTGCGTTTGCCAGGGCGACCCTTTCCGCCCAATAACCCCCAAGTGCAATGTAAGAAAGCGTATTAATAACCAACTGAGCAACAGTCAGCAATACTAATAGTTGTGGAATTTGCTCCACCTTGCTAATAGTAAAACCGGTTGAAGCTAAAACCCCTAGGCGACCTAAGGAAAAACATAGCTCAACTGCAGTTGCGTATTGCATATACATTAACTGCTGTGAAGGCTCTAAACTTCTTTTGCGCCTGAGCATCATAATTTGCCAAGAGAAGAATATGATCCCTATCGCGCACATAAATGTAGTGCGCATCTCGTAGTTTCCATAAACACGAAGAAACTCGAAGGTTGGAATAAAAATCGCGACGGAAAACGCAAAGCCATACTGCAGACGCTTACTAATTGGAGCAAGCAGTGATTTGCAAAATAAGAGCTGAAAAACGGCGGCGATATAAAACAGCGAGTTCGCGATCGTGAAATTAAATTCTGGCTTTTCGATACTCTGAATTACCATGGTGCCGCCACCAAAGATCGCCAGGGCAAGAATATTTAATATTAATGAACCCATCCAGTACGGATTTGGTCTGAGTTCGCTTTGGGAGCGGTGATAGTGATAAATACCCAATAGCAGGCCCAACTGAATCGTGGCCAGAATAAAGAAATACAGGGCAATCAGGAGCTTCATACTGTGTATCGTACAACGAGGCAGACATCCCCGATCTCAATCTTCCAGCGGGGATACTTTTACTGAGTCAGGCTGGGCAAGCCACCGCTCAGGGTCAGATAGAAGAAGTACAGCGAACCAAGAAAAATGAGAGCGCCAATCAGATATTGCGGATACCGAATTCCTTGCTCTGGCATACCCTTCTTTTTACCCGTCACCATAGATCTCACGAGATTTTGTCTTTCAATCACACTCATGCCTACCGCAGCAATGATGTGGACGATGACTAGGCCGAGAACCAAGCTTGCAACTGCTTCGTGAGCCTCTGATACAAAGTTACCCAAAAACTCTTTCACCGACAGATAGCCAGTTAAGCCAATGACGAGGATGAGCAGCATCAGCGCAAACATCACTAGACCACCTGCCGGATTGTGACCAACATCGTGATGGGGGTGACCACGCAACATCGCCATAAAGTGCTCAAGCACCGCCTTTGGACTTCTCAGAAATTGACTAAATCTGGCATAGCGGGTGCCAATAAGACCCCATACCAAGCGAATGAGAACCAGTAAGCACGCGGTATATCCAAATGCATAGTGAATCATGGCCCATCGCTCGCTCTCCGAACTGAGCCAAGCTCCTGCGAAACAAATTACTAAGAGCCAATGAAATACCCTCACCGGCATATCCCACACCATGATGGCTTCTCTTACTTTGCCGGTGGCACCAACTGCATCATGGATTGACTCATTCATTTCGTGACTCATTTCGCTGGGATCTTGATGTTGCTCTCGCTGAAAATGCCTTTAGCAGCATCAATATGACAAGCACCGCAATTAGCGGGACTCTTAATGCTTGCTCGCTTCCATACGTCCACCCTCACCTCATCATGCTTACGAATAAACCAAGATGTTTTGGTGATGCGGTTTTCAGGGGCAGTCTCGCTGTACTTCTGGCGAGTGGCAGCATTCTTTATTAACCAGCTGGTAATTTCAGCTTGGGTCTTTGCGTCCACGCTGGCATCGGTGCCAAAGTGTTTTGACAGACTAGACATTACATTTTTCCAGCTTTGCTCGCTTAATAGCGCTGGCGGATAGGCCATATGGCAACTTGCGCACTCAGCCTCATATGAAGCTGGCGCATCTGCAGGCATTGCCATTTTGGCGGCAAACGTGGATGAAGATGCCAGCAGCAAGGAGGCAGCAATGAATATAGTTTTTTTCATATTGGTGAGATTCATTTCACAGTCATTAACCAAGAGAGAACATCTGCTTTTTCTTGCGCGGTGCAGTCTCTACCAAGCACATCATTGCAATTACGCTTAAACCATTTGTCCGACTTGGCCTCATCCGTAAAGCGTGCAGGATTAGCACTAGGGGCCAACGGTTTAATCACCTTCCCAGTAACAATGTGTTTAGTGTCGTGATTTGGGGGATTTTCATGGCAGGACGCACAGCTCCACTCTTTACCATGCTTGGCATTGAAGAACTGCTCGCCTCTAGCAGGTGATGCCTTGCCAGACTGAGCCTCATAAGACTTCAGCAAGTCTTGAGGCGTTGCCGCAATAGCGTTAAAACTCATTGCAAGCAAAATACCAACTACCGATCTTCTAGACAACATACCAATTTCCTTATTTACTTATTTACTTATTTACTTATTCACCTATTACCATCAGTATGCGCCCAAGATATGACAAGCCAATCCTGATAGATAAGCAGAATAGTCAAGTATTTCAAGAATATTGGGTCAATTGAGCACAGCAACCTTTCTGATTACTGATATGAGTAATACAATTGACAGAATCGCTATTTATTAGCTTTTGCCTATTACCGCATCACTCCTGAAAGGGTGTTGCACATGATTAATATTAAGGACTAAATCATTATGAAAAAAATCATCATTGCTATCGTCATCGCTGCTATCGCAGTTGGCGCATACCTTTTCCTCACCAAGCCAAAAGCACCTATCGCTGGTGTAGCCGCTCAAGAAGCTGCCCTCATCTATGACGGTGAAGTAATCAAGATTGATGCTGCAACTCGCACTGTTACTTTGAAAAATAAAGACGGTGAATCTACTGTTGTTGCTGGCCCTGAAGTAAAGAACTTTGCTGAAATTAAAGTTGGCGACCGTTTTGACGTTGTTTACGAACTCGCTGTAGCGATTGAATTGGTTAAGGTGAAAAACCCAGGTACCACTAGTGAGCAAGTTACTACTAGCACCACTACTGCCCCACAAGGCGACAAGCCAGGCATGATCACTACTAATACCGTTACTGCTACTGCTAGCGTTGAAGCAATTGATACAGCTAAAAATACTGTGTCTTTAAAAGGCCCACAAGGAAATATCTTCAAAGTTAAAGTTCAGAATCCTGACTTGATGAAAGATATTACTGTAAACGACCAAGTTAAAGTGGTTTACACAGAAGCAATTGCTGCAGTAGTTACTGCACCAGCTGCTAAGAAGTAATGCAATAAATCTTTTCTAGTTACTAGAAAGACAAAACCCCAGCAAGTGATTGCTGGGGTTTTTTATTTGGCGGAAGAGGTGTCTAGATTTTGCCCCTCCAAAACACTCTACTCTTGCCCATAAACCCGTTAAATATATGGCTTTAAAGGCTGACCCTACTCCTGAGTAGCCCACTCTACCCCATTAAAATCTATGCATTGCTGGTGGGTAGAGTGGTGGGTACAAAACATGGGGAGAGGCGTTGCAAGAGGGTAGAAAAATCAGTTTTACAGCGCGAGGTCTTGGCTCAATAGTAACCCCTGGATACCATGCAGATCCGGAATCCAAGGGCCTGTATATCCAAGTCTTTAAGGGTGTCAGCGACTACAAGCGTAGCTGGATCTTTCGTTACACCAGCCCGACTCTACTTAAACGCCGTGAAATGGGCCTAGGCTCACTAGATTCCCGATCTTTAGCTGAAGCACGGAAAGTAAGTCTTGATCTCAGAAAAATGGTCTTAGAAGGAATGGACCCTGCCGAAGAGCGATCTAAGGCTCGCAGCAAGGCTACAAATGCAATTAATGACGGCATTACCTTTGCAAAGGCTGCTGAGTTATGCATCAAAGGCAAGAGGCCAGAATGGAAGAACGCGAAGCATGCCGATCAATGGGAAAACACCATAGCAACCTTCGTAACCCCAGAGATTGGGAGAATGAGAGTTGATCAGATTAATACTGGCCATATTGCTAAGCTACTTGAGCAAGAGATTAAAAAGAAGTCTGGTGAAGTTGAGGGGCCCTTCTGGAATGTCCGCACTGAAACGGCGACGAGAGTGCGACAGCGAATTGAGGTGATCTTTGACTGGTGCAAGGCCCATGAATATATTAAGGGCGATAATCCGGCTCGCCTTAAAGGAGCTCTAGCTCACCTTCTACCCAAAGCCAACAAGATCCAAAAGAAAAGTCACCACCCTGCTCTGCCATTTCAGAAAATCGGCGAGTTCATGAGAGAGCTCAGAACAAAGAGTGGCTTTTCGGTACTTGCCCTTGAGTTTTTGATTCTTACGGCAACTCGCACAAGCGAAGTTCTTAATGCCAAATGGGATGAATTTGATATAGAGAATAAAGTATGGACAATCCCGGCCGCAAGGATGAAGGCTGGTAAAGCGCATCGTGTGCCATTAAATACTAGAGCAGTCGAGATATATGAATACCTCTCGAAGCATCGGTCAAATGACTCTTTGTTCCCGAGCAAGCATCACAATAAAGACAACATATCGAACATGTCTTTAATTGCCATCATGCGGAGAATGCCGGCATATTCACAGTATGTCCCTCATGGGTTTAGATCAACATTCAGGGATTGGGCAGCAGAGACTACTGATTACCCAAATGAGACTGTGGAGCTTGCGTTGGCTCACACTATTAAAAATAAGTCTGAAGCTGCCTATCGAAGGCAGGATCAATTAGAAAAGCGGGTTGGGCTGATGGAGCTATGGTTAAAAACAATTAAGAACCAAGCTTCCTCATGTGAGCCAATATCTCTCGGCTAGTTAAGCCCTCCGATTGCAACCCGGAGCTAAGCTTGGAAATATCCATAAACAATGGCCCGTCAAAATGAATGCCATTTATAAACCCAATCAATGCATCAATCATCTTCATCAGCAAATGCTCATTTAAAACTAAGGGGCCAAAAGATACATCTTCAGAACGATCGTACTTATTTACGTTTGTAGCAAAAATTGTTGCAATTGACTCCTCATCCAACTTGGCCGTCTCAACACACCACGAACGACTCATTAGCAACTGTTCCGCATCTGATTTAGATATTGGAGAGGTTTTTTCACTTTTAGCCTCAATGCAAAAGGTTGAGTTATCAAAAACCCAGAGTACGTCAGGTCCCCTGCCAGTTTCCTTTTCAGGCCTACTTGAGGAGGCACCCAAAAAATCACCGAGCTCCTGCAAGCCCTGCTCAACTAATTCCGCACTACCAGAATAAGCCAGCTTTGCCTTGATCTCCAATACTCTTGAAATAGCAGCATTAGGATTTATAAAAGCTTGCAGCACATCTCGAAAGGCAATCGCCTGCTCACTTGCCTTCAAATACTTTCTATCAGGCATTTGAGGTGGCCTTGGTAACAAGCTATTTAAGTTGAATGCAGCTCTATAAACCAAAGCAGCCTTTGATTTTTCAAAGTGAGATAAAGAGCTTGCCATTTTTTGCATCAAATCAGCTTTCTGGGAATCATGCAACTGGAGCGAGTCGATAGCATTCTGTAGGATGCTTGATGAAGCATGATGGTTTCTTGCCTTGCTACTTATCCATGCCTTTCTTTCGGCGATTGCAACCTTTTCTGCCTCAGTTAGTTGATTTGAAACTCTTTTATACTGAACTACAGACGACATGCGCTCTCTATAGGCCTCTTTCCACTCTTCGTTTCTATCTAGCAATGCACTAATTGCCTCACTAATTGCATCGGTTGATTTTTTGCTTACGGCTTTAACCTGGTCAGCAAGAGCTTTCCCTAAGTCAATTTGCTCCCTAGTATGAGATTCAAGAAGCTCATTGACATCCTTCCGTCCAATGAATGACCCTAAATCACTTCCAACCAAAAGAACTGCCGAATAATCTGCGCTCGATCGCACTGATCTACCCAGAGCCTGCTCCAGTCGATTTACAATTCTCATATTGCTTCCATAGGAATTTTTTTGCCGCTCAATATCAATTTGATCGCAGATTCTATCGCCTGTTGGTATACCATCAACAACTAGGATCCTACACGCATCATCTGGTAAATCTACACCATCAAAACGCTGAGTAAATACAAAAAAATTGTTGGATGATGAGTTGGTCAGGCGCTCTACAGCCTCATCAATCTCAGATCCAGCCTTAATTTCAGCACCAAACTCACTCCAAACCTCAGCCTGAGCAAATGAACTAGTTAAGACCACTACATTGGTAAGACTGGAGAGCTGGGAACACAGTCTACCTACATCACTTTTCCGAAGACTTGGATCAATTAATGAGACTGGAAGAATCATCCTCTCGCCAGCACCTCTATCGCTAGCAGGCTCTATTATTCTGTGTAAAGCAGCCTCTCCACATCCTAAATCTTTGATTAAAAATGCCCCATCCTTAATGCTTGCCGACATGAACAAGCGATGCTTTGCAGAATGAAAGGCCATGTTCTCCTCAGTGGCGGGAACGGCCATCGATAATTCAGCTCCTACCCCGGATATACACAATCTAGCCTGCTCTAAATATCTTGAGATGTTTGAAAAAGAAAATAAAATTTCGTTTTCTTCACGAAAGTTATCTATTATTTTCTCAACAGTTGGTATTTGAGGAACCCACAGCCAATAAGGAACCTCAAAACGAGCTGTTGGATCATTATTTTGAATATCGCGCCAAACAGGTGGATCGCAGCTCTCGCATATTTCTCGAAAGATCTCTCTTATTTGCAAATAGGCATCATCTGGTATTGAAACGGTATATTTTTGCCTTATTCGATCAACCCCTGAATGGATATCATCAAGAATAATTCCAGACGGAATTAACCCCCTGCTATCGAAAATATTACGTGCGTTGAATAGTTTCTCGTAAGTGCATACTAAAATTGACTTGCCCTCAAAACCCTGATGTGCATGCTGTCCAGATTTAAAAGATTCTGCAGTGATCCCTATCTTTCCAGCGGTTGATAAGACCTGCTCCACCAATTGATTTGTTGGACATAGATATAGAACTGGTTCCCCCGGGTACCTTCTTCTTATCATCTCTCCATAAACCAAGCCGACCAAAGTCTTTCCGGATCCCGTACTTACCTTAAGAATAATATCGCGATCATCACATTGCTGATCTAGACCTACAAGCGCTTCCGCCTGAACTGGCCTCAGTATTTGATGGGTGGCTTTTCGATCTAATTGCTCAAATAGCTCTACTAAAGTGCTTGGCGCAGAAGCTATTTTAGATTTGCCAAGTTTTCCAAAATTAATCACCAAGTAAGCCCTCATGTATTTATAAATTACATAATAACTTGATATCAATCCACAGAAACTCGCTCAAAATGCGGCACATCTACAAATCCTTTGAAATTCCCACCCCATCTGTTCTTAGAATTTAGACTTTCCCAGTATTCGCCTACTGTCCGAATCAGCTCTTTATCCCAGACGAGCTTTCCTTTCCAGAAGAAGTTCAGATCTATAGCGCAGCGTCTTAAGTGATTACTATTCATGGTTTTAGATCTGCCAGCCCTAAGGTAGATCTCTTGCTGCTCTGGTGAACGCCAGAGCTCTCCCCCTGTAATGACCCATCCTTCTGCAGTAGCAAACTGAATCAGCCTGCTGACGTCAATTAGAAAGGCTGCTTGTTCCGCTACTAAACTGCTCACTTTTAAATTCACTTAGACTCTTCTCTTTTATTTAAGCCATTCATACGCATCTCAAAGATCTTCTCTATAGACCTTCCCCCAAAGTAAGCCAACATGACTAACTGGCCCCATTCTCCTAGGAGCTTTACATAAGCTTCATTGATATCAATGCCCATGGCCGAGAGCAATGCAAATAAGAGGTAGGCCGTGAGGATGTAAACCAGCGTTCCTGGTCTGATGTTCTTCGATAACCTGGAGTCACTGCCCATATCGGATTGCCAGCGATTGGTGGCATTGTCTTGTGAGGCCCGATGCATCTCCGCTAGAAGCTTGGATTCCTCTATCTCGAGCTCTTTCTGTTTGAGCGTATATTGCAGCAGCAACTGCTCTTGCTCAATCTCTAGCTGCTTGAGCTTAATGAGATCTTCCTGACTGGGGTTGTCTGGAATGCGCGCACCAATCTTGCTTTCAATGAATTCCTTACCTTTAGCCTGGACCGCGCCCGCAAGCAGACCAAGGCCATTAACGGCCAAGGTTTGTACTAGAGAGGTGATGATTGGAAGCATGTGATGGTTCTTTTCTTGATGCTCGAAGGTATAAATAAGTATGGAAGTCCACCGCCCCACTACCGCCTAGACTGTTCTTTGGTGTTGGCAGTGGGGCGCAGTTACGCGCGCCCACACACCATGGTTACTTCAACACCCGCAGCCGCATCCAAACACCTGCTGCTAGTGGTCATGGCGATGTCCTTCCCTCCTGCTAGCGTTTCTTGGCTCCTTTGGTTTCTGATGGCTCTTGCTCAAGAGTTCCTTCTAATACATTTTCTTGCGCTGGAAGCTGACCTTCTTTCATTAAGCCTTCCACGATCCCCATTAGTCGATCACCATCATCCTCACCAAAGACTTTGGCTACGACCTCATGGCCATACTTAGCGCATAGGCGGTCGTACTCCTGCTCTGGAGTAATAGTGGTCTTTGTTGGGCGCTCGAACACCGTGACGTTCTCACGCCCAAAAAGGTTACGCAATATGTTTGTCTCATATGGCGGTACATACACATGGATGGTTGTGAATGCATCTCTGCGCACTACCGCTTCCACCTCTTTAATTTGGAAGTCGCTATGAATGAGTTCTTTGTGGTTCATGGTGTTGTTCATTTCTTCCTCCTTATTGAATAGCCAATACCGCATGGGCATTTGCACGTGAGATGGATAGGGCACAGCGTAAGTTCACCATGGCGTACATGGCGAGTGTGTCGTGTGGACGGATTGGAGCAACGATATCTAAGTCGTCATCCCGCAGCTTCATAAAGCGGGTATTGAGGAAGTAACAACGCTTACTCCACTCGACCGAACGATTAGCCATGGCATCGAGTTCATCAAACTGGGGATCCCAGATGATCTCTACACCCTTGAAGGCTAGCCCAGTGTTTACACCCGCACCTACGCCAGCATCGATGTACTTGGCTTCACCTGATCCAGCAATATGGGTCACTGTGACTTGTTTTCGATAGGTATCAATGAACTTACCACCCGCAATGATGAAATCAGGACTGCCACCATGCTTAATACATTGACGCCATGCGGTCTCCATCTCACCCACCAAGTTACCTGGCGTAGTTGAAGCGATGTCTTTAACTGCGTAGTTACGCCAGTAGCTTGCTTTGGCTCGATCGATACCACCTACCGTGCCGGCATCAGGAGCTAGACTAACAAGGCTATCTAGTCCCACCACTGCATCTGCGCCGTGTGAGCCGTCGCGGTGCAGCTCAAGATCTAGCTTATTAAGGAATCCTTCTCGCAGGACTTCTAACTGCTCATCTAGGAGGTTGATCAGTTGTACGCGCTCGTTGTATTCCAACTGGAAACCACGCGCCCCACCCTCCCGCACCTTGATGCCATTGCTAAAAAGCCGGTCATAGTCGATATACAGACCGTCAACTGCCCTGCGCCATGGGAAAGAGGCTTGCTCAGTCGTATTGCGTTTATTGAACTTGACCGTCTCTTCGCCAAAGGCCCAGCTAAAGTTACTGCCATGCTCTTTGCGGATGTTTTCGACTACGTTCTGTTTTGCGCCTAATAGGCTCTTTCGCCCTTCCATGAGTTTTTTAAGGAAAGGTCTCTCTACCGCGATTTGATCGACTGGTAGATTGCGCAAGTACTCACCTAAGGAAACCTTAGCTAACTCTTGCAAGTCTGTATTTGAAATTGGCATATGCCACCCCTATCAATGTATTTATCTATTCGTGAATTGGTTGGCTTCATTCCAATTGATAGAGCGTGAACCTATCCATTGCTACACTGCTAGTCGCGACCCTAGCTTTAACGCGATGGTGTGAAGCGCTGAGATCAATTATTGGGGTAGTAGATGTGGACTTGGGATATTTGTGGGGTTTTTATTCCTGTCGCTTTGAGTCTTTATGCCCAATGTGCCTTTCTGCCACCTTGGGCATAAAAGAGCGTTTCTTTGGTCGTGGCCGTCAAGGGTGCGCAAGCCACCCCTTTGGGGTGCCCTTGACGGAATACCTCCTCGTTTATTAACCATGGATACCTAATGGTATTTTTACCCACTAAAATGGATTAAAACTCATGTTTTATATGGATTTAAGTCAGAATCCACTTATACAAAAATAGGACATCAATGTCATATTTTTGTATATAATTAAGGCTTAATCAGGAAAGGAGGCCAAGATGGCTAAAGCAACAACCAAAGACCGCATTTTGGCTAGCCTACGCAATTCCAAAGGCAAGGTCTTCTTGCGTGATGACTTCAATCGATTTGGCACCTACCGCCAGGTATGCCGTGTAGTAAAAGAACTCTCAGATGAGGGCAAGTTAATGCGCCTTGGTTATGGCACTTACGTTAAGGCGCGCCCATCCTCTATCTCTGGCAAACCTGTCGCAGATGAAAGCCTGATCAACATCGGTCTTGAGACCATGAAAAAACTGGGCATCAAAGCTGATGTAGGCAAAGATATGCGCGCCCTGATTCAAGGTGATAGCACTCAGGTGCCCATGCTTCCCGTCCTCAATATTGGCAACGCTAGAGTATGTCGCAAACTCTCAGTAGGCAGTCGTAGCCTAGTCTATGAAAAGAATTAACGACAACCAAAGGCTCCAAGTTTTAGATGTCATCAATGAATTAGAGCTTGGCATTTCCGAATTCGCCCTTGAAAAAGATTTCATGGTTACTGATGCCTTGGCCGCTATTGCCAACATCAATAACCCAGACTTTGATTTAATCTTCTGCGGGGGTACTTGTTTATCCAAGGCCTACGGGCTATTGGAGCGAGTCTCTGAAGATGTGGATATCAAGGCATCACCAAAGGCTTCAGGGGCACTTACTAAGAGCAAAATTCGCTCTAGCATGAGTAAGCTCAAGGATGATCTTGAGCCAGCGCTCAATGGCGCCGGCTTTAAGTCCGAGTTCATCTCAAGGAATGCTCAAGACAACAATAACTTTATTGAATTTGATATCCAGTACTCCACCTACTTTGAAGTAAGCCCTGGGATGCGTGCGAACCTCAAGCTAGAAGTGAGCTATAGTCCATTGCGCGCGCCCAAACAAGATAAAGCAATTACCCTCTTGTTTGATTCATTGGCAGGTATGAATACTGGTCCTAGCTTTATGGTGCCATGCGTAGATTTAAGTGAAGCGTTAGCGGAAAAGCTCATTACCCTCCCAAGGCGCTTAGCTCTATCGATGGCAAAAGATAATGAGAGGCTTGATACCGCATTGGTACGTCACCTTTATGACGTTTATCAGATCATCCAAAAGAATCCATCCATCCTGAACGATCAACAAGGCAATCTGTCAAATCTAGTAAATCAAGTCATTCGGAAGGATGCGGAAGATTTTGCGAATCAACATAGCGCCTTTGTAACCGACCCGCTTGGTGAAATTCATAAGGCGATGGAGTACGCCAAGTCTGATGCGAAGACCAAAGATACTTATGATCAATTCATTAGGGTGATGGTCTATGACAAGAACGCACCCTCATTTGAAGATGCGTTCTCTGGGTTCTATCAAACTCTTAAGTTAGCCCTACCAAATCTCTCTCACTAGAAGATTAAATCCCCATATTGCTTAGGTGCTGGGCAATACGATCCATCGGTTGCTCAGAGCTAGCTACTGGAGCGCCTAGAGTTGCTGTTCGCGCCCGTATAGGTTGAGGCCGATGTTCAGGCTTCTCTTTATATTGCGTAATCTTGACCTTAGACCAATCCGGTGGAGGCATCTCTATGGAGTTGTAAATGGAGTCAATAGTTGCCCACCACCGAGAGATCTCATTGTTCTGAACAAACATATTCATATAGAACGGATCTTGTATGTATTTCACAAACAATGCAGATTTAAAGCTGTGATCAACTTCATCCTCCCTAGTGGATAGGTAATTGAGTATTTCTTGCTTAGCTTCATTCACAACATTAAACAGGTCGGGTTTGAGATGTCGTTCTAGCAAATTCTTCGCCGGAGGCTGTCGCTTAGCGCGCTCTTGTGTGTCGAGGATGCTACCCACCAGCTCACCTTCAACCTGATAGCCGCGCACTTCATCCAATAGCTTCTCGACTTTAGCTTTAAGAGTTTGGTTTTCTTTTGCAAGATCACGGTTGGTATTGATGATCTTCTGAAATCGGTTCTCACTACGAGCTGTTTGTGGAATTTGCAGCTCATCTTCAGGCGCTTGTTCAGCACCCGTTAGGATGCGGTCAATAAGCTCTTTGCCACTTTCTACCTGCACTTCTGGCTGTGGAGTAGCCTCTATCGTGAGAACGGCAGGTGCGGGCATCAATGCGCTCATGTCATAAGCTGCTGGCAACTCTGTCTTAGTATCTACACCTACATCCATAGCGGGCATTGATGCTGGTACATGAACCGCGCCCTTCACTATTTGCAATACCAGCTCCTCAGGCTCCAACTCCTCCAGCCCTTCTGGATCCTCAAGCTCTTTAGTCACCACTACCGGCTTTGAAGCTTCTGTTTTGGTTGCGTCTGAGGCTTTGCTTAGATCATCCAATAGCGCTGCAGTCTGGGCCTGCTTTTGGTTTTGACGATCAAGCTCTTGCTGCTTTGCTAGTAGCGTGGCAACTTCAGCGGCAGCTTGTTTGGCGGCTTCCTTCTCCTTGTTTTCTGCAAGCCTTCTTTCTAGATCTTGTTGTTTCACTAAGCGAGCGGCCTCCTTAGCTGCAACGACCTTTAGCCTTTCCTCTTCATCACGGGCTGATTTTTCCGCGGCCTTGCGCTGCTTTTCTTCTTCGGCAGCTTGTCTTGCTTTAGATTGCTCAGCTAATTCAATGGCGCGATCTTCCCTGGCTTTATTGCGTCTTGCAGCTGATTCCGCAGCATGCTTTTCATATGCCTCTTTTTCTAGGCGCTCACGCTCTCGCTTGGCTTCACGGTCTTGCACCCGCTGAATAGCACCGCCATTAGTCATCACTCCGGAACTAAAGTTTTTCACTTCTTGCATCTGCTGTCTCCTCTTTTGATTGTTGTTCTGTACTGCGCTTGTCTCCACCCATTTGCCACATCCGATTCATCGAAAGATCGCTGTTGACATCTACGTATTCCTCAGCTTGTTTTTCTACATTCGGTATAAATAGATTTGAATCGATACGATCGTCATATCGCAAGAGAGTCTCCTGTAGGAGATTACGGATATGTTCGTAATCCATTCCTCTGGCTTGTAGGTTTTGCATCTGAATTGATAGATTCGTAATCATGGGTAAAACCTTGAGCCAGCTTTCTTTGTCTTCTATGCCATCTGGTGCGCCGGTAGTGCCTGCGCGAATGCGCAAATCCACCATGTCAAAAATTCGGTCTTTGGTGAGTTCTGGCCAGTCATAGGCTTTCTCCATAGTCATGAATAGTTCGCCATTGACCATGGTGGTCTTATTGCTTGGTGGCCCCATATAGCGCTCCACTTGCTCTTTGGTCAGTTCTTGCAAAAGTACCTGGGCGCTGTATTGGGCGATCTCTTGTAGCCAATCTTCTATCTGGTCTTTGAATTCAAATACGCGCCCAGATAAGGCTCTTTGCAAGATGTTGGCTTCGGTGGCTGTCTTGGGTCTGACTACTGTTGAGCGCGCAGCATCTTGCAAGCCAGTGACTTGCTCCCAGTCATAACGAACTGCGCTGGTGTCATAGACGATCGGGTCAATCTTGGGATGCCCCCTGGGGATGATGACTTGATTTAAAGGCTTGCCTTCGGTATCGACAATCGTGATCTCACCGAAGCGTGAGTCTGAGTGTTTCTTAATGGTCTTTTCATTGATATCGGCTGATGCTACCCACCCCGGAATACATAGGTCTCGATGTTGATTGAATCGATCCCTTGCTTCGTTGTGCTCGTCTTGTAGACGCTCGGTTAGATCTACCAAACTTGGACCAACAAACTGGCCATCTATTACCTGATATGGCAATAGAAAGAATGGATACCAGCGTTCTCCTACTCTTGGAGGTGAGTAGGATTCACGTAGCCATTCAGTCGCGCCCTCCACCATGGTGTAAACACGCTGGGTAGCTCTGTCCCAGATCTCTAGCACTGCTATTTGCTGATCATCGGTCACCGGGCCTGAAGCAGCATTCATCTGCATTGAGGCTAGGCGTTTGGCTTTCTTATGGGATGGTTCGCCTTGGCCTGGTTGGTAAATCTTGGCACTGGCTAGATTCTTCTTATAGAGCGCTTCTGCTTGGCCACGCTTCATCGGGATGATTTGGCAGATCCAGTCAGCATCGGTGTAATCCCAGAACTCACATATTGAGGGGTCGATGAGGAGATTCTCAGTAAGGACCCTATCAATCACAAGACCTTCGGCAGATTGAACCTCTGACTGCTCTTGTAGTGACTTGATGAGCTCTTCTAGCTCCGCTCTTTTAGCATCATGATGATGACGCTGGCCATCCTCTTGAAGGTCTCGCGCTAGCTCCTCTATAGCTAGGAGGTTTTCTTGAGCATCGTTAATACGGCTTTGGATATATCCATCCTTGCTTGGGTCTCGCTGATACATCACCTTCAGGATTCCGAAGCTACAGGTCAGTGCCGCCCTTACTGTCGACTTGACTCTATTCTTAAGCTGAGCGTGCTCAAGCGCTCTATTGGTGACCCTCTCTAGTGTTTTACAGAAGAGTTTGATATCAGCGCCCGAGTGGGTTGGTGCTGCTGAGATCTCTGGGTTGCGTGCATAGACGTTAGGTAGAACTGCAGAGATCGTGCCATGTATAAGGTTAGCTCTCAGACTATAGAAGTCTTTGCCAGTAGGATCAGCATTCCAATTAAAGCCAGCTACGGTATTGCGGTTATGTCTTACGCGTTTATGGAATGTTGCCCAGTGAGCGCGCGCATGCGTGATACGGGCAGTCCATTTTTGTTGGAGGGCTTTGGGGTCTTGGGGCATATCCCATTTATAGATCGCTTGCCCTTGGCTCAAGAATTTATTTAGGATAAATTCATCAGTCCGTCAGTTATGAGGTGAAGGGGGGTATCTCCATGTTAAAACCCCACAGGCAGAGATCAGCCCATAGGAGGTCTTAGCCTAGCGTTAATCAATAACGCTTAGAATTTTTGCCAAATTATCGCAATAGAAAAGAAAACACCTCCACACTACATTGCACGCTTTCAAGCGCCAATACCAAGCCTTTAAATTAATTATCGAAATTATTGGTGATATCCAATACCATCCCAAGATATATATTTCCTGCTAATAAGCCCACATTACGCAACCTAACAAAGGTTTATGCTAAAGTGATCAGGCCATAAGGTTTCTTGCCATAAACAAGGATTAATAGGGAACAACAGAAGAGTTTTTAACTTAATCTGTGGCTGCCCCCGCAACTGTGATCGGCGAGTTTGATGCTCACTATGCCACTGGTCTTTGGACTGGGAAGGCAACATCAAATGATGACTCGAGAGCCAGGAGACCTGCCTTACGGTAATTGACCTAATTATGGGCGGGGTGTCCTTGTGTTGGTGTCGTTTGCTCGTCAGGATAGGCTCCCCTATTGTGACGTGTGCCGTCCTACGCAAACGATATTCGCCATTGATCCGCCTTTGTATTGTTAAAGGAGAAACGGATTGAGTAGCGTAACTACCCTAGAAATACCCTCTAAATCGATGTGTGTCGTGGATATGGTTTTACCAGACCAATCCAATCACCATGGCACTTTATTTGGTGGCGCCGCCTTATCGGCACTAGATCGCCTTGCATTCATCATGGGCTCTAAAGTCCTTCATGGAACAATTGTTACGGCCGCTGTTAGCAAACTGGACTTTGCAGCTCCAGTCCCCACTGGTAGCTCGATTGAATGCACCGCTGACGTCATTGAACAAGGCAATAGATCAATCACCATCAGAACCCATTTGTTTGGGGAGGAATTAATTTCTGGGGAGCGAGTTCTTTGCCTATCCGGTGACTTTGTCATGGTCAGAAAAGATGATTTGGGGTCCGTACAGCGAGCTATTCCAACAACTGTCGATATTCCAGCTCAAACAACCTTAACATCCACTCACCCGATTATCAGAGTCGCTGAAATCGTATTTCCGGGGCAGGCTAATCATCGCGGAATCTTGCATGGAGGTCCAGCGATGGGTTGGATTGCAAAGGCTGGCTTTGTTGCAGCCACCCGAAGATTACGAAAAACCATAGTGATGGCCAGCAGTGAAAAGATGGACTTCATTGCGCCTGCTTACGTAGGAGACATTGTAGAAGTTTTGGCGCAAGTATCTAAAGTCGGAAATCGCTCAGTTACTGTCAGCGCAGAAGTTTGGGCTGAATCTACATCAACAGGCCTTCGCCGTTTATGCACCTCTTCGAGCTTGGTATATGTTGCCATTAATCACTAAATTTAGCCCCATACTTCCCCAGCATTATGAAATATTGCGCTCACATATGATGTGCTTGAATGGTGACGATCGCTATCAACGATTTGGATCAGCAATTAGTAATGATGCTATAGACAAGTGGATTAAAACGTTAAGTTGGGATGAGTTTCAATTATTTGGAGCTTGGCGACTTGATTATTTTGCAAGGCCAGTTGAACTGATCGGCGTTTTGCAACTCGCCCCAATGAATACTTTTGGGTCTTATGAGTTGGCCATGACAGTACTTCAAGCCTATAGAAGGCGTGGCATCGCAACTGCCATGGTTTCCACCGCCATCAAAATAGAGTCGCTTCAACGCATTAAGAAAATCATTTGTCAAAACGGGCATCCAGTCATGCGCTCTATTGTCAGAACATTAGAACTAGATGCCCATTACCAAAATGTACCGCCAAAAATGCATATTCTCTGCGAAAGGCCCAAACAGAACAAACTACACATGGTGGCATATGATTAAGCCAGTGCTCGTAACTTTTCTGCCGCCAAGACCATGTTCTTGAGTGCAGGATTAACCTCTGACCATTGCCTTGTCTTTAGCCCACAATCAGGATTGACCCAGAGGCGCTCGGCAGGAATCCTTTTGGCCGCTTTAGTCATAAGCTCAATCATCTGCTGCTCAGATGGAATATTGGGCGAATGAATATCATACACACCGGGTCCAATCTCATTTGGGTAATTAAAGGTATCAAAGACGTCCAATAATTCCATATCCGAACGTGATGTTTCAATCGTAATAACATCCGCATCCATTTGAGCTATCGCCTCAATGATGTCATTGAACTCTGAATAGCACATATGCGTATGAACTTGAGTCTCATCCCGAACTCCGTTAGCAGCAATACGAAATGATTCCACTGCCCAATCTAAGTACGATTTCCATTGTGATTTGCGTAGCGGCAAGCCTTCACGCAAGGCAGCTTCATCAATTTGAATTACCTTTACCCCAGATTTTTCTAAATCCAATACTTCCTCTCGAATAGCCAGGGCTAGCTGAAGGCACGATACTGAGCGGGGCTGATCATCGCGCACAAACGACCAATTTAATATGGTTACTGGTCCAGTCAACATTCCCTTCATTGGCTTCTTCGTCAGGGTTTGCGCAAAGGAAATCCACTCTACTGTCATCGGTTTGGGGCGGCTAATATCCCCAAACAGAATCGGCGGTTTGACGCAACGAGATCCGTAGGACTGCACCCAGCCAAATTGGCTAAATGCATATCCTTTGAGCTGTTCGCCAAAGTACTCCACCATGTCATTGCGCTCAGCCTCGCCATGAACCAATACATCTAGCCCCAGACTTTCTTGTTCGCGCACACATCTTGCAATCTCGGCCTCCATGGCATCAACGTAATTTAATCTTGATAACACGCCAGACTTATATTGACTGCGAGCCAATCTGATTTCAGGGGTTTGTGGAAATGATCCAATTGTTGTAGTTGGAAACTTAGGCAAATTTAATATTGCCCCTTGCTTTTGGATTCGCAGCTCATATGCACTCTGTCGTTGCCCTAGTTCCGGAGTGATTTTGGAGATAGCGTCCTTTACCGCTGGATCATTGACTATTGGTGAATTTCTACGCGACTCCAGTGCAGCATGATTACTAGCCAATTGACCAACAACCTCTGCCCGCCCTTTATTTAAAGCGGTAGCTAAAACAGATAACTCTTCGAGCTTTTGAATTGCAAAAGATAGCCAACTTTTAATTTGGGGGTCTAACTTTTCCTCACTATTAAGATCCACTGGAATATGAAGCAAGGAACAAGATGGTGCTATCCATAAGCGATCACCCAGCTTTTTCGCTAGGGGCTCCAGCCAATCTAAGGCTGCATTCAGATCAGTTTTCCAGATATTGCGTCCATTGATAACTCCCAGGGAGAGTATTTTTTGGACAGGAAGAATATTTAGGATCAGGGGCACCTCTTCTTTTGCATTTATGGCATCAATATGAAGACCGGCAACAGGAAGGTTGCATGCCAAATATCGATTGCCATCAAGGGATCCAAAGTAGGTGGCGACTAAGACTTTCACTTTGCTCGTTTTAAGGTGGTGGTAAGCCAAATTAAGTGCATGTTGCCAATCTTCATCTAATTCAGTAACTAGGCATGGCTCATCAATTTGCACCCAGTCAACACCCTGTGCTGCTAGCTCATCCAATAACTTGCTATACAAAGGCAAGATCTTATTAAGCAGGTCCAGCTTATTGGTTGCGTCTTTTGCCTTACCAAGCCACAAGTAAGTTACAGGTCCGATCAGGACTGGCTTAGCTTTAACATCTTGGGCTTTCGCCTCCTCCAATTGCCGCAATAATCGCGAGGCATCTAATTTAAATTTAGTATGAGATGTAAATTCAGGAACGATGTAGTGATAATTGGTATCAAACCACTTAGTCATTTCCCCTGCAGCGATATCGCTACAACAACCAATATGCTCTTCCGAACTAGCCACCGACCGGCCGCGAGCAACCCTAAAGTAGTTATCCAACGAATTGCCATGTAAATTTTGGGCACGCTCAGGTAAGTTGCCCAATAGAAAACTCATATCAAGCACTTGGTCATAAAAAGAAAAATCGCCGACTGGACTTAAATCCAACCTCGATTGCACTCTCCAGTTGCGCTGGCGCAACCCCTCACCCTTAGCCAATAAATCATCGCGGGTAATTTCACCCCTCCAGTAGGACTCCAATGCAAACTTGAGTTCGCGCTTAGGACCAATACGGGGAAATCCAAGATTATGTGTGGTGACCATCTTTTCTACCTTCAATATCAATTAAGTTGGAAGGATCGTAAATAGAATGATCTATGAAGTAAAATGGTATTAATTCAATAATCCATTACTTTTATTCATAATATGATTGAGCGCAGCCATTTAAAAATTATTCGTGAAGTTAACCGAATGGGCTCTTTAACGGCAGCAGCTGAAGTGCTCTGCCTGACACAATCAGCACTAAGCCACACCATCAAAAAACTAGAGCAGGCCATCGGCACTGCCATTTGGTTGCGCGAAGGACGACACCTTAGGCTCACACAAGCTGGAAACCATTTATTACAACTTGCCAATCGACTATTGCCACAATTGGAAAGATCGGAAGAGCAACTAAAAGAGCATGCAAATGGTGAGCGTGGATCTTTGCGCATTGGAATGGAGTGCCACCCTTGCTATCAATGGCTACTAAAAGTAGTTTCACCTTATCTAGAAAAATGGCCTAACGTAGATGTTGATGTAAAACAAAAATTTCAATTTGGTGGCATTGGCGCATTATTTGCTCATGAAATTGACATGCTAGTAACACCCGACCCCCTATATAAATCAGGGCTGCACTTTGAGCCGGTTTTTGATTACGAGCAAGTTCTTGTTGTGGGAAAAAGTCATGCTCTAGCGGCCAAAAAAAATGTCATACCAGAAGATCTAATCAACGAGACGCTCATTACTTACCCAGTAGAAATTGACCGATTGGATATTTATAGCCAGTTTCTACAGCCGGCTGGTATTGCACCAAAAAAACATAAGACTATCGAAACTACAGACATCATGCTGCAGATGGTTGAAAGCGGTAGAGGGGTTGGAGCTCTTCCGCGTTGGCTGGTAGAAGAGTATGCGAATAAGCTCGATATTCTCCCAATTCGTCTAGGTAAAAATGGGGTTTCAAAGCAGATATTTTTGGGGATGCGTGAAGGTGAAGATAGTATTGATTACATCAAGTCATTCATCGAAATTGCTCGATTTTCCGGCACACCACAAAAATTGAAGAAGCTAAATCAGTGAAAAACTAATTAGGCTAATTATCGTTTTAAACGACATTGATCTACACAGGGATGTCTAATTAATTATGCCCTTTAAAAGGATCTTACATGAAAAGGGCACCCCTTCAATCTCGGTTGGTTTGAGGATAGTCACACAGGATTAAACATCCTAATGTTTAGATTAGAGGCTCTAAAAAACAATATGCGACGCTAAAACCAAGATGGGTTGACCGATTACTTAATTTAGACATAAATAGCTAGGGCAAAGAATGCTTAATCATTTTCTTTAATCACCAATGGCACCCCAACCTCTCCTACATAAAACATAATGAGTTTTACAGGAACAGTGTCTTGATTAACACCATAGTGCCATTTATCCACCAACTCAACAATGGAGTCTCCAGAATTAAGATTTAGCTGTTTTCCATCTCTAGTAATGACCGTTAGCTTTCCCTGCAACACAACTCCAGCATTGATGACTGGGTGTTTATGCATTGGTAATCGCGTGCCTGGTGGTATCTCATAGCCAAGAATAGTAATTTCTGGATTTTTTGAAGGATAGGGAGGCAGCGGGCTTCCATCCCACTGTTTAGAGGTTTTAAGTATTTGCGTCACCTTTATTTCGCCTAGATTTAGATTTTTGCTCACATCACCATCTTTTGATTGAGCAAATGTAGATATCGAGATGCAAACCAATAACAACGAAATTAAATGCCTCATGATTGACTCCAATTTTGACCTGAATCTAAAGAGTTCGGACTGTGCCAACCAAATAAAAAACCATTTGCAGGTGGTTTTGGTGTTTCTTGGTGGCCCAGGGCGGAATCGAACCGCCAATACAAGAGTTTCTTCTCCATTAATTATCACTTTCAGATTCGGGCATTGCAGTAAATAACAGTACAAGCATGAGTAGAACAACAAAACGAGAGGCTGACTCTACGCCATTCCACTTCTCAGATTGCCACATGCAAAACCATTCGCCACCAACAACAATAAAACCCAAAAACCAGAGCAAAAAACCAGCCAAGCACCCAAGATAAACCCAGTTCTTAGCCCTATTAAATGCCAAGGGAGAATGAATATTTTTGAATAGACCAATAGCGCCCATGAGCAAAAGGGTGCCCATTAAAAATTCGACAAGGATGATCAAGCCATAAGCAAGCTTCCATGCGAAGGGATCAAGAATTGCGCGGTACTTCAAGGTATTTTCTGCAAAAACCGTATCCATAGAAAGAGTGTGACGAACAAAAGCATAATTAGATTCATAGTCCGCTACGTTATTGAAACAGACCAAAAGAGTAAAAGTAGCAAGCGAGAAACAAAAAATAGACTTACTTACCCTCAGAATATTCATTTAATTAAATTCTATAAAAGATTACAAAAACCCAATCCTATAATTCAACCCTTTTAAAAGATAAAACCGCCCAAAGGTAGTTTTAGCATTTCTTGGCGGTCTGTAGCAAAATCAACCAGGGCTACGATACCAAAGCTGAATCGAATTAATGCGGCTTAATCCAAAATTTGCACTAAGGCTTTCCGTCTTGCGAAGTAATTTCAAACGCTGAAAGCAACAGGCTTGCGCTCTTGCCAACAGATTTAGCAATATCCAACCCAAGTCAGCGCGTGCAAAGCCTGCAACTTGTTCAGCCACAGGTGCGATGTAGCCATAAAAAGTCATGAAGCCCGTCCAACCCAAAGTGGTGATCAGCAAACTGGCGAGCAACTGTGGGTTACGAAAGACCGCCAATTGCTTGCCCAAGCTGCGCTTGGACTCAGCGGCTTGCTGAGGAATCGTCAGCGCTATCGCCACGGTAGCCACCAAGCCTAATGCAGCCACCACCCAAAACGTCGCGTTCCAACCAAAAACGTTGCCGATCCAAGCGCCAGCTGGTACGCCGAGTATATTGGCCAGCGTCAAACCCGCAAACATCTGGCCCACAGCTTGCCCGCCGAGTTTTTCTGATACCAGCCGCGTCGCGACTACTGCGCCGATACCGTAGAACGGGCCTTGCGTGAGGCCGGCTAGCACGCAGCTTGCCAGTAGTACGCTATAGCCACTGGTGTTCGCGGCCACTAAATTTCCCATAATGAAAAGTCCCATTAGGCCGAGCAACACATTGCGCTTGTCGAAACGCGTCAGCCATAGTGTCAGCAGAGGGCCGCCGATCACGATGGTCAATGCATAGACGGTAATAAGGTGACCGGCCTGCCCGGTGCTTACTTGCAGGCTTTCAGCAACTTGCGTAAGCGGGCCCGCAATGCCGAACTCAGCTGTTCCAATAGCAAAGGCTGAAAGGATTAATACCCATATTTGAAGAGGCATTCTTGAAGTCATAGCATGTTCTTATTTTTTGAAAATTGAGCATAACAAAAGGGGGTAGATACAGGCATCCCTTAACTGTGGGATTAATCAAACGCATTGGTTTGCATTAGTCTGCAAAAATGATAAAAATAAAGCCGCATTACATCCTGATAGCAAATCTACTTTTGGCAAGTCTTAGCGCACATGCGGAGGTGAGAATTTCAATATCAAAGATTTCGGCCAATGGGGTTGGCGAGTATATAGGGACGATCAGCGCGATAGATACTCCCAAGGGTCTTTTGTTAACCCCCAACTTAAAAGATTTGCCCGCTGGAGATCATGGTTTTCACATCCACCAAAATCCAAGCTGTGAATCTCTAAAAAAAGATGGAATCTCCATTGCGGGCTTGGCAGCAGGCGGGCACTTTGACCCCGGGAATACTGGCAAACATGAGGGTTATATGGGGCATGGACATAAAGGGGATATGCCTGTTCTTACTGTTAATCCTAACGGCACAGCTGATAAGGCGCTAATTGTTCCGCACTTAAAAGAGGTAGACATTCTTGGGAGATCCATCATGATTCATGCGGGAGGAGATAATTACTCCGATACGCCATTACCTTTAGGCGGCGGTGGCGCACGCATCGCCTGTGGAGTAATCAAACAAGTCGAGGTAAGCGAAGGAGGCCAGGGCTCTGCTGATAACGAAGTCGGCACCCTCCTCACGGTATTTCAAAATTTAGCCAATAGCTTTTAGGCCCAAGAGATTAGAACCTGTTTAAGCACTCAATACCTCACCCTCAACCTCTCACAACGGTATTTTTTCAGCCACTGGCCATCCAAAGCGACAAATTTACCGCCCCTAACCCACCTCTATGCACGAATTTGAGGGGGTTAGGTTGGAGCACTCTAGGCAGCTGTGGCGATCATCTAACAGGTAGTAAAAATGCTCTTCAAAAAGAGATTGCCTAAACCACCCAAGACCATCCTCGATGACCTATTGCAATCGGGCGCAGTTAGGACTGGCAAGCAAGCGGTTGAGGATAAAAGTTAAAAGGGAAGCAAGCGGCAGAGTTTGCCAAATCAGCCAAGGATGAATTAAGACATCAACGTAAGAAGTAAAGCGCTTGTATCTATATCCCTACTCTCACTACCATTACTCATCATGCGAATTTAATCATGTTGTCGTGATGAATCGCCTTATCTGCAAAGCCAACTTATTAGGGCGTCTTATTGATAACCAATAATGCCCTTTCACCCTTAAAAACCTTTACAGCGCTTTCCAGCAAAGCCTTCTGATTGCGGTCCTGTTCCTCGAATCCAATCGGCATATAGGAGCCTTTTTTAAGCTGAACCCTATCAAACTTAAACCCTCTCTCGGACGCAATTGCTGAAAGTAAATTTGTTATCAATTCTTCTCTATGCGCTTGAACAACCTTAATCTTAGCGTCATCCTGCGGAAATGGCTCGTACAGGTGATCGAGATACTCCCTCCACGCATCTAACACGTTTTGCTCCATTTTTGTGCGTCTTGCAGCGCTTTTTCCATAGAACGTCAAATCAATCATATTGAGCGCGCGGACATGCTCAGGCGAAAGTCTTGCGCCCCTGGTTGCCATAAGAGATTTAAATATCAAGTCCTTGGCCTCTGAAGTTTTCCGAAGCGCCTCAATCCATTTTTGGGCTTGAACTGCCAATACGGGGCCCATTAAAGTTGCAAATACTATTGCCCAATCTCCACCAGTCATAATTCGCCCTTATAAAAACCCCCGCGTTTTTAGGGCGGGGGAAGTACATACACCACGTGAAAAAAGTTACGCCATGAAGACGTTTATTAAATTTAATGGCATTAGGCAGTTTGAGATACCCCATAAATGTGGGATTAGCCTCTAGGGGCATGTGCTCTAGAGTAAGAAATTATGAAAATTCTCGCCCTTTGGCTAATCTCACTATTCCCATTATTTGTTCTTGGCCTATCGGGGGCTTATTCGTGGATAGCTATGACAATAATTGCGGTTGCTACTCTTGGCTCCATTGGATTTACAATCAAAAACCCTTATCGCAGAAAGTAACCAATACCTTATATGCTTAAGAGCATTTTAAAATGCCCAGATTGCGGGACCAATAAATCCATATATACAAAAGTATGCAAGGCGCTTGATAATGTCATAAGACCTTTGCAAACCAATAGATTAAAACGCATGTTTTGCTTCAATAATTTACGTCTGCTAAAGAAAATAATTTTGTATTTTTGGTAAAAATTAATATTTTGATAAAATTTTCTAACTACTCACTATCGGCAAAAATCTTTAAAAATAACCCAATTACTCAGGGCGCAGTTATTGGAGCTGTTGGTGCCGTCCTAAATAGGCTTGGGGTAATGGTTGGCAATAGGATGTCATGGAGTTCTTTTCAAATTACGTTGCTAATTGAGCTTGTAATTCCCTTTATTTGCACTTTTATTATTTGCGCAATGCTTAAGCAAAAAATATCGAACTGTTTTTATATGGGTATATTTGCCAGCACAGTAGGAGTAATAACAACTGCGCTGACAGTCAACTGGGATTAAATTAATAATTCGTTGCCGGAACCGCCAATAGGCGTGAGTGGGATCTATTGTCATCCGCTTGCGGTATAACTCCTAAAGAGTGGGAATGCCTAAAACACAATCCAATGAAAGATGTTAAACGCCCAAGCTCAGGCAAGACTAGGGCAAGGTGAATTAGCTAAAAAGTAATTGATCTGTTGATGCGCTCTTGCGGGTGGGATGCCGAGCCCAAAAAAGTTACGACACCTGCTTTAGTGACTATGAATTTCTGCTTTGCAATAGAGATTAGAATGCGTGCCAGCCAAATATTAAGTCTTGCTGGGGCAAATATTGATCTCAAGAAGCGAGCGCCTTACCCACCCGAGACCAAGAATGACCGCTCAAGAACAGCACCTCTATCCAAGGAAGCTGTCAGATTATTGACCCTTAGTGAGACTAAAAGGGTATGGTTTTTGAGATTTCAAGCTCTGGCTTGGATGCCATTTTTAGAAAGTATCGGGATAAGGCGACATTGGAAGATTTGCACTTTCAGGATACTAGGCGTGAAGCACTCAGCAGTATCAGCAAGAAACTTGACCCATTTCAGCTTGTCAAAATATCAGGTCACGAGGACATAAGGATATATCTAAATCTTTATTACCAAGAGGATGTTAGCGTTACTGCCAAGTTGCTAGGCTATACATAACTAGTGCGTTACTTTATCAACCAAGCTACAGCGGCACAGAATCAACGTGTAAAAATAAATAACGCAATTCCAATAGATGCAACAAGCGCAACGATAAAGGCCTGAAAATGTAAATTAAATTCACCCCGATCATTACCGTAGACGATACAACACCTCATATCACTTAACATATGAGCCTTATATTTTTTTACATTCTTTTTGTTTCTTTTAACATAACTTATCGCATTGCAATAGAAAATTTAATAATGGTTTTCAATATCCCACATTTAAGGGATTTACCAATCCACGCTCACCCATTAAATTTATATTGCGTTGTTATGACGCTCCTTCTGGATGTGCAAACCATCCCCCGCCAGAAATGGTGGGGGATTTTATTTGATGATGTATGCGCATTTAAAGCAGGCTAAGCCAACTATAACCTTGAGAAAGTAAAGCATAGAAAGAAATGGAATGGGCGATATAAAAGCGGGCGATTTTGTGTATATGAGGCCTGATAGTCTGGCCATCACAGCTTCATCAATAGAGAATAGTGGTGCTAATTGCTCTTAGTTTGACTTTAACGGAGTTTAAAAAAGCAATTACTTTTTGCTTGTAGCCCTATAGAAAATTCATGCCGCATGAAAAATATCTTGATACATCACAATGGTGGTGACCCAGTCTATGTAGCACTCTCAGATGAGATGACTTTTGAGGTTGTCTACAAAGGCAAGTTAATAAGCTCACATAATTCAATCGGAATGGCCATTGAGTATGCATGCAATGAATGTATAAAGTCGGGCACAAAAGGCATTATTGACTGGGAAGTGGCTGAGAAATTGTAGGGTGTTAATGCCTCACCGTGTTCTCCCTAAAACGCTTATCTGGTGGGCCGAAGGGAATCAAACTGAGTACATAAGCGATTGATTCGTAATCACTACAGCACTAGCACTCTAAAAAGTTACTCACACTTTGTAAAAGTACCCCCCCCCCCCCCCCCCCCATGAAACTACTCACTCCCAATGGGCGCACTAATACCAATGGATACACCTCTTGGATTATTGTTTGGCGTATTAAACGTTCCCATGTAACCTTGATTAATAATGCCTATTTTGCTTGGATCTTGACCCATTACGCCTCCCTGCAATCCAAAATTTTGTAGCGGTCGATCACTAAGCCAAGCTCCGCTACTTGCCGACCTATCAATATTCTCCTTGAAAATCACCATTGAACTGTCGCTAGCTTCCACATGATTTGTGCCCGCTTTACCATGGTCGGAATTACCAGACGTATTGATGCCTCCAAGACTCTCTAGCGCGCCACCGTGTTGTAAAGAGGATTGGGCAAAGCATCCGCTTACCATGACAACCCAATAAAGAAAAAAGGGCATTAAAAATAGTTTATTAAAAAATAATCTCATTGAGATGACTTCCCAGCCTGAGCCTCTTCGAGTTTCGTGGAGTCCATTTGACTTGAGCAAGCCAATGCAAGTGATTTTCATGATTTAACTTTTTTCAGTTGATAAAATCAATGATGCCATCTATCTCTTTGATGCGGGCATCTTTTTACTTTTAACCGTCATTAATCAATCAGGGCCCTACCAATAGGAGAACTAAAGACTTACCCCGCCCACTGCTTGCCCGCTAACCCAGGATCAATGGTTCCATCGGGAAGCATGTGATTTTTCAAGCTTTCCCAGCCTTAGAAACTGCTGGCTGAGTAATGCCTCTGTGCCTTGCATAACCAGTAATGCTTAATCCCATAACCTTATTTCAAAATTTTAAAAACTGGTTATGGCTTTAACCCCATGCATTAATTAGATTTCTAATGGTTATAAGCTGAGCCACAACCTTAATTTTTGGTCCATCACTAGCCAATTCGTGCGCTAGTGATCCCCGCATAGGTTATTTGCCGAAGAGTACCTTGGACTAGATCAATCCCAATGCGGACGATCTGATGATAAATCTCCCGCCATCAAGAAGGATCTGTAATCTTCACCCAAATTCTGCTGAGCGATCACCACAATCCAGTATTACTTTTTAGACTGGCGAAGTTGCTCATCAATCCTAGACTGTAATGAAGCAATAAGAGATGCTTTAACGGCCATTTCAAATTCAGCACCAACAGGAACGGGGTGCCGCGCCATTAATGCGTTTACCTCATCAAGAATTTTCTTTAAATCGTAAATCTGCCCGATAGATAGCTGCTCAACGCCATATAAAGCAGCCCGTATTTCAAATAGTCGTTTATATATAATCCTATTTTCAGCGTGATAGCGAGTAATACGGTGGCCTATGTTTAGTCGACTTAGTGGATAGAGAATAAAGAGGATGGCTGTCAACAATAACCATATTTTATCCACAATCCCGGCAACCCTATAAGGAAAATGCTTCAACCCAAAAGCAAGCCCGTTTTCATAAAAGTATTTTGCGGGCTCGCTTAATGAATATGTGGGGTCAATATATGAGGGCATCTCGCCACGCTTGGAGAAAAATAGAACCTTAGATTCCATAAAAATCTTTTTTAGAGTCGATAAAATTAAAATCTGCGTATCTGGATGAAGTGATTTTTTTACCACTAGTGATGTTGTAGTTGCAATAAGTGTGATGTCCCTTGGTGGAATTAACAAATCAAAATCCAACGATGCTATTGGAATTTTTACCGTCTGCAGAAAAGGGAACCGCTTCTCATATGCCTCTGAATATTTAAAATCAAATATGTCATATTCCTTGCTCTTTAATAGATCTCTAACTGAAATGGACAGGATTGGCGAGACAATTATAATTGCATCCAAAGTCCCATTTTTGAGATCACGAGCATTATTCTCATAGCTATCAAATTTAAAATTTTTCTTATTATCTATCTCAATGTTGTGCGCTAAAAATATTTTTCTCGCAATTGCCTGTGTACCACCCTCAACAGGCCCCACCCCAACTAGCAGGCTTGCAAAATCCTTCAGCTGCTTGGGTTTTTGTGCCAAGTTATTTCTATAGAAGATCCATACAGGTTCATAACCAACGCTTCCCAAAGATACAATTTCATCCAAATCCTCTTCCTTGGGATCAAGGCCACCCTGAATTAACGCAGCATCAACACCCTCACCTAGGTTGCGCAGCAATGCAATATTCTCAAGTGAACCCGAAGTAAATCTGAGCTCAATATCAATCCCAGATTTCTTAAATTCCCCTTGCGTTAATTTAACTAACCGCGAGTATCCCGAATTTTCACCCGCAGTTGCAACCAATAACTTCCCAGGCGGAATAAGACCGACCCAATAAACCACCCCAACAATACTGAAAATTAAAGAGGTTACAAGAAATATATTTTCATAAATACTAACCAGCATGGAATTGATCTCATCCCTTGCAATCAGCCATATGTAATGAATCATTTAAAAATCTAAGGTGTGCGGACTAAAATTGAATAACAGCTTTTTATTATCTGAAGATCGTTATGAAATGCTAAACATTCTGCGATTTTGGCCATATATATGCCGAACTAATAATAATTATTCTAGGGATTTTTGTCGCTAGTGGTTTGCCGCCTCCCCTATTTAAGGGATTGAATCTCATGAAGTTGTTAGATGACGCTACCCGGTAGAAGTCCTTGAACTTATTTAACCAATCAATGTTAATTAAAGAAAATCTCTTAAAGGGTGTGTTGTGTTGATCTAACACTAGAGCTTATGAGAGTGAAAGCCCTAAATTGAACTCCAGAATATGCGCCCTGCGGGGGCAGAAGTGTTGCGCAAGAGTCCATATTTTGCCGTTATTTAATCCAACTGAATGTTGTTATCTTTAATCACCTTGCCCCTAGCGATTACTTCACCCTGTAGCCACTTACTAAATTTTGCAGGAGTCATGGGGTATGCTTCAGCACCTGCAGCCTTCAAAGCCTCTTGCACCTCTGGCAATTTAATTGCATTAAGAATTTCTGCATTTAATTTGTCCACGATTGGCTGTGGCGTTCCATCTGGAGCAAGCACTCCCTGCCTGCTCCCAGTTAAAAATCCAGGAATGGTTTCAGCAACAGTGGGAGCGTTTGGTGTGACTGGATTACGTTTAGAACTAGAAACTGCCAATAACTTAATAATTCCACCCTTAACATGCGGGTAGATGCCAGTCACCCCATTAAAAGTAACGTCAACTTGCCCAGCCCCAAGATCGGTGATTGCTTGCGCACTGCCTTTGTAGGGAATATAGGCCCAATCGATACCGACCTTCTTTGCAAATACAATGCCAGCTAAATGATTCGCACTGCCACTACCGGCTGCCGCAGCAAAATTTAACTTTCCGGGATTCTTTTTTGCGTAAGAAATTAATTCAGCTGTAGTATTGAATGGCATTTTATTGCTGGCCACCAGTAAATGCGGCGAGTAAGCCACCATCGCAATTGGCGCAAAATCTTTATTAACGTTAAATGTTAGGCTTGGATACAAAGTTTGACTGATCAGTGGAATGCATGACACCAGCGAGAAAGATGCCATCGGGTTCGGCCAATAATGGCAGAGATGAGCGTCTCATGCCCCTCATCTTATCCAGTCTGCCCAATCATCAATTGATAACCAGCGGCCGCCAAAGATTCAGTTAACGATTGGATAGTTTCTAGAAATACAGGTCCGCTGATTGTTGGTACAACAGCAGCAATCAAGCGGCTCTTCGCAGATGCAAGACCCCCAGCTAACAAATTCGGCACATAACCAGTCTTATCGATGGCTTTCTGGACTGCAAGTCGGGTTTCTTCAGCAACAATGTCAGGGGTATTTGAAACGCGAGAGACAGTAATCGTTGAAACGCCAGCGAGTTTAGCTACCTCAGCAAGAGTTACTTGACCGGTACCCTTTCTGGAGCGTTTAATATCTGGCATGCATGAAGTGTATACAAAACCGATGAATGAAATCAAAATTGTCGGTTAACCCGACAAACCACCCGCAGCTACTTGTAGAACTACTGTTAGGCCAATAGAACCTCTTTGCACCCGTTGGACGCGAGTTCGAATCCGCCCAACCCACCAGTTATACAAAACCCACTTTCAGATGGCTTTTTCTTTCACGCTATTTCTTGCCCATCATTTCCTAGGTCGCAGACCTTTTTGAATGAGTGCGCCGCATGACAACCCAAGGACCAGAGAAAAAATAATCGCCGGCCACCTAAGGCGCTCACGCGCTCTAGACCTGACTTCTCGCATGACAAAGGTTTCTCCTTTAATCATTTCGTTGTAGGACTGTTGGAAAGAGGAAATTTTCTGGACTAAGAAATCATCTGTTTCGGTATTCTCATAGCGATTACGCACCTCCATCTCGCCCAAGCGATTTAACTCGGCCGTATAGCGCGCAACATATTTTTTAGCGTCCTGGTACATTACTTCTTCATCTTTGGTGAAATAGGCACTTCGTAAAACCGGAACATATCTCTCGGCTGAATCAAAAAGGGGTTGATCAGCCCTCGGATTGGCAGCCAACCAAGCAAGGGAAATGGCTATGGCTAGCAACATGCCAATTAATGTCATCTTTAATAGTTTTCCGGTGCTGACACTACTTTTGCGGAACAGATACCCCAGCAAAAAGAGCGCTAAGAGCAAACCAAAAGCACAAACAATCGTTGCGCCCGTTGATGCGTCTAACCAATATGATGCCAATAGGCCAAGTAAAGCAGCAATACAGCCCAGCACCACGCCATAGATCCACTGGGTAATCGCTTTTTGAGCGAGCAGCAGTCCAATTAATGCCGGAATAATTAGAAATGAGAACACCAGCAGCACGCCAGCTATAGCCACCGAGCTTGTCACCACCAGACCGAATGCAGAATAAAAGCAAAGGTCTGCTATCCAACCCTTTGTGCCACCTACCTGCATCCATTGCTTAGTCGTAGCCAACGCCAATATAGTACCAATGACCATGTAGAGCGCCACTACACCATAAAGATCGGAAATATCTACCGTGAGAACGCTGCCCGTCAATATTTGTTTTAAATGTTCCGCTCCTTGTGGCGCTCGCTCTATCAATAGAATTGCTGCGGCTGCCGACACAATATAGAGCACGCCAACGAGCGCCTCTGCAGGAATTTTTGCTGGGGCAAAACGCACCAACGAGAGCATTAAGGCTGCTGAGAGGGCAAAGCCAAGTGACCAGCTATAAGCGCCAACTGATTGAGGAAGATGTCCTTGCATAAATGCCACTGTGGCCCCCAGCGAAGCACATTGCGCTAGTGCCAAATCGACAAAGACGACATTTTTCTTCAGAACATGTAGGCCAAATTGACAGTGAACGCCAATCAATACGACGCATACAAAAAAAGGTACTGCTAATAATTCAGTCAATTCAGTCATTTCAAATTTTTATTAAATGCCGCAAGTAAATTCTGAATATTGCCATCCATCATCTGGATGTAATCTTTTGAGCCATTATCCCCTACGGATGTGCTTAAGACGGCTACCTGCGCACCCGATTTTTTAGCCAGAAAATCTACCTCGCGATTAGGCTCTTGAGGGCGCTTTACGATCACTCGAATTTTTTCAGCTTCCATTTTTCCAAGGAGTCGCGATAGTTCGGCGGCACTAGGAGATACGCCAGGCTTAGACTCAACTGTACCCGCAAAATTTAATCTAAAGCGTCTTGCAAAATAAGGCCAATTGTTGTGATATGTAAGCATTGGCATACCCCTAAGAGACTCAAGCTTCCCTTGCCATTCTTTGGTCTTACGATCTAAGTTCACCAGAAAATCAACCCGCTGCTTCTCGTAATATTTTGCATTGGATGGATCAATCCTCGCTAATGCTTCAACAACATTGCCAGTAATGACAGCGGCATTTTTGGGATCAAGCCAGTAATGCGGGTTGCCTACTCCGTGAGCATGGCCACCACCTCCAATACCACCTCCCTTTACCTCTAAAAGAACAATGGCATTGGAAGTGTCGACATACGCTGCACCACCCTTGTATAACTCGGTCCTTCCAGTTTGGCGCAACATGCGATCAAGCCATAGGTCGTAATCTAAACCGACTCGAACAACGAGATTTGCTGACTTTAGCCTGTCTAAATCTTGGGGTTTAGGTGCGTACTCTTCAGCCTCCGCTCCAGGCGACACCATTGAAATCACTTGAACCTTGTCGCCACCAACATATTCAACAAAACTCTTTAAGTCTGTGGTGGTAGTCACCACCTTAATTACAGCAAATGCCACGCTACTCATGCAGGCAGCACTTACCAAAATCCCAATAAAAAAGGCGCGAAAGATCGCTCTCTCGCGCCCACACTGAAAAATCATTTCTTAACGCTTACCCATACACTCTTAGGCAATACACAGTGAATCGACTTTTGAGGACCATTCATTTCACCAACGCGGCAGTCCATTGCTACGGAAGCTAAACCGTACGCATCAAGACGATTCATACCTTTTTTCTGTTGCAACAACTCAATCATTGCCATTGAGGCTGCATCCATCGCCTTATTTGCATCTGCATCAGTTCCAACCGTAACAAACTCTGTCACAGTTTCTGCCATTGGACGAGGAGGAATACCTCTAGCCTTCTGATCCTTCGGCGTCATGCAGTGAATACCTTTTTTGACATTTACCACTTGCGATACGCGGCAATCAGAAATCGCAGGCATCAACTTAGCAGCAGCATCAGCACTGACACCTCTTTGCTCAACAATAAATTTAACGGTCTGAGCCTTAGCGCCGTCAAGAGCAAGATTTAGATCTTTATCGAATCCAACAGTGATCCAAGTTTTGTCGGTTTCAATGCGCGGCATATCCATCTTCTTATTCTTGATGACCTCCACGGAAACATTCAACTCTTTGTAGGCGGTCTCAATAGCAGTTAAGTTAACCTCACCGTTACCTTGCGCAGCATGAGAGTCACCTGACCAAAATAAGGCCCCTTTAACCCAAACTGGCAGATATAAGGTTGTGCCTTCGGTCATATCGCGAATGTCCATATTCCCGCCGAATTCGCCCGGGAGAACACTGGTGTATTGACCAGGTTCAGCTCTTGCTACGCCGATGGTTCCAGGAAAAGGCTTCAAAGGAATTTCAATGCCCGGCGCAAATTCAGCAACCTTACGATTCATATCAAGGTAGAGATATTTAACCTGTCCGTCCTGGAAGTCTTTTGGAAACTGACCAAACATTCCCGGAATATTAAAGTTAGTGCCATATGCGCGAGGCACAATTCGATTTAACTTCACCTTTAATACATCTCCAGGCTCTGCGCCCTCAACATAGATTGGGCCAGTCAATGTGTGTGGGCCACGGCCCGGGTGATCGGTGCGAAGCTTTTTTAACTCTTCAATAGTCACCCCGGGAATGACCTGGTTATGGGCATGCATCATAGTTTCCATAACAACCGTATCACCAGACTTCACTTTTAGAACTGGTGGCTGCGCATTATTAAACCAGCCCCATTGAGTAGTTTCTAGGGTGGCGGGAAGTAAATAAGTGGCTCCTGGGAACTGGCTAGCATCTGTTTTTGATTGTGCGGACAATATGCCAGACACTGTTGCGCCTGCAATAGCCAGCGCAGCTACAGAGGATAAATGAGCAATCTTCTTCAAACGAATCTCCTTAAGGTTTATGCAACTTCTTGTTATCACCAAAAACTTTGCGTTACACCCCACTCCTGACTTCATTTCTTTATGTGGAGCCTACAACTTCTTTTTAACATCTCCAAGAAAGCCATTTAAAAGACACTAGCACCAAATTTGTGCTTTAGAAACAAGAGGCATCAATAAATAAGATTCTTACACACTAAAATAGTGCAAACACCTATATAAAGCAAGCTTAACCTTGGTAGAACTAGGCGACACACCGATAAACGGATTTCTTAAGACTAGGATGAGCACCGTTAATGAAATCAAACCAATAGCCAATAGCACAGTCATTTTTTAACCCTTTAGGCCATTGATTTGTATGGTATCTTAAATACCAAAAACTTCTTTTATTCCCCTGGTCGCAAGCTAAAATCTCGCCCGACCCACCAGTTATACAAAGAGATTGCAGCAATGCAACCCTTTTTCCTTTTGTTATATGGAATGTAGTGGTGACCGCTGGTGACAATAGATTTCCCCAGTTATAGAATGGTTTAGAGGGATCGCCCATTGGGAATTTAAGGGCGCCGACCTTTGTGATCCAAAGAGAGCCTATCTTGGGGAGTCGATGGTCCGCCTTCGGCCTATAGGGGCCATTTGCAGTAGGGCGATTTTTTAAAAATCTGCCTTACATTCTGACGCAAAATAGCTTTGTTATTTTTTGGATTGAGTTGATGAATATCGAGATAATCTTGCCAACACTAATTCCCATCCTCAGAAAATTTGCACTTTTGCAATTGCGGAATGAGGCAATGGCAAATGATGCTGTACAAGAAGTTTGTCTGGCCGCCATTCAGAATGGGCAGACCTTTAGAGGTGAGTCTGAATTAAAGACTTGGCTCATCGCCATCTTAAAAAATAAGATCATTGATCATTTGCGTGTTGAGTCACGCAAAGTGACCTCTTCCCCCAATGATTTTGATGGGGATGATTTCTCAGGTTTATTTAATAAGCGCGGCCATTGGAACGAGGAAGATCGACCTGCTAACTGGGGCAATCCTGATGAAGTCTTGGAGAAGAAGCGTTTTTGGGAGATCTTCGAGGTTTGCATGACCACCCTACCTGAGAAACTGGCTCGGATTTTCTCCATGGCGGAATTTCTAGGGATGGAATCAAAAGAAATTTGTAAGGAATTAGAGATTACTTCGTCTAATTACTGGGTCATAATGCACCGCGCAAGAATGCATTTGAGGATATGCCTCGAAAAGCGTGGATTGGGCATAGGGAAATAGGGATCAAAATGTTGTCGTGCCAAACAGCAACCGAGTTAATGAGTATGCGGGTGGAGCAACCTCTCTCTACTAGGCAAAACCTCGCCCTTGGACTTCATTTGACGATGTGTAGAGGTTGTCGAAGTTTCCAAAAGCAGATGCAGACCATTCATGAGGCATGCAAAATTTTCCCCGATCATTTATTTAAAGATTCTTTGTAAGGTTTTGCCTTCTCAAACGACTAATGGTTAGTTCGTGCAAATAACCCCAAGGAGTTGTTTATGAAGTCTTTTATCAAGGTATTGTTAGTTTTTGCTTCATTTCAGGCCGTTTCTGTATTTGCAGCGGGCCAAGAATTCACCCAGGCCAATTTTGATACTCTACAAGCTGCTGGTAAGCCTGCGATTGTTCATGTGCATGCGGATTGGTGCCCAACTTGCAAATCACAGGACGCCATCTTAAATCCTCTAATGAAGTCTCCTGAATTTAAGGGGGTTTCCTTCTTACAAGTCAGCTTTGACGATCAAAAAGATGTTCTTAAGAAATTTAACGTAGCAAATCAAAGTACGATTATTGTCTTTAAAGGCGGTAAAGAGGTTGGCCGTTCAGTTGGAGACACAAAAGCTGCCTCTATTGATGCATTAGCGAAAAAATCTCTCTGATGGAGTTTGGTTTAGCTTCGTATTTACTAGCATTTGGGGCGGGCATCTTATCAACGCTCTCCCCATGTGTTATCCCTATACTTCCGATTATTCTGACCACGGCATTCAATCAACATCGATTCGGCGCCTTAGCTCTTGCCTTTGGTCTAGCCCTATCCTTTGCCATTATTGGTACTACCCTAGCAAGCATCGGTGCAAGCGTTGGCATTACTCAAGGTGGCTTCCGATTTGTTGCGGCGATCATTATGGGGGTCTTGGGTGTTGTTCTTTTATCAAAAAGACTCCAAGATTATTTTACTCAATCGATCTCAAGCGTCGGTGGCTTTGGCAACTCCTTGCTATCGAAAATAACAATTAACGGATTAACGGGCCAATTTGTCATTGGCCTCTTACTCGGCTTAATTTGGAGCCCCTGTGTCGGCCCGACTTTGGGTGCCGCGATCGCTCTAGCAAGTCAAGGGGCCCATATCAGTAGCATCTTGTTAATGATGGGAGTTTTTGGATTTGGTGCTGGCTTGCCTTTAGCAATATTAGGCTTTGTCTCAAGAAGTGTTCTCAATAAGGCAAGAGGTCGTCTAGCAAATGCCGGCTCCATCGGCAAGAAAATATTAGGCATGTTCCTCCTAATAATCAGCATTTTGATACTTGCTGGATGGGATAAAAGCATGGAAGCATTCTTAGTGGAGATCTCACCCGCTTGGCTGACTGAGTTAACAACATCCCTATAAATCTTACTAACCCGCAGAGCTTACTGGCAAGTTTCCTGGGACTCTTTTAAAACCCCGGAGTGAGATTCAAATTTAGGAATATCACTTAATTGATTTCAACAATAATTTTTTTGTCGCCATTTGTCACTTCAATTTTAAGGTTTAACTCACCGGGTGGTGGAGTGCCGATAAAACGCAGATTTTCAGCATCAAAGCGAATCCATTTTGGTAGCGCTGAACCATTCAATTGGGTTGCAGTTGGCGCGGCGTTAGTTGCATCACTCCTTCCTGAAAACGCTTCAGGTAGATCAAAAGCAAAGCTTTTAGCTCTAGATTTTGGAATGCTTACCTTCATCACATTATCAAACCTAGGCCTACCAGCATTTTTCCGGGTAAGATCCCTAGGGACACCTGTCTCCTGTTTAACAGCCCTAGCACCATCTGTATATCCAACCTCCGGCGCACTTGATTGCACTCCCGAAATATCGGGCAAGGTGTTAGTACCAGATTGCGGAATAGAGCGTAACTCAAAATTGCCTCTCAGGGTCATGTAAGTGCTCGCCATAACCCCTGCATTTATTGCATTAACTCCATCTGGAGCTTTAGTCACGGCCTCCGACAAAGAGCCGCGTGGATTAGAAGTATTATCAGCAATAGTTGGGTATTGGTCTGCCTGGAGAATTGCATAGTTTCCAGCCACCCGGTTAATAACATAGTTTGCTGCACTTAATAAATCAACTTCCAATACGCCCATGTATCTTCCGAGCTCATTAACTCCTCTGTTTGAGCGTTTAATAAGGGGTCTTTGGCTTAATACCTTCGCCGCCGTTTCACCATTCACAAAGCCAGAGTAACTTACCCCGTTGTAACCAACAGCATCAGGTCGACCATAGCGCTTGGAATCATCATTTGCAGTTATGGTGAGAACGGCTTTTGCAATCGCGCCAGAACCATTCGTCCAGGCCAAAGTATAGTTAGCCGCATTTATCCCCGCAAGCGCCACTGACCCCAGCAAAATAGAGCGCGATCCCGCATCAGCAGAATCATAAATTGGCCTACCTTTGATAAAGACATTGTCTATGCCATAGATCCTTCCAGTCAGTGAGCCATAGCCCGCGCTGCTTGCAGGCAAATTGACTGTTCCATCATAGACTTTATTAACTCCATTTAAACCAGACAAACTCAAAGTAGCTGGCGTAATGTTGGCAGTCAGTACCGCATCGGTAATGGTGTAGTTACCCGCGAGCGCGCCATCGCTATACGCGTAAGCGCTCGTGTAGGTCACACCCTTGTTGTTGCCCGCATTAGCATCTGCAAACAAGGCAGCACTTGGTGTTAAGGCAATCTTTTGTCCGCTAATGAGACCGTTAAAGACTGCGCCGCCGGCATTCACTGTGGCATCGCGCGTACCGTCATAGGCTCTATTGTTGGCCACTACCCCAGAGACCGTGATCGCTTTAGGCGTAATGTTGGCAGTCAGTACCGCATCGGTAATGGTGTAGTTACCCGCGAGCGCGCCATCGCTATACGCGTAAGCGCTCGTGTAGGTCACACCCTTGTTGTTGCCCGCATTAGCATCTGCAAACAAGGCAGCACTTGGTGTTAAGGCAATCTTTTGTCCGCTAATGAGACCGTTAAAGACTGCGCCGCCGGCATTCACTGTGGCATCGCGCGTACCGTCATAGGCTCTATTGTTGGCCACTACCCCAGAGACCGTGATCGCTTTAGGCGTAATGTTGGCAGTCAGTACCGCATCGGTAATGGTGTAGTTACCCGCGAGCGCGCCATCGCTATACGCGTAAGCGCTCGTGTAGGTCACACCCTTGTTGTTGCCCGCATTAGCATCTGCAAACAAGGCAGCACTTGGTGTTAAGGCAATCTTTTGTCCGCTAATGAGACCGTTAAAGACTGCGCCGCCGGCATTCACTGTGGCATCGCGCGTACCGTCATAGGCTCTATTGTTGGCCACTACCCCAGAGACCGTGATCGCTTTAGGCGTAATGTTGGCTTCACCAGTTAAGGTGCCAGCTACTGCTGGAATAGTGCCACTGCTATCTGCAATTACATATCCATAAACTGGCTTATCGTTACTAGACAGGCCAGATGCATAAGTGATACCGCTTACGGCAATCGTTTTAGCCCCTAAAACATTGGCATCGTTATAGGTACCGCTAGTTGCTATATTAATTACAAGTGACTTATCACCATCAACCCCCATTGCGCTATAAGAGTAATGGTCTCTAACTAAGGTTGGGCTAGTAGTATTGCCGTCATAGACCTTAGTGATCGCATTTGCCGAAGTTCCAAGTCTGACATTGATAGTTGGTGCGAAGCTATAAAGCAAGCCATTTCCATCATGGGGGCCGGTAGGAGAGTTGCCAGCCCAATTGGCTGATGTCACGTTATATTGCTTGTAGTCAAATGCAAGGCCGCCAACAACATCACTCACTGACCCAGAAAAAGGATTAGTGTTGGTGCTCAACACGGTCCAGTTTGTGTTGGCCGATAGGCCAGTGGCACCCTGATTATTCACAAACCGAGATGTTGTGATTGCTATACCACCAGTAGTGCTAATAATCGATTTATTTGTAGGTATCGTAAATGAGCCAGCCGTCTTGAGAACAACGTTACCAACAGATGTAATGCCCTCATATGTAACGCCATTAATAGTGATCGACCCGAGCGCCATATTTGACTTGCTGACAAGAATGATGCTGCCCACACCTCTATCAGACAAGCTAGTTGAAGCAATGTTATATGCGGCAATAGTGGCGATTTCATTGTCAGCATTAGCAAAGGAGTAATTACCGGCACCAATCAATCCAATTTGGTTATTGCCAGCCAAAACCTTACCACTGATAGTAATGCTACCACCAATAAATATATCGCCAACGATAGTAACAACGCCAGAAACAGACCCCGTACTAGATGAGCTCATTAAAGCGCCGATTGGTAATGGTCTTGGTACTGCCAAAGTTGCTGCAGGCGTGAACCCAATCCCTTGGACATCTACAGCATTATCAATGCTTCCACCATTAAGATCTAAGGTTGCACCACTACTGACTATAATTTTGGAGCCTGCACCAGAGAATGGGTCTGATACGCCCAACTTGAGGATACCGGCTGAAATTGTTGTTATCCCGGTGTAGGCGTTGATGGCCGATAGGGTTAAGATCCCACTTCCAGACTTGGTGAAATTACCTGCACCCGTGAGCACCCCGCTATATGTGACATCAGAATTATTCACAAGCGTAAGCGTCCGATTCGCGTCAATGCTAATGTTGCCACTTATAGATGAAACAGAAATGTTCGCACCTACCCTAAATATGCCAGTGCCAGTTTGAACAATAGACGACGTGTTCGCGAGCGATCCAGTAACAAAGAGTGTGCCGCTAGAAACTTCGGTAATCGAGTTGGTATTGTTTCCAGAAAGCGTGGTTACACCCCCGCCCAAATATGTGCTCGTCACGATTAACCGATAATTCCCGCTTATATTGCCCGAAATAGTACCCGTCGAAGGACCATGAACATTAACGTTAGTATCGCCACCCAAAGTAATTGCTCCGGAAAGGGTGCTGCCCCCCTCTAGTCTGATGGCGCCAAGATTGCCGCTCCATTCAGTCCAGCCCGCGCTATTGACTGTCACTGGGTTGGCTACTGTCCCCGAGGATACATAGAGTTGACTATTGCTGCCCACATTTATGCGTGGAAGTATAGATCCGGAACCAACTGTCTGAGAGAGCACAAGGCGTACACCCTCAGTCGAAATATTGCCTGTAAAGCCAGTCGACACACCAGTGTATGCGTAATAGCTACAAGCTACACATGAGGGCTTATTTGAACCAGAGATCACCAAAGAGCCTGCGCCTGTGAGTGCATGTGAAACTATGACAGTTGCCGCAGACGATGAGGTGTAGTATTTCAGGGTCGCGTTTTCAGCAATCTCCGCACTAGAAGTATTAATGGAGCCCGTTATCATCAAGGTGCCACCTGAAACTAATGTGGTACCCGAATAGGTATTTGCGCGCGATAGGGTAAGTGTTCCTAGACCCCTCTTCACAAAAGCAACTTCACCAGAAATCACACCTGAGTACGTGGTGTTGCCTGCTTGCTCAATGGTAAGGGTGCCGCGTGTCATAGAAATATTTCCAGAACCCTGAACGCCACCGGCAGCAATTAACGTAAGATTGCCGCCAGCGCCGGTCACAGTCCCGTTGATATTAATGTTACCGACTGTTCCAGATGAGCTGCAGCCAGAGATACCACTTGGGCAGCTTGAATTACCTACTGTGTCGATCGTGACATTAGTTGTGCCGAACGAAAATGAGTTCAACGTGTAGTCGTATGGATCGAGTAACCAATTACCAGCTCTTCCACGTGGCGCCTCCGCGCTCACAAAACCACCATCAACTATTAAGTGATAGCCCGAAGTTTCAATCTGACCACCATTACCGCCATCGGTTCCGCCGTTAGATTTAATCGAGCCCTTGACCGTAGTGTAGGAGCTCGAATTCCTAATATCCGACCAAAGCACTACTTTGCCGCCATTACCATTTTGGGTTGCGCTAGCATCAATGCTGACGCCAGAGAACATGCTTACTTTGGTTGCCTGATAAACACCATTGCTATTTTGCCAGTCACCACCGACTAAAATTGTGCCGCCGCCGTTGGTGCCCGTTGCTTGGATTTGAGTGGTTCCAGTGAGAACAATGGCGTCGCCAAGGATGTGAACTGTACCGCCGTATTGAGGGCTACTGCTAGCCTGAGGGGCTGCCGAAGAGGCATTTGCTGAAGCAGAGATTCGGGTGGAATCGAGGTTGACTGCTAAGGATATTACGGTAAAGCCATTTGAAAACACTTGATTAAAAGAAGTGATGAATGCTGGGGAGGCAGTCGATGGAGGCGCCATTGCAGGAGGCGTCAATATGGAGCCTCTGCCATTTGCATTGGTCAAACCAATAGAAACTAAGCCACCTCGAGTTAAGCCATCAGCGCTAATTAATGCGCCAATAAGGTCGGTATGGGTTTTACCTGAAACAATAATTTTGCCACCTATTCCGCCATTACCCTTACCTACCGCATCAATAATACCGTTTACATTAACGGCGCCCTCACGTGAAGCAATGGTGATATTTCCACCATTAATACCATTGGCGACAATTGCAGAGTTAGAACCAATAGCAATATTTCCAGTAGCAAATATCCAAATATTGCCACCATTAGTTTCATAAGTATTTGCATCAGAATTTAATCCGCCATTAATACCATTATTACGACGAGCGGTTACTAAATTAGCATCAAGTGATTTATTAGCATTTCCAGAATTATTACTACGGCCATTAGATCTAATTGATCCCAAAATGTTAATCGCAGCGCCCACTAAATATATTTGTGAATTCTCACCGCCATTAGTATTAATTGAACCATTCATATTAATTGCTTGGGCCACCATATATACATTACCAGCAGTAATATTATTATTTACATTAATAATGCCATCATTAGCAATAATAGAAAGGCTAGTTAATGCATTGGCCGAATAAATATCAGCACCTAATAAGAAGGTTAACTGCCCTTGGGTGCTATTGGTGCAAGATCCATATCCAGGGCAAGCTGCCCCTGTGACATCTAATGTGACGTTAGTTGTCGACAGCGCATTGCTAATAACATTTGCTCCTACGCTATCAATGGTGAGTGATATAGGATCTAATAACCAGCGCCCTGCTTTTCCGCTGGCCGCAGAAGCATTGATCTTAAGAGAGGAATCGAGCACCACTTGCCCAACTGAGCTCGTTTCAATAAAGCCGCCATTGCCAGAAATAGCCCCGCCTAAGCTATTTAGCACTCCACCAACTGTGGTTTTAAGCAATGACCAAATGCTGATCATGCCACCATTGCCTGTTTTTTGGGCGGAAACATCAATTAAAGCGCCTGCAGCGATGTTTACGATGCTTGCCATTGAGGCGCTTTGAGCATCCTTGGCGGCCAATTTCTGACCATTACTAACCGATTCTGCCTTAGCGCCAATAACCACTTGCCCACCACCTGCTACCCCGATAGCCGTAGTTTGTGATTGACCGCCTAAATTAATGACATTACCAACTAGGTTAACCTGCCCACCAACTGGAGTCGATGTTGTTTTTGGGGCTGCCGAGGCGTTAACTGCGGAGCCAGCAGCTACATTGGCCGCTGCTAAAGGGGCGCTTTGTACCCCATCAGCAGCAATAATGCTACTTTGATTAATCGTACCGCCAGTTAACACCACTTTGCCGCCGGACTTATCCATCCCAGTAGCGCTAATCGTACCCGTATTATTAATGATGGATGCTCTCAAATCAGATGCTGAATTAGCGGCAATAATAATTTGACCGCCATCCGTTTTGATTAAACGCTTATTATCGATCAATGATTTAACTGCAGAAGCATCTACGTTGACATTAATTAACTGGCTTCCGGAGAAAGTTAGCGTCACTTTTTCGCCGGAAACTAATGCGATTGCATTATTGCCACTCATCGTAGCGATTAATACACCCTCATTTTTTACTTCAGGCGCCATTAAGGCAATATAACCATCAACAGAATTAATAGTAATGCGACCTTTATTAATCACTCTACCAGTACCATTACCAGAATAATTACCTTTACCATCCATATAATCTCTATCAGAGATATTCATTGTGGTTGCAGTAATACCACCAGTATTAATTTCCGCGCCTTTTCCGAAAATAACACCATTCGGATTAACAAATATCACATGACCATTGGCATTTACTGCGCCATTAATCATTGATTGGGTGGCGCTATTAACGCGATTTAATGTAGAAGCATTACTATTAGGCTGATTAAAGTTTACTGTCGCATCCTTGCCGACATTAAAGCTTTGCCAATTAATCACAGCACGTTGAGTGCTTTGATTAATATTCATCGTATTACCGACTTGATTTATCGTTGCAGCTCCTGCCGCAACCTGTCCGCCCGTTGGCAATGCATTGCTTGCCAACGGCTCAGCGAGTAAATTAGTTGCTACGCACAGTGATGAACTAGAGAGAAGTGCGAAGAAGATTTTTTTCAAGCGCAGATCTGCGGCCTTCCCCTTTGGGAAAGCCGCAGAAGATACATCACAAACCGGCGGATTGAAATATGGCTTAATCACTATCACTTTTTGTTATTGCGTAAGACAAGTGACAGTCTAATTTTTGAATGAGCGTATTCCACTAGTCCCTAGGGACTATCTGCGCAAATTTAATGGTGAAAAAAAGCCTAAATCAAGGACTTAGGCTTTTTATTTTCCGGAGATGCTTTTCAAACCCTAAAACGCCCAACCTCCCCGAATCCAACCTTGCACAGATTTGTAGGAATTATCAGCATTAAGCTGTTGTCCGGAATTGGTATATAGCGGGTTATTTCCTATGCGATATGCCGCCACTGCGGTAATAAAAAAGGTGTCATACGCATACTTCACTGTCAGCCCCGCATCGCCAAGCTGATAGTTGTTATTTGCATTTGTTTGTCCCTGCCAATCGGGGTACAAATTAACGTACTGCTGAACAATACCTAGATCAGCAAACACTCCTGCCTGCCAATTTTGATTGATGCGGTGATTAAGTTCAGAACTAAAAATCGCACCTTGAGATCCCCCACCCTGAGCAACTGGATATGCTCGAACACCATAGGGGCCACCCATATAGAGTTGCTCAGAACTATTGAGATTTTTATTTGCGATTTGCCCGTAAACCGAGTTGAGCCAGCTCGTATTGGGCAGAAATTCTAAATCTTGGTTATGTGATAAGTTAAAGCTCAATTTTTGATAAGAACCGGCAGTGCCTGGACCTGTTGTGTCTTGTCCGGCTTGAGTCAAATTACTGATGCCCAGATGACCTGAGGTCAATGTTGCGCCATAGTTCACAACACTGGAATTCGAGTACGCCCAATTACCATTGAGTCCAATAGTAACGGCATTGATTAAATAGTCGCTAATCGTGACTGCGCCCTGCGTATTATTGTAGTAGCGATTTTCAACTGCAAAGCGAAGGTTGGCATTGGCAGTTTGACTGCGTTGCAGTGCATAGCTCGTATTGGCATTAAAGGTGTTGGCATAACCCTGGCTTTGAATGGAATTCCAACTGGGAAGTGTTTTGTACTGCAAATAAGAAGCCTGCACCCCCGCCTTCCAACCATCAGAGCCCACAGGGATATTGTAAGCCCCCTGAACATAGCCTGAGCCCAAGGTCTGCACGACGTCTAAGGCCACTTGATCACCCAGGCCGGAAAGGTTATTAAAACTTAGGCTGGCAATGGCTTGTGCAGTCCCCGTGCTAGGGGAGCCATAGTTAGATGCAGCTAACTGACCGGTAAAAAAAGGGGTTTCTGCAATTTGAGCAACGTAATCGCTTGTTCCTGAATCGCTTCCGGCCTCAAAACCACCTGAGGTACGAATTCCGGAAGCCTCATTGAGAAGCAACGTGCCACGCTCAAGCGCCTTGGTATCAATGAACTGTCCGCCATTATTACCCTTGCTTAAAAAGAGCTTGGCACGCTCCACTGAAAATCGTGCCGGCTTGTCAGGGTTGAGTTGAATAACACTGACCTTACCCATCTTGCCTTCAGTAATCCTGAGCTCAACAATGCCATCTTTTACCTCCTGCGGTGGCACGCTTACTTGAGCTATGCGACCCTTGGTGAAGTAATAATTCTGAATGGCGGCAGTCACGTCATTTAACACGCTAAAGGGGATGGCTTTTCCTACCCAAGGCTTTACCACCGCTTGGAGCTGGTCATCACTTAATAAGGTATTACCCATGAAGCGAAAGCCTTTAATATCAAGTGTTTGCTCATCCGGCTTTGCTTTACGTGGCACAGGCGACTTCTTAGGTTGGGCCTGGGGTGCAGGCTGTGAGCGCTCTAACTGGAGCTCCAATTCGCGCTGCAAAGCTCCAGCATTCGGGGTTTCCTGGCCAAATGTTGAGCCGGCCATCAATGCAAGGGTTGCACTCAGAATCATATTTACCGACAAACGGCGGGGATTAGCGAGTTTTAATCTCTTCATAAAAATACCTACTTACTACATTGATCTAATTGATTTTTTACATAAAGCGTTGCAAGCTCCTGAACTGATGATACCCCCATCTTCTTCATCATCTTTGCTTTTTGAATCTTCACTGTGCGAGGTGCAACGCCCAGTTTTTGCGCAACATCCTTGCTTTGCAGCCCCTTAACCAGCCAATCGCATACCTCACGCTCTCGCGGTGTGAGCGATTTAAAACTGTTAATCGCTTGTGTACCACTTGCCAGCCTTTGGGTTAGGCTGTCATCCAGCTTGATTGCGCGATTAATTGATTCAAGCAATTGTTTTAAGCCAAAAGGCTTTAATAGGAAGTCGATAGCACCATTTTTCAAGCCATCGACAATTTGCTGTGGATGGCTTTGGCCGCTAATAAAGACAATCGGCGTGAAGCGCTCCATTGTAATTAAGCGCTCCTGCAGCTCTACCCCCGTCATATCAGGCATTTGCATATCCAATAAAATAGCAGCAGGAGACATTGGGGTCGAGCGATTCAGAAAATCATGGGCGCTACCAAAATCTTGCACCATGTAACCATTCTCCCTCAACATATGAGAGAGTGAATTACGCATTGAATGATCATCGTCAATCAAATACAAATTACCACTTACAGGCTGCATAAATAGATCCCAAGCAGTTTACCAACGCAGGTAAAAATAATAGTATCACCAGTTTGGAGATAACCCCATGATTTATAATAAGAAATTAAGGGTTTGGGAAGCGTAGTTTAAAAATAGCTCCCGCCTCGCCTGGATTAACAACGGTAATATTGCCCCCATGAAGCTCCATGATAGAGCGGCTTAACCATAAACCCACTCCCATGCCAGACTCCTTGGTGGTATTAAAGAGCTCAAATAGTTGCACTACGTTTGCCACCCCCGGGCCATTATCAATCACCTCGACCTCGGTCGACTGAGATAAGCGACTCAGTCTGATATGAACGATTTTTTCGCCAGAATTGGCTCGCAGGGCCTCCATGGCGTTATTAAGCAAATTGAGAATCACCATTTGCAACTGACTGGGGTCGCCATTAACCATAGCGTCTTTGGGAACATCGGCAATCAGAGAGACTTTACGGGAATTAGCCTCGGGTGAGGCGATTGCTACGACATCCTTAATCAAAACACTCAAATTAAACAACTCAAACTCGCCGCTACCAGAGTAAAAAAAATGGCGCAACTTAGTAATGGTATTGGCTGCCCGCTCACCATCATGTTGAATGCGACTCAAGATATCCTGATAACGCACAAGATCACCGTTTTTCATAAGACGCTGCTCCAAGAAATCGGTATTGAGGCGAATAGCGCCAAGTGGTTGATTAATTTCATGGGCCAATGAGCTCACCATGGTGCCCATATTGCTGAGCTTCTCAGACATTGTTAACTTTTTGACAAATTGGTTCTTTTCAGCGAGGAGCACCTCTAGAGCGCTATTTAACTCCTCCATCTCTTCTTTTTCTTGTTGGGCGGACTTTAGATCACGCGTCTTTTGCAGTATCTCATTGAGAGAATTAGAGGCGGACTTCCAGAGCTTTTGAAATAGAAGACTACTTACCATGACATAACAAAGCAAGTTCGCACTCATGTTCGCAATAAACATAAACGCAATTGAAGATTTTTGCTGCAAAATATTTGCAACTGAATCATCATGATTAAACCATGTCACAGACATTCTTAAAAATGCGAGCACAGCTTGCAAAAACACCGAAACAATTAAGATCCTCAGCGTAAAAGACTTATCACTTCTGAGCTGCCTTACAAGTTCATATATTTGCCAAGATTCCAAAAGGATAATCGGGATAGTCACTAACATCACGCGTTGAGCAAAGCTATCCGGCTGTAATCGCAAAAAATGAAACGCAACCATCACAAAAATCCAGCATAGCATCAAGAACACCAACAGCCGAGCATTGATCTTGGCATTCCAAGAGCGAAATAAGAGGCAAAGAGTAACGCTCGAGGCAAGGTATGCGCCATTGGCAACATCGAGCAAAAATTCTCCAAAAATAGGCAATGCTGCCCAAGTAAATAAGGAGCTAGCCCGCAACAACAAAGAGCTGGACCAATAGCCACCAGCTATCAATGGGCTAGAAGCGTTATCTTGCCCTAGGGTGCTAGTCAAAATCCCCAAAAGCACCAATGCATAGACAATAAAAATCAGCTGATTGATTTGTTCCATTTAATATTCGCCTTCATCAAATCGATTAAATAGCAGTCCTTTTTAGTCATTTATTAAGGCAACAGAAGAGAATGCTTACTAGCCAAACAAGACCTTAAGGCATTTAGCTCGGTCACATTATCGTACTGGTTGGCAAATTACTGCTTTTTATTGGTGACTCATAACTCAATTCAGATAAAGCAAATCCAATACCGACCCGTTTGATTGTATAGAAGATTGGCAAGCAAAAAATCCAATGACAGCTGTGAATTCCAAAGGAAATTTCTCATGAAAAGATGGTTGCCTACATTTTTACAGCGTTATTTTCAAATTATTACAAAGGTAATTTGTAATCGGGTCAGAAATAACAGGGGTATTTTTGAGCACATTCATTTTGCATCCAGCGAAAATAAGGCTTAATTTATTGCCTTTTCATGGGCTGCAAGCAGCCTCAATAAGAATAGTCGTTGAGCCACCTAAACGATAACCCCATAACCCAGAGTCAACCCATCACCACATCATCCCAAACCCCATGATTATATTTTTGGGTTTCGAAGATGACGATTTCAACATCTTGCAGGGCTATGCCAACTTCTTGCTCCATACATTGAAATAGTAATTTAATAAGCAGCCTCTTGAATCCAACAGATCTGCCTTCAAAAATTGAAATTTCGATGATGGCGCAGCGTGATCTTCGATAAAAAAGGGAGGAGATAAAATCAAATTACTCTTAACCAATAAAGCGATGAAATTTCCTATCAACTGGATAAGTCAAGATCTCTACTGCCGCCCAATGAATTACAGAAGATAGGTGGGTTTGATATCTTTTTAGAACCCCTTTAAGTCCGTAAATCTTAATTTTAGACATCATTTAATTGCTACATTCTTGGAAATAATTTCCGACACACCCTTATTCGACGATTCAACTTTCCCAACCCCATTCTTAGCAACCTCCAAAAAACTTTTAGAATGGATGGAATTAAGCCAATCTCTTAGCAGTCGCAATTAAATAATTTCATAATTCAGGCGAGAAATCATCCTGATGCTGCGTTGCAAACCAAGGGTGTGAAGACCTGTTTGATGTATCAGGATTCAACTGAATTAGCTTGGAAAAGGTCAAATTAACAATGGCATCTTAAGCTGACGCTTCTTTCGCACTCTACTTCTGTGACGTTGTGAGATCTTCGAAATATCTTTGTCTATATATGGAGTCGGTAGCCGGTAAAAAGCACCAGAGACTTTTGTGGCTTGGAGCGCTTGCCAAAAATTATCATACGTATTGTTAAATCTATCAAATCGGCTTGGTATATAGTAAGACTGAAATTTTGCTCTGACCCCAAAAATAGATTGAAATCCCATGTAAGCCGATAAGCCCCTCATCGCAGCAAAAAGCAAGTGATTTACACCAACATCCGCAATGTCATTTTTGATAGATTTCAAAAAATCTAAATAGCCAGTCGAACCTTGAACCCTTGTAATTAATACACCACTATCGCTTCCTGCGTGCAAAACATTCTTTGGGACTAAAGTGAACCCCATGCAATAGATCACTTTAGATGCATGCTTAAACTGCAACTCTATTTCACCATCTCTAAATTCTTTATGCCCTTGTTTTAAGTAAATCGCCAATTCAGGGTTGGCATAAGACCGCCAAAGAACCGCACCTTCATGGCAAATTAAATCTACAAAGCCCTTATTAAATATTTTGGACAAGATGGTGTAATGAAAGCTATAAATTTTCTCCCTCAAGTTCATCGAGCCATTTATAAAATTGATATTCCTTTTAGTAATTCTTAAATAATGAAATTTGTAGTTATTTTTTATTGACTGAAGAGATTCTGCTTGCAAGCATCTTCTTGCTCTCATTACCAAATGGGGCTTAGCTAAAATTTTGAGGGCAGTTCTTTGTGAGGCTCGAAAGGGCATATTAACTGGTATGGGCATTGAATGCCCAAGAAAAATCGACTTATCCATCTTTTATTAAGTGGCATAAACACCAATTAATGGGCTTCAATAAATTAATAATTAAGTAAGTTTGCGTTACACATAAATGAATCACCTGATTTTGATATTTCATCATTAAACCCGCCGACTAGATTCACAGCTATCCCTAAAATACGGGATATCGAAAACCACTATTTGATACTTTGCTCTGATGTGCAACACTAACCGGAATCAGAATCAAAATTAAAAACAGAGTTAGCAAAATGCCATCCAACAATCTATTTGAATCTATCTCGCTAGGATTAATGCGTCTACCAAATCGAGTTGTTATGGCCCCGATGACAAGGGCACGCACCGCTCAACCAGGCGACATCCCAAGCATTGAGATGGCCACCTACTATGCACAAAGGGCAAGTGCCGGCCTAATCATTACCGAGGCCACGCAAATTTCCCAGCAGGGCCAAGGCTATAGCTTTACGCCCGGCATTTATAGTGAAGCTCAGGTTCAAGGCTGGCGCAGAGTTACGCAAGAAGTACACGATGCGGGCGGGCGAATTGTGTTGCAGCTTTGGCATGTGGGCCGCATGTCTCATCCTAGCTTTCATACCGATGGCATGCCCGTTGCACCCTCAGCTCTCGCACCCAATGCTCAGGTTTGGGTGGTAGGCTCTGACGGCATTGGTCGTATGCTTGAATGCCCAGTACCACGTGCCCTGAGCGCAATAGATATTCAGAATGTAATCGCCGACTTTCGTCATGGCGCAGCAAATGCCATGCGCGCAGGTTTTGATGGCGTTGAAATTCATGGTGGGAATGGCTATTTAATTGATCAGTTTTTGCGTACTACCTCCAACCATCGGACAGATGAGTACGGCGGAACTTTAGAAAATCGCATTCGCTTTGCCTGTGATGTAGCATCCGCAGTTGTAACTGAGATTGGTGCGGCGCGAACCGGTATTCGGATAGCCCCCTTCATTACGCAGCGAAACATGAATTGTCCCGACATTATTACTGCCACTCTTGCATTGGCGGAGCGACTAGAAGCTATGCAGGTAGCATATATTCATTTAGCCGAGGCTGATTGGGATGATGCGCCGCAAATTGACGACGGGTTCAGGCAAAAATTACGTCAAACTTATCAGGGAAAAATCATGGTGGCAGGCAACTATTCTGCCGCTCGAGCAGAGGCTATATTGGCTGGTGGCTTAGTAGATCTAGTGGCTTTTGGGCGGCCATTTATCGCCAACCCTGACCTGCCCAAACGCTTTATGCTCAATGCCCCCTTAGCCGAATTTGACCCCAGCACACTATTTGGAGGCAATGCACAAGGTTATATCGACTACCCTTCCCTAAGTTAATTTTATTTATTTCAAAAAAAGGTTACGATGAAAATTACAGACGTTGCAAAAGCACGCTACACCACCAAATCTTTTGATAGCACCCTTAAAATTGCGCCAGAACTTATTGAGCAACTACGAGAGCTTTTGCGTTATGCACCATCATCGGTTAACTCACAACCTTGGCACTTTATTATTGCCAACGATGATGCTGGTAAAGCTCGGATTGCCAAAGCTACATCAGGCTCCTTCTCCTTCAATGAAGCCAAGGTGAAAAACGCTTCACATATTCTAGTTTTTTGCGCGCGTAAGAATATTGATGAAGATTACCTTGAAACACTGCTTGCTCAAGAGCAGCAAGATGGACGTTTTCCAAACGATCAGACGCGCCAAGGACAAGATAATGGGCGTCGCTTTTTTGTTGGTCTAAACCGCCAATCCGATGCTGGCATCTCTGCCTGGATTGAGAAACAGGTATATCTAGCACTTGGGACCTTGTTACTAGGTGCGGGCACGCTCGGTATTGATGCGTGCCCAATGGAGGGTTTTGATGCGGCTATTTTGGATGGTGAGCTCAACTTGTCAAGCAAAAATTTGTGTAGCGTGGTGGTGGTTGCCTTAGGCTATCGCGCAAGTGAAGATTTTAATGCTAAAACACCCAAATCTCGCTTACCTGAAAACGCGATATTTTCAGAGATTTAAGTAAGGATTAGATAGGGTGACTTATAAATAACTACAAAGCAGAGTCACCTAAGACTAGAAACAGCACTGCTCGTGACCGGTGAGAGGCCATGACTAGGGAAAACAATATTTACCTTCAGGGTGCCAGAGAAGCCACTTTTCCCACCCAGACATCTAAGTTTTCAAATGGCACCGCTATCAGTTAGTAGCGCATAGGTAGATGCAAGGCACTTTCATTGGTCCGCAACCCGCCTTTATAGCCAATGCGGTCACAATATTTTATTAAAGAAAAAACTATTTACGTGCTGATGTTTAAAGATTAATTTTTATACAAGATTCATCTCCCATGAAATAACTGGATTACCATCCCTTTTTATATAAGTTGCTACCGGCAACCGATAGCAGAAATAGTCTTTACATAGATAGCCTCCAATGGGCTTTAGAAATCCCTGCATGCAAAATCAACACCGCTTTCGATATTTATCTAAGAATGGAGTATTCCCGATATGGTGTCTACAAGGACTTTGTCTATACCGTAAATTTTTCAGACGAAATTCTATAAAGACCGACAAATAGCGATTTTGTTTCTTTTATTTAATCCCCTCACCATTTCTGATGGGAGAATCGCATACACCAAGACCAAAAAGAATCGCCATTAAAATCTAGTTCAATTTAGCGTGACTTCTGTGCTTAGCAAGCCCCGCAAATAGGGGGTGTAAGTGCGAATAGTTTGTTGTTACGATTGGTCAATCTTAATACCCAATTACACATAGCAAGTGATTAAACCTCTCAAACATAATGCGGTTTTCAAGCCTTTTTATAATGTCCCATCGGATGATTTGTGCTTTCATGCCCCGCATGGCGATGTCTCAGCGGCTACGGGGAATTCAATTGGCAGGGCCATTAAAGCAATATCCAACAAACACCTCTACGGGGCCTCGAATAACTCAATGGATTTGAGGCGGCCAACTCCGATAGCCGTCAAAACCAACTCATATGCTTGAGAAAATGCTTGATATAGCTGTTGATTTGATGCCGGCGCTTTGTTCTCTGGCAGTTTTTTTACCCCGCTCCAGTTTGGCGGTGATCCAATGAACTCAATAAAACGAATCGCCCGCAAGAACTGTGGTGCTCATATTCTGGGTGATAGGCCACTTTGTAGTGTTTGTCTGGCACCCAAGCCTAAAGAGCCTTTAAATGCCAAAAGACTATCTTTTTCATTTGTTGCCCTAAAGGCATCTGCCATTGCTTATTGGCTATCTACCCATGACGACTGACTCCAAAGACTTTGCAGCCATAAAGGCAACGATCAACTCTAAAAAGGTGGGGGATATCGCCATTGATGCCCTGCAAGAAATTCTGCCCCATGTTCGTGGCGCCAGCACCGCCGAAATCATGATGGCATATGCCGTAATAATTAAATCTACTTTAATAGGCATGGAGCTATCTGAGGCTGAAAAAGATGATGCGAAAGTGCTTTTTGATCAGTTTTGGCCAGAAGTTTTGGTTGATAGACTTCTAGCAACCAACTCAACCAGCACATCGATTCATTAGCAATTGTTGTTAATAAAGCCTCTCAGAACCCAAGCGGTAAACCGGCTGATTTATATAAAATTACGTACCAATTACCAAATAAGTGAAAAATTACTCAACTTACAACGCTTGTAATAATGCTATTACAAAATATAGTTCCAATTAAGCTTAAGCCAATTAGGCGATTCACATTGGTATTGCTTAGTCCTTCATGCAGCCGGCAAACAATACAATCACAAGCGCTTCCACCTTTTGCGGTGGGTGCCGAACAAAGATGGCATCTGATATCTTCCAATGTTCATCCTCTAGTTTTTTTATATGGGGCAGTGTGATTTAATGGACTTAATTAGCCCACCCCTCATTTGTACCGTATTGTCTGCATTGTCCAAAGCGAAGGAAAACCCGTTGGAAGCGAGAGCTTTCTCATGTCAACGTCATAGATAGCTTTATCTTTGGCGCAGGCCACCCTAAATTGCTTTGCCCAAGCAAGATCACTAAATAAAGGCCGAGAACCCCATATGACTCAATCGCGTCATATTAAATTGATAAAGATTTCTCTTGGCTTCACTCGCCCACCTGCAAACACGACTCTGGTGATACGCGTAAATTGTTCAAACTCAGTTAATTAACAATATGTCTTCGAAAAAAAATAAACCCCAATTAAGGGGTTTATTTGCTTTTAAGATCATATTTCTATATCCCACACTTAAGGGATATTCCAACTACATACTTTCCAATCTAATTGACACTTTATACAAATAAAGTGGAATTACAAATGATTATTTTTGCGGCCATTGTTGTTGCTGGGTTTATTTGGCCTACGGTAGCGATTTATACCTTCACCTGAGTGGATTTAAATTTCATCGAAGAGTAAATCTTTGAAGGCCTCTATTTGGAATTTAAAGTGCTCGAATTAGGAATCCTAACCTTCAAGCGTTGGGTAATAGATTTCGCATATGTAACCAAGCGCCCTGATAGACGATTAAATTTGCCCCCCCCCCTAAAGGTGCAGCTTCAGGAGGGTTTTCAGAATCATTAGGTCAAATAAATAGTCATTACTTGCATCCTCAATTGACTCAAGTCTGGCATCAATTTCTTTAAGCCTTATATCCTCACCCGTAAAATTCCCTAATCATTTTATTGATTTGATTGCCACATAAATATCCCCCACCTTTTGAGTGGGGGATATTTTCACACATCATGGAGGTGCGTCGTCACAACGCAAGATAAGATTAATGGTGCGATAAATATTAAGCAATCCCTCAAATAAGGGAGGTGGAAAACCATTAGGGACTTTATTGGCTTGTATGCATATGATTGGCCAATATAAAAATTGGACTTTGTCGACTCCGCAAGATTATTTAGGAAAAAGCAATGCTGACAAACTTAACGCAGAATAAGAAACCAAGCAACCCCTCCTGGATTAGGTTTATGGCGCCGGTAACGGCTCAAACTACTGATTCACTATTCAAGTCTATTGATCAGGTAATGCTGCGGGGGCATGATCACATTCATTTGATGATTTCATCGCCGGGTGGATCGGTGCTTCACGGCCTCTCCGCTCACAACTATCTTAGAGGTATAGGCCTGCCGGTTACAACTTATAACTTTGGATCGGTTGATTCAATCGGTGTTGTTATATTTTGCGCGGGAGAGGAGCGGATTTGCGTACCACACGCTCGCTTTCTTATTCACGGGGTTTCCCTGCAACTCCAGGGTAACTTAAAGCTCGATGAAAAAAGTATTGATGAACATCTGAAAAGCGTCAAAATTGATGCCCACAATATTGCCAGAGTGATTGCAGATACAGCAGAAAAAAAACTTGAAGAAGTGGAGAAATCAATGCTAGAAAGAACAACACTAAACCCCAGTCAAGCTAAAGAATATGGACTAGTAACAGGGATTAGAAGAGAGTTATATGAAGGTGGTCAACTCCATACCATTCATGAGCAAGGACAAATACTTCAAAGTAGCCAGGCGCGCAGCAATTAAATCATTCAAGAGGCTTGAACTTGATTTATTACTCCAGACTATTACCGCTCATTAATGCTATGGCAATGTCTCTTGCTCGGCCAAAGCCGCCCCAAGTCAAATTACCAACCGAGTACTTTCGACCCCAAGCAGTCATTTATAGAAAAAAATTTTAGATCTGGTGCAAGTTTGAACAACAAATGTAATTACGCCGCTTATTTTCTAAAGCACATCAGGATTTCACCCCAGCCCGATAGCATCGATTTTCCTCTCCAAAATAGCTCGTAGCAGAAAATTCTATGAAATCTAGGGCATGAAAGCAGTATGTTAAGTAAATTCAGAAAACAATTCCGGGGCTGGATCGCCCTGAGCTTTTTGCTTGCCAGCTTAATAGGCACACACTGGATTGGCTTTGCGCACAGCATTGCTCACTCCGGAATACACCACCAAAATATCGAACTGAGTTGCGTAGATCAAGCCCCTACCCTCGGTCATAGCAGCGCAAGTTGTCATCTTCTAGACGCACTCACGCTTGCAGGCTTCGTTGCCTCAACACCCAACCTATTTATTGGCGCCAACTTCCTTCATGAAGCGCAACTGGTATCCAATGAATCTCCTCCAGCCCGAATGCATATTGGGCTGTATCAATCCAGAGCCCCACCTAGCTTCATTCTATAAATCGCCCAACACGCCAGACCTAATCGTTTGGCCTCTAGATTTATTGTGCCAATAAACATATTGCGTGCATTTGGAATGAAGGAAATACTATGTATCAAATCGATAAGCCATTGGCTAAGCACAGGCTGATCTACGTTTTAGTCTTAGGATTCATTAGTACTACCGCTCTTGCGCAAACTCAGCCGTCTCTCGAAATTACGGCAACCGGATCACAAGAAGCAACACAAAGCATTTTGACTCCGACCAAGATTTTGCAAGGTGATGAACTCCTAAATAAATTAGGAACAACGCTCGGCGCCACTCTGGCGAATGAGTTAGGCGTTTCAGCAACGGGTTATGGCGCAGGATCATCACGTCCAGTAATTCGTGGTCTGGAAGGCGCTCGTGTTCAGATTTTGCAGAACGGCTTATCAGTGGGAGATGTCTCCAATATTTCTCAAGACCATGCCGTTGGTAACAACATGCAAAATGCTCATCAAGTCGAGATCTTGCGTGGCGCAGCCGCCCTCCTCTATGGATCAGGCTCTAGCGGCGGACTCGTCAACGTGGTCAATGATCGAATCCTCACCAACTTGCCTGATAGACCCACAGGGGCTGTTAATACAAGCTATGAAACTGTCAATAATGGCAGAGCTGGGGCTCTAGAAGTAGATGGTGCTTTTGGCTCTGTTGCGGTTCACGTAGATACAGCGATTAATAATGCCAATGACTACACCATCCCAGGTAACTCTACGCAATCTCAAGGTGAGCCAGCTGGTGGCTGGACTGTGCCCCCTGGCGGTAACGGAGGCAATAACTACACCGGGAAGTTACCCAATACTTTTAGCAATCAAAATAATTTAGGTGTTGGTGTTTCTTATATTGGTCAGAACGGTTATACCGGTGTTTCTGTTGAGCGCTTAAATAATAATTACGGCATTCCAACGCCTGAAGGCGGATCGATCAATCAGTCGCAGAATCGCTATGACTTGCAACACCAAACTCGCGATCCATTTGCAGGCTTCTCTTCTTTTAAATTTAGTGCAGCTAGCTCCAATTACAACCATACTGAATTTACCAACACCGGTGAAGCAGCATCTTTATGGAAGAACATGGCTAATGAGGCGCGCTTTGAACTTGCCCACAACCCATTAGCTGGCTGGAAAGGTACTTTCGGAGCTCAGGTCTCAGCAGCCTCTCTCAATGCCACTGAAATTGGCACAGGTAGTTACGCAATTGTTCCTCCCACCAAAACCAATTCCAATGCCCTATTCTGGATTGAAGAAGGTAAGTGGAATTCTCTCCAGGGAAATCTGGGGCTGCGTTACAACAATGTTGCGCAAAAACCCAATCTTGGCACACAGCTAGAAGGTCAAGAGATGGCGAACTCTGCTGGCGATATTGTTGGGCCCACACCTAGTATCACTCTACAAAATCGGACATTTAATTTAATGTCTTACTCGGCTGGCGGTTTGTGGAACTTTATGCAAGGTCATGGAGCAGGTATTGCCTATACGGTCTCGCAGCGCGCTCCAAGCGCTCAAGAACTCTACTCTTATGGCGCTCATGAATCCACCGCTACATTTGATATCGGCAACCCCAATCTCAATAAAGAAACTTCGCATAACCTGGAGTTCAATATACAAAAGACGAGTGGCTTATTGCGTGGAAAAGCGAGCGTCTATGCAAACCGCTTTAATAACTATATCTATGGCTATTACACGGGTGAATCCGTTCCCGATGCGGAAGACTTCTCAGTAGTGGTTGCTCAACAAGCGGCAGCTACCATCAAGGGCGTTGAAGGTGAGCTTACCTACAACTGGAGACAACATGGTGTTGGTGGACGTTTATTTGGGGATGCCTCTCAAGGTACTTTTGATTCAGGCGGAAACTTACCGCTTCAACCAGCTCCACGCTTGGGCGCAGAAATTGCTCATCAACAGAATGGCTGGCTTACCAACGCTACTTACATTTATAGCTATCAGCAAAATAAATTAGCGGCTTGGGAACAAGGTCCAGCGCCAAGCTACAACCTCTTAAATGCGGGGATCTCTTACACAGAAAAAATTAAGGACGTGAATTGGACTGTGTATATGAATCTAAAGAACTTGCTCAACGAGCAAATTCGGTATGCAACTACTCCGATGGCAGTCAGGCTATATGCACCCCAACCAGGAAGAAGTTTGATGGTGGGCCTACGAGGAACCTTCTGATCCATAAGCTTCTGAGATGCGGATTTATAGAATAACTAGTGCGAGTAAATAATCAAAATTATGACCGCAGACTGTTAATCTGTAGGTCCCCGGTTCGAGCCCAGGCCGGGTAGCCAAATAGGTAGGAGCCTTCAGAGTTAATAACTCTGAAGGCTTTTTTACTTTCTAGTCCATAGACAACATATGGACAACATTCACCACATTACGACAACTATTTAATCGCCACCTCATTGATTAAGTGCAACAACTACATGTGATTTATTCATCAGACATTAAGACATGGGGGGGGTGAGGTAAAGCCTCTCAATTGATATAACTGAACCCACCAAGATTCATAAATGAGATTTTTTGATGAAAGGCGGCTAACGACCCAAAGCAGACTCTCAAAGAAAAACCGCCCGAAGGCGGTCTTACTTTATGCGCTATTTGGCAAGATAGTTATTGTGCAAACGGCTCCAGATCACCAGGCTTACGCAACATCTTATTCACTTCATCTAAATGTAGCTCTTCTTGAACAATCATCTCTCTAGCGTACTCCTCTAGCAATACCGAATGGATTTCCTCAGCCACTTTAATTAGGTCGTAATACGCAGTTAAAGCTACTTTTTCGTGCGCAAGACTCTCGCGTAATATATCGCCGATATCGTGCTGCTCCGTCTCTAATAAAGGGCCAATTTTTAGAGAGGGGTGGCCACCTAGCAAAGTAACTAGCTCCCCGGCTTTGTGGGCATGAGCTAGACTCTCATCAGCATTTCCTTTTAACCAAGAAACAATCGGAATGCGGTTATAGCCGTAAACCATTAGAGAGTAATGGGTATATTTCACGACCCCAGCCAATTCTAATTCCATGATTTTGTTTAAAGCCTTAATTGCTATTTCATTACTCATAACTGATCCTTTTCATAATAATTTTTACACTCTAATTTGCATAACTTATTAAGATTAGATTGCCCAAGCGCTAAAGGCAATGAAAATATTGATGTCTCCACCTCCAACCACCGTACCCCATCGGCATACCACCCATCTCAACTGAGGTGGCAACGTTGTTAATCGCCTGGGCCTTTCGTCTTCTAGCCAATACATCCTCTCTTTGATTTGCTGCTTCAAAATCCTTTTGAAGATCTGTGCATCGGTAGGTCTTCTAATCAAAATTTGGTAATTTCCATCAAGCCCCCTGAATAAAGGGGTTACTGGAGACGACGCAACAGCCCCACTCGCCCAATGCGCCGTAAATGGGGGGGCGCACCATAACAGCCATCCTTCGCCAGCGGAAGGGTTTTACTTATGTCCGGGTTAAATGAATCACGTATGGTGAAACACCTAAGGTTTGCCTATCGCTACTAATTAAAGCGCCTTCTGGAGTCGAATGGACAACGATTGTGCTGTGCATGCCCCTAGTAGAGTTATAGCTGCAATGTTGAGTGCGAGGGTTTTTAGCATTTGATTTCCTAATGGGTTGAAATAACTTCTTAAAGCTCTATACATCTGACCACATGCGCATGAGGTTGTGATACACCCCGGTCAAGCGAATGACCTCTGGAGTGCCGTCCTTTACTTTGCGCAATTGATAAATGGCGTTATCAAGATCATAAAGAACTCGGCGCTGATCATCTCCGCGAATCATGCTCTCGGTCCAGAAAAAACAAGAAATCCGGGTGCCCTTAGTTACTGGCTCTACCCTATGAACAGATGATCCTGGATACATCACCATGTCACCAGCTGCAAACTTAATTCTTTGCTCTCCAAAAGTATCCTCAACCACTAACTCGCCGCCCTCATATTCGCTTGGATCTGTCAGAAATAAGGTGCAGGAAATGTCTGTTCGAACGTGCTTTCCACTCGCAGCATGAGTTCTCACCGCATTATCAATATGATTGCCAAATTGATTATTTGAACCTTCATACTTATTGAACAATGGAGGGTAAATCTTCTTAGGAAGAGCGCCGGTAAGATACTCTGCGTTTCCTGATAGGGCCTCTAAAACAATAGCGCGAGCCTTTTGAGACTCAATGCCATCTTCAGGTAACTGGAAATTCTTCTTAGCTTTAGCTGACTGCGTACCCGCAGTAATTGATCCATCAGCCCAATTGGCGCTATCAATAATTTTGCGAACTTCAGATAGCTGGGACTTAGATAACACCTTAGGCACATGCAGCAACATATTCTCTCCGAGATAAATTAAAAACGAACAACTGCCTGTAGCTGATACGACCTTAAGGTGCCAGGAATTGCAAAGCCGCCATTAACATATACAGACTCATAGTTGGTCGTATTTAATAAGTTCATCACATTTAGCTTTAAAGAGTATTCTTTGATGTCGTACTGCAACATAGCATCTACACGAGCATAAGCAGGAACTTGATTAGCTGTAATGGGCCCCGTACCGGTGCTTAAACCATAAACCTGTCTTTGGCCAACCCCAAATACTCCGCCCCCAACCTTCCAATTTTGAGCAACCTTATAGGTTGTCCAAACGTTGTATGTATAGGCAGGAGCATTACGCGATCTCATGCCAACTAAGTTAGGATTTTGGCGAGTAGTCCCACTATAGCCTTGATCATCAATAATAGAGCTCATTAATGCTCCACCACTAAAAATATCCCACTTATCGGTAATACTCCCAGTAAGCTCAAGCTCAAACCCATTGGTATGTCTTTTTACTGAATCGATTGAGCTAGTACTGTTAATGTCGGTATTACGCTCCCATTTTTTCACCGCCTGATAAAGAGCTGCTCTTAATGCCAGACCATCATCCGTTACGTTCCACTTAGCACCCAACTCGCTTACTGCACTTCGCTCGGCCGGGTAGCCGGTTCCAGCCGAAAGTTGATATAAGTCAGCTGTTGGATTAAATGAGTCACTCCATGTGAGGTAGTAATTGGAATTTAAAGTAGGTTGATACAAGAGTCCCGCTCTATAACTTTTCTCAGCAAAATTTAAATTTGCCTGGCGCGAAGGGCCAAATGTAGTTGCATTGCCTGGGGCCTGGTAATTAGCCCTCAAGGAGTCATACCGAATGCCGCCCATTACTTTCCAGCCGGTATAAACCTCGACCATATCTTGAGCATAAATAGAAGCGGTATTACCCTTGTAATTTACTTGACTTGATGGTGTTTTAACCTGATTACCATAACCATATTTACAGGTATCACGAACAATGACATTATTGCGAATCACGTCAGCAGTACAACCAGTAGTATCGTAGGAATATCGCTCGGCATTCTCGTTGTATACCTCAACGCCAGTCAATAACTCATGTCCGATCGACCCAGTTGAGAACCGCTTATTAAAGTCTGACTGGAAAGCAAACGTTGATTCCTCCCCGCCGCGCGGATTGGCTAGGGCAAGAGCTGTTACTGGAAGAACTGAGCGACCCTTATTAGACCAAAGCGAGCGGTCATAATGAGAGTAACGAATCTTGGTATTCAGGGAGGTATCTTTATCAAAAGTATATTGCTGGGACAAAGTAGTCAACTGGGTTGTGTTTTTCTCGTAATCTTGATTCGTGCCACTAAAACCTGTAGCGGTATTTAAGGGCTTCCCATTGACAAATCCAACACCAAAGTCTGGAGTATTGTTGGTATCGAGATAGTAGTAACTTAGGGAAACCTGATTATCAGTGCCAATACCGTACGTAACTGTTGGAGCAAAACCGAGTGTTTTGTTTTGAACTACATCCCGCGAACTCTTGGCATCTTGAGCAACTGCATTTAATCGAAATGCAGTACTACTTTCTTGATTCAGCACAACGTTCATATCAGCAGTCCCGCGATAGTAGTCATAACTACCAGCTGTCACTGCGGCATTACTCTTATTCATCAGAAATGGTGTTTTAGTCACCTCATTGATAACCCCACCAGCTTGACCGCGACCGAACAACATGGAGGCCGCACCCCTGAGCACATCAACCTGAGTGACGTTGAAGAGGTCACGGTTGTATTGGGCTGTGTCTCTAATTCCATCAACATATAAGTCTCCAAAGCTATAAAAACCACGGATATTCATGTTGTCACCAATACGGCCGCCCTCACCCGCATTGAAAGTTAATCCCGGTACGTTTCGTAAGCCATCTTTTAAGGTAGTTGCATTTTGATCTTCCAGCAATCCTTCTGGAATAACGGTAATGGCCTGTGGAATATCAGATATTTCCTGAGTAATCTTTCCAATGTTGCTGTAATTTCGGTTGTAGCGATTTGACTCTTCATCGTATTTTGCCTTTACTTCAACCTGCCCCATGGACTTGGTTTCTGGAATGACCGTTTGCGCAAAAGCTACTTGACTTGAGCTCACCATAATCATTGCTACCGCAGCGCCTAGAGTTGCCCGAGATGATTGTGGCTCATTTAAGCGTTGATTTCTTTTGACGTTCTTTTTTCTCACAACAAATCCAATCTAATAAACATTAGTTAATTTCAATTGGCTTGCTGCATCGCGTGGGAATTACCCCATGTACGGCTGGCTACTATTTTTTAATACAAAATTCTTTTAACGACTCATCCCAGGAATATTTCTATAAACTTCGCTAGGAGTTACTGCATTTTGCTCATTCATCAAGTTCTGATTTACTACGGTACTTGCATTAATGCTAATTTCATCCCCAGTTAAATTACCTCCCGATCCTACCTGTTTAGAGGAGGTGCATCCGCCAAGACCCCACATAAGCGTTAAAACGCGGGAATAGATTCCGACCTTGCTCATTTCCTGTTTATTTGGTAATTAAGAGCTTGCCAAATTTCGTTGCACGCAAGCAGTAAGTTGTGCCCTCATGCTCTATTAGCAAACTTTGAGAATCGCCAAACAACTCTTTGCTATTTACCTTCCGGGTAGCCACTTCTGGATCTTGTCTATCTAGCCGAATAATTCTTGGTGCCAGACTAGATGGGAGATTATTTTTTGTAATGCTAGCCATTATTTACCTGGGCTGGTTACAAAGCCCACTTTCTCAATACCAGCACCATTGGCAAGGCTCATTGCTTTAGCAACATAGTCGTACTCCACCTTCTTATCAGCATAAATATGCAAGACTGGTTGGGGGCTGGCCTTAGATGCTTGCTGCAACTGTTCGTTAAGCTCTTTTTCAGTTAGCTTTTTCTTATCCAGGATATAACCTCCAGATTGATCAATATTTAAACTTAAAATCTCTGGCTTATTCACTTGAGGCTTACTGGACGCTTGAGGTAAATTCACCTCAACAGCATGTTTTAAAACTGGTGCAGTAATCATGAAAATAATGAGGAGAACCAGCATGACATCCACAAATGGCGTCATATTGATCTCACTCATAAAGTGCTCTTCTTGGCTATCAAAGGATCCAAAGCTCATTTCAATTCTCCAAAATTACTCTGTAAAGGCTTTTTCAGAATTTGAGCGCTGAAATCCAGCAACGTAAAACGCCCGTAAGTCATACGCGAATCTATTTAATCTATTTAAAATAAATTGATTGCCGCGAAGCAGTGCGTTGTAACCCAGCACCGCTGGAATAGCTACTGCTAAACCGAAGGCAGTCATTACAAGTGCCTCACCTACTGGGCCAGCCACCTTATCAATACTAGACATACCGCTATCGCTAATTGTGATCAGCGCTTGGTAAATTCCCCATACCGTTCCAAATAAACCAACAAAAGGTGCCGTAGATCCAATAGAGGCCAACACGATTAATCCAGAACCAAAGCGCTCCTTTACATCATCAATCGCATTTCGCAGACTACTGGTAATCCAATCGTTTAAATCCAAAGAGTCATGCAAATGCTTCTCGGTATTCCGATGGTGGCGCATGGCATTTTGCCCCTCCAGAGCAAGAGACTTAAGGGGATTGGCATCCTGGTCACTAGACTCGAGGGCCTCAAGAGCATTATTGAGATTGGGGCTATGCCAAAAATCATGTAATTGCTTAAACTGCTGTTTTGCTTTGTAAATCATCATTGCTTTTACGATCATCACCGTCCAAGAGGCAATCGACATCCCCAGCAAAATGATTGCCGTTAACTGAATGACGAATCCGCCCTCAACCCATAAATTAACCAAACTCAAACCTGAATTCATATCACTACTCCAAAATAAATTTAACTGGTAACTCGTAGCACATCGGTATTGGGGTGCCACCCTTTTTTGCTGGAATAAATTTCCATTGCTTTACTGTCTGTAGTGCAACTTGGTCAAGCCGCGAGAAACCTGATCCTTGTTTCAAATCGAGGCTATCTAAAGATCCATTGGCACCAATACAAGCCTTTAAAAGAACTAAACCCTGTTCCCGCAGTTTTTTGCTAATTGCTGGGTAAGGTGGCTTCGGGTTATTTAATTCAGAGGCGTCAGAGTTGGGCATGGAAACCGGTGCAGATGCTAATGCCCCTTCTGATTTCGCTTCGCTTGTTTTTTCTTTTACAAGATCACCATCCTTGGTTGTTTTTTCCTTATCCAATTTTTTATCTTTGGGCTTTACATGAGCCGATGGGGTAATGGCCATTGATTCTCGGTCAATTATTTGCGCCATCATTAAAATAGGCTCTGCTTTTCTCGAGTAATTGAATGTCAACATAATTAGCGCCAGTGGAATAACGGCGTGCATCACCGCCACCCCAATCCCGGCCTTCTTATAGGTAATTTCGCCTAAAGATATAAACATGACGTTGATTACTTGTAACCAACCTGGTCCAAGAGTTTCTGAGCAGCAATTTGATTCTTACCAATTGCTGATACAGAAACCTTCTCCGACTGAAAAGTGCCTAGGGCTTTGAGCGCTGAATTGTCCACCTTGACTGATTGGACTGCTGGCCACTCGTTATTACTATTAGCTAAGTACTCTTGAGCCGAGTCACTCGCTAAATATTCCAGAAATTGAATCGCCTCTTTTGGGTGTGGGGCATTACGAGCCATGCCGCCGCCAGAGATATTGATATGTACCCCGCCAGCCCCCTGGTTTGGCCAAACAAAGCCCACCCTAGAGATGGCGGTCATGTCATCAGGCTTATCGGATTGCATCATGCGAGCAAAGTAGTATGAGTTTGTCAAAGCAACGCCACACTCTCCTGAGGCTACTGCTTTAATTTGATCTGTATCGCCACCCCTTGGAGACCGAGCCATATTGGCTACCATGCCTTTTGCCCAAGTCTCGGTTCCTGCCAGGCCATCTCTTTCAATTAATGCACCCACAAGTGAAAGCATATATGGATGAGCACCAGATCGAGTGCAGACCTTCCCTTTGTTATTCGGGTCTGCTAGCTTTTCGTAAGTATCTACATCAGTCTTTTTGACGGTGGACTTGTTGTAAACAATAACGCGGGCACGAGTAGAGAATCCATACCAAGGTGTTCCACTCACCTCGGTATTGGCCCTCAAGTTGAGGGGGATCCGCTCATCAAGGTACTTTGACTTAGTTGGCGCAAACATGTTGTGCATTTGAGCCCTCCACAAGCGAGCAGCATCAACGAGCAATATGACATCAGCCTGACTTTTATCGCCCTCACTTTTTAGGCGCTCCAAAATACCGTTGTCATCCGCTTCGATACGATTAATCTTGATCCCCGTCTTTTTGGTGAAGTCGGTATACAAAGCTTCGTCAGTTTGGTAATGACGAGCTGAATATAGATTTAATTCTTTGATAGGCTCTGCGGCATACACATTCGCACCAAAGACACCTAGTATCAACAAGCCACCTACCAATAGTTTTCTTGAGTTCATTTTTTTGGCCTTTTTTAATATAAATCATCATTTTTGTTGAATTTTAAGAATTCTATATCATAATGAGAATCATTATCAACTAATGATGGAGATCCCAATGAAATCGAGTCAAATACTTCAGGAGCCCTAGCAATGGTCTTGAATTACCAGAAAACAGGCTGCGAAATGGCGGCAAAGCAAGCGATTATTGCCCTCAATGCCCTTATCGATTCCAAGGAAATTCCCGTTGAACTAATTAAACAAGCGCTAGTGACTATTGAAGATTTGGAAAGAGCACACTGTTAGAGTTAGAAAATTTTGACTGTCTACAAAGCAAAACTAGACTTTAATTTGGTGATGTAGTGCATTTATAACAAGCGAGGGCGGCAAGAACTATTAACAAAGTAGAACTTAGAAAGAGGTGAAATGGGCGATATAAAAGTGGGTGATGTTATACGCTTCAAATCCGGAGTTATTAACTTGACAGCTTCATCAATCGATGGCGATGACGCCAGTTGCCATTGCCTTGACCCCACCGGAGTTCTCAATTAATTTACAGCGCTTTGGGCACAACACAAACCAAGCCATGATTGCAGCAGCACCATTTAGGATGCTCGCTACCCAAAAGGCAGATTCCCAACCTAACCCTCTGGAATATTCTTTTCTTTAATAATCTTGCCCCAAGTGGCGGATTCCCTCACCATGAACTTGGCGAGCTCATCCCTACTCATTGGTACAGGGCTAAAGTTATGCTCGCCCAAGGCGGCAATCACTTCCTTATCCCTCAGTGTTTTTACCAGAGCCTTATTCCAGGCTTCCAAAATAGGAATTGGGGTTTTACCTGGAGCCATAAAGGAATACCAGTTGGCGGAATCAAATCCTAGGTAACCAGATTCAGAAATCGTTGGAACTTTAGGATAAAAAGGTGAACGCTTTGCACTCGTTACTGCAAGCGGAATTAATTTACCTTCTTTAATAAATGGTCCTGCCGTAGAAGGTGAGGCGTAAAAGGAAGATACCCTACCCGCCAATAGATCAATCATTGCTGGGTTACCGCCCCTATACGGGACGTGAACAACATCAATGCCAGCAACGCTATTAAATAACTCACCCTGTAGATGTGATGCAGCCCCATTGCCAGTGGAGGCAAAGGTTAATTTACCTGACTCTTTTTTAGCAAGGGACACATACTCTTTTAGACTCTTAACGCCCAAGGAAGTTGGTACCACCAGGATATTAGGGAACATTAAACCCATGGTGAGTGGCGCTAAATCCTTAAATGGATCATAGGAAACCTTCATCATGTGAGGCGCAATCGTTAGCGGGCCAATTGAGCCCAACAAAATCATGGAGCCATCAAGAGGTCCATTAGCTACAGCGGCATGGGCAATGTTGCCGCCAGCGCCTGGCTTGTTATCCACTACGACAGTTTGCCCAATATTTTCACCGAGCTTTTTGGCAATGACGCGTGCAGCGGTATCAGCCGATCCGCCCGCCGCAAAACCCACAATCATGGTTACTGGTTTTTTAGGCGGGAATTCCTGGGCACTTAGCAATCCTGGACTCGCCAGCAGGATTAAGGCGGTTTTAAGGAGTTTATTTAGGCTAAACATTATTCTTTCTGGGAAAAATTACCAAGGGAATGCAGGCAAGGCAGTTTTTAATCCTGCCTTCTAAATGATTGGTACGGCTTTTGGTGATGCCAATAATGAGAAAAAGTTTATGGACTCTACTCAATTATCCGCAGGCAAAATATCCCGCATTTAAGGGGTTTACCAATCCGCGCTCGTCTATTAAATTGATCTTGCGTTGTGACAACTCACCTCCATGATGTGCGATCAGTCCCCCGCTAGAAATGGTGGGGGATTTTTACCACAACCAGTACGCATTGAATCTAAAGCCCAAACCCATGTGGATCAATTTTCTTCAGCAGCATTACGACCCAATCTCAATCATCTTTCAGCAATAGACACAAAATCATGAAAAAATATCTGTATTTTAATGGGCATGTAAGCACAATTAATGCGGAGCATAACCTTACTTGCCATGAAATAGTGCCATTAGACTCCTTCGCATTTAGACATTGGGCAAATGAATTTACTAATGTTAGTGAGTTAATTCACCATAAACATATCGCCCCCAAGCGACCCTTCACGCCACACTTAAAGCATTGAACAATAAAAAATTCCTAGCAACAAAATCGTCGAAAGATGATGGTAGAGTAAAAAGGGTTAACCCTCCTATACCAGCCGTTGAGTGCCATAACAATTTGGCTTTTGTCGCAGCAACGCTGCCAAAAGATTTACTGGCTATGCACGATACGGCAGCCATACAAGAGCCCCTCTAGCGTGGCTTTTACTGAATTGGCTTAGCCAACTAATTATCTATTTATTAGATTAACAACTTCATATTAATTCATTAGACAGATCACTTCATTAAGAACAAGATGAATCCATCGCAACACACAATGAAAGGAGTTAAAAATGAAAATCTAAAATAGATTGGCCACGATTGCAGAAGGCTTGTACTTCCTCAACCATCAATATGAAAAGGACTTGCTTGCAATTTTGCAGTCAGAGTCCGCCAAGAGGAGTTCTCTATGAATGTTCTTATCGCATTTATGGCGGGCGAATAAAAACCGTCAAACACACAGACTATTAAAGCTTTATCAGTTAGTCTGAACAGGTCGGCTTAACCAAGCAAAAATGATTTACCTATTAGGAGATCTAAATGACATCACAAGGAATGTGCCCAGTTGCTCACGGGGCCAATACTGAATCCAGCAACACCCCAATGGCATGGTGGCCAAAGTCACTGAACCTAGACATTCTTCATCAACAAGATACAAAGACAAACCCAATGGGTCCGTCATTTAACTATCGAGATGAATTAAAAAAGCTCGATGTAGGCGCACTCAAGAAAGACATGAAAGAGTTGCTGCTCAACAGTCAAGCCTGGTGGCCAGCAGATTGGGGTCACTACGGCGGCCTGATGATTCGTATGGCCTGGCACTCTGCGGGTAGCTATCGCATTGCCGATGGTCGCGGTGGAGCTGGGACAGGCAATCAACGCTTTGCTCCATTGAACTCATGGCCAG
>NZ_JACVPF010000007.1 GCF_018882055.1 Polynucleobacter sp. es-MAR-4 | reverse complement strand
AGTAAAGGCGGTATTACCTAAAGTAGTGCCCAGACCATATTGGGTAGAGGCACTGTTAGCAGTAATCGTCAGATTGGCTGGGTTGACCGTCAACGTACCGTTGTTATAGGTGATGTTGTAGTTGCTGATATTAAAGGTACCACCAGATGCATTGCTTACAGCAATGTTGTAGCTAGCAACGCCACTAGTATTGGCTGCACCAGCACTTGCAAGCGTGACGTCTCCAATAGTCTCACTATTCATAAGACCATTGGAGACATAACCAATTGCAGTCAAATTGGTATTAACGCCATAACTCTTCGTAGCACTATTAGCAGTAATCGTTAGATCAGCTGGGTTGACTGTGAGGTTACCAGTAGCGTAAGTAATGTTGTAGTTACCAACCAAGCCAGTACTCATGGTTTGGTTACTTGCCGTTAAGGTGTAGTTACCGACGTTACTTGTGGCATTCGCTGCGCTAGTGACCGTAGCAGTCGATAGCGCA